>CAZCVE010000025.1:72872-118877 GCA_964502175.1 uncultured Sandaracinaceae bacterium
TTCTCCTCTGCTCCAACCCATCGCCCGACAGCCATCCGCATCAGCCTCGCGCAGCGGCGGGGGACGAGCCCCCGCCCGACCCAGAACGGACTCGCGCTTCGTCCCGCGAACGACAGGAATGAGCCTAATCCGCGGCCGTCTCGCGTTCTCGGCTACGCCGCCTGAGCGAGCTGCGCCGTGGCTTCGTCGCCGAGCGATTGGCCTCCGAGCTTCGCGAAGGTGCGCGCCAGCGTCGCGACGTCCACGCGCTCGGGCGTGATCGCCTCGCCGAAGCGCACTGTCACGGGTGCGCGCACGCGTCCCGACCACTTCGACATCGGCGCGCCGTGGGCGCGGCTGAACGTGCTGCCGAAGAGACCGTCGACGATCACCGGCACCGTGGGCACCGGTTGCTTGCCTACGATGCGCTCGAAGCCGGGGCGGATGGGCGACAGACGCCCGTCGGGGCTCATCGTGCCCTCGGGGAAGATCACGACGAGCTCTCCTTCGGCGAGCGCGCGATCGATCGCGTCCATCGCGGCCGCGAGGCGCGACGGATCTCCCTTGTTCGGCGCGATCGGGATCACACGGCTCGCGCCGAAGAACGCACGCAAGAGCGGGTACTGGTGGTGGTGCTGGTGCATCACGAAGCGCGCAGGACGACGCAGCGCCGCGCCCACGAAGAGCCAGTCGTGGAACGCCGTGTGGTTCGAGACGACGAGCACGCCGCCCTCGCGCGGTACGTGCTCGAGCCCCTCGACGCGCAGTCGGTAGCCGAGGTGAAGGAGCACGCGCGCGAGCACGCGCAGCGAGAGCATCCACAGGCGGTACGAACGATCGGTGGGGCGCGGGGTCATGAGTGGAATGACTGCAGCGCTCGTGCCGACGCACAGACACTTCCAGCCCGACGACAGAAAGCCCCTCCCGCAGGGAGGGGTTGGGGAGGGTCCGCGAGACCGACCCAGCACGCCACGCCGAGAGCGATGTGCATCGCGCCGCTCGCCGCACGCAGCGACCGTGCAGCGCGCTGCACACTCGGCTCGCCGATCGCCCTGTTTCGCAGGCGAAGCGAGGTCTCCATCGCGTGGCAGACCTCCTGCTGAGGCGATGTGCATGGACACGATGCATGCACGCCTGCCGCTCCTCGCCCTCGGGCTCGTGAGCCTGTCGAGGACCGCCCTCGCTCAAGAGGCTGTCGAGACGGCGGCGGTCGAGACGGAGGTCCCCGCGCCCGCGACGGCGGAGACGACGGCTCCCCACAGCACCGTTCACGTCGTCGCGCACGAGCGCGTCGCAGCGCTCCTCAACCCGATGGGCGCCGAGCATCGCCTCGACGTCTCGGTGCGCGGCGAGATCGGCGATCAAGACGACATGTTCTTCGACGGTGCGCACTGGCAGCTCGGCGCGACCTCGTTCGTCTCGCCCGTGTACGCCATCGGCGGCGGCTTCCTCGAGCTCGCGCCCTTCTCGTTCCTCGTGCTCAAGGGCGAGGTCATGGGCGCGACCGTGTGGCCCATCGGCATGGACGGCGCGGGGCACTACGCGGTGTCGGGCTACGACGCCGACGTGAATTCCTCGAACCTGCCTGCAGATCAGGCGGGCTCGGCGAACGGCCTCTACGCTGGCGGCAGCGCGACGCTCCAGGGCGCGATCGACATCGACGAGCGTGTGCGCGTGATCGCCGCGAGCGAGACGGGCCTCTACTTCGTGTCGCTCGGCACCGCGTCTCACTACACCTCGATGCGCTACGACCTCGTGCTCGCGCGCGAAGATCTCGTGCTCACGAACGAGGCGCTGCTCGCGGTCGACGTGCGCGCCGAGAGCGATCTGATCGTGCGAGTCGGCGCGTACGACGACCTCCGGCACGTGCCGGCGTCGGGCTACGTCGGACATCAGGTCGGCCCGATCGTGATGCTCGAGTGGTCGCACGTCGCGCCGTCGATCGAGCACCTCACCGTGTGGGTGCGCGGCGGCATGTTCACGCACCACGCGATCCGCGCGGGTGAGCCCACGATCCTCGGCGGCGTGGCCGTCGACTACGACCTCGGAGGTCTGTGATGGAAGCCCAGGGACAGAACGAGAATCGGCGCGCACTCTCCGGGGAGCCTGCCGGCGGGGGCGAAGCCCCCTTGAGGCGCGAGCGACGGAGGAGCGAAGCGACGACGAGCGATGGGGGTGCGGGGGTCGAGCCCCCGCATCGAGCGCCGAAGGCGCGGGAAACCAACGCGTTCGGTCTCTCGGGCTTCGCCGACAACCTGATGGGCACGTGCCTCGGCGTGCACCTCTTCATGTTCTACACGGACGTCGTCGGTCTCGCGCCGCTGTGGGTGAGCGCAGGCCTCGCCGTCGCGCTCGGCTGGGACGCGATCGCGAGCGTGATGATGGGCCGCCTCTCCGATCGCACGCGGAGCGCGTTCGGTCGTCGTCGTCCGTACGTGATCGCGGGCGCGCTGCCCGTGGCGCTCTCGTTCTTCGCGCTGCTGTGTCCTCCCGCGGAGCTGCACGACGGCGCGCTCGCGGCGTGGTTCACGATCTCGCTCGTCGTGCTCTTCACGGCGCGCACGATGGTGCAAGTGCCGGTGCTCTCGCTCCTGCCCGAGCTCGGCAAGACGCCGGGCGAGCGCACGGGCCTCGCCGCGCGTCGCGAGCAGCTCGGCAACGTGGGCGATCTCGTCGGGCTCCTCTTGCCGATCGCGCTCCTCATGGCGATGGGCGCGGCGGAGGAAGGCGCCGACGTCTCGCTCGCGCGACGCGGCTTCGGCGCGGCGGGCGCGATCCTCGCGATCCTGGCGTTCGGTGCGCTCGTGCTGACGTGGATCGGAACGAGGGAAGACACGAACGTCCCTGCGCCGCGTGAGATGCCCATGCGCGAGATCGTGCGCGCGCTCTCGGACAACGCGCCCTTCCGCGCGCTGCTCGGTGCGGCGGCGCTCGGCGCGATCGCGCTCGCGTTCGTGAACGCGCTGGTGCTCTACGTGCTCGAGCACGTGATGGAGGAGAGCGATCCCGCGATCCACCTAGGCGCGTTCGTCATCAACGCGGTGGCTGCGATCGCGAGCTACCCGCTGTGGACGCGCGTCGTCGCGCGCTTCGGCAAGGCGTACGCGTTTCGCATGGGCCTCGCCACGTCGGCGCTCGCGTTCGGCAGCGTGTTCCTCGTGGGCCCCGGCGATCACCTCGCGCTCGCGCTCGTCATGATCTTCTCGGGCGTCGCGAACGTGGGCTTCTGGATGTTGCTCTCCGCGCTCACGGCGGACGTGACGGATCTCGACGCGCAGCGCCACGGTGAGCGTCGCGAGGGCCTCTTCGCGGGCTTCGCCGCGTTCACGAAGAAGCTCGCGGTGGCCGGTGCGTCGGCGGGCGTGGGCATCGGCCTCACGCTGATCGGCTACGAAGAGCACGTCGCGCCGAGCGCCGAGGTGGTGTTCGGCCTGAAGCTCCTCTTCGCAGTACCCACGACGGTGCTCGTGATCGCAGCGCTGTGGATCTTCCGCGGCTACGACGCGACCGAGACACGACCGGCCGCCGTCACGCAGCCTCTCGAGGCCTGATGGCGAGGGCCGCGCGGATTGTGCGCGGCCTCGTCGGAGACGATCATCGTCACGTGTCCATCCACTCTTCGTTCATGTCGATCCTCCCACTGGTGATCTGCGCGGGCTGCGGCGCCACGGCCGTCGAGTCGCCGCCCGCGAGCGAGCGCACCGAGACCGCGCGCGCCGTCGCTCACTACGTCGCGCCCGGCTGGGACGACAGAACCGAAGCCGGCGACGGAATCTTCGACACGAACCTGCTCCTCGCGATCCTCGCGGACACCGAGAGCGCGGCCGCGTGCACGTCGAGCGAAGTCGTCGAGCTCGTGCTCGCGGTCACGGTCGGCGAGAGCAGCTCGACGATCCTCGCGACCTCAGAGCGCGAAGAAGATCGCGCGCTCGGCGTGTGCCTCGAGGACGCGTTCCGTGATCGCGTGCAGGCCCTCCGCGCCGAGGGTGGGAGCGTGCTCTTCACCGTGCGCGTCCGCGTGCAGCCCGACGCAGCGCCGTGATCGAGTCGATCAGCGCGCGAGGATCGCGCGCGTCGAGATGCGGAAGATCTGGAACTCGCTCTGCGCCGACGTGAACGCCGAGCGGCCGTCGCCGCGATCGTCGTCGAACCACATCCAGCGGGCGCGGGGTGAGATGGCATCGGCGGTGGGCGCACCGCACACGGGCGGGAAGTCGCCGCCCACGGCGTCGTTGGCCTCACCGACGGAGAGCCCGGGCCCGCCGGTCGATCCGCCGCTCGTGAACCACCCCTCGCGGTCGCAGCGCTCGAGCCAGAACGCGACCTCGTCGTCGCTCGGTCCGCCCGAGCCCGAGTCGAAGTCCTGTCGCGTCGCGCAGGCCTCCCACGCGTCGTCGCCCGACACGAGCAGCGTCTCCCCGCGCGCGTCGCGCACCTCGACCAAGAGACCCTGCGTGACGGAGTCGTCGCTCCAGCCGAGCACGTAGAGGAAGTCGCTGCCCGTGACCGCGCCCTCGGGCACGCGATAGATCTCGGCGCCGAGGTCGTCCTCACACGCGCCGAGCGGTCCGCATCGCACGCCGGGGCAGTCGCGATCGGAGCTGCACATCGCGCTGCAACAGAAGATCTCGCAGGCTGTCGTCGCCTCCGCGGCGCCGAACGTGGAGCGGAGACCACGCGCATCGCCGAACCCGAAGCGATAGCTGTTGTCGGCGGTGGCCACGACGATGAGCTCGGGCACCTCGACGATCGGCCCCGCGTCGAAGCTGAACGCATCGGGCGGCACGACGAACGCATCGACGTTCGCATCGATCGGCACCGGCTCGGGCACGACGAGCCCCGACTTCGCGCCGCACGCGCCGAGGAGCAAGAGAGACGCGGCACGGAGGAGCCTCATCGCCGCCAAGGTACCGCGTCTCTCCACGCCGTCGGTGTCGACACGCTATCCTCGGATCATGCCCGCGACCGACGTCGCCTCCGAGCTCAGACGCACACTGCGGGGCGACCCACTGGTCGCGGCAGCTTGGCTGTTCGGATCGGCGTCACGCGACGCACTTCGCGAGGACAGCGACGTCGACGTCGCGCTCATCCTTCGTAACCCCGAGGACAGCGCAGCATCGCGTCGACGTGAGCTCGCCGATCTCGCAGCGCGGTGTGAAGCACGTCTCGGGCGGCCGATCGATGTCGTCGTGCTCGGGCTGCACGACCCGGTGATCGCACATCGCGTCCTCTCCGAAGGGACCCTGTTGGTCGACGACGATCGAGCGAGGCGCGTTCAGTTCACGACGGACGTCGTCGCGCGCTATCTCGACTGGGCGCCGCTCTACGAAGCCGCAGCCGCCCGCAGCCTGGCCGTGAACCGAGCGTGGGCACGGGGACAGCGATGAGCGCGGTGCTCGCAGACAAGGTGGCGTTCGTGCGGGGCGCGCTGTCCGAGCTGGACGCTCTGCCACGCGCCTCCATCGAGGAGTTCCTGTCCGACCGACGCAACCTGCCGACTGCGCTGCATTGGCTGCAGACCGCCATCCAGGCCCTGCTCGACATCGGACTCCACGTGACCTCCGAGCGCGGACTGCCGACACCGCGCACGAGCATGGAGGTCCTCGAACGACTCGAAGAAGCCGCGCTGCTGCCGAAAGGCACCGCCCTTCGATTTCGTCCCATCGTGGGATTCCGCAATCGCGTCGTGCACCTCTACGACCGCGTCGATGCGGCCATCGTGTTTCGCATCCTCGACGAGGACCGCGACGATCTGCGCGAGCTGCTCGGGCTCCTCTTGGATGCCGCGGACCGAACGGCGTGATCTCGAACGCGGAAACCCGACGGGTTGACGCATCGAGGACGATCGAGCCCACTCGGGGGTGATGGAGCGCGACGCGAGCGTGGAGGAAGGGGTCGCGCGACGCGCGACGCGATCGTCGACGCTTGCCCTCGGTCCGTGGAAACGAGAGACGTTGTCGTCGCCGCGCTTGTTCGCGCAGGCCGTGCTCTCGTGGCTGGCCTTTCCGGTGTTCAAGCTGCTCGCGCCCGAGAGCCACGCGTCGATGCTCGCGCCGATGCTGCTCGCGATGGCCGGGAGCATCGGGGTGTTCGTCGCCGTTCGCATCTGGGCCCGACCGCCGGGAGAAGAACCCGTCGAGGTCGACCAGAGCGGCGTCTGGATCGCCTCGCGCGACACGGAGGGCCACAAGACGCGGCGTCACATCGCGTTCGATGCGATGCACGCGGTGCGCGCGCGCCGCGGATGGATCGCGTTCCTCGGCGCGGGTGGCGACACGTTGTTCGTCGTCCGTGGCACCGAGCATCACAACGCGAGCCTCCTCGCCGACGCGGCGCGCACGACGGGCGGCCCACGCGTCGTCCTGCCCGGCGCTTCTCCGGACGAGGCCTTCCGCCTGCGCCCGATGTTCTTCGGCTACGTCGCGACGGTGTGCTGGATGCTCGCGATCGCGCGCGCGCCCGTGCCGCTCGACTGGCTCGCGGCGCTCGCGATCGTTCCAGTGTTCGCCGTCGGGATGTGGCGCCAAGCGCGCCGCACGCCCTCGGTCGAGCTGGCCCTGCGTGCAGCGCCGACCTACCGAGAGCCCGCGTCCTGATCAGCTCTTCTTCTTGCGAGGAAAGCCGCCCGGTGTGATCGCGTTCGCGCCGTGGAACGTCTGGCCGGTCTTCGCCATCTCGACGAGCACGGGCGCTGGCGTGAAGCGAACGCCGAGGCGATCGCGGAAGCGCTCGAGCCTGCGCACGATCTCCTTGCTGCCGATCGTGTCGACGTAGCGGAACGGGCCGCCGCGGAAGGGCGGGAAGCCGAGGCCGAAGATCGCGCCCACGTCGCCGTCGCGCGCGCTCCTCAAGATGCCCTCGCCGAAGCAGTGCGCGGCCTCGTTCACCATCGAGAGCGCGCAGCGCTGCGCGATCTCGTCGGCAGGCACGCTCTTCTTCGGATCGAGACCGAGCAGCGCGTAGACGCTCGGGTCGACCTTCTTGTCCTTGGTCTTCTTGCTCGGGTCGTAGAGATAGAAGCCCTTGCTGTTCTTTCGGCCGTAGCGCTGATCGGCGATCAGCTTCTCGAAGCCGGGCGGCGCCGTCATGCGGTCGCCGAACTCCGCGAGCATGATCGGGCCCACCTTCGCGGCGACGTCGATGCCGACCTCGTCGAGCAGCGTGATCGGGCCGACGGGGAAGCCCCAGTCGACGAGCGCCTGATCGATGTCCTCGATCTTCACGCCCTCGGAGAGCACGAACGCCGCCTCGTTCATCAGCGGGCCGAGGATGCGGCTCGTGTAGAAGCCGGTGCCGTCGTTCACGACGATGACCGTCTTGCCCTGCTTCTTGCCGAGCTCGACGCACGTCGCGGTCACCCAGTCCGCGGTCTTGGCGGTGGTGATGATCTCGAGCAGCGGCATCTTGTCGACGGGTGAGAAGTAGTGCATCCCGATGACGGTCTCGGGGTGCTTCGATCCGTCGGCGATCTTCGTGATCGGGATCGAGCTCGTGTTCGACGCGAAGATCACGTCGTTCGCGCCTGCGGCCTCCGTCGCGGCGAGCACACGGTGCTTGAGCGCGAGGTCCTCGAACACCGCCTCGATCACGACCTCGCAGCCCTTCATGGTCGCCTCGTCGGTGGTGCCGGTGACGAGCGCGAGTTGCTCGTTCGCTTCCTGTTGCGTGACGCGCTTGCGCTTCACGCGGCCGAGGGCGAGCCCGCGCACGTGACCGAGGCCACGCGCGACGCCCTGCGGATCCTTGTCCTTCAGGCGCACGGGGATGCCCGCGATGGTGGCCGTCACGTACGCGATGCCGCCGCCCATGAGGCCTGCGCCGAGCATGCCGACGCGCGTGACGGGGCGCGGCTTCACGCTCGCGTCGCTCACGCCGTTGTCCTTCTTGAGCGCGTTCTGCGCGAAGAAGATCGTCATCAGCTGCGCGGCCTGCGGCGAGACGACGAGCTCACCGAACGCGCGCGCCTCTGCCTCGAGGCCCGCCTCGAAGCCCTCGCTCAGGCCCTTCTCGACGACCTCGAGGATCCGCTCGGGCGAGGGATAGTTTCCGCGGCTCTTGCTGAGCAGCTGCTTGCGCGCTTGATCGAAGAGGAACTTGCGACCGAGCGGCGTCTTCGTGAGCGCCGCCTCTTGCACGGCCTCGAGGCCCTCGAGCTTCTTCTCGCGCTCCTTCTTTCCCGGCTTGCCATGGGACTCGGCGAGCGAGAGCGCGTGCTTGGCCGCGACGTCGATCAAGATCGCGTTCGGCACGACCTCGTCGACGAGGCCGAGCTTCTTCGCCTTCTTGGCGTCGATCTGCTTGCCCGTGAGCAGCATGTCGAGCGCCGTCTGGATCGGCACGAGGCGCGGCAATCGCTGCGTGCCGCCTGCGCCGGGCAGCACGCCGAGCATCACCTCGGGCAGGCCGAGCTTGGTCTTCTTGTCGTCGCTCGCGACGCGCGCGTGGCACGCCATCGCGACCTCGAGGCCACCGCCGAGCGCCGCGCCGTGGATCGCCGCGACGACGGGCACGCGGAACGCCTCGATGCGATCCATCGCCTTCTGTCCGGTGCGCGCGAGCTCCGCGGCCTCGCCGTCGGTCTTCACCGCCTCGAGCATCGCGATGTCGGCGCCGGCGATGAAGCCGCTCTTCTTGCCCGACGTGAAGACGATGGCCTTGCAGGCTGCGTCGTTCTCGATCGACGCGAAGACCTCGCTGAAGTCTCGCGCGAAGCTGGCGCGCAGCGTGTTCACCGCTTCGCCCGGCACGTCCATGCGGATCACGAACACGCCGTCGGCGCGCTTCTCGATCGCCAGAGTCTCGGAAGAAAGAGCTTCCTTGTTCGTCGTCGTCATCTCTTCACTCCCGCTCGAGGACGATGGCTGCGCCGAGACCACCTGCGGCGCACGCGGTCACGAGGCCGAGCTGCTTGCCGCGACGACCGAGCTCGCGGAGCGTCTGCGTGATCTGTCGACCACCGGTCGCGGCGAACGGATGACCGATCGCGATCGAGCCGCCCGTCGGATTGAACTTGGACCAGTCGATCTCGCCGATGCGCTCGCTGCGGCCGAGCTTGTCTTCCGCGAACTGCTTGCTCTCGAAGGCCTGCGTGTTCGAGAGCACCTGCGCGGCGAAGGCCTCGTGCATGTCGAGCACGTCGATGTCCTTCAGCGTGACGCCCGCGCGATCGAGCGCGAGCGGCGTCGCGTAGCTCGGGCCCATCAAGAGCTGTCCGCGCGGATCGAGCGCGGCGAACGCGTAGCTGCGCAGGTAGCCGAGCGGCGTGAGGCCGAGGGCCTTGGCCTTGTCCTCGCGCATGAGCATGAGCGCGCTCGCGCCGTCGGTGAGCGGCGACGCATTGCCCGCGGTGACGGTGCCGTACTTGCGATCGAACGCAGGCTTGAGCTTCGCGTAGCTCTCGAGCTTGCTGTCCTTCCTGACGAGGTTGTCCTCGACGTACGCGACGGTTCCCTTCCCCTTCGAGTCGGGGACGTACATCTCCATCACCTCGCCAGCGAAGTGACCCGCCGCCCACGCAGCAGCGGCCTTGGAGTGGCTCTCGTGCGCGATGCGATCCTGATCGGCGCGCGCGATCCCGTTCTCCTTCGCCATCTTCTCGGCGCTCTCGCCCATGGAGAGGCCCGTCGAGAACTCGACGATCGCGGGCGGCACCGGCACGAGATCCTTGGCCGAGAGGCGCGAGAGGATCTTCAGCTGATCGAGCGGCGTCTTGGCCTTGCTCGCGTCGAGCAGCGCGACCGAGAGCTTCTTCGAGACGGTGATCGGCACGTCGCTCGAAGAGTCCGCGCCACCTGCGATGCCCGCGGTGATCGTGCCGACGGCGATCGCCTCGGCGACGGACACGGCCGACTGGTAGCCCGTCGCGCACGCGCGGCTGACGCTGAAGGCCTCGATGCTTCGAGGCATGCCGGTCGCGAGCACGATCTCGCGCGCGATGTTCGGCGCGGCGATCGAAGGCAATACCTGTCCGTAGGTCACCTGCTCGATCTCCTTCGCCGCGATCCCCGAGCGCGCGAGCAGCTCGGCGACGACGGCGATGCCCATGTCGAGCGAGCTCAGGTTCTTGTACGCCGACGACTGCTTCGCGAACGGCGTGCGCAGTCCGCCGACGATCGCGACGCGCTGGTTCCCAGGTCCGACGAGCCCCTTGCGAGCCATGCTGCCTCCACGGTGGCCGGCCACGATCGAACGGCTCGTTGAACGCCGTTCAAGTGGCCGGGAGCCGGGTGTCTGGCCCGTATGACGCAGCGTGTCAAGAGCGTGGCCGGGCACGACGAAGACGTTTCCAGGAAACGAGTGACGGGAAGGACCGATGAAGGCGGCGTTCGGTCGAACACCACCCGAGGTCCCGCCATGAACGTCCGCCACAGCCACTTCATCGTTCTCTCTGTTTTGCTCTCGTGCGCCAGCGGGTGCGTGCGGACACGGACGCTTCCATCGCGTTCCACGCCGCAGCGTGTTCGCCCACACGTGACGATCTCCGGCCGGATGGCCGTGGACGCGACCGATGTTCCCGTCGTGCTCGATGGAGTCGACGGGCCCACACGCGTGAGCCGCGTGACCGGGAGCGTCGACGTCCAACGAGAGAGCTCCTACAGGCTCCCGACCTACCAATCCCACAGCGAGTACCGATGCAACGGGGCGACCTGTGGCTACGTGACCGTGGTCGAGTACGGCAGTCAGACGACGACACACCGTTGGACCGAGCGCGTGCGGACGACGGAGCCCGTGTGTCCCTCCACACCCTGCACCGCGCATCTGCCGCCCGGCCCGCAGACGCTCGTGTTCCACGCGCCGGACGGCGAGAGCGATGCCTCCGTGGTCCTCACGGGCGCAGTGTTGCTGCGCCATGCGCCCACCCTGCGCGAGCCAGGCCTCGATCTGTGGCCGGCCACGATCGCGGCATGGCTGCTCGGCGCTCTCGCGGCTGTCCTCGGGCCGCTCATCGCGACCTACGAGCAGAGCAGCTTGGGCCCCGACCGAGAACCGATCGGCTGGGGAATCACAGCAGGGGGTGGTGGGCTCATCGCGCTCGGCGCCGCCCTCCTCACGCTCAACGAAGAGACGCTCGTGACGCCGGGCACCACGGGTCAGTGGGCGTTGGGCTTCTGAGGACGCTCAGCGCGCCTCGCCGACAGCTCGATAGCCCAGCACGCCGGAGCTCGCGCGCTCGGCGACGGGAATGACGCGGTCGAGGCGGAAGCGAACCTGTGACTCCGTCGTGCCTTCGAGGGTGAGGCCGAGCTCGAGGGTGTCGCCGGGGCGAACGATGGCTTGGAACTTCAGGCGGCTCAGCTTGCGGGCGCCGCGCGACGAGAGATCGGGGAAGGCGCGTCGTGCCTCCGCGTCGACGAGCGCGAGCACCTGCGCGACGCCGGGCAGCATCGGGTTGCCTTCGAAGTGGCCCTCGAAGAACACGAGATCGCGCGGCACCTCGATGCGGAGCACGAGCTCGCCTTCGTTCGATGGGTGCGGCGTGACGACGAAGCGGTCGGTCATCGGGGCGACCATCGCAAGACTCGGCGACGCGGTCGAGTCGCAACGCGCCGAGCCCCGAGCTTCACGGTCGCGGATGGACGACGTCGAAGCCTTCTTTCTCGGCCGCGGCGCAGAGGACGGAGTCGCGGCACACGAACGATCGGCCCTTGGGAAGGCCACGCGCGAAGCACAGCGCCGCGGCCAGCTGGAACGCGTCCGCCGCGCGGAGCGGGTGCCGGGCCAGGAGGCGAACGGCCTCGTGCTCGACGTCGTCCGTGGCTTCGAGCAGCACCCAGCGCTCCGAGGCCCGCTCGAGACGGCGCTCGGTGGCGGCGACCTCAGCCGCAGTGAGCGAGCCGTCGCGTTGCTGTCGTCGCAGCGCGGACACGATCTCCGCTCGGGCGGCGTACCAGACGGCGACGGCGGGATCCGTGCGCAGCAACCCTCGGCACGCGCGGCTCGCCGGCTCGACGACGAAGAGCGGGACGAGCGCGGACGAGTCCCAGAACCTCATCGCACTCGGCTCATCGACCGCCCACGCCTCATCGACCGCGCCGTCGCTCGTCGAGCAAGCCAGCGAGAACGCGACCTTCGGGGTCGCGAGCGCCTCCCGCGAGCAGCGCCTTCGGCCAGGGCCCGCCCTTCTTCGGCCGACGGATCACGCCCTCGCGCTCGAGCGCCGCGAGATCCTCCTCGGACCAGCCACCCGGAGCGGCTGCTTCTGCTCGGATGGGGACGAGGTCCGCGATCGGCTCGTCGCGGTCCAGGATCCGCACGTGGCCTCCGGCCTTCACGTAGCGGAGATGCCGCGACAGCTGGTCCTTGGCCTCCGCGATCTTCACGACACGCATGTTGGCCAAGTAGGCCATGTCCGTGAGTGCCTGGCAATACGACGCAGCCCCATGGAGCGCCGGAGGCGCGGGAGACGGGGCTCGACAGCGGCAGGTGAATCGCACCATGGTGCAGACGTCGGAGGCCTCGATGTCTGCGCGCACGCTCCGGTTCACGATGCTCGCGATCGCGCTCGCCGTGCTCGGCGTCGCGCGGTTCGAGTCGAACGCGCCCGTCGAGGCGCAGGACGCGCCGCGCGTCCCCACCGAGCTGCCCATCCTGAGCCCGCCCGCGGACTTCTCGCTCGAGGAGACCTCCGGCGTGAGCCGTACGCTGCTCGAGGTGCGAGGGCGCGTCGGGATCGTGTTCTACGAAGATCGCGAGCACACCCCCGACAACCAGGAGCTCAAGCACACGCTCCACCGCTACGTGCTCGACAACGATCTGCGTGGGCAGATCACGACGTACGGCGTCGCGAACGTGATGGGCCTCGAGGGCATGATGCGCGACATGGCGCGCACGGCGATCCGCGCGATCGCCGCGCAATACGGCATCCAGATCCTCCTCGACTGGGACGGCACGATGCAGCGCGCGCCGTTTGGCTTTCCGAGCACGGGCGCGACGATCGCGCTCTTCGATCGCCAAGGCCGCATGCGCTACCGCGTGACCGGCGTGCACACGGCCGCGCAACAGACCGAGCTCTTCCGCGCCCTCCGCCAGCTGATCCGAGCAAGCTGAACGAGACCCATCGCGAGGGCCCCCCTCCCGCCAGCGGGAGGGGCGGGGGTGGGTCAGCGGTGCTCAGCCAAGTCGCATCAGCGATGCTCACCCAAGTCGCATCAGCGGTGCTCAGCCAAGTCGCAGCGCAAGTCGCTCACCAGACGACGGGAGTCGGAACGCTGGTGCGCTCGGACGAGCTCGGCTCGCCCCACCCGAGCTCGCCGTACTCGTTGCGGCCCCAGCAGTACGTCACGCCGCTCGCCGTGTGCGCGCACGTGTGCGAGGCGCCTGCGGCGATGAGCTCCACGTCGCTCACGTCGGCCTGCACGGGCGCGACGCGCTGATCGCTGATCACGAGCGGCTCGCCGTCGCCGATCTGCCCGCTGCCGTTGCGGCCCCAGCACCACACGTCGCCGCTGCTCGTGAGGCCGCACGTGTGATCGAAGCCCGCGGCGAGCGCGTCGAAGCGCTGCGTCGTCATCACGGGCGTCGGCTCGAAGCGGCGCTCGAGCGTGCCGTCGCCGACGAGCACGCCCACGCCGAAGCAGCGCGTGTCCGTCGCCGTCGTGATGCAGCCGTGCGTCATGCCCACCGCGATCGCGGCGCCGTCGGTGATGCCGAGCACCTCCACGGGGCTGCGCGCGCTGTCTTGGTTGCCGGTGCCGTTCTGGCCGTCGTTGTTGAGGCCCCAGCAGAACGCGGTGCCGTCTTCGCGTACGCCGCACGTGTGCGAGCTCAGCGAGGTGCCGCCGTGGCTGGCGCCCGCGAGCGCGACGACGTTCGCGAGACCGGGCACCTGCTGCGGCACGGCCGACGAGCTCACGCCGCCGTCGCCGAGCTCGCCGCCGCGTCCCCAGCACCACACGGTTCCGTCGTCTTTGAGCGCGCACACCGTGCTGAAGCCGGCGCGGATCTGCGTGACGTTCGTGAGGCCGGTGACCGCGACCGGCACGGGCGAGTCGTCCTCGGTGCCGTTGCCGAGGCGGCCGTTGAAGCCATCGCCCCAGCACATCACGGTGCCGCCGCTGCGCAGCGCGCACGCGATGTCGTAGCCCGCGGAGATGGCGATCGCGTCGGTGAGACCCGAGACCGCGACCGGCGTCACGCTCGGTGTCGTCGTGCCATCTCCGAGCTGACCCACGGAGTTCGCGCCCCAGCAGCGCGCGGTTCCGTCGTCGAGCACGGCGCACGTGGAGTCTTCGCCAGCGGCGAGCGAGATCAGGCGCGGGCCCGTCGCCGGAGCGCCAGAGTCGCTGCCCATCGGCGCGTCGACGCCGGGCGGCACGAACGCGTCGGTCTCGGAGATCATGCGAGCGTCGGGCTCGTCGACGCCTCCACCACACGCGCTCGCGAGGCAGAGAGGAAGAAGCGTGAAGGCCTGACGGAGCAACGTGTTCATCGAGATCCCCTTGGTGGCGCGGCGATCCCGCGTCCGTTCGATCAAGGCACGAGCACGCCGGGAGGCAAGCCGGGAATGCTCCCCGGCGGCACCGCGCTCAAGCCAGTACGGAGCGAGCTGCCGTAGCGGTTCGCGTCTTCGGTGACGCCGAGACGGTACTGCGACCCGACCGCGTCTTCGGAGAACACGCCGACGAAGACCTCGATCTCGCCCTGCGCGTTGGTGAGGTCGACCGCCGGATTGAGTCCGAAGCTCGGATCGCCCGAGTCGTCGTTGCAGTGCCACTGACCGTCGGGCGTGCGGAGCGCGAGCGTGAGATCGCGATCGATTCCGTCGGCGACCACGCGGAGCATCGGCACACGACGGCCGACCTTGAGCACGTGCTGCGGGCGAGCAGGGTAGCTGCCCGTACACGCCATCGGCCCGCTGTGGCCTTCGACGGGACCGCCCGCGACGCCCGAGTCCTCGAGCATCGGCGGAGCGAAGCCCGGACCCGACACGAGGATCTGTCCGTCGACGTCGCGTCCCGCTTCGGGATCGGTGGGTCGCGCGTCTTGCCGAGGCACCTCACCCGCGACGACCGTGGGTGGGATGTTGTCGTTGCTGCCGCCCGAGGGCGGACCTTCACTGCGCGCGCCCGTGGTCCCACCAGCCGATCCCTGCGAGGCACCACACGCGCTCACCGTGAGGAGCGTGAGCGCGACGAGGAGCGTCGAGGCAGAGCGGGAGAGCGTCATCGGGGCGGAGCATCCCGGTCTCGTTCGATGGAGTCAACGAGGCGAGCCGATCGGTTACGCTCGTGGCGTGATGGTGCGCCGCAGCGGTCCTTCGTTCGCGATCGTGCTCGCCGTGACGAGCACGTCGATCGGCTGCGCGAACGGGCGATCGATGATGGAGACGCGCACGGACGCGGGGCGTGCGAGCGAGATGGACGCGGGTGAGAGCACGTTCCCCGACGCGTTCTTCGCGCCGATCGATGCGCCGCCCGTCGACGCGCCGGGTCTCGACGCGGCGAGCGTTGATGCGCCGTTCCCGGACGCTGCGCGGCCGATGCCGGACGCGTTCATGATGGGACCCCCCGACGCGTTCGTCGTGCCCGTCGATGCGCGCGTGCCCGACGCGGCGGGCGCGTGCGTCGAGGGCTCGATGGTCGCGTGCACCTCGAGCTGCATGACGACGGGCACCGCGCTCTGCAGCGGTGGGCGCCTCGGCACGTGCACGCCCCCGATGGAGCGCTGCAATGGCGTCGACGACGACTGCGACGGCACGCGCGACGACGGCTTCGAGTGCAACCTCGGCGGCAGCGGCACGTGCACGACGAGCTGCGGCAGCAGCGGCTTCCGCACGTGCGGCAGCACCTGCAGCTGGAACGCGTGCGCGCCGCCGGCGACGGAGATCTGCAACGGTGCAGACGAGACCTGCGACGGCAACGTCGACGAGACCTTCCGCGCGCGCTTCGGGTTCACGACGTACACGGACCTCTCGTCGCGCCACGCGGGCTGCAACGCGATCTCGCGCATCGGCCCCGAGTGCAACGCTGCGATCCACCGCTACTGCGGCGATGGCTGCACGAACAGCGGCTTCGGCCCCGTGGAGAACTCGGGCGACGTCGCGAACGTGGCGTGCGTGATCGGCGAGGTGCGCACGGTGAGCTTCGCGACGCTCTCGAGCATCCAAGGTCCGTGCGATGGCATCGGCGAGATCGCGGGCCCCAACTGCAACGCCGCGATCCATCGCTACTGCGGCTCACAAGGCTTCGTGAGCGGCTTCGGCCCAGTCGAGAATTCGGGGGGCAACGCGAGCCTCACGTGCGTGCGGAGCGCCGAGGTCCGCGCGACGACGTACACGGAGCTCTCGAGCTTCCTCGCGCCGTGCGACGGCTTCACCGAGCGCTTCGGCAGCGCGTGCAACGCGGCGATCAGCCGCTACTGCGGCAGCGTCGGCTTCACCACGGGCTTCGGGCCCGTGGAGAACTCGGGCGACGTCGCGTACGTCACGTGCGTGCGGCCCTGACGATGCGGGCCGCACGTCCGACGCTCGACGCCATCCTCGCGATGTCGTCGCTGGATCGACTCGGGCTCGGTCGCGCGATCGCACACGAGCTCGGTGCCTCGTGGACCGCGAGTGATGCGCTCGTGGGCGCGGGCGGGATGATCGAGCTCGTGCACGCGAGCGGTCACGCGTTCGTCGTGATCGGATCGACACGCTTCGCGCGTGGTCTTCGCGCGTCCGAGCGTGAGGCGTTGATCACCGCGATGATCGGACCGCGCGACGAGGGCGACGACGTGGAGCGGGATCCCGACGCGGAGCGCGCCTTCGTCGCGACCCAGATCCCCCGCGGCGTCATGCCGACGGAGCTGGTGGAGGTGCCTGCGTTCCTGATCGGTCGCGAGCCCTTGTCGGTCATGCGCGCCGCGGCGCTCGGTGGCCCACCGCTCCAGGACCTGGGCTACCCGGAAGCGAGCGGGGACGCGAGCGAGTGGCGCGCGTTCGTCCACGCCTTGCCCGATGGCCTTCGCCAGCCCACTGAAGAGGAGTGGGAGCTCGTCGCGCGCGGCGGCGGCGAACGATCGTGGATCGTCCCCATGCCGCCCAACGGCTTCCCAGGCCTCTGGCCGCCCGAAGCGATCTTCGCGCACGAGAACGCGCTCGGCGTGCGATCGCTGGCGGTGGCCGAGGTGTTCGCGAATGGTCAGCGCCGCGGCGTGGGCGACGGCCGCGGGAACTGGGGAGGGTCGACGGGCAACGCCGAGCTCCACGCCGCGGCTCGCTGGGGCGACGCGTTCGGTGGATCGCGCCTCGCGCGATCGCTGTGATCGCGCGAGGCGGCCGAGATCACGCGGGCGAGGCGCTCACGCCGGCGGCGTCAGACGCGCCATGTCGACGGCGAGCATGTCGTTCACGTACTTCACGGTCTTCTCGCGCATGATCGTCTTCGTGAGCGTGTAGGCGTGCGCCGGGAGCGCGGCGAGGCGCTTGGCTTCGGCGGTCGCGCGCTCGATCAGCTGGGCCTCGTCGACGACCTCGTCGACCCAGCCGGCGAAGAGCGCAGCGTTCGGATCGACGATCTCAGCGAAGAGCGTGGAGCGCAGGAAGAAGCGCGGGTCGAGGCGGTCGCGCGCGAGCTCCATCGCGAGCACGGGCACGGGCATGCCGATCTGCACTTCATTCAGGCCGATCTTGAACGCGCCCTGCGCGGCGACGCGGAAGTCACCGGTGAGCAGGACGAGCGAGCCGCCCGCGAGCGCGTGGCCGCTGCACGCCATGACGAGCGGCTGCGGGTGCGTGTAGAGGCGCATGAGCAGGTGAGCGCCGCGCGTCACCATCGCCTGCGCTTCCTTGGGCCCCATCATCATCGTCTTGAGATCGAAGCCCGCGCAGAACTTGCCCGCGCGCCCCGTGAACACGACGGCCTTCGCTTCCTCGATCGCCCGATCGAGCGCGGCATCGAGCTCGTCCATCATCGGATACGAGAGCGCGTTGGCCTTGCCATCGTCCATGCGGATGACGGCGATGTCGTTCGAGAGTTCGTAGCTGACGAGGGCCATGGTCTGCGCTCCAGATCGAGAGGGACGCGGACCATAGCGGAGATCAGAAGCGGGCGCCGAGGTCGAAGACGTGCTGGACGCGGTAGCGCGCGAGCGCGGTGTCGATGTCGAGCTCGACGGAGTAGCCGATGAAGAGGGGGCCGAGCTCGACGTTGAGGACGAGCATCGGGCGCACGGCCCAGCGCTGGCGCTCGGTCTCGGTGATGCGGAGCGTGGGGTCTCCGCTCGCGACGTCGATCTCGCCCGAGCGCGTGCGCTGGTGGAGGCTCGTGACCGACGCGCCGGCGCCGAGCTCGAAGTGGAAGCCCATGCCGGGGCCGACGTTGACGAGCTGACGCCACGCCACGAACGCGTCGCCGCGGTAGCGCTGATCGAAGAGGCTCAGCACCTCGGAGCCCGTGGGCGACGACTCGCTCTGGAGGTAGTGGATGCGGCCCGCGAGCGCGAAGACGTCGAACACGTCGAGGCCGAGGAGGCCCCAGAGGCCCATCGGCCAGCCCGGATCCTCGAAGGCCGCGGCGATGCCGAGGCCCCACGTGAGGCGGATGCGGCCGCCGTAGCTCTCTTCGCTCGCCGCGCGCGACACGAGATCGGCGATCGCCACCGACGAGGCGCCGACGTAGATGCGCTCGTCCATGCCGAGCGTCGCGATCGAGACCGCGCCGAGCACGCGACCCTCGCAGTCGACGAGCGGGCCGCCCACGCTGCCGCTCGCGAGCTGCGCGTCGGTGGAGAGCGATCGCGGGCCCACCGCGCTGACGATGCCGCTCGAGAGCGACTGCTCGAAGAGACCCTCGCCGCGCATGCCGAGCGCGAGCCGATCACGACCGCGCACGAACGGATGACCGATCGCGAGCACGTTCGTGCCGACGAGGATCGCCTCGGGCTCGGACAGCGTGAGCGGAGGCGCCGAGAGCGCGCTCGCGAGCACGAGGAGCACGAGATCGTCCTCGGGCGCCGTGACGACGATGCGCGCGCTGCGTGCGTTGCCGGCGTGATCGACGACGCGCACGGAGTGACCGTCGCGCACCGTGCGGAACGAGGTGACGACGTGGCTCGCGTCCATCACGAGGAAGCCCGAGCCCACCTCCGTACCCGACTCGACGCGCACGACGGACGCGCCCGCGTGCTGATGCGCGGTGCGCGCGCACGCCGCGTCGGTCGTGACGACGGTGGTCACGGGACGCGGCGGCGCCACGACGGCGATGGCCGAGGGCGGGGCGACGATGGCCACCATCGGCTCCTCGTACGGGACGGCCCGCTCGGCGGTCACCTCCTGCGCGAGCACGGGAGACGCGAGCAGGATCGAGGAGAGCGATGCGACGAGCGTCAGACGGAGGGTGGCCATCTCGCGTTCGTAGACGCAGAGGCCGCTCGCGTCACGGTCCCGATGCGAGGGTGCGCACGAGCGCGTCGAGGAGCGCGAGACGACGACCCCCGCGTCCGCGGACCAGCGGTGCGGCGACGCTTCCGAGCGCGCGCTCGAGCGACACGCGCTCGCCGACGTCTTCGAGCGCGCCGACACTTCCTTGCGCGAGCGCGCGAGAGACGCGCCTCAGATCGACCACGTCGCGGGGCCACGCGAGGCCTTCTTTCTTCGCGATCTTGCTCGTGAACGAGCCCCACGTGCAGACGACGTCCGTGGGACGAAGAAACGATGCCCACGCGGCCGAGAGCGCCTCGAGCGACGGCGCCTCGTGGAACGACGCCTCGGGGAGATCGAGATGGAGCGACGTGCTCGGCGCGAGCGCGATGCGAGGCCGCGCGATCACGTCGATCACCTCGCGCGTGGCCACGCGTACCGCCGCGAAGTGGACGAGCTCGCCCGGATCCGAGGGGCCACGCAGCGCATGACCGTACGGCCACGCGTTGGGCTCCGCGACGACGCACACGAGATCCGAGCTGCGCTCGGTGAGCTCGGAGGGGGGCCGCACGCCGCGGGGTACGCGCGGTGAGCCCGCGCCGATCACGCGCGTGCGCCGCTCGCGCGCGGCGATCGCGACCTGCGTGTCGACCATCGCCTCGAACGGACGCAAGAGCGCCTCGAAGCGCTCGGGCTCGCCCTCGAGCGCGCCGAGCACATACGACAAGGCCTCGATCGTCGACACGAAGCGCTCGTCGGGCTCGGCGCGGATGCGGTACTGGCTCGCGCGCGGCGGCGTGAACGCGTAGCGCGGCAGCGCGGCGAGCTCGGGGTTCTGGTTCGCGATCTTGCGCGCCTGCGCCCACGTGCCGTCGATCACGACGAGCGTGATCGGATGCTTCGGCGGATCGCGCATCACGTCGATCGCGTCTTCACCGGGATAGAGGAGCGCAGGCGGCCGCTCCGGATCGGCGTGCACGCTCTCGAGCGCGCGGCTGCCCTTCCAGTGCACGCCGACGTGGAGCTCGCTGCGCGGGAGACACAGGTGCGCCATGCGCGCGGTGCCGATCGCGACGCCTGCTTCGCGCGGGTGCTGGAGGAAGACGACGCGCGTCTCGGTCTCGATGGCGCTGAGGTGCGCGCACCAGCAGTAGCCGGTCGGGCGCAGGCAGCGTTCGCAGGTGGGTCGAGGCTCGAGCACGATCGAGGCGCGCGAGATAGCGCGCTTCCGACGAGGAGGCAGCGCGCGTCGACGAACGCCGAGGAGATGCGCTGGGAGCCCGAGATCCAGTTCAGCGCGAGCTATCCCGTCGTGATGACCGTCGCTTCTTGAGCGATGGCTTCACGGCAGGGCGATGTCGCGCTTCCGCGCCCAACGCGCGAGCACGTGTCGCACGACCTCCGCATGCTCCGGCCGGTCTCGTTGCGCACTCTGCGAGTGGCCGCCGTACAGCGCTCGAACCTCTCTCGGCGTGAAGCCTTTTCGCTTGAGTCGCTCGCGAAGAGCGTCGAGCACGGCCTTACGCGAGCGCCGAAGCGACTCGCAATCGAGTCGGAGAAGTGACAGGTCGGTCGCGATCGACGACTGCGCGGGCGCATCGTGCTCCGGAACGACCGACCCATCGTCGCGATAGCGAAGCGCATCGATCGGACTGGGACCCTCGCCATCGACGGGGTGCAGGAAGAGCGCGGCGTTTCCTCGCGACGCGTCGCAGTGTCGTTCGCCACCACTCGCGCCAGAGCAGACACCCAGGAGGTTCTTCCACCGCAGTTGATCGGCGTCGTGCGTCGATCTGGCTCGCCAGTGTTCAACGTGCATCGAGGGGCCGCTGCGAATCCGTCGCTGACAGTACGCGCAGAGGTCTCCCTGATCGCGCAGCAGCTCATCATGGAGGGCGCGACTAGTGACGCTCTCCCACGTCACGCCGGGCGTGGCTCGCCACTCGACCAGCGCCTTGGGCTCTGGCCCCTTCGAATATCGGATCAATGCGTGCCCTCGACGCCATCACGACTCGTCTCGACGTCGATCGACCACCTCGCGCGAACGACCTCGGGGTCATCCGACCCGAATCGTGCTTCGATCGCGCCCAATTTCTCGCGGGCCTTGGCAAGCTCTCCTTCGTCGATCAGCACGTGCAGCGCATCGAGCTCCTGCCGCCAAGCGAGGGGGCGTTCGAGCTCCCCGAAGACGTCCAGCAGCAGGCTGTTGCTGTCGCGGCCTTCGACGAACGGTACTGCTTCGACGCTGCGTCCAGACTCGGTTGCTCGGAGCACAAGCACCTGCCCTGCCTCGACGCTGGCGACGACCTGCGGTGAGTGCGTCGTCACGATGAACTGCATGTTCGGAAACGCGCGCCGAAGACTCGGCAGCACCTGTCGCTGCCAAGCGGGATGGAGGTGAAGCTCGACTTCGTCGAGGAGCACAACTCCCTCGGTGTCGCGAGCAGCGTTCTCACCGAGATGTGGGTTCAGCTGGGCCGCACGACGCGCGATGTCTGCGACCAGTAGCAGCAGCGTCCGCTGCCCATCGGAAAGACGATCGAGCGGCATGGTCGCACCGTCGATCCGGATCTCGAGCGCACCTCGCTTCACGCTGTAGCGGAACCCGCTCGCACCTTCGATGCACTCATGAACGGCATGGGTGACCGATCGCAACTCCGGCAGAGGGATGCCGTCTTGCAGCTCGATGAATGTCTGGTGGGCCAGCCAATCACGCATGCGCGCCCGCTGTGGGAGTGTCGATCGGACTGCCTCGTACGCCGTCGAGCGCGTCGGGCGAGCCTCTGGGCGGAGGTCAGCGGCACCGGAAGGGCCGATCGCTCGATCGGTTCCGAATGCCAGCAGCACAGGCAGCGACGCACCCCTGGACGCCGCCAGTCGCATGGCGACTCCCACCTCGACGTAGGAGCCACCGGAACTGGGACCCCGGTCGAACCTCAGGAACTGCGCCTGTGAGACCTTCGTGGTCTCGAACGTGATGAGAACTTCGGCGGGAAACATCTGCTCGTCTTCGACCCCGTCGGCGCGAGCGATCGCTCGAACGTCTTCCAAGCGCAGCTCCGCAGCCTCGCCCGTCCCGAGCACTCCGCCCCACGCCGCGAGGCCTGTCGTCAGCGCATCAAGCACCGCCGTCTTGCCCGATGCGTTCTTGCCGACGAGCACCGTGATCGGGTGAACGAGATCGATGTCGAAGTGCTCGAAGCAGCGGAACTGCTTCAGGGAGAGGTGCGTGATCTTCATCGGCGTGAGACGGTCATCGTAGCAGCGAGAGCCGCCTCAGCGCGCGCGCATGAAGATGCGGGAACGGCGCGGCGGGAGCTCGACGCTGACGCTTCCGTCGGCGCCGACGTCGAGCGTGTCTGCGCCCTCGAGCGCATCGAGCCACGCGCCCGCGGGCAGCGTCGTCGTGAACGTGGCGCGCGAGGTCTGCGTCGGGTGTGCGTTGAGCACGACGAGCGCGTGCTCGTCTTCGTGCGTGCGCTCCCACGCGATCAAGCCCGCGTCGTCTTGCCCCGTGCTCGGCATGCCGTCTTCGCCGCGCGACGCGTGCGTCGACGCGAAGCGCACGAAGAGCGTGCCGCGACGCAGCGCGAGTGAGCTGCGCCTCAGGCCCGACAAGAGCTGGATGAGCTGGAACGTCGGCAGATCACGTCGGTAGTCCGTGAGCCACAGCGGCTCGCGACCGAGGTGACCACCCGGGCCGGCGAGCTCTTGCTCGGTGCCGTAGTAGACGCAGGGGATCGCATCGATCGTGAAGATCGCGACGAGCGCCTGATCGACGGCGAACGGATCATCGATCTCGGATCGGAGGCGCCCGGTGTCGTGGTTGTCGATCAGCGCGAGGCGCGCCTGCCACGGCGCGACGCCGATGCCGTCGGCTTGCGGCGCATCGCGGAAGAACGTGCGCGCGGTCTCGAGCACGGGCACCGCCTCGCTCGGCGCGGCGCCGTCCGAGAGGATGCGGTTCACGAGCGCGTACTTCAGCGGGATGTCGAAGCCCGCATCGAGCGCGCCCTCCGACACGTACGGCACGATGTCGCGCGGGTCGGCCTCGAAGATCTCGCCGAGCAGGAAGAAGCGGTGCTTGCCCAGCGCGGCGAGGCGCATCCGGAGACGTCGACAGAACGCTTGCCAGAAGGGGACTTCCGCGTGCGGCACGGCGTCGAGGCGAAGGCCGTCGACGTCGGTGCGGAGCGCCCACGTCACCCACGTCTGGACGAGCGCGTCGAGCACGCGCTCCGACTCGGTGTCGAGGTCACGCAGGCCATCCGGGAAGTCGCCGTAGCGTCGCTGCTCTCCGATCGTGAGATCGCCGTAGCCGCGCCGGTGAAAGAAGGAGGCGTCGAGATCGATCGCGCCCGGATCGCGCTCGCGCGCCTCGTCGCCCTCGTCGATCGGAGACAGCGGCGCGAAGAGGCGTGCCGGTTCGGTGAAGACGACGGACGCGTCGTAGCCCTCGGGACGATACGGAGGCTGCGTCTCGCCCGCGCCCTCGAGCCCGTCGCCATCGAGGTCGTAGAAGAAGACGCGGCCCGTGTGGTTCGTGACGACGTCGACGATCACGTGCATGCCGCGCGCGTGCGTGGCGTCGACGAGCGAGCGCAGATCGGACTCGCTCCCGAAGTGCGGTTCGATCGACGTGAAGTCGCTCGCCCAGTAGCCGTGGTAGCCGTCGGCCACGTCCATGCGCGCGACGTTCCGGACGATCGGTGAGATCCAGATCGTGCTCGCGCCGAGCGCCTCGATGTAGTCGAGGTGCTGCTCGACGCCGCGCCAGTCACCGCCCTGCCACCGCGAGAAATCCCCCTCGATCGGGCCGATTCCGTCGATCGTGTCGTTGCTCGCGTCGCCGTTGGCGAAGCGATCGGTCATCAGCTGGTAGACGACCTCGTCGCGCCAGTCGTCGACGTGCGTCACGAGCGGCGTGGCCTCTCCGCCACACGACGTGACGAGCGAAGCGAGCGTCAGCGCCAGGCTGCTGCGAGCCACCCTCACATGCAGCAGGCGAGGCAGCGTGGGTCGTAGCAGCGGCCGGCGCTTCGTCCGGACGTGCAGCACTCTTGTCCGCGCACGCAGCCGTCGGCGCGACAGTCCGCGCCGGAGACGGGCGCGTCGACGCGACCGCTGCGCGCGTCGTCCGGCGCAGCATCGGAGGACATCGACGCGTCGTCGGTGTCGGCCGCGTCCGCGCGATCGCCGGGTGCGTCGTCCGTGCTCGCGATCGGTGCGTCGTCGCTCGCGCCCGGCGCGTCGAGCCCAGGCGCGTCGAGCCCCGGCGCGTCTGCACGATCTCCAGCTGCGTCGACTCGATCTCCAGGCGCGTCGAGCCCAGGGGCGTCTGCACGATCTCCAGCTGCGTCGACTCGATCTCCAGGCGCGTCGGTACGCTCGCCCGCGGCGTCGATCGAGGGCGTGCCCGTGTCTCCGGCCTCCGTACCTCCACCACAAGCGACGAGCGGAAGTAGGACGAGCGCGCGGACGAGGATGTGTCGAAGCATCGGCCGATCGTAGGCCATCGGCGCGCGCGCCGGAATGGGCCCAACCGCCGGTCAGAGCCGCGCTCAGCGCCGACGCCGGGTGAGCGCGAGCGCGAGCGCGACGAGCGACCCGAGCGCGATGCCGGGACTCGCACGTGTGGACACGCGACAGCCGCATCCTCCGCCCACGGTGATCGTGCCTGCGTCGGCACCGCCATCGGCGATCGCGCCTGCGTCTGGATCGACGGCGGCGTCGATGCGCGCGGGTGGCTCGAGGACGCTGGGATCGTCACAGCCCATCGCGGGCGTCGCGCCGTCGGAAGTGATCTGGAAGGCGACGGGCGCGGACCACTCGCTCCACGCGAGGCCGCGGTCTCGATGACGCACGCGCCAGCAGCGGTAGTCGCCCTCGACCAACGCAGCCTCGCCGTCGAGGACGATGGGCTCGTCGTCGAGGTCGTCGCCGGCCTGCGTGTCGACGCCGCCGTACCAGTTCTCGAACGCGCGGATGCGGTCGACCGTGGGCTCGCCCGCGAGCTCTTCGCAGCGCTCCGCGATCTGCCAGCGCGTCGCGCCGTGGAGATCACCGTCTGGGTCGACGAAGTCGCTCGCCAGCATCGACGCGCACGCGGCCGTCACGCGACCGCGCGGCGCGCGCGCCATCGGACGCATCGGAGCCTCGTCGTAGCGACGGATCGTGAGCTCGTCGCGCACCTCGTTGTCGCGCGGGGTCGTCTCGTTGCCGAGGCTCACGCGACGGAGACGAAAGCTGGGATCGGCGCCCGCGGTCACGTCGAAGAGGACGAAGCCCCACTCGTCTTGGCTCACGTTCACCGCGTCCGAGTCGTATTGGTTTCCGTACTCGCCGAAGTAGTCGAGGTTGCCGCCCGCGCTCGCGACGTTGACCCAGAGGTGCTGCGACTCGCGCGACGCGCCGCGGCTGTACGCGTGCGTGTGGCCGTAGAGCTGGGCCGTTCCTTTTCGGCAGTCGCGGCCGAAGTCGTCCATGCGCTCGGCGACCGAGACGGCGATCGGGGCTTGGCCCGACGGCCAGAGCTCCGAGACGTTCGCGTGGTGGAGCGCGACGAAGACGAAGTCGATCGCGTCGTCCGTGCACGCGCTCGCGAGCGACTCCTCGAGGAAGGCCTCCTGCGCGCCCAGCAGCACGAACGTGTTCGAGTCGAGGCCGATCACGCGCACGTTGCCGTGATCCATGCGCCACCAGCGCTCGGCGTCGGCGCCGGTCACGCCAGACTCGGGGAGGTGGAAGTAGTCGTAGTAGAAGTGCGCGTTGCGCTCGTGGTTGCCGAGCGTCGGATAGAACGGCACGTGACGCATGAGCGGCGCGCCGGGCTCGAAGAGCTCTTCGCTCCACCGCCCGTAGTCGTCGCCGTTCTCGACGAGGTCTCCCGGGAGCACGACGAACGCGAGCGCACGATCGAGCTCGCCCTCGCCGGCGAGGAACGTGGCGACGCCGTCTCGCATGACGCGGCGGTAGACGTCGGGGTTCGCGTCGTCGCGCTGCATGTCGCTGACGAACACGATGCGAAAGCTCGCCTCGTCCGACGGGAGCGCAGGCGTGGTGAAGAAGGACGTCTCGCTCGCCGCGCTGCCGGTGTGGACGCGGTAATGGTACCGGGTCGCTGGCGCGAGCCCCGTGAGCTCGACCTCGTGCACGCGCGCGTCGCCTTCGGTCGTGAGGGCCGTACCCGTCGCGACGCTCCCGAGCGCATCGGTCGGTCCCCATTCCACGCGGCTCTCCTCGCCCGACGTGGTCTCCCAGAGGATCCACGCGCCCGTCGGTCGGGCGTCCTGCACGTACGGCTCGACGTGGAGCGACTGCGCAGAGGCACGGCCCGCAGACCCGGCAGCCATCAACGCGAGAGAGGCCGCCAGGACGCGTGTGGAAGCGGGCATCGATCGATCACTCCGCGGGCAGCCCACGCAGCGCGTCGAACACGTGGTTCTCCGTCCAGCGCTGCATGAGGCCCGACACGGCGGACAGCGTCATCTGCTCGAAGCCTTCGCCCAGAGTCCGGTACGCGCGCTCGCTCACGCCGTTGCCGGCGAACGTGAACACGTAGTCGCTCGCCTCGGACGGTCGGATGGCGAACGCCCACTGCAGGCGCAGCTCCGTGTAGACCAAGTTCCCCACCGGAAGGTCGTGCGCGTCCACGCCATCGACGCGCACGTCGGCGACGTAGCAGGGCTCCCCGCTGCTGGGTCGTTCCGCGACGATGACGACGTCGGTGAAGTACGGGCGCAGCGTCCTACGCAGCGTCTCGCCGAAGAACGCCTGGAACGAGATCACGGAGTGTGGCGAGTTGCGGATGGGGAACGCGTCCGGCACGTCGGCCGGCGTCATCACCACGTAGAGCGGGCGGGGCAGCGGGCTGGCCACCATGAGCGTGGGCGGGTTCACCACGTTCCGGCTGAGGTCCGCGGTGACCGCACAGCCGCTCGCGAAGAGCAGTGCGATCGAGAGGAGGTGGGCTCGCCACGGACGGCTCGTCATCCCGAAACGTCTAGCATCGCGCGCGTCGAGCCCGCAACGCCCGCCCTGACGTCGGACGTCATGGTCGCGCGCTCCCACGTGCGCGACGATGCACCGCATGAACGCAGACGCGAGCGCGCAGTGGAACGGATGTCGGTTCGACGCGAGCTCGCGGCGGGGCGCGTACGAGAGCTGGTTCTGTCGCGCGAACCACCCGAGCCGTCCGCTCGCGTTCTGGATCCGCTACACGATCTTCTCGCCGCGCGGGCGACCGACGGACGCGATCGGCGAGCTCTGGGCGGTGTGGTTCGACGGGGAGCGCGGCACGATCGTCGCGGTGAAGGAAGAGCACCCGCTCGGTGCGTGCAGCTTCTCGAAGGATGCGCTCGAGGCCCGCGTCCGAGAGGCTCGCCTCGATCACGCGACGCTCGAGGGGAGCGCGTCGCGCGCAGACCATCGCATCGCGTGGTCGCTCGCGTATGCGTCGAGCGCGAGGCCGCTCTTGCTGCTGCCCGAGCGCATGTACGCGGGCGCGTTCCCCAAGGCCAAGGCGCTCGTGCCCGCGCCGCTCGCGCGCTTCGACGGTCACCTCGCGATCGACGGCGAGCGCGTGTCGATCGACGGATGGATCGGGTCGCAGAACCACAACTGGGGCAGCGAGCACACCGCGCGCTATGCGTGGGGCCAGGTCGCTGGCTTCGACGAAGCACCAGATGCGTTCTTCGAGATCACGACCGCGAGGGTGAGGGTGGGGCCCGTGCTGACGCCGACGATGACCGTGCTCGCGCTGAGGCTCGGCGACGAAGAGCTGCGGCTGTCGTCCATCCCCACCGCGCTGCGCGCGCGCGCGCAGTACACGACGCGGCCAGGCGCACCGCTCGAGTGGACGTTCGCGTCTCGCGCGGACGGTGTCTCGATCGAAGGCACGATCACGGCGCCGCGGAGCGCGTTCGTCGCGCTGCCGTACGGCAATCCGCCGGGCGGTACGAAGACGTGCCTCAACTCGAAGCTCGCGCGCTGCACGCTGCGCGTGGAGCGACCGGGACGCGCGGCGATCACCCTCTCGACGGAGGTGCGCGCCGCGTTCGAGATCCTCGGAGACGATCCTGCGCCGCCGGACCTCGCGCGCCTGCCGCGCTGAGGCGGACGATCACGGCGAGCCGGTGACCTCGCGGACGAAGCGCGCGGTGCCTTCGGAGACGCCGAGCGTGACCTCGTGTCCTCCGTCGAACGCGTCGAAGCGCACGTCGAGGCCCGCGCGCTCGAGCGCACCTCGCAGATCTTCGGCGCGCTCGAACGGGAGCACGTCGTCCGAGCGTCCGTGCGCGACCCGCACGCGGAGGCCTCGACGCGAGGCCAGGTGGGGGACGAGCTCTCGTTCGTCCATCAGCGTGCTGCTGAGCAGGATGAGGCCCGCGAGCGGACGTGGATCGTGCGCGGCGAGATCGAGCGCGAGGAGCGCGCCTTGCGAGAAGCCTCCGAGCACGACGCGATCGCTCGAGCTCGTGTGCTGATCGAGGAACGCCGAGAGCCCACGCTGCGCCTCGCGCACGCCGTCGAGGTGTTGGTGACGCAGGTCGTGGAAGTCGTGCGGGAAGATCCACCACGCGCGTCCACCTTCGGGGCCGACGGGTGGATGCGTGAGCAGCGGCGCTCGCGGCAGCAGCACGCGCGCGCCCGCGGGCAGGTCGGTGCGCTCGGCGAAGCCGGTGAGATCCTCGGGACGCGAGCCGTAGCCGTGAACGAGCACGATCACGACGGGTCCCGGTCCGCCGAGCTCGAGGTGGGGCGCGACGGGATCCGCGCTCGCGACGGGCGCAGGCGCGACGGGTGTCGGCGTGTTGGCGACGCTGCACGACGACGCCAGGACGAGGGCGACACCAACGACTCGCGGCAAGCCAGTCACGGCCGGCTTCTAGCTCGACCCCACGTGTCGGGCTCGACGCGACCCGTGCCCTCTTCTAGCCTTGGCCCATGGCGAGCTTTCGAGCGGGACGGTCGACTTGCGTGTGGATGGCAGTGGGGATGGCGGTGACGGTGGCCGCGTGCCAGCGGGAAGGCACGGGCATCCCCGACGCGGCCGCGGACTCGAACCTCTACGATTCGTTGCCGTTCGTGCGCCCGGACACGGGACCGGTCGACGCGTTCGCGCCGGACTCGGGACCCTCGTCCGGTCTCCAGTGCGAGTCGTGCGCGACGAACGAGGACTGCCAGGGGGAGGCCTTCTGCGTCGAGATCGGTGACGGGCAGAACGTCTGCCTCACGACCTGCGATCGCGACATCCCCGATTGTCCGCGCAACTTCGAGTGCCTCGACAACCTCGCCACCGGGTCCGAAGACCCGCTCTGCACGCCCGTGGGTACGCGCTGCTGCGTCGACGCGGACGGCGACGATCGCGGTGTGGGCGTGGGCTGCCGCGGGCTCGACTGCGACGACTCGGATCCGGAGGCGTACTTCGACGCGCGCGAGCAGTGCAACGAGGTGGACGACGACTGCGACGGCATGGTCGACGAGATGAACCCCGAAGGCGGCCTCACGTGCTTCACCGGCATGACGGGCGCGTGCTCCGCGGGCGCGACGATCTGCGAAGCGGGCGAGCTCGTCTGTCGCCCGGCCGCGTCGTCGATCGACGAGGTGTGCAACGGCGTCGACGACGACTGCGACGCCAACGTCGACGAGGACGACATGGGCCGCGCGCTCACGCGTCCTTGCTACGAAGGACCGGCCGGCACCGAGGGCATGGGCGCGTGTACGCCTGGCGTGCAGACGTGCGCCGGCGGCGAGTACCGCACCTGCATCGGTCAGATCACGCCGCTCGTCGAGGACTGCGACAACGTCGACGACGACTGCGATGGCGACATCGACAACGGCAACCCGGGCGGCGGCTTCGGCTGCATCTCGAGCTCTCCGGGCGTGTGCAGCGAGGGCACCACGCAGTGCCGCGCGGGCGTCATCTCCTGTGTCGGCACGATCGCTCCCGGCGCGAACGCCGAGATCTGCGACGATTTCGACAACGACTGCGACGGCACGGTGAACGAGGGCTTCCCGGGCCTCGGCACGGCGTGCATCGTGGGCATGGGCGCGTGTCGTCGCGGCGGCGTGACGGTGTGCAACGCGGCTGACCGGACGGCGGCACCGCGCTGCGACGTCGCAGCCGGAATGGCGACGACCGAGACGTGCAACTTCGTCGACGACGACTGCGATGGCGACACCGACGAGGGCTTCGCCGACGCGAGCGGTCGCTACACGCTGGTCACCGCGTGCGGGGCGTGCGGCAACGACTGCAACCTCGGCTGGCCCGGCGGGCCTGCGGCGTTCCACGTCACGCCGACGTGCACCTCGTCGGGCTCGTCCTCGAGCTGCGGCTACACGTGCGAGGCGGGCTGGGGCGATGCGGATCGCATCCGCGAGAACGGCTGTGAGTTCTTCGCCGAGGCCACCACCATCTACGTCGCCACGCCGGCCAACGGCGGCGTCGACAACGCGACGTGCGGCGCATGGAACGCGCCCTGCGCATCGGTGAACGGCGGCATCGCCCGCGCGATCGGCCTCGGTCGCACGCGCGTCCGCGTGTCCGAGGGCCTCTACATCGAGAACGTCGCGATGCTGAACGGCATCTCGGTGCTCGGCGGCCACAGCGCAGTGAACTGGGTGCGCAACCCGCTCATCTACGGAACCATCCTCCGCGGCGCGAACACGGCGATCGGCGCCGGCGGCGCGAACGATCGCATCGTCGTCGCGGCAGTGAACATCAACATGACGACCGAGTTCAGCGGCTTCTCGGTCGAGGCGCTGCCCGCGCTGACGGCCGGCAACTCGATCGGCATCTACGTGCGTGACTCGACGAACGCGCTGACGATCCAGGACAACATCGTGACGGCGGGCTCCGGCGGAAACGGCGGCGACGGAGCGAGCGGCGCCTCGGGCGCGGCCGGCACCAACGGCGGCAACGGGACGAACGCCGTTCGCCTCGGGTGCAGCTCCGCGGCGATCGGTCCGGGCGGCCCCGGATCCAACTTCTGCGGTGGAACGAGCGCAGGCGGCGGCTCGGGCGGCAGCGGCACGCGTCCGGCTCCGTTCGGACCGTCGGGCGCGGGATCGCCCGGCACGGGCCCACTCCCGGGCACGGGCGGACGCGCAGGTGCTCACATGCAGGGCACGGGAAGCAGCTCGTGCATCGTGGGCACGGGCACCTCGACTGACGCCCTGCCTGGCGAATCTGGCTTCCGCGGCAACGACGGCACGGGCGGCGGCGGTGCTGGTTCGACCCCCTCCATCGCCGCCAACCAGTTGCGTGCGGCCGCGGGATCCGCCGGAAGCGCGGCGACCGCGGGCAGCGGCGGCGGCGGTGGCGGCTCGCCCGGCGGCGTCAACGCGGACTCCGGCGCGTACTGTCTCTTCCCGCCGAGCGGCGGCGGCGGCGGCGCGGGCGGTTGCGCGGGTACGCCTGGCGGCGGCGGCCCAGGTGGCGGTGCGAGCTTCGCGATCTTCGTCCTCCACACGTCGACGCCGACGGCTGCGACCATGCCGCGCCTGCTCCGCAACACGCTTCGTCGAAGCACCGGCGGCCGCGGCGGCGACGGCGGCATCGGCGGCGGCGGTGGCTCGGGCGGCGCGGGCGGCGCGGGCGGCATCAACCCGCCGGGCGCATGGGACACGTACTCGTTCTGTCTGAGCGGCGGCGGCGGTGGTGGCGACGGCGGGCGCGGCGGTCACGCGGGCGGCGGTGGCGGCGGCGGCGGCGGCGCCTCGTACGACATCTGGATCACCAGGCCTGGCGCGGCTGCGCCCGACCTCTCTACGAACACGTACGCGACGCCCGCCGGCACCAACACCGGCGGCGCCGGAGGTACGGGCGGCAACTCGAGCAACACGACGACGGGCATCGGCGCCGCCGGTGCGGCGGGCCTCTTCGGCAACACCCGCGTCGGTACCTGAGCTCGTCGGGCGAGTGGATCGCGGCGTCGTCGTTCCGTCAGCTCTCGACGGGCGACGCGTCGTGACGGCGTGCCACCACGTCGCCAGCTGCGTTGCCTCCGCCGCGTCCTTCGCGCGGCCCGTGCCCGCGTGCGCGTGATCGGTCGCGTCTACGGGCGCGACGCGGCCTCGCTCGACGCCGCGGCGCGCAGCGCGACCTGAGGATCCCAGCGGCGCATCCCGCTGGAGCTCGATCCCGAGTCGCTCGCAGCGTCGCGGCCAGCAGCACGTGCGTGATCGACGGGGACCGCCCGCCGATCCGTCCACGCGCGCTCGCTCGGGCGCGCACCGAATTCGCTCACCGCGCACCTCGCTCGGTGGGGCGGCGACGGCTCGCTCCGTCGTCGTGTCCGGAGACCGCTCATGACCCGATCCCGACAGTCTCTCTCGCAGCTCCGAAACCTCGGCATCGTCGCCCACGTCGACGCCGGGAAGACCACGCTCACCGAGCGCGTGCTCTTCTACGCCGGTCGCATCCGCGCGATCGGTGAGGTGCACGAAGGCAACACCACCACCGACTCCGATCCGCTCGAGCAGAAGCACGGCATCACGATCCGCGCGGCTGCGGTGGGCTGCGCGTGGCGCGGGCATCCGCTCACGCTCCTCGACACCCCGGGCCACCTCGACTTCACGCTCGAAGTGGAGCGCAGCCTCCGCGTGCTCGACGGCGCGGTGGTGGTGCTCGACGGCGCGCGCGGCGTCGAGCCGCAGACCGAGACCGTCTGGCGACAAGCCGACGATCACGGCGTGCCGCGCATCGTGTTCGTCAACAAGCTCGATCGACCGGGCGCGAGCTTCGAGCGCGCGTGCAGCTCGATCGAAGAGCGCCTCGGCGCGCGTGTGCTGCCCGTCGTCCTCCCGCGGTACGACGCGAGCGGCGCGCTCGTCGGCGTGCTCGACGTCCTGCGTCGCGTGGCGCTCTCGTTCGAGGGCGCGCACGGCCGCGAGGTGCGCGAGCACCCGCTCGACGAGACGGACGCGACGAGCGTTCGGCTCGCGCGCGAGCAGCTCGCCGACGCGTGCGCGTCGATCGACGATGCGTTTCTCACCGAGCACCTCGAGCGAGGTGAGGCGTCGATCGAGCGCTTCGTGGCCGCGATCCGCGCGGGCACGATCGCGCGTCGCTTCGTCCCCGCGCTCGCGGGCGCGGCGTACGCCGATCTGGGCGTCCAGCCGCTCCTCGACGCGATCGTCGACTACCTCCCCTCGCCGCTCGATCGCGATGCCGTCACCGACGTCGTGACCGGCGCGAGGCACCCACCCGACCCGCGCGCGCCTCGTGGCGCTCGCGTTCAAGACGACGATCGACGCGCACGGTGCGCGGAGCTTCGTGCGCGTCTACGCCGGCACCTTGAGCAAGGGCGCCGAGGTGTGGCTCGCGCGCGAAGGCCGCACGCTCCGCGTCGGTCGGCTCGTGCGTCTCTTCGCCGACGAGGTGGAGGAGATCAGCGAGGCGCACGCCGGTGAGGTCTGCGCGATCGTCTCGGGCCGCATCGGCCTCGGCGAGACGCTGTCGTCTCCCGACACACGCACCGTGCTCGACGCGCTCCGCATCCCGGAGCCGGTGGTCACGGTCGCGATCGAGCCGCGCGAGCGGGGCGATCGCGAGCGCCTTCCGATCGCGATCGGGACGCTCTCGCTCGAAGATCCTTCGCTGCGCGTCCACACGGATCCCGAGACCGGACAGACGCTCCTCTCCGGCTTGGGCGAGCTGCACGTCGCCGTGGCGATCGAGCAGCTCGAGGCGAGGCACCGCGTGCACGTGCGCGCGGGCGAGCCTCGCGTCGCCTACCGCGAGACGATCACGACCGCACACGAGCTCGAGCACCGCCACGCCAAGCAGTCGGGCGGTCCGGGTCAGTTCGCCGTCGTGCGTCTGCGCGTCGCTCCGCGCGAGGCGGGCGCGGGCTTCCGCTTCGTCGACGACGTGCGTCAGGGAGAGATCCCGCGCGCGTACGTGCGAGGCGTGGAGCTCGGCGTGCGTCGCGCGCTCGGGTCCGGGCCGCTCTCGAAGAGCCCGGTCGTCGACGTCGAGGTGACGTGCCTCGGCGGCGCCTACCACTCGAACGACTCCTCCGAGCTCGCGTTCGCCATCGCGAGCCAGGCGGCCACGACCCTCGCGCTCCGTCTCGCCGCGCCCGTGCTCCTCGAGCCCGTCGCGCAGCTGACGATCCGCTGCCCCGAAGGCGCCGTCGGCGCGCTCGTCTCCGAGCTCGCCCAGCGGCGGGGCCGCGTCCTCTCGATCGATGCGCTCTCCGCGCACGAGCACACCCTCTGCGCGACCGCGCCGCTCGCCGAGCTCTTCGGCTGGACGAGCCGCGCGCGCAGCCTGAGCAGCGGACGTGCGACGAGCACGCTCGAGGTCTCGGGCTTCGAGCGAGTTCCCGAGCGTTCGCTCGCGCGTGCTCTCGAGCGCGCTGCCTGATCCGACACGCCCGCCTTCGAGCCGACGCTCGGGGGCGGGCGTTTCGCCTTCGGGTCAGGGCGGCGTGAGCTGGAGCGTCACGAGCATCACCACGTCGGCGAGCTCCGCTTCGTCGCCAGCGCACACGACGCGCGGGACGTGCGGCTGTACGGCCTCGAAGAGCGCGCGCTCGCGATTGTCCGCGGGCCAGAGCACCGCGACGTGCGGAGCGCGCGCGGCCGGCCACGTCGACGACAGCTCCTCGAACGCGTGGCGCGTGTCGATCAACACGACACGCGCCCGCGGCATCTCGGCGAGCGAAGGGCCGACGACGATCCGTCGACCCTCGAACTTCGCGCCGAGCACCGTGGTCAGCGTGTCGTCCGCGGTGACGACGGCGAGATCGATCAGATCGGTGCCCGTGTGAGAGCGCTGCGTGCCGCGGGCGTCGGGCTCGCTCGGCGGCCGCGGCGCGGGCGTCGCGGCGCGCGCGGGCGGCGTCGACTTCGTCGGCTTGAGGTGGCGTGGCCCGTGGAGGAGCGTGGGCGGGATGGGGATCGCGGCGCGCGCCGGAGGCACCGAGGGCAGATCGGGCCGCGAGACGGGCCTGAGCGACCGCACGACGGCAGACGGCACGGCCGGCAGCGGCGCGACGGTCGGCGCGACGGACGGCGACGGCGCCTGAGTCGCCCCCTGAGACGCCCCCTGAGACACTGGCGTGGGCGTGTTCGGCCGCGTCGTCGAGGGTGGCGGCGACGGGCTGGGCGAGGGGCTCGTCGCGCGCGGCACCGACGTGTCGCGCTCCGAGCGGCGCATCATGATGAGCACCGGGCCGATGCCTTCGATCACGGCGTCGGCGACCTCGCCTCCGAGCACCGCGGTGATCTCCGCGCGCAGCGAGCCGTTCGCGAAGTCTTCGAGATCGTCCGCGCGCTCGGGCGGCGCGTCGTAGCCGCCGTCGGCGAGCGCGTTCATCAGGATCTCGCTCGTGACCATCTCGGACGCGAACGCCTCGAGCGTCTCGCGCAGCGTGCGGCTCACGTTCGCGGACCAGGGCCCGGAGATCGGGCTCACGCCCGATGATTCCGGCCGGGTCTCTCTCGCGCGCACGGCGTCCAAGATAGCGGGTCGGCGAGGACAGGGAAAGACGGTGGGCCTCGAACCTCGCGTTGCGCGCCGTGCCCTCGAGGCCCGAAGTCAGAACAGGGCGAGTTGCCTCCGCGGGCGCTCGAAGGTCGTCGGCACCTCGCCGATCACGTCCTCCGAGCGCGCGAGGCCGAGGCGCTCCACGTGCAGCCGGAAGAGCTGCTCGACGATGCGCCAGCGCTCGCCATCGCCGCGCATGCGCGAGCCGAAGCGCGCGTCGTTCATCTCGCCGCCGCGCATCGCGCGCACGCCGGCGCGCACCTTCTCGGCGCGGAGCGGCAGCGCCTGGCCGAGGCGCTCGTCGAAGACCGGGAGCACCTCACGCGAGAGGCGCAGCATCGTCATGAACGCGAAGCTCGCGCCGTGATCGCGCGCGCGCTCGAGCATGCGCGGCACCGCGTCGTCGTTGACGCCCGGGATGATCGGCGCGAGCGAGATGCCCACCGTGACGCCCGCGTCCGCGAGCGCGCGCATCGCCTCGAAGCGCTTGGAGATCGGGCTCGCGTACGGCTCGAGCGCGCGCCCCATCTCGTCGTCGGGCATCGCCGCGCTGATCGTGACCTTGAGCTGCGCCTCGCGGGCGAGCTCGCCCAGCACGTCGGCGTCGCGGCGCACGAGGCTCGACTTGGTGATGAGCCCGATCGGCTGCTTGAACCGCAGGCTCGTCTCGAGCAGGCGACGCGTGAGCCGGTAGCTCGCCTCGAGCGGCTGGTAGCAGTCCGTGTTGCCCGAGAGCACGATCCACTCGCCTCGCCACGACGGCGCGGTGAGCGCCTCCTCGAGCAGCTCCACCGCGTTCGTCTTCACGACGAGCTTGCGATCGAAGTCGGTGCCCGCGCCGAAGCCCAGGTACTGGTGGCTCGGCCGCGCATAGCAGTACGCACAGCCGTGGTAGCAGCCGCGGTAGGGGTTGATCGACCAGCGGAACGCGAGGTCGGGGCTGTCGTTCCTCGCGAGGATCGTCTTGGCGCGCTCCTCGTGGATCTCGAGGCGCGCGAGCGGCGGCGGCGCGTCGAGGTGATCGCCCGACCACTCGATGTTCGTCGACGACCACGGGTTCGGCGGGTTCGCGAGCGGGGCGGGCATGCGCTCATCCCATCACTGGCCATCCGTTCAGTCAACCAGCCCTCCCTGGAGGGCGCCGTCGTGGGTTCCCCCCGCTGGTCAGCGCCAGACGGCTCGCGGTACACGAGATGGATGCTTCGCGCGATGTCGATGCTCGGGATCCTCGGCGTGCTGGGTGGCCTCTCGTTCGGCTGTGGCGACGGCGATCCGCCGCCCGACGCGGCGAGGCGTGCCGACGCGAGCATGGAGGCAGACGCGAGCGGTGAGGTGGACGACGCGGCCGTGGAGATCGACGCGAGCGTCGACGACACCGGCATGCTCGCGCTCGACGACACGGGCATCGACGCCGCGATCGAGCGCGACGCGCCGAGCATCGACGTCTCGGGGCCCGACGTGTTCGTCGGCACCGACGCTCGGATGCCGGACGCGTTCGTTCCCCCGCCGGACTCACCCGCGCCCGTGGATGTCGGCACCGACGCGGCGCGCATCGGCCTCGGACCCGTGCAGTGCACGCCGACGCTCGAGTGTCCCGCGGGCGCCGGCCTCTGCAACGACACGGCGCCCGGTGGGGTGTGCTCGTGCTTCCTCGGCACCGAGGCGTGTCCCACGGGCACGACGTGCGACACCGACATCGGCGCGTGCATCCGCACCTGCGCGAACGATCTCGACTGCAGCGCGGGCATGACGTGCTCCACGCTCACCGGCCGCTGCGCGATCCGTCGATGCTCGGCGAGCTCGCTGTGCCCCGCGCCGTACGTGTGCTCGAGCGCGGGCTCGGGCTTCTGCCGACGACCGAGCTGCGCGGGCGGCGCCGCGTGCCCGACGTCGATGACCTGCGTCACCGAGGTCTGCGTCGAGCCCTGAGCCGCTCGCTCACGCGCTCGTCAGGGCATCGCGAGCACGGCTTCGATCGCCACGCGCACGAACGTCTCCTGCTCGCGAGCGTGCGCTGGCGTGAGCAGCGCCGAGGCGCGCGCGCGATCGAGCTGCTGCCCCGCGCGGAGCGAGCGAATGGCGAGCACCGCGCCTTCGCGCACGTGCGCGCGACGATCCCCGAGCGACGCCGCGAGCGTGTCGATCGCCGCGAGACCTTCGCGCTCGGTGAGCACGCGGAGCGCGCTGCGCGAGACGATCTCGTCCTCGGCCTCGGCGCGCGCGAGCGACCGAAGGATCGCGAGCGAGGCTGCGCTCTCGTCGTGACGCAGCGCGAGCACGGCGCGACGACGGAGCCCGACCGGGCGTGACGCGTCGTCGAGGATGCCGGCGAGCGCGGCGAGACCCTCGGGCCCGAGGCCCTGCCAGAACGCCGCGGGCGGCAGCGCGTCGATCGCGAGCAGCGCACGCTCGACCCGGAGACGCACCTCGGGGCGAACGACGACGGGTGAGGCCGTCCCACTGCCCGGCACCGTGCGCTGCGCGACCGCGGGCGACGCGGCGAGGAAGACGCAGAGCGCCAGCATCGAGCCGAAGAAGGAGCGAGAGATCATCGGAGCACCATCGAGTGCTGGAGGATGCGCGTCTGTCGCGGGCTGAAGCGGGGGCTCGCCACGAACGGGCCCCAGAACATCACGTTGTCTGCGCCCGCGCCGGTGCACTCCATCGGGAAGAGCATGCCGTCGCCGTCGAGATCGTGCGTCGCCAGATCGCACACGGGCGTGTCCGAGAAAGGCTCGACGCTCGAGCCGTCGAGCTCGGTCGTGTGGAAGAGCCCGCTGAAGTGGCCGAGCTCGTGGCCGATCACGGTGCCCAGCTGATCCTCGGGCGACATCGGCAGGATCGAGATCAGATCCTCGAGGCCGATCGCGATGCCCGAGCCCTGCGTTCCGTGCACGCCCATCGCGCCGGGCGCGCCGCCGGAGATCCCGAGGAAGTCGGTGCCCGTGCGGATCAAGAACACGTTCACGGCAGGTCGCGCCGCGCCCGCGGAGAGGAGGAACATCTCGCCCACCTCGCCGTCGCCCTCGATCACCTCGAACTGTCGCGCGGTCGCGCCGGGCACCACGAAGTGACGCGCGCGGCCGACGTGGAGGTTCGGGTCGGTCGCGTTGAAGAGCGCCTCGAGCTGCGTCATCAGCCGCTGCACCACGGACGGCGGCTCGCCGCCGCGCGGGGGCGCGACACCGAGGTAGTAGAAGTTGAGGTCGAGCTGGGTCCCTGGGCCCGCGCGCTCCATGACGATGCGGCGGTACGACGTGGTCTCGCCCGTCTCGAGCGTCGCCTGGAAGCTCGTGCCGATGGGGAAGTCGCGATCCCCGTTGGGGATGAGGATCGGGAGGAAGTCGAGGAACGGCGCCACGATGAGCGGCTGCCGCGTCACGCCGAGCTGGAACGCGTCGAACACGACCTCGCCGTCGCTCGCGGTGATCGACGAGACGAAGCGGTTCTCGTCGAGGCCGCTCGCCACGTAGAGCGCGAGCCGCGCCGCGCCCCCGAGCGGCTCGACGTCGAGGCTCTGGCTCGAGAAGCGCGGCACGGTCACCGCGTCGTTCGCGATCACCTGCGCGCCCGGATCGGCCCAGCGCACGCACGCGCTCGCGAACTGGAGGGTGCGCTCGCTCGTCACGACGGGGACGCGCGTGCAGCGCTCGAGCCGCGCGAGCTGCGATCGATCGCTGAAGCAGTCGGAGTCGACCGCGCACGGCGCGACGCAGCCGCCGCCGAGGGCGCAGATGCCGTGGTCACACGCCGTGTTCTCGTCGCACTCCTGCCCCGGGCTCGCCATGCCGATCGGGCTCCCGCAGCGCAGCGGCACGTCGGCGAGGTCGCGCGGCTCGAGCGACAAGTCCTGCACGCAGATCGCGGACTCGCAGTCGAGGTCGCGCGCGCACTCGCTCCTCGGCACCACCGCGTCGGGCGCCCACGCGTCGGGCGGAGGCGCGCGCCACGCGTCGGGCGGAGGCGGCCCTGCGTCCGGATCCATGCGCACGTTCGTCCGGTAGCAACCCGTGAGCGCCACGACGCACACGAGCGCAGACGCGAGCGCGGGCGGAGCGAGCGAAGACGACGGCGAAGCGAGACGAGACGGCGCGGCGCGAGGTCGCATCCGCGTGTGTTGAAGAGCGGGGCCCCGGCCGTCAATCCGCATGCGTCCACTCCTCGGGAAGGCAGGCCTCGGCGGACGACCGGATGCGACGTCCGCGGCCGTCACGCTATCATCGGCGAACGCCATGACGACGCCTCGCGCCCTCCGTGCTGCCCTGCCCGCGCCTCGATTCCTGCCGTGGGGCCTCTCCGCCCTCGCCGCGCTCGTCGCGCTCGGGCTGCCCCAGGTCGCGCGCGCCGACTTCCTCGGCGACGTGAGCACGCAGTTCACCGAGGCGCTCGGCTCGGGCAACTACCTGCTCGCGTTCGGCTTCATCTACCTCGTGGGCCTCGGCACCGCGCTCACGCCGTGCGTCTATCCGATGATCGCGATCACCGTCTCGGTGTTCGGCGCGCGCGAGGCCAAGAGCAAGGCCGAAGCGGCGCTGCTCTCGACGGTGTTCGTGCTCGGCATCGCGACGCCGTTCGTGCCGCTCGGGATCTTCGTGGGCCTCACCGGCGGTGTCTTCGGCGCGTGGCTGGCCAACCCGATCGTGCTCGTCGCCTTCGCGCTGCTGTTCACGGCGCTCGCGGCCTCCATGTTCGGCGCGTTCGAGCTCGATCTGCCGCCCGCGCTCAAGGAGCGCTTCACGTCCGTCGAGGGCGGTGTCGGCTTCAAGGGCGCGTTCGCGCTCGGCTTCGTCTGCGCGTTCATCGCCGCGCCGTGCACCGGCCCCGCGATCGTCGGGCTCCTCACCTACATCGGGCAGACGCACGACGTCGTGCTCGGCGGCGCGGGCATGTTCGTCTACGCGCTCGGCCTCGGCTCGCTCTTCTGGGTCGTGGGCACGTTCGCCGTGGGCCTGCCGAAGTCGGGCCGCTGGATGGAGGCGGTGAAGAGCATCTTCGGCATGGTCATGCTCGTCATGGCGCTCTTCTACCTGCGCAACCTCGTCCCGCAGCTGATGGACGTGCTCACGCGCGACTGGGTGCTGCTCGGCACGGCCATCGCGCTGATGGTCGTCGCCGTTGCGCTCGGCGCGATCCACCTCGACTTCAAGGAAGGCACGAACGCGGAGCGCGCGCGCAAGGGAACCGGCGTGCTGTTGGGGACTGCGGGTGGCTTCCTCGCCGTGATGTGGCTCCTCCTTCCTCCGCCGGGCGCGCGCATCGAGTGGCGCGAAGACTTCGGCGAGGCGCTCGCAGAGGCGCGCTCCACGGGCACGCCGTTCATCGTCGACTTCGGCGCGAGCTGGTGCGGCGCCTGCGGCGAGCTCGATCGCGAGACGTTCACCGACCCGCGCGTGGTGCGCGAGGGCGGCCGCTTCATCGCGGTGCACGTCGATCTCTCGCAGCGCACGGCCGAAGAAGACGCGCTCCTCGCGAGCTACGAGCAGCGCGGCCTGCCGCTCGTGGTGATGCACGGCTCGGACGGCGACGAAGACCACCGCGTCACGCAGTTCATCGAGCCCGACGCGATGCTCGAGATGATGCGCGAAGTCGACTGACGACCCGCAGGGCTGCTCTCTCGCTCCTTCGGCGACGTTCCGGCAACCTCTCGATGAGGTTCGACCCACCGCGAGAGAGGCCCCGAGATGCGCAGACTGCACTGGTCGATTGCTACCTTCTTCTGCGTGATGGGCTGCGGCAGCCCGGCGCCCGCACCCGAGCCGACACCTGCGGAGACGACCGGCACGGAGGTCGCGGAGGTCCCCGCGGAGCCCGTCGCCGAGCCCGTCGCCGAGGCCGCGCCGCTCGAACCGTCCCCCACTTGCTCCGAGGACTCTCTGCCGGTGGTGCAGAGCACGCTGCAGAGTCTCTCTGGATCACCCTACGTGGTGGTGGACCGCGCCACGCTGCCGACCGTCTCGCCCGAGGCGCCGTCGCTGGGTCACGTGCTCCACGCGCCATGCCCGCTGCTCACCGTCACGGCGGAGAGCGTCCTCTTCGACGGCACACCGATCGACGGCGCGGACGACGCGGCGCGCGCGCGCGCGATCTCGACGCGCTGGCGCACGGCGTCTCGCGCACGGCCGCGACCCGAGGTGCTCTGCGTGGCCGCGCCCGCGGATCTCCCGCTCGCGCGCATCGAAGCCCTCGTCGGGCGTGTCCAGCACGTCGTGTTGCTCGCGGTCCACACGGAGCCCCCGATGCCGACGCGCTCTCCTTGGTTGGAGGAGACCCGACCGCGCATCGCGGCGCTGCCCCCCGCGGAGCGTTGCGAAGCGCTCCGCAGCGCGCTCGAGCGCGCGACGGGGAGCTGCGAGGCGGCTCGAGCGCCGATGCGCGCGCTCGTCGACACCACCCCTGCCTGCGACCCGTCGCCGGCGGCCGTCGCGGGCATCCAAGAGTCGCTCGTCGTCACGGAAGCGCTGACCGCGTGTCACTGCGCCGGCGCGGACGTGACCGCGATCATCGGCCTCTACGAGCTCGCGGCCGACCGGGCCGGCACCACGCTTCGAACGTTTCCGCTGCACGGCGACATCGACCCGAGCGGCGAGCCCGTCGTGACGAGCGGCCCTGGTCCGGCCACCGTGCTCGAGCTGGTCCGCCGCAGCGAGCTCCAGCGGCCCCGGCAGCCCCAATGAGCCCGCGACCGCGCGCCGCATCTCCCATGCGCCAGCGGCCCGCGACGCACGCGCTCCTGCCCGCGGATCTCGTGCCGTTCCCGTGAGCAACGCTCAGCGTCGCGCGGGCCGCTTCTTCTTCGGAGCATCGGTCGTGCACGCGAGCACGAGGAGCGCGTCGAACAGACGCGTGATCTCGTCGTGGCGCGCCTGTCCCCCCGAGCGCGCCACATAGGGAGACCACAGCGCGAGGCAGCGCGCCTTCCACATCGTCGCGATCTCGGCGCTCGACGATCCGTCCACGGCGCCACGCGCTCGCAGACGCAGCTCACCTGGCCCTCCGCCGTGTGCGACCAAGAGGTGCACGTAGACGAGCGGGCCCTCGACGTCCTGCCACACGGCCGCTTCGTTCCGGAGGTGGGTGTCGATCGCCTCCCGCCACCGATCGACCTCGATCGAGAGGAGGTCCTGCGCGTGATCGTTGTCGAGCGCGCCCGGTCCCCACGCGCCCATCACTGCACCGTCACGGTGACCGACGCGCCGTAGCCCGGCGGCGGCTGGGCAGGCGTGGCCGCGATCGCAGGCTGCACGACCACGGCCGGCGCAGGCGCGGTCTGCACCGCCGTCGTCTGCACGGGCGAGGCGAGCAGCCAGCCGCAGTCGACGGGGCCACAGCGGAGCTCGAGCGTGGTCGCGCGACCGCAGCCCGCCACCGCGTAGAGGCGCGGCGACCGCGCTTCGTAGCCGACGCCGTCGGGCGGACACATGAGCTCGACCGACGCGCGCTCGGCGAGCGGCGTCACGTCCTGCCAGCGCGCACCGCCGTAGCGATGCGGACCGTTGGCGACGATCGCGTAGTCGCGCCAGCCGTTGCAGCCGCTCGCGCGGAAGAGGCGCTCGTCGAGCCGCTCGACCGTCACGCCCACGGCGGGACAGTTGAGATCGCGCGACGCAGAGCGCTGGAGGTTCTGCAGCCGTCGATCGTCGACCAGCGTTCGATCACGTCGATGACAGCCCGACGCCGCGAGCGCGAGCGCGAGGAGGAGGAGGTGCAGCCAGACCGTGCGGTTCACGACGCCCATGCACCCGATCCTGGGCGAACGACGCGGCTCGACGCAACGAGAGAGGTGCGCGCACGTCAGGAACACGCGCGGTGTATCTTCGCAGCATGGACGCCGAGCTCGAGCGTGTGGCCCGTTGGATGAGAAGCGCGGGCCGCGTGGTCTACGTCGTGGGCGCGGGGCTCTCGGTGCCGAGCGGCGTCCGCGCGTACCGCTCGGGGCCCGATGCGATCTGGGACGAGCTCGTCACGAGCTGGGGCACGCGCGAGAAGCTCGAGGCCGACACCGCGGGGTGGTGGAAGACCTTCTGGCTGGGTGCGCACGCGGACCTCGGTCGGGCGGACATCGCTCCGAACGACGGCCACCGCGCGCTCGCCGGCCTCGTCGCGCGCGACACGCGCGATCTCGTGATCACGCAGAACGTCGATGGCCTTCATCGCCGCGCGGGTCACCCGGAGGCGCAGCTCGTCGAGATCCACGGACGCCACGATCGCTTCGTATGCATGGCGCACGCGCGCTGCGCGGCCGGCCGCGAGCCCGTCGATCGGGTGGACCTCTCGCGCCTCGACGAAGGCGTCATCCCGCGCTGCGCACACTGCGGCGCACCCATCCGCCCCCTCGTGCTGCTCTTCGACGAGCTCTACGAGAGCCACCCCGCGTTCCAGGCCCATCGCGCCCGCCGCGCGCTCGACGAGGCCGACGTCGTGGTCTTCGTGGGCACGTCGTTCTCCGTCGGGATCACCAGCCTCGCGCTCCGCTCGGCACGCTTCACCCACGCGCGCGTCGTGAACGTGAACCTCGGGCGCGCTCCGTTCGGCGACGTGACGGAGCTGACCGGGAGCGCGGCGGACGTGCTGCCTCGCTTGCTCCGCGAGCTCGAGCAGCCGAGCCCCGACCGCGACACGGTCCCGCCCGCTGCGTGATCACGATCAGCGGGGCCGCTCACGCTGCGCGGCGGGCGAGCAGCGCGCACACGTCGTCGGCCTCGAGGGGCAGCACGTGCGTCGACCAGTCGTCGAGCGGGCGCGTCGCGAAGACCGCCACGGGCGTGTCGCGCCCGAGCGCGCGGAGGTGACCTCGCACCATCGCCTCGAGCGCGTGATCGACCATGATCGAGTGCCACTCGGTGCCCGCGAGCAGGAGCGCGAGCTCGCCCGTCTGCGTGGTCGTCCAGGGGCGCGCGCCCTCGCGCGCGAAGCTCCGCGCGACGGAGAGCGCATCGGCGATCACGGCACCGACCACCAGCACACGCGGCGCGGAAGCCGGATCCGCGAGCGAGCCTTGGGGCTCGGGCGTGTCGTTCGCGGGCGACAGCACGTCGGCCCAGGTGTCGACGATCACGCAGAACGGCGGACGGCTCGGACGGGACATACGCGCGTGAAAAGCAGGAGCCACGCCAACACCGCGCTGCGCCAATGAAATCGCGAAACACCCAGATCAGTCGACGATCACGCTCCGCACACACGGACACGACGCCGCAGGCTCGACCCAACGCTGAGGCGCCGAGGCCACAAGCCGCGACACCGACGTCGCGGAGTCGCGATCGACCGCTCAGCGGATGCGAACGATCGAGGGGACGACGTCGAAGTCCGCGTCGAAGCTCCAGATCTTCTTCACCCGCAGTCGCTCCATGACCGACACGTGCACGGCATCGCGCGAAGAGAGCGTCGGGTGGCGCGCGAGTAGTGCACGGGCCGCATCGGCGTCGGTCTTCGTCACGTCGACCGTTCGCGACACGAGGGCCTCGAGCGCCTCGTACGCGGCAGCGAGGTGCTTCGGGTCCTTCTTCGAGGTGTACCGATGGAGGATCTCCTGGAAGGTCTCCGCGCTCGTGACGAGGACGTCGCGCGCCGTGAGCAGCTGTGAGACCAGCTCGATCACACGGTCCTTGTTCGGGTGGGCAGCGCCGACGAGGTACATCGGCACGTTCGAGTCGACGTAGATCACCGGCGACCCGACCGTCGCGGTCCCTTCGCCGCGCCCGACACCGTCGGTTCCCGTTCGCTCCGACCCGCTTCGATGTCTGCCAGCATCGATTCGATGTCGCCGGTCGGTCCCTCGAAGCGCGCAAAGCGCAACACCGCTGCGATGCGCTCCCCTGGAAGAGGCTCGCGCGCCTCCTCGACCGTGCGCTTGAGGCTCGCGCGCACCACCTCCGCGATGGGCTGCTCCCGCTTGCGCGCGACGCGCTCGACCGCCCGGTACTCGTCGTCGGACATGACGACCTGGAGGCGCTTACTCATGGGATGAGTCTGCGGAGACTCATGACATGAGTCAACGGCGCGCAGCCAACCACGGGCTCAGCGCGGGGGCCAACCAGCACCGCACGGTCGGGAGACCGCTCTGCGTTAGGTAGGAACAGTCACGCGAGGGACGGTCGGGGGTGGGGTTGAGGGAGCGAGCCCGCAGGTGAGCGCCGCAGGCGCGAGACCGAGGACTGCGAGCGGACGAGGCCCCACCCCCGACCGTCCCGGC
>CAZCVE010000026.1:0-106365 GCA_964502175.1 uncultured Sandaracinaceae bacterium
CCCCGCCGCAAGGCGCCCCGTCGAGCGCACGATTCTCTCTCGGTCTCTGAGCGCGGAAGTCAGAGACGAGAGAGCTCGTTGCGCGCGTCGGCGTTGTTGGGATCGAGCTGGAGCGCGCGCTCGAGCTCCGTGCGCGCCTGAGCGCGGTTGCCGCTGCGTGCGTACGCGCGACCGAGCCCCGCATGGAAGCCCGACGTCGTCGGCGCGAGCTGCACCGCGCGCTGGTAGGCCGTGACCGCGCCGCCGTTGTCGCCGGACTGCAGGCGAGCCGCGCCGAGCGCGCTCCAGAGGCCCGGGTTCGTGGGCGCGAGGCGCGTCGCCTGCTCGTAGGCCTGCGCGGCCTCGCGGTAGCGGCGCGCCTGGAAGTGCGCGCGACCCTGCGCGCGGAGATCGTCGACGCTGCCGCCACCGCCACCGCCGGCAGCGGCCGTCGTGGTGCCGCCGCTCGCAGGCGCGGTGCCCGTGGTCGTGCCGCCCGACGCGGGACGAAGACCCGACGCGAGGCGAGGCGCGCCGGTGCCCGTCGTCGTCGTCGTGGTGCCGCCGGTCGCGGGCGCGGTGGTCCCGGTGGTCGTGCCGCCCGCGCTCGGACGCATGCTCGACGACAGGCCCGTGCCGCCGCCCGACGAGCCGGTCGTGGTCGTGCCCGTCGTCGTGCCGCCCGAGCTCGGACGCATGCTCGACGACAGACCCGTGCCGCCGCTCGAGCCCGAAGAGCCGGTCGTTGCAGTCGAGCCCGACGAACCGCTCGACCCACTGCTGCCCGAACCGCTCGAGCCCGACGAGCCGCTACTGCCCGACGAACCACTCGAGCCCGACGAACCGCTCGAGCCGCTGCTGCCCGACGAGCCACTCGAGCCCGACGAGCCGCTCGAGCCCGACGAGCCGCTCGAGCCGGTCGTGGTCGGCGTCGTGGTGGCGATCGCCGCGACCGCGCGCGGCTGGAGCGTGATCGTCATCGTCAGGTCGCTGACGGCCTGCATCGACATGCTCGAGTCGTAGTAGCCGTCGAGCGTCGCGCTGGCGCGCACCATCGAGTCGCGCGCGACCGCGACGGTCACGGGCGCCGCGCCGCGCGGCTGACCGTCGACGCTGATCGCCGCGCCCGGCGGGCTCGACGCGATCGTCGCCTGGTACATCTGCACGGCGGGCGCCGTGGGCGTCGTCGGCACGATCGGCGGAGGCGCAACGGCGACTGTGGGCGGAGGCACCACGGGCACGATCGGAGGCGGCGTCCCGGTCGGCAGCGGGCCCGACGCCGCAGCCATCACCTGCGTCTGCACGCCACCCACGTCGAGGAACCACGCGACCGCTGCGCCAGCGACGCTCGAGAAGCCGCAGAAGCTCATCAGGCCGAGGGCGATCCAGAGGCCTGCGCGGCTCTTCTTCTTGGGCTCGGGCGACGCCGAGCTGTACGCCGGGGCCGCCTGCTGCTGCGGTGCAAAACCTTGCTGCGCGGGCGCGCCGAAGCCCTGCTGCGCGGGAAATCCGCCAGGCGACGACGGCGCGGGCGCACCAAAACCGCCAGGCGACGACGGCGCGGGTGCACCAAAACCGCCAGGCGACGACGGCGCGCCGAAGCCACCTGGGCTCGAAGGCGCGGGCGCGCCGAAGCCCTGCTGCGCCTGCGGCTGCGCGCCACCGAAGCCCGACGCCTGCGGCGCGCCAAAGCCTTGCTGCGCTTGCTGCGGCTGACCACCGAACCCCGAAGGCTGCGGCGCTCCGAAGCCCTGCGCCGCGGGCGCGCCAAAGCCCTGCTGCGCGGGCGCACCAAAGCCCTGCTGCGCCTGCGGCTGAGCGCCGAAGCCCTGCGGCTGCGCAGGCGCGCCGAAGCCCTGCTGCTGGGGCGCAGCGCCTTGCGGTGCGGCCTGTCCGGGCGCGAGGTTCGGATCGATCGCGTCGAGACCGCCGAGCGCGCGGAGCTCGTTCACCATGTCGCGCGAGACGGCCTTGGTCTCCGCGAAGTCGTCGTAGTCGAGCTCCTGCGACGACGCGTTCTGGATCGCGACCTGTCCCGACGCGGGCGCGGGAGGAACCGCGAGGCCGGCGTTCGACTGGGGCGCGGACGGGATCGCGATGCCGCCCGAAGACGGGGGCGCCGGCGGAACCGCGAGGCCACCGTTCGAGGGAGGCGCGGCGCTCGCGCGCGGCGGAGGCGGAGGCGGCGGAACCGATCGGCGCGCCTGACCGGGCACCGGAGGAGGGACTGAGGTTCGTGTCTGCTGCGTCATGGCGGAACCGTCGGTGCTCGGATTCTTGGAAACGATCGCTTCGGCGCGCGCGAGGTCGAGGGCCGAGAGCTGCTCGGTCCCGTCGGCGCGAGGTGCTGGACGTGGCGGCGGAGGCGCGGGCGCCATCGCGACCTTGGCGAGATCGAGGGCGCCGAGGTGCTCGGTCGCGTCAGCCCTGGGCGCGGGCGCGTCGGCACGCGGCGCAGCGCCGACCGCTGCGAGGCCGAGCAACGTGCCACCGGGCTGCGGCTTGGACTGCGGCACCGAGAGCGCGCCGGTGAGCGGCTCGAGCGTGCGCCGAACCTGCTGAGCGGAGAACGGACGATCGCGCGGATCCTTCTGGAGGAGCTGCGCGACGAGCGCGATGACCGGCGCCGGCTGCCCCGTGAGCGGAGCGGCGGGCTTGCTGCGGTGCGCCTCGAGCACCTGATCGGGCGTGCCCACGAACGGCGGCGTGCCGGTGAGCATCTCGAACAGCATGCAGCCGAGCGCGTAGAGGTCGCTGCGGAAGCTGACGAGCTTTCCCGTCGCGTGCTCCGGCGACACGTACGCGGGCTTGCCCGCGATCTCGAACACCGAGGCCGACGCGATGCGCATCGCGACGCCCGTGTCGATCAAGCCGACGGTGCCGTCCGGGCGAACGATGACGTGCTCGGGCGACAGATCGCGCTGGAGCAAGCCCGCGCGATGCACCTCGTCGAGCGCCGCGCTGAGCTGCGCGATCGCGTGGAGCGCGCCCGCGTAGGGCTGTCCCGTCGCGAGCGACAGCGCGATCTTCACGCGCAGCGACTCGCCCTCGACCTCCGCGCGGAACACCCACGGGAGATCGTCGGCGACACCCGTCGCGTAGACCTCTGCGAGGTACGGGTGCTTGAGCGTCGAGAGCTTCTCGAGCTCACGGCCGAGCCGTCCGCGCTCGGCGGCGGTCCATCCGCGCGCAGCTTCAATGAGCTTCAGCGCGCCGACGCGCTGCGTGGCGAGCTCGACCACGCGGTAGGTGGTACCGGCTTGGCCGGTCGCGATCCGATCGCTCACCTGGAAGCGTTGAGCGAGGACGTTCGGTAGCGAGGCCTCTGCCATGGGCGTCGGAGGGTAGCGGGTGACATGGGCGGGTCAACGGGGTCGCCCAGGCACCAGCCGAGCTTTGACCTCGTTTGACCGCGAGGCTTGGACGCCGACGACGGCGAGCCAAAGAGCGAGGGAGTGATCATCGACCCGGAGCGCCGGGTTCCGTCGTACGTCGGTCAGCGAATCAGCAACGCGACGACGAGCGCCGCAGTTCCGAGGAGCGCGAGGAGCGCGCCGAGACCGAGGACGAGCCACGCGACCTTCGGGGTCGAGCTCACGCCCGAGATCACGGGCGCCACCTCGGCGTGCACGGCGTTCGGCGCGCGAGCGAGCGAGCCGGAGCCTCCGCTCTGCTGCATCGGCTGCTGCATCGGCTGCTGCGTCAGCTGCTGAGCCTGCTGCATCGGCTGCTGCTGCGGGACCGGCGAGGTCTGCGTCGGCGGCGTCGGCACGGGCACCGGCGAATTCATCGGCGCGAGCGAGCCCGCCGGCGGCTGCGACGGCGACAGCACGTTCTTGAGGCCGCCCGCGAATTCGTTCGCGGTCGCGAAGCGCTGATCGGGCTTCTTCGCGAGCGACTTCTCGAGCACCTCCCAGAGGCCCTGCGGCCAGTCTCGGTTCGGCGCGCGCTTCGCGAGCGAGATCGGCGGCTCCTTGATGTGCTTCTGGATGAACTCCATCGGCTGGTTCGCATCGAACGGCAGCTTCCCCGTGAGGAGCTCGTACATGATGATGCCCAGCGAGTAGATGTCGGAGCGGCCGTCGAGCTTCTCGCCGCGCGCCTGCTCGGGGCTCATGAACTCCGGCGTGCCGAAGACCATGCCCTCCTGCGTGAGGATGAGCGAGCCCGGTCGCATCTCGCGCTCGGTCACCTTCGCGAGGCCGAAGTCGAGCACCTTCGGGTAGTCCGCGATGCCGCCCTGCGTGGTGAGGAAGACGTTCTCCGGCTTGAGATCGCGGTGGACGATGCCCTGCTTGTGCGCCTCTTCGAGCGCGCCGCAGACCTGCACCATGATGTTGACCGCACGCGTGACGTCCATGGGCCCTTCGGCCCGCACGGTCTGCGCGAGGTTCTTGCCCGCGAGGTACTCCATCACGAAGTAGCAGGCGCCGTCGTCGAGCTGTCCGTAGAGGAAGACGCGCGCCGTGTTCGGGTGCGAGAGGTGGCTCATCGCGCGCGCCTCGCGACGGAAGCGCGAGACGAGATCCGGCCGCGACAGATACCGCGGGTGCAGGATCTTGATCGCGACGAAGCGCCGCATGTCCGGCTGCTCCGCCTTGTAGACGGAGCCCATCCCGCCAGACCCGATCTTCTCGAGGATCTTGAACTGGTTGGCGATGTCGCGCCCGATGTAGGGGTCCGCCACGGCCCGCGAGAATACATCACCCGGCCGGATGGCCAACCGATTCCTCGCGGCGTCCTCACGATGCGCGCAACCGGAGCCGGCCGCGGTCGATGTCTCGGGCCATGACGATCACCCGAGCGCCCGGCACGCCCACCGGCACCCCCACCAGCACCCCCGCCCGAGCCCCCGACGACCCGCGACCCGACACGTTGGACTCGCGATCGAAGCTCGCCGCTGCCCGCGCTCGGTTCGCGACGGCGCTGGGCGCCCGCCCTTCGCCCGACGTAGGCCGCTCCCCAACCCCGCGGCCGACGTCGAAGGGCGGTTCGACCATGACACCCACCCCGGCCAAGCCGGTCCAGAACACGCCAAGCCGCCCACCCCCGCCCACGGATCGCCCGGTGTCGCGCACGATCCTGGCGCCGCGACGCGAGGCCGTGCTCGATCGTGATCCCGGAGACCTCGCTCCGTTCCGGTTGCTTCCCACCGTGCTGACGGCGCCCATCGCCCCCACCAGCGCGCCGTCGATGGCGCGCGTGGAGCTGGCGCGCGCGGCCGAGCAGCTCGTCACGCGTCTCCGGGTCGGGCGAACGAGAGAGGGCGCGCTCGTCGAGCTGCGGCTCGCGCTCGGTGGACGCGAGCTCGATCTGCGTCTCGTCGAGACGCCGCACGGCATCGAGCTCCACACGAACGACGCGGACGACGGGCTTCGTCGCGCGCTGGCGAGCGAGCTCGCCGCACGCGGCCTCGCGATCACGATCGAGTGATCAGCGCGTGACGCGCGTGATGCGCACGCCGAGCTCGCCGTCGATGTCGACGAGCTCGCCGGCCGCGAGCACGCGATCGCCCGCGCGCAGCTGCACCTCACCGCCGATCGGCAGCCGCGCGGAGATCACGCGACCCGGCACGAGCGCCGCGAGCTCGCGCACGCGGAGCTCGATCCGCCCGAGCTCGATCGCGAGCTCCACCGGCACCTCGGCCACCTCGGAGATCTCGTCGGTCCGCACCACCTGCGCGTCGCTCTCGCTCATCGCGTCCTCCAGGATCATCGCCGATCTCACCGCGCTCGCGCGCTCCACACCTTCGATGCGCCAGCCGTCGTCTGCGCGCGCGAGGCGCACGACCACGCCTCCGCTCCTGCCGACGAGGCGCGCCTCCGACCAACGCGGGCTGCCGTTCGCGCGCTCGGCCGACAGCTCGTCGGGGAGGAGCACGTCGCCGCAGGCGAGCGCAGCGATCTCACCCGCAGCGAGACGCGCGTGGCCGACGCGCATCGAGAGCGCGACGCTCACGTCGCCGAGCGAGGGAGGTAGCGCGCGCGGCCCCGATCGCGCGATCGCGTCGAGCGATCGCGAGGGCACCCACGCGCGCGCACCCGAGGCGCGCGCACCGATCGAGAGCTCGAGCGCCCACCACGCGATCGCGCCGTCGCCGAGCCACGCCGAGAGGCCCTCGCGCGTCGTGAGCACGTCCGCCACGACGAGCCCCGTTCCTTCACACGCGCGCGCTGCGACGAACGCGAGCACACCCTGCTCGATCGGCGACAACAGCAGCGGCCCCGCGCTCGTCACGCCTTCGCCGCCGAGCACCCGATCGATCGCGGCGAGACACGTCGAGGGGTCGAGCTCGACCGCGAGGCGCGCGCCCGGCGCCTCGAGCGCGATCGCCACGAGGCTCGCCGCGAGCGAAGGCGCGAGCTCCGAGGCGCGGATCACGCCGACGGGCCCGGGCGCGACCGCGACCTCCACATCGAGCAGCGCCGCGAGCGTCTCGCGTGACCTCGTGAGCGACGCTGGCGCGACGAGATCGGCGAGCGCCCCCGACACGCGCGCGTCGACGCGCGAGACGCGCGGGAGCGCCTGCCACGGATAGGCGCGCATGCGTCAGTACCTGAAGCCGGCGCCGATGCGCGGCAGCACCGCGAAGATCATCACCTCGCGGAGCGCGTCGCCGGGCGCGAGCACCTCGATCGCGAGGCTGCCTTCGATCGCGGCCCACGGCGCGAGCGGGATGTCGATGCCGAGGCTCGCCTCGCACGTGAACGTCGCGCGGAGGTTCGGCCCGGCCTTCATCATGAAGAAGCCGCCCGCCGCCGAGGCGAACGGACGCACGTCGCCCAGGTCGATCGTGTAGCGGACCTCGGCGAGCGCGCGGAGAAAGAGCGGCGGCGTCCCGTTGGCCACGGCCATGCCGCCACCGCCGACGATCAGCGCGATCGCGATCCCAGGCGGCAGCTCCATGCCGAAGCGACCGTGCGCGGCCCAGCCCGGCAGGAGGCTCGGCTGATCGGGCACGTCGACGGTGGTGAGCGGCGTGGTCGCGAGCAGGAACGAGCCCGACACGCCGTACACGAGCCCGCGGCCCTCTCGCTCGATCGACGGCGACGGCTCGGTCTCTTCGTCGTCGGCCCGCGCGACGGGCGCCCCGACCGCGAGGCCGAGCGCGAGGCCCACGACGAGACAGCACGCGAGCACGCGCACGTTCACCGCTCCGGAGGGGGCGGGGCGCTCGAGCGTGCGCAGCGCGCGTCGGGCGCGCCGAGCTTGGCGGCGAGGCCATCGAGCAGCGCGAGCGAGAGGCGTCGCTGCTCGGGCTTGCTGAAGCTCGCGAGCTCCACGGCCGTGCGCAGGCGGACGAGCGACGCGAGCACCTCGGACGCGTCGGCCACGTCGGGCACGCGCTTGGCCTCGGCGGCGACGCGGGCCTCGAGCTGCGCGATGGCGCCGAGCGTGGTGAACGCGCGATGGAGCGCGCGCGAGGCCTCGAGGCGTCGGTCGAGATCCGTCACCGTCGCGGGCTCGCACACGAGGTGCTGGATGCCCTGCCCGCGATCGATCGCCTGATCGGCGCTCACGTCGAGACCGCACACGGCGCAATGCGCCTTGGCCTTCCGCGGAGGAGCGGGAGGACGGGCGTCCGAGACGGTTCGCGGGCGTCGGAAGAAGCCTTCCACGCGGGTGAGCATACTCGACGATTCGTCCGCGGGGGCCTCTTCATGCGGCGAGCCCCGTGCTACCGGTCGGCGCATGCGGCACCGACGCGAAGAGCTCCGATGGAATGGCTGGGGACGGCTCGATCAGGGCTTCGAGGCCAAGGGTCGTGACGAGGCGGTCTGGGCGTTCGTCGCCGACGCGCTCGGAACCGCGCGCTTGCCGAGCACGCCCGCGCCAGACCTCGAGCAGACGTCGCTGCCGGAGTCTCGCGCCGACGAGGCTCTGCTCGATCGCCTCGCGCAGGTCACGCACCCCTCGCGGGTGATGACGACCACGCGCGAGCGCGCCTTCCACGCGTACGGGCGGAGCTACTTCGATCTCCTGCGCCTGCGGAGCGGCGCGCTCGAGCACGCGCCCGACGTCGTCGTGTACCCCGAGTCCGAGGCCGAGGTGCTCGCTGTGCTCAAGCTCGCGGAAGACGCGCGCTTCGCGGTCGTGCCGTTCGGCGGTGGGTCGAGCGTCGTCGGCGGTGTGGAGGCGAGCGGCGGCCCCGCGCACGCGGGTGTGCTCACGCTCGACACGACGCGCATGACGCGCGTGCTCGACGTGGACGGCGTCTCGCGCACGGCGACGATCGAGGCCGGCATCTACGGCCCCGCGCTCGAAGAGGCGCTCACCCAGCGCGGCTTCGTGCTCGGTCACTTCCCGCAGAGCTTCGAGCACTCGACGCTCGGCGGCTGGATCGCCGCCCGCGGCGCAGGACAGATGTCGAACCGCTACGGAACGGTCGACAAGCTGCTCGTCGCCACCACCGTCGCCACGCCGCGAGGCTTGCTGACGACGAGCGCGTTCCCCGCGTCGGCCGCAGGGCCGAACCTCAACCAGATGATCTGCGGCTCGGAGGGCACCGTCGGCGTGATCACCAAGGCCACGGTGAAGCTCCATCCGCTGCCGGCCGCGCGGAAGATCTTCGCGTTCCTCTTCAAGAGCTTCGACGAAGGTGTCACCGCCGTGCGCGCGCTCGTGCAGGAAGAGACGGGCGCCGCGATGATGCGCCTCTCGGACGGTGAAGAGACGCGCTTCTTCGGCTCGTTCCGTCACGTGATCGAGCCCTCGCGCGTGAGCGAATTCGCAGAAGGCGCGCTCGGCCTCGTCGGCTATGACCAGAAGTGCGTGCTCATGGTGTGCGTCGAGGGCGAGGCCGACGAGGTCACGCACAAGGTGAAGCGCATCCGCGGCATCGCGCGGTCGCGCGGCGGCCTCTACGTGGGCGAGGGCCCCGGCAAGTCGTGGTGGAAGCGCCGCTTCGAGATGCCCTACCTGCGCGACCCGATGCTGGATCACGGCGTCGGCGTCGACACGCTCGAGACGGCCACCGAGTGGTCGAACGTGCCGCGCCTCTACGACGCCGTGCGCCTCGCGATCCGCGGCACGCTCGAGGCCGAGGGACGTCGCGCGATCGTCATGGCGCACGTCTCTCACAGCTACCTCGACGGCTGCAGCCTCTACTTCACGTTCATCTTCCTCCGCGATCAGGCGCGAGAGATCGAGCAGTGGAGGACCGTGAAGGCCGCCGCGTCGCGCGCGATCGTGGGCAACGGCGGAACGATCAGCCACCACCACGGCGTCGGCACCGACCACGCGCCCTACCTCGACGTCGAGAAGGGCGCGCTCGGCCTCGACGTCCTCGCGCACGTGCGCAAGGCCCTCGATCCGAAGGGCACGATGAACCCCGGCAAGCTCCTCCCCAAGCGCGCCTGATCAACCGGGATCGTTCCGGCGTTTCTTCTTGGGGCCGGGGCGCGCGCGGTTCGTGTGCGCGTCGAGGCGCAGGCGCGTGAAGGGGACGTGCGCGTGGCAGCGGTCCTCCATCGCGCGCGCTCGCGCCTCGGGCAGGTGAACGATCGCGACGGCGAGCTCCGTCCATCGCTCGGGGTGCTCTGCGAGCACGCGCGACCAGCGGCTCGGGGGACCGACGAGGCCGCGATCCCACGCGTCGTCGGGGTGGAGCTGCGCGTCGCACGCGCCGCACGCCGAGCATCGCCCGAGCGCGATGCGGTCGGCCGCCGTCAGCGTCGGGAGCGTGCGCGTCTCGGTCACGCACCGCAGCGTCGCACGGTCGCGATGCGTGACGAAAGGTTCCGAAGCTTGACGCGCGTGCCGTGCGCTCTAGTATCGACCACCTCTCTACCTCGCTCGTTCGAGCCAGACAGAGTGACAACGTTCTTGCAGGTCGCCGCATCGAAGGCCTGCTTGGAGACACAATCACACGGCCTCATGAGCAGGTCCGAGAAGGCGGGTCGAATGGGCCAGTCCGAGCAGCGTCGGGGCCAGATCGTTTCGTTGGGCGACGAGAGCGCGTTCACTCGCTACTCGGAGGCCAACATCCCCACGGAGCACGGCACCTTCCGCGTCGTCTGCTACCGCGAGCGCGTGCCCTCGTCCTTCGACGGCGAGGCCTCGTTCAAGGAGCACCTCGCGATCGTGAAGGGCGACCTCCGCGGCGGTGAAGAGATCCCCGTGCGCGTCCACAGCGAGTGCCTCACGGGCGAGGTCCTCCACTCGCTCAAGTGCGACTGCCGCGAGCAGCTCGATCAGGCGCTCGCGCGCATCGGCAAGGAAGAGCGCGGCGCCGTGCTCTACCTGCGCCAAGAGGGCCGCGGCATCGGCCTCGGCAACAAGCTCAAGGCGTACGCGCTGCAAGAGCGCGGCGTCGACACGGTGGATGCGAACCGCATGCTCGGCCTGCCGGACGACGCCCGCCGCTTCGACATCGCGGCGTTCATCCTCGCGGACCTCGGCGTGCGCTCGATCGTGCTCCTCACGAACAACCCGCTGAAGACCAAGAGCCTGCGCGCCGAGGGCGTGCAGGTGGTGCGACGCGAGCCCGTGCGCAGCGAGCCGAACGTCCACAACATCGACTACCTGCGCACGAAGGGCCGTCGCATGGGCCACGAGCTCATGGGCAGTCCGCTCGACGAGTCGAAGACGACCGACGTCGAAGGCGAGCTCTCGACGAGCCTCTCGGCGACCGACCCGATCGCGAGCGAGCCCGCTGCCTCCGACACCGGCAAGCGAGCCGTGGGTCGGCTGCCGTTCCCCCGCCGCGCCGGCTGATTTGCCCGAGGGTCCGTGCGGACCCTCCCCCGCGTGCGGGGCCCCCAGACGCGCCGAAGCGCGTGCTGCGCGCGGGGCCCCAACCCCGTTTGCACGCCTCGCGCTTCGCTCGGCGATTCGGCGGACGAGCATGCTCGTGCACGGCGGCGGACTACACTCCGGCCATGTCTCGTGCCTTGCTTCTCTCGCTCGCGTTCGGCGGGCTGGCCGCCTCTGCGGCGGCGTGCTCGAGCCCCAGGCCAGCGGAGATCGGCGAGGCCGCGTGCTCGAACGCGATCGACGACGACGGCGACATGCTCACCGACTGCGCCGATCCCGCGTGCCAGCTGTTCGCGTGGTGCACCGGCAGCCCGGACGCTGGCCGACCCGACGCAGGGACCCCGGACGCGAGCCTCGACACCGGGGACGTGGGCATGCTCGCGTGCAGCGAGCCGCTCGATCTCGTGATCGTGCTCGACGTGTCGAGCTCGATGACCGACGACGTCGCGCGGCTCCGCGACCTCGCGCCCACGATCTTCGCGGACGCGCTCGAGGCGAGCAGCGCCGCGCAGGTCTCGCTGGTGGTCTTCGTCGACGACGCGCGCGCCGTGATGGACTGCGTGCCGTTCGACTCCGCCGAGACGCTCGCAGGCGAGCTCGATCAGTGGCGCGTCTTCACCGCCACGAACACGAGCCCCGTGTCGGGCATCGCGAACGTCGACTGCGTGGAGAACTCGCTCGACGCGATCGCCACCGCGATCACCGGCTGCGAGTGGCGCGACGGCGCGCGCGTGATCCTGCACGTGACGGACGACACGTTCGCGGAGCGACCCGCGGTGCTGTCGGGCCCGTTCGGTCCGGGGGTGCTCGTGGCCTCCACGTACATCGAGGTGTCCGACGCGCTCGCGCGCGAAGACATCACGCTCGCGGCGCTCACCGCGAACGGTGCGGGCGCGTCGTGCGGCGGACCGACGGTGAGCCCCGACGTCGGCCGCGGCTTCCACATGCCCTACGGCACCGACGTGTCGCTGCCCACGCGCACCGGCGGCGAGGCGTGGGATCTTCGCGCCGTCCGCGACGGAACGTTCGATCTCGCGCCAGCGATCCGTGCGCTCCTCTCGCGTCGCGCGTGCGCGCCGTGATCGAGCCCTCCCCGCCCGTCGAGACCCAGCCTCTCCACGGCCCCGAGTCGACGCCACCCGAGGCACCGCCGAGCGACCCACCGTCGGGCGGAGCGACGTCGAAGGACGAGACCGCGCGCGAGGGCTGGCAGCTCTTCCACGCGGCCCTCGCGTTCGGCCTGATCCCCGGCGTGTCGGTGCTGCTCGCCGCGATCGGCTGGGCGCGCCTCCGCACCGAGCAGCCGACGTGGGCCAGGCGGCTCGCGATGCTCGGCGCGCTCGACGTGGCCGTCATGGTCGCGCTGTCGATCGCGACGGCGATGACGGCAGCGCAGCTCGGCGAGGGCGGCCTGCTCGCGCCGATCGGCGCGCCGCCGGGGACGAGCACCACGGCCACGCCCCCGCTCGAAGCGAGCCTCGCGCCGCGGCCGCGCATCGGCGTGGTGGTCGACGACGCAGACGGCGGCGTGCGCGTGATCACCGTGGCGCCCGGCTCCCCCGCGGCCGACGCAGGCGTGCGCGACGACGACGTGCTCACGGCGCTCGACGGCGCGCCGCTCCCGAGCCGCGAGGCGCTGACCGAAGGCATCGCGACTGGCCCGATCGCGCCGCGCACGCTCACCATCACGCGTGGCGAAGAGACGCTCTCGCTCACGATGACGCCGATCGCGGGCCCGTTTCGTCCGGTGCCGCTCGACGCGCAGCGCTGCGAAGACGCGCTGCCCGACCTGGACGCGACGCGAGAGTTCGTGTCGAGCCCGTCCACGATCGTCGGCCTCTCGATCGTGGGCGCGGTGGTGATCGCGCTGCTCGTGTGGGGAAAGCGTCGAGGCCTCTCGTGGCTCGAGGGCGGCAAGGTCGTGATCCCGTTCCTCGGCGTGTTGTTCGTGGGCCCGACGCTCGGCGGCCTCCTCGCGTCGCTGCTCTGCCCGCTGCTCGTGACGTGGAACGTGCGCTTCGAGACCGTGGAGATCTTCGTCTCGGAGATCGTGCTCACGCTGCTCGCGCTCGCGCTCCTCGCCTACCACCGCGGGCTCGCGGGCTCGCTCACGGACACGCAGCCCGCGCTCGGCTACCTGCGCACCGTGCTCCAGAGCGGCCTCTACGTGATGGCGTGGATGCCGCGCGCGCTCCTGCTCGCGACGCCGATCGCGGTCTTCTTCTTCGCCGAGGGCGCGTTCGACGAGGCCCCCGTCGCCGAGCTCGTCTCGGGCGCGGGCCGCACCCCGCTCGACGCGGTGCTCACGTTCGTGGCCGCCGCGGTGCTCGCGCCGATCGCGGAAGAGTCGCTCTTTCGCGGCGTGCTCGCGCCGCACCTCGGTCGCCTCACGGACGGCTTCACCGCGGTGCTCGTGACCGCTGCGATCTTCGGCGTGCTCCACATCGGTGGGCACGGGCCGCTCTTCATCGGCCCGATGTTCCTCGGCGCGATCCTCGGCTGGGCGCGCCTCCGATCACGCGGCCTCGCGGCGCCGATCACGCTCCACATGATGCTCAACGGCACCGCGATGACCCTCGCCCTCACGCTCGGCATCCAGTGAGGGTCAGCGCCGGGAGGCGACGTTCTCGAGCAGGGCGCGGTAGCGGGCCGTCGCGACGCGTCGACTGAAGCGTTGCTCGGCGACGGCGCGACCTCGCGCGCCCATCGCCTCGCGCGCGTCGCGCGGCATCGCGAAGAGGCGCGTCATCGCGTCGGCGAGCGCCGCGGGATCTTCGGCTGGCACCACGACGCCTGCGTCTGCGCCGGTGACGATCTCCGCGAGCTCCGGCTCGTCGGTGCTCGCGAGCACCGGACGCGCGGCGGCCATCACGCCGAAGAGCTTGCTCGGGAAGCGCAGCCCACGCTCCGCACGGCGCGTCGTCACGAGGCCCGCGTCGCAGCTCGCGAGCAGCTCACCGAGGCGCTCGCGCGGCTGTGACGCGACGAAGCGCACGTTCGTCACGCCTCGGTCCTTCGCCTCGCGCTCGAGCGCGCTCCGCGCGTCACCCTCGCCGCACACGAGCACCGTGATCGGCTGAGACGCGACGCGACGCGACGCCTCGACGAGCGCCCCGAGGCCGAGCGTGCGCGAGACGTTGCCGGCATAGAGCACGACGAAACGATCGCCGAGGTCGAGCTCGCGCCTCAGCGCGGTGTCGCGCGAGCGAGGCACGATCGCGTCCGTGTCCGCCCAGTTGTGCACCACCTCGACGCGGCTCCGATCGACGCCGTGCGCGACGAGCCGCGCGCCGATGTCGTCCGAGATCGCGACGAGCGCATCGGCCTCGCGGTGGAGGCCGCGCGCCAGGCGTGCGAGGCCGCGGTAGCCGAGGCCCGCGCGGAGGGCGCCGAGCTCACGGCCGAGCTCCGGGTAGAGGTCTTCGACGACGTACACGAACGGCGTGCCCGACAGCCGATGCGCGAGCGCGCCCGTGACGCCGCAGAGGAGCGGCGGCGGCGAGAGCACGAGCGCCACGTCTGCGTCGCCACCGAGCGCGGGCCCGAGCGAGCTCGCGAAGTACGAGACGTAGTGCGCCACGCGACGCGCGCCCTGTCGCTCGCGGGGGCGGTAGGTGGGCACGCGCGTGATCGACACCCCGCGGTGCACCTCGCGCGATGGCAGGCGCGCGGTGTGTCCGCGGTAGCTGGGCTGACCGGCCACCACGTGAACGGCGTGCCCCGCGTGGACGAGATCCTCGGCGAGGTCCGTGAGGAGCTGCGCGGTGGCCGCGATCTCGGGCCAGTAGTGCGGGTGCAGGATCAGGATGCGCATGTCGCGCGAGCGCCCCCGACTTCGTGCGTCGGCGTCGTGAGGTTGGCAGGCCCGTGATCAGTCGGCCGCAGCGGGCGCCGGACCGTCGCTCTTCTTGCCGCCGCCGGACTCGCCGCCGTCGTCGCCACCGCTCTGATCGTCGGTGTCCGACGTGTAGTAGCCCTCGCGGCGGTAGTAGTAGTAGGTGCCCTCGCCGTAGCGACCGTGCGAGAGATCCACGTCGTTGAACACCGCGCCGAGCACGCGCGCGCCCACGTCGTTCAGCTGACGCGCCGTCACGCGGAGCGCCTCGCGCGTGGTGCTCTGCGACTTCACCACGACGATGACGCCGTCGAGCTGCGCCGCGAGGATCGCCGCGTCGGTCACCGCGCCGAGCGGCGGGCTGTCGAACATCACGTGGTCGTAGCGGTCGCGCACGGCCTCGACGAACTGCCGGAACGCGTCCGTGTGGAGGAGCTCGCTCGGGTTCGGCGGGATGGGACCACACGCCACGACGTCGAGGCCGGGCACCTCGGTCGTGAGGATCACGTCGGGCGCCTTCGCCTCGCCGACCAGCGCCGTGGTCACGCCGCGTCGCGCGGTGAGCCCGAACGCGCGGTGCACGCGCGGACGACGCAGATCGGTGTCGACGAGGAGGATGCGCTTGCCGCTCTGCGCGAGCGTGATCGCGAGGTTGATCGCGACGGTGGACTTGCCCTCGCGCGGCGAGGCGCTCGTGATCACGAACGCGCGGAGGCCGCCGTCGGCGCCCATGAACGAGAGGTTCGTGCGGATCGTGCGGAGGTTCTCCGCCACGCCGGACATCGGCTGGTGGTGCGCGATGAGATCCTTGTTCGCGCTCGACTGCGCCGTCTGTCGACGACGGCGGGGGCCCGTCGCCGTAGCGGAGCCGATGCGCGGCACGAGACCGAGCACCGCGAGCCCGAGCGCCTCGATGTCCTCGAGGTTGCGGATGCGTCGGTCGCTGCGCTCGGCGAGGAGCGCGACGAGGATGCCGAGGAGCAGGCCCGCGATGAGGCCGGCCGAGAGGTTCAGCGTCACGCGGGGCGCGACCGAGCTGCGGGGCACGAGCGCGCGATCCACCACGCGCACGTGGGTCACGCGGAGCATGCGCGTGAGGTCGGCTTCGGCGCTGCGCTTCAGCACCAGGTCGTAGATGGCGGCCTTGCTGTCTCGCTCGCGTACGAGATGGCCGTACTCCATCTCCCAGTGGTTGAGCTCCATGCCCTGGGCGTTCGAGCGCGTGAGCGCGCCCTGGAGGCCTCGCTCGGTGCCCTGCGTCTCGCGGAGCTCGGCCTCGCTCGCGCGGAGGACCACGCGGATCTCGGCCTCGAGGTCGTGTCGGAGCGAGTCGACCTGCGTCTGGAGCGAGATCATCTGCGGGTGCGCCGGGCCATAGCGCGTGCGCAGCGACTCGAGCTCGGCCGTCTTGATGCGCAGCTGCGCGCGCAGCTCCTGCACCGACGCGAGCTCCTCGATCGCCGGCGTCGCGGCGGTGAGCGGATCGCTCTCCACCGCCTGCCGCAGCTGCGTGACGCGAGACTGGAGCTCGATGCGGTGGACGTGCGTCTCGGTGAGCGATCGAGACAACAGCTCGATCTCGTTCGCGATGAGGTTCTGTCGATCCTCCATCGAGAGCGAGAGCACGTCGTGCTCCTGCTTGAAGTGATGGAGCGCCTCGTCGGCCGAGTGGAGCTCGCCCTCGAGCTCGTCCACCTGCGTGCCGAGCCACTCGAGCGCCGACACGGTCGAGCTCATGCGGTCGTTCATCGTCTTCTCGATGTACGCATCCGCGATGGCGTTGGCGACGCGCTGACTGCGCTCTTGATCTCGATCGCGGAAGCGGATGTTCACGATGCGCGTGTCGCGCACCTGCTCGACCGTCAGCCCACCGCGCACGACCTCGGCGGCCTCTTCGACCGTCGCGCCCTGCCAGCCTTCACGCCGCTCCGCGGGCACGTCCAGGAAGTCCGCGTCGCGGTGGAGGCCGAGGCGGCGCACGACCATCTCGGCCACGACGCGGCTGCCGATGATGCGGTTCTGCGTCTCGTAGAACTCGCGGTTCGAGAACGCGTTGAGCAGCGGCGAGGCCACGTCCTCGACCTTGGTGCCGAGCGGGCGCGGCGGCGTCGGGTCGTACTCGATCGAGCACGAGGCCTCGTAGATGCGCGGCTGGCGGAGCGTCCAGAACGCCACGCCGCCTGCGACCGCGAGCGCGACGAAGAGCACGATCCACTTGTGCGCCCAGAGCACGAGGACCTGGGTCCGCAGGTCGAAGCTGTCGCCCTTCGCGTTGGGGCCGCCCGGACTCGGTCCGCCCACGATGGGGCCCGCCGAGGTGGGCAGGGGGGACAGCGGCTTGGGTGAGGTCGTCATCGGGCGAAGAGGTCGAGATCGTGAGGTCGGTTCCGTTGCACGCCAGTCGGCTGCGGTTCACGCCCACGCCTCGAGGCTCGGGGCGCTCGTGCGAAGGCTCGTCCGGACCGCCCGCGCGACGCGAGAAACCGAAGGGCGCGGACCGTATCACCGGGCCCGGGTCGAGGCACGACGAGCGCCCGCGGCCGCGTAGAGGCCGATCATGCGTTCAGCCGTCTGCTCCACCGAGAGCTCGCGCTCGGCGTAGCGGCGCGCGTTCCTCCCCATCTCCGCGAGCGCGCTCGGATCGAGCTCGCGGAGCGTGCGCGGCAGGTCGTCAGGCTCGACCACGAGGCCCGCACGCTCGCGCGCCAGGAGCTCCCACGCCGTCGGGCGCACCACCAGCGCAGGCACTCCGTGCGCGAGCGCCTCGCCCACCACGATCCCGTACGACTCGCGGTGCGAGGCGAGCACGAGGAGGTCGTGCGACGCGAAGAGCGCGCCCTTGTCGATCTCCCCCACCTGACCGACGAAGCGCGCGCGATCACCGAGCGGTCGCGCGCGCGCCCGGAGGCTCGCGAGGTAAGGCGGCTCGGCCGACCCCGCGATGGTCAGCGTGGCCGTGTGATCGCGCAGCGCATCGATCGTGCGCTCGAGGCCCTTCAGCGGGTGGACGCGACCCAGCGCGAGCAACCTGAGCGGGCCCTCGCGCGCGACACGATCGGCCACGCGGGGCAAGACCGCGGGCTCGCGCACGACCTCGACGCGCACGCCGGGCATGCGCTCGCGAGACGCCTCGGCCTCCATCTCGGACGCCGCCACGAGGATCGTCCGCCCGCCGTCCAGCAGTCGGTGCGCAGCCGCGTCCCAGAGCCGCTTGAGGCGAAGCCGGGGCACACCGCTCGTTCGCAGCGAGTGGTAGTGCGCGCCGTAGGTCGTCCACACGAGCGGCTTCTTCGCGCGACGCACCGCGAGCAGCGTCGGGAACGTCGTGGCGTTGTAGACGGCGCCGAGGTGCACCACGTCGGCCCACCTCGCGAGCTCGGCGACCCGCCTCGGCAGCGCGGGCGCCACCGACTCTCCGAGCGTCGAAGCGCGCGGCAGGTACGTGACGCGCACGCCGGGCGCGCGCTCCTCTTCGCGATCGAGCGGCACGTCGAGCACATCGCTCCCGTGGGCGTTCGTCGTCAGCACGCGGACGTCGACGCCCCGCGCGCCGAGCGCACGAGCGAGGTTCCACGACGCGTACGTCGGCCCGCCGTAGCGAACCGCAGGATGGAACGACGGCGCGACGACGAGCACCCGCAGCGCGCTCACCCGCGGCGCTCCGACGCGAGCGCGCGACGCGCGATGCCGATCATCTCTTGGTACACGGCGCGCCGCACCGACAGCTCGAGCCCACGCGCGCCCTCGAGCACACCACCGCGCACCACGTACGCATAGACGAAGTACGCGAGCCCACGCGCCGGGAGGCGTCGTGCGATCGTCTTGAGCGCGGCGCGCCTCGCCAGCGGATCGGCGTCGAAGAGGGAGCCTCTTTCAGTCCGCTCGAGCTCGTGCTCGGCCTCGCGCACGGCATAGCGCGCATGCCGCACCAGCCAGGCCTCGATGCCCTTGTGGTCTTCGTCGATCAGGTCGCTCGTGAGCGGCGCGATCTCCCCCTCCACCTCTTGCGTCTCGGCGTGGCCGCGATCGACGAAGCGCACGCGCTCGCGGTGGACGAGGCGCACGACCCAGCTCGGGTAGAGGCTCGCGCGCGGCACCCAGCGGCCACGCAGGTGAAACCGCCGACGCAGGCGGTAGGCACCGACGCGCGGATCGGGGTTCGCGAGCACACGCGCGATCTCCTGGGCGAGCTCGGTCGGCACGCGCTCGTCGGCGTCGAGCACCAGCACCCAGTCGAACGCAGGCGCGGCGTGCGTGAGCGCCCACGTGCGCTGCGCGCCGAAGCCCGTGAACGCGTGCTGGACGACACGCGCGCCGTGCTCGCGCGCGATCTCGAGCGTGCGATCCGTCGAGAACGAGTCGACCACGAGGAGCTCGCCGAAGCCCGCGAGCGACGCGAGACAGCGCCCGAGGTTCTTCTCCTCGTCGAGCGTGAACACCATCGCCGTGACCGGCACGCGCGCCTCGCTCATCGCGCGCCTCGCGCCCGCCCGAGGACACGGCGCACGAGCGCCACCTCCGCCGCCCCGAGCTCGCGCGTGATCCCCAGCACGGCCAGGTACACGAGACCGGCGACGATCAACACGCCGAGCCCCGACACACGCCCCGCGCTGGGGATCACGTGCGCCACACCGAGCGCCACCGCGGCGGCCAACGACGCGCGGCCGATCACGAGAGGTCTCAACGATGCTCCCAGGTCCGCGTGCACCGCGTAGCCAGTGAGACACGCGAAGACCACGCTGCCGAGCGCCGTGCCGCACGCGGTGCCGAGCGCCAACGACTCGGGGCCGAGGCGCCACGCCAAGACGTTGCCCAGCACGCTCACGCCGAGCGCGATCGCCGCCCATCCGACGGTCCGCCACAGCCGTCCTCGCCCGATCAGCACCGTCGCTTGGATGACGCCCATCGCGAAGAACACCTGCGCCAGCGCGAGCACCGCCACGATCTCCGCGGCGCTCTCGTACGCGGCCGGGAACGCGAGCCGCACTGCCGCCGCGCTCGCGCCCGCGAGCGGCGCGAGCAGGCCGAGCACGAAGAGCAGCGAGAAGCGCAGCGCGGCGCGCACCGTCTCGCGGACCTCGCTGGGGTCACCCGCGCTGCTCGCGTGCGCGACGATCGGAAAGAGCACGAGCGTCACGCTCGTCATCAGCTGGTAGGGCACGAACGAGAGCGTCTGCGCGACGCGGTAGAGGCCCGCGGCATGCGCGCCTGCGTCGGACGCCGCGAGCTCGTCGAGGCCGCGCGCCGTGGCATCGAGGGTCGCGCCGGTCACGAGCAGCTCGATGTCCAGCTGGAGCACGCCATTCAGCGCCAGCTGGTAGAGCGCGATCGGGAGGAGCACGCGGAGGTGATCACCGAGCGCGGGCACGCGGCCCGTCGGCGCGGCGTGGAGGCGCGCGACGACGACGCCGATCACCGCCATCGTCGTCGCGGCGAGCGCAAAGCCCGCCATCGCGGAGCCCGCGACCCCGAGCGCGAGGCCACCGCCGAGCAGGCCGAGCGTGCGCACCGTCGAGAACGTCGCGTCGAGGCGCGCTTGTCGATCGAACGCGCGCGCGCCGTTCAGCGCGCCGATCGCCGTGGCGTAGATCGCGTACGCCACGACGACCACGCTCGCGAGCCGCACGAGCGGCGCGAGCGCCGGGTTCGACAGCGCGTAGGTGCCCACGAGGCCGGCGCCGCCGAGCACCGGGAGCGCGAGCAAGAGCGCGAGCCCCGCGTGTCGCACCACGAGCGCCCGCGCGATCGACCCCTCGCCCGCCTCTGCGACGAGCTTGCTCGTGGTCTGCACCATCGAGGTCGTCATCGCGTTCGTCAGGATCACGGTGAACGCGATCGCCGCAGACAGCAGACCGAACTCCGCTGGCGTGCCGAGCACGCGCGGAAGCCCGAACTGGACCGCGAAGCCGAGCAGCACGAAGAGGATCTTCGCCGCGCTGATCCAGAGCACGCCGCGACCCGCGCGCGCGCCCGCGCCGCCCTGCGTCTCCGCGGGCCTCGTGGCGTCGTCGTCTCGCTCGGCGGTGTTCATGCGGAAGTCGCGCGCGGAGAACCGGAGCGCAGGCGCGCGTTCTTCCGAGCGCGGGCAATGTAGCCGCGACATCGACGAAAAGGGCACACTCGCGCGCGGCATGGCGAGCCCCGCAGAACGCAGGCAAAAGGACGCGCTCGAGCTGCAAGCCGCGCTGCGGGCGCGTCTCATCGGCGCGGCCGGCTGGCTGCTCGCCGTCGTCGTGATCGGCGCCGTCGGCTTCCACGTGATCGGCGGCGGCGACTGGGCGTGGGGAGACTGCTTCTACTTCACGGTCGTCACGCTCTCGACCGTCGGATTCGGCGAGACGCTCGAGGGCATGCACGAGCACGGCTACGCACGGATCTGGACCGTGGGCCTCATCGTGCTCGGCTCGGGCACCCTGCTCTACTTCGTCTCGACGCTCACGGCGTTCATCGTCGAGGGCGACATCCGCGACGCGTTCCGGAGGAATCGCATGCGACAGGCGATCGACAAGCTCGAGGGTCACCACATCGTCTGCGGCAGCGGCACGACGGGCATCCACGTCATCGAAGAATTCATCCAGTGCCACGTGCCGTTCGTCGTCGTCGATCGCAGCCGTCACCGCCTGCAGGAGCTGCAAGAGCGCTTCGACAAGCCCGACCGACGCCTGCTCTACGTCGTCGGTGACGCGACCGACGATCACGTGCTCGAGGAGGCCGGCATCACGCGCTGCCGTGGCGTCGTCGCCGCGCTCTCGGAGGACAAGGACAACCTCTTCGTCACGGTCACCGCGAGCTCGCTCAACCCACGCGCGCGCATCATCGCGAAGTGCGTCGAGACGTCGGCCAAGCCGAAGCTCTTGCGCGCCGGCGCGCGCGCCGTGGTCTCACCGACGCAGATCGGTGGTCTCCGCCTCGCGTCCGAGGCGATCCGCCCGACGGTCGTCGAGTTCCTCGACCTCATGCTTCGCGACCCGAACCAGAACCTCCGCATCGAGGAGGTCACGATCCCGAAGGAGAGCACGCTGGTCGGCGCGGCGATCCGCGACACGAACATCCGCCAGAAGACGAAGGGCCTCGTGATCGCCGTCCGCTTCGTCGACGGCCGCTTCGCCTACAACCCCGAGCCCGGCCTCGTGCTCGAGACCGACTCGACGCTCGTCGTGCTCGCCGAGGTGAGCGAGATGAAGAAGCTCCGCGAAGGCCTCGCCAGCGGCGACATCGGCAAGAGCTGACCGAAGCTCGTCTCCCTCGACGCGTTCACTCGGGAAGAGTCGAGTTGGTCCGGGCCCAGTTCGATCCGGACTCTCGCCACAGAAAGGGACCGGGCGAGGTGTCCGTGGAGACAGCAACGAACTGGAGTCCCTCGACGCTCGAGCGCGTCAAGAAGTAGAGGGTGCCGTCCGGCGCGAGCGTGGGTTCGTTCGCCATTTGTTCCCCGACGATCACGGGGTCCAGCACCTGGCGAGACACGACCTCGCCCACGGCGTCCACACGGAGCCATCCCGGAGGGTTCAACACGACGAGCGCGCCCCCGTCGGCGAGCGGAATCGGGGGCCCCGTGCTGCTCACGAACTCGGCGTCCTCGCCATATCGGGTGCTGAAACGGAGCGTTCCATTCGCGTCGACACGGCTGACGAACCGGGTGCCGCCGATGGCGAGCAACCCGCAGTCACTCGTTCCCGACCAACTGGCGCTGGAGGGCAACTCTTCCGGGAAAGACAACAGGGGACCGAGCTCCATCGTTTCGTCGTTCAACCACCGCCAGGTCTGGGTGGGGCGGTATTCGACGAGAAGACCACAACCGGGATGGTAGGCAGCCGGACGTCCAGGTATCCCATCTTCGTCGTCAAAGCGACGACCACGCAGGAGCTCCCCGGTTGTGCCGCCCAAAACCCATATCTCGCCGTTGACGGAAACCACTGCGTCGCCGTTCGCGCGCACGAACGCCCGCGTCTGCCCTTCGTAGATGGGGAGTTGGGTGAACCAGCGGACTCCCTCCGTGCAGCCGGCACCTACTCCACGGTACTGCTCCCTCCCGTTCGCGAGCCCGCCGAAGGTGATGAAGTCACCCGTGGTGGAGGACCAAGCAATCATGTCGCCTGCCCCACCAACAACGGCGCCGTCCGGCCAGAACTGACGCCCGACTGCCGCCACCCACGGTTCCGGGCGCGGTTCCGGCGAGTAAGTGGGCGGCTGGGGCGCGTACATGGGCCGCGCCAGAGAGGCCAAAGCATCATGCAGGAGATTCGAGCGCGGGAGCCATACTCGGGGCAACCCCGAACTATCGAACAACCCGCTGTTGGAGTAGGCCCCCAAGGGCCCGATTCCCAAAGCCCATGTGTCGTCGCCATTGGTGAAGAACCACGTCGCGATGCCGTCTCCGGAGAGCGATGGACCGGTGTCGTACCAAGGCTGAAAAGGACCCTCGACCTGACTCACCTCGAGCCAGCGCTCGAACTCGGGCTCTCGAATGCTCCGGGTCCAAAGCACGGTGCCCTCCGGGCCAGGATCCGTCGCCACCCGCCATCGCGGTGGTTCGAGGGCGTCCAGGCACAGTGGCGGGGCCGGGTTGAGGTACAGACGCTGCACCGGCGGCCGGAAGGCATCGTCCATACGCTCCCCCGCGTCGGCGGGACCACTATCAGTCGGTACGACCATCGGGCCACATGCCGCGGACATCACGCCCAGCGCAACACCGAAGGACTGGAGAGTGGTGCGCATGGCTCAATAGGTCGGGGCCGTCACACAGACGTCTTCTGCATCGACGCCTGGAAGACCACTAATTGGGTAGTGATAGGGTGTTGGGGTAAAGGACTGCGCGCGAAGGAGACGACCTGTGTGGCAGAAGCCATACCGAAGTTGTGGCCAGTCGTTCATTCGCTCGAGGCGCATCTGAATCAGGCCGTCTCCAAAGGGTGCACGTTGCTCCCGCATGGGCAGGAAGTCCGAGATCCCGCAGAAGCTTCCGAGAGGCGCGTCCGCGCACGACCATCCCGACGGGCAAGCACCGTTCGTCGCGTTGGCTCCGCTCGCGGCGCAGTTGATGACCCCGATACCCGCAATGCTCCCGTCCGCAGCTACAACGATCGGTGCGCCGCTTTGGAAGCAGAACGTGACCGGCCCCACTACGGTTGCACTGGTGCCAACAGGGCAGACCCCCGAGGGAACGAACGCAGGCGGAGCGAGATCGTAGTCGACCGCGCGCACACCCGCAGCTCCGTTCATGTCGGTCGCAAGCGCTGTAGCAGCTATGCTCGGCTCGTCCTTGTCGAAGCGCGCCCAGTTCGGCATGGCAGTCTCGGTAAACGTCGGCGCACCAAGGTCGGAGTCCCGAACCCATGTTCCCCAGTCATCGTCGAGCATGGCGGCGATGTGCATGCGCCGTAGCGGAGTAGGGTTGTTCCACGCTGGGCCGATCTCAATGACGGGCTGTCCGAGGACGTCCGCGGGACCGGTCACTGAACCGACCTGCGTCCACGTCGCCGATCCAGTTCGTCTGTAGACAACGATCAGCGGCCCCGGCTGGGATGCCGCCATGTAAGCACCATCCGGGAATCCCGATCCGCCGTAGACATGAGTCAGCGCCGCGCTGCCTTGCATGCCAGCCCACATGGGGGTCGAGAGACTGGTCGGGGCCGACCAGGTCGCAACCGTTCCCGACCACGTGAGCACCTGCTCGACGAGCGCACCCGTCGATCGGCGATAAACGAGGACGGCGCCGGTCGGGGTGCGCGCCAGTCCGAGCAGCACACTGTCATCGGACACCGTTCGGGCATCGGAGCCTGCTACCGCGCCAGTCAGGTCGAACTGGTCTGTAGTAGCCGGCGCCAATGTTCCCCACCTCAAGGTGCCAACATTGAGGTCTTGCCATACTACGAGAGAAGCGTCTCCACTCGCAGCGGGATTGGTGATATCGCACGCTGCAAAGTTGTTAGTGGCGATGGGCGTGCCCCCCACTCCGACGTCCGTCGAAGTGGTCGCACCAAACTCGCAGGGTGGGAACCGATCGTACGGAGCAGGTTGCGGCAAGGTGGGGCACACAAAGGAGTTGGAGCGAGAGACCCTCAGCCGAGGCGTCGCCGTCGAGAGGTCGAACTCGTTCCTGAAGATTCTGCGAACAGAACCCGTGACCACGATCTCGGCGGGGTGGTAGCGACGCCTCCAGCGAGTGTCTCCGAGCGTTTGGCGCAGCGTCCTGTGGTCGTCGCGATTCTGCTCTCGAAATGCCTGATGTATCGCAACGGTTTGCCCGGCGGGGGCGTACTCTCCGTCTCGATTCCAGTCCACGCTCACACATGACCCGCTGCGCACCGAAGGATAGCCCAGGTGTCCGAGTCCCATGCCGCGGACGCTATCGGCCAGAGCAGCGTGCTCAGCGGCACCAAGGAAAGGAACACACGTCTCCGGCATCGCCACCGGGTTCGCCGTTCCCACGAGGCTCGAGAACGAGAGCGCCTGTTGGACTGCCCGGTAGTCGTTCTGAGTGCCCAAGGCTGGATGCTGCGAGTAGTTGGTGTCGACCTCGAAGAAGCCTTCGTACGAGTATCTGTAGTTCAGACCACTGGCATAGACCGCGCTAAAGTTGTAGTCCGAGTGTGTCGTATACGCATCGTATTGAGGCCCACTATGGTCGAGTCGGGCGAGGTGTGCGATCTCGTGCGGGACGGCCACGGCGGAGAATGTGAACGCCTGGTAGACATTCGGAGCCTGCCCGCCACCAACAACCGTTCCCACGACACCCGGCTTCCCGTCCGCTACGTTCATGTGCCGGAACAGCCACCGCCGCTGGGGAGTCTGGTAGACGGCGAGTTGATTGAATTCGGCACAGCGACGGCGAACTCCGGGATTGGCTGTCTCGCAACGCCCGGCTACGGAGCCGAAGGTGCAGTCTGCATCGGAACTGCATCCGGGAGTGGTGATGCACGAGGCCCCTCCCCAGACACCATAGTTCGGGTGGTCGGCGGCCGGAGGACCACCGACAGCCCCCGCGAACCACGCTGGAATGTCGACATGGAGGGCGATGCCGACCGCACCATTCGCATTGTAGAATCCGCCCGCCGTTGCGGTCGTCGTCGAGTAGTACTCCGCCATTTGGCGGGCTTCGTACCAGTCAACGTAGCTGTCGTCGCTCAGCCGACACGATGCGCCGATTACGGCATCGTCTTCGTTTGCAGAGTCGAGTTCGGCGAAAATGTCGTATTGCGCTGGATTCGCACCGAAGCGTCCCATGTTGGAAAGGCTGTCGATACCATTTTGGTAGCCGTAGAATTCAAGGGCGTCCTCGAACCCGTCTTGGTCGGAATCACGGCGGGAAGCGAGGCACAGAGTACTGAGGGGGCCGCATGTTTCGCCCGACTGGCAGCTCGGCGCAGTCGTCGAGCAACCCCGAAGAGAGGCGCAGTACGATGGAGTCGTGGGGCTGTCGCAAGTCTGGAGGACCGACTCAAGCGCGTTTCCGAGAGTGTCCCCGTCTTGGTCGGTCCCGAACGTCGTGCCGCCAGGCAACGTGCCGCGATCGTTTCGCACGAAGTCGAGCGGGGAAGAAGTCCCGCCCCATGCGCCTGCGAACACGACACCGCTGCTGGTGATCCCCGAAGGCAGGGGTCCGACGAACTCGGCGGTCGAACCCACGAGGTTCGAGTGGTTGCTGTTCGCACCGATGCGGATGTCCCAGGAGGCCGCGCTCGGCGCGAACGCGATCATCTGGTAGGTCGCGCTCGTCGTTCCCGGTCGCTCTCGCGTCTCGAAGTGGTAGTTGGTCGCGGACGTGCCGATAGCCGAGACTGCGGCGCCGAAGCTCAGATTGCTGGCCAGGCTGGTCCAACAGCCCGTCTGGATCGTCGAACCCGAACACGCAGTGTCAACGAAGGTGGTTCCCCCGGAGATGGGAGTCCCTCGCTGAACTCGAACAGAGGCAGTCGCGGCGCTCGCAATGCTGTACGAACGAACGATCACCCAGAAGACCGTAGGCGTCGTGTAGGATGTTGGGATCGTCGCGGAGAAACAACTGCCGCGCCACCAGGAACGCGGCGGACGCGGACTCGTCGTGTTGCAGCCGTCGGACCCAGCGATGTTCGTTCCGACGGGACCAACGCTGCTCCGGAGGGTCGCGACCGAATCGCCGGTGGCCAGGTCGTTGTTGATGTTGGGTCCGCCGATCTCGAACCAGTAGGTCTGTCCACCGGTCAGCGGCGGAGTGTTCAAGACCAGGATGGACTGGCCGCCCGTGTGGCTGACTCGCCAGGCGGTCTGCGCGGAGCTCGCGGCGGGGACGAGCCACATGCCGAGAAGGACCAACATCCAGGCGCATCGTGCCACGACGTCATTCCGCACGGTCCACCTCCGCGTTGTGGTCGAGGATTCCCTCGAGCTCGAGAGACTCCATGTCGACGGCGTATTCTGGAGGGTCGACGTGACGGGCAGCGGCCTCGATGTCTTCTCGGCGGGCCTCGCGCACTCGCGCGGCACGAGCTTCCAGATCAGTAGAGAGCCCGAGGATCCGATCAAGCTCCCGGGCATGTGCGCGATCTTCCTCGGTGACCGGAAAACTCTCATTGCGAGCCACGCGTGCACGCTCGGCAGCGGCGAACTCGGCATGGGCTTCGGGCGTCTCGGCCATGCGGTCGCGTATCGCGAGCAGCGCGGTCATGAGGTCGCCGCCCTCGTCCACGCTGCGTCGGCGTGCGGCCTGCTCGGCCTCTTGGACTCGCTCCGTTCGAATCGCAAAGCGCTCTTCGAGCGGGACGTCGGCGAGCTCCGTCTCGAGCGCCTCGACGTCTCGGTCGAGCGAGAACTCCATCGCGGGTGTCGCTTCGGGCGTTGCCTCGAGGCCCGCACGAACGCTCACCGACCCTTCACTGCCGCACCCACCGAGAAGCAGCGCGCTCGCCGCCCCCAGCCAGATCAACTCTCTTGTTGCCATGCGTTGAACTCCCCCCAGAAGGCTGTTGCCCTCGGCCGCGGGATGTTCCCTGGCCTCCGGCTGCTCTGGCCATCGTGGGGAAGGTCGGAGAGAGCGTCAATCGACAGCTCTGTGACCACCGATCTTCCACCACCACTGGACTGATCCGCCTGTGCTGTTCCACGCGGTCGGGACCGCGCGACAGCGAGGGCTCGCTGACCGCAGTTGGTGACTGTTGGCTTCGCGATCACCCGCAGGGACCTCCGCGTTCGTCTCAGGCTCGCGGAGCTGAAGCCTTCGGACGAAGGCGACCCTGAGTCGCTCCGCGGCGAACGCACACGGCACCGAGCACGAGGCACACGGCGGCGCTCGGCAAGGACACGAAGCGCACGGCTAGACGCCTGGCGCACTCGCCCGGGCGCGCGGGTTGATCGGGACGGCACACGGCTTCGCAGACAGGCCGGACGGGGCGACAACGCGAGCACACGGAGCGGTTTGCGGAGCGCACGGCGCGCTCCGACGAGCGCACGGCGCGCGAAACCGCGCGCACCGCTTAGCCCACAAAGCACGCAGTTCGAGCGAAGTAGGACACGCCGCGCTTCGCCGACCACTGGTGTTGGCGCCGTGTGGGTGGACTCGCGCCCCGTGTGCCTGCCGGGTCTCCCCGTCCTTCCTCGGAGACACATCGACCAGCGCGCGCCGTCAGTCCTCGCCGTGGCGGAGGAGGATCGACGTGTTCACGCCGCCGAACGCGAAGTTGTTCGTCATCACGAGGCGCGGCTTGGCGGGCGTGGTCTCGCGCACGTAGCCGAGCTTGCCGCAGCGCGGGTCGACCTCGTCGAGGTTGCGGTTCGCGGCGAGGAAGCCGTCTCGCATCATCACCATCGAGAACACGAGCTCCATCGCGCCGCACGCGCCGAGCGTGTGTCCCGTGTAGCTCTTCTGCGTGGACGCCGGGATCGCGCGCTGGAAGAGCGACGCCGTCGCGTTGCTCTCGCAGATGTCGCCGATCTCGGTGCCCGTGCCGTGCATGTTCACGTAGTCGACGTCGCTCGGGCGCACCTTGCCGGCCTCGAGCGCGAGCTCCATCGCGCCGCGCATGCCGGCCTCGGACGGCGCCGTGATGTGGAGGCCGTCGCAGTTCGTCCCGTACGACACGATCTCGCCGAGGATCTTCGCGCCGCGCGCCTTCGCGTGCTCGTAGGCCTCGAGCACCACGGTGCCCGCGCCCTCGCCGATCACGAGGCCATCACGCTTGGCGTCGAACGGACGCGGCGAGCGCGCAGGCTCGGCGTTCCAGCGGATGCTCGTCGCCATCAAGAGGTCGAACGTGACGGCCGTGGCGTAGTGCATCTCTTCGGCGCCGCCCGCGAGCATCACGTCCTGCATGCCGTACTTGATGGCCTCGTACGCCGCGCCGATCGACTGGCTGCCGCTCGTGCACGCCGAGATCACCGGCAGCACGCGGCCGCGGATGCCGTACGTCGCGGCGAGGTTGGCCGCGCACGTGTGCGTCATGAACTTGAGGTAGCTCGAGCTGTCGAGGCCTCGCATCGTCTTGTTGACGAAGAGCGGCCCGCAGAACGCCTCGAGCTCGTGCGAGCTGCCCGTCGTCGAGCCGTACGCCACGCCGGTGCGGCCGCTCTGGAGCATGGCCTCGCTCAGGCCCGCCTGCGCGATCGCCTGATCGGTCGCGTACATCGCGAACATCCCCACGGTGCCCTGCGTGCGGCGTCGACGGCGCGGGAAGTGGGCGACCAGATCGAGGCCCGTGACCTTGCCGCCGATGCGGGTCTGGAGGTCGGCGATGTGATCCCACTCGGGCATGGAGTGGATCCCACCCTTCATGGCCTTGAGCGAGGCGGCGCACTGATCGGCGTCGTGGCCGATCGGGCTCAGCACCCCGTACCCAGTGATCACGACTCTACGCATGCGCTTCCAGCAGATTCCCAAGGAGGAGACACGGCCATGGACTTCGCCGCGGCACCGGGCGGCGGAGCTGGGACGCACGAGACGGGCGAAGGATTCGCGCCCAGCGGCGCGACAGTCATACGGCCGAAGCGACTAGGGACTCCCCACCGCTCAGCTGACGATGCCGCTCAGCTGACGATATTGGTGCCTCCGCCGGACGGGGGCCCCGACGGCCCTTCCGGCACGCCTGCATTGCTCTTCGCGATCTCCGCGAAAACGAAGTCCACGAGCTCGGACACCGTGCGGACGTTGCGCGCCTCGGCGGGATCGGGCCGACGGCCGGTGACCTCGCGGAGCTGCGTGAAGATGTCGATCGCGTCGATGCTGTCGAGGTCGAGCTCCTCGTAGAGCGTGGACTCCGGACGGATCTTCGACGCCTCGATCTCGAAGGAATCCGAGAGGATCTCCACGATCCGGCGCAACACTTCGTCTCGCGAGGGGGTGGGGATCTGGGCCATGCGTCGTCGGTTCCCTGGAGCGGCGAGCCGGCGGACGAGCCAGCCTCCAGCTCTCGAAGCGGCCGTGCCTACCACCATCGCCGCGCCTTGGCGAGCAGCCTGTTGGGGGCTCCCTTTGCGGGCTAACGAGGCGCGAGGACGATGACGTGCTCGCGTCGCGGGGGGCCGCCGAGCCGATCGGGACGCACCTCCGACGCGGCCGCCATCGGCCTGAGGCCGACCCGCGGCGCGAGCCCGACCACCTGCTGGTGCGCGTCCACCCGACGCGACCCGAGCTGGGCGTCGCCGATCACGAGCGCCACGCGCGAATGCGGCCCGCGCAGCACGTTGCGCATGGACGAGAGGGTCTCGACGAGCTCGTCGTCCCAGCGGTCGAGCTCCGCGTGGCGTCGCGCCCCGATCTCCGCCCGCTCGAACTGGGCGCTCGGCAGGTCCAGCCAGTCGAGGCGGAGGGCGTGGTGATCGACGTAGTCGTACGTCCCGCCGTAGGGCGGCGAGGTCACGATCACGTCCACGGCCTTGCCATCGAGCAACCGCGGCAGCGCGCGCGCATCGCCCGTGATCACGTCGAGCGAGCCCGGCCGGACGCGCATCGCGCGTGACAGGTCCGTCCAGCGCTCGATGAGCTCACGGCCCTTTCGCTGGAAGAGCTCGGTCGAGAGGCCCTTGCGGATGCGCTTGCGGACGTCTTCGTCCGAGGTGTCGGCGCGGCGGTTCGAGACCTTGCCGACGATCGACGAGAAGACGACCAGCAGCGCCTCGCGATCGGCCGGATCGATCTGCGGATCGAGCGTGCGGATCTCCTCGAGCAGGCCCGCGAGCTCCTTCAGCGTGTGCGTGCCGTAGAGGCCGAGGTGCTCGCCGTGGAGCTTCGCCGTCGAGCCGCGGCGCTCGCGCACGCGCTCGAACGACCGCTCGACCAGCGCGTCGACGAGCACACCGAACGCCTCGCGATCATCGCCGGTCGTGAGGCGCGCCTTGGTGCGCACGACGAGCGCCGAGAGCGGGTTCGCGTCCACGCCGATCACGTAGTGGCCGCGCACGCGCGCTTCGATCGCGACGGTGCCGCCGCCGACGAACGGATCGAGCACCGTCGCGCCTGCGCGTGGCGCGAGCAGCCCGATCAGATCGCCCGCGATCGCGCGGTGCATGCGCGCAGGCCACACGTGGAAGCCGTGCGTCATCACGTCGGCGTCGAGCGAGGTCGCGCGCGACAGGAGCTCGGCCAGCGGCGTCGCGAGCTCGGGCGGCCCGTGGATCGAGATCTCCCCCGGCTCGTGCGCGAGCGGCCTTCGCCATCCCGGCGCCGGCCCGAAGTTCTGATCCCCATGCTCACGCTCGCGCATCCGCGGCGGACCACGCATCGCATCACGGTCGGACCCGCGCGACGGACCGCGGTCAGGACCTCGATCGAACCCACGATCAGCACCTGGGCCGCGCGACGGACCGCGGTCAGCACCTCGATCGAATCCACGATCAGCACCTGGGCCGCGCGACGGACCACGGTCAGCACCTCGATCGAATCCACGATCAGCACCTGGGCCGCGCGACGGACCACGGTCAGCACCTCGATCGAATCCACGATCAGCACCTGGGCCGCGCGACGGACCGCGGTCAGCACCTCGATCGAATCCACGATCAGCACCTGGGCCGCGCGACGGACCACGGTCAGCACCTCGATCGAATCCACGATCAGGACCGGGACCACGCGGACCCAGATCAGGACCTCGATCGAATCCACGATCAGGACCGGGACCACGCGACGGACCGCGATCAGGGCCTCGATCGAATCCACGATCAGGACCCGGGCCGCGCGACGGACCGCGATCGGGGCCACGCGCAGGACCACGGGAGGGACCGCGGGGACCGCGCGGCGGACCGCCCTCGGCACCTCGCGCTCGCGCGCGCTCCGCACGCGACGGCTTCGGTCCGGACTTCATGCTCGTGCTCCTCGGCCCATCTCGTGGGCCCCCACCGCGTGCGCGGCGCGCTCTCGCTCGCGCGGGCTCGCCGCCATGTCGTCCATCGGCAGCCCGAAGAACGCTCGAATCTCTCGCTGCGCCTCGCTGCGCACTCCGTCGCTCGTGCGCGCCACGAACGGCACGCGCGTGAACGGCACCGCGCTCGGCCCTCGCACGAGCGTCCACACGGAGAAGAGCGCGGCCTTGCCCTCGCGCGGGCTCACGACGAGCTCTCTCTCCGCCGACAAGCCCAGCGCGTCGATCGTCCCGAGCACGCGCTCGGGCTTCCTCGCGTCGGCGCAGACCACGACGACGCCACCCTCACGCACACACGCAGCGGCCGCCTCGAGGTAGGCCTCGACGCCACCGCGCAGCTCGACGCGCGCGTGCGCGCGCTGCGAGTCCGGCGAAGGCAGCGTCGCCTCCGCGGGGAAGTACGGCGGCGTCCCCGTCACGACGTCGAAGCCGCCGCCCACCTGCCCGCGCACGCTCGCCTCGCGGAAGTCGCCGCGCACGGGGATCACCCGTGCACTCAGCCAATTTCGCTCGAGGTTTCGCAGCTGAATCGCGTGCGACACCTCTTGTGCCTCGATCGTCGCGAGGCTCGCGTGGGGCAGCTTCCACGCGACCATCAGCGCGACCGAGCCGATGCCGCTGCCGAGGTCGAGCGCGCGCCGCGCGTGAGGCGCGCGCTGACACGACACGAACGCCGTGAGCACGTCGTCGATCGAGTAGCGATGGCCGCGCACGCGCTGGTACACGCGAAAGTCTGCGGTGATCGCGTCGTCGGACAGCGGGTCGTCGTCGGCTGCGGTCTGCACGAGAGGCTCGCTTATGGGCGAGGTTCTGGTGGGGCGCCAGCGAAGCCCGACTCAGGCCGCGAGTCGAAGCTCCTTCTGTCCCGCGCGGTACACGCCGACGGCCACGAGCACGAGCGCGAGCACGAGCAGCGCACCGCCGAGCGCGCCGGGCCGCGTGCTCTCCATCAGGCCCGTGAAGAGGATGCGGACGACCTGATCGTCGGGCACGCGCTCCCCGTCTTGCAGGAACGAGAGCACCGCAGCGACGTTGGTCAGCATCGAGTGCGCCATGCTGACGATCAGCACCACGCTCATCGCGGCCACGAACCGCAGCCGCGGCGTCTGTCCGTCGATCGCGTACCGCCCGGCCGCGAACAACGTGACGAGCCCGAACACCAGCACGGGGAACATGCCCCAACCACCTTCGATCCACATCTGCATCATGACGTCACCTCCGACGACACAACGCATGCGCGGCGCAGGCGTGACGAAGAATCGTCGCGCGCTACTGCACCAGCAGCGGAAGACGCTGGAGGCCCGCCGCGTCGCTCGGACGGAACGTGCCCGTGGCCGCGAGGGGATCGTACGAGCGGATCACGAGGCAGCCGGCGCCGCCGCCGCCGCCGCCGCCGTTGGCGCCGATGCCGCTGTCGTCGCCGCCCTGACTGCCGTCGGAGCTGGTCGTGCCCGCAGGACCGCCGCCGCCGCCGCTGTCGCCGCTTCCGCCGTTGGCCCCGCTCGCGTCGAGCGTGCCGCCGATCACGACCGAGGGCGCCTCGACGAGGATCCATCCGCCCGCGCCACCGCCGCCGCCCGCGCCGTCGTTGCCGCTGCCGCCCGAGCCGGCTCGCCCCGGCGACCCACGCGCGAGCACGCTGCCGCCGATCGTGATCGTTCCTCGCGACGACAGCTGCACCGCGCCGCCGCCCGCGCCGCCGACGCCAAAACGCCCCCCATCGCCGTTGCCTGCGCCGCCGCCGCCGCCCCCGCGCAGCGTCTCGGGATCTGCCGCTGCGTCCGTGCGACCGCCGCCGTCGCCACCACGCGCGGGATCACCGTTGCCACCACGACCGCCCGTTCCGCACTGACCACCACCGCCGCCGCCGCCGTCTTCGTAAGCGCCCTCGTGACCGCCGCCGCGACCGTTGCCCGGGCCGCTCGCCGAGGCGCCCGAGCCTTCGGCACCGCGTCGTCCGCCGGGGCCCGGGAGGGCATCCATCGCCGACACGTCGATCGAGCCACCGACCGTGATCCCGTCGCGCGCCACGAGGATCAGCGGCACTGGCCCGACGATCCGCAGCACGTTCCCGACGCTGATCGACGAGTACACGAGCACCGCCGCTTCGCTGCCGTCGCGCTGTGTGCGCCGCGTGCCCATCGTCGCGGTGTCGATGGTCATCGAGTCGCTCACGACGAGGTCGGTCGTGGCGGTGTCGAAGATCGTGCCCGAGCCGAGGTTCGACGTGATCATCTGGAGGCAGTGCGGCGTCGTCCCGCCGCAGCCCAGCTTGCAGCCCTCACGCATCTCCGTGCGCGAGCCCTCGCAGATCACGAGGTCCGAGCCGTCGCACCGCACGACGCACGCGTCGGGCGCGAAGGCGTCGTCCCCCAGGAACACGTCGGGGCTGAACGCGTCGTCGGCGTAGGCGTCGGGCGAGAACGCATCGAGGTCGGCGTCGATGTCCGGATCGACGTGCGCGTCGGGCGGCAGCGGGCCGCCGTCGACGTCCTCCTCGGCCGCGTCGTCTCGGACCTCACCGCCCGTGAGCGGGCCGCGATCGATCACGCAGCCCACCGCGCCCGCGGAGAGCAGGAGCACCGAAGCGATCGAGAGGAGCGTGTCCTTCACGGCCATGTGACGAGCGCCATCAGGGGAGTCGGAGTCGCAGCGCGCGCGTTCCGTCGTTGCGCAGGCTGGGCATCGTGCGCACGCGCACCTTGCCGCGCGTGACTTCGAGGGTCTCTCCGTCTTCGAGCGCCGTCGAGGCCGTCAGCACGTAGAGCGCCGCGTCGGTGACCACCTCGAGGATCTCCTCGAGCTCTCGCTCGGAGCGATCGACCTCGACCTCGGGCCGCTCGAACGAGCCCATGCCGCGCGTCAGGACCGAGATCTTGCCGGGCTCGTCCTCACGCGCCTCGAACCCGATCCACAGGTAGAGCGGCAGATCTTCGGGGCTCGCGTCGCTCGCTTGATCCACGAACGCCGTGGACTCGTGCACGAGGTTCGTGCCCTCCCACAGGTACGCGCGCGCCCCGAGCGCCGCGCCCACCTCGGCCGCGGCACGCGTCAGCGCCACCGCGTGATCGAGGTCGTCTTCGGGAGGCGAGGTCAGCGCGATCGACACCGCGTGACCGAGGCCCGCGACCACCTCTTCAGCCTCGGTCCAGTACCAAGCCGCCTTCACGGCAGCGTCGCGCGTCGCGGCATCCAGGGCCTCGGCGGCTCGCACGGACGCGTCTTCGCGCGTGGGAAGCGTCGCCAGAGGGGCCTCGAGGAGGAGTCGAACGCGAAAATCCGGGCTCGCCATGGCCGCGCCTTCTAGTCCCGGACGCGTGCGATCGCATGCAGAATTCGTCGTGTCACCCGTGCGCCACAGGGGCGTCGCGAAATCTTTTGTGATCATTCCTGGTCAGGACGCCCCGTCCATGCCATCACTGGGTCACCGCAGCGTTCGCGACCCGTCTGGGCCCTGGAGATACCAGGAAGGATCGGTCGAGCAGCTCGGTACTCATCCCGCCGCGCCCTTGCCAGAGCAAGCGAGCGCGGCGAGACGGGGCCTATTCTCCCGAAGGGCCATGCGACCCATCCGATCGATGCGGCACGAAACTTTCCGCTCTGGGTTGACCGTCCGGATGGGCTGATTAGGGTGGCCGCCGTTCCGACGCCCCAGCGCGCCCCGACCGTGGGGATCGAAGGGCCGAGGGCTTCGGAAGACACCCCATCGACGACGACGTGCGCGGCTCCGTTTCCTGAGCGCGCTCACCCCACGGGAGCTGGAAGAGACATGGGCAAGATCATCGGCATCGACCTGGGCACGACAAACTCCGTCGTCGCCATCATGGAAGGCAAGGAAGCCAAGGTCATCGTCAACGAGGAGGGCGATCGCATCACGCCGTCCGTCGTGGCTTGGGATGACCAGGGCGAGGTCCTCGTCGGCACGATCGCCAAGCGTCAGGCCGTGACGAACCCCGAGGGCACCATCTACTCGTCGAAGCGCTTCATCGGACGCCGCTTCACCGAGGTGGCCGAAGAGGCCAAGCGCGTTCCCTACAACGTGATCGCGCGCAGCAACGGCGACTCGGGCTTCAAGGTCACCGGCAAGGAGTTCGCGCCGCCCGAGGTGGCCGCGCACGTGCTCCGCAAGCTCAAGAAGGCCGCCGAGAACTACCTCGGTGAGACCGTCACCGAGGCCGTCATCACGGTCCCCGCGTACTTCAACGACAGCCAGCGTCAGGCCACCAAGGACGCGGGCAAGATCGCGGGCCTCGAGGTCAAGCGCATCGTCAACGAGCCCACCGCGGCCGCGCTCGCGTACGGCCTCGACAAGAAGACCGACGAGGTCATCGCGGTGTTCGACTTCGGCGGCGGCACGTTCGACGTGTCGGTGCTCGAGGTCGGCGACAACGTCGTCCAGGTCATCTCGACGAACGGCGACACGCACCTCGGCGGCGACGACGTCGACAACAAGGTGATGGACTACCTCATCGCCGAGTTCAAGAAGGACACCGGCATCGACGTCGGCAAGGACAAGATGGTGATCCAGCGTCTGAAGGACGCTGCAGAGAAGGCGAAGATCGAGCTCTCGAGCAAGCTCGAGACGACCGTGAACCTTCCCTTCCTCACGGCCGACGCGAGCGGCCCCAAGCACATGAACCTCAAGCTCACTCGCGCGAAGCTCGAGTCGATGATCGAGGATCTGGTGGACCGCGCGTTCGACGCGACCAAGCGCGCGCTCGCCGACGCGGGCAAGAGCCCGAGCGACATCGACGAGGTCGTGCTCGTCGGCGGCTCGACCCGCATCCCCGTGGTGCAGGAGCGGGTGAAGAAGTACTTCGGCAAGGAGCCCCACAAGGGCGTGAACCCCGACGAGGTCGTCGCGATCGGCGCGGCCGTGCAGGCGGGCGTTCTCTCGGGCGACGTGAAGGACATGGTCCTCCTCGATGTCACCCCACTCTCGCTCGGCGTCGAGACGCTCGGCGGCGTGATGACGGTGATGATCCCGCGCAACACGACGATCCCGACCCGCAAGGAAGAGATCTACTCCACGGCCGACGACAACCAGAGCAAGGTCGAGGTGCACGTCCTCCAGGGCGAGCGCGCCGAGGCCCGCTACAACCGCGCGCTCGGCCGCTTCCACCTCGAGGGCATCATGCCCGCGCCGCGCGGCATGCCGAAGATCAAGGTGACGTTCGACATCGACGCGAACGGCATCCTGTCGGTCACGGCGCGCGACGAGGCCAGCGGCAAGGACCAGAAGATCACCGTGACGGCGAGCTCGGGTCTCAGCGAGTCCGAGATCCAGAACATGGTGAAGGAAGGCGCCGAGCACGAGGCCGAGGACAAGAAGCGCCGCGAGCAGGTCGAGACCCGCAACAAGGCCGATCAGCTCTGCTACTCGGTCGAGAAGGCGCTCGGCGAGGTCAAGGGCAAGCTCCCGGCCGACAAGGTCGCGGGCATCGAGGCCAACGTGAAGAGCCTGCGCTCCGCCATCGAGAAGGAAGACCACGACGCGATCAAGAGCGGCGTGGAGGTCCTCGAGAAGGCCATGAGCGAGGTCGCCTCGATGGCCTACGGCGCAGGCGGCGGCCCCGGCGGCCCCGGCGACGCCCCGCCCCCCGGAGCCGCCGGCAAGAAGGCCGGCGACGTGATCGACGCCGAGTTCGAAGAGACGAACTGACGCTCAGCGCCTCGCACGAGGCGCACACACGAAGAAGCCCCGCATCACGAGAGTGGCGCGGGGCTCCTTCGTTTCCCGCCCCGAAAGCGGGGTCACAACCGCCGTGCAAGTCTCCGAGAACACACATCGTTTCAGACCGTGCAAGTCCTCCGACGAGCCTCGCGTGGTAGCGTCGCGCCGTCGTGGACGAGCGATGGAGCACGCACCCCAGAGACGTCCTCGCCGCGGCGTGGGGACGTGACGCGCTCGGGAAGATCGAGCGCGCGCTCGATCGATCGCCGAAGGGCGCGCGCGTGCTCTTCGACTTCGACAACACGATCGTGCGCGGTGATCTCGGCGACGTCGCGCTGCTCGCGCTGCTCGAAGAGGGCGCGATCGCGCGGCCCGCGCGCGAGGCGTGGGGCCCGCTCACGGCGCATGCGCGCGACGCGATCGACGATGCGTTCGGCGAGAGCGAGACGGTGGGCCTCGGCGACGCGCGACGCGACGCGCTCGTGCGGGTGCTCGCACACCTGCTGACCAAGGAGCGCCTCGCAGATGGGCGCGCGGCGTTCGAGCCGTCGATCACGTCGTGCTGTCGCGGCAGCTACTTCGCGATGGCCGCGCTCGTCGACGCGCTGTCGCTCGAGGCCCGCGAAGCGCTGGCGATCCGCGCGTGGGAGGGCGCGCTCGCGGCGGACACCGATCGCGTGACGGAGATCGAAGGCCACCGCGTCGAGCGATCGCTGCGCCCGCGCGAAGGCATGCTCGCCCTGCGTGCGCTCGCGGAGCGTGAGGGACGCGAGGCGTGGATCGTGACGGCGTCGCACGAAGATCTCGTACGTACGATCGCGCCGCGGCTGGGCTTCGATCCGTCGCGCGTGATCGGCGCGCGCCCCTCGCGATCGCTCGCGTCGTGGACGGCGATCGACGGCGCGCCGGTGATGACCTTCGACGTCGGCAAGCGCGCGCACGTCGCGCACCACGCGGAGAGTCGCGCGATCTCCGAGGTGCACGGACACCGACCGTCGGTCGCGATCGCGTGCGGCGACGCGGACACCGATCACGCGATGCTCGAGGACGCGGTGGGACTGATCGTGCTCGTCGATCGCGGACAGCCGCGCGTCACGGCGCTGGCCGAGAGACGCGAGCGCGAAGGCGAGGTCGGGGTGATCCGGCTCGCGCCTCGGTGATGGTAGCGAGCGACGATGGCTTGCCCACGCGCTGAAGCGCGGGGCATGGGCGATCCGAACGAAGCCCTTCGGGCTGGACACGAGGAGCTCGCGGAGTGCGATCCGCAAAGCCCGCAGGGCTTGCTTGGGCTCGCCCATGCCCCGGACCTAGGTCCGTGGGCCAGAGCCCTTCTCGCGCGGCTCAGCTCATCATCGCCACGAGCATGTCCTGCATGATCGTGTTCGTGAGCCGCGCGTCGGTGAGCACGTTCATGTCGTCGCCTCCGTACGCGCGCGAGTAGCGGTCGAGGTAGACGAGCTGCTTGGTCACGAGCACGAGGTCGCGCGGCATGCGGAGGCCGTGCATGCGGCCCGTAAGAATGAGGCCCGGCACGAAGTCCTTGAGGCCGCCCTTCGCGTCGCGCGACGCGTCCTTCGTCGCAGCGCCCTCGCCCTGCTCCGTGAGCGCAGGCAGGAACGGCGCGAACGTCTCCTCGAGATCCTTCGCGAGCCGATCGCGATCGATGCTCGATGCGTCCGCGGCCGTCTTCATCAGGATCATCGCGTCCGCGACGCGGCCGAAGTCGCGCTGCTGGAAGCCGAGCACGTACTCGAGCACGCCCTGCTTCGTGTCCTCGCCGAAGCGACCGACGATGCCGAAGTCGAGGTACCCGATGCGCCCGTCCTCGAGCAGCATGAAGTTCCCCGCGTGCACGTCGCCGTGGAAGAAGCCGCGCAAGATCAGCGTCTGGAACCACGCGCGGATGCCGTGGAGCAGCGTGCCCACCGGCTCGTAGCCGCTGCCACGCACGCCCTCGACGTCGTCGATGCGCCAGCCGCGGAAGCGCTCCATCGTCAGCACGCGCGCGCGGGTGAGCGCGTCTTCGACCTTGGGCGCCGCGGTGCGGTCGTTGCCGAAGACGCCCATCACCTCGTTGAACTCGCGCATCGCCTTCGCCTCGTGGGTGAAGTCGAGCTCCTCGCGGAGGTTCGTCTCGAAGTCGTCGACGAACGCGCCCACGTTCGAGCCGCGCGCGAGCGGCGAGAGCTTCATCGCGAGCCACGCGAAGAAGCGCAGGATGCGGAGGTCCGCCGACGCGAGCGCCGCGAGGCCCGGCCTCTGCACCTTCACGACGATCTCGCGGCCGCCCGGCAGCGTGGCCGCGTGCACCTGCGCGATCGACGCCGCGGCCATCGGCACGCGATCGAACGTCGCGAAGAGCTCGGCGATCGGGCGGCCGAGATCCTCGCGCACGATGCGCTCCACCTCGGCCTGCGGGAACGGGGGCACGCGATCGAGCAGGCGACGGAACTCCTCGGAGTAGGCCTCGGGGAAGAGCGCCTCGCCCGACGCGATCAGCTGTCCGAGCTTGATGTAGATGGGCCCGAGCTTCTCGAACGCGAGCCGCAGCGCGACCGGGCCCGAGAGAGAGCCGGTCACGGCGCCCCACACGCGACGCAGCGCGAACCACGAGAGGATCGAGCTCACGACGACCATGCGCGAGAGCACCGCGGAGAACGAGGCGCGCGGGATCGTCGCGACGTCGTTCGTGCGCGTCTCGGTCGCGTCGCTCGACGCCTCGGACAGAGCGGGACTGGTCTCGGCCATCGCGGTCATCGCCCACCTCTACGCGTGGGCCGTGCGCATCATGTCACGGCCACATACGAATCCGTATGTGGCGCGGTTGTGGAACATACGAGACCGTATGTCAACGCGTTGGGTCGATCAGGACGCGACGCTCGCGTGTCGGTCGAGGAAGGCGAGGATCTTCTCCCAGCCCTTCTCGCGATCGCCCGCGTCGCGCGCGGCGTCCACGTTCAGCATCGGGCGCGTGAAGAAGCTCGCGACGGGGTGATCGCCATCGCAGAGGAACGCGTGGCCGGCGTTGGGGAACGTGTGGATCTCGGGCGTCACGCCGACGGGCTCGAGGCGCTTGCGCAGGAGCTCCCCGGCGCCCGCGAACACACGATCACGGCCGCCGTAGCAGGCGATCGTCGGGCCGATGCCCTTCAGCACCTCGGTCGGCGGGATGTCGCCGTAGTTCGCGCTCACCGCGCGGAACGCGTTGCCCACGGCGAGCGCGAGGCCCGCGCCCATGCAGAAGCCGATCACCGCGACGCGCTCCCGCGGCTGCTTCGCGTGCGTGGCCACCTCGTCGCCTGCGGCGCGCAGCACGTCGATGAATTCGCCGCGGCCGCGCGAGAGCTCGCCCATCGCCTGACGGATGCAGAGCGGCTTGAACCGCGCGCCGAAGAGGTCCGGCATGACCGCCGCGTAGCCCGCGTTCGCGAGGCGCACGCACGCGCGCTCGATCTCCGGCGCGCGCCCGAAGATCTCGTGCGCGACGACGATCGCGCCGCGCGGAGAAGGCGGCAGCGCGAGGTAGCCCACGCGCGGTCCCGAGGGGGTCTCGAACGTCACGTCCTTGGTCTCGACGGTCATGGCGGTCCCTCTCCTCGGTGGGCGGCGAGCTTCTCACGAAGGGCGTCTACGGCCGCCGCGAGATCGGACGCGTGCACGCGGTGGTCGGGCAGCTCGAGCCCGTTGGCGAGGTGCGCGAGCTCGCGCGCGAGCCAGCTGATCGCGGGCCTTACCGCATCGAAGCGCGCGATGTTCCGCTCGTTCGCGGCGAGCAGACGTCCTGCGCTGCGCGCGAGGCTCGACGTGGTGTCGTCGCCGAGCACGACCACCGCCATGCGCGCGTTCTCGTACTTCGTCCATCGATCGAGGACCGAGCGCTGCGCGTCGCGGACCGCCGCCGAGGGGATCGGCGCGCCCGGCTCGACCACCACGAGGAACGGCGCCGGCACGCCGCGAGCGCGCGCGTGCGTGAGGAACCCGTCGGCCGTGGCGAAGAGGCGAGGCTCGAGCTCGCCGACGCGGCACTGGAGGAGCACACGCTCCTGCCACCGCGCGAGCGCACCGCGCGGGTCGATGTGCAGCACGCGCAGCGGCGAGAGGTCGACCACGATGGAGCATCGTCGCCGAGCGCGGACGCGAGCGGTAGAGTCGCCCGCGATGCCGCTCGATCTCGCTGCGCTCGAGTCACGCCTGGACGAGGCCCGCACGGTTCGCACCGCGGGGCGCGTGCGCGCGGTCGTGGGCCTGGCGATCCGCGCGGCGGTGCCGGGCGCGCGGCTCGGTGAGCTCGTCGAGATCGTGCGACGCGGCCTGCCGCCGTTGGCCGCCGAGGTGGTGGGCTTCGAGCTCGACGACGTGATGCTCGTGCCGCTCGGCGCGGCAGAAGGCGTGGGTCCCGACGACGTGGTCGAGGCCACCGGGCGTGTGCACGAGATCTCCGTGGGCCCCGCGCTCCTCGGTCGCGTGCTCGACGGCCTCGGGCAGCCGATCGATGGCGGCCCGCCGCTCGTGGGCGAGCGCTGGGCCGTGATGCGCGAGCCGCCGAACCCGATGACACGCGCGCGCATCGAGCGACCGATGCCGCTCGGCATCCGCGCGCTCGATGGCTTGATGACGACGGGCGAGGGACAGCGCGTGGGCCTCTTCGCCGGCAGCGGCGTGGGCAAGAGCACGCTGCTCGGACAGATCGCGCGACAAGCCGAGGCGGACGTGTTCGTGGCGTGCCTGATCGGCGAGCGCGGCCGCGAGGTGCGCGAGTTCCTCGAGGACTCGCTCGGCGAGAGCGGGCGCGCGCGCGGTGTCGTCGTGTGCGCCACGAGCGATGCGCCTGCGATGGTGAGGAAGAAGAGCGCGTACGTCGCGACGGCGATCGCGGAGTACTTCCGCGATCAGGGCAAGCGCGTGATCCTCTTGCTCGACAGCGTCACGCGCTTCGCGCGCGCGGGCCGCGAGGTGGGGCTCTCGGCGGGCGAGCCGCCGGCGCGGCGCGGCTATCCGCCGAGCGTGTTCGCGGAGCTACCGCGCCTGCTCGAGCGCTCGGGCAACGCGGAGCGCGGATCGATCACGGCCTTCTACACGGTGCTCGTCGAGGGCGGCGACATGGAGGAGCCGATCGCCGACGAGGTGCGCGGCATCCTCGACGGACACGTGGTGCTCGATCGTCAGCTCGCGGCGCGCGGACGCTTTCCGGCGATCGATCCGCTCGTGAGCCTCTCGCGCGTGATGGACGGCATCGTGCCCGCCGCGCACCGTGACGCCGCGCAGCGCTTCCGCGCGGCGCTCGCGCTCTACGAGAGCAAGCGAGACCTCGTGACCCTCGGCGCCTACAAAAAGGGGAGCGATCTCAAGCTCGATCAGGTGCTCTCGCGCATCGATCCGATGGAGGCGTTCCTCAAGCAGCGACGCGACGAGCGCGTGCCGCTCGCGGACACCGCGGCGCAGCTGGCGAAGCTCGCGTGATCGAGCGTGCTTCTGCCCTGAAGCCGACGCGATCTATCCTCGTCCCGTGACCTACGACCGCAGCGACGCTCGGGAGGCGCGGCGCAACGCGCTCGCGATCGAGCTCGCGGACGTGAGGCGCAAGCTCGGCGACCGCGCGCGCGCCGGCGCGAAGCCGAGCGCGACGTGGCCGATCGTGTCGAGCGTCGCGCTCCTCGCGATCTCGCCGATCCTCGTGGGCGTCGCGCGTCAGGGTCCGCAGCGCGCGTGGCACGACGTGCAGCACGCCGCGCGCGCGTGGGCCCTCGAGACCGAGACGGGCCGCGAGCTCTTCGACACGGCGCCCGTGGTGGACGAGGCGAGCGAGACGATCACGATGGGCGCTGCGCGCGTGACGCTCGGAGGCCACGACGAAGACGGCGACGCGCTGACGGTGATCATCGTGCGACGCCCGTCGTCCGGGACCCTGACGCGCCTCGACGGAACGCCGATCGAGGACCGCGTCGCAGAGAGCGACGCGCTCTACGTGCCCGACCCCGGCTTCGTCGGCGAAGACGAGTTCGCGATCGCCGTCGACGACGGCACGCTGCGATCGGCGACGTCCCGGCGACGGCTGCGCGTGTACGCGCCCACCGTCGCGCCCGAGCTCTTGCCGCGCGCGACACCTGAAGAAGGCATGAGCCCCGCGAGATCGCGGCGCGCGCTCACCAGCGCGCAGATCACCACCGAGTACCTGCTCCGACGCGAGCGTGCGTTCGAGACGGACCCCTCGTCGCCACGCGAGCCGACCCGGAGCGTGCTGCTCCCGCCGATCGTCACCAACGCCGACCTCGAGGCGGGCAGAGGCCAATGAGCGACGAGCCCGTGGCACCGAGGCCTGGCTCGCCCGAGGCCGACGAGGCGCGCCTGCTCCGCGAGCTCTCCGGCTACGACGCGAAGCCGCGCGCGGGATCGCTGTCGCTGCCGTCGGGCATCGCGCTCTCGGTCGCGGGACCTTGCGCGGAGCGGTGGGCGGAGATGCCGGGCGATGATCGCGTGCGCCGCTGCACACGCTGCGATCGCGACGTGCTCGATCTCGGTGGTCTCTCCGCCGACGAGATCAACACGCTCCTCGCTGCGCGAGGGATCACCACGAAGAAGCTCCACCGGCGCGCTGACGGCGCGGTGCTCACGAGCGACTGCGACGTGGGTCGTCCGCGGCGCATCGCGCTCCGTGTGCTCGCGGTCGTCACGACGGGCGTGCTCGTCAGCACGGCCGCGGCATACGCGCTCCACTTGTCCGAAGCGGACGAGACGCACGAGCCGCGCTGAGCTCAGCGCGTGATCGCGAGCTGGAGATGGGGTCACTCTCGGCTCTGCAAGCGCCCGAGATCGCTGCGGAAAAAGACGCGCAATGACGCGATGCCGTTTTCGTTGGGAATTCTAGCCCTTCGCGCGAAAAGCCTGGAGAAACGGCATCGCGTCATTGAGGGCGCAAAACCTCAATGTTCGCGGCGCCTTGCAAGGGCGAGAGTGACCCCGCTCAGCGCGTGACCCCGCTCAGCGCGTGAGCGTGATCGCGCGATCGAGCTCGCTGCTCGTCCTGTCGGTGCTGCCGTCGGGCCAGCGCACCTCGATCGAGACCGTGCCCGTGGCGCGGCCGAGGCCGAAGAAGAGGCGACGGTCGAAGTTCCCTGCGTAGCCCTCGCCGACGTGTCGCTCACGACGAAACGTGCCGACCGTGCTCTCGATCGTGACGACGGCGCCCGCGGCCTCGCGATCGAGCCCCTGACCGACGAGGCGCACCGTCAGCCATCGGCCCGTCGAGCGGGCGACGTTGTGCAGGATCGCCGGCTCGCCGCGCGCGGGCGCGAGCAAGACGTCGGGCGCGCCGTCGTCGTCGAGGTCGGTGACCGCGATGCCGCGCGTCGTGCGCGCGCGCCGCGAGCCATCGGTGATCGGCAAGCTCGGCACGACGAGGCGCGCGCCGTCCCAGCTCGCGACGTGCATCGCCTCGTACTCGGGCGCGTCGAGCCCCATCGCGCCGATCTCGATGTCGGTGTGGATGTGGCCCGTCGACTCGAGCAGCTCGATCTGTCCGTCGCGATCGACGTCGATGAGCGCGACGCCCCAGCGGAACGTCGTCTCGGACCAGCCGAGGGCGCCCACCTCGCGCGCGACGTCCTCGCAGAAGCCGTCGGTGCCGCACAGGTGCACCGAGGTGGTATGGCCCTCGAAGTCGCTCACGACGTGGTCGAAGCGGCCGTTGCCGTCGATGTCGTAGCTCGTCCAGCCCATGCAGTCGGTGCCGTAGCCGCGCGAGTTGCCGCTCATGCCGAGCGTCGCGCTCGCGTCGCGGAAGACACCATCGGCGCCACGCACGAGCGGTCGATCGCGATCGCGCGAGCCGAGGTCGTTGCACACGAAGATGTCGGTGCGGCCGTCTCCGTCGAGGTCGCTCACGCCGAGCGCGAGCGTCGCCTCTGCCCGCGCGAGATCGGGCGCGAGGCGCATCGTCTCGTCGACGTAGCGGCCGTCGGCGGCGCGGAGGAGGAGCCGATTCGGAAGCGGCGCGAGCGAGTACACGTCCGCGATGCAGCGGTGGCCCTCGATGCCACAATCGCCGGCCACGGCGCGCTCCGGGTTCATGTCGAGGAACGAGCCGAGCACCAGATCGAGGTCGCCGTCGTCGTCGAGGTCGCCCACGGCCGCGCTCGAGATCGCCTCCCACCGGCCCGCGCTCACGGTGAGCCGCGCCGTCCGACGAAACGTCGCGCCCACGTTCTCCCAGAGCGACACCACGCCGAGCCCGTACACGAGCAGGTCGTCGTCGCCGTCACCGTTCTCGTCCCACGCGAGACAGCCCCACGCGTCGCCCACGTCCGAGAGACCGCGCTCGCTCGTGGCGTCGCGGTAGCGGAGCGGAGCGTCTGCGATGAAGAGGCGTGAGCTGCCCGCGCTCGTCGGCGCGCCGTCGACGATCACGGGGCGCATCGCGAAGAACACATCGACGGGGCCCCTGCCGTCGGCGTCGAGGATGCAGACGCCGCCGCTCATGCGATCCGCGAGCGTCACGTAGCCCTCGGCCGGACCGCGCGCGAAGCGCATCCCGCTCTCGCGCACGACGTCCTCGAACCACGCCGGGGGTGTGCCCGCGTCGAGCGCGGCGTCGACGCGGCTCGCATCGGAGGCGACGGTGTGGGCATCGCGGGCCTCGTGCGCGTCTGTCGTCGTCGCGTCGAGGCCCGATCCGACGGTGGTCGCGGCGTCGTCGCCTGGCGCGTCGATCGAGGTGTCGCGTGGATCACGCGCGGCGTCCACGCCGCAGCCCGCAGCCCCGACCACGAGCAAGGGCGCGAGCGACGCTGCCAACCACGCTCGAGCGCCATGCGACACGCGCGTGACAGGGTACGCGATCGGTTGCAGGTGCGCCGCGACGCGCGGATATACTCGCCCGCGATGACGGATCGTCCTTCCGGGGCCAGCCCGAGCGGGCCACGCGGCCCCGCGGGTGGCGACGTGGGACGACCCACTGCGAACGCGATCCCTCCCGTACCACCGCTGCCCGCGGGTGCCGTGGTGCTCGCGCCAGGTGAGGTGGAGATCGCGACCACGCTGCGTCCGTCGCTGAGCGCGGAGCTCGCAGACAGTGAGCAAGCCGCGCCGTCGGTGCGACCTCCGCCGCGCGCGCCGACACCCCCGCCGCCACCGCCGCGCAGCATGACGCCGAAGGGCCCCGTCGATCGCGGCTCACAGCCGCCGCGTCGCGCGTCGCAGCCGAAGCTGCCCGGCGCCTCGACGAGCCCCGAGACGCCGAAGACCAAGGACCGCGACACCGATCAAGATCTCGTCGCGCGCGACATCGAGCTCGACGACTACAGCCAGGGCGGGCCGCGCGTTCCGTTCGCGTCGCTGACGAAGGTCGCGGCGATCGGACACTTCGGTCCCTACCAGCTCCTCGGTCGCGTCGCGTTCGGCGGCATGGCGGAGATCTTCCTCGCGCGCGAGGGCGGCGAGGGCGGACGTGGAGGTCGCTTCGTCGTGGTGAAGCGCGTGCTGCCGCACGTGGCCGCCGACAGCCAGTTCATCTCGATGTTCAAGGACGAGGCGCGGCTCGCGATGCAGCTGAGCCACCCGAACATCTGCCACGTGTACGCGTTCGGACAGGAGCAGAGCAGCTACTACATCGCGATGGAGTGGGTGAACGGCATGCCCCTCTCCAAGGTGCTGCGTCGCGCGCGCGACGAGGGCGGCGTGTCGATGCCCGTCGCGATGAAGATCATCGCGCAGGTCGCGGAGGCTCTCGATCACGCGCACCGCGCGGCCGACCAGACCACGGGCGAGCCGCTCGGCATCGTGCACCGCGACGTCAGCCCGCAGAACGTGATGGTCAGCTACGACGGCGTCGTGAAGCTGCTCGACTTCGGCATCGCGAAGGCGTCGAGCCACTCGACGCGCACCGAGGCCGGCGTGGTGAAGGGCAAGTTCGCGTACATGGCGCCGCAGCAGTGCCTGGGTGAGCCGATCGACGCGCGCGCGGACGTGTTCGCGCTCGGCGTGTGCTTGTACGAGGTGCTCGACGGCACGAACCCGTTCAAGCGACAGACCGAGTTCGACACGATGCGCGCGCTCGTCTACGAGGAGCCGCCGTCGCTCTCGGAGATCCACCCGCACATCCCGCTCGAGGTCGACGCGCTCGTGCGGCGCGCGATCGCGAAGCGTCCCGAGGAGCGCTTCCAGTCGGCCGCCGACTTCCAGGTCGCCATCGAGCAGGCGCTCGCGAAGATGGGCGAGATCGTGAACACGGCGCGCGTGGGCGAGCGCATGGCGGAGCTGTTCACGAACGAGATCAAGGCGGGTCCGCGCCTCGACACGCGCATCGACATCCCCAACCGCGCGCCCTCGAGCCAAGAGTCGGATCACTCGCTCGAGAAGGTCGCGCTACCGCCGAACGCGACCGAGCGCATGCCGCTCCTCACGGACGACTTCGCGCGAGAAGCGCTCGACGCGCCGAAGAGCTCGGCGCGTCCCGTGTTGTTCGCGCTCTCGGCGATGCTCGCGTTCCTGCTCGTCGTCGGCGCGGCTGGCTTCGCGGCGTGGTGGACGGGCTTTCTCCACTTCGGCGGGGCGCAGCCGACGGCGACCGCGCCGATCACTGCGCCGCCGAGCGTCCCGCCCACCACGGTGCCCGTGCCGACCACCGGCACGCTGCTCGTCGACAGCGCGCCGACGGGCGCGATCGTCTGGCTCGGTGATCGGGGCAACGTCGGCACGACACCGCTCGAGCTCGCGCTCCTCGACGCGCGCGAGTGGAACGTGCGCATCACACAGGACGGCTTCGAAGACTGGGAGAGCACGATCGAGCTCCACGGCGGCGAGCGTCACCGCGTGTTCGGCGAGCTGATCGCGATCCGCGCCGAGCGCACCGATCGAACCGACCGCACCGACCGCACCGACCGAACGGACCGAACGGACCGCACCGACCGCACCGACCGCACCGACCGAACGGATCGCACCGACCGCACGCCCGCGGCGCCTCCCGGACAGCTCTCGATCAACACGCGCCCGTGGTCACGCGTGTTCGTGGGCCAGCGTCTGCTCGGCACGACGCCGATCGGCAACGTCGAGCTGCCCTCGGGCACGGTGCGCTTGCGCCTCGTGGATCGCGACGGCGCCGAGCACACGCGCAGCGTGACGATCGAAGCGGGCGGGCACGCGCGCGAGTTCTTCGATCTGTCGACCGACCCCGCGGAGTGATCCGGCCTCAGCGTCGCTTGGTCGCGCGGGCGACGATGATGTCGCCGCCCACCGAGTAGGGCGCCTTCAAGCGCTCGAGGGTGAAGCCCTCTCCGAGGGTCTCGAGCTTCGACCACACGCGGCGGCGGATGTCGGCGCGCGCGGTGAGGTTCACGAGGTGACCCTGGAGGCCGATCGACTCGGTGTTCGCGTCGACGATCATCATCGTTCCGCCCGGCTCGATCAGGTCCCAGACACGCTCGGTCGCAGCCTCGTATTCGGGCAGGGCGCTCATCACGAGGAAGCTCAGCGCGCGATCGAAGCCGCGACCCGCCGGCAGGTGTGGTGCGAGCTGCGCGCGATCGAGCTCGAGGAGTGAGCCCTGCACCAGCTCCACGTTGCCGAAGCTCTTGTTCGTCACACGGCGCTTGGCCGCGTCGAGCATGCCTCGCGAGAGGTCGACGCCGATCACCTTGCCGCTCGGGCCGATCGGCGGGCTGAGCACGTCGAGGCTCTGGCCCGTGCCGCAGCCCGCATCGAGCACGTACTGACCGGGCGCGAGCGCGAGACGCTCGGCGGCGGCCTGTCGGAACGGCAGGTAGAGGCGCTCGAGCGAGCCGTCGTAGAAGTTCGAGAAGACGTCGTACCAGCTCATGTGTCGAGGCCTACTCCGAGCGCGTCACGCGCGTCAGGACGAAACGCGCCATCGTCTTGACCGCACACGACGGCGCGGTGAGCCTCTCCGCGTGGACGCACGCATCGACCGAGGCCCGCGCATCGTGAGCGGGATGCTGGCGATCGCGCTGCTCGACCTCGCGGCGCACAAGGGCGTCGATCGCGCAGGTCTCGCGCGCTCGGTCGAGATCGATCCCGCAGTGTCGATCGACGATCGGGTGCCGCTCGTGAGCGTGCTCTCGCTGTGGTCCGTGTTGATCGCGCGCTTTCCTTCCAATCACCTCGGCCTCGAGCTCGCGATGCGCTGGCGCGCGGAGTCGCTCGGTCTCCTCGGCTACGTGGCCGCGAACGCGACGACGCTGGGCGAGGCGCTCGATCGCTTCCTCGCGTTCCAAGCGCTCGTCGACGGCGAGACGCGCATGTCGCGCGTGGTGCGTGACGGCGTGCTCGTCGTGACGTTCGCGCGTGACCCCGCGCTCTCCGCGCTGCGTCAGCCGGTCGAGTCGCTGCTCGCGAGCGGGCACGCGTTCTTCCAGCTGTTGAGCGACACACCGTTCGTCGCGCGGCGCGTGCGCCTGTCCCATCCGTCGAGCCTGGCCGCCGCGCCGTACCGCGCGTTCTTCGGCGTGAGCGTCGAGCACGGCGCGCGGATCGACGAGCTCAGCTACGACGCGTCGATCCTCGATCGGCCCATCCCCAAGGCCGACGCGAAGCTCGGCGCGTACCTGCTGGAGGCCACGGCGGCCGCGCACACGCGCTTCCTCGAGGCCCGCGCGCTCTCCGAAGCCGATCTCGCAGAGCGACTCGCGCGAGAGGTGAAGCGACGCATCGCCGCGCACGAGCCGATCACGATCGAGGCGACGAGCAAGAGCCTCGGCACGAGCGTGCGAGCGCTACAGCGCGCGCTGGCCGAGGAAGGCACGAGCTTCCGCGACGTCATCGACGGCGAACGAAGGCGCGTCGCCGAGCTGCTCTTGGCGACACCGAAGGCGAGCGTCTCGGACGTGGCGACGGAGCTCGGCTTCGCGGAGATCGCGAGCTTCTCGCGCGCCTTCAAGCGCTGGACGAGGACCTCACCGGCGGCGTTCCGCAAGAAGATCCGAGCCTGACGCTCGCATCGACCAAGCCCGCTCGTCGGGGTTGCCGCGAAGGGCGAGCGCTCTCACTGCCCGGGATTGCACCCCGGGGTTACGTCACCGGATTCGCTTCGAGAGCGAGCCATCGGCTCAGCCGGATCGTGCTCAGCCCGACCCGAATGGGTTGGGCTTCTTCGAGTGCCCCGGCCTGTTCAGCCCGGGTTCTCGTCAGGACCACCCCACCCTCGCATCGCTCGCCGATGCCCAGGATGCTGACCCTCTACCGACCCGTCGGACCCCAGGAGCTCGCGCTGATCGCGGCGTCGGGCTTTCGCGCGTTTCCACCGCGCCTTCCGGAGCAGCCGATCTTCTATCCCGTGCTCACGCTCGAGTACGCGACGGCGATCTCCACCCAGTGGAACGTGCGCGAGAAGGGCGTGAGCTACGTGGTGCGCTTCGCGATCCCGGAAAAGTACGCGAGACGCTTTCCGGTCCAAGTGGTCGGCTCGCGACGCGTGCACCGCGAGCTGTGGGTGCCGGCCGAACAGCTCGACGCGTTCAACGCGAAGATCGTCGGCGCGATCGAGGTGATCGCGGAGCACCGATGAGCGATGCGCGGCAGTGAGACTTGGGCACCGCGTGATCTGCATCGTCGATGTGCTCGCACCTCCCCTCGATCCTGCCGGACGCTGTCGTGGATGCGTGATCGCGATCTGCCTCCTCGATGTGCCCGGCACCTCGCGGCACACGCGACGTGTCTGCCTGCGCGACACCCGAGCGCCGCGAGCGCGCCGTTTTGAGAGACGATTCCGCAAGGCGTCCGGCAGGTCCGAGGGGAGATGCTCGTCGCGCGATGCCCACAGTCGATCGCGCATCGCAGCAGGCAGCGATGCCTGAGCCGTGATCGGCGATGAGCCTCGTCCATGTGTTCGCATCTCCCCCGCCTGTCGCGCAGCGAGATCGTTGCGCGTTCGCGTGCGGCTGATACCCCGCGTCTCCCGATGACTCGACGCGCCGATCCTCGACCCACCGATCCTCGCGCCGGCAACGATGGCGCGCGGTCTCTGCCGCTCGGCCCGCGCGTGGAGGCGATCCTCGAGGTCGCCTATCGCGCGCGACGCGCGGTGTTGCTCGAAGGTCCGACCGGCATCGGCAAGTCGGAGCTCGTCGGCGCCGTCGCGAAGAAGCTCGGCGTGAAGCACGTGGTGCTCGATCTCTCGCTGCTCGAGCCGCCCGATCTCGTGGGCCTTCCCTCGATCGAGAACGGTCGCACGCGCTACGCGCTGCCGCGCTTCTTGCCCGAGGACGGCGCCGGCATCTTGATGCTCGAAGAGCTCAACCGCGCCGAGCGCTACATCCAGCAGCCTGCGCTCCAGCTGCTCACCGCGCGACGCCTGCACGAGTACGTGCTGCCGCCGAGCTGGGTGATCTTCGCGGCCATCAACCCCGAGACCGGCGACTACCAAGTGACACCGCTCGACGCCGCGCTCCGCGCGCGCTTCCTCGAGATCCCCGTGCGCGCCGATCGCGCGTCGTGGCTCGCGTGGGCGAGCGCGAACGAGGTGCATCCCGCCGTCGTCACGCTCGCGCGCAGCCACGAGCGCATCTTCGTCGACGCGCCACCGCGCTCGTTCACGTACGCGTCCGACGTGCTCAAGTCGATGAAGCCGAGCGAGCTCGCGGACGCGACGCTCTTGCGCGACGTGCTCGCGGGCTACCTGCCGATGGTGTGGGTGGAGTCGCTGCTTCCGCTCGCGAGCAAGGGCACCACGAGCGCGGGCCCGATCGAGATCGACGTGCACCGCGTGCTCAGCCACTACGACCCGCAGAGCACCGACGCCGCGACGCTGCGTCACTGGAAACAGGCCGGTCGCACCGACAGCATCGACGAGCTCGTCGCGCGCATCGCCGGCATCCTCGCAGGGCCCGAGGCGGGCGTGCTCGCGGGCAACAAGCAGCTCTCGCTCGGCGCGCTCGAGGCGCTGATGCAGGACCTGCCCGGCGATCACCGCGAGCGCCTTCAAGATGCGCTCGGCGGCAACGCCACGGCCTGCGTGCTGCTCGACGTGCGGCCGGAGGACGTCGTCACGAACTACGGCGCGAGCAACGCGATGAAGCGCGTGGACTCGTGGAAGGCCGCGCCGAGCAAGCACCACCGCATCGCGCTGCTCGTCACCGCGGTGCGCGCGCACGTCCTCCAGCCGCACGTCGCGGCCGACCTCCGCAAGTCGAACGCGCAGCGCCTTTCGCTCGGTCACTTCTTGCTGCAGGTCGGTGAGCGCTGGGGCTTCCCGCTCGCCGAGGCCCTGCAGAAGATCGGCGCCACGCCGATCCGGCCCAGCTGAGATGGCGCGCGACGGGACGGATCTGCGCGCGTGGCTGCACGGCTTCGTCTTCGAGGCCGGCTTCCTCGCGCGCTATCCGTACTACGCGCACGTGCTCGCGGCGCTCGAGCCTGTCGTCGATCCGAGCGTCGAGTACGTCGGCATCTCGCTTCGGGCGAGCACATCGAGCTCGGTGACGTCGGGCGCTCGCTACTACCTCCACGTGAACGTCGAGGGCGTGCGTCGCGCGCCGCAGTTCCTCCGAGGGCTCCTGCTCCACGAGGTGCACCACGTGGTGCTCGGTCACCTCGCGCACCCGCGCTTCCATCGCCCCGAGAAGCCGAAGCTGATGGAGATGGCGATGGAGACGACGGCGAACGAGCACATCGAGGAGCCGCTGCCATCGCCGATCCTGTGGCAGCACTTCGAGCGCTTCGGCTTCAAGCGCGGGCAGAGCACGATGGAGCGCTACCAGCTGCTCTGTGATGCGCAGACCGAGAGCCTGATCCCCGAGCCCAAGCCCGACACGCGCAACGTCGACGATCACCGCTGGACCGAGCTCGACGCGCCGCCCGCGGCGGGTGTGCCCGAGACGCGTCGCGTGATCGAGGAGGCGGATCAGAAGGGCGCACCGCCGACCGAGGCGCGCGAGGTGCCGCAACGACGGATCACGATGGCGGGCAAGACGCCGAAGGAGCTCCTGCACGAGCTCGGCGGCACGACGGATCCGCGCGAGGTGCTGATCGACTGGAAGGACGCGCTGTCGCGCTTCGTCGCGCACCGTCGCGCGCCGGTGCACACGTGGTCACGACCGAGCCGTCGGTTTCCGAACGAGATCGGCCGCGTGCCCGGGCGCAGCTACCGGCCGCGCACGGCGCTGAGGCCGACGATCTTGGTCGCGATCGACACGTCGCTCTCGATGACGGATCGCGAGCTGTCGGAGATCGCGCGACAGCTGCGCCCGATGCGCGAGCACGCGCAGCTCGTGATCGTGGAGCACGACGCGAAGGTGACGAACGTCTCGACGTTCCAGGGCACGCTGACCAAGGTGAAGGGCCGCGGCGGCACGGACCTGCGCGTGATCTTCGATCCGTCGCTCTTGCGGTCGACACACGCCGACGGAGTGATCGCGTTCACCGACGGCGACGGGCCGACGCCCGAGCGCGCGCCTTCGGTGCCGGTGCTGTGGATGCTGACGAAGCCGTGGGACTTCACGTGTCCCTTCGGCGACCGCGCTCGCCTCTTCGACCGCTGAGTGGTCGATCAGGTGTTCCGCTCAGTGACCACCGGGGTCCAACCCCGGGGCACGCAGAACGCTCGCTGTGCTGGGCAAGCCGGACGAGCCGGCTCGGGGTCGCTCTCTCGTGCAGTGCTAGGGGCTCTCGATGGAGACGATGCTCGTGGTCGACCACGTGATCTGGCCGAGCGGGCTGTACGCATCGCGCGACGTGCTTCTCCCCTCGGACCTGCCGGGCGCTTCGCGGAGCGCTTCGTCGATTCCATCCTGCGCGTGACCCGCGACCAACGAGCGTTGCGCTGCTCGCGGCATCGCGACGAATCAGATCGCTTCGGAGCGCTCGGCGAAGCGCCGTCAGGCTCCGAGGGGAGGTGCGAGCACACGGACCTTCTCGTCGCGAGCGAGACGATGCACATGGTCGACCACGTGATGCCTCTCGAGTGATCGCTCGCATCGCGTGATGTCTCTCTCCCCTCGATCCTGCCGGGCGCTTCGCGGAGCACTTCGTCGCGGCCACGACGCGCGTGACCCGCGACACACGCAGGTCGCGTTCCTCGCGGCATCGCGACGAATCAAATCGCTTCGAGATCTCGGCGAACCGCCGTCAGGGCCCGAGGGGATCGTCGCGTCCTTCCTGCGCGCGACCCACGACGACACAGGTCGCGCTCCTCGCGGCGTCGCAACGAATCAGATCGCTTCGAACAGCTCGGCGAAGCGCCGTCAGGGCCGAGGGGAGGTGTGAGCACATCGACCGTCTCGTCTGACGAGACGACGCAGGTGGTCGACCACGTGATCCCTCTCGATCGCGGAGGTGCGTCAGAAGTCGATCGCGAAGCCGAGGCCCACGTCGCCCGCGCCGCCCGTGAGGCGCGCGGTGACGCCCGGGTAGGTCTCGCGGAGGCGCGCGCGGCGGTAGCTGGTACCGGCGTCGAACGCGATGGCGAGCGAGAGCATCGTCGCGTGTCCGACCAGGCTGAGGATCGCGACCGAGAACACACTCCAGCCGACGATCACCTGGCCTGGCGTCGAGCCATCGGTCGTGGTGCCGCTGCCGCCGATCACGAGGATCGGGCCCAGGAAGGCTCCGACCGCGCCCGTCACCAGCAGCACCGTCGAGCTCGCGTAGAGCGCTGCCGCGACGGAGCTGCGCCGGTTGATGTCGTCGAGGACGAGCCGAGCTTCGGCGTCACGGTTCGCTGCCAACGAGTCGGGCGTGGCGACCATCGGCTCAGCAGTCGCCATCGGCTCGGACGACACGACCGGCGTGGGCTCGACCGCGTCGGCCCGCGCAGGCTCGTCGGGCTCGGGATCGACGGCCGCAAGCTCCTTCGCAGAGCCGTCGTCGACGACGTCCTGCGCGAGCGCGCGCGGGGCGAAGAAGAGCATCGAGAGCGCGAACACCCACGTGAGCGATCGAGTCATGGTCTCCTCTTGCGCGCGCGATCGACGACGTGAATCAGCGCGCCCCGCGACGGCGACGGCGGCGCGTCGTGGGACGCGTCGCGGGCTCGTTCGTCGTCGGCGTGCCCTGCTCGACCGCGGGCGTCGTGGTCGTCGGTGTCGTCGTCGGCCCGGTGATCGGTGCGGTCGCTTGCTCGCCGCGACGCAGGCCATCGAGCGGACGCATCGGCGCGAGGCGCGCGCCCTCGTGCAGCTCGCCGCCCATCTCGCGCAGCGGCGGATACTGCACGTCGTTGAGGCGTGTGAGACCGGCGCGCAGCTCGGCCGTCCAGTGGTTGTAGATGCGGAGCTCGATCGCGGTGCGGTAGCCGCCTTCGTACGCCTCGAGGGCCTGCTCTTCGATTGGGACGATGAAGTAGGCGAGCTGGTCGCGGTACGCCTGCTCTTCTTCTTCGGTCAGGTTCTCCGGCACGGGCGCATCGCGAAGGCCCGCCGCGAAGAGCTCGTAGCTGTGACCCACTTGGTAGAGCGCCGCGGTCACCCACTCGGCCACGCGCAGCTCGACCACGTCGCGGAACGCCTCGGCCGCTTGGCGCAGCAGCTGGCTCTTGCGCTCGAGGCGCTGACGAAGACCGGCGACGTCGCCGTCGATCGTGATCGCCTCGAACTGGCGGAGGATCGCCTCGCCCTGGAGGTACCGGGCCTGCGCCGTGAAGTGACGACCCTCGGGGGAGAGACGCCTCAACGACCCGCGGCCCGTGCGCACCGCCTGCTCGAGCGCGCGGCCGGCCTCTTCTTGGTTGCCGGCCTCCATCCACACCTGCGCGAGACGCGTCTGCGCCTCGACGTTGCGGTCGATGTTGCGGCTTCGGCGCACGTACTCCGAGTACACGCGCGCGGCCTCGGTGTAGCGGTGCGCGGCCGCGTGCGCGCGCGCCTGGAAGAACGTCACTTCGTCGGCGCTCTCGCTCCTCGGATAGCGCTCGAGGAACTGCTGCGCGGCGACGACGGCCGCGTCGTGATCGCCGGCCGAGAGCCGGAGGAGCGTCGCGTTGAAGAGCGCGTCTTCGTGGTGCTCGCCCTGCGGGAAGCGCGAGCCGTACGACTCGTAGAAGTGCGCCGCGTCGCGGAACTGCGCGATCGACTCGAACATCTGCGCGCCGTTCCACGCGCCGAGCGCGCCCTCGGCCGAGCCGGGGTAGCGCTCGACGAGGCGGTCGTACGTCGACGACGCGCCGCCGAGATCACCCGCGCGCTGTCGCTCGAGGCCGGCGTTGTAGAGCGCCTGACGCGCGCGATCGTCGTTGGGGAACTCGTTGGCGGCGTGCTCGAACGCGTCGGCAGCCTCGCGATGCTCGCCGCGGTTCGCCAGCTGCTCGCCGCGCGCGAACGAGGCCTGGAGGATCAGCGTGTCCAAGCGTCGCTGCGACTCGGCCGACTGGAACGCGGGCGCGTCCTTGAGGCGTCGCGCCCACGCCTCGATGTTGCCGAAGTCCTGCGCGCGGTTGAACGAGTCGAGGATGAGCTCGCCGGCCTGGGTCGCGTACGTGCTCGTCGGGAAGCGCTCGAGGAGCTGACCGAAGAGGCGCACCGCAGGGTCGTAGATCGAGCGGTCGTAGTAGAGACGACCCTGACGAAAGAGGATCTCCGGCAGATCGGGATCCGTCGGGAAGTACTGGACGTAGAGCTCGATCGCCTCGCTGAAGGCACGATCGTTGTCGGTCTCGCCACAAGGATCCTGCGGCGCATCGGCTTCCTCCGCGCCCGCGCCCTCGCCCGCGCCCGACCCCGCCTCCGCACTGGCACCCTGCGCACTGGCACCCTGACTGGCACCCTGCGCACTGGCACCCTGACTGGCACCCTGCGCACTGGCACCCTGTGCACTGGCACCCTGCGCACTGGCACCCTGTGCAGTGGCCTGCGGCCCGCCCCGGCGCTGACACTCCTCGAGCTGACCCTCGCGCACGTGCTCGAAGGCGCCGATCGCGTTGTAGAGCGCGTCGCGCGTGTACTGACCGTCGGGGCGCATGCGCGCGGCCTCGAGGTACTCGTCGCCAGCCTCTTCGTACTGCTGCAATCGATGGAACAGGATCTCTGCACGGTAGAAGTGGAGATCGTAGGCGGTCTGCTCTTCGCCGAAGTGCTCGAGGTAGAGGTCGTAGCCGGCCTGCGCTTGGTTCAGACGACGACGCGCCGTGGCGTTGAGCGTCTCGCCCGCCGCCGTGGGCTCGGACGACGTCGCGCGCTGACCGAGCTCGTGCCAGCGCATCGCGCGCACGCGGATGGCTCGCTCGACGCGCGTGCGCGCGTTGGCGACCACCTCGGGATCGGTCTGCTGACCGACCCACGCGCCACCGACGAGGTAGTTCTCGGCGAGCGCGGTGAGCGCCTCCATCGTGTGCACGTCGTCGTCGGTCGCCGCGTAGGCCGACGCGATCTGGTGCTGCCACTGCGGCGCGCGCGGATCGGCGGGCGACATCTCGAGCAGCAGGCGGTACGCGTCGATGCCCTGGTCGTAGCGGGCCTGGTCCATGTAGGTGAGCGAGAGGCGCGTGAGCACCCGCTCGGCGTACTGCTCGCCACCGATCTCCTGGAGGAAGCGGAAGACGTCGCGCGCGGTGTTGCGCTCGTCTTCGGTGAAGACCTGGATGAGGTAGTCGAGCGCCTCGTTCTGGAGCTCGCGGAGGCGTCGGCGCTGATCGGCCGAGAGCGACGCCGTGGCGTTGCCGAGATCGAGCACCTGACGAAAGCGCGTCGCGGCTTCCGTCGTGCGGTTGAGCCGCCACATGCACCACGCGCTCTTGAAGAGCGCCATGTCGTAGAGCTCGCTGTCGCGGTACGTCATCACCTGCTCGAACTCGGGCAGGGCGCGGAGGAAGTCGGTGTTCGCGAAGTACGTCTCGGCGAACGCCATGTGCGCGTCGGGCACGAAGCGGCTCGTCGGGAACTCGTCGACGATGCGGTGGTAGAGCGCGAGCGCGCCCTCCGCGTCGCCCAGCTCCGTGAGCGCGTACGCCTTCATGTAGAGGACGAAGTCGTAGCGAGCGAAGCCGCGGTGCAGCGTGAGGATGCGGTCGTAGAGCTCGATCGCGGGGCGGTAGTCCGGCGAGGGCTCGGCGCCGCGGTTCTCTTCCGGCACCTGCTGCCACGCGTTGAACGCGACGAGGTAGCGGTAGCGCGCGAGCTCCCAGCGCAGCTCCGCCAGGCGCAAGAGCGCGTCCGGCATCTCGAGCGCGGTCTCGGGCTCTTCGCGGATGAACTCTTCGAGCAGCGCGATCGCCTGCTCGCGACGCTCGACGAGCAGGCCCTCGCGCTCCGTGAGCAAGCGGGCGAGCTCGTCGTCCGCGAAGTCGCGCGCGGCCTCGCCGATCGCGTCGGGGCGCTCACGGAGATAGAGGCGCTCTTCGAGGCTCGTCGTGTCTTCGCGCGCTGCGCTCGACGTCGAGGCTGCAGGCCTCGCCTCGCTCTCGGCCGCCGGCGCGGACACCGAGCGCTCTTCCGTCGGCTGCTGGAAGCCGGTGCCCGCGGCAGGGGCGCTCGTGGTGGTCGTGCCAGCACCGGTGCCCGTGCGAGGAGGACGGCGCTGCGCGAGCGCGTTCGTCGACGGTGACAGCAGCGCGGCTGCCAACACGACGACGCCGGCATCCCTGAGAAGGGCGCGCTTCGCGAGGCCGCGGATCACTGCTCACCTTCTGTGTCGGTGGCTGCGTCCTCTCGTGTCCCCTCCCCCGGCCCCTCGGGCTCTACGGGAGGGGTGTCTTGCTCGGAGGCCTCTGCGCTGTCTCCACCTGATTCGTCGTTCGATCCGTCGGACTCGTCCTCTTCGAACTCGTCGCGCCAGAGCTCGCCCTCGAACGGCCAGTACTCTTCGTCGTCGCGGAGGAGGCCCTGGATGCGCAGCGGATCCAAGAGCTCCGCGGGGAAGCGGCCCGCCGAGAGGCTCTCGATCTGGAGCTCGATGCGGCGCTTGCTGCCCATCACCGCGTCGATGCGGCCGATGCGCGCGCGGCGCAGGCTCGATCCGAGGCGCGCGCGCAGCGTCTCGAGCGCGCGGATCGTGTACGCGTTGATCGCCTGCACCAAGCGCGCGCGCACGGCCGCCGTGCGACCGGGGAACGCGCGCGCGAAGCGCTCGTCGCCGCGCAGCATCTCCTCGAGCGAGCCCGCGCTGGCCTCCGAGGACGTCGCGCCCCCAGCTGCCGTGGCAGCGATCGCTTGGGTGAGGCTCGACTCGATCGTGCGCAGGCGATCTTGGAGGCCGCGAATCTCCGTCTCGAGCGGCTCGAGGCGGTCACGCGGTGCACCCGCGGCGCGCATCGCGTCGAGCTGATCGGCCATCGCGCGCAGCGCATCGCGCGCGGTGACGAGCTCGCGGCGCGCGGCCGCGGCCTCGTCTTCGGTCGAGCCCGTCTGCGCGACCGCCGCGTCCGGCGCATCCGCGCCCGTGAGGCGAACCTCGATCGCGCCGATCTGATCGGCGAGGCGCGCCGAGCGCGCGGCCTCGGCGTCGAGCATGCGGAGCTCGCTGTCGAGCCGATAGAACGTGGGATCGACGCGCAAGAGACCGAGCAACATCGCGCGCGCGTCCGGACGGGCCACGACCTCGCCGTCGTGCGGGACCGGCGTGTCGGTGTCGACGTCCGCGGCGAGCAGCTCTTCGGCGATGCGCTCGCGGCGGCTCTCGGTCGCGAGGATGCGATCGACCTCGTCGCGGATCGGCTCGAACGTCTCCGCGAAGCGCACGAAGAGGCGGCTCGCGTCTTCGAACTCGCAGCGATCGAGGTGCACGTAGCCGCGGAGGAGCGTCGCCTCGTCGACGAACGGCGAGGCCGGAAAGCGCGTCTCGAGCTGATCGAGGAGATCGACGGCGGTCTCCGCGTCGTGCCCTTCGTACATGGCCCACGCCCCCTCGAAGAGCGCCTCGCTCACGCGGCGCGAGTCCTCGGGGACCTGGAAGTAGTAGTAGAACGCGTCGTCCGCGCGGCCACCTTCGTGGGCGACGCGACCGAGCGCGAGCCACGTCAGATCGCGCACGTCGAAGTAGCGGCGATCGACGTAGAACGTGAAGCGATCGGTGTCCGGCGTGGTCGCGATGGAGCAGAAGAGCTCCTCGGCCTCGCGCAGCTGCCCGGCGCGCGTGGCGATCACGCCGCGGAGGTACTGCGCGTTCGCGTAGAAGCGGCTGCGCCGGCCGACGTTCGTGAAGAGCGCGTCGGCCGCAGGCAGATCGCCCGCGTCGTAGCGCGCGCGGCCGCGCAGGTAGCGGAGCTCGTTGAGCGAGTCCTCCGAGAGGCCGGCCTCGCCGATCTCTTCGAGGCTCGCGAGCACGGTCTCGAGCTCGCTGCCGCGCAGCGCCACGTCGACCACGCGACGGTACGACGGACCCGAGTACGGCGCGTCGGCGCCGCGCCTCAAGATGCGCAGGAGGTAGTGCGCGGCCGTGCGGTGCGCGCCGAGCTCGAGCAGCGCGCCGCCGAGCAGGAACTCTGCGTGGGAGAAGTCGTCCGAGCCGTCGAAGTCCGCGAAGCGCGGGCTCTCGCAGGCCTCGAACAAGGCGAGCGCGGCCTCGTCGTAGCGGCGATCGAGCACGAGCTCCTGGCCGTGCACGACGAGCTCTTCGAGCTGTCGCTGGCTGCCCGCCTCGCTCGCCACGAGGCGTCGATCGCCGAGCTGCGTGTAGTAGCGGTGGAGCGCGACGTCGGTCGTGACCGCGTCGGCGGGCGTCGTCGCCGCGGCCGCGTCTTGTGCGTGCGCGGCGCGAGCGTGCGCGAGCGTCCCCGTGCCGAGCACGAGGAGGATCGCGAGTCTCTCGAGCGCGCGACGCATGGCCCTCGATCAGCTCCCCGACGGCGGCGTGGACGGTGCCGATCCGGCCGCCACATCACGAGATGGAAGCTCGCGCGTCGCGACCTGCACGCGCGTGCGGATCTCGTAGCGACCCTCGCCGCCCTGTTGGAAGGCCTGCACCATGTTCGAGTCGTCCTCGAGCACGATCTCGATGTCGGTGAGGCGCTCGCGGTGCACCTGCACGCGGAACGTCTCGCGCTGCGAGTAGCGCACCTCGGCGTCGCCCTGCGCGCGCTGCTCGGTCTCGATCGTCAGCACGTGCGGGCCGGGCGCGAGCGCGCCCTCGTGCACGGTGCGGCCACGGTCACCGCCTTCGATCTCACCGTCGGCGCGGAACACCGGCGCGCCATCGAGCTCGACGACGAAGCGCGCGAGGCTCTGGTCGTCGCCCGCACGATCCTGCACGGCGATGCGGATGCGCGTGCGGAACAGCTCCTGTCCGAGCACGGCCATGCGCTGTCGCGTCTGGACCATGTCGTCCATCAGGTGACCGAGGTCGGCGCGCACGGGCGCCACGTCGGGCGGCGCGGGGCCCGGATCCGCCGCGGGTGGAGGCGTCGCGCTCGCCGCGGGCGGTGCGGTGCTGGCGGCCGGCGGGGTGGTCGCGGGCGCGGTGGTGGTGGGCGCAGGCGCGGTCGCCGGCGCCGTCGTCGGCGCGGCCGTGCCTCCGGTCGCGGCGCCAGCGGGCTCGGCGAACGGGTTCTCGGGCGTCTCCGGGGCGGCGGGCGCTTCGGGCGTGGGGCGGCGCGTGCGACCGCGACCACGGCGCTGCGCGTCGAGCGGCGTCGCGAGCGAGCCGATCGCGACGACCACGCCGAGCCACGCGAGCAGACCCTGCTTGGTCGTGAGCGAGCGCATGATCCGCCTCAATTCTCGAAGGGAACGAAGACCGAGAAGCCCAGGGTCGCGGTGAGGTTGTTCACGATGCGCGACTCGCCGAGCAGCGACTGCTCGAGGATCTGGTCGCGCACGTCGACGCGGATCGCGAACCACTCGCCGATGAAGAAGCTCGCGCCGATCCCCGCGCTGCCCGTGAGGCCGCGCGCCGTCTGGTTGTCGGTGATGCCGCCGCCGATCGCGAGGCGGATGTCGAAGCGGCCGATCTCGGAGCCGAACCAGCGCAGCTTTCCGTACGCGAGCGTCCAGAGCAGGTGCGCTTGGTAGAGGAACACCGGCGCGTCGATGCGCACGAGCGAGATGCCGCGATCCTGCTCGATGATGCGGACAAGCTCGGACTCGGCGCGCGAGTAGCCGAAGCTCGCCTCGAGGCCCAGCTCTTCGGTCACGTGGTAGCTGAGCGCGCCGGTGACCAAGTACGAGGCGCTGAGGAGATCCGCGGCGTAGACGCCGCCCATGATCGAGACCTCGAAGCGGCCGGCCTTCTGGAAGAGGCGCTCGCGCACGCCGCGGTAGCGACGACGCGCGTTGAGCTCGTCCTGGATCGCCTCGTCGATGCACTGCGCGTGCGCTCGGTCGACCCCGACGAGGGGCGCCTCGAACGAGGACGGGGCGAGAGCGCTCAGCATCGCGAGGACGACACCGAGGCCCGCGATCCTCACGATCGCCCAAAGGCTCGCGCGGCGGCGTGGAGAGCAGGCGGGCGCGAGCATCGAGTGGATTGGTACCGATTCCAGCGCGCCCGTGTCAACGACGACGGCGAGACGCTGGCATCGCGCCCGACCTCAGCGACCGAGGATCGCCCCGAGAAAGCCCCGAGGATCGCCCCGGAAATCACAGGAAGAAGACGTAGACGACCGCGAAGAACAGCGTGACGCCGACCCCGAGGATCAAGGCGACCAGTGCGCCGCTGATCTCGAGGGTCGACTCGAGGCTCGCGCGCTCCTCGGGTGCTGCGGGCGGATGGGAAGCGCTCGGGGAGCCAGCGCTCGAGAACGCGGCGGCAGACGGGCGGCCGGAGAGGGGCGTGGCGGGAGTCGTCGTTCGCACCTGCGAAGCGGCGCGATGGGCACCCGGAAGCGGCGCAGGACCGGGGATCGCCATGCCCTCGGGTTCCTCCGCAGCGGCCGACGGATCGGACGCCCGCCACCCCCGCACGATCGCCTCGTCGGGATCGGGCGGGGGCTGGCTCGGGCGCGGCACGACCACGGGGCGGCTCGAGATCCGCGCGGGCGGATGGCTCGACCGCGGGGGCAGGACGACGCGTGACCCCGGCGGGGCGGACGGCGTGTCCTTGGGCGGCGCGAACGAGCGGCGCGTGTTGCCCGTGATGCTCGGCTCGACGCCGACCGCCTCCAAGCCTTCCGGCGTGATCGCGCTCAGGCGTCGCGTGCTGTCGGGGGTGGGCACGATCGGCAGCGGCGTGGTGATCGGCTTGGGCCGCACCGACTCGTGCTGCGTGGGCGATTCGAGGGTGCCTGGCGCGGTGCTCGCCGTGTGCGGCTCCATCTCCGCGTCTTGATCGATGATCGGCGCGGCGAGACCGCCGCCTTCGCGCGTGGTGCCGGTCGCGGGCGTGAGGCCGCGCGTCGAGAGGCGTCGCCAGCGCTCCACCTCGGCGTTGCTCTGCGACATCGTGCGCAGATCCTCGTCGAGGTCCGCCAGGCCCGCGAACGTGCCCGAGTCCACGCCCTCATCGGGCGCGCCCTCCTCGATCTCGCTGCGCTGCTCGTCGCCCTCGGACATCGCGAGGGCAAGGGCTAACACGTGCCCCCGACCCGCGCAGCCTCGAGAAGCGTCACTGACCGCACATGCTCGAGTCGTATCGCTGTTGATCGAGCGCCGTGCGGTAGGTGTTTCGCACTTGATCGCACATCGATCGCGGCCGCTGATCGTACTGGTGCACCACCTCACAGGCGGCCTCCGGCGCGAGCACGCGCCGGAACTGATCGCAGCACGCGAACGCGAGGTTGCAGGCCCCGCTCGGACCTCCGAGCTCTTCGGCGACGGCGGGCGTCGAGGTCGCGAGCGGCGGTGTCGACGGAGCCGATTGCGGCTCGGGCTCTTCGTCGAGCCACTCGTCCGGCAGGTAGTAGAGGCCCACGAAGAGCGCGGCCACGACGGCCGACGCGAGACACGCGGCGACGAGACCCGCGAGCGCGAGCCACGACAGCCACCGTCGCGAGGAGGACGGCGGCGCGCTCGCGGGCTGTGAGGCCGCCGCACCTCCCGCGACGGGGAACGTGGCCGCAACGGGGAGCGTGGCCGCGGCCGCGCGCTGCGAGACCACCGGCGATGGGGACGCCGCCCGAGCGGCGACCGGAGACGGCGCGGGCGCAGCGGGCGTGTTCTTGGCGACGACGGTCGCGAGATCGCGAGGGCTCGGCGACGACGCCGGCGTGCCCGCCGAGATGCGAGACGTGCGCCACGTGACGAGCGCCTGCGCCATCTCGCGCGCGCTCGCGTAGCGATGGGGCGCCTCTTTCTCCATCGCGCGATCGACGATGCGCGCGAGCTCCGCCGGCACACCGGGGCGCCGCACGTCGACGCCGGGCGCAGGATCGTGGCGCACCTTGTGGAGGATGTCGGCGAGGTCGGTGCCCTCGAACGGACGCTTCCCCGTGAGCAAGCAGTAGAGCACCACGCCCATCGCGTAGAGATCGCTGCGCGCGTCGGTCGCCTCTCCGCGCGCTTGCTCGGGCGACATGAACGACGGCGTGCCGACGATCGAGCCCGTGCGCGTGAGGCGTGTGTAGGCCTCGCCCGTGCGCAGCTGCGCGACGCCGAAGTCGAGCACCTTCACGAGCTCGCGCGACGCGCCCGACTGGATGACCATGAGGTTCGCGGGCTTGAGGTCGCGGTGCACGATGCCGGCCTCGTGCGCGACCTCGAGCGCGCCGAGCGCTTGCTCGACGAGATCGGCGGCGCGCTCGGGCGCGAGCGGTCCTTCTTTCGAGAGCAGATCGCCGAGGTTCGTCCCCGTGACGCGCTCCATCACGAGGTACGAGACGCCCTCGTCCGTCGCGCCGAAGTCGTGCACGTGGATGATGCTCGGGTGGCTCAGCCGCGCGACCGCGCCCGCCTCTCGCTCGAAGCGCGCGACGAGCCGCGGATCCTTGGCGAGCTCACGCAGCACCACCTTCACGGCGACGGGCCGGCCGAAGCGCTCGTCGAGCGCCTCGTACACCGCACCCATGCCGCCCATCGCGATGACGCCCTTGATGCAGTAGCGGCCCGCGAGGAGCGTTCCAGGCTCGAGCGTCTGATCCATGCGTAGGCGCCGCGATCATCGGCGCTGCGCGCGCAGACGACAACTCTCGCGAGCATCGCACCGGTTGGCGACGCACCCCACACGCGCGAAGATGCGCGTCGCGATGCCCACGCTGAAGGAGCTCGAGAAGTTCGCGCAGTACCACCTGGTGCGGCGCGTCCACGATCACCCCGCGCGTGAAGAAGAGCTCGGAGTGGTGTCGCTCGGTTACGACGCGGCGCGCTTCGCCGACGAGGTGCGGGCGCTCGCCGATCGCTTCGACGTGCGCGAGGTCGCGCGACCGAGCTACCGCGGCGCCGAGCACCCGATCTTCTCGATCGCGACGCGCAACCAGACCACCGCGAAGAAGCGGCTCCTCGTGCTCTCAGGTGTCCACGGCAACGAGCACGCGGGCATCGTGTGCGTGCCCGCGATCGCGGCGCGGCTGCTCGAGGCGAGCGAGGCGCTCGGCGACGTCGCGATCGAGATCCTCACGCCGGTGAACCCCGTGGGCGCCGCCGAGCTCTCGCGCTTCAACGCCGAGGGCTACGACGTGAACCGCGACTTCGTGCTCTTCAACACGCCCGAGGCGCGCGCCGTGCGCGACGCGTTCGAGCGGAGGAAGCCCGACTTCGTCGTCTCGCTCCACGAAGGCCCGCAGGACGCGACGTTCATGTTCGCGAACCAGCACGTGACCGGGCCGCTCGCCGATCGCCTCCTCGCGGAGCTCGTGAAGGGCGGCACCACGCTCGCCGAGAAAGACTACTTCGGCGCGACGCTCAGGCCGCGCGGCCTCTCGCCGTCGAGCGCCGCGGCGCGCGCCGTGATGCGCCTCTGGTCGGCGACGCTGAAGATGATGCCCACGGGCGAGTACGCCGCGCGCCGTGGCATCCCCGAGCTCACGCTCGAGAGCGGCTGGCGATCTCCCGATCGCGAGGCGCGCGTGCGTCCACACATCGACCTCGTGCTCGCCGTGGCCCACGAGCTCGCGAGGGCTTCATGACGACCACACCCGACCCCGCCTACCTCGCGCCCGGCACGTACGTGGACTCCGATCACCCCGACGTGATCGCGTACGCGAAGGAGATCGTGGGCGACGCCGCGACCGACGCGGAGAAGTGCGCGCGTCTCTTCCGCGCGGTGCGTGATCGCCTCCGCTACGACCCGTACGTCGTGACGATCGATCCCGCCGACTACGAGGCGAGCCGCATCCTCTCGATGAAGCGCTCGTTCTGCGTGCCCAAGGCGGTGCTGCTCTGCGCGCTCGCGCGAGCGGCCGGCGTGCCCGCGCGCGTCGGCTTCTCGGACGTGAAGAACCACCTCTCGAGCAAGAAGCTGCTCGAGACGATGGGCACCGATCTCTTCGTGTTCCACGGCTGGGTCGAGCTCTGGATCGACGGCGTGCCGCGCAAGGCGAGCCCCGCGTTCAACGCCGAGCTCTGCGCGAAGTTCGGCGTGCCGCCGCTCGAGTTCGACGGCACCGCGGACGCGCTCATGCAGCCCTTCACGGGCGATGGTCACCGGTTGATGGAGTACGTGCACGACCGCGGCGCGTTCCTCGACCTGCCCTTCGAAGAGATGCTCAGCGCGTTCGCCGAGACCTACGCCAAGAACGGCATCCCGAAGCTCCCCGGCCGCACCGACGACGCCTTTCACGACTGACTCGCCACGACTGACTCGCGCATGACCGAACCGCTCCGCGTGCACTTCATCCACGGCCTCGAGTCGAACCCTCAGGGCTCGAAGGCGCTCTTCTTCGCCGAGCACTTCGACGCGACCACGCCCGCGATGGACACCCGCGACCTCGAGGGCGCGATCCGCACGCAGGCCGTGGCCATCCGCGCCGCGATCGACGCTGGCCGCGGTCCGCACGTCGTCGTCGGCAGCTCGTTCGGCGGCGCGATCGCGGTGGCGCTCCTCGCGCGTGGCCTCTGGCGCGGGCCGACGCTCTTGCTCGCGCAGGCCGCGCAGAAGCTCGGCGTGATCGACCCGCTGCCCGACGGCGTGCACGTCACGCTCGTGCACGGAACGGACGACGCGATCGTCCCGATCGAAGACAGCCGCGCGCTCGCGCAGACGGGCACGCCCGGCCTCGTCGTGTTCGAGGAGGTCGCCGACGAGCACCGCCTCGCCACGCTCGTCGACTCGGGCCGCCTCGCGGACCTCGTGCGCGAGCTCCACGCCCGCTCACGCTGAGCGCTCGTCAGCGAGGTGCGTCGAAGCCGTGCCCGAGCACTTGCTCGACCCCCTCGTGCACGATGCCCGTCAGCCGCTCGAGCTCGCGCTCACCCCGCGCGCGCTCGTCGGGAACGCGCGTCGACGCACGAGGAGATCGTTCGGCAGGCGCTGCTGCGAGTCCCACCAAAGACCGTCGAGGCTCGACATCACCCGACGGGCGTCCGCGAGCGGGAGCACGTCGAGACGCTCGAGCGCCTCACGCAAGAACGCAGCGATCACAGCGTCGTAGCCCTCACGATCGGCGAAGCCGCGATCTTCGAGCACCGCACGACCGAGTCGGATGCCGAGGGCATCGAGTAGCGATCTTCGATCGAGAACGTCGACGGACGCTCGGAGAAGCCGGACACGGACTGGTAGCCGAACCACGTGGCGATCTCGTGCCACAGCGTCACGCGCCACGTGCCGTTCGTCTCGGGCTCCATCGCTCCATCGGGCACGTCGTACGCGTGCACGGCCCACGACGACGCACAGCCGAGCACGCCGAGCGCGCACAGGGCCACGAGCTGCGAGGGCCTGCGCGCGCGTCTCACCGATCGCGTCACGCCTGGAGCACGGCGAGGACGGTGATCTCGACCGCGGTGAGCGCCTTGCCGACGGGACACTGTGCCTTGGTCTCGAGCGCGATCGCGGTGAGCTGCTCCTGATCGCCGCCGCTCGCGCGCACCGTGGTGCTCAGCTCGATCTTGGGGATCGCGAAGCCCACGATGTCCTTGTCCAGGTGGACCTTCGCGGTCGTCTCGATCGACTCGGGCGTCATGCCCGCATCCGCCAGCGCCTTCGAGAGCGCCATCGAGAAGCACCCCGAGAGCGCCGCGCCGATCATCTCTTCGGGGTTCGAGCCCTTCTTGCCTTGGAAGCGCGTGCCCAACGAGAACGGCACCTCGGGCCCGTTGGCGGGGTGCATCGATCCGGTGCCGGCCTCGAGCGAGCCGGTCCACGTGCTGTTCGCGTGACTGATTCCCATGCGTCTTCTCCTGTTCGCGTCGCGGACGCGCAGCCTCTACGCACCCGCGCTCACGACCTCAACCTTCGGTGTCGATCACGAGCTTCTTGATGCCTTGCACGGTCTGCACGGCGCGCTCGAGCTTCGCGCGCTTGGCGTCGTCGAGCCGACCTCGCACGGTCACGATCGCGGACTCGACGCGGATCGACAGCTGCGATCCATCGAGCCCGCTCTCGCGCGTGATCGCGGAGCTGATCTCCGAGCGCAGCCAAGGGTCCGAGCCGATCGGCGCAGGCCCGAGGTCTTTGTTCTTCGAGGAGCCACCATCGAGGTAGTTGTCGATGTAGTCCGCGACGACGCCCGCGCCCACCGCGGTCGGGCCACCGATCGCGTAGGCCCCGAGGCGCGCATCACGTTCGCTCGTGTCGAGTGTCTTGGTCATGGGTCGGCGTACAGCAGGATCCGCACCCACGCTGGAGCCGCTCGTGGCGGCGACGAACCGTGGCGATCAGCGACGATCGTGGCGTAGCCGCCACGCCACTCGTGCGCTCGGTCGAGGTGCATCGAAAACGCGATCTCCGCATACCCCGAGTCCACGAGCTTGCGCTCGGGCGGCCAGTACCGTCCGACCTCGTCTCGATAGAACTCACTGAAGCGCGGAGAGAGCGCGTCCTCGAGCTCGGGCACGCCGTAGGTGATCAGCGCGACCACACCGCGCGCCACGAGCACGCGACGGACCTCGTCGTAGAAGCGCGGTCGATCGAACCAGTGCGCGGCCTGCGCGGCCGTCACGACGCTCGCGCTCGAAGCCTCGACGTCGATCGACTCGGCCGCACCGACCGCGTAGCGAACACGCTCGTGACGCACCGCGTGCGCGAGCTGATCGGCGCTCGGGTCCGCCCCGATCACCGACACGAACCGCGACGCGAGCTGCACGGTCAGCTGTCCGTTCCCACACCCCACGTCGACCGCGACACGCGTGTCCGGCGCCACCTCCGCGAGGAACGCCGCGACGCCCTCGGGATAGTCGGGCCGAAACCGCGCGTAGACGCCACCGTCCTGATCGAACCAGTTCGTCACGCGAACGAGGCTCGCACGCCGGCGCCTCGTCTACGAACGCGCCTTGTCCATTACCAATGGACGAGCCGACGGAAACGAAAAAGCCCCGTGAAACACGAGGCTTTCGGAGTGCCCAAGGGCGGAATCGAACCACCGACACGGGGATTTTCAAACGGAGACCGTCGTCCGAGCCGTTCCGAACCGGTGCTTTTGCAACGGATCCGGGGGGTCGACGACACCGTTGGGGACGGCCCGGCCCACATCAAACCCCCTCCGGCCCACATCGCGGAGCCCTCGGCGAGGGTCCGCATGGTCGCTGCGATGACCTCCGTGATGCTCGATGCGATGGCCGCGGGGGACATCGTCGCCGCACGCGTTGCGCACCAGGCGATCGGTCAGCTCCTTCCGGCTCGTGCGGGCGACAATCCAGAGCGAGGCTGCGTGCCCAGTGCTTCTAGAACCCGCCCGTGAAGCATCCCCGTCTGCTCGACGTACTTGTCGAGCACGTATGCTCCGTGCGGGTCGGTGAGCGCGTGGTAGCCCGATGCCTCGAACGCGATCCAACCAATGTCGGGCACCGAAGCGTACTCGCGCGCCACGCCGTAGCCGTCGAGCGCTTGCACGGCATCCGCGTCTGCTTCCGCCGTCACCTCGGCAAGGTCGGCGAGCAGTAGGACGCGGGTCGGTCTCAATCCGACGAGGTCCATGACAGACTTCGGCCGATCGGCTTCGGCCTCTCGCGCTGCGCCGACGAAACCCTGCGTGGATGGATGCAGTTCGAGCGCGCGCACCATGTAACGGCGCAACGAATCCACTCGCCCTGCCGCAGCGAGGGACGCCGGTCTGCGAAGGGCCGCGGAGATCGCGTGCGACCCGAGGCCGCGGACGGCAGCTTCCGCGTTGTAGATGGCCGCAAACGCCGGGCTCCTGCAGGTGTTCCCGATGCAGCAGACGAGGATCAGCTCGGGCGTCGCCGTCATGCACCTTCCACTACGTGAGAAGCAGCTCGCGGGCGATGGAGAACGCCGACGCTGGGTCGAGCGTGTCCGTGGCCAGCCACTCCATGCGCTCCCTGAGCACTGCTCGCGCGCTCTCGCTCAAGCGCAGGTCGCTGGTCTCGACTGCTAGCGATCCCGCGCCAATGGTCGCGACCTGATCGAGTCGGAACATGGACCCTTCCTTCTCCGAGCTGCCCGGCCACCTGTCCCAGTGGTACGCGGGAAACTCGCCAGCCCGAACCCGCCTCACGAACTCCGGATCGAACCCGGTGCGCTTTTCGGTCTGTTCGACTCCATACGCAGGAAGCACGGCGAGGGTTCGGCTGAACTGCCACTTCGGCTGCCCTCGTTGAATCGACTTGTCGATCGGCGGGGAGATCCCGACGACGATGCACGGGCGCTTCTTTCCGCGACTGACGAGATACGCTTCCCCGTCGTGCAGCGGAAGCGCCGCGACAGGCAGACTGGGTTGCGGCGGTTTCGACCGCACGTCGAGCGCTGTCAGCTTGAGACGTGCTTCGCCGTGGTTGCCCGCATTGTCGGTTCTGCCTTCGACGACGAGGGTGGTTGGGTTCTCGTCCACGTGCGGAACGTAGGCCCAGACCAGTCGACCGACGCAAAGCGACTTGTCGGTCGTGGTCTCCCACCACGGGCCCCCAACTACGTGCTGGATGGAATCATCGGGGAAGCTTGCCAAGACGCGGATGCTCCCAGATCGAAGAGTCAATCATCACGGCCCCGCTCTTCTGTGGCACGGGTGTGCCAGCGAGAGAATCCAGCAGGGCGGTCCCCTCTGCGTACACTTCATCGTAGCGGGGCGGTGGGTTCGCCGGAACACGCTTTGAGGGCTTCGACAGCGCGAGTTGGATGCGCTCCCTCGCCGCTTGGAGCGCGGCTTGTCGGCGCTCCGATGCTTTCCGGGACAGCTTCTCGGGGGCCTTCGGTGCCGGGGCAACGTCTGCTTCGCCCAGCGGCTCGTCTGGCTGCTCGACCATCGACAAGTCCAGCATCTGACCGGGACGTCCCGATCGAATCGGGAGGGTGTCGTAGACGTGGTGGAGGAGCGACGCCGTGTCGGCGCCGTACCGTTTCACCTCGCGCTTCACGACGAGCGCCACGGTGGCGGGAAGTGCTTTCCCGACCTGCTCGGCGGTGGAGTCCTCCAGCTGTAGCTTCCACCGAACAGCAACCCCTCCCTGTCCCTCGAACCTCTCCTCAAGCGCGCCCAGATGCCTGATCGCCGGCTCGATCGCCTGGTAGGCTTCGACCGACCAGGGTCCGAAGTGATGGAAGGTCCACGCGACGCCGCTGTAGCTGCTGCCGGCGCCACGAGGTGACTGCGCGAAGCTCAGGTCGGCGAGGTACGCGTACTTCAGGAGGTGGATCGGCCCGAGACCAAGCGGAAGGCCGTCCATCTCCGCAGCCACCGCGAGGATGTACGCGTACACATTCTCCAGACGCTGCGCGTCGACCGTCATCGCATCGGTATGAGACTGCGCATCGCGAGGACTTGGCCCGCTCCTGGACCAACGTCCAGGAGCGCTAGGGATGCAACGCCCCCGAGCCCCGCGTGTGGGTAGCCCATGGCGGGAACGTAGAAGGGGAGCCGAAGGCCGTCAACCGGCCCGTGACCGCAACCAGTTGCGCCGAGCGCGCCTTCGTGTCACGCGCGTCCCGTGGACCCCGTCACGCGAAGCGTCACGGCGCCGAGCACGGCGGACGTCGAGGCGCAGGTCGCCGCGATGCGAGACGACGCGACCGACGGGCATGCGGCGCGCGTGCTGCTGCTCGGGTGGCGCGACCACCCTGCGATCGATCTGAGCGACGAGACGCGGACGCTGATCGAGGAAGCCGTCGGGCCGCGGTCCTGATGAGTGCTGGTTGCCCCGAGAGGGCGCATCCGCTATCCGAACTGCATGCCACGCATGCAATTTGAGGAAGATGCAAGCCACCAGGTTGGTGCTGTCGCCAGCGCGATCGCCGACGTGAGGCGTCGCCGCGACGAGTGGGACCAGATGAGCAAGCGGGTCTACGAGGCCTTGGAACGTATCGCGGCAGTCCTGAATGAGGCGGGTCGCGGCGAACGCAAGGTGACGCTGACGCCCGGCGGCACGAAGGGAAGTGGCCGGACCTACACCATCGCTTTCGAGCGCACGCCGACGGGGCTCGGTGATGTGGTGGAAGACGGTGCAGCTCTCATCATCGCCCCCACCCTGAGCGGGAAGATTCGGTTCGCCTACCAACCCGCGCGCCTCCATGACGTTCACGAACCGGCGCCCACGCCGCGCGAAGACGTGTTGGGGGCGTACGAGCCTCTTGCAGTCACGGCCGATCGCTGCTGGGAGATGATCGCCGAGTTCGCCGAGCGAGCCCGCACTGAGCACTGGTCGCTCGCTGATGACGCGGACTAGGAGTGCGCGATGGACTACGGCAACACGATCGAACGCGTGGAGGCGATGATCCAGGCCCTGCCGTCCGACGAGCAGTCGGATGCACGAGATGTCGTGAGGATCGCGCGCGACCTGGCGGGACGTCGGCTAGTGGGGAGTGGGCGCGAGGTGTATCCGTCCGACCTCGACGACCAGTCGTGGCTGACGACCCTGGTGCAGGGCCCAGCCCCGTCGGCGAAGGGACGGCCCGCTTGGGACCTGGCAGCCGCCGCGCTCGCAGACCTCAACGTGGACGTGTCCGCGTTCCAGCAGGCCATCCGCGCCTGCGTTCTGAACCTCGCAACGTTCGGGCGCTAGTCGCGCTGCGCGAAGTCCGCGTTCGTCACACGTACGGTCGAAGGCACTCCGCCGGCCTCGGCGATCTTCCGCTCCGCGACCGCGCGGCAAGCGTCGGCGCCGTGATCCTCGACTGCCTCGACGGAGAACTGCGCCGTGACCCTCACCCCGTCGCACATCGCCGTGTGGACCTCCAAGAACCCCTCGGGATCTATCCGCGCTCCGATCCAACTGATCGCCATCATGAAACGGTAGCACGCACTCGACACCGACCGGAAACCGGAGGAAAGGGCGACCGGAAACCGGAGGAAAGGGCGACCGGTTTCCGGAGAACCCTATGACTCCCTCTGGAAGAGAATCCGGGAGAGAATCCCGAGGGCGCCCGCGCTCAGCGCGCGAGCGATCCGCGGGGCGTAGATCATCCCCAGCCCACCACACGGGGAGAGAGGGAGGGAGAGGGGGCGGCAGCGGGTAGATCCCGAGAAAGACCGCGCGGCGCGTCATCGACGTCGTCGGCGACGTGGCCGCCGTCAACAAGCCAGCATGGGATCGGAGCTGGGAGGGGTCGCATGCCGTCGCGAAGCGCGCCCGCAGCGTGAAGCCACGACGCCGCGCGCACCGCGTACGCCGTCGCGCCGGGCGCATCGAGACGGGCGAGGAGACCAGCACCAACGGCACGCGAGACCGTATCGATCGCAGACGAACGCGCGATGCCGAGCGCGGTCGCGACCTCAGGGAGCGGAAGGGGACGCGGACCACCATCGCCGGAGCGCCACGCGATGAAGGCCACGAGAAGCGCGAGCTCCGGGCCGTGTGCTCGCACGAGTGCGGAGGGGACGTGCACGATCGGTCCGACGGGGGGCGCGACCCGGTAGCGGGTCGGACGACGGCACGGCGGCGAGGGACTGCGCCGATCTGGACGGGCGATCGTGAGAAGACCCGCACGCGCCAAATGATCACGAGCGCGTGTGATCGCGGTCGCGGACGTGCCGACCGACGCCGCGAGCTCCTCCGCAGACGGACCGGCGAGGAAGTCGTCCCGATCCGAGCCTCGATCGTTGGAGACGGTGCGCAGCAGGGCCAGGAGCACCTTGCTGGGGGCACGAAGACCGCGAAGAGCCAGCTCCTCCGCGGTCAGGGCGAGGTAGCGGAACGTCGGCCGCTGGACCCCGTCGCGACGCTCATAGAGCACGACCCCAAAGTCTGGACGCGGCCACGGACCGCGAAGAACTGGAGCGACCTGCGAGGACGGATGGTCAGGGACCGGCGAACAGGATAGAGTAGACATGTCGCGGCGCCTCCACGCGCCAGAAGCGACACCCGCAGCCCGAGAGGGCGATCCGAAGTCACGAGGTACGAACTCGTGGCGCCGGAGCGGTGTGCGCGAAGGTCACAATGGCATCCAGCGCACCGGGGCTGTCAATAAGCAACAATCAGTTCGTCAAGAGTTTACGCCTAGCGTGGTTCGTCAAGAGTCTGCTTCGCGGCATGGTACCGAGCGCGGTTGCAGGCGCGGCAGCGCTTGTCAGCCCTCGGTCCGAAGTAGCAGTTGTCGGCCGTGTACGCGTGGCCGCGTGGGCAGTGAGAACGAGTCGGCATCGCGCGATTGCTCGACTGCTGGATCGAGGTGGCCCACCGCACGTTCGCCGACCAGCCGCGGGCTCGACAGTCATCGCATGAGCCGCACGAGTAGTGCGACGCCCGGCCAGCGATGCGGTCGACGGTCATGTGCTTCCGCGCCGTGCTGGACGTCGGATCCGAGGGAGCGACACCGAGCGTCGCGAGGAAACCGTCGAACGACATCAGCCGCCCGCAGACGCGCACGCCGAGACCGCCATAACGCGCGAAGTTCGGTGCCCTCGGGTTGAGGACGCGCTGCTTCATCAGTTGCCAGGATGCGTACGTCGGCGAACGACCACGGCGGCGGGTCCCGTCGCCAGCCCAGTTGTGCGTTGAGGAAACGGAGCCGTGTAGCGTCGCGTCGTTCCGATGAGTCATCGAGAATCTATGGCACGCAAAGAGGGCAACAGAAGATCTCGATCGCGTGAGCGTTCCGAAAGTGCTTTACGCAGGACTCGCGCGTCTTCACAACAACATGGATGGACAAGCAAGGTGACGGGGCTCTTGCACTACGTGCTTCCGGTTGCGCAGACGCAGCGCAGCAGGCGGAGGAGGCGTCCCTCCGGTTGAACGCTGCCCTCGACTCGTACGCTCGCACCGTTCGTGACGGCCTTGCCCGGATTCGCGAGGCCCTTCGGACCCGGAGGGTCTGATGCAGCTCTCCGCCGCAGTTCTCGATGTACTTTCTCGCGCAGAGTGCACGGGCGACCGCGTCGTCCTCACGGGGATGCTCGACCGGAAGCTGTACGCGCGGACGAACGATGCGCTGGAGGCGCTTGGCGGCCGATGGAATCGGAAAGCGAAAGCCCACGTGTTCTCCTCGGGGACGGATGCTTCGTCGCTGATCGACCTCGCGATCACGGCGGGCAACGTCGTCACACCGAAAGACCTCGGCTTCTTCCCGACACCGGCGGGTCTCGCGCAGCGCCTTGTCGACGAGCTTCGCGTCGAACCGGGCGACACGGTGCTGGAGCCGAGCGCGGGTGACGGTGCACTCGTTCGACCGCTACTCGCGGCCGGTGCCATGGTGGTGGCGGTTGAGCGCGATCCGAAGCGTCGCCAGTCACTGATCGATCTCGCAGCGGTGGAGCCGCGTCTCACCGTGAGCGGCGCTGACGACTTCATGTCTGTCGAGGCGCAGCCCGTTGACCACGTGGCGATGAACCCGCCGTTTCTGAAGTCGGGCCTCGGAGACCACCTCGATCACGTGCGACACGCGTACTCGATGCTCCGGCCGGGCGGACGACTCGGGGCGATCATGCCTGCGAGCATCGAGTTCCGGCAGGACCGCCGACACCGCGAGTTTCGCGCGTGGTCCGAGGCGCGAGGGACGATCGAGTCGCTGCCCGAAGGCTCGTTCAAGGCGTCGGGCACGGGGGTGCGGACGTGTCTCGTGATGCTCACTGGGGAGTAGAGCGTGGCGGACCTCTGGAACCCCCACTGGCTCTGCTACTCGGCCGCGCACGGGCATCACCCGGCGTTGATGCTGGATGTCGACGAGCAGACATGGCCGGGCGGGAAGATGGCGGGGTTCATCACGTGGATGAATCGTCGTTGGAGCGACTGGGCGAAGCTCCGCGGCTTCAGGATCAACCCCTCGGGGCGAGATCGGGCGGGCAGGCCCGACTCGTTCCTGGGACCAGCCGACGAGGCCGACTTCCAGGGTTGGCTGCGAGGCACGACGTTCAGGCTTCGCGACCGCGGTCTGTTCGGTCAGGCGATCTCGTCGCGGGTCGAGCACACCGACGACTGCTCGCACATGACGCCGCCCGATTGTCGATGCTGCTGCGGGGCGGATGCGGCGGAGCGAGCGCCATACCTCGTGAGGGAGTCATGACGGTCGCCGTCGACATCGAGCTCGACGCCGGGCGCGTGTCCGGCAGGGTCATCCGGAGTCGGCGGCACTCGCTCCGTGTGCGGCCTGGGCCGAGCGGCGTGATCGCCTACGTCTTGCTGCTCGTCCACGTCGATGGCGAAGACGAGCCGCGCTGGGTCGCGGCAGAGCGAGTCGCGGGGGCGTGGTCATGACCGCCCAGCGGTCACTCCCCTTCGCGGGTGCGTCGCGTGAGTCGCGCTGGACGTACCGCTGTGGCACGCCCGACCGCTCAGGTCTCGCTCGCTACACGCATCTGATTCGCTGGGGATGGGACACCGACGAGACGATGGCGCGCGGAGCTGGGAAACGCGACTCGCAGCACTGGCGTCGCGCGGGGAGCGTCGAGCACTTCGTTGAGGCCATCCGCACGCTCATGCGCGACGGTCACGCGCGGACGTTCCATCGGATGTGCGTCGAGCTGACGGGCACCTCCGCCGACGTGTGGTTCGAGAAGCAGCCCGATCTCGCGCTGTGGCGCCTCGTCGAGGTCGGAGAACTCTGGTGGACTTGTGAAGAAGGCGCGACCTTCTTCCTTCACGCCGATGCGGTGGAGCGTGGAGCTACGGGCGAGGTTGGAGGAAGCCGGCTCGGATGCCGTGACTCTCTGCAGCGCGCCTCGCGATGATCGCAGGACGGAGAAACTCGTGTTCGCTCGGATACATCTCTCGGAACACCGTAAGAGTCGCGTCGAGACCGGCGTACAGCATGTAGGCATGCATCTCGAACATCTCGGTGGCCAGCTCGCGCTTGAAGTGCGGGATGGGGTCCAGTCCCCCGAAGCCGTCGTCCGACCAGATCCTGAGCGTCGATTCCAGGACGTTGATTCGCGACGGATGCGCGAGCGCGTTGAGCTTCCCGTACAGCGGCTGCGTCCCCGGCGGCGCTTCCTTCGCGTTCGGGGTGACGCCGTGCTTGTGGGTTCCCTTCATGACCTCGCCGATTCTGGCCAAGGACTCGAAGTCCTGCTTCAGCGCCGCCGCGGCCTTGGCGTATTGGCCCTCCGAGATCAGTCGTTCGGTCACCGGCAGACCCTGCGCGAAGGCGCAGATGAGCACGAGGCGATCGCTCACGGACGGGTTGGTGAGGCCGCGACGGGCGGGGGGCTCCCAGAGCAGGTGAGCGATTCCACTCAGCGCCGCGAGACGCATCAGTCGCAGGTCGTCGCCGTACGCCTCCTCGGACTCCCTGCGAATCTCCGCGCTGCGAGTGGCCACGAGTCGCTCGTACCGGTACGCCGGTTCGAGAAACTTCTTCGCGAGTTCGTTCCCGTCGTTGGTGTCTTCGGACATCGCGCAACCTCCTCACAGACTCGTGTACGGCGGATGGTACCGCGCTGCGGGGCTGCATGATCGGCTACGCCTCACGCACCGGGACGCGTCGCAACCTCGCGGCTCTCCGTGACGCGGACTGGCGTCTGCTCGTCTCGGCAAGAGGCGTGCTGCGCACGGAGGGCTTCCGCTACGCGTTGGACAACGGCGCATGGACGGCTCACCAGCGCGGCGAGTCCTTCGACGTCGGCGCGTTCGAGCGCGCGGTAGAACTGGTCGGGGATGACGCGGACTGGATCGTGGTGCCTGACGTGGTCATGGACGCGAGACGGACGTTGGAGCTCGCGGAGAGGTGGCTGCCGAAGCTGAGCCGCTACCGGCTGCTGGTCGCAGTGCAGAACGGGATGACGCCGAGGGACGTGCGGCCGTGGCTCAGTGAGCGGGTGGGCATCTTCCTCGGCGGTGACACGAACTGGAAGCTCGACACGATGCGCTCCTGGGGTGAGGTCGCGAGAGAGTCAGGGGCACACTTCCACGTCGGGAGGGTGAACAGCGCACAGCGCATCCACCTGTGTCACTTGGCAGGCGCGGACTCGTTCGACGGCACGAGTGCATCGCGCTTCGCGGAGAGCCTCCCGAGACTCGACCACGCCGTGAGGCAGATGTCTCTGTTCGGCGCGATGCTCGCCAACGCGGTGCTTCCGAGGGGAGTGCCGGACCGAGCAAGAGACATCCTCGCGGCGTGTGTCGCTGAACTCCGAGGCGACACGGCCTCACCCATGCGACTGCTGTTCAGCACCCCCCTTCCAACAGTCTGTGAGGTCCCGATGGCCGCGGAGCGCCTCGTTCGCGTGGGGGCCAGTACGTCAAGACTGAGAACGGGGGATTCCACGTGACGAGGAAGCGTGTCCACCCGATCACGGTCCAGAACGAAGGGCAGCGGCTGCTCCTCGCGCGCGAAGAGACACCTGCAGCGATCGCTGGTCTCGTCGGCGTGCCTCCGCAGCGAATCGACACCTGGCGCTCTGGGCGTGTTCGACCCGCGGCCGAATCCGCACGTCTGCTGCGGGACGCTCTCGGGATCCCGCTCGACGCGTGGACTCGCGTGCCTGGAGCCGCACAGCCCGCGCCGCTTCCACCCGCACTCGCACCCAAGACCGCGATCGCGGAGATTGACGTGATGCTCGCGGCCGTCCGAGTCGCCTCGGACGGGCTCACTGAGCGTGAGCGCGCGAAGCGCAGCGACGAGCGCATCCGTCTACTCCGCTTGAAAGCTCAGCTTGAACGCGACGAACGCATGACCGAGGACGCGATCGTTCGTGCACATCCGGCGTGGAAACGGATCCGAGAAGCACTGCGAACGACGCTCGTGAAGCATCCGGCCGCGCTCGCTGATGTGGCTGCAGCGCTCTCGGCCCTGGCCGCATGGGACGACGCATCGACGTCCACGGAGACCGAGGCGTCGTGACCCGTCCCGCCGCAGAGCGCTTCGCGCGGCTCGTGGAGCGTCCGTCCGCACCCGACGGGCGTCGCACCATGGCGGGCGACCTCTCCGTGATGCTCGACGAGCTGCTCGCGGAGGCGCGCATCATGCGGTGGCCCTCGGAGCGGTACGCGCGGGAGCCGGTGCGGTTCGCGGAGGAAGTGCTCGGCTTTGAGCCCTGGTCGCGCCAGGTCGAGATCCTCAACGCGCTCCGTGACGTCGGCCAGGTGGCCGTGGCGTCGGGGCGCAAGACCGGCAAGTCACGCATCGCTGCGGCTGCTTCGCTCTGGTTCTACTCCGCTGTCGAAGGCGGCCGCGTCTTCCTCCACATGCCGCGAGGGCCCCAGGTCGAGAAGATCCTGTGGCCCGAGATCAGCGTCCTGCACAAGAAGAGCGGGCGGTGCCTCGACTGTCGCCTCGCTGATCCCGACGGACCGCGTCCGTGTCCGCACTCGGCGGAGCTCGACGGTGACCTCTCTCCTCGCGCGACGACTGGTCTCCGCGGCACCGACGACGGTCGAGGCATCGTTTCCATCACGTCCAAGACGATCGAGTCGGTGTCCGGCTACAGCGGTCCGCAGCTCTGGGTGGTTGACGAGAGCGCGGGCGTGGATGACGCCATCTTCGATGCGATCGAGGGCAACGGACTCGGCGGAGGTCTCCGCGTTCTATATCTCGGAAACCCAACAAAGAACCGCGGCAGGTTCTTCGAGATCTTCAACCTGGAGAAGCGCGGCAAGGCGTACCACCGCGTTCAGTTGTCGTCGGAAGAGGCTGCCCAAGCACGCGATCGAAACGGCGAGCGCTTCGGGCACCTCGCGACGCAGGCCAAGATCGACGAGTACCGCGAGCTCTGGGGCGAGGACTCGCCTCTCTACCTCGTGCACGTGAAGGGTCAGTACGCGCTGGGGGAGGATGGCGCGGCGTTCTCGGTTCACGCGATCGCCGAGGCCGTCGCACGCTGGCACGACGATCCCGGCGAGGGTCGGCTGTACCTCGGTGTCGATCCGGCGGGTGTGTCGGGTCTCGGTGACGAGACGGGGTTCGCGCGGAGGCGCGGCTCCAAGATCCTCCAGATCGACACGCAGCGCGGGATGGATGAGGACGCGATCCTCGCGGAGATCATCCGCGTCGTGGAGAGCGATCGACGCGAGCGCGAAGTGCCCGTCGTCGTCGTCGATCGCGAAGGATCGATCGGGTCTGTCGTGCACTCGCGAATCATCGAGTACCTCGACCGGTTCCGCCTCGGGCAGCGCAAGCCGTTCGAGTACATCCCCGTGAAGCCGTCGCTGCCTGCGGAGCGCATGCCCCAGGCGTACCCGCGCGTGCGTGACGAGGTTATCGCCAACTTCGAGCGCTGGATGCGCACGGGTTCGCTGCCAGACGACGACAAGCTCGCGAAGGAGCTCAACACGGTTCAGTGGACGGAGCAGGTCGACCAAAGATTGAAAGCGACGCCGAAGGAAGAGATGCGTCGCATCCTCGAACGCTCCCCCGATCGGATGGATGCGGCGATGCTGAGCTGCTGGGACTCGATGGCGCTGCGGCTCGAGCCCGGAGGTCAGCTGCCGCCCGGTGCCCAGGCCGTTGTCGAGCGCGATCGTCGAGCACTCGCCGCAGCTCGCACGCCGGCCGGTGGCTGGGAGGGCTTCTCTACCCACGACGACGGTTCGTCCGGACGATCGCGCGACGCGCACCGTGCGATGGCGGAACAGCGCGGGGGGAGGCAACGGTGATCGCATCAACACCGGCGATGGCACGCGCGCACTCGCGCGGACGGAATGCCCTGCTGGCAGTCGTCCAATCTATTGCACAGGCCGACGTGGCGCGTCGCGTCGGGGTGACGCACGTGACCGTGTCGATGTGGTGCTCTGGTCGCTCGCGACCAGCGTCCCGGTCGAGAGCTGCTCTTCACGAGCACTTCGGCATCCGACCGGAGTGGTGGGGCGACCTGCCGTTCTTCTGGCGTGGCCGCGCTGCCTATCGATCGCGGGTGTGAGTCACCTCGTGCAGATCGAAGACCCAGAAGACCAGACCTCCCAGAGCGCGGCGTCGAGCCGGTCGCGGACTGATGCGTCAGCAACGACGGCGTCACGCACCTCGACGTGGTGCCGGTCGGGAACGTCGTCGGCGTACGCGATATCGATGTGCCAGAGCGTTCGGAGTTGGGGGACAGTGCTCATGGCCTCTGCAAGCATGTCGACCACCGGCTTCCAGTGGTCGGGAGGGACGAAGCTCGCGCGAATGGTCACTGAGACATGCGCGACGACCTGCTTGTCGCGCGGCGCGACGGCGTAGTGCGGCGACTTGTAGATGCTGAAGCTTCGCTCGGAGTGCTGAATCGGGGTCATGTCCGCAAGGTTGCGGCCGGGCCCCGACTGCGTGCAATGGGACGCGGGAGTCACATTGAGAGCGAACGTAAGTTGCTCGGGGGCCACGGACCGTAGACCGAAGTGCGTGAGCTGGCTGGATCGACTCGGCGCGCTGCTCGGTCTCTCGGCGTACGAACGTCCGAGGGGCCGCGTCGCGGCGTTGCCGTCGCTCGGCTCCGCATCCGTTGAGCGAGCACGCGACGCGTGGGGCGGTCAGCTCGCGCCCCAGCCCACCACCAAGTCCGAGTGGTACTTGGCCGACCTCGAAGCGGCTGAACGTGCAGCCGACTCGGGTGACCTTGGTCCGGCCGCTCGGCTCATGCGCGCAGCTCGTCGCGACGGAGTCCTGTCGGGCGTCCTCTCGACACGCACCGACGGTCTGATCCAACTGCCGAAGAAGTTCTCCGGCGCCTCCGAGATCGTCCGTGAGCTGATGTCGCAGATCGGCGCGGTGCGCTCGACGTTCGACGAGATGTTCCCGCCCGCGGAACTGGGCCTTCTCACCGCCGATGGACTCCTTCTCGGGGTCGGAGTTGGCGAGATGCGCCCCGTGCCCGGTCGCGCACACCCGGTATTCGTTCGGCTCGACCCGGAGTTCCTTCGGTACGACTGGATGACGGGGCAGTGGTTCTACCGCTCGATCATCGGTGAGCTGCTGATCACGCCCGGTGATGGTCGGTGGATCCTGCACACGCCGGGCGGTCGCGTGTCCCCGTGGAACGCGGCACTCTGGAAGGCCATCGCGCGAGCCTTCATCCGCAAGGAGAACGCGGGCCTCGCCAAGGACAACTACGAGGCGACGCTGGCGAATGCGGCGCTCGTCGCGGAGGCACCGAACGGCGCGTCGGACTTCGCGGCGGAAGGGTTCTTTCGACGCCTCGCGAACGCGTGGGGGTTGAACACGCTTTTCGGTCTCCGCCCCGGCTACAAGCTGACGCTCCTGGAGAGCAACGGGCGGGGTCACGAGAGCTTCCGCGCGACGATCACCGCGGCGGACACCGAGATGACGATCGCCGTCGCGGGTCAGACCGTGACGACGGACGGTGGCGTGGGTTTCGCGAACGCCGACGTGCACAAGTCAATCCGCGCTGACCTGATCCAGTCCACGGCGAACGCCGTGGCGTTCACCATCAACTCGCAGGGTCTTCCTGCGTGGGTCGTGAATCGCTGGGGCGTCGCGGCGCTCGCCAATCCGGCGTGTGTCTCGTGGGATGTCACGCCACCGGCCGACATTGCGAAGAAGGCGACGGCGCTCGGGCAGGTCGCCCAGGCCGTCACGCAGCTCCGCGACGCATACGGTGATCGTCTCGACACTGAGCAGCTCGCGTCTGACTTCTCGATCCCACTGCGCGCGATCCAGCCCGCGCCGACCAAGGCGCCAGCACTCAGCGCGGGGGCGGCGAACTGATGACCGCGGTTCAGCAGTTCGCGCCGCGAGGACCGCTCGCGCTCGACCGTCGAGCGTTCGGCGGAACGTTCTCCGTCGGAGCTGCGGCGGAGAACCGTGTCGTCGACGGCGTCGTGCTCGTGTCGGTCCGCGGACCACTCACCGCTCGACGCGGTGGTGGCTTCGATTCGTACGACGCGATCCTCGATCGCCTCGACGCAGCCCTCGCCGCGAAGCCTCGCGCCGTCGTGCTCGTGCTCGACTCGCCCGGCGGCTACGCCCAGGGCTGCTTCGAGGCCGCGCAGTCGATGCGCTCTCGCTGTCAGGCCGCTGGCGTACCGTTGCTCGCATTCGTCGATGGCTCGGCGTGCTCGGCTGCGTACGCGCTGGCCTGTGCGGCGGAGCGGATCGCCGTGACCGCAACGAGCGTCGTCGGCTCGATCGGTGTCTACGAGATGCTGGTCGATCAGTCGCGCGCCGACGCTGCGATGGGCATGGCGTTTCACGTCGTGTCGACGGGTGAGCGCAAGAAGGACGGGAACCCGCACGTGCCGATCAGCGACGGCGCGGTCGCCGCAGCGGAGGTCGCAGCGGAGTACCTCGGCGGTCTCTTCTTCTCGCTCGTCGAGACGATGCGCGGAGTGCCCGCGGCTCAGGTCCGCGCGCTCGACGGCGCGCTGGCGATCGGCCGCGACGCGATCTCGAAGCAGCTCGCAGACGTCGAGGTCTCCGACCTCGCTCAGCTCCTCGCGTCGGTCTCGGCGCAGAGCGCGCCCCCCGACACGACCACGACCGACGAACCGAAGGTGAAGACCATGGACGAGATCATCAAGGCCCTCCAGGCCGTCATCGACAACGCCGACTCCTCGGACGATGCGAAGGAGAAGGCCAAGGCCGCGCTCGCCGCGCTCAGTGCCAAGAGCGAATCCACGCCCAGCAAGGACGACGAAGAGGAGGACGAGACCGGGGCGGCGGCGAAGGCACTCGCCGAGGTGCATCGCCTCCGGGCGGAGATGACGCGCCGCGAAGAGGAGAACGAGCGCAAGACGCTGCTCGCCTCGCGTGCGGACTTCGCACCCGAGCTGGTGAAGGTGCTCCAGACCGCGCCGCTGGCGATGGTCCGCGACATGGTCGCGACACTGCCCCGCACGGTGCCGTCGCTCGCCGCTGCGGCGTCGGTGCAGCCAACGCTCGGCGAGGGTCAGGGCTCGGCGCAGGCGTCGCAGCTCGCACCCAGCGCGAAGGCTCAGCTCGATGCGCGGATGAACATGAACCCGCTCGCGCACGGCGTGATCAACGTCGGTGCCGAGCAGCGCTTCGGGGCTGTCGTGCCGACGAAGGCGTGAGCCCGACTCACTGACTCACTCACTTCGAGAGGAACACGCACATGGGACACAAGGTCATCAGCAAGCTCCGCGTCGCGCTGGCCAACAGCGCGGTCGCGATCCCCGGCGCACCCGCATGCATCGATCGAACGGCCGGCTCGACGCAGGGCCAAGCGGTGCCGAGCGCCGTCGACACCAACCTGCTCCCGGTGGGCCGTTTCACCGAGGGACTCACGGGTGACGGCACGAAGACGGTGGAGATCGAGCTCTTCAACCCGAAGCGCATCCACTTCTTCACCAACGCAGGTTCGAACACGGTCGATGCGACCGACATCGGAGGCCCCTGCTACTGGTCGGCCGCTGGTGTCGTTGCGGTTCCCGCCGACGTGTCGGGCTCGTCGATGGCGGGACGCGTGTGGATCGTCGAGGGCGCAGCGGGCGCTCGCATCGGCATCGAGACCGCGGACGCGATCGGCGCGCTTCTACGTGCTGCGCACCTGGGAGCGTCGCGCGGGCGTGTTCGTGAACCGGCCGAGGCTGTTCTGCCCGACTGGCTCGGACTTCCAGCTCCTGCCGCACCGGCGCGTGATGAACATCGCGCTCCAGATCCTGCGCAGCTACTTCGAGGAGCGACTCAACAGCCCGATCCTCGTCGACCGCACGAGCGGCTTCATCCTGGAGAGCGAGGCCCTCGCGATCGAGGCCGGTGCGAACGCACGTCTCTCCGCGGCACTGCTCTCGAAGCCCAAGGCGAGCGATGCGTACTGCGTGGTCGCGAGGAACGAGAACCTGCTGAGCACGAAGAACCTCAGCGCGGACGCGCGCGTGGTGCCGTTGGCCTACGCCGAGAGCGTCTCGCTCAGCGTGGGCTTCTCCAACCCGGCACTGAACGTCGTCGCCGTCTGAGCGCGACCCCCACTTCATCTCTGACGGAGGAGCACTCCCATGGCGGCAGACGACATCAGGATCAACGGCTTCACGCACTCGTGGGCCAGCACGAAGACCACGCTCGACGGCGAGCAGTACGTCGGCATTTCGAAGGTCTCGTGGGACCACGCGATCGAAGAGGGGCTCGTGCGTGGCCAGGGCGGCAAGCCCCTCGGTCGCACGCGAGGTCAGTACACGCCCGGTGCGGTCACGCTGACGATGAGGAAGTCCTCGGCGATGAAGCTCAAGGACAACCTCGCGAAGAAGTCGAGCGACGGCAAGACGTACGGGGAGACCGAGTTCCCGATCGTGGTGCAGTACCTGGAGCCAGACGACACGCCGATCACGGTCGAGCTGAACCGCTGTCGCTTCCTCAAGTCGACCGCGGCGAACGAGCAGAGCGCCGACCCGACCGCCGAGGACATCGAGCTGTCGTGTCTCGAAGTGGTCGAGAACGGCAAGAAGCTCTTCAGCGACATCGTCGTCGGCTGACCGGGAGGGATGAACCATGTCGGATGAGATCACAGCGCTTCAGGACCGCATCGCGAAGGCGAGAGCGGAACGTGCCGCGCTCGACGAGGCTGCCGAGCGTGCGGTCGAGATCGCTCGACTGGAGAAGCTCGCCCGGCTCGAAGAGCAGGCACTCAAGGATGCGCCGCACATCGCGAAGGGTCGTGATGAGCACGGCGTCGAACGCACGGCGGTGATCGACACGGATCACGGCGCGATCGTGGTGAAGAAGCCGCACCACTTGAACGCGAAGAAGCTCGCGGCGACGGGCGACAAGACCAGCGAAGCCGACGTCTCGGCGTTCATTCGATCGTGCCTCGTCTATCCGACGTGGCCCGAGGTGGAGCGGATGCTGGAGGACTCGCCGGGTGTTGGCGGAGCGATCATCGACGCACTCGGCAAGCTCGCTCGTGGAGGCGCGAGAGAGCGATCGGGAAAGTAGACGGGCTACTTCGCGAGACCCGCACCGAGCTCGGACGTGCGGCTGACTGTCTGCGCGTAGCCCTGACCACGGACCCGAGCACGTTCGACGAAGAGCAAGAGGTCGAGTCCTTCGTTGGCTTCCTGCTGATCGCTGAAGCCTTCAAGCGACTGGAGAACATCCAAACGCTGCTGACCCCGCCACCGAAGAAGAAGTGATGTCGGCGAACGAGACCACAGCGACATTCGCAGTCGAACTCCGTGATGGGGTCTCGTCGCCGTCGCGGACGGCTGCCGAATCGCTCGCCGCGCTCAAGCAGTCGATCCTCGGCGGCACCAACGAGCTGCGAGGGATCCAGACGGCGATGAGTCGCCTCAAGGCTGGGGGTCTCACCGGCTCGGCTGCGTTCAAGGAGCTTCGCGACAAGGCGGACGCGCTGAAGAAGTCGATCGGCGCATCACAGGCGGAGTTCCTGCAGCTCGGCGGCAGCCTGGCGAATCTGAAGCCCGACAAAGCCGCTGGAGGGTTCGACGACTTGCTCGGCGCACTCACGAAGCTGCCCGGTCCACTCGGTCAGGGAGCATCGAAGCTCGGCGCGCTCTTCTCGGGTTCCTCGATGGCGATGCTGGGCATCGCGGGTCTTGCTGCGGGTGCAGTCGTTGCGATCGGCGTTCTGGCGGGGCTGGTGACCGCGGTCGGACAGGCAGCGATCGCCCTCACCCAGTACGGCCTCGCGGCAGCGGACGCGCGAAGGAACGAGCTGCTGCACCTGGAGGGACTCGTCTCGATCCGCTCTTGGTACACGAGGGCAGCGGGCTCAGCGTCGGAGCTTCAAGCCTCGATCGATGCGGTGTCCGGCTCGGCTGCGATCTCGCGCTCGCGTGTCGCTGGGTACGCGGAGCAACTCTACCGCGCGGGCCTCCGTGGTCAGACGCTGGAGGATGCGCTCCAGGGCATCTCGACCGTCAGCGCGGTGCAGGGCGAGGGCATGGCTGATCGCTTCCGCGCGATGGCCATCGGTGCAGCTCGCACGGGTCGATCGGTGCGCGGTCTCGCTGACGACGTCGAACGTCGACTCGGTGGGACTGCTCGTCGCATGGGCTTGTCGTGGGACCGACAGATGGAGCGCCTCCGCGAGTCGTTCCAGGGTCTGTTCTCCGGCATCGACCTCGACGGTGCTCTGGGGGCGCTCGACGAGATCCTCTCCGTCTTCTCGCAGACGACGGTCACGGGTCGAGCACTGCGCACGATGCTCTCGGCGCTCTTCCAGCCGTTGCTCGATGGCGTCTCGGAGGTGGGCTCTCCCTTCCGCGAGTTCTTCGAGGGCGTGGTCCTCCAGACGCAGCGCATAGTGATCGCGGTCCTCCGCGTGAGGAACGCGATGACGCGCACGTTCGGTGGTTCGGCGAGCGGGCTGTCGGACTTCGTCTCGTGGACCACGCTGGGACAGGTCGCGGTTGGCACGTTCGCGATCTCGCTGCTCGGCGCCGTCGCAGTCGTTGGCGTGCTCGCCGCGGCACTTGGCTCGATCGTTCTCGTCGTCGGCGCTGTCGGCTACGCGTTCGTCCGCTTCGGCATGGGCGTGACGCAGATGTACGAGCGTCTCTCGGGCACCGACTGGCGCACGCTCGGACGGAGCCTGATCGATGGTCTCGTCGGCGGCCTCATGGGTCGCGCGTCCGAAGCGTGGAAGGCTGTCACCACGATCGGCACGGGGATGACCGAGGCGCTGCGTACGGCGCTCGACATTCGCTCGCCGTCGCGTGTCTTCGCGGAGCTCGGTCGACAGATCCCTCGTGGTCTCGCGGTCGGTGTCGAGGCGGAGGCAAGCGTCTCGACGAGCGCAATCGATGGCCTGACAAACGTGCCGCAGGGCGGTGCGGTCGGTGCGACCGGCGGACGCAGCGGTGTCGGTGCGGTCTACGTCTCGATCGACGGCATCAACGTGACCGTCGGCACTAGTGAACAGGCGCCGACGAACATCGCCGACCGCATCCGTGAGGAGGTCGAGCGAGCGCTCTTGGGCGTGCTCGTTGAGACGGGAGGCGCCGATGCCTGACCCCGTCGCACCGGTGACGAGTGGCACCTGGAGCCCGCTCTCCGCTCCGCAGGACTACGCGACGATCGCGGGTCAGCGAACGCCCGGCATCTGTCGCGTGGAGGGGTTCAAGAACCGATCGCGCTGGGACATCCGCCAGGGGCCCGCGCTCAGCGGTGCACGCCTTCGCTACCGCGGGTTCGAGCCTGCGCAGGGGAAGCTAATCCTCACGCTCACGACAGTGCAGGACTGGGCGGACTGGACTGCGTTCGCTCCGATCGTTCGACGCGCACCGCTCGGCGAGCGAGCGACGCACTTGGAGATCGAGCATCCGATCCTCGCGGCGATGGACATCCGCGCCGTCGCAGTCGCGAGCGTCAGTCAGCCCGCGCCCGTCGACGAGAAGGGCACGTGGGCCGTCGAGATCGAGCTGATCGAGTACCTCGAACCGCTGCCCGCAGTGAGCACGCCGCGAGGCGCCGACACCGGTGAGGAGCTGACGCCGGTGCAGCGAGAGATCGAAGAGAACACACGCACGATCGCAGCTCTCGCTGCAGGGGCCGACGTATGACGACGCCGTGGGCACTCCTCAGCGGTGAACGCATCACGCGCGGGCGCGTCGTCGTGCCTGGCGTGGGCGTTTGGTTCGCGGAGATCGAAATGGAGGGCGCTCCCGCCATCTCGGGAAGCGCGACGCTCGCGCTCGGAGAGCTGCGTCTCACGGGAACGATCGATGCGACTCGGTCGGGCTCGAATGCACAGGTTGGCCGTTTCGTTCTCGTGGGCGGCGGTGGAGGTTGGTCGCGCGAGCTCGAAGCACGCGGCTACCACTCCGACAGCGGCGTGCGTGCGTCGACCGTCGCCGAGGCCGCTGCGCGTGAAGCAGGAGAGACGCTGGGACGCGTCGAGGTCGCGAGTGCGTTCCTCGGAGCCGACTACGTGCGGTCGCGCGGCCCCGCCAGTGTGACCCTCGCCGATGTCGCTGCGGGCGTTCCTTGGTGGGTCGACTTCTACGGCGAGACCCACATCGCGACGCGCGACGAGGAGCAGGCCGACCCCGACACCTACGAGGTGCTGGAGGTGGACCCGGCGCAGAGGCTCGTCACGCTCGCGGTCGACGACCTCCGAGACATCGGCATCGGCTCGATTCTCTCGGAGCGTCTCGACACGCCGCTCACGATTCGCTCGTACGAGATCGAGATCGAGGGCGGCTCGTGGACGGTTCGCGCGTGGTGCGGAGCTCCATCGACTTCAGCGTCGCGACTCGCTCGTGCGCTCACCAGGTTCGTCGATCGGGTTCGTGCTGATCGACTGCTCGGTGTCTGGACGTACCAGGTCGTGCGGCAGAACGTGGACGGCCGGCTGGAGGTGCAGCCCGTCGAGCGCTCAGCGGGTCTGCCCGACATCGGACCGGTGAGCGTGTGGCCCGGCATCGCTGGAGCGTCGTGCGAGGTCGCAGCGGGCGCACAGCTCCTCGTCGAGTTCATCGACGGCGACCGTCGCAAGCCCATCGTGCGCGGCTTCGCGCCCAAGGGTGGCAGCGGACACGTCCCGACCACGCTGACGCTCGATGCATCGGGCGCGAATGCGTCTGTCGTGCTCGGTGCGGGAGCGACGAAGAAGCTCGCCTACGCAGAGGACGTGGCGCAGGCGTTCTCGCAGGTGCAGGCGACGATCAACGCGTTCGTTCCGGGCTCGGGCGGAGCGTCGTTCCCGACGCCTTTCGTCGCACCCACCGCGGCGGCGCTCGGCACGAGCAAGACGGTTGCGTCATGAGCCAGATCGTTCTCGACGCCATCGCATCGGACGTCGCAAAGCTGACGCGCGTCGCGGAGCCACCGACGGATCCGATCGGCTGGGGCTCCGACCTCTCGTGCGGTGAAGACCTCACGGAGGGGATGGACGAGGTCGCGGGGCAACGACTGCTCGCGGAGTCGATCGTTCGTCGCCTCACCACCCCGCGCGGCTCGCTGCCCGACTTGCGCAGCGTCGACCTGCGCGATCGGAACTACGGACTCGACCTCGCGTCCTACTTGAACCGAGGCGTCACCGCGCTGGAGGTTCGTGCGCTGGCCTCGAACGTAAGAAGCGAGGTCGCCAAGGACGACAGGCTGGCGAGCGTGTCCGTCACCGTCACGCCGAGCCCGACGGGGTCGAGTCTCGCGGTCGAGCTCCGCGTGACGCCCCGTGACTCGCGTCTCGGTCCGTTCACCCTCGTGCTCGCGGTGACGTCGGCCAGCGTGCTTCTCGAAGAGCTTCGAGGTGCCCGGTGAGTTCAATCGACGAACTCGTCCAGCCGCTCACTGCAGCGCAGGTCGAGACGGCCATCTACGCGGCGATGTCGGGTCGCGGCCTCACGACCAGCGACTGGAAGCCGGGCGCAGTCGTGCGGACCATCGTGACCGCGCTCGCGATCGTGCTCGCAGCCCTCACGGTCCTCATTGCGTTCATCGCGAAGAGCGGCTTCCTGGAGTTCGCTCAGGACGAGTGGCTCGACCTCGTCGCGACGCACGTCTACGGGACGACGAGGATCCAGGAGGCGTTCGCGACCGGCATCGTCCGCGTCACCAACACGACGGGCGCCGGCAGCTTCATCTCCGTCCAGCCCGGCGACCTCGTGGTGAAGAACGCGGCGGGCAAGACCTACCGCTCGACTGCCGTCTTCTCGCTCGCAGCGACACCGGGTGTGTATGCGGACGTTCCTGTTCGAGCGGATGAAGCGGGCTCCGCGAGCTCGACCGGCGCGGGCACGATCACCACGTTCGTGACGACGTTCGTCGGCTGCTCGGTGACCAACGCAGTCGCGCTGGTGGGGTCGGACGTCGAGAAGAACGAAGCGCTGCGAGCACGCGCACGGGCCAAGACAGGCGTCCTTTCGCCCAACGGCCCCCGTGACGCGTACTCGTACCTCGCACGGAGCGCGAAGCGTGCGAACGGCACTGCGATCGGCGTCACCCGAGTGCGCTGCATCCCCGATGGTGTCGGTGGCATCGACGTGTACGTGGCCGACGCGGACGGCGTGGTGACGGGCACCGTCGGCGACGAGAACACCGACCTCGGGATCATCGATCGCGACATCCAGGAGCAGGCCGTTCCGCTCTGCATCACGGCGCGGCTGCACAGCGCGACCACGACGACGATCGGCGTCAACTACGAGCTGTGGGTGGACTCCGCGATCGGTCTCACCGAGGCCGAGCTGGAGACGGCGATCAGTGCCGCGCTCGCGAAGTACCTGGGCGACGTGCCCATCGGCGGTGAGCTGCTCCCCGCAGTCGATGGCGGCTACGTCTACCGGTCGGCGATCGCTGCTGCGATCACGAGCGTCGTGGGCCTGGAGCGCTTGCTGCGCCTCGACCTCACCGCGCCCGCCGGCAACACGTCGATCTCCGCGACGCAGGCGCCGCTCCTCGGGTCCGTCTCCGCGACCATCCATCTCGTTTCGTCGCTTGGGGTGGTGTGATGGCGCTGCCGACCTTCTACACGAAGCAGCTCCTCGGCTCGGTGCCGCCGTGGCTCACGCGCATCGTCGGCGAGAAGTTCATGCGATCGCTCGGCGAGGCGATCGACAGCCTCGTCACGCGAGTCGCGAAGGCCGTCCGGCATCGCTTCCCGAACAACATCGACAGCTCCTCGCTGGCTCGCATCGGTCGAGAGCGACGCATCCGTCGAGGCCCTGGCGAGAGCGCGGAGACGTACGCGACTCGACTCCGCATCTGGTGGGAGATGCACCGCATCCGCGGTGGCCCGTACGCACTGCTCTGGAACCTTCACCACTTCTTCTACTCGTGGCTGCCGGGGCGGAAGGATGTCGTCTACCACTCGGGCACGAGGCGGTGGATCGACGAGGACGGCGTCATCACGCGCGACGCGATCACGTGGGAGGCCGACGGCTCCGAGGAGTGGGCGCAGTTCTGGGTCTTCTTCTACGTCCCCGACACGATCGCCCTGCCGGGAGACACGCTCGCGACGCTCGCAGACGACATCCTCACGACGCTCGACGGCGATCCGTTGGCGCTGACTGCGTCGATCGTTCCCAGCGACATCACGCCAGCCGAGGAGAACATCTTCACGGCGATCCCACGTGAGTGGAGCGCCGCGCACGTGAAGCGGATCTTCGTGGTGCTGCTCTGGGACGAGCACCGTCTCTGGTCCTACCCGCAGCCCGTGCCGCAGTGGGGCGACATCACGACGACCTGGGGCGAGCAGGGCGCGAAGGTCATCACCGTCAGCGAGGTTGCCTGATGCCGTACGAGTACGAGCCCGAGGACGAGTTCACGCTTCCGTTCAACCTGATGGCGGACGCCGATCCCGCCGACGGTGACAGCGCGCGCGCGCCGCTTGAAGTGCTGGCGAACCGCACACGCTTCCTCCACGAGCGCCTCAACAACGCGGTCGGCGAATACACCTATCACGAGGGCGTCCGTAGCCGTTCGATCAAGTTCGGCCCCGAAGAGGGATTCCCGTCGGCCGCCTCGTCGGGTGTCCTCGACTTCTACCCGAACCTCGACGCGAGCGTTCCTGTTCTCGTGCCGCGCGTGGACGCTGGCTTCGTGACGTTCCGCGTACCGCTCCCACCCGCCTCAGTGATCAACCAGGTTCGCGTGCTCACGCGAGCGAGCGCTTCGCGCACTGAGACGAACCGGTGGGGCGTCCGAGCCTTCACGCGCGCTCTGAACTTCGCGCTGGCGGAGGCACCGACGGCGACGCAACGAGGCTCCACGACGTACGCCGACGCGGGCACGGGCTACAAGCTGATCAGCCTCTCGTCTCTCGCCTACACGGTGACGGGCAACGACTCCTTCTACGTGACCGTGCTCGGTCCGACAGGGTCGCTCGCGTCCACGGACCAACTGCTCGGCGTCTACGTCGCGTTCAGCGATGTTGGACCCCGCAACGACAGGTGACACATGCCGACGCCCATCACTGGCCTGCCGGGTGAGCTGACCACGCTCGCCGATAACGACCTCTTCGTGGTCGACGACACCTCCGAGGTCGAGACGAAGAAGATCACGGCCGCGAATCTGAGAACCGCGTTGGGGGCGGGCTTCGATCACATCTGGACGGAGGGCGGTTCGGTCACTCTCCCGGACCGGAACACGGTCGTAGACGTGGGTGACACCGCGTCGCTCACGCTCCCGGCCGCGTCGGATGGGCGCGTCTACATCATCCGCCTCCTCTCTCCGACTCGGGCGATCACTCTGGTCCCACAGTCGGGTGATATCATCGACTTCACGCCGGGGAACAGGGTCCTCCCCGGTGGAATCTCTGCCGGCATCGGGATCACCGACGTCAGCGAGGACCCTCTGGTGTGGATCGTCACCGGCATGACCGGAGACGGTCCGGCGTGGCACACCTCGACGGTGGCGGGCCGCTCGGTGACGACTGATGAAGCGCCGTCGAGTGAGAACGACAGCACCCAAGGCTTCTGTGTCGGAACGATCTGGCGGCAGGTGATCGACGAGGTCACGGTCAACACATGGATCTGTCTCGACGCGACGGAGGATGAAGCAGTCTGGCATCGTCTCGGCACCGGCGACGGGACGTCCGACGGCTGGACGGGGACGTCCTCGTCAGCGACGACGATCTCCCCGACGATCCCCGGTGGGGGCCTCCTCCTCCGCGTGATCGCCGCTACCGCCCCGACGATCAACCTGCCTGCTGGGGTCAACGGGATGGTCCTCGTGATCACGCAGTCCGGGGATACCGCCTATCCGATCACAGCCCAGCCCTCTGGATCCGACACGATCAGCGCGTACTCTGTGGTTGGCGTGGGTGGGGCGACGTCCGGCGCGTCGGGCCAGGCGATGGTCCTGCCCTACTCGCGCAGCACCGGAGGATACCGCTGCTGGATTCTGGCCTACAATGGTCGCTGGGACCTCGTCAGTCCCCAGGTCCCGCGCCAGGGTGCGATCCCCAACGCCGCCGAAGACTTCCCCGATGTGGATGTGATTCTCTTCCACCCCTTCGACGGCGACGAGGAGCCGACGATGCCGCCCGTCACGGTGGGTATTCCGCGCGTCACTCTCGTCAAGAAGAAGAACACCGTCTCGGGGATGAAGCTCATCCTGCACCCTTCGGGGGCAGAGAAGATCGAAGACTCCACCGATCCTTTCGAGGTCCCGGACTCGGACTCGGCCGACATGCTCTCCTGGACATTCTATAGGGATGTCGAGGGCAACTGGTGGCTGCTCTAATGGTCTTCGCGGCGACATGGGGCGCGAGGAAGCGTCGGAACCACAATCCGCTGAGCATCTTCGCGGGGCTCAACGTCATCTGGATCGACGCGCTCGGTGGCACCCACTTGCGCGACAACGCGGCAGGCTCGATCAGCGACGGCGAGGCCGTCGAGTACGCGTACGACCGTGGCCCCGACGCTCGCAACGCGGTGGGTCAGGGGCTCCAGACGCGACCGACGTACGCGGCGGCTGCCTTCGATGGTCGCGGCGCGATGCACTTCCACCATACGGGCCAGTACAGGATCCTCGGGAACACGACGTACCCCGCGGCCATCGGCAGCGGCGCGCACTGCGTGATCGCCGTCGGCCAGTTGGTGAGCGGCTCGTCGAACACGGGCTGGGCCGCGATCGGCTGGGACCAGGTCGGCTTCTACACGAGCGCCGTCGGCATGTACTCGGGCAAGTATTGGTCGGGCGGTGCGGGCGACGCGAGCGCGAACAGTCTCTCGGCCGGCGCGATCGACAACTCGCCGCACGTGATCGCGAAGACCTACGACGGGACGAACGTCCGCCGCTACATCGATGGGACCCTCGATGGCACCTACGCGCCCGGTAGCTCGTACAGCCTGTCCGCGGGGTACGAGATCGGCAGTTGGTACTTCACGGCCGCGTCGGGCTCCCCGCTCTACATCGGCGAGGTGATCATCGTCTCGGGGGGTGCCGTGTCGGGTGCGCAGATCACCGCGATCACCAACTACGCGAAGGCGCGCTGGGGGTTCTGATGAGCAACGCCGCTCTCGACTTCGACGACGTGCCCGACAGCTCGAAGCTCATCCCGCCGACGCCGGAAGAGCTGCCGCTCGCGGTCCTCTCGAACCAGTTCGCCATCCGCGCGATCCGTCGCGACGTCGCAGCTGTGCGTGCGGAGATCAACACCGCCAAGGCGTGGATGGTCCGACTCGTGATCGCGGTCCTCACAGGCTCGGCCACGGTCGCGGTCACCGTCGTGGGCGCAGCCGTGACGGTCGGGTCCGAGCGAGCGCGAGTCGAGCACCACGAGGACGAGCTGCGCCGTCTCGATGACCGCATGCGCGACCTCGAAGTGAAGGCGATGGGCGACGCACGCTGAGAGGAGACGACGATGGACGAGCTGATGTCGTGGCTGGGCCACCCGAGCACGTGGATCACGGTGCTGATCGTGGGCACGCTCGGCGAGGTCGCGAAGGCGCTGATCCTGGGGCCGAAGAAGAGCTGGCCGAAGGACGCCGACGGTCACGTCGCGTTCCGCGGATGGAAGGGCGTCTACGCGGTGACGTACAAGGTGCACGCGCTGATCGTCGGTGCGCTGATCGGGCTCGTGCCCGGCGTGCCGGTGATCGAGGCGCTGCACTCGGAGGGGGTCGCAGGCGCCGTGCTCCAGTACGCGGGCAACGGCGCGCTGGCGATGGTCACGTACACGTCGGTGGTGGGCACGCTCAAGACGCTCTTCGAGCTGTACGGCAACCCGCAGCGCCGCTCGAAGAGCCCGTGAAGAAGTAGAGAACTACCCGCGCGGCTTCGTCGTGAAGAGGTTCAGCAGCCGCATCGTTGCCTCCGTCCGCTCGTCGGCGCGATGACCCGATGCGCTCCGTTCAAGCTCGTCGGCGCTGTCCTTCCCGTAGATCTCAGCCACTCGGAACGAGTGGTAGTAGTACGAGAGCCGACCGCTGACCGCGCCCGCGAGGACTTCGGGTTCTCGAAGCTGGGCCGATGAGGGCTCGAAGAGACGCATCTCCAGTGCTGTCTCCATGAGTCGCATCGTTCGCCTGAACTCTTCCATGATCTGCTGACGTTCTGCACTGCTGACCGTTCCCGGCAAAGCAAGCGCGTGAGCCAGCGGCAGGTGGTCCTGGTACACCACCTCGGGGAACTCGTCGGAGTACGGCAGCTCGCGCATCTCCCGGACGTGCTGTCGGAAGGCGCGCTCGAAGTCCGGCGAGACGGGCTTGCGATCAGGGTCGGTCATTGCGTGAGACTACTTCGCCGGGAAGTAGCGCGTGCCGCGGCGCTGACCCTTGCGAGTGATCTTCTTCGCGTCGAGGAGCTTGATGATCGGGAGCGCCAGCTCCTTCGTCGACACGCCCAGGTACTTGGCGATCGTCTCGACGCCCTGCCCCGAGTTCTTCGCGATGTGTGCGGCGACCGCGTCGACGAGCTTGGCGAGGTCCTGGGGGTCGCGCTTCCCGCCCTTGCGCTGAGCCTTCGGCGCCGACGCCTTGGTGCTTGCGGACTTCACGGCCGGCGCCGCCTTCGGCGCGACTGCCGCGGGCGCCTTCGCGACGGGAGCCTTGCCGCCCAGCGCGGCCTGCACTGCTTCGAGGGCAGCGGTGCGGACGAGGCCGTCGAGGTCAGCGACGAAGGAAGCGATGCGGCGTTCGATCTCGGGGGTGATGTTCATCGGCGACGTTCTCGCGCGCGAGCACGGTCGAGGTCAACGATGTTTGCGATTCGGGGGGGCCTCGCAGCGGGCCGCGGTTGGTTGTATCGTCGGCTCACGCACCTCCGCGCGAAGGGAAGATGAGATGGACCAATCCGACAAGATGCAAGCTGCACTCACCAAGCTCGCCTCCCACGAGGACGCAGCGCTGAACCGTCACGCTGCGTGGTCCGACGTGAGCAATCGCCTGCGCGACAGCCTGAAGCAGATCGTGAAGACGATGGGTACCCACCCCTTCGTTTCGCGACACAAACTGTACGTGGACCAGCACCCGCGCCGCGTGGGTCTCCGGTTCGGGGTTGGGCCGGCGCCACTGAGCGTCTCCCGCGACGGATCCTTCGAATCGGCCGTGTCTTCTGGGGCTCAACTCGCCTTCCAGACGCGCCTCAACGGTCTCGTCGTAGTGGTCGCGTTCTCCTTCAGCGTTCGGTTCCGCGACGAGGATGTTGTCGCAAGTCGCGAAAAGCGGCTCGGCACGTTCGAAGCCGAGGACCTCGACCACGAGCGGCTTGTCGAACTCGTCACCCAGTTCCTAGAGTTCGCGGCGGAGACCCACTGGGCGCGACCCGACGCAGAATGACGCGGACGGCGGCACTCGGCCTCTTCAGAGGCCGAGCGAATGCCTCACGGCTCCATCACTATCCGCAACGGGGCTGTCAAGGACGGGCGAGGGATCTTTGCGAGCCGCAGCTTCGCAAAGTACTCGGATAGGTCCGCGCATGAGGCGAGCGGAACAATGATATCCATCATCACGCTCCACGCGTGTCCTCCGACGTGCGCATTGCGATGGTAGTTGGTGGACCATCGGGCACCGCGGACCACCGCGCACGCGAAGTCACGCTCTGGATTCTCGCCGCTAGCGTTCGAGTATCCGCCGAACTCACAGACGCGGCTCCACGACCAGATGCCCATCTCGGGGTCGTCTTGGTACGTTGCCCTGATCGCTGCGAGCGTGTGTCTAAGCATCCGCAGAGTCCGGTCGGCCTCGGCCGAGGCAAGCAGACCGGCAAGCGTGACGCGGTAGATGGGATGGAGCTGCCGCACTTCTCGCTCCAGCAGGCGGGGCACGAGCTGATCGATGAGGGCGTTGCTCTCGTCGCCGGGCTCGAAGTCGAACTTGTGCCCCAGCGTTCGCACGCCAACCCAACCACCATCTCCGAGTGCGGCCTGCGTGGCGATGTGGTCGAGAACCTGCCGCTCGAACGGCTCAAGTTGCTCCCGTGACCGCGGCGACATCTCGCGCAGTCTCGTGGCGAGGGCAAGGAGCGAAGAGTCGTTGATGTTCGGCCGATCGATGAAGCGCGGCGTCCCGTAGTGCCACCGATGGATGGCCGCTCTCTCGGCAGCCCACACCGGGCCAACCGAGAGCCGCCAGTCCTCCCCGTCGTCGCCCTCGAAGTGCGCAGCGAGCACTCCATCCTTCCAGACCATGTCGCCTGGCCGATGGTACGGCTCGGGTTGCTTCGCAGGAGGGGTCGCCGCGACTTGGGGTTTGGAGGCGCCGTAGTAGTGGTGAGAGATGTGCTGTTCGATGTGTGCGCCGGGACCGGTGGCGATCGCCACCGCGGCGGAATCGCTCGTGTTGATCACGAGCGTGTTCTGCACGAACTGCCAGAGTACCTGGTCTCCGACGTCGGGCACGTCGCGGCTCCGGTTCGCGACCTCGTGCTCCTCCTTCCAGCGCAAGAGCATGTCTGGCTGGAAGTCGGACACCTGGGTGTCGACGAGCTTGTGATGGTCTCCGCACATCAGCATCAGATTGCCGAAGGAACGCCGATCCTCGTCGTTGAGGTTCTCGTCCCAGCGCGGCCCACCCTTGCTTTCCGCGCTGATGTGGCAGATCTGGCCAGTGATCGTGTCTTCGATCAGCAGTTCTCGGGCGCACCTCTCGTCCTCAACACGGCCGCGAAAGGCACAGCGATTGCCGGACAGGAGGAAAAGCTTCCGTAGAGTCGATGGCTTCGGCTCGGTGGTCACGCGGCGATCTTCGGTGCGCCACGCTTCGACGTCAACGCTGGGCGTTCACGGCGACCGCGTGCTCTTCGAGCCAGGCTCGACTCGCAGCACGGCTGAACCTCACGAAGCGCCTGCCGATGTGCCGGATGGACCGCTTGTGAACGAGCTGGTGGATCGTGCCGTCCGGCACCCGGTCATTGACGGCCGCCGCCGAGATCGCGAGCAAGGCGACGCACGACGGCGGCAGGCATCTTCCGGGTCGCGTCGAAGACCTGCTCACGCGGCGTGCCCCCAACAAGCACGAGGTCGCCCATCGTCACGTCGAGGATGTCGGCGACGCGAGCGAGGATCGTGACGCTCGGGATGACGAGCCCTCGTTCGAGCTCGGACACGTAGCCGCGCCCGGCGCCCAGCTCCTCGACGAAGGCGTCGAACGTGATGGACGACTCCTGCCGCAGCTCACGGATGCGAGCGCCGATCTTCGCCGCGAGAGGATCGGGCGTCGTGCGGTGCTTCGGGCTCGGTGACCGGGGCCGGGCCATGAGGGCCGCGACGCTATCGGTCGAGCTAGGGGGGCTGGTTCGGGATCCCGAACCTCTCCTATCCTTGCGGTGTGACCACGCGGAACAAGCTCCTGCTCGCCAGCTTCGCTGCCCTTGTCGTCCTCGCGCCGTGCTCGTGCTGCTGCATGACGATGCTGACCGCGCCGAGCGGCGACGAGTACCGAGCGCAGGAGCGGGCGAGGCTCGATGCAGATCGTGCAGCGTGCCTCCCGCCGCGTGTGTTCCGACTGCGCGAGGGAGGGTTGCCGGCGCTCGCGTCCGATCACGAGTGCGTCTCGCCCGAGGTGATCGCTGCGGAAGATCGTGCACGCGTCGCAGAGGCCGAGGCACGAGCTGCTGCGGCAGCTGCGCAAGCGCCGCCGCCGCCGACGGTTCCGCCAGAGACGACGGCCCCCGAGCCCGAGCCCGAGGCCGCGGAGACGGCTCATGACCTCGGCGAAGAGTTCGTTATGGGGTCGGACTACTCGTACACCTTCGATCGGCTGCGGCTCCGCCGACGCATCGGCAACAGCTTCATCAGCGTGACCGCGTCGGAGGGCGCCACGTACGTCGTCGTCGAGTTCCGCGAGCGCAACGACTCCGACAACGTCGAGAGCTCGATGGGGAGCGTCGTCGTCGCGTTGCGCGACGCCCAGGGACGGCGCTTCACGCCCGACGAGGAAGCGACGCGGCACGCGATCTTGAGCGGCATGCGCATCGAGCGAGGGGGCGATCAGATGATGCCGGGGGTCTGGGTGCGGCGAGAGGTGCTCTTCCAGATCCCGCGCGAGTCAACGACGGAGCCGCTCGACGTCGTGCTCGATGCGCGTGGTGCGTTCGCGGGCGGCGGGCTCGTGCGCGGTAGGGCTAGATGAAGCGAAAGAGCAGGCGGTTCACAGCGATCCCGGTCTCGACGAAGTGCCCAAGGGCTTCCATCTGGCGCTGACCCATCGCCGAGCAGTTCGCCTGCGCCGCAGTCAGAGCGGCCTGCTGCTCCGACTGGACGATCACGGTGGCCTCGTAAGCCGCTCGTGCGTCCTCGTCGTCGATGCGGCGCAGGTAGCCAAAGAACGCGGCGTGCTGGAGCGCCGCCGCCTGCCCGACGCCCTCCAGCGCTTTCGTGAACGCGACCCCCGCTGCTTCGAGCGCGTCCGTGCTTCGTGCCAGTTCGGCGCGTGCTTCCTGGAACGCAGCGATCGTCGCGCGTTCCGACGACGGCAGCCTTGCGAGCTCGGATGGTGTCGCGTGCCGCTCGTTCACGATCGCCATGACCTGAGTCAGGGCGCCTGCGACTCCTTCGGTGTAGCGCAGCGACGCGCCGTCGAGCCCGAGGGCTGCGCCGAGCGATGCGGCCGTCTCCTGGGTCATGTGGGTCGAGCCCCGCTCGATGCGCTGGACTGTCACCCGGCTCAACTGAGCGGCCTCAGCGAGCTGCTGCTGCGACCAACCCTTCGCTACTCGTGCCTGTCGGATGGTGTTCATGTCGACGAGCCTGACCGGGGAGCACGTCGCGCGCTGCATCATCGAGGCTTCACCTTCGAGCAACAGGCTGCTCGCAGGTCTTCTCCCTGTTGGCGGAGACGAGCGCAGCGCGGTCGACTGTGCGGGTGGTCGTGGAGCGGTGGTGCCGGTCGCACAGCGGGACGATGTAGTGAGGGCCGATCGCTTCCTTGATGATGGAGGCGGCCTTGACGATCGCCCCTGAACTCGTCGCGACGGGCTCGGGCTCGATGAAGACGTGTGCCCCGTCCTGCGCCTCCGCGATGCATCCGATCTCGGCGCACGAAACACGCGCCCCCTTGGGGTGACCTGAGAAGCGCAGCCAGTGGTTCAACCACGTCCCGCAGACGCACGATCGATCGCTCGTGCCGCTCACGTTGGTCACTTGCACCCAGCCGGTCACGCGGCCCTCGAAGCGACGCCGACGAACGTGACGAGGGCGACGACCCCGAGCAAGCCGGCCGCAACCTGCGCCTGCGGGCTCTCCAGCGGGACGCCGTGCCACTTTCGAACCGCGTGCTGGCAGTTGTAGCTGAGGGTCCACGCCGGTCGGCGCTCGACGTCGGCCCATGCACGACGGAGCACCTCCGCGGGCGGAAGGCTTCCGAGATACCCGACGATCTCGAACCCGCGGCCCTGGTGGAACTCGCTCATCTCCTCGTGGATCGTGGTCCCGCCCTTCTTGCAATGGCTGATGACGGTGCGCGAACCGTCCGATCCGTAGCGGTCGGTGACGATGCCTTCGTGCCAGACGGTCACGCCCCCGATGGGGACCTTGGTAGTGATGACGGTGCCGGGGGCGACGGGGGTGGAATGGCGCAAGGCAAGCTCCTTCGAAGGGAAGACGCGGAACCTGTGTCGCTTCTGACGCGGATCAAGACCGCCCCGCGGCGAATTGTCTCGCGAGGCGCGTACGTCAGGAGATCCGTCGCTTGCCCCCTCCTATTCCAAGCTATACGATAAAGTGTGGCTGTCCCTCGTCGAACCTTGCTCGGACGTCCGCCCCTCCCCCCGGAGGCGGTGCGGAGCTCGATGGTGCTGGTCCGGGTCACCCCTTCCGAGCACGCTCGCTACGCTGCGGCGGCGGATGCGCTGGGCGAGACCATGGCGGACGCCGCGCGAGAGGGACTCGAACGACTCGCTCGACGTGCGGCGAGACGCGGGAGGTCCGAATGAAGTGGGTGCCCTCGACGGTCGACTTCACGAAGGACCCGTACCTCGCCGCGAAGCGCGAGATGGCGTCGAGCCTCCGTGCTCACGCCAAGGCGCTGGAGTCGACGCGTGCCCCCGCGGGTGAGAAGCCCGCCGTTGCCGAGCCGGTCGAGTTCGTCTCGCAGCTCACGTGCACGACGGTGCTCGGGCTCTCGAAGCGGAGGTTCTTGGAGCTGCTCCGTCGCGACGACGCACCGACGGTGACGCGCACGGGGAAGATGCGACTGGTGCGAGTCGACGAGATGCGGACGTTCCTCCAGCGCCTCGGCGCGAAGCTCGACGAACGCCAGGCCGATGAGACGGACGGCGCGGGCGAGTTGCTGCGCGAGCTCGGGTACGCACCTGTTCGAGGGAGGCGCTGATGCCGGCGAAGGCGACAGGGTCGGTCCGTTGGAAGGACGACAAGTGGATCGCTCGCGTGACCGTCGCGAAGAAGCGCGTTGGTCTTCACCTCGCGACGTGCATCTACAAGAAGGACGAGAAGAAGGCGGTCGAACGCGCTGAGCTCCTCGCGACGCTCGCCTCGCAGCTTGTCCTCGCGGGACACGCCAGCGTCGCGCCGTCGCTGCTCGAACGCGCGGCAGCCCGAGACGGCAAGGCACTCGCCGACGTGGTCGAGGCTGTCCGTCGGGTGTGCGCGGGCGAGGTCGCGGCAGTGACGGCGCAGGTGACCTTCGGAGAGTTCGCGGAGCAGTGGACGAGCGGCAAGCTCGCGAAGCGCCACCCCGACCACGTGCGCGAGGGAGATCGCAAGCACGACGCTGCGCGCCTCTCGACGTACGTGCTGCCGCTCGTCGGTGGCGTGCCGCTCCGAGACTTCACGATCGACCACGCGGACGCAGTGATGGCGGCGATCCCCGAGACGCTCTCTCGTGCGACGCGGCGACACGTTGCGCAGGTGATGGGTCGCGTGCTTGCCCTGGCAGCGTTCCCTGGTCGCGTGATCGCGACGTCACCGCTGCCGAAGGGGTATCTGCCTCAGCTCGGTGGGCGCAAGGCAATGACCTTCCTCTACCCCGACGAGGACGCGAAGCTGCTCGCGACGACGACGATCGATCTCGCGCACCGCGTCCTGTACGGCTTCCTCGCGCGAGAGGGCATGCGACGCAGCGAAGCCGGAAGCCTCACGTGGGGTGACCTCGATCTGGATCGCGGCGCGGTTCGCCTCGACGTGAACAAGACGGACGACCCTCGCGCCTGGGCGCTCGACCCGAGCGTGGTGCGAGCTCTCCGCGCCTTCCGCGCACTTCGAGGCGAGCCGGGCAGCAGCGTCGTGGTGTTCGAGGGCGTGCACGGGCTCGTTGAGGATCGCGGTGGAGAGATCGTCGAGACCTTCCGGTCGCACCTCGGAGAGGCGAAGGTCACGCGCCCCGAGCTGTTCGAGCGGTCCGACGTTCGTCAGCCCATCCGCCTCCACGACCTGCGCGCCACGTTCGTGACGGTCAGCCTCGCAAACGGGAAGAGCGAGACGTGGGTGGCGGACCGCACCGGGCACCGCTCGTCCGTGATGATCAACCGCTACCGCCGGGCGGCGCGTCAGTTCGCTGAGCTGGACCTCGGCACGCTCGTGCCGCTCGACGTTGCGGTGCCGGAGCTTCGAAGCTCCCAGGCATCGATTGCAGCCGATGTGGGCCGTGATGTGGGCCGGACTTCCGAGTCTGACTCGTCCGGGTCTCTCTCCAACACCCCAGATTCGTTGGAGAAACTTGCGATGCCCAAGGGCGGAATCGAACCACCGACACGGGGATTTTCAATCCCCTGCTCTACCAACTGAGCTACTTGGGCGTGGGCCGGATTGTCACCCGCGCGGGGGCGCGCGAGGGGGCGGACAGTGTCGGGTCGACGGGCGTTCGTCAAGGGTTCGATGCGGAACGAATCCGTTCGCGAGTACGCTCGCGGCGTGGCGTACCGCGACGACAACGAGGCGCTGCGGGCGCGCGTCGCGGAGCTCGAGCGGCGGCTCGCGCTCTCGGAGGCGCTCGTCGATCGTCTGATGGGGCGAGGCGCGTCGTCGAAGGCCACGCGCAAGCCGGACTCGCTCGTCGGTGAGGTGGTGCACCGCGTCGACGAGACGACGCTCGACGTCGCGCTCGACGAGGCAGGGCTCGAGGCCGCGACGAACGTCGTGCGTGCCCGCCTCGGTCACGCCGTGACGCGTGGAGGCGCGAGCCTCGAAGGCGCTCGTACGCGACTCGGCATGCTCGGCGAGCGCCGCGCGGGTGCGTTCGGGCTCGCGACGAACGAGCACGGGACGTCGCTGCGGCTCGAGACGGATCTGCGCCGCCTGCCGCTGCTCGTCGCGCTCGGGCCGGTGCTCGGTGCGCTGCTCTCGATGCCGCTCGTGCTCTGGCAGTGGAACGAATTCCATCACTTCCGCGAGGCCGTGAGCATGTCGACGTCGATGAGCGTGCTCGTGCTCACCATGGTGCTGGGGACGGTCGCCACGCGCATGACCGCGAACCGGATCGCGCGTCGGGAGAACGAGCTGCACCAGGGCGTGTGGGCCGCGCTGCTCCAGCTCACACGCGCGCATGCGAAGTTCCCCGCCGTCCGCGTCGAGGCACCTCTTGGCGAAGAAGACCGCGACGAACGGGACGACGTCGCGTCGTCGACGAAGAAGAGGGCGGACGCATGACGCAGTACCGAGACGAGACCGAGTCGCTGCGCGCGCGCGTGACGGAGCTCGAGGGCAAGCTCGCGAGCGCGGAGGCCGAGGCGGCGAAGCTGCGCGGCGAGACGACCGCGCCCGTCGCGGACAGCAAGCGCGACGCGTTCGTCGGCGAACCGCTCCACTTCGTGAGCGAGCTCGAGCTGCCGTTCCAGGTGACCGAGGCGGGCTACGAGGCGATCGCCAACCTCGTGCGCGAGCGACGCAACACGCAGGTGTCGCAAGTCGGTCGCTCGCTCACCGCGCCGCACTTCTCGCTCACGGCCGGCGAGGGCTGGACGCGCATTCGTCTCGAGACGGATCTGCGTCACCTCCGTCGCACCGTGCTCGTCGCGGGCCCCACGCTGTCGACGGTCTTCACGACGCTGCCGCTGACGGGGATCATGGTCGACGTCGCGGCGCACGGAGGCACCTCGCCGTGGCACCTCGCGTGGCTGATCCCCTCGACGCTCATCGCCGGCATGTTCGGGATGCGCGCGCTCGCGGGACGCCACGCGAGGACCGGTCGGGCCACCCATGAGGGCGTGTTCGCGGGCATCCAGGAGCTGGCGGAGAAGCACCGCGCGAAGCCCGCAGCGGTGGCGCAGGTGCGCGTCGAGGCGCCGGAAGAGGAGGCCGAGGACGCGGTCGAGCGCGCAGAGCAGGCAGAAAGGGGAAGGCAGGCTCGATGACTCGACGCAGGGACCGTCCCGGACTTCCGTCCCCCGTGCAGCGCGAGGTGTGCAGCGGAGTGCACGAGTGTGCGGCGCGCGTGCCGATCGAACGACTCGCGCGGCGCCACATCTCGGGCACGGGAAGTGCGTTGGGGTCCGACATGCGCAAGACGCAAGCACTCGGTGTCCTCAGCCTCGCGCTCGGCATCGCCGCCTGTCAGACGCCACCCACGCTGGTCGTTCGGGCCGACGGCGTCGTCGACACGCGCGTCATCGGACCGTCGTCCGTCCTCTTCACAGACGGTCCCCGGGTCGGCCTCTGGGTGGGCGGCGAGACTCGCTCTCTGCCCGATCCGTTCGACGCCTCGGTCCCGCCGCGCGCCGCGTGGGTGGGCGGTGCGGAAGACGCGATGGTTCTAGGAGAGGTGCTCGCCGAGTGGGACGGCAGCGAGTGGCGTCGCACCGAGATTGCGACTGGATCCGAGCGCACCCGGCTCACCAGCGCGATTCGGTGCGACGGCCGCACGTGGGTGGCGGCAGCGGATCCAGCAGACCGATCCCTG
>CAZCVE010000026.1:106465-116877 GCA_964502175.1 uncultured Sandaracinaceae bacterium
TCGGTGCGACGGCCGCACGTGGGTGGCGGCAGCGGATCCAGCAGACCGATCCCTGCTGTTCGTCAGGCGCGACACGGCGTTCGAGCTCGTCGCGAGCCCAACCGAGGACATCACGCCCGAGATCGCCTGCCACGATGGTCGCGCGATGGTCGCGTCGGGCTACCAGCGCTTCGTTCGAGTCGGTGAGGAGTGGTCGGAGATCGAAGACGTCGCGTACTCGGGTGAGGCGGCGCAGCATCCCGTCGACGGTCGCGTCGTGTTCGTCGAGCGCATCCCGAACGCCGCGCCTGACGGAGCCTACCGAGGGCCCGCCGAGATCACGCTCACCACGTGGCGAGATCGCGAGCGGGTCGACACCGTGCTTCAGCTGCCGCTCGATGGTCACACGTGGGGAGTGCCAGGGGATGCGGACGCGGCGTTCGACTTCAGCGACGTCGAGGTCGTCCTCGGTCCCGGTGGCGACGTGTGGATCGTGGTCATCGACCGACGTGCCGACGAGTGTGGCCTCGGCGGCTGTGGGGGCAGCGGCTCGGGCACCGTCTGGTCGGGCTCTGGCGGCGGCGGAGGCCGTCGGATGCGAGACACGAGGGCGGTGATCTATCTGCAGGTCGAGGGCGCGTGGAGCGAGGTCGCCATCTTCGCAGCGGACGAGTATGGTCGCGTCGACTTGGGCTCACCCATCGCTCTCGCTCCAGGCGAGCTGAGCCGCACGGGCGAAGACTTCGAGGACCTCGACGTGCGTCTGCTCGCCAGCGCGCGGTGAACCGAATCAGGTCTACGGCTCGAGGCCCACGCGCTCCGCGCTCCACTTCCACAAGCGCTCGGCCACCTCGCGGTCGTCCGCGATGCTCGCGTACGGCGCCTCCTTCGAGCGCGCGAAGTAGCGGCCCGTCACGCCGCGCAGCGAGGGCGCCGTCGCGACGTGCACGCTCGTCTCCGCGCCCTCCGCGGGTGTCTTCAGGAACGGCGACGCGAGCTGGTTGAGGCGCGCGAGCACGGCGTTGCCGCGCGTCACTTCCGTTGCGACCGAGCCGGGGTGCACCGCGTTCGACGTGATGCCCTGCTCGCGTCGCGCGAGCTCGCACGAGAACACGATCTGCGCGAGCTTGCTCCGCGCGTACGCCTCGATGCCGCGGTAGCTGCGGTCGTCCTCGAGCGCGTCGAAGTCGAGCTTGCCGCCGTGCGATCGCACGCGGAGCCCCGCGATGTTCGCGAGGTGCACGACGCGTCCGCTCGCGCTCGCCGTCTCGCCCGCCTGCGCGTGCAGGCGCGAGCTCACGTGCACGATGCGGCGATCACCCTCGGTCTCTCGCAGGCGCGGCAGCAAGAGGTGCGTGAGGAGGAACGGCGCGAGGTGGTTCACCGCGATCGTGTCCTCGAGGCCGTCCTTGCTCTTCTTGTGCTCGGGGTGCCACACGCCCGCGTTGTGGATGACGACGTTCAGCGCCTCGTCACGCGCGAGCAGCTCCTTCGCGAGGCCGCGTACGCTCTCGAGCGACGAGAAGTCTGCGCGGAACGCGACGGCGCTCGGATCGAGCTCGCGCACGGCCCTCAGCGCAGCGTCGGTCTTGTGGGGATCACGCCCCACGATGCGCAGCGAGCAGCCGCGACGTGCGAGCGCGATCGCCGTCGCGAGGCCGATCCCCGCGCTCGCGCCCGTGACGAGCACCGTCGAGCGGCCGCTCATCGTGCGCCCTTCTTCTTCGCGAATTGGGCTTCGTACGCAGCCTCCGAGAAGCCGACGAGCACGGTCTCGCCGATCGCGAGCACCGGTCGCTTGATCATCTTGCCGTCCTTCGCGAGCAGGCCGAGCAGCTCGGCGTCCGTGAGCTTCTCGACGGCCTCCTTGCCACGCGACTCGATCAGCGCGCGGTAGCTCTGGCCGCTCGCGTTGATCCACTTGCGCACGGGCAGGCCGCTCTGCTTCACGAGCGTCTTCAGCTCCGCGAGGCTCGGCGGCGACTCGACGATCGGGATCGACTCGTGCGCGACGCCGCGCGCGTCGAGCCACTTCAGCGCCTTCTTGCAGGTCGAACAACCCGCGTACTGCCAGACCTTCGCCTTGCTCACTTCTTCTTCTCGAAGCTCAGGCTCGCGGAGTTCACGCAGTAGCGCTGGCCCGTGGGGCGCGGTCCGTCGTCGAAGACGTGGCCGAGGTGCGCGTCGCACTTCGCGCAATTGATCTCGATGCGCCGCATGCCGTGCGTCGAGTCTTCCTTCGTCGAGATCCGATCGTTGGACCACGGCGAGTGGAAGCTCGGCCAGCCCGAGCCCGAGTCGTACTTCGACTCGCTCGTGAAGAGCTCCGCGTCGCAGCACACGCAGCGGTACGTGCCCGCCTCGTGGTTGTCGTAGTAGACGCCCGTGAACGCGCGCTCGGTGCCGCCCTGACGTGCGATGCGGAACTGCTCGGGCGTCAGCTTCGCGCGCCACTCGTCGTCGGTCTTCGTCACTCGCTTGGGTTCGTCGCTCATGCGCGGCATTGGAGAGCCCAAACGCGGGCGCGTCAACCGTCCGAAGTCATTGCACGCGCACGGGTCGTCCTCTATGTCGTCGGATGCTTCGACGTCGTCCGTTCGCCTTGTGTGCGCTGCTCGTCGGAATCTCCATGACGGGCTGCCCCTCGCCCGACACTGCGAACGACGCCCACGCGAGCGATCTCGACGCAGCTCCGCTCGACGCGCCCGAGACGGTGCACGACTGCGAGGCCGCGATGAGCCTGCCGCGCGGCACGCCCTGCGACTTCACGGACTCGTGCGGGATGATCTGTCCCGGCATGAGAGTGGAGTGCCGTGAGGGTCGAACGGTCTTCTTCATCGGCCGCTGCGACACGGGCGCCGGTCCGCTCGATGCCTTCGTCGTCACGTCCGAGGCGGGCGCGCACGACGCAGGGGTGATGGATGACGCTGCGAGCGACGTCGGGATGTGCATGGTGCGCGAGCCCACGGGCGCCACGCCGTGCCGCAGCGACGCGGACTGCTCCTCGGCATCGTTCGAGCGCTGCCGCGCGCCCGACGAGCGGATCAGCTGCGGCATCTGCATGGAGCCGCCGAACGACTGCGTGCTCGACTCGGACTGCCCGTCGATGGATGGCCTCCAGTACGTCTGCGAGGAGGCCGAGGTGTCGTGCCCGTGCAGCGGCGACGGACTCGGCACGTACTGCATCGCGCCGTGCTCCGTCACCGGCTGTGACGACGGTTTCACGTGCGCCGCGAGCGGCCACTGCGACGCCGATCCGTGCACCGACGACGGCTACACGTGTCCGCTCGGCACGACGTGCACGCCCACCGGCACGAGCGACGACCACGGCTGCCTCCGCACGTCGTGCACGAACGACGGCGACTGTCCGTGCGGCGCGGGCTGCGTCGAGGGGCGCTGCTACGACGTGCTCGGTGAGTGCGAGCCGCCGCGAGCCTGACGCTCTACGTCGCGCCTGATGTCTGCGTCGACGCGGGGCCCGACCACACCACGAGCACGTCGCACGGACCGACGAGGGTGCGGGCGCGCGCGTCGTCGACGAGGAGCTCGTGGTTCTCGAGCCGTAGCTCGTCGACCAGCGCGGGGCCGACGAGCGCGAACAGCAAGACGCGCGTGGCCCACGCCGGAGGCTCGAGCTTCATCGTCTCGAACACGCCGATCGAGGAGACGTCCACCTTCAGCGCGTCGCGCGCGGCCATCACGTTGAGGTCGCGCACGGGGCCCTCGACGAGCCCGCAGTCCACGTCGTCGTCGCCTGAGAAACGAAACGGCACGAGCGGCGTGTCGACCACGCGCACGACCTCGCCTCGGCGCAGCGCGAACCCCGGGCCCGAGAGCAGCGTGATCCACCGATCCACGCCCGCGAACCGACTGAACGGCCCCGCGCGCTCGATGTCGGCGATGGAGATGCGCAGCGTGAACGCGTCGGCCGGTCCTTCACGGAACACCTCGCGCGTGACCCCGCCGCCGTTGCGCCAGGGCTGCGTGATCCACTCGGACGGGCGGATGATCTGCATCGACGAGACGATAGCCCGCCGACGCGGCAGGTGCGGTGGACGCGCGCCGTTGGTAGAAACGTCGGCATGGCGCGACGTGTGAGTGCTCGTGAGGCGTTCGAGCTCCTCGAGAACGAGGGCTACGTGCAGGTCGACGTGCGCTCCGTCGCGGAGTTCGAGGCGGGACATCCCGCGGGCGCGCGCAACATCCCTTGGATGCACATCGACGCGCGCGGTCGCGCGCTCAACGCGGACTTCGTCGAGGTCTTCGAGCGCGCGTTCCCCGAGAAGGACACGAAGATCGTGCTGAGCTGCCAGTCGGGCAACCGCTCGATGCAGGCGCTCGGCGCGCTCGAGGCGCGCGGCTACGGGTCGCTCGTCGATCAGCGCGCAGGCTGGGGCGGCGTTCGCGATTCGTTCGGCCGCGTGACGGACGAAGGCTGGTCGTCAGCCGCGCTGCCGACTGACACGGGCGCGGGCGGTGAGCTCTCCTACGAGACTCTGTCGAGACGGGGTGGCGCGTGACTACTTCGCGCGGGACCCGGCGGTGAGAGCTCGGCCAAGAGACGCGCGAGCTGTGCTGCCTGCCCAGCAGTGAGGACGACGTTGAAGCGGCCGTCCGCGCGAGGCTCGAGCGCGATCGGCGACGGGTCGCCAGCGACCGGATCTTCAGCGGCCGGATCTTGCGCGACCGGGTCTTCAGCGACGACAGCGGACGCATCGAAGCGCCGTGCATCGGTCGCTTGCGGCTGCGCAGCCTCGGATACCGACGGCGCGAGCGCGCCGACCGCGACGACCTCGGGCTGCACCTCCACTTCCTCAGCACCGAGCTCGCTCTCGCTCGGCACACGGAGCGCCGCGAGCAGACCACGACTCACCGCGAGCTCGTCCGCGTCGCCGTCGAGGACCTCGCTCGCGAGCTCGCGCTTGTTCCGGATCGTGTCTTCGAGCCGCGTCTCGAAGCTGCCCTCGCTGATGAGGTGAACGACATCCACGGGCTGGCTCTGACCAGGGCGATGGATGCGGCTGATGCGCTGCTCGAGCACGGCCGCGTTCCACGGCGGCTCGAGCAAGACGCACGCGGTCGCCGCGCGCTGGAGGTTCAGGCCCACGCCGCCCGCGTCGGTCAGGAAGAGCGCGGCCATCTTCGGATCGTCGTGCAGCTCCGCGAGCGCGCGCTCGCGCTCTCGTCGACCCTCCGCGCCCGTGAAGAACGCAGCGCGCAGGCCCACGTCGGTCAGCACGTCGCGGATCGCCCACTCCGCCAAGCGCAGCATGCGGCGCCACGCGCTGAACACCACGATCTTGCGGCCCTGCACCACACAGAGCTCGCGCACCACCTCGCGCAGCTCTTCGAGCTTGGGCGTGTCGAGGCTCGCGAGCCGCTGCGTCGTGGGCGTGGTGTGCTCGATCTCCGGCCAGCGCTCCTCGAAGTCGCGCTGCGCGATGCCGTTCGAGACGATCCGGATCTCGGTGAGCCAGCGCTGCAGGCGCTTCTCCTCTTCGATCGTCAGCGCTCGGTGGCTGCTCTTCTTCATCAGCCACGCGATCTTCGACTCGATGAGGCGGTGCTCGCTCTTCTGCGCGTCGGTGAGCCGGACCGGACGACGCACGTCCGTGCGCGCGGGCAAGTGTCCGATCACGTCGCGTCGCAGTCGACGCACGAGCACGGGCTCGAGCCGCGCGCGCAGCTCGACGAGCCGGTGCACGCCGCGGCGGCCTTCGTCACCGTCGCCCTCGTCGTACGTGTACCGTGCGGTCGCTCGCCACGGCGGGCCAAGCGCCTCGGCGTCCACGAACGACATCACCGAGAGCAGCTCGGCCATCCGGTTCTCGAGCGGCGTGCCTGTCAGGGCGATCCGGTACGCGGGGGAGAGCGCACGCACTGCTGCTGCCGTCTGGGTGCGCACGTTCTTGATGCGCTGCGCCTCGTCGAGCACGACGAGCTCCGGATCGAAGCCGATCACGAACGGCAGGTCGATGCGCAGCTGCTCGTAGCCGATCACCAGCACGCCTCGCGTGGTCTCGCGGTAGAGCTGCTGGCGCTCGGACGGCGACCCATCGACGAGCACGATCGGCTCGGGTGTGGTGGCGCTCCACTCGCGTCGCCACTGAGGCTTCAGCGACGCGGGCACGACGAGCAACACACGGGACACGCGCCCGGATGCGAGCAACGCGTGGCAGCACGCGCTGGCCTGCGTGGTCTTGCCGAGGCCCATGTCGTCGGCGAGGAGGAGCCGACCTCGCGCGAGGAACTTCCTGACCGCCTCGAGCTGGTAGGGATAGAGCCTGCGCTCGAGCGTCGTCAGCGTCGCGCACGCGGGCTCGAGCTCACGCGCGCACGCCGCCTCGCGCGATGTGGTCGCCTCGAGACGCGAGAGCACCGCCCGCGCTGCCGGATCGATGGTGATCTCTCCCCGCGCCGCCGCAGCGAGCACGTCGCGCACGATCGCCATCGACCGGGCCACGGGGATCTCCTTCCCACGCGCACGTCCTCGAACGAGACCCGCGAGGCGGCGCAGCAGTGGCTGCTCCGCGCGTACGGCCGGCTGTTCCGCGCGCACGGCCGGCTGTTCCGCACGTACGGACAGCGCCGCCACGGGATCCTCGACGCGCGCACCACACGTCACTCCGTCGAACGCTACGTCTGCCGGCGCGAGGCGCGGCCCGCCTTCGCGCCATGCGTCCTTGCGCCCCGTCGCGCGCGCGAGCACCACACCGAGCACGTGGTCACACGCGCCGAGCCCCGAGCTCACGAACGCCGCGCACCCACAGCTCGCCTCGAGCGGCGCGAAGCCTCGCACCACCACGCGCGTCACCTCGGACCACTTCGCGTCGTCGACGTGCACGGCCCACTCGCCCACGTCGGCTCGCCCCCGCGACACGCGCACGACGCGCAGCTTTCGTCGCTTGGCCTCGCTCGCGTGGTGCAAGAGCGCCTCGAGCGCGGCCTCGCGCAGCGGAAACGCGTCGTCGCCCGGGCCTACCGCGACGCGCATGGCGAGCGACACGAGCTCGCTCGCGATCGGGCACCGCACCACGTCCCGCGCGCGATCGTAGAGCACGCTGCGCGTCATCTCTTCGTCCGAGCGCGAGAGGCCCCACGTGAAGTACGGATCGATGCCGGAGGACACGGTGGCCGAGAGGTTCGAGCCGACGTCGAGCGAGGTCATGGCGAGACAGACGAAGCCCGCGTCCCCGAACTGACACGTGCCTCGGTGCTACGGTCGCTGCTCTTCGCGCATGACCACGACCTCCCTCTCCGACGCCCTCCGCACCGCGCGCGGTCTCCCGACCGACGCCGAGCACGAGGACACGCACCACGACGACCCGAGCGCGGTGCACTCGGCCGAGCGCATCGCGTGGGCGATGACGCGTGAGCTCGCGCCTGCGATCTCGCTCTCTCGCGTGCCCGTCGCGCCCATGTGGCTCGAGTCGTGGGCCGCCTGTCAGCCGCTCGCGAAGAGCGGCCTCGTGCGCCTGCTCCGCACCGCCACGATCCTCCGCACCAAGACGGGCCTCGTGTGCATCGACCCGTGCCTGCCGAGCGCGTGGTCACGCTCGCCGCTCGGCGAGCGCATGCGATCGCTCCACGAGCGAGAGACGAGCGAGACGTTCCCGCTCACGCTCGCCGAGGCCGTCGGCGCCACGGAGCAAGACGGCGTCACCGCCTCTCGCTTCACCGAGGTGATCTTCACGAGCCTCGCGCTCCAGTCGATGCGCGAGCTCCTCGGCACCACGCACGGAGACGGCGTCGAAGGAGCGCTCGCGCCCTTCTTTCCCGGCGCGCGCCTCTACGTCGGCCCGAGCGCGCTCACGCGTGCGCGCACCGATCGTGATCGCGCGACCGACGTGCGCGGCGGCCTCTCGCGCCTGCGCACCGATCAGCTGCACGAGATCCACGAGCCCACGCTCCTCCCGAGCGGCCTCGTCCTGATCCCCACGGGCGGCGTCGTCCCCGAGCACCTCACCGTCGCGTTCGTGCAGAAGATCGATCGCCCGCGCGTCGCCGTGGTCACGAGCCAGTGCACGACCCGCGAGCAGCTCTCGCCCTATGAGTCCGCGCTCCCCGGCCTACGCGAGCACGCCCGCCTGCGAGACGCCGACATCGCCCCGCGCGGCGACGCATCGAACGTCGCGGTGCACGCGCGAGCCCTCCGCTTCGAGCGCTCCCTCGCCGACCGCGACCCCGCCGACCCCCGCTTCCACCTCGTCTACCCCACACCTTCTTACCCACGCTGAAACCCACGCAGGACGTATCACGGTGGGTTCGTGTGACCTCGGTTGATACGTTGAGAAGCGGCGCTCGCGTGATCTCCTCCCCCAGGGTCGCCAGTCGCTGCGTTTCCCGCGCAGATCGACGGCCTGAGCCGAGTGGGACGCCGCCGGATCGCCTCCCGAGCCTTCCGGTTCCGCTGCAGAGCTTGCCGAGCCGCTGACCAAGCTCGCCGAGTCGATGACCAAGCTTGCCGACGCGCTGAGCGAGCTCGCCGAGCCGCTGACCAAGCTCGCCAAGCCGCCGATGAAGCTTGCCGAGTCGCCCATGGAGCTTGCCAAGCCGCCGATGGAGCTTGCCGAGTCGCCCATGGAGCTTGCCAAGGCGCCCATGAAGCTTGCCGAGTCGCCCATGGAGCTTGCCAAGCCGCCCATGAAGCTCGCCAAGCCGCCGACGGAGCTTGCCGAGCAGACCCGACGGCTTCGGGATCCGACCAGACGGGTCCCCGACTCGATCCGGCAAGGTCTCGAACGGGTCCGGAGGACCTCCCACTGGTCCCGGGAGGCAATCGCCTCCACAAAGGGCGTCCAAACCGCTCGCCGACGACCTCGTGCGCCAACACGGCGCGCTCCAACCGCTCGAAACGGCCACCCTCCCCCGAACGGCGCGGTCGAAGTGCTCGATTCGACCGGCCGTCGCAGAGGATGGGGCACTCGGAGTGCTGCCCTGCGAGCCGCGCGCCTCCGATCGGGGCGCTCGACCTGCTCGGTTCGGCCGAGCGTCATCATGGACGAGCGCTCGAACCGCCGGCTCGCGATCACACGCTCCAATTCGGAGCACTTCAGCAGCTCGGTGTCGGGAGACCTCGTCGTGGAGGGGCATTCGGTAGGCTCGGTCGCGGTCAGGCGCACCACGCAGGGGCCCTCGGTAGGCTCCGTCGAGGTCACGCGCATGGTCGCCGGCCCTCCGAACCGCTCAACCTCCGTGCTCGGTCGGCTCCACCGCGACATCGCCCAACGTTCGGTAGGGCGGGGGCTCGTCCCCCGCCGTGCACCCGTCGAGGCACGAGATCCTCCTTGCACACCCCCCAGGGATCGCGTACGTAGGCCGCCCTCACGGGCGTATAGCTCAGCTGGGAGAGCGCTAGAATCGCACTCTAGAGGTCCTCGGTTCGATCCCGAGTACGTCCACACCCGTAACGCGCCGAGAAGACGGCGACTTCCTCGGGGCCCTCGCGCAAGCCAGGGCCCCGATGTCGTTCGCGGGCAAAGTCTTGGGCAAAGATCGCAGCGCGCCGCCGACTCTTCCCGCGCTCTCGAGGGCCTCCGACGACGCCCGTTTGCCCGCCACTTTGCCCGCCTCCTGCTCATGCTCGGCCTGCTCGATCCGCCGTCGCAGCTCCGCGAGCTCGGGTCGTAGCCTGGTGCTGCGCGCGGTCCGTCGAGCCTTCGGTTCGCGGAGCGTCGCATCGAAGCGCGCGACGGGGACCAGCGTCTCGTTCACCGCCGTCTCGATCGGGACCGGCATCGGCAGCTCGCCCTCGACGAAGGTCGTGGTCCGTCGCGATGCCCACTGTCCATCGCCGCCACGGCGCGGTCCCGCGTAGCCGCCCGTCGCGATCTTGTCCGGCGCGACGCCCGGCGAGATGTTCACCGCGTTCCGCGCCGTCTCGAGGTGCCCGGGCAGGAGGTGCGAGTAGATGCGCGTGACTGACGTGTCACCGTGCCCGAGGATGCGTGCCAGCAGGAACATGTCGGGCTTGGCCGCGAGGAAGTGCGACGCGAACGTGTGCCGCAGCGTGTGCGGCCCGCCCGTGAGCCCGGCGATCTCGCGGACTCGATCGAAGCTCCGCTTGGGCCAGAACGCGTAGCGCTCACCTTCGGACGACGGAAACACATACTTCGAGCGGCGCTCGAGCGACTCCAGCATCGTCCGGAGCGTGTCGCTCATCGGGATCTCTCGCGGCTCGTCGTCCTTGGGACGCCACTCTGCCGAGGGCCAGATGCGCACGAGGCCGCGCTCGAGGTCGATGTGCTCCCAGGTGACGTGCAGCGCCTCGGTCTTGCGGCAGCCGGTGTTCACGAGGAACGTCAAGAGCGGCACGAGGAAGGGTGCCTCGCTCTGCGCGGCGCGGAACAGACGCGCGAGCTCTTCGTGAGACCACGGCTTGGCGCGCTTGCTCTTGACCGCGCGCATGAAGACGAACTTCGGATCGGCACATG
>CAZCVE010000027.1:0-116306 GCA_964502175.1 uncultured Sandaracinaceae bacterium
CCTCGGTCTCGCGCCTGCGGCGCTCACCTGCGGGCTCGCTACCTCAACCCCTCCCACGACCCGCCCTCCGTTCGTTTGAGAGGCAGATCGTGCTGGGCCGGGCCGGTCGAGGGAGGGGCATCGTCCGCTCGCAGTCCTCGGTCTCGCGCCTGCGGCGCTCACCTGCGGGCTCGCTACCTCAACCCCTCCCACGACCCGCCCTCCGTTCGTTTGAGAGGCAGATCGTGCTGGGCCGGGCCGGTCGAGGGAGGGGCATCGTCCGCTCGCAGTCCTCGGTCTCGCGCCTGCGGCGCTCACCTGCGGGCTCGCTACCTCAACCCCTCCCCCGACCAGCCCTCACGTTCGTTTGTTGGTTCTGGTCACCAGCGCGACTCGTCAGGCGCCAAGTAATGCCTCGACGACCTGTAGACCGGCGCGAAGCAGCTGGGGTCAGCGGGCGAAGAAGTTTTTGATCGTCGAGAGGCGCGAGCGGATGAGGAGCGGGATGCGCCACGCCGAGGTGAGGTTCTTCAGGCGCTGGGCGTCGGCGAGCAGGTGGCCGAGCTGCCAGAGGTTCTTGTCGTACGGCATCCAGTAGAGCTCGGGCGCTTCGTTGCCGTCGATGAGCACGGTGCGGGGGCGCGTGAAGAGGCCGAGCGAGGCGGTGCCGTTCGCGATGCCGGTGCCGGTGTCGCGCGTGCCGCTCCACGGGAGTGACGGCATGCCGCCGGTGAGCGCGTGGTTGTTGATCGTCACGACGCCGACCGAGAGCTCGGCGGCGAGGCGCTCGGCGCGCGCGGTGTCCTTCGTCCAGATCGAGCACGTGAGGCCGTAGCGGCCCGCGTGGATCTGACGGATCGCCTCGGCGGCGCCGTCGACGCGCACGATCGCGAGCACGGGGCCGAAGGTCTCGTCGCGCACGACCTCCATGTCGGCGTCGCAGTGGTCGATCAGCGTGGGCTCGTAGAAGAGGCCGATGGGGCCCTTGCCCTGATCGACGCGCTTGCCGCCCGTCACGATCGTCGCGCCGCGCTTCTTCGCGTCGGCCACGTGCTGCTCGACGAGCGCGAGCTGACGCCCGTTGCACATCGGCGAGAGATCCACGTCGCCGGGCGCGCCCGGCCCGACCTTGAGGCGCTTCCACGCGTCGGCGAGGCGCTGCACGAGCTGGTCGGCGATGCGTCGATCGACGTAGGCGATCTCGATCGCGCCGCACGCCTGGCCCACGTTGTGGAGGCTCCAGTGGGTGAGGCCCGCGATGGTGCGGTCGAGGTCGCAGTCGTCGAGAACGATCGCGGCGTCCTTGCCGCCGAGCTCGGCGGAGAACGGGATGAGCTTCGCCGCGCAGCGCGCGCCCACGTCTTTGCCGGCGTTGACGGAGCCCGTGAACACGCACGCGTCGATGCCCGCGTCGATGAGGGCGATGCCGACCTCGCGGCCGCCCACCACCGTGAGCAGCACGTCGGGCGGCAGCACCTCGGACAAGCGGTCCGCCATCCACGACTCGACGCGCGTCGCGTGCTCGCTGGGCTTGAGAACGACCGCGTTGCCGCTGAGGAGCGCGGGGAACACCGAGCGGAAGAGGGTGGCGACCGGGTAGTTCCACGGCGCGATGATGCCGACGACGCCGCGCGGCACGTGATCGATGTACGCGCGCTTGCTCGGGAACGCGATGGGGTTGAGCGACGCCTTCTCTCGCTTCGTTCCCTCGCGCACCACGGCCGCCCACGCGTTCACCTGATCGAGGGGGCCGATGACCTCGCTCATGAGCGCGTCGACCTCGAGCTTGCCGACCTCGTCGCGCATGAGCTCGATCACCTCGGAGCGTCGCTCGAGGATCGTGTGCGCCGCGCGCGTGAGCTCCTTCACGCGATCCGCGAGCGTGCGACGCGCCCAGCCGGCCTGCGCGATCCGCGCGCGATCGACGAGGGGCTTCACGTCGCTCTCGGGCGTGGTCGCGATCGCCGCGAGCGGCTTCAGATCGACGGGAGAGAGCGTGTGGATCTTTCCACCACGCACGACCGGCTCGAGGGGCAGCGAGGTCGATGCGTCGTCAGTGATCTGCGTCATGGCGCGCGGATCTAGCAGGGCGCTCCGAGCGCGTCCCGTAACGCCGGTTCGTTCCGCGTGGGACGTGGGCCCGGCCGATCGGTCGGGCTGCGCTACTCGAGGCGGCCAGGGACCGCCGTCATGCCCAGCCCCGCGGAGATCTCGTCACAGAGAAGCGGATCGCTCGCGCTCGGATCGAGGTCGGCGAGGTCTTGAAGGATGCCGCGCGCGGTCTCTCCGATGCCCGGCATGATCGTGTCGGCGAGGAACACGATGTCGTCGACGCGGAGACCTCCTGCGACGACACCGTTGTCGAGACCGAGGGGAGAGACGTCGGCCTCGAGGATGGCGTCCTGGATCGTGATCGTGATCGTCATGCCGGACGCCTCGAAGTCGAGCGGGAAGTCGGTGACGATGTGGAGGCGACCCCCCGAGATCTCTCCAAGCCCGCCCCCGATCGGCACGAGGCCCATGATCCAGAGCGCGTCGGGGCTGACGACACCACCTGGCGGCGCGCAGACGTCCCGCGTGCAGCCCTCGGGCTTCACGAGGAAGAGCTCGACACGCACCGCGCCGTCGTCGACGAAGCTGTCGAGCTCGGTCAGGCGGATCGCGAGGAGCCGGCGTCCGGAGGCGATGTCCTCGTCGAGCGTCGCCTGCAGATCGAAGTCGACGATGAAGCCCGACAGCAAGCCGTGGAGGCTCGCGACGAGCTGGTTGTCGACACCGAGCTCACCGAGCGGCGAGACGAGATCGGGCTGGAAATCCTCGCACGTGCTGCTGCTGGTGCCGTCCGAGACGCGGCCGTCGAGGTCGAGACCCGGCGCCTCGTCGGAGCGCGGACCGCGCGGGGCATCCGGCAGGTCGTACGTGTCGATGACGTAGGTGATCGTCGAGGGCGTCGGCCCCGCGTCGACTGCGCTGTCGGGGCGCGGACCGGAATCACGACGTGTCCTCGACGCGTCGGCCGCGGCTACGGCGTCGAAGAGGAACGCGTCGGGGGTCGCGACGATCGCGGCGTCCTCGCGCGCATCTGTGCCCGCCGCGGCGTCCAGGCCTGCATCGAAGCGCGCCGCGTCCGGCGCGAGCGCCGCGTCGTCGAGCGTGTTCGTCGAGGGACATCCTCCTGCGCTCGAGGCGAGAAGAACGACGGCCACCATCTCCACGAGCTTCGTTCGCATCGAACCTCCACCGGCCCGCTTGATAGCACGTGGGGCTCTTGCGGTCGGAACCGAAGAACCTCACTCGCTCTCGATCGTGAGCGCCTGCGGGATCGACGCGAGGCGCACGCGCGTCTCGCCCAGCGCGAGGCTTGCGACGCGACGCGCGCGACGTCGAGCGATCGGGGCGCGCGCGACGAGGCTCAGTCGATCACGGCCCGCTGCGCGGTGAAGGCCATGCCCGCGGAGATGTCGTCGCAGCGCAGTGGATCGGCCGCGCTCGGCGACAGATCGGCCATGTCCTCTAGGATCCCGCGCGCCGTCTCGCCGATGCCCGGCATGATCGACTCCGCGAGATCGACGAGGTCCTGCACGGGCGTCGCGCCTGCGATCACTCCGTCTTCGAGGGACGTCGCCGTCACGTCGGCCTCGAGCACCGCGTCGCGCATGAGGAGCGTCGCGGACGTGCCGCCGCTCCCGAACGAGAGCGGGAACGCGGCGAAGCTGACGTGGAGACGTCCGTCGACGATCTCGCCCGTCGCGCCCGTGACCAGCGGCTCGCCGGTGCGCGCGACCCAGCGCGCGTCGAGCACGACGCCATCGGGCAGGCCGCAGACCTCGCCCGAGCAGCCGTCGGCGGTGACGAGGAAGAGATCGACCGTGACCGACCCGTCGCTCGTGTAGTCGTCGAGATCGTGGAGGCGCACCGCGATCACGCGCTCACCCGTAGCCACGCCGTCGTCGAGCTCGCGTTGGAGATCGAAGTCGGAGATGAAGCCCGCGAGCAGGCCGTGCAGCGTGCCCACCAGCTGGTTGTCGATGCCGCGCTCTCCGAAGGGCGAGCGCAGGTCGTCGATGTAGTCCTCGCAGGTCGCGGTCGGTCCGCCGGAGCTGCCGCCGAACGAGACGCGGCCGTCGAGGTCGAGGCCCGGTGCTTCGTCCATCGAGGGACCCTGGGGATACGGCGGCAGATCGTAGGTGCCGATCACGAACGCCAGCTCGGAGGGCGCCGGGCCCACGTCGGTCGCGCCATCGGGACGCGCGGCCGCATCGCGCGCGCTGGCGGGGCCGGTGTCGAACATCGGGACGAACCACGTGTCGTCGAAGTACGCGTCGATCTCCGCGATCGGCGGCCCGTCGATCCCGAACGCGTCGGGAATGGCTGGCGGCGCGTCGAGCTGCGGCCCCGCGTCCGGCCCCTCGGCCGCGTCATCGACGGTGTTGGTCGTCGGACAGCCCGACAGAGAGAGCAGCATCCCCACACCCACGAGCCCACGTCGCATGTCGCCTCCCGAACGCGAACGATCGCGTGCGAGGAGGCTAGTACGTCGGCTCAGGAGTTCGATCCGGATTCGCCGCTCACCGCCAGGTGACCGCGAAGAACGCGCCCGTCTGCGTCCTCCTGGACTCGACGCGGACGTTCCGTCTGCCGGCGATGCGGAGGCCCGTCTCGATCCCCGCCTGGGTTCCGCGGATGGGCCAGTCGGGGGCATCGGGCCAGTCGATGAGCTCGACCTCGCCTCGACCGGAGAACAGCACGGACGCGACGAGCCGCCCGCGGTTGTACGACTTGCCGAAGATGACCGGCGTACGGCTCACGAGCGCGCTGTCGGAGGTGAGGCGAAGCAGCATCCGCCACAGCGTGCGGTACGCGCGCTCGACCGTGTGGCGCGCGAGCTCGACGTGCAGCCCAGGCCACTCGCGCTCCGCAGCGTGGGCGATGCTGCGAAACGCCTCTTCGGCCGAACCGATCGGCACCCACCCTCCAGGCACCGCGCCCGCCACCCGAGCGCGGAGCGCGGGCGCGAGCGAGGAGAGACCGCGCTCGACCACCTCGCGACCCAAGAGCTCGTGGCCGGCCTCGAAGAGACCGCGCACCAGCGTGCCGGAGACACTCGGTTCGTTCGTGGGAGGCTCGTTCTCGGCGGTCAGGCCGTCGAGCGTATCCGAGCCGCGAGGACGCTTCAGGCCTTCTTCGAGCGCGGCTTGCCGGCCGCTGGCTTCGACGTCGGCTTCTTCGCTCCCGCGCGCATCGACGTCGGGGACTTGGGCGCGACATCGCTCTTTCGTTCGGCGCGTTCTCGCGGGCGCGCGTCGAGCGACTTCTCGAGCTCGGTGATCCGGTCACGCAGCTTGGCCGCGCGCTCGAACTCGAGCGCCTCGGCGAGCGCGAGCATCTCGCTGCGCAGCTCTTCCACGTGGTCGGCGAGCCCCTCGCTCGTGAGCTTGCTGGGATCGATCGCCTTGCCCTCGAGCGAGCCGAGCACGCTCGGCGCGGGCATCCAGTCGGTCGTGCCGCTCGACGCGTCGCCCATGTCGAGCACGGCGCGCTTCACCGTCTCCGGGGTGATGCCGTGCGTCTCGTTGTACGCGTGCTGGATCGCGCGGCGACGATCGGTCTCGTCGATCGCGCGCTTCATCGCGTCGGTCATCTTGTCTGCGTACATGATGACCTTGCCGTTCACGTTGCGGGCGGCGCGGCCGATCGTCTGGATGAGCGAGCGAGGGCTCCTGAGGAACCCTTCTTTGTCGGCGTCGAGGATGCCGACGAGCGAGACCTCCGGCAGATCGAGGCCCTCGCGCAGGAGGTTGATGCCGACGAGCACGTCGAAGAGGCCGCGGCGGAGGTCGCGCAGGATCTCGATGCGCTCGAGCGTGTCGACGTCCGAGTGGAGGTAGCGGACCTTCACGCCGAGCTCCGCGTAGTACTCGGTCAGATCCTCGGCCATGCGCTTGGTCAGCGTGGTCACGAGCACGCGCTCGTTCTTCTTCACACGGTCGCGGATCTCGCCGAGGAGGTCGTCGACCTGCGAGCCCACGGGCCGCACGAGGATCGTCGGATCGACCAGCCCCGTGGGCCGGATCACCTGCTCGACGAACTCGCCCTTGGTCTCGTCGAGCTCCCACTCGCCGGGCGTCGCGGACACGAAGATCGTCTGCCCCGCGCGCTCCCAGAACTCCTCGAACTTGAGCGGGCGGTTGTCCATCGCCGACGGGAGGCGGAACCCGTGGTCGACGAGGACCTCCTTGCGGGCGCGGTCGCCGCGGAACATCGCCGCGATCTGCGGCACCGTCTGGTGCGACTCGTCGAGGATGAGGAGGAAGTTCCGCGCGAAGTAGTCGACGAGCACCGGCGGCGGATCGCCCGCGCTGCGGCCCGAGAAGTGGCGCGAGTAGTTCTCGATGCCGTGGCAGAAGCCGGTCTGCTCGAGCATCTCGAGGTCGTAGAGCGTGCGCTGCTCGAGGCGCTGCTTCTCGACGAGCTTCATCTCGTTCGAGAGCAAGGACAGGCGCTCCTGGAGCTCGACCTTGATCGTCTCCACGGCGCGCCGACGCTCTTCTTCTGGCGTGACGTAGTGCGACGCGGGGAAGATCGCGTACTTCGGGAGCTCGCGGAGCACCTTGCCGCGGAGGGGATCGATCTCCGCGATGCGCTCGATCTCGTCGCCCCACATCTCGATGCGGATGGCCTTCTGATCTTCGCTCGCGGGGAAGACCTCGATCACGTCGCCGCGCACGCGGAACGTGCCGCGCGAGAAGTCGTAGTCGTTCCTCTCGTACTGCACGTCGACGAGCTTCCGCAGCAAGAGGTCGCGCGAGATCGTCATCCCCTTCTCGACCACGACGAGCATCTCGACGTACGCGTCGCGCGAGCCGATGCCGTAGATGCAGCTCACCGAGGCGACGATGATCACGTCCGTGCGCGAGAGCAGCGCGGCCGTGGCCGCGTGGCGCATGCGATCGATCTTGTCGTTGATGATCGCGTCTTTCTCGATGTAGGTGTCGCTCGTCGGGACGTACGCCTCGGGCTGGTAGTAGTCGTAGTAGGAGACGAAGAACTCCACGGCGTTCTGGGGAAAGAGCTCCTTCATCTCGCCGTAGAGCTGCGCCGCGAGCGTCTTGTTCGGCGCGATGATCAGCGCGGGGCGCTGCGTCTTCGCGATGACGTTCGCGATCGTGAAGGTCTTGCCCGAGCCCGTGATGCCGAGCAGCACCTGTCGGCTCTCGCCGCCCTCGATGCCCGCGATGAGCGCCTCGATCGCCTTGGGCTGATCGCCCTTGGGCGTCATCGTGGACACCAGCTCGAATCGCTCGTCGGCCATGCGCGGAGGATGTTCGAGGCGCGCGCGACGCGAAAGGCGCAACGCCCCGCTGAGCTGTCAGGAGAGTGACAGGTTTGGCGATGAGGCCATGCGTTGACGCGCGCGCGTCGCACCGGCCACGCTGCTGGTGTGCGTCGGTCACGAGCCGTGCTGGCCTTCCTCGCCGTCGGATGGGCTGGCTGTTCCTGTGCGGAGGGGCACCGACTGACCGTCCGGGTCCAGTCGGGGCTACGCGCGGGGACCGAGCTGAGAGAGGTGGACGTCGATGTCTTCGCGGGCAGCGCGGGCTGTCCCGTGTCTGGTCCGAGCGCGGCGCCCTCGCAGACCACTCCGCTCTCGCGAACGGACCAGGCGAGGTTGTCGACCGGATCGTTGGGTGTCGCCGAGATCGAGCTCGCCGCGGCGACCTACACGGTCCGAGTGCGCGGTCGGGTCGCCGATCGCACGCTCCAGCGCTGCGTGGTCGTCACCGTGGCGAACGATCGGGTTCTGCGGGTCCCGCTCTCGGTGAGCTGCCTCGACGTCACCTGCCCTGCACCGACGGGGTCGCCCACATTCTCCGAGTGCCTCAATGGTCGTTGCGTCGACCCTCGCTGTGACGCGGACGATCCCGAGACGGCGCCCTTTTGCTGCGACCGCGCGTCGCTCGGCGACGCCTGCGAGGAGGAGCCCACCTTGTGTCGCGCCGCAGACGAGTGCGCGGAGGTGCTGTCGTGTACGGGGCCGCCGAGCTGCGAGGACGGCGTCTGCATCGAGCCTGCCGACGACACGTGCGCCCCCGGCCTCTACTGCGACGCGCTCGCGAACACGTGCCTCCCCGAGCCCGCGACCGACCTCGACGCGGGCGCGAGCGATGCAAGCTCCCTCGACTCGGCGACGATCGATGCCCCTCGCGACGACGTCTACGTGCCGCCAGGCGTCGACGCGGCGCTCGACGCCTTCGATCTCGTCCCCGATGCCCACGCCGAGGACGATGCCTTCACCGAGGACGATGCCTTCACCGAGGACGATGCCTTCACCGGGGACGACGCGTTCACCGGGGACGACGCGTTCACGCCGCGGCCACGCTACGAGAGCTGCGTCCGCATCGGAGATGAAGACGGCAACGGTCGAGCGGACTGCGCCGACGAGGCGTGCTCCACGAGGGAGATGTGCGTGCTCTCTGGATGCGCGCCTATCCCCCCGCCTGCGATGCCGATGGAGGAGATCCCTCGGCCGCTGCACTGGTACCGCGGCGACACCCTGGTGACGAGCTTCGCGCGCGCGGTCTGTGCGTGGCCCGACCTGGCCGCGGACGCAGACTTCGTCTCCTACAGCGCGCCGCCGAACCATCCGATGGACGCGATGGCCGTCGAGCTCGTGGCGGACGGCTCGATGATCGTGCCGAGGAACGACCTGGGGATCGGCGTGTACGGCAACTACACGCTCTTCGTCGTGACGCAGCGGCGAGGAGCAGGCAGCGGGACTACGGTGCTGACCACGCGCGCACCCGCCTCCTCGACGAACTTCTTCTCCGCCCAGCAGGTCCACGACCTGCCCGCCCAGCATGTCTTCCGGATCCGCGAGGGCCGCTACCGCACGGGTGACATCGTCGCGGCGCCTACTCTGCCGGTGATCGAGATGATCCGCGCGGGCGGCCTCGGCGGCGGCGTCTCGACGTCGGCGCAGATCACGTACTTGCGGGATGGTGACCCGTTCGCTCTCGAGCTCGTCGGAGGATCGGACACGCCGAGCGACGACACGTACTCCGGCGACGTCCAGACGGAGCTGGGTCTCGGCGGCGGGATCGTCCTCGTCTACGAGATCCTCGTCTACAGCGGTGTTCTCATCGACGCGGAGCGGGACCGCGTGCTGGCGTACCTCGAGGCTCGCTACCACACCTGACGCTTCTTCATCGGCCTCGCGACTGACGCGCGCGATCATGGTGCTGCTCCCGATCGACGGGTACGTCGCGGACCGGCTGAGCGTAGGCTCGTGGGCCGGATGCGATCACTCGACGCCCGCGTACTCTGGCTCGCGCTCTCTGCGATCCCGTTCGTCCCGCTCCTCTGCGTCGGCTGCGACACACGCGGGCTCGCGCTGACGGTGCGGGTGCAGACGGGCCTGCGCGCCGAGCGCGAGGTGCGGTACGCGGAGGTCGCGTTCCTCGCGGGCGCGCACGACTGCGACGACGTCGCGCGCGACTTCGAGGGGCGCGCGATCGCCCTGACGGATCAGGCCGCGCTCGCCGAAGGCAGCTTCACCGTGCGTGAGATCGGGGGCCTCGCGGCCGGCGTCTACACGGTGCGCGCGCGACTTCGACGACCGAGCGCGACGGGCGGAGCCGACTCGGGCGCCGAGCTCGTGTCGCGCTGCGTGGTGGTGTCGATCGCAAGCGATCGCGTGCTGCGTATCCCGCTCACGAGCGACTGCCTCGCCGTCGACTGTCCCGCGCCGATGGGCTCGCCCGCGTTCGATCAGTGCCTGAACGGGCACTGCGTCGATCCGCGCTGCGATCCCGACGACCCCGCGACCGCCGCGTTCTGCTGCGACCGCACGCTCCTCGGAGACGCGTGCGACTCCGACCCCACGCTCTGCAGCGCGAGCGACGCGTGCGAGGCCACCCTCGCGTGCCTGGGCGCACCGACGTGTAGCGAGGGCGTGTGCGTCGAGCCCGTCGAGGATCTCTGCGACGAGGACACGTTCTGTGCGACCGAGACTGCGACGTGCGAGCCCCTCCCTGGGACCAGCCTCGACGCGGGCATGATCGACGCGGGCACCGAGGGACCCGACGGATCGTGCAGCGACGGCCTCGACGGCGACGCGGATGGCGCGATCGACTGCGAGGACACGGACTGCAGCACGGAAGACGAGTGCAGGAACGTGATCTGCCCGGTCGGCACCGTGAGGCTCGACGCTGGAGCCGCGGGGCTGCCCGTCGCGCCCTCGGGACCGATGCTGTGGTGGCGCGACGACACGAACATCGTGTCGCGCTCGTTCGGGATCTGCGGCTGGGGCGACGGCATCCGCGGGCTCGTGCTCCGGCCGTCTTCACGCAGCCGCGCGCCGCTGATCACCGCTGCGGCCGGTGGTGGCTCCGCGGTGGTCATGGGACCCGGCGATCTCCTCACGGTCTTCGACGCGGAGGCTCTCGCTCCGAGCCAGGCGCGGACGATCGTGGCGGTCGCGCGCCACACGAGCCGCGGCTTCAACCACGCGCTCGCGACCAGCGCCACGAACCAGCCCGGCATCGTGACGGGCCTACGCCACGACGACAGGACGTACGCGTACGAGGGCTCCGCGCGCGTGGCGCTCGCGATGGGCATCTTCGTGCCCGGCTTCGCGAGAGAGATGCTCACCATGCCCGACGATCACGATGCATCGACCGCGGCGCTCTACATCTCCGGCGCCAGCCGGACGCTCGTCGACGGGATGGGCGCCGCCGTCGCTCACGTCCCCGATCGGCAGTCGGTGGGGTCGCCGTCGTCCATGGGCACCGTCGAGGTGCGCGAGATCCTCGTCTACGACCGCGAGCTCGATGCCGCGGATCGCGCGCTCGTCGACGCCTACCTGACGGGCCGCACGGTGGGTTCGTGATGCGATCGCCTCGTGCCCACCTGGCGCTGCGCGCGTCGATCCGATGGGCTCGCCCGCGTGCTTGAACGGACGCTGCGTCGATCCGCGCTGCGATCCCGACGATCCGGCGACGGCGGACGTCTGCTGTGATCGCACGCTGCTCGGCGGTGCATGCGACATGCGACCCCACGCTCTGCAGCGCGAGCGACGGGACCGGAGCCGATCGATGCGGGCCTCGTGGTCGACGCGCACGCCGACGACGTGGACGACCCGACCGACGCGCACCGCGACGACGCGTTCGTGCCGATGGGTGTGGATGCAGACCTCGCGCGCTCGAGCCACCCGACGTCGGCATGGACGTGCTCACGGCCACCGACGCGCCGCCGCTGCGCGGATGCACGGACCTGTTCGGGGCGGTGCCTGGTTTCGGTCTCTGCTCGCAGCAGCCGGAGACCTGCGAGTTCTGGACGTCGGGGAACTGTGAAAACGCCTGCTACGGAATCACTGGCATGTTCCCGGAGCTCTGCTGGGACGACCTCGGCGTGCGCTGCATGAGGGGAGACATCATGTCGTGCACGACCGCGAACCTCGTCTGTCTCTGCAACCGAATCCCTTGAGCTGACGGGGCTGCACGTCGCGCTTGGGGCCACCGCGACGGACCGCTATCATCGCGACCGAAGCTGATGGCACAGAAGCGCGACTACTACGACGTGCTCGGCGTGCCGCGCACCGCGACCCAGGACGAGGTCAAGCAGGCGTACCGCAACCTCGCCAAGCAGCTCCATCCTGACAAGAACCCCGACGATCCGGGCGCAGAGGAGCGCTTCAAGGAGGCGTCCGAGGCCTACACGATCCTCTTCGACGTCGACAAACGTCGCCAGTACGACCGCTTCGGACACGCGAACGCGGCGGGCGGCGCGGGCTTCGAGCGCGTCGACTTCCGAAGCGTGGGCGACATGATCGAGGGCCTCGTCGGCGAGGTCTTCGGGCAAGGCGCGACGCGTCGCGCGCGACAAGGCCAAGACCTCGAGGTCGAGCTCGGCGTGAGCTTCGAAGAAGCCGCGCTCGGCGCGGAGAAGACGCTCACGGTCGAGCGCCTCCGCGACTGCACCACGTGCGAAGCGACGGGCGCCGCGCCCGGTACGCGCGTCGAGCGATGCTCGGCGTGCGCGGGCACCGGCGAGGTGCGCTTCCAGCGAGGCTTCTTCTCGGCGTCGCGGCCGTGCAGCTCGTGCGGCGGCACCGGCAAGAAGATCGAGACCCCGTGCCCCACGTGCAAAGGCCGCACGGCGATGCCCACCTCCGAAGAGGTGCTCGTGCGCATCCCGCCGGGCGTCGATCACGGCGCGGTGCGATCGATGCGCGGCGGTGGTGAGCGCGGTCGCAACGGCGGGCCGCCCGGAGATCTGCACGTGCGCATCGTCGTGAAGGAGCACCCGCTCTTCTCGCGCGACGCGGCCGACGTGAAGGTCACCGTGCCGATCAGCTTCCCCGAGGCCGTGCTCGGCACGCAGGTCGACGTGCCCACGCTCGAGGGCAAGGTGAAGATGAAGATCCCCTCCGGCACCCAGTCCGGAAAGGTCTTCCGCTTGCGCGGCAAGGGCATCGAGGTGCTCGGCGGCGCGGGCAAGGGCGACGAGCTCGTGACGGTGATCGTCGAGGTGCCGCAGGAGATCACCGCCAAGCAGCGCAAGCTCATCGAGGAGCTCGCCGCCGAGTTCGGTGAAGAGGTGCACCCCCAGCAGAAGAGCTTCTTCGAGAAGCTGCGGGGGTTGTTCGAGTGAGGGCGTGTTGATCGGCCGCGCGGACTCGATGGCGCCGCCGCCGCCAGATCGAACGACGGATCAGGGCTACCTCGAGCTCGACGCGCTCAAGGAGGACGCGGGCATCCGCCTCGACGTCGTGCTCGCGCGGCGCGTGCCGGGCCTCTCGCGCAGGCGCGCGCAGGAGATGCTCGAGAGCGGGACGATCCGCCTCAACGGACGACGCGCGCGCAAGGGCGATCGCATCGCGGCGGGCGACCGCCTCTCGCTCGCGCACGCGCCGGTGCCGAGCGACTTCCCCGCGCAGCCAGACCCGACGGTGCCGATCGAGGTCGTGTTCGAGGACGAGCACCTCGCCGTGATCGACAAGCCCGCTGGCGTGCCGAGCCATCCGCTGCGTCCCGACGAGCTCGGCACCGCGGCGAGCTTCGTCGTCGCGCGCTGGCCGGAGACCTGCTTCGTCGGCTACCGCGCGAGAGAGCCGGGGATCGTGCACCGCCTCGACACCGGCACGAGCGGCCTCTTGCTCGTCGCGCGCGAGTCCGCGAGCTTCGACGCGCTCCGCGAGCAGCTCGAGGGCGACCGCATCGACAAGCGCTACGTCGCGTTCGTCGACGGCGCGAGCACGCTGCGCGAGGGCGACGCGATCGAGGCCGAGCTCGCGAACGATCCGCGCGATCCGCGGCGCGTGATCGCAGCGGATGCGCTCCCCCACGGCCGCCGCGCGCGCACCGAGATCGTCTCGCTGACGCGCCACGCGACCACGCTCGAGGTCGAGGTCCGCGCGCCGCACGCGTTTCGTCATCAGGTGCGCGCTCACCTCGCGCACGTGGGCGCGCCGCTGCTCGGCGACACGCTCTACGGCGGCCCGTTCGTGCCCGGCCTCGCGCGCCACGCGCTCCACGCAGCGAGCCTCCGCTTCGAGCATCCGCGAACGCGACGCGCCGTACGCGTGGTGAGCGAGCTCCCCCGCGATCTCCTCACCCTACGCGGCTGAGCGGCGACTACTTCTTCATGCGGCCGGCGAGGATGCGGAGGTAGCGGACCGTCTCGACGTCGTTCGGCGCGAGGCGCTCGGCTTGCTTGAGCGCCTTGCGCGCGCGCTCGTCGTCGCCTTGATCGAACGCGAGGCGGCCGAGCACGTGGAAGGCGAAGGCGTCGTGCTCGACCTCGCGCACGCGCGCCGTCGCGAGCTGCACCAGCTCCTTGTCGAGGACCGCGCGGTCGCCCGTGCCCTGCACGTACTGCGCGAAGCGCGCGTGGAGGCGGTAGCTCGCGTCGTCTGGCTCGAGCTCGTGGGCGCGCGCGAAGTCTTGGCTCGCGGCGGCGAAGCGTCCCGCCACGAGGTGCGTCTTTCCGCGGTCGAAGTGCCCGCGTGGAGAGAGCGTCTCGCCCTGCGACGGCGGAGGCTTCGGCGCGCTCGGCGCGCGCTCGGCGGCGAGGCCTTGCTGCGAGGCAGGCCGGGCCGCACCGCCGCGCCGCAAGAGCTCGCTCACGAGCGCCGCGTTGATCGCGTTGGGCTTGCTGTGCGCCTTGTCGCCGCGCGGGGCGTGCGGTGACGGCGTGGGCATCCGGATCTCGGAGGGCGGACGCGCGCCCGCCTGCGGAACCTGCGTCACCGGGCGACCGAGCGCGCGGAGCTCTTCGATCGCCGCGGGCGCGCGCTCCATCGTGACGGGCCGCGGGGCCACGGCGCGCTGCGCGGGCACCGCACCCGTGGGCGCCTTGGGCGAGGGCGTCGGGTTCCACCAGATGCGCTCGAACATCGTGAGGCCCGCGATCAACGAGGCCGCTTCCATCGCGCCCATGGGGCTCTGCGCGAGCACTTCCGTCAGCGCGTGTGCGCCGTCGAGCAAGCGAAGCGTGCGGAGGCGCGCGGGCGTCATGCCGAAGAGCGTGCTGCTCTCTTGCTTGTCGCCCTCGAGCCGCGGGTAGTGGCGCGCGTAGCGCTCGAGCGCCTGCGCGAAGTGCGGCGCGCACGCGGGATGCGCCAGCGCCTCGAGCACCGTCTTCTCGAACTGCACGGGGTAGCGCGGCACCGATCCAGCGCGCGGATCGTCGCGGTAGGCCCACTCGCCTTCGAGCGCCACGAGAGACGACAGCACGCGCGCGCGCACGGTCTCGGAGATCGCCTGGAGCGCCACGTTCGGCGGCACGCGTCCCTCGGTGACCGTGAGCTCGCTCGCCTTGACGAGGCCGCTCCAGCCGCGCGCCTCGAGCACCGCCATCAGGATGTCGGCAGCCCGTGACGCCTCGATCGCGCCGGCGCGTGCGAGCGCTTCGAGGAAGGCGCCTGCGTCGGTCTCGCTCTCGGCGAACACGAGCTGCCCATCGGCGATCACCAGCTGCGTGCGCTCTCCCGCGATCGCGAGCTGGAGGGCTCCCGTGCGCTTGCCCTTGAGGAGGGGAAAGAGCGCACGCGCGAGGTGCGTCTGGATGGGTCGCGCGGGATCGATCCGGCCCTCGATCGCACCCGCGGAGGCTGGCCCTGACATTCGGCGCGATGGTAGCAGCGCAGGCCAGCCGTCACGAGACCGTCACCCCCGAGAGATGACCCCGAGTGGTTACCCCGACCTCAACCACGGCCGGCTCGGATCGCCGCGGTCCACGTCCCAGGCGCGGAACGCGCGCGTCCCTCGCACGCACTCGAGGAGGTTGTGCACGCTCACCTCGAGGTCGTCCGGGCCATAGAGGTCGCGCGCGGCCTCCGCGTCCGCCGCGCGCGCGAGCTCGTTGGCGCGCGTCACGACCAGGCCGCTCATCGGCGGGATCGCGCAGCCAAAGCTCGAGAGCACGCCCTGCATGCGCGAGAGCACGGCCTTGCCGCCGACGGAGTGCGCGGTGACCCACACGCTCGCCGGCTTGCCGAGCCAGAGGTCCGTCGCTTCGGTCGGCGTCGCCTCTTCGAAGAAGCGCTGGAGGTGGCTCGACCAGCCGTCCCAGTACGTGCCCGTCACGAACACGAAGCCGGACGCGCGCGCGAGCGTCGCCTCGTGGGCCGAGAAACCCGGGCGATTCGCGAGCACGCACACCTCGGTGCGCACGGAGGCGAGAGAAGACGCCGACAGCGCGAGCAGGCGCGCGCCGTCTCCGCTCGCGCCGCCGAGCCCGGCGAGGACGACGGCGATCGTGGGCATCGTGAGGGGCGTCGGTGACGCTTCGTCGTGCGACACGACGTACTGCTCAGGACGATCTGCGCGCGACGGCCTCGAGCTCGGTCGCGGGCACGGGCTTGCCGAGCAGGAAGCCTTGGATCGCGTCGCACCCGAGCCCCGCGAGCGCCTCGAACTGCGCCTCCGTCTCCACGCCCTCGGCGAGCACCTCGAGCCCGAGGCCGCGCGCGAGCGTCGCGATCGCAGTGGCGAGCGCGTGCGCCCCGCGCGCCTCGGCTCCGCCCGTGTCGAGCGGTCGCACGAACGAGCGATCGATCTTGAGCACGTCGACGGGCAAGCGCTGGAGGTACGCGAGCGACGAGTAGCCGGTGCCGAAGTCGTCGATCGAGATCGCGACGCCGAGCTTGCGCAGCTCACCGAGGCGCGCGGCCACGTGCTCGACGTCGTCCATGACGATCGACTCGGTGAGCTCGAGCTCGAGCTGCCCATCGCTCACGTTCGCCGCGCGCATCGCCCGCGTGACGGTGCCCACGAAGTCGGGACGCGCGAACTGGAGCGCGCTCACGTTCACCGAGACGCGGCCGACGTTCAGGCCCGCGCGCTGCCACGCGTGCCTCTGTCGACACACCTCGCCGAGCGCCCACGTGCCGATCGGGATGATCAGGCCCGAGTCCTCCGCGACGGGGATGAAGAGGCCCGGGCTCACGAGGCCCTTGGTCGGATGCCGCCAGCGCATGAGCGCCTCGGCGCCGACGAGCTTGCGATCGCTCACGCGGAACTTCGGCTGGTAGTGGAGGAGCAGGTGCCCCTCGCGCATCGCGATGCGCAGCTCGCGCTCGAGCTCGGCGCGCGTGGTGACCGCCTCCTGCATCGCGCGATCGAACACGACGAGCTTGCCGCGGCCCGACTGCTTGGCGCGCGCGAGCGCGATGTCGGCGCTGCGGAAGAGGTTCTGCGCGTCGCCCGAGTCCGAGGGGAAGCGCGCGACGCCGAGCGAGGCGGTCATCGTGACCTCTTGCCCCTGGATGTGGAACGGCTCGCGGATCGCCTGCTGGAGGCGATCGACGAGCGCGAGCACGGTGCCCGCAGAGCCGTCGTCGGACACGACGATCATGAACTCGTCGCCCGAGCGACGGCCCACGAGATCCGCGTCGCCGACCGACTCGCGCAGCCGCTCGGCGACCTGTCGCAGCACGGTGTCGCCCACCTGCTGGCCGAGCGTCTCGTTCACGCGTCGGAAGCGATCGAGCGCGACGATCACGAGCGCGAGGCCGAGCTGGAGCACGCTCGCGCGCTCGACGCGGCGCACCGTCTCTTCGAGGAGCGCGGCGCGGTCGGGCAGGCCGGTCACGGAGTCGAACGGGATGCGTCGCTCGCTCGACGACTCTTCGCGCGACGCGCTGGCTTGCCGCGAGGGCGGCGTGGGGGTGATGGCCTTGGGCGGAGCGGGCGGCACGGGCGGCGGCGGCATCGAGTGCACGAGCGTCGGGCCCGTGCGCGTGCGCGAGGTCTCGTCGCCCCGCGGCGACATCTCCGCCATGCCGCGCGGCGCGAGCTTGTCCTCGATGAGCAGGCAGACGTCGTCGAGCGCGGCGATCCGCGCGTCGTCCTCGGCGCGCGCGCGCATGTCCGCGACCACGAGCAGGCCGAGCTGGTTCTTCTTCGAGTCGAAGAGCGGCGTGCTCATCGCCCACGCGACGCGCGTGGAGCTCGGGAACGCGACGAGCTCGGTGGGCGCGCGCGTGCGCTGCGCGGCGTGCCACGTGCGGCGCGCGTCACACCGCAGGCGCGCGGCAGGCAGCGTCATCTGCGTGACCTCGCTCGCCTGCTCGACGCGCACGACGCGCTCGAGGAGCACGGCCTTGTCGCCCTCCAGACGAAAGAGCGCCGCGAGCGGTGCATCGAGCACGCTCGCCGCCACGCGCACGAGGCGCGCCGTCAGCGCTGCATCCGAGAGGCCGACCATCGGTCGACGGACAATAGCCGGATCGCGCGGTGTCACGCGCGACGGAAAAAAGTACGTCACGAGGAATCGTGTAGGCTCGCCGCCATGAGCCTCCGTGAACGCATCGACCAGGACCTCAAGCGGGCGATGCTCGACAAGAACGAGGTGGCGCGCGACGCGCTGCGACTCGTGAAGAGCGAGCTCTTGCTGAAGGAGGTCGAGCTGGGTCGCCCGATCGAGGACGCCGAGACGATCGCGATCCTCCAGAAGGGCGTGAAGCAGCGCAAGGACGCCATCGAGCAGTTCAAGTCCGGCGGCCGCACGGACCTCGTCGAGGCCGAGGAGCAGCAGCTCTCGGTGATCACGGGCTACCTCCCGCAGGCCCTCTCCGAGGCCGAGACGCGCGCGGGCATCGAGGCGCTCAAGGCGGAGCTCGGCCTCTCGACGAAGAAGGACCTCGGCACGCTGATGAAGGCCATCAAGGCCAAGCTCCCCACCGCCGACCCGAAGCTCGCGAGCCAGATCGCTGGCAGCCTGCTCTCCTGATCGCCCGAGCCTCGCGATGAGCGAACGTCCCTTTCGTGTGCTGGGTGTGCAGCAGGTCGCGATCGGCGGCCTCGAGCGCGAGCGCCTCCGCACGCTGTGGATCGACCTGCTCGGCCTGACCGAGCACGGCCAGTACCGCAGTGAGAAGGAGAACGTCGACGAGATCATCGCCATCGCGGGCCACGGCCCTCACGCGGTGGAGATCGATCTCATGCAGCCCATCGATGCCGACAAGCGCCCCAAGGTCCACGACCCCGCGCTCAACCACATCGGCCTCTGGGTCGACGATCTCCCCGCGGCGGTCACGTGGCTGACGTCGCAGGGCATGCGCTTCGCGCCGGGCGGCATCCGCAAGGGCGCAGCGGGGCACGACGTGACGTTCATCCACCCGAAGGGCGACGACGCACACCCGTTGAGCGGCGAGGGCGTGCTGATCGAGCTGGTGCAGGCGCCAGCAGAGCTGATCGCGGTGCTCGCTCCCGCTCGCTGAAGACGTCTCTCACCAACCCCGTCGCGGCTCGCTCGCCAACATCAGGCGCGGCTCGCTCGCGGTCGAATCGCTCCTCGGTGATGCTCACGGTGTGAGCGCTGCGAACGCGGCGCGGGCGCGGGCTCGCTCGATGCGCACTGCGATCTCGCTCTGATCGAGCACGCCGCGCACCGTCGGGGTCGCGATCACTCGGCCGTCGGCGACGAGCGCGAGCTGGTGGCCGTCGTCGCGGGCGGTGGCTTCGCGGAGGCGGGCTCGGCCTTCGTCGCGGAGCTGGAGGACGAGGAGGCGCTCGCCGTCTCCGCTCTCGAGGAGCTGCACGTGCGCGACGTGCGACGCGCGCAGCACTGCGCCCGGCTCGAGCGCCACGGTGCCCTCGCCGTGGAGGCGCGGGAGGTGCTCGGCGTCGGCGGTGTCCGGGCCAACCACGCGGCGGAGCTCGAGCGAGCTCCGGGGGTCGGCCTCTCGGTACTGCTCCACGCCGAAGCCGCCGCATGCCGCGATCGCCATCGAGGACACGGCGATCCCGCACAGCATGCGCCTCGACAACGTGCGCCTCTCCTCCACTCTCGCGACCATGTCGTGCATTCTCGCGCCCATGTCCCGACTCCGCACGCCCTCGTTCGTGATCTCGACCCTGGCCCTCGCGCTCCTCGGCGCGTGCGGTGGGGGTGGCCGCTACGGCTACTCGCGCAACTACGAGCCGATCGACGGCGAGCGCGCGTACATGGAGCGATCCGTCGACGCGAGCTACGAGGAGGTGCGGCGCGCGCGACCGGAAGAGCAGCCGCAGGTGTCGTGGTTCGGCATCGCGCTCGGGCCGCCCGAGACGCACGACGGCGTCACGCGCGTGCGCCTCAGCCTGCGGGCGCATCAGGAGCGTCACCTCTGCGACAGCGAGTACGCGGACTCGTGCCGCGTGACGGTGTCCGAGCGCGACCTCGGCACGTTCACCGCTCAGCTCACGATGAGGCCGGAGGATGCGTCGAGCGGCAACGAGCGCCTGTGGCAGGGCTCGCTCGTGCGCGTGTACGGCCGCTCGGTGGGAGAGCAGGACGCGGCGGGTGATCCGGTGATCGTCGGCGAGTGGTACCGCCACTGGCCGCGGCACACGTTCGTGACCACCGCGATGTCGGGGCGGATGCGTCGGTGAACGCGTCGTTCCGCCTGCTCGCGCGCCACGGCGAGCGTGGCGCCGTGACGCGTGATCGCGACGCGAGCGCGATGCTGCGCGACGCGGCTGCGATCGCAGAGAAGCTCGAGCCGGCGAGGCGCGAAGGCGAGCAGGTGCTCGTCGTCTGTCACGACCGCTACCACTTCGCGTGCGCGCTGCTCGCGTCGCTGTCGCGGGGCTTGGTCGTGGCGCTGCCGCCGAGCACGCAGCCCGAGATGATGCGCGCGCTGCGTCAGCACGAGGACGTGCGCACCGTGCTCCACGATCAGGACGACGTGCCCGGCCTCGACGTGCGGGCGTGCGTGGGCGACGCGTCGCGTGAGCTGCTCGACCTGCGGCCGATCGCTAGCGACGAGACGATCGTGGTCGTCTACACGTCGGGTACGACGGGCGCGCCGCTGCGGTGCCCGAAGACCGCGCGTCAGCTGCTCGGCGAGGCCGAGGGGCTCGCGACGACGTTCGGCCTCGGGGTGGGAGATCACGTCTTCGCCACGGTGCCGCCGCATCACATCTACGGGCTCTTGTTCGGGCTGCTCGTGCCGCTCGTCTCGGGCTGCTCGTTCGTGCGCGAGACGTCGCTGCACGCTGCGCCGCTGGCGGCGATCTACGTGCGCGAGCAGGCCAACGTGCTCGTGAGCGTGCCTGCGCACCTGCGGGGTCTCGAGCTGCTCGCGCCTGATGCGCTAGGCGGCGTGCCGCGTCGTGTCTTCTCGTCGGGCGCGGCGCTGCCGGAGGCCGTGTCGGTGATGCTCGCGGAGCGCTTCGGCATGGAGGTCACGGAGGTGCTCGGCAGCTCGGAGACCGGCGGCATCGGACATCGCACGGCCGTGCGCGAGGCGGGGCAGACACCCGAGCCGTTCGCGGCGCTGCCGGGCGTGCGGGTCACCGAGGGCGAGGGCGGGCGCATGGCGATCGTGTCGCCGTTCATCGACGCCGCAGCGCCGGTGCCTTACCTGTCGGCCGATCGCGTGGTGGTGATCGACGAGACGCGCTTCATGCACCTCGGTCGCGCTGATGGCGTGGTGAAGGTGGGCGGCACGCGCGTGTCTCTGCAGGAGATCGAGGCGCGCTTGCTCGCGATGCCGGGCGTCACGGACGCGCACGTGTGGGCCGTCGCGGTGGGCGGCGCGCGCGGTCACGAGACGCGCTCGGTGGTCGCCGGCAAGGACGCGAGCGGCGAGCTGCTCACCATCGACGCGATCCGCAAAGAGCTCCTGCGCTGGCTCGAGCCAGTGGTGCTGCCGCGCCGCGTGCGCGTGCTCGAAGCGCTGCCGCGAGAGCCCACGGGCAAGCTCAAGCGCGACGTGCTCGAAGCGCTGTTCGAGCGCTGAAGAGCGCGCGAGCCAACGAAACGAAGGCAATTCGCCTCGAGCAAGCGAATGCCCACTGTTCGCAGAACAATTGGGGGACGGTCCTGCTTAATTGCATTCCCGACGTCCCTGAACGGGGTCGTGCGGCCAACGTAGTCGTTGGGGTTTCCGTGCCCGCGTCCGAACAACGCAATTAAGCAGGACCGTCCCGGAATTCTCGCGGGCCTCCGACGGTCCCGGAATTCTCGCGGGCCTCCGGCGTTGCTCAGCCCGTTCCGATCGGGACGGACGTCCTCGCGGACGCGAGTGTGCTGCTCCCCTATCCCTGCATGAACGAAGGGCGGTAGCCGCTCGACGCGAAGCCGTTCTCTCCGAGCTCGAAGAGCTCGACGAGGCCCTCGGTGCCGAGCTCCGAGATCGACTCCACACGACGCGTTCCGTCCGCACCGCGCGACATGCGCACGACGACGTGCACCGACGCGCCGATGAGCGCCGCGACGCCGTCTTTGCCGCCGCCGAGGCTCGCGAGCGCCTCGAGGTGCTCGAGCACCGCCGAGTGCGAGACCGCGCGCACGCCGAGCAGCGTGGCGCCACCGCGCGACGCGAGGGCGACGAGCGCCTCGCGCGCCTCCGCACCGCGCACGCCGTCGATCACCACGCGGTCCGCGCGGAGACGCGAGGCCTGCGCGATGAGCGCGCCGAACGAGCTCGAGCCCGCCGTGAAGCGCGCGACCTTCGCGCCGTTGAGCGTGAGCTCGGGCGACGACTCGATCGCGATCACGCGATCGTCTCCGCCCTGACCCTGCCCTTGTGAGAGCGCGCTGAGCAGCGCCGGAACGCCTGCGTCGTCCGGGCCGACGATGACGATGTTGCGACGCACCGCGATCGCGGCGCGCAGCGTGGCGAGCATGTCGTTCGAGAGCAGACCCTGCGCGACGAGCGTCTCGCCCGCGACCGCCGGACGACCGACGCGACGAACCTCGACGAGCGGTCCGCCCACCGCGACCGGCGGCAAGACGACCGAGACGTGCGAGCCGTCGGGCAGACACGCCTCCTGCATCGGCGAGGACGTGAGCGCGATGCCGGCTTGCGCGAACAGCTGCGCCACGGCGCGCACCGCGTGCGTGGCCGAGGCGAAGCGACCCTGCGCCGGCACGAGGCCGTTGCCGCGATCGACCAAGAGACCGCGCGAGCCTTCGACGACGATCTCGAGGACACCCGGCTCCTCGAGGAGAGGCGCGAGCGGACCGAGCGCCTGCGGATCGGGCGCGGCGACCTCGACGAGCGCAGGACCCGCGAACGCAGGACTGGCGTGCGCGACGGCAGCGGCCGCGCGCGGCGCCTCGACGGAAGCGCGCGGCGAGTCGAGCTTCGCCGTCTCGGGTCGCGACTCACGCACGGGCTCGTGACGCGGCTCGGGCTGTCTCGGCTCGGGCTGACGCGGCTCGGGCTTGGGCGCCTCGACGCGCACGGGCTCGGCGCGGGCCACCGGCGGCGGCGGCGCCTCCGTGCGGGGCTCGGCGGCAGCGCGCGCGATCACGCGCGGCGAAGGCGCCATCGTCTCGTCGGCGGGATCTTCGTCGATCGCGAAACGATCGGCGCCCGGCGGCAGTGGAGGCGGCGGCTCCGACGGAGCAGGACGCGCAGGGAGCGGAGGCGGCGGACCCGGTGCGCGGCCCGGAGGACCCGAGGTGCGCGGTGCTGCCTGGGCCCCCATCGGAGGGCCGCCGAGCGGCGGCGGACCCATCGCGGGGCCACCCATCGCAGGACCACCCATCGGAGGCGGGCCACCCATCGGACCACCCATCGGAGGCGGACCACCCATCGGCGGCGGGCCGCCCATCGGCGGCGGGCCGCCCATCGGAGACGGACCACCCATCGGAGGCGGGCCGCCCATCGGAGGCGGACCACCCATCGGGCCACCCATCGGAGGCGGACCGCCCATTGGAGGCGGACCACCCATCGGCGGCGGGCCACCCATCGCGGGCCCACCCAGCGTCGCCATCGGACCGGGATTCATGGGGGGAGGACCGCCCATCGGAGGACCGCCCATCGGACCGCCCATCGGAGGACCGCCCATCGGACCGCCCATCGGAGGAGGGCCGCCCATCGGAGGACCGCCCATCGGAGGACCGCCCATCGGAGGACCGCCCATCGGAGGACCGCCTGCGGCCATCGGCGAGGGGCTCATCGGCGACGGCGCGCCACCGGACAGCGCCGCGTTCTCGTCGAGCGTGAGGATGAAGTCACCGATGTAGATCTTGTCGCCGGCCTTCACGACGAGCGGCGACGTGATCTTGCGGCCGTTCACGTACGTGCCGTTCGTGCTCTTCAGGTCCACCACGATGAAGCGGTTGTCCTTGAGCACGATGCGCGAGTGGCGCTTCGAGACGTTCCCCTTGGGCAGGATGATGTCGTTGCCCTGGACGCGGCCGATCGTGACCTCGTTCTTGTCGAAATCGAGCGTGCGCTGCGCTCCGCCCTTCTCGGTGATGACGACCTTGAACATGAGCTCCTCTCGATGACCGCGCGGACACGACGGCGCGACGAAATCGGTGCCCATTGAACGAGGGATCGGCCCCGAGGGTCAAGAGCGGATCGCGAGGATCGCGGGTGGAAATCGACGACGAGGGCCCCCGCGCGAGCGAGAGGCCTCCAGCGCGAAGCCCGCGCTACTCCACGAGCTCGAGGCCCGGCGGCAGCGACTCGCCGAGGACGCGCTGCGCGGTCTCGGCTTCGAGGCGTCGCGGCTCGCGCACGAGCTCGATCCACACGGGCGGCGCGGCGTGCACCCCGAGGCGACGGATGACCTCGGTGCGGAGCGCCTCGTCGAGGTCTCGCTGTCGATCACCGCTCGCGCGCGCGAGCTGCATCGCGGCCAGCGCGGCAGGCTCGATCGCCTTCCAGTCGAGCGCGAGCACCGCGCCCAGCCAAGCCTCTGCCGTGGCCCGACCGACGACCGTGTGCGCGCTGCCATAGAGCGGCACGCGCGCGCCGATGCGACCGAGCGCCCACCACGAGAACGCGCCCTCGCCGTGCTTGGTGAGGCGCTCGAGCAGCCAGCCGCCGACGCGCTCCTTGTCGGCCGCGCTCACGCGCTCGAGGGAGGCCGCGAGGCGCACCATGTCGTCGTAGCCCTGCGCGCGCGGGCCCGAGGGACGCGCGCGAGGACGTGTCGTCGGCGGGTGCAGGTAGTAGTCGAGCGCGGCGAGGATCTTCGTCTGCTGCGCGGCGTCGAGCCCTCCCGCGACGCGACGCCAGAGCGTCCACCACTCGGACCAATTCTGCGCCTCGGGCGCGAACTGCACGCCCTGATCGAAGAGCTCGAACAGCTGCTTCACGCGCCAGTCGTCGAGCGGATAGCCGAAGCCCGGGCGCAGGCAGTAGCCCACGAGGTTGAACCACACGCGCTCATGGTCGTCGCTGCGCCGACGACGCTTCACGCCCGCGAAGAGCGCGCCCCAGAGCTCGCGGAGGAGCGGGCTCGCCCACTCGGCGCGCGGCCCGAGGATCTTCTCGAGGTCTTGCCTCAGCGTCTTCTGCGGCTTGGCCTCGACGCTCGACTCGCTCTTGCCGAAGACGAGCTCGACGCGCGCCTTGGCCTCCGCATAGCGCGGATGGAGCTGCGTCACGCGCTGCGCGGGCAGGGCCGACGCGCCGTCGCTCTCGCCGCGCAGCTGGAGCTCGAGGTTCCAGCGACGTGCGCGATCGCCCTCGGCGAGACAGCTCATCTCGAGCGTGCCGATCTCCGTGAGCATCGCCGCGAGCGTCACGCGCGCCTCGCGCGGCTTGGCGGCGCTGGTCACGTCTGCGCTGCGCGCGTCGTCGAGCACCGCGGCGATCGGCGGGAGCGCTCGGAAGAGATCGCGATCGAGCCGCACCGGCCCCGTGTCGTCCGTGGGCTCGCTCTTCGCGGCCGCGAGAGCGCTCTCGTCGACCAGCTCGACGATCTCGCCCGGCCTCACGTACGCGGCCTGCCCCACGGAGGACGCGAGGTGAAAGCGCACCGGCTGCCCGAGGCGCAGCGCGAACGCGCGCTCGGCGAGCACGACCTCTTCGCCCTCCTCCGCGCCACGCGGCAAGAGGCACACCGCGCGATCACCGCCCTCGTCCTTCTTCGCGCCCCTGCTCCGATCCCCGAGCAGCAAGAAGTAGCTGCGCGCCGAGCCGCCGCCGATCTTCATGCCCACGCCGCGACGCGCCAGACCGTAGAACACGGCGCCGCGCGCGACGGCGAGCTCGGGGTCGTCGTTGTCGAGCACGCGCACCGGCCCGCGATCGCCGCGGAAGCGCGAGAGCACGTCGATCATGCGATCCGCGAGCGCCTGTCCGCGGAAGACGCCGCCGTTGAGCAGCACGGCGTCGGGCAGCGCGACGCCGTCGATGAGGTCGTCGCCGATGGCCTCTCGCGCGACGCTCTGGTGCCGCGCGACGAACGCCGCGACGTGCCGCGTGACCGCCGCGTCCGCGACATACGGCAGGCCGAACTCGATGATCGCCGACGCGCGACGCTGCGGGCGCGCGTCGAGCTCGACGATCGGAAAGAAGCCCTCGACGAGGCGCTCGAGCGTCTGCGCGCGCTCGAGCTCGGTGGAGAGCGCGCTCTCGACGAGGCGCGAGCCCGAGCCGAGCACCGTGACGCGAACGCGCTCCGGAGCCTGCCGCGCGAGCAGCTCTTCTTTGGCGTTCCTGCACTGCGCGAGCAGCTGCGTGAAGCGCGCGCTCGGGAGCTTTCCGCCCAAGCGCGACTCGGCCTCGCGCGCGAGCGCGAGATCCATGTTGTCGCCGCCGAGCATCAGGTGATCGCCCACGGCGATGCGCGAGAGACGCGGTCCGTGCTCTCTCATCTCGACGCGGATGAACGTCAGGTCGGTCGTGCCTCCGCCGACGTCGACCACGAGCGCGAGCTTGGTGCCCTTCACTGCGGCCGCGACGTCTTCGCGCTGCCCGAGCCAGTCGTAGAACGCGGCCTGCGGCTCCTCGAGCAAGCGCACGCGCGGAAGCCCTGCGAGGCGCGCGGCCTCGAGCGTCAGCGCGCGCGCGCCTTCGTCGAAGCTCGCAGGGATCGTGAGCACGATCTCCTGCTCCGCGAGCTCGTGCCCCGGATGCGCGTGATCCCAAGCGTCTGCGACGTGCGCGAGGTAGCTCGCGCTCGCGACCACGGGCGAGACCTTGTGTACGTCGGCCGGCGCGCCCCACGGCAGGATCGCCGCGGTCCGATCGACGGCCGTGTGGGAGAGCCAGCTCTTCGCGCTCACGACGAGGCGTCCCGGCACCTTGCTGCCGAGCGTGCGCGCGAGCTCTCCGACGACGTACGGGCCCTCCGAGCCGGGCACCTCGGCGAGCTCCCACGGGAGCGCGATCGCGTCGCCCGCGAGCTCACCTCCAGCAGGCTGGTAGCGCAGCGACGCGAGCAGCGCGCGCTTCTCGATCTCGCCGGGCGCGACGAGCTGATCGAGCTCGAAGATGCGCGGCTTGCTCTCCGCGCTGCCCGGCGGCGCGTCGGCGCGCACGTACGACACGACCGTGTGCGTCGTGCCGAGATCGATGCCGACGATGTAGCGAGGCTCTCCCGACAAGCGGGCGGAGAGTGCCGAGCCGAGGCGCGATCATCAAGCGGACGCGACCGCGAGGACTGCAGACGCGCAGCCGTCGGTGCGGCATCCTCGATGGATGTCCGCGAAAACGCTCCTTCGTGCTTCCGTCGTGCTGGGAACGGCGACGCTGCTCTCTGCGTGTGACTCGCCCACGATGACGGGCGAGTGCGCGTCGAGCCGCGAGTGCGACGACGGCATGCGCTGCTTCGAGGGTCGCTGCGTGGCTGGCGCCAACGACGCTGGACCTTCGGACACGGGCACCGTCGAGCCTCCCGACGCGGCGCCCGGTGACGCGGGCTTCGACGCGCCGCTGCCGGATCGCGATGGAGACGGCCTGCCCGACGTGCGCGAGATGGAGCTCGGCACCGACCCCGACGATCCCGACACGGACGACGATGGCCTCACCGACGGCGACGAGGTGATGCGCGGCTCGGACCCGACCGTGTGGGACACCGACGGCGACGGCGTGCCCGACGGCGACGAGATCTTCCTCGGCACCGATCCGACGATGATGGACAGCGCCTGCGCGGACACGTCGGCCGAGGCGACGCTCGTGCGCGTGCCGGTCGACATCGTGATCACCATCGACTCCTCGGGATCGATGGACGGCGAGATCGACGCCGTGCAGCGCAACATCGACGACAACCTCGCCGCGATCCTCGAGGCGGGCGGCGTCGACTACCGCGTGATCCTGCTCGGCGCGTACCCCGCGATCTGCATCGGCATGCCGCTCTCGGGCATCGCGGACTGCGGCTCGCCGCCGTCGGCGCCGATCTCCGGCGAGCGCTTCTTCCACTACGAGCGCTCGATCGCGAGCACCAACTCGTTCGCGCGCATCCTCGGCACGTACGCGCTCGCCGATCCGAACGGCGTCGCGCCGATGGGCTGGGGCGGCCTCTTGCGCCCCGACGCGACGGTCGCGTTCATGGAGATCTCGGACGACGACTCCGCGATGGGGTTCGCCGAATTCGACGAGCAACTCCTCGCGCTCTCTCCGCACTTCGGCACCGCAGAGATGCGCAACTACCGCCAGCACTCGATCATCGGGATGGTCGCGAACGCTCCGCCCGACACCGCGTGGCTGCCGACGGATCCGGTGCAGCGCACGAACTGCACGCCCGGCTCCGCGGGCTTCGGCGCGGACTACCAAGAGCTCAGCATCCTCACCGGCGGCCTGCGCTTCCCGCTCTGCAACAACGACAGCTTCGACGTGATCTTCCGTCAGATCGCGGAAGACGTCGTGCGCGGCGCCGCGCTCGGCTGCTCGTACGAGCCGACGCGCCCGCCGGGCGGTGAGTCGCCCGACTTCGATCGCGTCGTCGTGGTGTACGAGCCCGGCACCGGCGCGCCGCGATCGCTGCGTCGCGTCGCCGACCTCGCCGCGTGCAGCGGCGGCGGCGACTACTACGTGGCCGACCTCCGCATCGAGCTCTGCCCCGACACGTGCACCGCGATCGAAGACGACGAGGCCGGCTCGCTCGCCGTCCACGTCGCGTGCGAGCAGCGCTGCGGCGACGGCACGATCGACCCGTTCGAGGAGTGCGACGACTCGAACCGCGAAGACGGCGACGGCTGCTCGAGCACCTGCACCTCCGAGCTGGGCTGAAGGCGCGAGCTGGGTCGAGTGCTGAGCCGCGTTGGCCTGCCGATCGGACGTTGGAGTGTGTGGAGCGTTCGATGACGCGCGCCACGTAGCCCCCACCTCGCGGGGCCCAAGCCCGCGTGTCCTCCCCCGCGTTCCGCGGTGGAGGGGTCCTCCGGTGCTCGCTCCCCGTCCGCCGTTCTCGCCCGCAGCGGGCGAGGATCGCTTCGTGATCCTCCGTCGCAGCAGAACGGCGCCGACCACACGAGGTGATCGACGCCGTTCGTCGTCTCGCTCAGCTCACTCGCAGAAGAAGCGCACGTCGCTCATGTGCCCCGCGAGCACGCGGAAGCGCGCGCGATCCGGGTTCGCGCCCGACCATGCGTCGAGGCCCGGGTAGCAGCTGACCGCGGGGTTCGGGTGCAGCACCTCGGCTTCGTAGGTGCCGTCCGGCACGCTGAACATCAGCGCGCCGCCGTATGGCGCGAGCGTGTCCGCGCGCGTGTTCGACGGAACCTCCGAGCCGCCGAAGAGCGGGTTCGTCGACGTCGCGAGGTACTTCAAGCCGTCGGGTCTGCCGTCGGGGCCCGCGGGCCCAGACGGGTTGTTGTTCACGAGATCCGTGTACGGGATCGCGAACGTGCCGGAGCCGTCGTCGCGCCACACGCGGAACGTGGCGCCGCCCGTGCCGTTGCCCGCGTAGTCGCCGACCTCCGTCACGCCGTAGCCGCGCGAGCCGACCGGATCGGTCTCGTTGAGCACCGTGAGCGAGAGATCGCCGTAGCCCGCGCGCAGGCCATAGCCGCACGTGAACGGGAAGCGGCTGTCGATGTTCAAGCCGAGGCCCGCGGCGACGAGCGAGCCCGTGCCCGTGTACTCCTGCTCGAACCAGCCCGAGTACGTGGCAGTGAACACGATCGAGCTCTGGAGGTAGCCCTTGTGTGACGTGACCATCATCACGTCGGCGTTCTGGGGCACGCCGAGCATCGTGTAGTAGCCGTTCGCGTCCGTGTACGCGCACGCGAACACGCGTCCGTCGGCGCCATGCAGCGGGTCTCCGTTCGGATCGAGCGCGCACACCTCCCAGCCCGGCGCGGCCGCTCCGCTGGTGTTGTCGACGACGCGCTGTCGATAGACGATCGCCGCGGGGTTGCCGACGCGCGTCGCGATCGACGGCAGCGTGGCCGTGGAGCTCGTGGCGAGATCGAAGCCCTCGATGGCGAGGCGATCGATCCAGTACGGATCACCGCCCATGCCCGCGACGCGCGGCATGCGTCGCTCGCCGACGTCGATGAAGTTCCACCGCAGGTTCGAGGGGTTGCCGAACGGCGTGCAGAACGCCGCGGTCACGCCGTCGCCGAGCGCGACGTCGTTCATGCAGCCGCCCACCGTGTTGTTCTGCGCGACGATGCGGCCCGTCGCGAGCTCGATCTTGAACTGCTGCGCGGTCGAGCCGTTGCACGCCGCGAAGCGGTACGAGAGGCTCCACAGCGAGTCGAGGCACATCGCGAACGGGTTGTCCTCGGGGTGGATCGAGTAGCGGCGGTTGTTCTCGAGCGTCGTGACGAACTGACCGCTCGCGACATCGCGCACGAGGAAGCGCTGGCGCGGGTTCTCCTCCGCGAGCGTGCAGCCCTTGGTCTCGGCAGCGTGGATGCCGAAGATGCTGCCGTCGAGGAACAGGCCCGGCTCGCCCATCATCTGGAGGCAGCGGTTCGAGGAGCGGCTCTGGATCTCGAACACCGTCGCGTCGCGCGTGTGCGCCGAGGTCGCCACGTCACCCGTGATGTAGACGGGCGCGAAGGGCACGCCGCGCTGCGGCCACGTGAGGCCGATCGTCTCGAGGTACTCGTTCGAGAACACGCCGTACGGATCCCAGGTGTTCACCACGGCCTGGAAGCGCGCGAGGCGCGCCGCCGTGTTCGTGCGGTGCGCGGGCAGCGCGAAGAGAGCGCGCGTGTTCTTGCCGAAGTGGAACTGCGCGTGGGGATAGTTCGCCGCGACCCACGCCATCACGTCGTCGTAGGGGCGCGCGTAGTTGGCGAGCTGCGCCGGCGAGAACGAGTACGGCCGGTAGAACGGCATCTCGATGTGCACGATGCGATCGCCCGCCGCGATGCCCGGGCGCACCGCGTTCGCGCCGAAGAGCGTGTCGTCGCGCGCCTGATCGAAGCGCACGACCGCGCCCACGAGCGGCATGCCGCGGCCGTCGGCGTCGAAGCGCGCGTCGATGTAGTTGAGGATCGCGGCCGCGTCTTGGTAGCGCACCGAGAATTCGTAGTCGTACTGCGAGAAGCGCGGCTGCGAGTCCGGGAACTCGTCGATGGTGAGCATGCGATGGCCGGGGCCCACCGCGTCGTTCACGCGATCGCAGGTGCCCGCGCCGTTCGGGATGCAGATGGGGCTCTCGGCCATGCGCGTGATCGCCTGGCTCTCGAAGAACGGCTCGAGGCTCGGCGTGCACGCGCTGATCTGCGCCGACGTCTGGAAGAACGACGACTCGAACGGCGTGACGTCCGGCGAGAACAGGTAGCTCACCGCGCCCGGGTGCGTGACGGGCGCCGCGGTCTCCTGCCCGCAGAAGCGCACCCACTGATCGTTGCCTGGGTAGAACATCAGGAACGAGTAGTCACAGCCCGCCGCGAGCGCGTCGATGTCGCTCGTCTCGATGCTCGAGGTGACCGCGATCTGCTCCGAGAACCCGCGCAGGTTCACGATCGGATCGACGGTCAGCCGCGCGCGCACGACGCCGCCGAGCGCGCCGAGGTTCGTGCGGAGCGCGCGCCACTCGTCGGGCGTCGAGTTGCTCGCGCTGCGCGTGACGATCGTTCCGTCCGGACGCACGAGGTCGAGCGACACGATGCGGCTCGAGATCGCCGACGTGCCCTCCGTGTAGCTGCCGTGCACGCCCGTCGCGATGCCGCCGATCACGTTGATCGGGCCGTAGCCGACGACGGTGTAGCCGAGCCATCGACCGCGCGCGGCGAGGTGATCGCCGAGCTCGGTGAAGGTCACGCCCGCCTCGACGACGACCGTCTCCACTCCGCCGACGACCTCGATCTCCGACACGTGATCGAGGTGCTCCGTGATGATCACGCCGCCGTCCGAGCAGAAGTTGCCGGCGGTCGAGTGACCCGTGCCCATGAACTTCACGCGCCGGTTCTGCGCGACGAGCTCGCGCACCGCGAGCTGCAGCTCACCGACGTTCGCCGGCCTGTACACGAGGCTCGGCGGACAGTTCGCGTACTCGGCGTAGTAGCCGACCGCGCGCGTGTTGCGATCGACGCAGTCCACCACGCAGTTGGATGTCGTCTCCCCCACTCCACAGGTGTCGTCGCCGCACGAGAGCGTGAGCCCCGTGACGGCAGGACAGACCTGCGCGCTCGCGTGAGCCGGCTCCCATAGGCCGACACCGAGCCCGAACGACACCGCGAAACAGAGACCGAAACTCCACGGTCGCATATCCCCTCCGTCGTTTGTTTTTCTCGCGATCGCTCGGAGTCCCGATCGATCGCTTCCTTGCGGGCCCCCGCCCTCAAGCAGAGAGACACTAGTACTCCTCCCGGAACGTCGTTCCGGGGCGAGCTAGCGCCCTCGAAGATCCACTGGCTTCTCTCCCTGGCTCTTGACGATCTGACTGACGCGTCGCTGCAGATCGACGACGCGCGGGCCGAGCGGCCCGTCCGGGTTGCGCGCGACGAGCCACGCCACGGCCTCGTCGCTGCTCGCGAAGACCTTCTGCGGAACGGGCCGCCGCGACGCCAAGCGGATGCCCGTGAGGATGCTGCGGTAGAACGCGCCGCCCATGCCGGACTCGGTGAGCACCAGCGCAGAGCCGTAGGCCATGCCGTCGAACTCATCGCTGATCGTCTGACCCACCGCGCGCACCGCGGGCTCGGGCCGCGTGAGCGCCTCGGGCCGCAGCACCGAGAGCCCGGCGATGCGACCGTGGGTCTCGTGCAGCTGTCGCTGCGCCGCACCCACGGCGTTGAGGCCGTCGATCGAGATGGAGCGGTACACCGCGACCATCAGCTCGTGGAACTGGTGAATCGATACCCCATGCCGGTCGTGCAGGACCCGGCCGAAGCCAGTGTCGAGAATGCTCACGCACCGCCATCCTACGGCAGGGGCGTTCACGGCTTCCAGGATCTTTTGTGATCCGTGCGTGAACTTCGCGCGCGTTCTGGTGCCAGCAGATCAGTACGTGGCGAGCGCAACGAGCAAGCTCTGCAGCTGCTCGGCGCCACGCGACGTGAGCGGCGCTCCCGAGAGCGCGACGCGCGCTGCGTCGAGGAGCTGCCGCAGCCGCTCTTCGACCCGCGCGCGCACGCCGGTTCGCTCGAACATCGCGAGCACCGCGTGGACGTCCGCATCGGAGGCGTCAGCACGGCCCGGCGCCGAGGACTCCAGCACCGACGACAGCAGCGCTCGCTCCTCTGGCAGCGACGCTCGCTCGCACTCGAGCACGAGCACGGTGCGCTTTCCGGCGCGCAGATCGTTGCCGCGCGGCTTGCCGGTGCGGGCGGGATCACCAAAGGCACCGAGCAGATCGTCGCGCACCTGGAAGGCCTCGCCGAGCGGCGCGCCGAACGCTTCGAGGGCGGCGAGCTGCGCGGCGTCCGCGCCGCCGAGGATCGCGCCGAGGCGGAGCGGGCCCTCGATCGTGTAGCTGCCCGTCTTGAGCTTCTGCATGCGCGAGACGTCGCGCGTGGCCACGAGATCGAGCTCCTGACCGAGCACGACCTCTTGGTGCATGCGCACGAACGCGCTCGCGAGAGCGGGCGCGCACGCGAGGTCCTCGGACGCCGCGATCATCTGCTCCCACGCATAGGCGGAGCAGAGATCTCCCGCGAGGATCGCGAGCGCGTCGCCGAGGTGCGCGCTCCCCGTGCGCGCGCGCAGCGCGGCGTGCACCGACGGTCCGCCGCGACGCTCGTCGTCTGCGTCCATCCAGTCGTCGTGGATGAGGAGGTAGCTCTGGAGGAGCTCGAGCGCGCAGCCGAGGCGCACGACGGCCGCGGGCTCGTCGTCGTGCTCGCCGCCGAGATCTGCACGTCGGGTGGCGCGGTAGGCCGCGAAGAGCACGGCCGGACGCAGGCGCTTTCCGCCGCGCATCGTGAGCTCCGCGATCGCGTCCACGAGCACGGTCTTGTCCCCGCCGATGCGCCGCGTGATCTCCCGCTTCTCCGCGAAGAACGAGGCGAGCTCCGCGTCCACGCGATCGCGCACGACACCGAGCCACGCCGCCTTTGCGCCTCTCGCGTCGGGCCGGCTCTCGTCGACGCGCTCCTCGCGGCGTGCCGCGAGGCCCTCGAGGCGGGTCGTCATGGGGCCGGCAGACTGGTGGGCGGTCCCACCCGTGTCAACCCCCGCGGAGGACCCACCAGAGGCCCGCGGCGCTGAGCGCGAACACCAAGAGCGCCAGCGCGTAGACCATCCACTCCACGGCGCCGAGGCTCGAGCGGGCAGGCGGCGCCGCTGGCTCGTCGCGCACGGCGGAGAGCGAGCCCGCCTCGGACGGCGCGATCGACGCGAGCTCCGAAGGCACCGCAGGCGCCTCCGTCGGCGCGGCCTCGGGCGCAGGCTCGGGTCCCGCGGATGGCGAGGCGGACGGTGGGACGGACGGCGGGGGCGGAGGCAGGCTCGGCGGCGGCGCGGGCGCGTCGGGCAGCGCCTCGAGCGCGCGCAGCGAGGGCTCGGAGGCGTCCTCGAACGAGAGCACCGTCGCGCCGATGCGGAGCTCGTCGCGATCGACGAGGCGACGCTCGGAGACCTTCTTCTCGCCGACGAAGACGCCGTTCTTGCTGGCGAGATCGCGCACGACCACGCCCTCGGCATCGACGATGATCTCTGCGTGCTCGCGCGACGCGTCGCCGTCGGCGAGCGGTACCTCGGCGGTCTCGGCGCGACCGATCACGAGGCGCGCGGGCGCTGGCGGCAGCTCGTACGAGCGACCTCCGTCGGGGCCGTTCGTGATCGTGAGACGACGCGCGGCGAGCGGCTCGCTCGAGCGCGCCGCGCGGAGAAGCCGCTTCGCGATCACGGCCGTGCGCTCGCGCGACGGCACGTCGTTCACGGGGACGTTCGCGACGAAGCGCAGCGTGAAGAGACCGACGTCGATGCGGTCGCCGTCGCGCAGCGGCTTCTTTCGCTCGCTCACGATGCGCTGGCCGTTCACCCACGTGCCGTTGAGCGAGCCGTGATCGGTGATCGCGTAGCGCACGCCCTCGGCCTCGATGCTCGCGTGGCGCGTGGACACCGACGCGTCCGGCAAGACCACGTCCGCAGAGCTCGAGCGACCGAGCACGATGCGCGCTTGCGCGTACTCCCAGCTCGCGTCGACACGCGCATCGCCGTCGGGGCTCGACGCGCGCGTGCCAGGCAGGTCACGCGATGCGCGCGAGCTCGATTCGAGGGTGAGACGCACGCCCATGAAGAGACGGGACGCTCTGGCCGCGATCGAACGTCGTCAACTTTTCTTCGCCGCGCGTCGCGCGGGAGCGCATGCGATCCGAAAAATGGACAACCCGCGCGCCCTTCCGCGATGTGTCGGGCATGCAGACGACGTCGATCGAAGGGTCTCGTGAGCGAAGGAAGAGCGCCTCTCCGCGCATCCCGGTGGATCTCCTCGTGGAGCTCTGCGCGGCCGAGGAGCACGGCGCTGGCGAGCACGAGCGGCTCCGCAGCGAGCGCGCGCTCGACTCGTGGAACGACGTGGGCGAGTCGTTCACCGACAGCTACGACGCCGACGGCCTCGACCTCTCGGCGACGGGCCTGCGCCTGCGCTCCGCCGTGCTGCCCGACGTGGGTCAGCGGCTGCGATGTCGCTTCGATCTGCCCGACGCCAGCGGCGCGGACTCGGACGCCGGCACGAAGTGCGAAGCCGAGGGGCGCGTCGTGTGGTCGAACGACGCGGGCCGCCACGGCGAGTTCGGTCTCCGCTTCGAGTCGCTGTCGCCGAGCGTCGAGAGCGCGCTCGCGCGGTGGGCGATGGATCGAGGGCCCTCCACGCTGCCGGGCAGCGAGCCTGCTCCAGAGCCGATGCCGTCGATGGCGATCGCGAAGCCGAGCGTCGTCGCCAAGAGCGGCGCGTCGAAGATCGTCGCGCCGAAGATCACGCCTCCGGCGACGAGCTCGCCCTCCCCCGCGTTCGGTCTCGCCCGCGTCCGCTTCGACGGCGTCGCGAGCGCGATCGAGGCGGAGGTGTCGCTCCGCGACGAGACGCGCATGGACGTCGAGCAAGCGCTGCCGTTCTTCGAGCTCGGTCGGCTCGCGAGCGTCGACGCCGACGGCTCGACCGAGCGTCGTCGCCTCGAGCACGTGTCGCTCAAGATCGAGAACGGCGTCCCCAAGCTCGTGCTCGGCTTCGTCGCCGCGCCCTCGAGCTCTGCAGGCACGCTCGCCGCGCCCTCGCTCGACGCCGACACCGCGAGCGCGGAGTCGACGATGCAGGACGAGTCGCTCGACGCGCTCCTCGCTCGCACGATCGAGAGCGAAGAGCGCATCGTCGAGGCGCGCTCCTCTTCGAGCGGCTCGTGGGTCACCGACGAGAGCGCGGACGACTCGGCAAGCGATGCAGACGACGCGCTCTCGGACGAGCCGCGCGCGGACGAGATCCCGAAGACCAGGAGCTCGCGCGAGTCGCTCCACAGCAAGGCCAAGCGCGCGCTCTTCGGTAGCGCGGAGGACTCGCTCGAGGATGGCGATCCGCAGCTCCAGGCGCAGCGCCGAAAGAAGCTCGACGAGGTGCGTCGTGTGCTCCTCGACGGCGACGAGCTGCCCGAGGCGCCCGCGAGCTCGGCCGGTCAGGAGGTCGCCGCGCGACCCGCAGCGCTCTCGCTGGTGACGACCAAGGCGCGCGCCATGGCGACGTCGATGAAGACGTCGATGGGCCCCGCGCTCGCGCGCTTCGTCGCCGCGATCCGCACCGGCTGGACGACCTTCATCGCCGCGGTCGGACCGCGCAGCAAGAGCGCGTACGCCGCCGTGGCCGCGTGGATGTCGCGCGCGTTCGGCTTCGTCGCCGAGCGCCTGAAGGATCGTGCGCCTCGCCTCGGCGCGCTGTTCACGCGCAGCGCCACCAAGGAGAAGCGTCGCTCGACGGCGCCCCACGCCGCGCAGACCGCCGCCGTCGCCGCGCCGCGCCGACAGCAGCGCGCGTCGCAGCACAGCGGCTCGCATCGCACCGAGGTCGCGGCTGCGGCCGAGACCAGCACGCGTCCGCGCCTCCCGCTCCGCTATGTGCTCCTCGCGGTGATCGCCCTCGGCGCGGTCGGCTCGCTCGCGTACGCGCTCGGTGGTGGCCCGACCGAGGCCGCCCCGATCGTCGTGCCGAGCGCCGCTGCGCCCTCGTCGGACGAAGCCTCGGACGAGACGTCCACCGAGCTCGCACCGGTCGAGCCCGTGGTCGAGGCCGCCGCGCTCGCGCCCGCCATCACGGAGCCGAGCACGGAGTCGCTGCCCCTCCCCGCGACCATCCCGTCGGAGCCTTCGGCCCTCTCGGCGCCGAGCACCGACGAAGGCCGCCTGCCGATGCCCGGCTACCCGTCGATCGGCCGCGCGAGCGCCAGCGGCTCGGCCACGTCGATCTCCACGAGCACCGCGGCGGCGGGCTTGGCTGCGCTCACGGCGCCGAGCGCGCCCACCGCTCCCGCCGCGCCCTCGCCCGGCCCCGTCACGAGCGGTCGCGCGTTCGGCAGCGAGCGCGTCGACGGTGGCCAGACCACCGCGCTCCGCATGAGCCTCGCGCCCACGACGCTCGAGGGTCAGGCCGATCCGCACGGCTTCACGGTCACCATCCGTGGCGCGCTCTCGCTCGATCGCGCCGCCGGGATCGCCCGCGCCAACCCGGCCGTGGATCGCGCGTCGATCCTCAACCGCGGCGATCACTCGGTGCTCGACGTGCGCTTCGTCGAGGGCCGCAGCCCGTCGTACCGCGTGGAGATCCGCGGCGAGTCCGTCGACGTCGTGATCGGACGCTGAGCGCGTATGACCGAGCCCGAGGGCCGTGAGCGCGATCGCTTCTCGCTGATCGGGCACACGGCCCTTCCGTTCATGTGCCCGCTGCGCGAGCACGAGCTCGTCTCGCTGCTCGGCGCCGCGGCGCTCGCGGGCGGCGACGAGACGCTCGATCTCGGCGGCGGTCGCGGCGATCTCTCGATCCTCCTCGCCCGACGCTTCGGCGCACGCAGCACCAGCGTGGATCGCTCGGCGCAGGCCACGGAGCTCGGGCGTGCACGCGCGCGCGGCCTCGACGTGACGCTCCTCGAGGCCGACGCCAGCGCGCACCTCGCCACGCGCGGAGACCGATCCCTCGCGCTCGCGTCGTGTCTCGGCGCGGTGCACTGCTTCGGCGTCGGGCGCGCAGGCTGGGCGCGCACGGTCGCGCAGCTCGATCGCGTGGCGACGCGCGTGCTCGTGGGCGATCTCGTCGCGACCACGCGGGAGGCCGCGCTCGCGTTCGAGGTGGCGGAGCTGCGCGAGCTCAAGGATCTCGGGGAGGCCACGAAGCGCCCGACGCTCGCGCGACTCTCGCTCGACGCCCCGCGTGTCCACGCCTACGAGCGCGCGTGGTGCGACGCCGTGGCCGATCACGTCGCCGCGCACCCCAGCGACCCGCGCAACGCGTGGGCCACGACGCGCCTCGCGTGGACGCACGAGCCCTCTCTCGCGAGCGCCCGCGACGCGCTCGCGTTCGTCGCGTTCATGTTGTGAAGGCGCGCGTGGTGGGCTCGCGCTTCCTCGGGTCGCGAGGTCGCGGTACGAGAGTCGCCGCATGGAGACGCTCTTTCCTCGCCTCGCCTCGCCGGAGGGCTCGCTCGCGATCGTGGTCACCGACGCGGACGCCCACGAGCGACGCCTCGACGACCGTGGGCTCGCTGCCATCGCGGCCCACCACGTCGAGCGCCTCCGCGCGCGAGGCCTCGGCCCGGGTGACACGATCGCCGTCTTCACCGAGCCCACGATCGAGACGCTCGTCGCGCTGACCGCGCAGACCGCCGCGGGCTTCGTCAGCGTGCCGATCGATCCCAAGCTCGGCACCGCAGAGCTCGCGCACGTGCTCGCCGACGCGCAGCCTCGCCTCGCGATCTCCTCGGCGCCCGAGGCGCTCGCGAAGCGTCTGCCCACGATCGACGTGACGAGCCTCGAGATGCGCGCGGGAGAGCTCGCCACGCTCGCGCCGCGGCCGATGCTGTCGACACCGTCGCTCGTGCTCTACACGTCGGGGACGACCGGCCTGCCGAAGGGCGCGCTGCTCTCGTCCGAGAACCTCGCGGCGTGCCTCGACGGCCTCGCCGACGCGTGGGTGTGGGAGGCGCGCGACACGATCGTGCACGCGCTGCCGGTGTTCCACGTGCACGGCCTGGTGCTGGGTCTCTTCGGGGCCCTTCGTCGCGGCGGCGCGCTCTCGTGGGTGCCGCGCTTCACGCCCGAGGCGATCGCGCACGCGCTCGATCGCGTGGAGCCGCCCTCGCGCGCGGTTCTCTTCGCGGTGCCGACGATGCATCACCGCTTGATCGAGGCCGCCGTCACCGATCCAGACGTGCGCGACGCGCTCGCGTCCGCGCACCGGCTCGTCTCGGGATCGGCGGCGCTTCCGGTGCGCGAGCACGAGCGGATCTTCGAGCGCACGGGCAAGCGCGTGATCGAGCGCTACGGCATGACCGAGACGCTGATCACCGTCGCCGTGCGACACGACGCGCCGCGCCCCGGCTACGTGGGTCACCCCATCGCGGGCGTGGAGGCCAAGCTCGTCGACGACGCGCGCGGCGAGATCACGGAGTGCGATGACGCCACGATCGGAGAGCTCGCCGTGCGCGGCCCGACCGTGTTCCTCGGCTACCTGAACCGCGACGACGCGACGCGCGACGTGCTCGACGACGACGGCTGGTTCTACACGGGCGATCTCGCGACGCGCGCGCCCGACGGTGCGCTCCGCATCGTGGGCCGACGCTCGACCGACCTCATCAAGTGCGGCGGCTTCAAGGTGGGCGCGGGCGAGGTCGAGGCCGCGCTCCTCGAGCACCCGCGCGTGAAGGAGGCCGCCGTGATCGCGCGGCCCGACGCAGACCTCGGCGAGCGCATCGTCGCGTTCGTCGTGCTCGACGACCCGAGCGCTTCGATCGACGGGCTGAGCGATCACGTCGCCGCGCTGCTCTCGCCGCACAAGCGCCCGCGCGAGCTCCACGTGATCGAGGCCCTGCCCCGCAACGCGATGGGCAAGGTGCAGAAGAAGCTCCTCGTCGAGCGGCTCGGCGGCGCGTGACGGTCGCGCCGCACTTCCGCCTCGATGCGTGGACCGAGCGTTGGATCGCGATGGCGCCCGGACGTCTCGCGATCGGCGCGACGCGCCCCGGTGGCATGCCGCCGACCTCCGAACGCTGTCCGTTCTGTCCGGGGCACGAGAGCGACACGGAGCCCTCGACGGAAGAGATCGCCGACGCCGGCTCGCCGTGGCGCGCGCGCTCGGTGCTCAACCGCTTCCCGCTGACGCAGAAAGACGCCGACGACGCGATCGATCCACGCACGCTCGCGGGTCGCGGCGCGCACGAGGTGATCGTGGAGTCGCGACAGCACGATCGCGATCTCGCGGCGATGAACGCCGACGAAGCGCTCGACGTGCTGCGCCTCTGGCGCGGACGGCTGCGCGCGCTCGCGACGCTGCCGGGCGCCCGCGCGATCACGCTCTTTCGCAACAAGGGTCGGCGCGCGGGGAGCTCGCAGCCGCATCCCCACTCGCAGATCGTCGCGCTCCCCTTCGTACCGGCGGACAGCGAGACCCGCGCGCGCGTCGCGCTCCGTCACCGCGCGCTCGAGGGCACGCCGTGGGTGAGGCGGATGATCGACGAGGAGCGCCGCGAGGGCGCGCGCATCGTCTCGGACTCGGACGGCGTCATCGCGTACTGCCCCTACGCGTCGCCGCGCGCGTGGTGGGCGCGCCTGGCGCTCGAAGATGACGTCCCTCGCTTCGCCGACGTGGACGATTCGCAGCTCGAGATCCTCGCGAGGCGACTGCCCGATCTCTGTCAGCGCGCGCTCTCGGCCTCGGGCGCCTCCGACTACAACGTGTTCGTCACCGACCCGCCGCTCGGTCTCGACGCGGGCTTCGTCCTCGACGTGGTCCCGCGCACCGGCGGCGACGCGGGTTTCGAGCTGTCGACCGGCACGAGCGTCTGCGTCGTCCTCCCCGAAGAGGCCGCCCGACGCATACGCGACGCGACGCGCGGAGCGACGTGATACCCTCCGCCGCCATGCAGGGACGCATCGCCTCGATCGTCGTCGCGCTGACCGTGTCGCTCGTGGGCGCCAGCAGCGCATCCGCCCAGTCGGCCACCGCACCGGCGGGCTACCACGAGCACGTTCGCACCGCGATGAGCTCGTTCGTCGTCGGCGATCACGCGGCGGCCGCGCGCCACTTCCGAGAAGCGCTCGCGCTCGCCCCTTCGCAGCCGGATGCGCTCTGTTACATGGCCGAGATGAACCGCGCGACGGGCGACCTCAGCGCCGCCGTCGACGGCTTCCAGGACTGCCTGCGCTTCGCGCGAGAGAGCAACGACCGCCGCTTCGTCGCGCGCGCGCTCCACGGCATCGCCTCGACGCTCGAGCGCATGCCGGAGCGGACGCAGGACGCGCGCAACGCATGGCAGGAGTACGTCCGCTTCGCCGACACGTCGGGGGGCGCAGCAGATGGTCGCATCGGGCGCACGCGCACCGAGGTGATCGACGCTTGGGTGGCGCTCGAGCAGCGCATGGTCGAGGTCCGAGCGCGCATCGCAGAGCGTGAGCGCGCCGCACGTTGACGTCCGGAGGAGTGATCATGTCGTTTCGTCGGTGGGGTCTATCGATCGTGATCGCGGGCTCGCTCGTCCTCACGAGCCAGGCCGCCGCACAGAGCACTGGCACTGGCGCGGGGGGTGCCGGGACGGGAGCTGCCGCGGGAACGGGCGCTGCACCGGCGGACCAGGCCGTCGCCGCGACGCCGCCGTCGGACGACGCGCGCGGGCTCTTCCTCCGCGGTCAGACCGCGTACAGCCAAGGCGACTACGAAGACGCCGCGACGCTGTGGGAGCGCGCCTACGCGCTCGAGGCGCGCGTCGGCCTCCAGTACAACCTCTCTCAGGCCTACGAGCGTCTCGGTCGCCTGACCGACGCGGCCGCTGCGCTCACTGCCTACGTCGACGGCACCGTCCCCGACGATCCGCGCCTCGCGGACGCACGCGCGCGCCTCTCGGCGATCCGTGAGCGCATCAACCGCACCGCGATGATCCTCGAGGGCGGCCCCGAAGGGGCGCTCCTCCTCGTCGACGGCGAAGACCGCGGCCGCCTCCCGCGCCGTGATCCGCTGCTCGTCACGCCGGGCAACCACGAGATCCGCGTCCGCGCGGCGGGCTTCCAGGACTTCGCGGCGAGCGTCGCGGTCCCCGCCGGTCAGAGCGTCGACGTCGGCATCGAGATGATCCCCGTGCAGAGCGGCGGCGTGTCGCTCGGCCCCATCCTCACCATGGCCGGCGGTGGCGCGGTGCTCGTCGCCGGACTCGCGGTCGGCGGCGCGGCGCTCGGTCAGGCCGGCAGCGCGACGGGTCCCATGACCGCGCAGGCCAACGACGCGCGCACGCTCGCGCTCGTCTCGGACATCCTCTGGCCGATCGGCGCGGCGGCGATCGCCGGCGGCGTCGTGTGGCTGATCGTCGAGCTCACGAGCTCGCCCTCGAGCGAGAGCGCATCGACGGCCTTTCAACTCACGCCGATCGTCGGCCCCTCGCTCGTCGGTCTCTCGGCCGACGGTCACTTCTGACGTTCTTGGAGGTGGTCATGCCCTCGCACTCTTCTCTTCGTTCCCTCGCGCTCTCCGCCCCGCTCTTCCTCACGCTGGGCCTCCCGTTCCTCGGCGCCTGCTCGATCATCGTCGACGGTGCGATCCCCGAGGATCCGCCGCCGAGCGACTCCTGCATGGGCCTCTCGGACGGCACGACGTGCACGCGCGACGGCATCACCGCGCCGCTCATCTGCTTGTCGGGCCTCTGCACCAACTCGCGCTGCGGCGATGGCCAGCGCGACCTCCGCCCGAAGGAAGACGGCAGCGTCGAGATGTGTGACGACGGCAACAGCGAGGGCGGCGACGGCTGCGAGCCCGACTGCACCGAGAGCGTGCTCTGCACGATGGACGAAGAGTGCCCGGCACCCGAGATCCCCTGCATCGTCGGCGTCTGCAACGTGGAGACCGGCGAGTGCGGCACCGACACCGCGCCGAACGACGATGCCTGCACCGACGGCGAGAACGCCGGCGTCTGCATGGATGGCGCGTGCGTGCTCGCGGGCTGCGGCAACGGCACGATCGAGAGCGGCGAGCAGTGCGACGACGGCAACCTCGACGAGAAGGACGGCTGCTCGGCGTTCTGCCAGCCCGAGTGTCTCGACAACAACGCGTGTCAGCAGGACGCGTGTCTCGGCTACGAGACCTGTCGGGTCACCACGGGCCCGACGGGCCAGATCGGTCTCTGCATCGCCGACCCGACCCGCGTCGTCCTCACCTGCGAGACGCCGTGCGAGTTCTGTGACTCGCTCGCGGGCGCGTGCGCCCCGGCCCCCGAGGCCGACGCCGATTTCGACGGTCACCCGAGCATGGAGTGCGGCGGCGATGACTGCGACGACACCAACGCCGACATCAACCCCAGTCTCGCGGAGACCTGCGGCGACGGCGTCGACTCCAACTGCAACGGCGACACCGACGAAGGCACCGTGAGCGACTGGTACGCCGACTGCGACGACGACGTCTACGCGTCGTCGTCCTCGACGCCGGTCTCGAGCTGCGGCGCGCCCATGGGCACGCCGATGGGCTGCACGGACGGTGACTGGACGACGCGCGCGCCGAGCGGCACCTACGTCGACTGCCTCGACACCGATCCCGAGGTGCGCCCGGGTCAGCGCGAGTTCTTCGCGTCGGCCTACTCGGACGGCAGGGACACGTCCTTCGACTACGACTGCGACGGCAGCGAAGAGCCGGAGTACGCGCGCGTGGTCTCGCCGTCGACGGTCGCCTGCAACAGCCGCTGCGACTCGGCGACGGTCGTGGGCCTGACCGCCGCATGTGGCGCGCTGACCACCCGCTACGAGTGCGTCATGGACGGCAGGTTCTGCACGCGCACGCCCAACCCCTTCCGCTACTACCTCGGCTGTCATTGACGTCCGGAGGGTCCGTGCGGGTCGAGTCGTGTAGACTCGACGCGTGTCCCTCCGCATCGACCAGGATCACGGGCGCTTCAAGCAGATCGTCCGCGGTCGAATCCGGCAGAACCTCAAGAAGTACATCTCGCACGGCGAGCTGATGGGCAAACAGGGGAAGGACGTCGTGTCCATCCCTGTCCCGCAGATCGACATCCCGCGCTTCCGCTACTCCGACAAGCAGGGTGGCGGCGTCGCACAGGGCGCGGGTGACGAGGGCGATCCGGTCGGTGGCGAGGGCGAAGGCGAAGGCGACGGCAAGGGCAAGGCAGGCCAGAACGAAGGCCAGCACGCGCTCGAGGCCGAGGTCACGCTCGACGAGCTCGCCGAGATCCTGGGCGAGGAGCTGCAGCTCCCGAACATCGCCAACAAGGGCAAGAGCAAGATCGTCGACCAGAAGGATCGCTACGTCGGCGTGCGCCGCGTGGGCCCGAACTCGCTGCGTCACTTCAAGCGCACCTACAAGCAGGCGCTGCGGCGTCAGATCTCGACGGGTACCTACGACCCCAAGAACCCGATCGTGATCCCCACCCGCGACGACATGCGCTTCCGCGCGTGGAAGACGCAAGAGGAGCCGATCGCGAACGCCGTCATCGTCTACATGATGGACGTCTCGGGCTCGATGGGCGACGAGCAGAAGGAGATCGTGCGCATCGAGTCCTTCTGGATCGATACGTGGCTCCGCAAGCAATACAAGGGTCTCGAGACGCGCTTCATCATCCACGACGCCGTCGCGCGCGAGGTGGATCGCGAGACGTTCTTCAAGACGCGCGAGTCGGGCGGCACGATGATCTCGAGCGCCTACAAGCTCTGTCACCAGATCCTCGAGGCCGACTACCCCGCTGCCGAGTGGAACGTCTATCCGTTCCACTTCTCGGACGGCGACAACTGGTCGGTCGACGACACGCTCCAGTGCATCGAGATCCTGAAGACGAAGCTCCTGCCGATCAGCAACGTCTTCTGCTACGGCCAGGTGGAGAGCCCTTATGGCTCCGGCCAGTTCATCAAAGACGTCCGCGAGCACCTCGGCAAAGACGAGCGCGTGATCACGAGCGAGATCCGAGACCGCGACGCCATCGTCGAGTCGATCAAGGAGTTCCTCGGCAAGGGCAAATAACCTCGCGCGCGCCGTGCGCGGCGCCGATCACGGTTGGTAGTCGACGACCACGGGCACGAGCGAGTCGGTCGTCGTCCCATCGCCGAGCCGACCGTCGTCGTTCTCACCCCAACACCGCAGCGTACGGTCGTTCGTCTCGCTGCAGCCATGCGTGGTGCCGAGCCAGACGCGGCGGACGTCGGCCTCCATGCGTGTCGGTGTCGTGCGATCGGTGCGCGTCCCGTCGCCGAGCTGACCCGCTTCGTTTGCACCCCAGCACCACCGCTCACCCGTCGTCGTCAGCGCGCACGTCCCCGCGCCGCCAGCCACGAGCGCCGTGACCGACGGGAGCCCGACGACCTCGCGCGGCGTGTTCGTCGAGCCCACCACCGCGGGCACGCCGAGCTGACCGCGGTCGTTCCGTCCCCAGCACCACACCGTCTGATCGCGCGCGAGCGCACAAGCATGGAGATCGCCCGCCGCCACTCCGATCGTCGAGCGGGCAAGCGACACCGGCACTGGCGCGCTGGCATCGATCGACGCTCCATTGCCCAGAGTCCCATCCGTCCCGCTGCCCCAGCAGAACGCCGAATCCGTGTCGATCGCACACGCGAAGAAGCGGCCCACGGAGAGCGCGTTCGCGAAGACCAGCCTGGACACCCGAACCGCGGGCCGCGCCTCCGCCGAGACGATGCCATCGCCGAGTCGTCCTCGGCCCCAACACCACACCTCCGACCGCGCCGTCCGCACACAGGCGAAGTCGGCTCCCGAGCCGACCTCGACGGCCCCGTCGACCCAGCCCCCGGAGCTCCCATCCTCGCAGTCCACGGCTCCCCACACCCAGGCGTGGCAGAGCCGCGCGCCTCCCCCGATCGCGAACGCGCGCACTCCGCGCGATCCCTCGGCCCCTCGCGGCGTGAGGCGATGCGGACTCTGGGCCACGAGTCCTTCCGTGCCGCTTCTCGCGAGCGACAGAGCCGCGAAGGGAGTGCAGCCGCTCTCGCACGCACCCGACCCACACGGCACGTCGCAAGCGCCACAGTGCCGCTCATCGCTCGACAGCTCGTTGGTGCAAGCGAGCGGCTCGTCGCACGCGGCCCATCCACCGCTGCAGGCGAGGTCGAAGCACCGCGCGTCGACGCACTCCGTACGCGTGGCGTGTCGATCGCCGCAATACGCGGTGAGCCCGTCCACGATGCCATCGCAGTCCTCGTCGACTCCGTCGCATGTCTCCCGCGCGCCCGGGCGCAGCCGGCGATCGTCGTCGTCGCAATCGTCGCGCGCGAGAGGTCCTCCGACGCACGCCGCGTCGAGGGCCGCGTGACCGTCGGCGTCCCGATCTTCGGCGATCCCATCGCAATCCGAATCGACGCGGTCGCACGCCTCCGCTGCCCCGGGATGAACCCAGTCGAACCTGTCGTCGCAGTCCACCGGCGCGCCGCACGCAAAGCCGAAGAACCCATCGCCGTCGACGTCTCCGACCGACTCGTCGACGACGCCGTCACAGTCGTCATCACGTCCGTCGCACCGACGCTCTTCGAAGAACGGCGACACGTCCCGCACTGTGTCGTCACAATCCTCCACGCGCGCCGACCAACAGCCACCCGCGCACGTTCTCGGGGAGTGCGGACGCAGATCGCACGGAGAGGTCTCCATGTAACCCGCGCCTGCGGCGCCGTCGCAATCGCAGTCCGGGTGATAGGTCGTGCCGGTGATGCCCTCGTCGATCGCGCCGTCGCAGTCCTGGTCCCTTCTGTCGCAAGACTCGGCGTTGCCTGGGTAGACGGTCGAGTTCCAGTCGTCGCAATCGAAGACGTCCGTGCATCCTTCCGCTGGCACGCCGTCCGCGTCGTAGTCGAGACAACACAACGTGCCTGCCGTGTTGCATGCCGCACACGGCGCTCCGGGAAAGCAGTCGTAGCGATCTTCGGCCTCGTCGAATCCGCAGATCTCGCGCCCGTTGCACGCGACGCCATCGTCACAAGCCTCCGAGGTGGCGCACCGGTGGCGCGACGCATCGGGCACGCGGTACGCGTCCCCGTACGCATCGCGCGGAACGCGGAGCCGGTGCGCGTCGACGGGACCCGGCGCGTCGGGCGCGTCGATGGGACCCACGTCGAGCGGGGGGTTCGCGTCGAGCGACGTCGGCGCGCTCTCGCACGCGCACACGAGCAGTGCCCCCATCACGATCACGCGCCACATCGGCGCCTGATCTAGCACGTCAGCGGATGTCGGCTGGGTCGCGGATCTTCATGAGGGCTTGGTAGAGCGCGTAGACCGCGTCGAGTCCGCGCTCCATCTCCGGCCCTCGATCACGAGGGGCCATGCGGCCATAGGCCCAGCCTGCCGTCGTGGTCTCGAGGCCTCGCGCGCCGGGCCGCTGGTACATGAGCTCGATGAACCTGTCGTCGTCCGGGCACGCGTCGCGCGGCGTGACCGCCGGGTTCGTGCCCACGCCCAGCGCGTCGCACGCGGCGAGCGCCTCGCGGATGCTGGCGAACTCCTCGGGCGTCACGTCGTGTGGCATCACGGGACGTCCCTCGTCGTCCGCGCTGCCTGCGTCGCAGCGCGAGATCGTGCGGTGCGTGTCGAGTCGATACCAAGCGTACCGACGATCTCCGAATCGCACGTCCTCCATGCGAAAACGAAGGAACAGATCGCTCGTGCGGATCGGACGCGAGACCCACGGCAGCGTCGTCCTCCACGCGGACAGATCGCGCGCGCGCTGCGTGGCGTCCTCCTCGGAGAGCGCGCCAGCGAGCACGAACAGCGCGCGCACTGTGGGGCTCGCCGCGACTGGCAGCTTCGCGAGCACCGGCTCGCCGCCTGCTTCGGGACAACGCACCTCCACCCGCGCGCCGTCGAACGAGATCTCGAACAGGCACTCTCCCACGCCCATTCGCGTGGTGCGCGTGGCGAGCAGCGCAGCGACCATGCTGACCACGCGCAAGTGCGTCTCTTCATGCAGATCCTCGCGGCGCACACCGTCGCTCGCGTGAGGGCCGTCGGTGTCGATCGCGATCTCGAGCGCCTCGATGCCCAAGCTCGGCGCGCGAAAGCGAACTGTCTCCTTCGAGGCGCACCGTCGCGTGAGCCCGGGCGCATCGGACGTGATCAGCTCCGACTTCACCGCGTCGAGAATGGGTCGCTCGCCGCGGCCGAGCAGGCTCATCTGCCACGCGGCGGCGTGCACGAGCAGGCCGAGCACGCTCGCAGCGCGCCCGCGCGGCGTACCGATCACGACACGTCGTGCGCCGGGGCCGTGGCTCTCGAGCGTCATGGTCAGCCCGTCGGGCGAGGCCGGCTGCTCCAACAAGTCCGCCGCGGCGAGCTCGCGGAGCCACTGCGTCAGCGACCGACTGACGCTCTCCTCGAGCGGCGCGCGTCGGAACTGCGACGGCTCGAGGCCGCTCGACTCCGTCACCGGCGCGTTCGGTCCGATCGCCAGGGCGACCTCGAGCACCTCGGAGCTCAGCCGACTGAGCTGGATCTCGGCCCGAACTGGCACCTTCGCATGTCGGACGACGAGCGAGAGCGGAAACATGCGGCCTCCCGGAGACTGTCAGTCGAGGAATCGAGCTCTCAGCGCCTTCGTGGGCACGAGACACGAGTCCGTCTTTCCGAACCAGCGATAGCGGTTCTTCGCGATGAAGCGATAGCCGAGATCGCGCAGGAAGCGCGGCAGGACGAGCGCCACACTGCCGAATCGCCACGGCGCGCGCAGGTGCTTGGCGATCTTCAGCGCGCCCGTGCTGCGGTCGTAGGCACGGCCGTCCTCGACGAAGACCATCGTGTCCGGATCCGCATTGGCCACGACGTCGAGGCGCCCGTGTTTCTCGAGCAGCGCCCTCCCCGCCTCGGACTGGATCGAGCAGAACCGAATCGTGGGCGCCCGCTCATGGTCGACGATGAACTGCACCGTGCGACTGCACAGGTTGCACACACCGTCGAACAAGAGAGTCGGCGCTTCGTCAGTCATCGTCAGAACAGGCGATTGATACCGTTGAGCGCGGCGACGCGGTAGGCCTCGGCCATCGTCGGGTAGTTGAACGTCGTGTTGATGAAGTAGCGCAGCGTGTTCGCGCCGTTCGGCTGGCTCATGATGGCTTGTCCGATGTGGACGATCTCCGCCGCTTGATCGCCGAAGCAGTGGATGCCGAGGATCTCGAGCGTCTCTCGGTGGAAGAGCAGCTTGAGCATGCCCACCGTGTTGCCCGTGATCTGCGCGCGGGCGAGCGAGCGGAAGAGCGAGTGGCCCACCTCGTAGGGAATGCCCGCCGCGGTGAGCTCTTTCTCGTTCTTGCCGAGCGAGCTGATCTCGGGAGACGTGTAGATGCCAGTCGGCATCTGCTCGACGAGGTGCGTCTCGCTCTCTCCGTGCATCGCGTGGTGCGACGCGAAGCGGCCTTGGTCGTAGCTGGCCGACGCGAGGCTCGGATAGCCGATGACGTCGCCGACCGCGTAGATGTGGGGCACCGTCGTGCGGAAGTGGTCGTCGACCTTGAGCTGACCGCGCGGGTCCGGCTCGATGCCGACGTTCTCGAGGCCGAGATCATGCGTGTTGCCGGTGCGGCCCTGTGCCCACAAGAGCACATCCGTCTTGATGCGCTTACCGCTCTTGAGATGGAGGATGACGCCGTCGTCCGTCGTCTCGACGCGCGCCGCCTCTTCGTTGTGTCGGATGACGACGCCTTGATCGCGCAAGTGATAGGCGAGCGCGTCGACGATCTCGTCGTCGAGGAACGAGAGCAGCTTGTCTCGGCTGTTGATCAGATTGACCTTCACGCCGAGGTTCCGAAAGATCGACGCGTACTCACAGCCCACCACGCCTGCGCCGTAGATGGTGATCGAGTCCGGGGTCGAGTCGAGCTTGAGGATCGTGTCCGAGTCGCGCACGCGGGGGTGCGCGAAGTCGACGTCGACTGGCCGGTAGGGGCGCGAGCCCACGGCGACGAGGAACTTCTTGCCGCGGATCCGCCGCTCGCCTGCGGAGGTCGCCACCTCGATCTCGTGCGGACCGACGAAGCGCGCGTGACCGAACACCACCTTCACGTGGTTGCGCGTGTAGAAGTCGCGTCGCATCGCGACCTGTCGCGCGATCACGGTGTCGGCCGCGCGCAGCATCTGCGGGAAGGTGACGGGCGCCTGCGAGAGGTACGGCCCGAGGATCGGGTTCTTCCGCGCCTCGAGCACCTGCGTGACCTGATGCCGCAGCGCCTTGCTGGGGATCGTCGCCCAGTGCGTGCAGCCACCGCCCACGTCGCGGTAGCGCTCGACCATGACGACGCTCGCGCCGTCTTTCGAAGCCTTCATCGTCGCGCCCTCACCTGCAGGGCCGCTGCCGATCACGACGAGATCGTGCTCACGCTCGAACGCCAGGATGCTCTCTCGATCCAATGCTCACCTCGGAAGTCGCGCCAGATGCGACGCGCCCGCAGGGTAACGGACGCACCCGCGAGCGACCATTGCCTCGGAAGAACCCCGGGGTCTCGCGAGCAGACCGACGGTTCACACGAGCCGCTCGGTCGCGACGCTCGCACCTCCCCTCGATCCTGCCGGGCGCTCGCGCGTAGGCCTCACCGAGACCCGCTTCCTTGCGCTGCGTGTGGACATGCGACGCGACGTGACCGCGTACGCGTCCACCGAGCATCGCGAGCTCGTCGTCGATCAAGCGAGCTCCGCGAAGCATCCGGCAAGTCCGCGGGGAGTCACTCGTCGCGCCGCACGAACGGCTCTGCGCGACGCCTCGACGAAGCGACCCTGAGCGACTCGACCGAGCCCGCTCGTCGGGCTTGCCGCGAAACGCGAGCGCTCTCACTGCCCCGGGATTGCACCCCGGGGTCTCGCGCGCGAACCGCTCGGTCGCGACGCTCGCTCCTCCCCTCGATCCTGCCGGGCGCTCACGTGTATGCCTCGACCACCTCTGCTTCCTCGCTCTGCGCGTGGACATGCGACGCGACGTGGCCGGTCACGCGTCCACCGAGCACCGCGAGCGCGTCGTCGATCGAACGAGCTCCGCGAAGCGCCCGGCAGGTCCGAGGGGAGTCCCTCGTGGCACCGCACGAACGGCTCTGCGCGACGCCTCGACGAAGCGACCCTGAACGATTCGACCGAGCCCGCTCGTCGGGCTTGCCGCGAAGCGCGAGCGCTCTCACTGCCCCGGGATTGCACCCCGGGGTCTCGCGAGCAGACCGACGGTTCACACGAACCGCTCGGTCGCGACGCTCGCTCCTCGCCTCGATCCTGCCGGGCGCTCACGTGTATGCCTCGACAACACCGGTTTCCTCGCACTGCGTGTGGACATGCGACGCGACGTGACCGCGTACGCGTCCACCGAGCATCGCGAGCGCGTTGTCGATCGAACGAGCTCCGCGAAGCGTCCGGCAGGTCCGAGGGGAGTCCCTCGTGGCGCCGCGCGAACGACTCCCCGCGACGCCTCGACGAAGCGACCGTGACGACTCGACCAAGCCGGCTCTCACTGTGCGACTGCACCCGGGTGAGGTTGGGCTTCTTCGAGTGCCCCGGGCTGTTCAGCCCGGGGTCAGGGTGGTGCGGACCACGTCTTCCAGGGTGTCGAGCAGCCACCCGAGCTCGTCCATCGGGACGTTGAGCCGAGGCGTGACGTAGATCGTGTCGCCGAGCGGGCGAAGCAGCACGCCTCGCTCGCGCGCGCGCTCGGCGACGCGCTGGCCCGCGCCGGTGCCGCCGTAGCCGACGTCTCCGAGATCCACCGCGCCGATCATGCCGAGCGCGCGGTGCGCCTTCACTCCATCGAGCGCGCCGAGCCGCTCGGTCCACGCGGCGATCATGCGCGCGCGCTCGTCGATGCCCTCGAGCACACGCTCGTCGCGGTAGATCGCGAGCACCTCGCGCGCGACCGCGGCGCCGAGCGGGTGACCGCAGAACGTGTGGCCGTGCATCAGCGCGCGCGTGGCGCCGCCCGAGAAGCCGTCGTAGATGCGCTCGCTCGCGATCGTCGCCGCCATCGGCAACACACCCGCGGTGAAGCCCTTGGCCGAGCACAAGAGATCGGGCACCACGCCCGCGAGCTCACACGCCCACATCGCGCCCGTACGGCCGTAGCCCGTGAACACTTCGTCCGCGACGAAGAACGTGTCGTGCTCGCGCGTCATCGCGAAGAGCGCACGCAGCACCTCGGGCGGATGCATCCGCATGCCGGACGCGCCTTGCACCAGCGGCTCCACGACGAGCGCCGCGATCTCGTCTCCGTGTGCGCGCATCGTCGCGCGCACCTCGTCGAGCACACGATCCCAGCCGCCCACCTCGGCCGGGTGCGGCGCGCGGTGGATCTCGAACAGCAGCGGTCCGAACGTGCCGCGGAACTCCTCGATCGAGGCGAGGCTCATCGCAGCGAGCGTGTCGCCGTGGTACGCGCCGGCGAGCGCGACGAAGCGGCGACGACGAGGACGCCCGTTCTGTTGCCAGTACTGGAACGCGATCTTCGTCGCGACCTCGATCGACGTGGAGCCGTCGTCCGAGAAGTGCGTGCGGGTCAGGCCCTTGGGCGCGACGGCCGCGAGCTCTTTCGCGAGCAGCGCGATCTCCGGATGCGTCGCTCCACCCGCGGCCACGTGGAACAAGCGCTCGCTCTGCGCCTTCACGCGCGCGACGAGACGCGGATGACGGTGACCGAGCGTGTTCGTCCACCACGAGCTGATCGCGTCGAAGTAGCGGCGACCGTCGTGATCCACGAGCCAGCTGCCCTCGGCCTCCACGATGACGAGCGGCTCGTGGCTCTCGTGTCGCTCGCGCGACGTGTACGGCGGCCACACGTGCGCGCGCTCGAGCGCGATCACCTCGGCGCGCGAGGGCCTCGATCCATCGTCGGTCACGCGTGGCGCTCTATCACGCGCGCCGCGCTCACGAGCCCGCGCGTTCGATCGTGCTCCGAGCGCGCGCGCCGAATACGCTCCGCGCGATGCGCCCCGCTTCGTTCATGGTCTTCGCGCTCGTGCTCGGCTCCGCGGCTTGCGGTGGCGCGAGACGCACTCCGGCAACGACGGCCTCCGCGACGGTCACCGCCGAGCCGACCGAGCCCGCGGTCGTGGCCGAGAGGCCGTGCTCCACGTGGGATCCGGCGGCCGATCCGTCGACCGTGCCGCTCGACGTGGCCGCGCCTCCCGAGACCTCGCGCGACGGAGGCGATGGCCTGCGCTTCTGCATCCTCCGACAAGGCACCGCGCGCGTGCGGCCCACGCGCGACAGCCACGTGCGCGTTCACTACACGGGCTGGACGACCGACGGCGAGATGTTCGACTCCTCGCGCACCGGCGAGCCCGCGCGCTTCGGCGTGACGGAGGTGATCCCTGGCTGGACCAACTCGCTGCTGCACATGACCGTCGGCCAAGTGCGTCGCGTGTGGGTGCCCGAGTCGCTCGCCTACGAAGGCGCGCCCGGCATGCCGGCGGGCATGCTCGTCTTCGACATCGAGCTCGTCGCGATCGAGTGATCCGAACGTCGTTCGACCTATTTTCACGGCACCCCTTGCTGGAACACTATCGAGTGATAGGGTGCTGCCCATCGCGGTAGCGGCGCCCGGGTGGAGGGGGGCGACGACGACCGCACGGAGGTCGCCATGGAAAGCACGCTCTCGCTCGCGTCGCCGCGTTCCGTCGTCTCGTCGCGCACCGTCGCTCCGCTCTCGGAGATCGTGGTGCCGCGCATCTCTCACTCACCTCGCGCAGCGCTCGCGCGCGTCGGTCTCGTCGTCACGATCCTCGCGCTCGTCGTCGCAGTGTTCGCCGCGTCGCTCATCGGGCCGTTCATCATGTTCGTCGCGCCGCTCATCTTGGTGATGGGCTCAGCGCTCGGGCCCCTCCATGCGATGATCCGCGGCGAGCTCTGAACATGATCGACTGGATCGAGTCGCTCTCACTTCCGATGCTGTCGCTCGTCGTGCTCGCGTCATGCGTCGCGATGACGCTCGTGGGGCTCGCGATGGGCTATGCCGCCGAGGCGTACTGGCACCCACGCGGTCGCAAGGTGTTCGACCTGCCGCTGCGTCCTCACCAGCTGCACACCGAGATGCTCGGCACCCTGCTCTTCCACGTGGTGTTCGCGCCGAGCCTCGTCGCGCTGATCGCGACCGACGCGATCCGCTTCACGCCGTTCTCGCGAGGCGGCTGGACGGCCGAGCTTCTCGGCTTCGCCGTGCCTTGGTACGGCTTCATGACCTTCTACTACTTCATGCACCGCGGCATGCATCACCCGCGCTTGTTCTGGATGCACCGCTGGCATCACGAGTCGCACGTGACCACGCCGATGACGGGCTTCTCGATGCACCCGGCCGAGGCGGTCGGCTGGACGATCGGCATGCTCGGTCCGTGCGTGCTGCTCTCGGCCTTCGACCTGCTCGGCTTCTGGGGCTGGTTCACGTGGCTCTTCTTCATCTGGTCCGGCAACGTCGCGGGCCACGCGAACGCCGAGATGTTCCCGCTGCGCTCGACCCCCGCGAGCACGATCATGTCGAACCCGATCTCGTACCACTCGCTCCACCACGCGCGCTTCACGGGCCACTACGGCTTCGTCGCGTCGTTCATGGATCGAACGTTCGGCACCGAGTTCGCCGATTGGAAAGAAGTGCACGACCGCGTGTACGACGGTCAGCCGATGACGTCCCTGCGTCACAAGGGGCCGAGCTACGGCATCAAGAAGCACGCGTCACAAGAGCCCTCGCACGACTCGTGATCAGCCGCGCACGATGCCCACGTCGTCGCGGCGGCGAGCCTTCAGTGCGCTTCGCCGTCGAACGCCTCTCGAGGGTAGTGCCGTGGGATCGTGTACCCTCGACCCATGGCGCGGACTTGGTGGGTTGGAGTCCTGTGGTGTTGTCTGTGGACGAGTTCGGTTTGGGCGCAGGGCACACCACCGGATCTCGTGCGCATGCACGACGGTTCGTTCGTTCGAGGCACGATCGTCGAATCGACTCCCGAGCGCGTGGTGATTCAGCTCGCGACCGGCGAGGTGCGCACGATCGAACGGAGCTCCGTCGCTGAGGTGCGTTCGAGTGACGCGCCGACCGTTACCCCCACACCCACGCCGTCAGCTCCCATCCCGACCGAGCCACACGCGGCTTCTTCGACGGGAGATGGTCGTCGCGTCGTGGTTCGGCTTCGGCTGGGAGAGTTTCTCTTCGGGCGCTTGGTTGCCGAGACAGACAGCGCCGTGACGCTCACCCTCGACGATGGTGCGACCCGAATCGTGCCGCGCTCCGACATCGCAGCGATCCGCACGACTGGCGAGGAGACCACAGGAGGGCCCCCCACGGCGCGTCCGGAGGTGCGTCGCAGTGGTTCGTCCGGGCCAGAGACCACATCTGACGGGAGCGGCGTCCTGCACGTCACTGCCGACGAGGAGGCCGTTTCTCTCTACCGCCTGAGCGGTTCGTCGCGCGTTCCTGCGCTCGTGGGCAACGTCCAGACCACCGCGCTCGTCGATCAGTTCTCGGTGCTCTGCAACGTCCCATGCGACGTCGAGGTACCCCATGGCGCCTACCAGCTCGGAGTTGCCCGTGGGGACTCGCGTGCGAGTCGGGTTGGTCGACCGGTGACCGTGTCGCGTTCCATGTCCATTCACATCGAGATCGACAGTCGCGAACTCGAGCAAGTCGTCGGCGTACTCGTGCTGTTCGGGCCGGGTCTCGCTGGCTTCGTGACGGTGTTCGCTGGCGTCTTCGTCGGCCTCGACACGTGCCGCGGCATGAGGGACTGCAACTCCCTCGAAACCGCCGTGCCTTTCATTGCAGGCGGCGGCGTGGTCCTCGCCCTCGCGCTCGCGGTTGGTATTCCATTGGCGGCGCTTCAGGACCACGTCGCTCTCCGCTGGTAGCCTGGCAACTCCTCTAGATGAAGGCGACCCGGTGAGCTCGACCGCGTGGAAGGAGCGCACTGCGATGCTCCGTGCGCGCGTCGTGGGCTCGCTGGTCGAGCGCGACGAAGCGGCGGCCGTGCTCGTGCTCGCGCTGCTCGCGGGTGAGCCGGTGCTGCTCGTCGGGCCTGCGGGAACGGGCAAGACACGGCTCGCGCGGCGGCTCGCGGCGCAGCTCGAGGGCGCGCGCGTCTTCGAGCGTACGCTCGACGCGAGCTCGTTCGTCGAGGACGTGCTCGGTCCCTTGTCGCTGCCGGCCCTCGAGGCCGGACGTCACGAGCGACTGCTCGCAGGGCACGCGGCGGACGCGGAGATCGTGATCCTCGATCAAGTCCTCGAGGCGCGCGGGCCGACGCTCGACGCGCTGCGATCGCTCCTCGACGATCGACGCGTGCACGTGGGCGACGCGTCTCACGAGGCGCCGCTCGAGCTCGCGATCGGGACGATGCGCGAGCCCTCGCACGGGAGCTCGGTGCTCGCCGAGCGCTTCCTCTTCATGGTGCCGTGCACACCGACACGATCACTCGACGCGATCCTCGCGACGGCGCGCTCCGACGAGCGTGCGCCTGTCCTCGACCGACAAGCGCTCGCAGCGCTGCGCGTGCGCGCCGAGTCGGTGTCGATCGGGCCCCTCGTCCTCCGTGTGCTCGCCGCGCTGCGCACGCTGCTGATGGAGCGCGGGCTCGCGCTCTCGAACGGACGCTGGCAGCGGCTGGCGCGCGCGCTCCGCGTGCATGCGGCGAGCGATGACCGATCACAGTCGACGCTGGGCGACCTCTGGTGTGTGCCCCACGCGCTCTCGATCGATCCGGGCCACGTGCCGCAGATCGTGCGCGCGATGAACGACGCCTCGTGCTTGGCGATCCGCGACGCGACGGCGATGCTCGCCGCGCAGGCCGAGGTGCTCGCGAGCGCCGTGCGCGATGCGGCGAGCGCGACGGAGCTCGCGACCGACGAGCGCGGCGCCGCGCTCTTCCTCGACGAAGAGGGTGGGCACACGGCGTCGCACGCGCGAATGCGTCAGCGCACCGATGGCCGCGGGCATCCGCTCTATCACCCGCCGCACAACCTGGGATCGCGCATCCGCGCGCTCACCTTCGAGGACCTCTGGCAGCTGCACTTCGAGCGTCTTCCGCACGGCATGGCGCGCATGAAGGCCTACATGTCGAGCCCCACGAACCAGCTGCTCGAGTCGATCCCGCGCACGCCCGTCGTGCGACCGCGTCGGCATGCGGCAGAGGTGGTCGACGGCTGGCAGAAGAGCGCTGCCGCGCTGTCGCGCGAGGTGGGCGCGCTCGCGCGTGGTCTCCTCGACGAGCGACCTGCGCGCACCGACGCCGTCGACGTGCTCGGCGTGACGCGCAAGGACTTCGACCTCGCGCTCGCCTCGCTCCACGCCACGCTGACGGAGCTCGATCGCGTGCGTGATGCGATCGAGCGGCTGCCGAGGCTCAGCGCGTGACGAGCCTCGATCCGCTGCTGACGCGCTCGACGCGCGCGTGGTCGGCAGATCCCGACCTCCGTTGGCGATCGCTCGTGCAGATCCGCGACGCGCTCGTGGAGCGCGGTGTGCCGTTGCGCGCGCCCTTCGTCGCGTGGCTCGGCGAGGAGAACGGCGTTCGCGCTTTCGAGGCGTGTGTGCGCGCGGATCTAGGGCTCCACGCGTATGGTCGACGAGACCTCGCCGACGAGGCGCTGTGCGCATTGCTCGACGCGCTCGAGGAGGGCGCGGCGATGCGCGCGATCGCGAGCGCCCATGATCCCGCCATCGCCGACGAGCTCCTCGAGCAAGCGCTCGATCAGCGGCTCGTCTCGCCTTGGTCGGTGCGCGAGAGTCCGCCGCTCGTTCGCTTCTCCGAAGCCAGCGTCGTCGCGAGCGACGAGCCGCCCTCGCCTCGCCCGCTCGAGTCGGCGATCCGCCGAAGGCTCGCGGCGAGAGACGTGCTGCCGCGGTGACGGCGGAGCCAGATCGCGTCACACGGCGTCACCAGTGTCGGTAGGCTCTTCGCCCATGATGCGCGTGGCGTGGATGGGCTGGATGTTCGCTGTCGTGTGGTCGTCGTGCCTCGCGCTCGCTCAAGCGACGCCTCCGGATCGGGTTCGCCTGCGTGACGGCTCGTTCGTGCGCGGGACCGTGGTCGAGTCCTCGCCCGAGCATGTCGTGATCCAGCTCGCGACCGGAGAGATCCGTTCGATCGACCGGAGCGACGTGGTGGAGGTGCGATCGAGCGACGATCCGACTCCCGCCTCCACGGGCAGGCGCAGTGTTCGCGTGGTGAGTGTCTCACCAGGCCCGTGCGCGCCGAGGAGCTCACGCATCTCGGACCGCGGGATCTGCTGCTCGAGCTCGACTACGTCGATCGATCGGGCCTCCGCCTCGCCGGTTGGCTGACGTGGATCCTCGGCGTGGTGGGCGGCGGCGCGATCGCGATCGCGGGCATCTTCTCGGGGCCCGAGGAGTGCTCGGACCTCGGTCGGTGCAGATCCACGCTGAGCCTGCCCATGCTCATCGCGGGTGGAGCGATCGTGTGCGTGGCGCCGCTCGTGGGCGTGCCCCTGGCGTTCTGGGGTCGTGCGGCGGGGCAGATGAACGAAGACGGCGACCCGTTGCCGAGCCGCCGTCCTGCGAGGTCGATCGTGATCGGTGATCAGTCGCCGATGGCGATGCCGAGCTTGTGGCGGAGCTGGAGGTACGGCTCGCTGACGCCGTAGAGGTGGAGCTCGCGGAGGCGATCCTTCTGCGGGACCGCGGCGGCCTCGTCGGGGCTCGCCTTCACGATCGCGGTCGAGGCCTCGAGGTCGTTCGCGAGGAGGAAGCCCACGCGATCGGCGGTGAGATCGACCGCGGCCGTCCAGCGCTTGAGGTCGAGCTCGGGGGCCGACGCGAGGAGCCGGTTCACGTGGCTGCGCAGCACTTCCTTCTGCGGGCCCGAGAGGTGCTGCTGGATCGCGCGCGTGTGCTCTTCGACCTGCGTGGTGAGGTCCGCGGGGATCGGGAACTGCGCGACCTGCGTCTTGATCGCGGCGAGCAGCCACGCGCGGAGGCCCGAGCCCGTGGGCACGAGGTAGCGCAAGAACATGCCGCCCTTGAAGTACGCGAGGTGACGACCCGCGAGGAACGCGAGCACCTGCGAGGGCGCCGCGCTCCGGCCGGCCTTGCCGAGGCTGATCGCGGCGGGCGAGCTGAAGACGTAGCCGAGCGCGCCCGGATCGTCGTCGCGGTAGTAGAGATCGGGCAGCGAGATGCGCGTCGCCTGCGAGGCGTACCAGAGGGTGCGCGCCATGTCGGCCGCGTCCTTCTCGGCGTCGCGCTTCTGGCTCGGGTCGAGCTTGAAGCTCGCGAGGGGCTGGCTGCGCACCGCGAAGACCGCGGGCGCGATCGCCGTGAAGATGTCGGTGAGCAGCGGATCCTGATCGGGGTGCTGCACGTGCTTGAGCCAGAGGTCGTCCGTGAGGACTTCCTTGACGGCCGCGGGCTGACGACGACGGTGCTTCTTGAAGAAGCCCTCTTCATCGGGCTCTGCGTTCTTGAGCATCGTGAGCGCCTGACAGACACACCAGCTCTCGTCGGGCTTCTTGGCCTCGGTGTAGAGCTTGCGGAGCGCCTGGTAGCTCTCGATGCGGTAGGGGTTGGCCGCGAGGAGCTGCTGGTGCACGCGCACCGCCTGCGCGAAGAACTTCTTCGGCTCCTTCGCGAAGATCTCCGCGAGCTGCTCGGAGCGACGGCGGTTGTCCGGCTCGAGCTTCTGGGCCTTCTCGAACGCCTCGACCGCGTCCGTCGGACGGTTGAGGCGGTGCTTCAAGAGCTCGCCGAGCGAGTCCCAGAGGTGCGCCTGCTCCTTCGGCGTCGCGCTCGTCTCCACGCGCCTCAGCTGATCGCGGTACGCCTTCTCGAGGCGCGCCCAGTCCTGCTTCTGCGTGAGGGCCGAGACGAGACCGTCGAAGGCCTTCGCGAGACCGGAGCTGAGATCGAGCGCCTGCTCGTAGTAGTCCGCGGCCTCGTCGAGGCGGCCGAGCTCCATGTGCGAGATGGCCGCCGCGGTGTTGTAGTACTTCGCGAGCTGCACCTTGTCGGACACGAGCTCGGCGATGCGGAGGATGACCTCGACGAGTTTTCCCCAGTCCTTCGTCTCCGAATAGACCGCCATCAGCTTCGAGAGGAGGTTGCGGTCGTCGCCGCGGAGCTCGAGCGCCGAGACGTAGCTCTTGCCCGCGCGCGTCTTGTCGTGGAGCTTGCCGAGCAGCACGTCGCCCTGCTCGACGAGGAGATCGAAGCGCTCCGCGTCCGGCGCCACGTCGATGCGGCGCTTGAGCGTGGAGACCACCTTCTCCCACTCGCCCTTCGCAGCGTGGAGCTCCTTCAAGGAGTGGAGCGCCTCGGGCTGACCCACGAGGAGCTGCGCGGCTTCTTCGAGGTACGTCTTGGCCTCGTCGAGCTGCTCGCTGCGTCGCAGCGCATCGCCGAGGCGCCACACGATGCGACCGCGGTCGGTGCCGGTGAGGTCCTTGCCGCCCTGCTTGAGGAGATCGCGATAGAGCTCGGCCGCTTCGTCGGCGGCGCCCGAGTCGAACGTGACCTCGGCCACGCGCTCGAGGACCTCACGGTCGGTCGGCGCGAGGCTCTTGGCGTTGAGGTACGCGCGCTGCGCCTTGTCGTACTGCTTGGCGTTGCGGAGCGCGTCGCCGCAGCGGATGCACGTCGCGAGCGCGTCCTCGCTGTTCATCTCGCTCGTGCGCGCGAGGAGCGGCTCGTAGAGCTTGGCCGCCTCGACGAAGTCGCCCGCGTCGAAGGCCATGTCGCCCAAGCCGCGCGCAGCCGGCGTGCAGGTGGTGTCGAGCTCGAGGGCCTTCTTGTAGGCCTCCTTCGCGCCGACGTCGTCCTTCAGGCGGTCGCGACGAAGACGTCCGAGCTCCGCGAGGAGCTGCGCCTTCTTGCTCGCGCCCTCCGTGACCTCGATCTCGCGCGCGAGCAGCTCGGCGGCGCCGTGCGCATCGCCGCGGCTCGCGTACACGGCGCGCAGCGCGGAGGCCGCGTTCGTGTCGTCCTTGTTCGCGTCGAGCGCGAGCTTGTACTGCGCGATCGCGCCGTCCTTGTCGTCGGCCTCTTCGAGGATGCGACCCGCGCGGACGTAGAAGTCGGCCTTCTTCGCCTTGTCGCTCTCCGACTCGGCGAGCTTGCGCACCGCGTCGACCGCAGCGTTCTTGTCGCCGCTCTTGGCCTTGAGGCGCGCGAGGAGCTCGAGCGCCTCCGCGTGGTCGGGCTTCACCGAGAGCACGCGCTCGGCCATGTTGCCGGCGCGCTCGGGGGCGCCGACGTCGACCGTCAGCACGCGCGCGGCCTGGAGGAGGAGGTTGATCTTGCGCGGCTCGTCGGCCGACGCGAGCGCGTGTCGCTCGAGGGTGTTCGCGAGATCGTCGAAGCGCGCGAGCTGCCTGTAGACACGCGCGAGCGCGGCGTTCGCGGCGTCGTGACCCGGCTCGATCGCGACGATCTGCTCGTACGAAGCGGCCGCCGCCTTGTGGTCGACGAACTCCTCTTCCTGGATGCCGCCCATGCGCTCCCAGATGCCGATGCGCTGGCGCGGAGTCGCGACGGTCTCGAGCTGCGCCTCGAGGTTCTTGAGGAGCGCGTCGTAGCGGCCCTTCTGCGCGTAGATGCGCTCGAGGCCCTTGAGCGCGGCCACGAGGCGCGGCGACTCGAGGAGCGCGGCCTCGTACTGCGCGGCGGCGTCGTCGGCCTTGCCCAGGCGATCTTCGTAGACCTCGGCGAGGGCGCACAGCGTGTCGACGCGATCGGCGCCGCGCTGACCTTGCGCCTTCTTCTCGAGCAGCTTGACGAGCGAGTCCCACTCCTTGCGCTCGCTGTAGATGAGCTCGAGGGCCTCGGTGGCCTTCGGGTGCGCGGCGTCGTCCGCGAGGACCTGCTCGTAGAGATCGCTCGCGCGCTTTCCGTCGTTGAGGCGGCGGTGGAGGATCTCAGCGGCCTCGGCCTTGAAGTCGCGCGCCTTCGCGGGGCCCGAGGCCTCCGCGCGCTTGAGGAGGATCGCGGCGAGCTCGGGGTAGCTCTGCGCCTTGCGGTAGAGCGACACGGTTCCGTCGAGCGCGTCTTCGTTCGCGGGATCGAGCGAGACGGCCTGCGAGTAGCAGGGGAGGGCGAAGTCCGGACGGCCGAGCTCGTCCGCGTACCAGCGGCCCATGAGCGTGTACATCGCGACCTTGTCGGCGCGGCTCTCGGTCGCGGCGACGGCCTCGTTGAGCGCGCCGATCGCCTCGTTCCAGCGCGCGTTCTTGCCCTTCGAGAGCCGCTCGATCGCGGACACGGTCGTCGCGTTGCGCGGATCCTCCGAGAGCGCCTGCACGTACGCGACGTACGCGTTGTCTTCGTCCTCGAGCGCGGTCTCGTAGGTCTCGGCGATCTCGCGGAGCACCGCGGCGCGATCGTGCGGGGTCTTCTCCCGATCGACCTTCTCGAGCAGGAGCTCGACGAGGCCCTCGGAGTCGCCCGAGCGACGCTTGAGCTCCTCGAGGCCTGCGAGCGCGATGTCGTCTTCGCCATCGAGCTCGAGCAGCTTCTTGTAGATCGCCTCGGCGCCCGCTGTGTCGTTCGCGTCGCTCTCGAGCAGGCGGACGGCGCGGAACAGGAGCGCCTTCTTCGCGTCCTTGTCCTCGGCCTTGCCCGAGGCCTCGACGAGCGTGTCCGTCGCGAGCTTCCACTCCTCGGCGGGCACCGAGACGCGCTCGAGCGTCGCGGCGAGCTCTTCGTCTGCGGGCTTGTCGAGGAGGGCCTTCTTGGCCTTGTCGAACGCGGCCTGATCGAGCGCTTCCTTCTTGCGCGCCTCGGGCGGGATCGACGCGCGTCCCACCCCCTCGAGCGCCTCGCGCAGCGCAGCGACGGTGGCGTAGCGATCGCTCGGGCTCTTCGCGAGCGCGCGCAGCACGATCGCGTCGAGCTCCTTGCTCACCCAGCCGCGCGGCGCGACGGTGGAGGGCGCCTCCGCGTCGGTCGTGAGGTGACGCGCGAGCACGTCGATGGCCGACTCACCCGAGAACGGCTGCTTGCCGGTCAGCACCTCGTAGAGGAGCGTGCCCACGGCGTACACGTCGGCCGAGGGGACTGCCTTGCCGAGGCGCGCGTGCTCGGGCGCGATCGCCTTGGCCGAGCCGGCGACGGGGAACACGCCCGCCTGGCCCGCGCTCGACGGCGCACCGTTGCGCGCGACGAGTCGATCGGCGGCCGCGTCGACGAGCAGGCCCGTCGGCTCGCTCGGACCCTTGTCCGCCGCGCCGCCCTGCGGACGAACGACGAACACGTTCTCCATCTTCACGTTGCCGTGCGCGAGACCGCGCGCGTGCAGCGCCTCGAGGCCCGAGAGCACACCGCGCACGATCGGGCGCGCCTCGTTGAAGTGCATCGGTCCCGTGCGCGCGATGCGCGCGCCGAGGAGCTGTCCCTCGACGTAGCTCGAGAGCGCCCACGGACGACCGTCGGGCAGGAGGCCCGAGCCCAGCACCTTGCCGACGAGGCCCTTGTCGTCGAGCTGCGCGAGCGCGCGCTGCGCGACGAGCCAGCGGCGGCTCGCGCCCTTGTCGCGCGCGTGCACGAAGCGAACGACCTTGAGCGCCGCGCGCTCGCCGTTCTTCTCGGCGAGGTAGGTGATGCCGACGCCGCCTTCGCCGAGCTTCTTCGCGACCTTCCAGCCGTCGACGACGGTGCCGGTCGCGAGATCCTCGGTCGACGCGGCCTCGTCCTTGAGGCCCTTCTTCGAGAACGCCATCGCGTCGAGGAGCGCGGCGGTCGCGCCTTCCTCGGCGAGCCGCTCGACGAGCGCACGCGCGAAGGTTCCTTTGCCACCCGCGCCGCCGACCTCTTCCGGTGAGAGACCCAGGAGGTTCGTGGACATCGCCTTGAGCTCGTCGAGCTCGAAGAGGCGCTCGAGCTCGCTCCGGAGGTGTTCGGTCGTAGCGTTCATGATCTCTCGACGGAAGGGGGCCTAGGCCCAGGGGGGCGGGGATCCTACATGCCGGGCCTTCCGAGGCCAAGACTGCGATCCGTGCGCGCAGCCTCGTGGCCGAGGGCACGCCGGCCCGTCGCGGAACCGCTGCCTCGCGTCAGGACATTGCGCAGACCTGGAGGGCCTGACACAACCGCGCCCGCAATGACGACCGTTCGATTTCTCCCGTCGGGCTTCGAGGCGCAGGTGAAGGTGGGCACGGCCCTCGTCGACACGTGCGACGAGCACCCCGAGGCCGAGGTCCCGTTCTCGTGCCGCTCGGCCAGCTGTGGCACGTGCCGCGTCCGCGTGAAGGAGGGCATGCAGCTCCTCTCGACCGCAGCGGACGACGAGCTCGACGTGCTCGGCGTGTTCGGCGACGGCAAGGACGTGCGCCTCTGCTGTCAGATCCAGGTCAAGGGCGAGGGGAAGATCGTCCTCGAGGTCGTCGAGCCGGAGTGATCACTTCCTCCTCGCGGACCGCTCGTGGCAAGCGGGGCTGGGGCCCCGCGCGCAGCACGAGCAGTGCGAGTGGAGGGGGAGGGGGCCCCGACGACGTCGGGGGAGGGTCCCCACGACCCTCAGGAAGAAGGCGCGGTCTTGGCCATGCGCAGGTACATCAGCGCGGCCTTGTGATCGGGCTCGATCTCGACGGCGTGCTCCCAGGCGCGGATCGCCGCGGGGCTGTCGCCCTTGGCGAGCATCGTGACGCCGAGCGCGACCCACGCGGGCACGTAGCGAGGACGCGACGCCACGGCCTCTTCGAGCTCGAACTTCGACGCGTCGAGGTCGCCCGACTGGCGGTAGAGATTCGCCAGGCGCACGCGCAGATCCGCGAACGTCGGACAGAGCAGCACGGCCTTGCGCAGCTCGTGCTTGGCGTCTGCGATCATCCCCACGTCGATGTAGGCCTGCGCGACCTCCGCGTGGAGGTTCGCGATCTTTCCCTTCACGAAGGGATCGAGCTTGCCCGGTGACTCCGCGCCCTTGGCGAGCGCGGCCTGGTAGATCTTCTTCGCCTCGTCGTAGCGGCCGAGGTCGTTGTAGGTGACGGCGAGGTTGAGCGCGGCCTCGGTGTAGTTCGGGTTGATGGCGAGGGCCTCCTCGAACATCGCCTGCGCATCTTCGAGACGACCGGCGTCGTGGTGGATGACGCCCATCATGTTGTGCACGTCGGCGAAGCGGGCCTCGGGACGCTCCATCACCTGGCGGAGATAGGGCTCGGCCTTCTCGAGCTCACGCTTCTCGTAGTGCTCACGACCGAGCGCGAGGAGCTGCTTCGTCCGTTCGTCCATGCGTTCGTCTCACTCCCGGGCACACGGCAGCGCACACGTCGCGCGGCCGGACATCGAGCATGCCCGACCCGCTCGCCTCGATCCAAGTGCCTTGCGGGACACGACGCCTGAACGGCCATTCACGACGGCCGTTTTCTTCGAGCCCAGCCCACGTGTCCCGCACGATCCGTCGCATGACCGCGCGCATCCGACTGGGCGATCTGCTCGTCTCCACGAACGCCGTCTCGGAGGCGCAGATCGCGGAGGCGCTGGCCAAACAGAAGGAAACGGGCCGACGTCTCGGCGAGACGCTCGTCGCGCTCGGCCACGTCACGGAGCTGCAGGTCGCGCAGACGCTGTCGCACCAGCTGAGCGTGCCGTGGGTGAACCTCCAGCGCGTCGACTTCTCGCGCGAGCTCTTGAACCTCGTGTCGGCCGACATCGCGGTGAGCTCGCGCGTGGTGCCGGTCTACGTGCGGCGCGTGAGGCAGCAGGGCGAGGTCTTGTTCGTCGCCACGGACGATCCCTTGAACGAAGCCGCGCTGCTCGCGGTGGCGGGACACGTGGGCATGCCGGTGAAGGCGATGGTCGCGAGCGCGCTCGATCTGCGCCACGCGCTGCGCGTCTACTACGGCCGGATCGTCCCTGCGCCCGAGCCCTTCGCGCCGCCGCCGCCCGACCCGGAGGACGAGCTCGAGATCGAGGTCGACATCCCCGTGTCGGTCGTCCACTCGCTGCGCCCCGCCGTCCGCGCGGCGCTCGCGGAGGTCGCTCCCGAGCCCGAGCCGGCGCCGATCCCCGCGCTGCGCGTGAAGCCTCGCGCGAAAGAAGACGCGACTCCCGCCACCGGCACCGCGCGGAGCACGCCCACTCCCGCGCCCGCGGCCGACGAGCCGCGCCCGCGCAAGAAGCGCAGCGCGCCCTCGCGGCCTCGCATGCTCACGCTGACGCTGCTCGACGGCACCACCGTGAAGCTGCCGGCGCCGACCCAGCCGACCGAAGAAGAGGCGACTCCGTCGCAGCAGCACCTCACCTCGCGTGATCTCGTGCGCGCGCTCTTGCTGCACGGCGAGGGCAAGGACGTCTCGGAGGTGCTGCCCGACGCGAAGTGGGAGACGCTGTTCGCGACGATCCTCTCGCTGCTCCTCAAGAAGGGCCTCGTGGCCGACTGGGAGTTCATCGAGGAGTGGAACGAGATGCGCGGCGCGAAGGGGGCTTGATGCGGCAGCGCCTGTTCGCGACGCGGCGGCTGCCGATCGACGCCAGCGAGGTGGTGGGCCCCGACGTGCTCGTGGCGTCGTTCGACGGAGACCGTTCGCCCACGACCGAAGAGCTCGTCGAGGGCGCGAGGGGATCACTCGCGCTCCTCACCCAGGTCAGTGATCGCATCGACGCGGGCGTGCTCGATCGGCTGCCGGGGCTCCGCGCGATCGCGCAGATGGCCGTCGGCTTCGACAACGTGGACGTCGCGTCGTGTCGTTCGCGCGGGATCGTCGTCACGCACACGCCCGATGCGCTCACGGAGTCGACCGCCGAGCTGGCGTTCGGCTTGATCCTCGCGGTCGCGCGTCGCTTCCACGAGGGCGAGGCGCTCTTGCGTCAGGGCAGCTGGCGCGGCTTCTCGCCGACGCTCCTCCTCGGTCGCGAGCTCGCGGGCCGCACGCTCGGCATCGTGGGCTACGGCCGCATCGGGCGCGCGCTGGGCGTGAGGGCGCGCGCGTTCGGCATGCGCGTGATCGCGTCGACGCGGCGAGATGCGCCGTTCTCTCCCGACGGCGTCGCGACGCACGTCCCGCTCGCGCGCCTCCTCGCCGAGAGCGACGTCGTGTCGCTGCACTGTCCTGCCACGCACAGCACCCGCCACCTCATCGGCGACACGGAGCTCGCCGCGATGCAGCCGGGCGCGATCCTCGTGAACACCTCGCGCGGCACCGTGGTGGACGAAGGCGCGCTCGTCCGCGCGCTCGAGCGTCGGCACCTCGCGGGCGCGGGCCTCGACGTGTTCGAGCGCGAGCCGACGGTGCACGCGGGCCTCCTCGCGCGCAGCGACGTCGTGCTCCTGCCGCACCTCGGCAGCGCGACGGTCGAAGCACGCGCGCGCATGGCCGTGTGCGCGCTCGAAGACGCGTGTCGCGTGATGCGTGGCGAGGCCCCGCGCCACCCCGTCCCCGAGTGACGACCCCGACGCTCTCGGGCGAGGATCAGCCGCGAGGATCAGCCGCGAGGATCAGCCGCGAGACAGCGCGAGACCGATCGCGAACAGCACGCCGTGCACGAGCAGCAGCTTCGCGGTCGAGGCGAGCGTCGCGTTGAGCGGTGCGCCTTCTTCGCGGCGCACGCGTCCCACGAGCCCCGCCGCGAGCGGCGCGCTCACGAGCGGCAGCGCGATCCACGGGCTCGCGCTCCAGAGCGCGAGCGCGAGCGGCACCACATACGCGAGCGCGAGCAGCGCCACGTACTCGAGCTCACCGAAGCGGCGACCGTGGCGCACGACGAGCGTTCGTTTTCCTGCGACGACGTCCGTCTCGCGATCGCGCACGTTGTTCACGACGAGGATCGCCGTGGCGATCGCGCCCACGGGGATCGCCGCGAGCCAGCCGAGCAGCGGCAGCGCTCCGGTCTGCACGAGCACGGTGCCGAGCACCGCGACGAAGCCGAAGAACAGCATGACGAAGACGTCGCCGAGGCCGTTGTAGCCGAGCGGGTAGGGGCCTCCGGTGTACGCGATGCCCGAGGCGATCGAGAGCACGCCGATCACCACGATCGGCCAGCCGCTCGTCCACACGAGGTAGCTGCCGAACAGCGTGGCGATCGCGAACGCGACGACCATCGCGATGCGCATCGCGCGCGCGCTCAAGAGGCCCGCGGCCACCGCGCGCACGGGACCGAGGCGCGCGTCGGTGTCTGCGCCCTTCTCGGCGTCGAACACGTCGTTCGCGAAATTCGTCCCGATCTGGATCGCGCTCGCGCCGAGCAGCGCGGCGAGCGCGGTGTCCCACCTCACGCCGTCGGTCGCGTGCGCGACGGCCGTCCCGACGAGCACGGGGACGACCGCGGCGGTGAGCGTCGCGGGCCGCGCCGCGCGCAGCCACGTGAGCGCGAGGTTCGTCGGGGCGGGGTTCGTCGAGGCGGGGTTCGTCGAGGGCGTCGCGACGCTCGGGGTGGCGAGGGTGCTCATGTTCGATCCTCCACGATCGCGGCGAGCGCCGCTGGCTGCTCGAGCACCACGTCGTGGCCCGCGCTCGCGACGACGTGGACACGCACGTCTCCGAAGCGTCCGTGGTCCTCGGCGAAGCGACGCGCGAGCTCCACGAACTTCACGTCGTTCTCGCCCGCGACGAGGTCGACGCGCGCGGTGCGCTGCACGGCGTCGCGTCCGTAGCGAGGCATGCGCCCGAGCGAGAGCACCCGAAGCGCGTTCGCGACGCCCGACGGATCGTGCGCGAGACGTCGCTCGCGATGGACGGCGCGGCGAGCCTCGGGGAGGGCGCGCTGCGAAGCGAAGAGCGGCAGCGCCTCCCAGCGATCCACGAACGCCGGGAGGCCGCGCTCGAGGAGCGTGTCGGCGAGCGCGTCGTCCACGTCGCGACGTGCACCGGCCTCGTCGGACGCGCCGAGCCCATCGCGGCCCGACACGAGCACGAGGCGCGAGAACGTCCGCTTCACGCGCGCCGCGAGACCGAGCGAGACCCGCGCGCCGAGCGAGTAGCCCACGAGCGTGTCGACGCGCGCGCTGCGATCGACGAGCGCGGCGAGGCGCGTGATCTCGTCGTCGAAGCTCGCGACGCCCGCCTCGTCGATCGCACGACCGACGTCACCGTGACCGAGCAGCGTGAGCGCCTCGGTGCGCGCGCGCGGCGAGAGGTTGGCGCGCACGTCGTCCCAGCTCGAGGCGCTGCCGAGGAAGCCGTGCACGAACAGCAAGCTCGGCTCGCAGGTGCGCAGGCTCGGTGCGGGCGAGGGCAGCGTCACGTGGTCCATCGTCGCTCCTTGCGCCGCTCGGCGAGGTGAGCCGTGTGTCCACGCGCGAGCTCGGCCTCGAGGGCGCGCACCGCGTGCGGCTCGACCACCGCGTGCACGAGCGTGAGCCCGGGCTTGGCGAGGCCGCGCGTGATCGCGGCCTCGAGCGCTTCGATCGTGGCGGCGCGCTCGAACGCGACGCCGAACGCGCGCGCGAGCGCTTCGTGATCGACGAGCTCGCTCGTGACCATGTGGGGCATCATCCACGCCGCCTCGCGCGCGACGGGGAGGCCCTCGAAGATGCGGCCGCCTGCGTTGTCGACGACGACGATCACCAGCGGGGAAGGGCTCTTTCGCGCGATCGCGAGCGAGCCGACGTCGTGGAGAAGCGTGAGGTCTCCGACGAGCGCGAGCGTCGGCCGGGGATCGCCGAGGATCGCGCCCAGGCTCTGCGCGAGGAGGCCATCGATGCCGTTCGCGCCGCGCTGGTGGAGCACCGAGAGCGGTGCCGTGCGCACGTCGCGCGTCGCGTACCGATCGAGCATGCGGATCGGGAGGCTGTTGCCGATCACGAGGCGCGCATCTGTCGGGAGCGCGATCGCGACGGTGCGCGCGATCGCGGGCTCGCCCCAGCGGCTCGCGACCTCGGCCGCGAGGCGCTGGCCCACGGCGTCGAGGCGCGCGAGCTCGTCGCGAAACGCGAGCGTCGCCGCGGCCGCGGCTCGCTCGGGGAGTCGAGAGAGGAGAGCGCTCGCGATCGACGCGAGCTCGCCGAGCACGATCTGCTCCGCGCTCGCGTGCGGATCGACGTAGCGCGGCACTCCCAGCACCACGCGCGCGGGTCGTGCGCGAGAGACCCAGCGTTCGTAGGCCGCGCTCGTCGGAACACCGCCGAGCTCGACGACGAGATCGGGTGAGGGCTCGTCTGCGAAGAGGCCCGCGGTCAGCCACGCATCGAGCGAGTCGAGGCGGCCCGCGCTCTCCGAGAAGCGGAGCTGACTGGTCGACTCCGCGGCGAGCACGCCGTGACAACGCTCGACGAGCGCGACGATCGGCGCGACCTCGACGCCCGGCGCGATCGGTCCCGCGACGAACAGCACGCGCTCGGCGCGCGTGAGCCGAGACGCCAGCGCGTCGAGCGCGCTCTCGTCCGCCACCAGCGACGTGCGCGGCCTCGCGATCGGTCGCGCGAGCACGGCGTCGCACGTCGCGCGGAGCGCATGTTCGCCGCGCGTCGAGGGCTCGCGCGGCTCGAGCGGCTTCTTCGCGCGCACGTTGAGGTGCACGGGACCGGGCTGCGGTCCGAGGCTCGTCGCGACGGCCTGCGCGACGACGCGACGAAGTCCTGCGAGCGCGCCCTCCTCAGCCTCCGGATTTCCGGTGTCCGCGAAGAAGCGCACGTGCGCTCCGAAGAGCTTCACTTGATCGACGGTCTGCGCGGCGCCGCAGAGGCTCAGCTCCGTCGGCCGATCTGCCGACACGAGCACCATCGGCACGTCGACGAGCGAGGCCTCGAGCACCGCGGGAAACCAGTGCGCCGGCGCCGTCCCCGACGTGCAGAGCACAGCCGCGGGTCGACCGGTCGCGCGACCGTACCCGAGCGCCACGAACGCAGCGGAGCGCTCGTCGACCACGTCGATCAGCTGGAGGCCCGAAGAGAGGAGCGCCGCGAGGATGGGTGTCGAGCGCGATCCGGGGCTCGCGACGACCTGCGTCACGCCCGCGTCGCGCAGCGTGTGCGCGAGCACGCGCGACCACTCGGTCTGCGTCGTCCCGATCGCGTCGGCCGAGGGCTCGGTCCCACGTGGAACGGCCGCGGTCGTGAGCGCGCGGCTCATGCGCGCGTCTCCGCGCCGTGCGCTTCGCGCTGTGCCTCGGCGGTGTGGCGCGGCTCGCTCGGGCGAGCCTCCCCCGGTCGCTGCTCGCGAGCCTCGACCACGCTGGGCTCGACGCCGAGCGCGCGCAGCATCGGCGCCATCTTGAGCTCGGTCTCCGCGAGCTCGGCGTGCGGGTCGGAGCTCAGCACGATGCCGCCGCCCGCGAACACCCACGCGCGCCCGCCACGCACGACCGCGCAGCGCAGCATCACGTGCACGTCGGCGTCACCGTTCGCGTCGATCCACCCGATCGGCCCGCTGTACCAGCCTCGCGGCGGCTCGTTGGTTCGGATGAAGGCCTCTGCCGCATCGCGCGGTGAGCCACCGACCGCAGGCGTCGGATGGAGCGCGTCGAGCAGATCGAAGGCGCTCGTCGCGTCGGGCAGCCGCGCCTCGATCGCCGTGCGCAGGTGAACGACGTTGGCCGCGTGCTTGATGCGCGGGCTCTTCTCGGCGCGCACCTCCGCGCCCAGCTGGGACAGGCGCTGGACGATCGCCTCGACGACCGGCGCGTGCTCGGAGTGATCCTTGGCGCTCGCGAGCAGCGCGTCTTCCGAGCGCGCAGGGCCGCCTGCGCGCGTACCTGCGAGCGCCTCGGTCCACACCTTCGTGCCGACCTTGCGAAAGAGGCGCTCTGGCGTCGCGCCGAGCAGCGTGCTCGTGCCGCGACGCACGAAGAAGCGGAGCGCGCTCGGGGACAAGCGCTCGACCACGTCTTCGGCGACCAGGTCGCCGTCCGTCGTCACCGTCGCGCGTCGCGAGCACACGACCTTCGCGAGCTCGCCCCGCGCGATCGCCGAGCGCGCCGCTTCGACGCGATCATGGAAGGCCGCTGGGCTCGACGCTTCGAGGCGCGCCGGGCTCGCCGCCGAGCGTGCGCCGCGGGTGGCGCCGAGGATCGTCTCGAGCTCGGCCGCGAGCACCGCGCCGCGGCCGCTCCACGCGCTCTCCGTGTTCGCGAACGCGAGCACGGCGCGATCTCCCACACGCAGGTACGTCCACCGCGCGAGCACCGCGCGACCATCACCGTGATCGGCCCACGGCTCTTCGCCGCGCGCGCCCGAGGAGAACGCCTGTCCAAACAGCGTGATCGGCATCCGCGCCGCGAGCGTCGCGTCGCACTCGGGATGAACGATGGTGGCGAGCTCGCGGGCTGCTGCGAGCTGTTCCGTCAGCGTCGCGCCGTCTCCGAGCGAGATCGCGCGTGAGACCCCGAGGCCGAGCAGCGTCTCGTCCGACCCCTCGAGGCCGAGCGGTCGCTCGAGCCACCACGACTCGCACTTGCGTGCGCTCCGCAGCACCGCGAGCGGATCGAGGATCGGCGCGGGCAGGATCACGATGCGAGGGCCATCGGTCACCGCCGCTGCGAGGAATTCCGCCCTCGCGAGAGGCGCTTCCGAGCTCACGACGGTCGCGCCTCCCGGCGCCCGACGTAGAGGTTGCACACGCCGAACGTGAGCGGCGTGAACGTGGTGCGGAGACCGGCGGCCTCCATCATCGCCGCGAACTCTTCGGGCTCGGGGAACGCTGCGATCGAGCGCTGGAGGTAGCGGTATTCCTTCGCGCCCGAGAGCAGCGCGCCGAGCTGCGGGACGACGTGGCGGATGTGGAAGCGCGCGAACGGACCGACGATCCCGCGACGCGGCTCGCCGAGCTCGAGCACCGCCACGATGCCGCCGGGACGCGTGACGCGCGCCATCTCTCTGAGCGCGCGACGGCGATCGGGCACGTTGCGGATGCCGAACGAGATCGTGACGGCGTCGAGGCTCGCGTCCGGCAGCGCGATCTCTTGCGCGTCGCCCAGGCTCAGCGTCACGCGGTCCTCGAGCTTGCGCGCGCGCACCTTCTCGAGACCGATCTCGAGCATGTTCTTCGACGGATCGGTGCCTCGCACGCGCGCCGCGGGATGCGTCCTCGCGATCGCGATCGCGAGGTCGCCCGTGCCCGTCGCGAGGTCGAGCACCTCGGGCTTCGCGATGGCATCGAGGCCGAGGCTCTTCACGGTGCGACGTCGCCAGCCGTGATCGATCCCCATCGACAGCACGCGGTTCAGCATGTCGTAGCGGCGCGCGATGCGATCGAACATCTCGCCGGAGCCCAGCGTCGTCGTCTCGGACGCGATCGCCGTCTCGTTCGTGGTGGGGGTGCTCATGCGCACCTCGCGATCGTCGTCTCGAGCACCGTCGCGAGCGCGTCTCGCGCAGGGCCCGCGCGCACGATCATGAGGGCCTCGCGCGCGCGGTCGGCCTGGTCTCGCGCGAACGCGCGCGCCTCTTCGAGCGCGCCCGTGCGACGCAGCGCCTCGAGCACCTCGCGGGCGAACGCGTCGTCGTCGACGCCAGCACCGAGCTGCGCCGCCAGGTTCGCGTCGCGACGCGCCGCGAGGATGAGCGGGTAGGTGGTCTTGCCCTCGCGCAGATCGGCGAAGAGCGTCTTCCCCGTGCTCGACGGATCGCCGTCGAAGTCGAGCACGTCGTCCACGGTCTGGAACGCGGTGCCGAGCAACATCCCGAAGCGCTGGAGCGCCGCGATCTCGTCGTCGGAGAGCTTGCCCGCGTGCGCGCCCGCGACCATCGCCCAAGCGAACAGCGACGCGGTCTTGCCCTCGGCGACGCGGCGCCACACCGACTCGTCGAGCACGAGGCGCCCGCGGTTCTCGAGCTGAAGCGACTCGGCGAAGATCATGTGCTCGATCGCGTCGAGCAGCGGCACGAGCATGTCGGGCGCGGTGCGACGCACGCGGCGCAGCGCTTCGACGAGCAGCCAGTCGCCCGCGAAGATGCTCGCGCTGTTGCCGTAGAGCGCGCGCGTCGTCGGCAGGCCTCGGCGCGCGTCACCGAGATCGACCACGTCGTCGTGGAGGAGCGTCGCGCTGTGCACGAGCTCGACCGCCACGGCGAGCTCGCGCGCGACGTCGTCGACGGGACCGCCGACGCGGGCCGCGAGCACCACGCACGTGGGACGGAGGCGCTTGCCGCCCGCCGCGACGAGGTGCGCTCCGCCGCGCGCGACGACCCGCTCCTCTGCGCCCTTCGGCGCGACCGACGCGAGCAGCTCGCGCTCGATCTCGGCGAGGTCGTGCGACACGAGCTTCGCGAGCGAAGAGAGGCGCTCACCGAGCGGCGCGAGATCGTTCGTCCGGCACACGGTCGTGAGCCGATCCAGGACCTGACCCATCGAGATCTCGGACATGATACACCCCTCGTCGTCCGGCGGACGTTCCGTCGGATGTTTCAAGAACCTTTGAAACATCCGACTTATGCCCGCGGTCGGGGAGTTGGTCAAGGACGAGGGATCGCGGTCACTCGACGGTCACGCCGACGATGGGATCACCGACCTGCAGCCCATCGACGTGCTCGAGCCCCTCGATGACGCGGCCGAACACGGTGTAGCGACCATCGAGGTGGTGCTGCGGTCCGAGGGTGATGAAGAACTGGCTGCCTCCGGTGTCGCGGCCCGCGAGCGCCATGCCCACGGTGCCGCGCTCGTAGGCGAGCGGGCTGTCTTCGCAGCGCTGCCACCAGTCGGGGCCGCCGTAGCCGTCGCCGCGTGGATCTCCGCCCTGCGCGACGAAACCCGCGACCACGCGGTGGAACGTGAGCCCATCGAAGTCCCCCGCGCGCGCCAGCTCCTCGAAGCGCGCGACGGTCGTCGGCGTGACGTCCGAGGCGAGCTCGATGACGATGTCGCCGCGCTCGGTCCGCAGCGTGGCGCGGCGCGCGGGGCTGTCGGTCGGGGTGAGCGTCTCGGGCACGGCATCGACGGACGACGCGACCTCCGCGACACCGAGCGCGGTCAGCGCGAGACGCGCCTCGGTCCGCACGCCGTGGCTCGGGTGAGTCGCGAGCGGGCCGAGGAGCTCGATCAGCTCGTGCTGGTCGGGCGCGGCTCCCGGATCGGCGAGCACCGCCGCGGTGCCGGACAGCGTGACGCGACCCTCGAGCGAGTGTCCCGCGAGGAGGCGACGCGCTGCGGCGAGCACCGGGGCGTCGAGCTCGACCAAGAAGCGCGATGGAGCGGTGGCCTGGCCGGCGAGCGAAGCCGCGAGCGCGGCGTCGTCTCGGCGTTGACGCGCGAGGGGCGCGAGGGTGCGCACGAGCTCGAGCGCGCCGAGCGTCACGCCTTCATCGTCGACCGCGAGCCCGAGCCGCGCGAATGGGAGGGCGAGGTCGAGCGGCAGGCGCGCAGCCGCGACGAGCACCGCCTCACGCGCCCGCGGACCGCCCTCGCGAAAGATCCGCTCGAGGTAGGTGACCCGCTGCGCTTCGGCGGCGTCTTGGAGACCGAGCACCTCGGCCGCGAGCGCGCGGCGCGTGTCGTCGTCGACGACATCGACGCCGCACCGCTCCACGCGACTCGGCCAGCCTCGTCCGAGGTCGACCAGCTCGGCCGCGCGGCACTCGATCCACGCCTGGTCGCGCGAGCTCGGGATGCGCTCCACGCGCGCCAGCCATGCCGTAGCTCGGTCGTGGATCGGCGCGGCACGGGAGTACGGCTGAGCGACCTCGAGAACCGTCAGCACCACGTGAGTCGGGCCCCCCGCAGCCGGACCCGCTTCGCCGACACCGGTCGGGGGCGCAGGCCACCACCTCGCGAGCGCGGCCTCGAGCGCCTCGCCCAACGTGGCCTCGTGGCCGAGGGCGAGGGTGCCGAGCGATCGGATCGCAGGGACGGCGACACGCCACTCCGGGTCGAGCGAGGCCTGGCGGAGCGCCTCACGCGAGCCGTCGCTCGCGGGTAGGCGGCCGAGGAGGCGAGCGGCCTGCACGCGGATCTCGACCTCGTCGGGCTCCGTCGAGCTGCTCGACACCGCGCTGGCCGCGCCCGCCCTCGCTGCCTCGGCGAGCGACGGCGGGACCGTCACGCGGCCGAGGCCTTGCCAACACGACTCCCGAACCCGAGGCGAAGCGTCGCTCGTCGCGCGCTCGAGCGCTGCGCGAACGAGGCTCTCCGGCCACCCGGCGGGCGCGCCGTACGCGAGGCCGCGACAGACCGCGACGCGGCTCTCCGTGTCCTCGGACAGTCCGCGCTCGAGCGCTGGAACCGCGCGCACGTCCGTGGTGCGGGCGAGGGACCAGAGCATCATCGCGCGCGTGGTGGGCGCGAGCTGGGGGAGGCCGTCGTGGGAGGGGGGAGGGGCGACCGGCTCGACGGCGAGCGCGCCGAGCAACGCCTCGACGGCCGCGGAGGGCGCCTCGCGCTCGAGCGCTCCGACGCCGAACACGGCGGCCCGACGCGCTTCGGCGTCCGTGTCGCGTAGCCCGACGACGAGCCCCGTCGCCGCCTCGTCGTCATGGACGCGCGCGAGCGCCCAGAGCGCCGAGCGGCGTCCCTCGACGGCTCCCGTGCGAACCGCGGCGAGGAGCGGTCCGGCCTCGCGCGCGTCGACGTGCGCGACGATCTCCGCCGGCGAGAGCGGGGTGACGCTCTCGACCGCGACCGGCGTGCTCGTCGTGACGACGGCAGGCGCCTCGGGCTCGGCCGTCGAGCCGCAGCCCGACGAGATCGCGAGAACGGAGAGGAGGAGCGCGGGGCGGTGCGACGTCGCCATCGCGTCGAAGCAGACCGCGTCGTCGCCAGCGCGGCAAGCCCGTTCCGCGCTCCGACCTGCCCCTCGAACGACGTTCGATCGCCTCGATTCGACGCCCCACGACGCGCGATCCGACGGAGTTTGGAAGCGTCCGGCAGGATCGAGGGGAGGGGCTCGCTTCGAGACCGGACGTTCGATTCGACCCGGCGCGTCACGACGCGCACGCCCAATCGATGGGCCGTTCGCGAGGCGCTTCGGGCGTCTCCCCACGGGCCTGCCGGACGCTGACGCGGATACCTTCTGCGCGATCGAAGAGGTGACGGTGCTCGCCTTCTGACGGGGAGCCGAGACGCACTCGTCTCGCGAACGGAGTTTGCGAAGCGTCCGGCAGGATCGAAGGGAGGGGCGACCGGACGATCGATTCGACCCCCCGTCGGACTCGACCGCGTCACGACGCCCGCCTCGATCGACGAGCTGTTCGCGAGGCGCAGTCTCCCCTCTGACCTGCCGGACGAAGCGCCTCGCGAACGTCGGGTGCGTCGCGACGCGGCGGTCCGATCCATCGTCCGGTCTCGGTGCTCGGACGTTCGATTCGACCCGACGCGTCACGACGCGCACGCCCAATCGATGGGCCGTTCGCGAGGCGCTTCGGGCGTCTCCCCTCGGGCCTGCCGGACGCTGACGCGGATACCTTCTGCGCGATCGAAAAGGTGACGGTGCTCGCCTCCTGACGGGAGCCGAGACGCGCTCGTCTCGCGAACGGAGTTCGCGAAGCGTCTGGCAGGATCGAGGGGAGGGGCGAGCACCGAGACCGGACGATGGATCGGACCGCCGCGTCGCGACGCACCCGACGTTCGCGAGGCGCTTCGAGCGTCTCCCCTCGGGCCTGCCGGACGCTGACGCGGATACCTTCTGCGCGATCGAAAAGGTGACGGTGCTCGCGTTCAGACTCGCGCCGAGACGCTCACGCCTCGCAAACGATTTTCGCGAAGCGTCCGGTAGGACGAGGGGAGGGGCGAGCATCGAGACCGAACGTTCGACCGGACGCCCATGATTCGACCGCGTCGCGACACGCGTCCCGAACGAGCGCGCGTGCCGGCGCCGACGGGAACGACGAGACTGGGGGGGCGGCCGGGACTCGTTTCACGTGAAACGCGGCCGACCGCCGGACGTCCCCGTTCGGGGACCGCTGCGCGCCATGACGCCGCTTCTTTGTTTCACGTGAAACGCGGAGGGGTGCCGTCGATGTCCGGCTTTCCTATAGTCCGGCGCGATGCAGCCGTTTCGCCACCATGTCGGGGCTCGGTTGGAGGACCTCCGCTCGCGGAGCCTCCTCCGCGACCCCGTCGTCAGCGACGTCCCCTCGGGGACGCACGTCGTCGTGGGCGGTGAGCGCCTCCTCAACCTCTGCTCGAACAACTACCTGGGCCTCGCCGACGACGCGCGACTCCGCTCCGCGCTCGTCGACGCGGCTGGGCAGTGGGGGAGCGCTGGCGCCAGTCGCCTCATCGCTGGCTCGCTCACGCCGCACCGCGCCGCCGAGGCCGCGCTCGCCGCTCACGTTCTCCACGACGACGCGCGCCTCTTCTCCTCCGGCTACGCCGCCAACGTCGGCGCCATCGCCGGGCTCGTCGGCCCTGACGACCTGGTCTTCTCCGACGCGCTCAACCACGCGAGCCTCATCGACGGCTGTCGGCTCTCGCGCGCCCGTGTGCTCGTCTATCCCCACGCCGACCTCGAGGCCCTCGAGCGCCTCCTCGCCGAGCACCGAACCCGCCACCGCGCAGCGCTGATCGTGACCGACGCCGTCTTCTCGATGGACGCGGACGTGGCGCCGCTGCGCGCCCTGCGGGCGATCGCAGATCGATGGAGCGCAGGCCTCCTCGTGGACGAAGCCCACGCGCTCGGCGTCCTCGGTCCAGCGGGGCGCGGGCTCGCCGCGGCTGAGGGTGTCCGCGCCGACGTCACGACCGGCATGCTCGGCAAGGCCTTCGGTCTCTCGGGCGGCTTCGTCGCGGGCCCGGCGGACGTGGTTCGTCTCCTCGAGACCACGGCGCGCTCGTATGTGTTCTCGACCGGCGTCCACGCAGCGCTCGCCGCCGTGGTGCCCGCGCTCGTGGGCTGGGTTCAGAACGCGGACGCTGCGCGTGAGCGCGTGCGACGGCACCGTGCGGTGCTCGCAGACGCAGCGTCCCAACGCGCGCGTGTGGGGATCGGCGCCGACGCCGGCGTGCCCGTCCTGCCCGTGATCTTGGGCGAGCCGACGCGGGCGCTCGCGGTCTCGGCCGCGCTCCGACGTCGCGGCATCTTCGTGTCCGCCATCCGCCCGCCGACGGTGCCGACGGGCACCGCCCGTCTGCGCCTCGTTCCGATCGCGACGCACGACGACGCCGACATCGCGCTCGCCGCCGCTGCGCTCGCCGACGTGCTCGCCACCGAGCCGTCGGGCGTCTCTCTCGAGACGCGATGACGCGCGGCCTCTTCGTGACCGCGACTGGGACCGGCTGCGGCAAGACCTGGTTCGCGCGTGGCCTCGTCCGCGCGCTCTCGGATCGCGGGCTCCGTGTGGCGGCGCTCAAGCCGCTCGAGACCGGCGTCGGAGAGCTCGGGCCGCTCGACGCGCTCGCCCTCGCGCGCGCTGCCCGCTCCGCGCTCGTCGACGACGACGCGTTCGTCCGGCTCGCGCCGCCCACGAGCCCGCTGGCCGCGGCGCTCGCGCTGAACCTCGTCCCGCGCTCGGTCGCGGAGCTCGTGGCTGGGATCCACCGACGCGCCGCGAGCCACGACGCGATGATCGTCGAAGGCGCGGGCGGCCTGCTCGTTCCGATCGACGGGCGCGCGACGATGGCCGAGCTCGCCATCGCGCTCGGCTTGCCGGTCGTGCTCGTCGCCCGAGACGCGCTCGGGACGCTGTCTCACGTCCTGACGGCGATGGAGTCCGCCGAGCGACGCTCGCTCGCGGTGCGCGCCGTGGTGCTGACGCGCGGCCCGTGGTCGCGCGGCGATGCGTCCGTCGACACCAACGCCGACATCCTCCGCGCTCGCCTCTCGGTTCCGGTGCTCGTCGTCCCCCAGGCGAGCGACGACGACGACGCGCTCGCCCGGCTCGTCGATCCGCTCCTCTCGACGCTCCTGTCGGACGACGACTGACCGAATGGTCGTGGGGTTGGGTCAGGCCACGAGCATCGCGACGACGAAGGCGGTCGCGACACCTCGCAGGACCAGCGGCACCCAGAGCGCGCGCACCAGGTGCTCTGGCGCAGCTTCACGCGACGCACGTCGCACCACGCGCAGGGCCGGGAGGTTCAGCGCGAGGGCGATCGCCACGATCGCCGCGAGGAACGCCGCGCGCAGGTAGCCGTGCGGGACGCCCCAGCCGAGGATCAGCGCCACGCCGAGCAGCGACCAGTGCATGCGCCCGAGGAAGCGCACCTCGATGGCGTGCTTCCGCTCGGGATCGATCTCGCGCGGCTCGGGCACGGCGCGACCGTAGCAGGCGACCGCGTCCCTCTGCACATGTTCATTGATTACGGCCACTTGGCGCACGATCGCGCCGCTTTTTTGGGGTCTGCCGCGATGTTGGGTTAGCTCGGAGGCATGTCGGCCCTCTGGCGAGCCCTCTGGCGGGCACTGACCGTGCTCCTTCTGGCGATCGCGCTGGTCGTGACGCCGTCGGGCGCGCGCGCGGAGCTGGTCGACATCCCGTACACGGTGGTGCGCGGCGACACCGGGCGACGCGTCGCCCGCCGGTTCGGCCTCACCTACGCGGAGCTCCAAGAGCTCAACGGCGACCGCTCGCTCGAGCGGCTCCGCATCGGGCAGACGATCGTCGTCGGGCGTGGTCATCGGCACGTGCATCACGTGCACGCGGGCGAGTCGCTCTCGGACATCGCGGGCCGCTACCGCGTGACGATGGCGGAGCTCCAGCGCTGGAACCCGGGCCTGCGCCCCGCGCGCCTCTCGCGCGGGCAAGAGATCGCGATCTTCTCGGACCGCGAGGAGCCGCCGTCGGAGTCGGTCGGCGAGGTCGGCTCGGGCACGCTCGTGAACGGCGTCGCGCTGCCGCAGCATCCGGGCTTCGTCGTGCGCCACCGCGAGCGCACGTTCCTCACGCTCGACGCGGCCGAGCACCTCATGCGCGCGTTCGACGCGCTGCGCGACGACGACGAAGACGCGCCGCGCGTGCAGATCGGCGACGCGAGTCGCTCACGCGGCGGACCGCTCGATCAACACCGAAGCCACCAGAGCGGGCGTGACGTCGACGTCGACTACTTCTACCGGCGCTGTGGCGAGACGTGCGGGCACCACCGCATCTCGCCCGCCGAGCTCGACGCCGATCGACAGTGGCGCTTGATCGCGCCGTGGCTGCGCGACGGCGTCGTCGAGTACGTGTTCATCGATCACGCCCTGCAGGAGCCGCTCTACGAAGCGGCCCGACGCGCAGGAGCGTCGCGCAACCAGCTGTCCCAGTGGTTCCAGTGGCCGCGCGCGGCCGACGTTCGCTACGGCATCATCCGTCACGTGCCGAGCCACGCCGACCACATGCACGTGCGCTTCGCGTGCGCGCCGCACGACGCGGGCTGCGTGCCCAGCGACGGCCGCGACCCGCGCCACGAGTAGCGCTCCACGCCGACGAGCCGTCGGGCCGACCGGGGATCGAGACCTCTCGCACGACGATCCCGACCGGTCGCGGCTCCCGTCTCGACGCGTCGCGCGCGCGGTGACAGATCCGCCGACGTGACCACGCTGATCGACCTGAAGCGCATCCCCGCCCACGTCGCGATCATCATGGACGGCAACGGCCGCTGGGCGCAGCACCGCGGCGCGCTCCGACCGACCGGGCATCGCGAGGGCAGCCAGACCGTGCGGCAGATCGTGCGCGCGTCGCGCCGCCTGGGTCTCCGCGCGCTCACGCTCTACGCGTTCAGCGAGCAGAACTGGCAGCGTCCGAGCTTCGAGGTCGACGCGCTGATGGAGCTCCTCCGCGAGTTCCTCGTGACCGAGCGCGAAGAGATCCTCGAGAACGGCATCCGCCTCACGAGCATCGGTCGCACCGAGCGCTTGCCTGCGCGCGTGCTCGACGTGCTCCGCCCGCTCGAGGCCGAGAGCGCGAACAACAAGGGCATGACGCTCTGCCTCGCGCTGAGCTACGGCGGACGCGAAGAGCTCGCCGACACGATGCGCTCCCTCGCGCAGCAGGTCGCTCGCGGAGAGCTCGCACCGGGCAGCGTGGACGAGTCGAGCATCGATCGCGCGATGCCGTCGATGGCACAGGGCTCGGTCGATCTCTTGATCCGCACCGGCGGAGAGCAGCGCATCTCGAACTTCCTCCTCTGGAACGCCGCGTACGCAGAGCTCGTGTTCTCCGAGCGCCTGTGGCCCGAGTTCGAGGTCGAGGATCTCTACGCCGCGATCGCCGAGTACCAGGGCCGCGATCGACGCTTCGGCAAGGTGTCCGCGCTGGCGCCCGATCCCGTGCTGCACGACGCGGCGAGCCCGAACGTCGTCCACGCCTGACGGATCGCTGATTTCGTGCGCGCACCCTCGCGCCGCGCCACGATCGCGCGCCCCGATGGCCGATCCTCAGACCCCCGAGACCGAGACGAAGAAGCCCGACGCCAAGGGCGGTCGCGACGCGTTCCTCGAGAACACGCTCGCGCGCTTCGCGACCGCGGCGGTGGGCATCCCGATCCTCTTGTGGATGCTCTTCTACGCGCCGTGGTGGGTGTTCCCGGCGTTCTGTCTGCTCGCGATGATGCGCGCGGGACACGAGCTCTTCCGCATGACGATGGTCGGCACCCCGATCCTCTACGGCTGGGGCATCGCGGCCTGTCTGATCTTGTCGACGTCGTACCTCGCGGCGCTGCTCGCCGGCACGAACGTGCCCGAGCAAGGCGAGGTCTTCGTCGCGATCGGCGCCACGGGCGAGCGAGCGCCCTACACGATCGCGATCACGGCGCTCGCGACGACGATCGTCGTGTCGGCCATCTCCGTGCTCCTGCCGCTCGTCTACCCCGAGCCCAACGACAAGGCCGGCGTGCGCCTCGCGTGGCTCGTCGCTGGGCCGATGTACGTGGGCGTCTTGCTCACCGCGGTGCCCGGCTTGTTCCTCGTGACGCACGGCACCTGGGTCGTGCTCGCGATGGGCATCGCGTGGGGCTCGGACACGGGCGCGTACTTCGCGGGTCGCTTCTTCGGCAAGCGCAAGCTCGCGCCGCTGATCTCTCCGGCCAAGACGGTCGAGGGCGCGATCGGCGGGATGGCCGCGAGCATCCTCGTGGCCGTGATCTGGCAGGTCGTGTGGCTGCACGACGAGCTGCCGCTCTGGCACGCGGTGGTGCTCGCGATGATCGCGAACGTGCTCGGTCAGAGCGGAGATCTGGTGGAGTCGCTCATCAAGCGCTCGACCGGCGTGAAGGACAGCGGCTCGATCCTGCCCGGCCACGGCGGCCTGCTCGATCGCATCGACGCGCTGATGTTCACGGCGACGGCGTGCCTCCTCTACTGCTTGATCGTTCGCTGACCTCGACGCGCTGCGTCGTTGCGCGAATTCGGGCGCGTTGGTAGGAGCGGCGCACCGCGTGCGCGCGAACGACGAACAGCGTCGCTCTGCTGCGCCGGAGGAGAGGAAGCCCGTTCATGGCCTACGAGTTCTTCAAGGTCGTCCAGAAACACCTCGAGATCGCCGCGAAGGTGGTCGAGCTGCCGCAGCACGTCGCCGACATCCTGTCGCAGCCGAAGAACGAGCTGATCGTGAACTTCCCCGTCCGCATGGACGACGGGACGATGCGCCTCTTCAAGGGCTACCGCATCCAGCACAACAACATCCGCGGCCCGTACAAGGGCGGCATCCGCTACCACCAGGACGTCCACCTCGACGACGTGAAGGCGCTCGCGTCGATGATGACGTGGAAGTGCTCGCTGATGGACATCCCCTACGGCGGCGCGAAGGGCGGCGTGAAGGTCAACCCGCACAACCACAGCAAGGACGAGCTGATGCGCATCACGCGCCGCTTCACGCACGCCCTCGGCTCGAACATCGGCCCCGAGTACGACATCCCCGCGCCGGACGTCGGCACCACCGCCCAGATGATGGTCTGGATGATGGACAGCTACATGAACCGCTCGGACGACCTCGCGAAGAACGCGCAGCGCGGCATCGTCACCGGCAAGACGATCAACGCGGGCGGCTCGCAGGGACGTGAGCAGGCCACCGGTCAGGGCGCCGTCGTGTGCGTGCGCGAGTGGGCCAAGGCCAACAACCTCGACCTCAAGGGCAAGACCGCGATCGTCCAGGGCTTCGGCAACGTGGGCAGCTTCGCGAGCCGCTTCCTCGATCAGCTCGGCGTGAAGCTCCTCGCGACCGGCGACCACACTTGTTACATCCGGAACGACAAGGGCCTCGATGTCGCCGCGCTCTTCGCCTACGCGCGCAAGAACGGGTCGATCAAGGGCTTCGACGGCGCCGACGTGATCACGCGCGAAGAGTTCTTCAAGACGAAGGCCGACGTCTTCGTCCCCGCCGCGCTCGAGAACCAGATCGGCGCGCAGGAAGCGCAGTGGCTCGACGTGAAGATGATCTCCGAGGGCGCGAACGGCCCCACCAACCCCGAGGGCGACGCGATCCTCGAGGAGAAGGGCATCGTCGTGGCGCCCGACATCCTCGCGAACGCGGGCGGCGTGACCGTCAGCTACTTCGAGTGGATCCAGAACAAGCGCAGCGAGTTCTGGGAGCTCGACGAGGTCGAGGCGCGGCTCGAGAAGCGCATGGTCCGCCAGTACGCGAAGGTCATGACCTACGCGAACGAGCGAAAGATCCCGACGCGCATCGCGGCCTACGCCGTGTCGCTCGAGAACCTCAAGCTCGCGTACGAAGAGCGCGGCATCTTCCCCTGAAGCCGACTCGCAGCGTCTGAACGAACGGGCTCCTTCGGGGGCCCGTTTCGTTATGCTCGCGCCCGTGATCGCGTCGATGCATCCGGTGCTCTCGGTCTCGCACGAGGTGATCTCGTCGGCGCTCGAGCGTCCCGTCGGCAACGCTCATGCGTCGTGGACCGCACGACGCTCGGTGATCGTGACGCTCGAAGACGAGAGCGGTCTCCGCGGCCGAGGCGAAGCCGCGCCGCTGCCGGGGCTGTCGCGCGAGACGCTCGAGGACGTGCTCGCCGCGCTCGCCACGCTGGGAACGAGCCTCGAGCCCACCGAGCTCGATCTGCGCACGCTGCCGCCTTCGCTGCGCTTCGCGATCGAGTCTGCGCTGCTCGATCTGCGGGCCGGCGATCGACCCGCCTACGCTGCGCTGCTCGCCGATGCGGCGTACGTGCCGCGCGTGCCCGAGCAGCTCGAGCTCCAGGTGCTCCTCGACGATCTCGACGGCGCGCTCGCGAGAGCGACCGAGGCGTTCGCGAGAGGCGCGCGCACGTTCAAGGTGAAGATCGGTCGCGACGAGCGCGCGAGCGACGAGGCCGCGCTGCTCGATGCGCTCCGCGCGCTGGGCCGCGACGTGGTCCTCCGCGCAGACGCGAACGGCCGCATCGCGGAGCCGGAGATCCTCGCGCCGGCGCTCTCTCGCGCGCGGGTCGAGTACGTCGAAGATCCGGGTCCGCTCGAGGGTCCGCGCTGGGTCGGCATCCCGATGGCGATCGACGCCGCGGTCGCGGCCGATCCGTACGACGTGATCGCGCGCGCTCGCTCGCTCGGCGCGTCGTTCCTCGTGCTCAAGCCGACGCTGCTCGGTGGCCTCGAGGACACGCTCTCGCTCGCCGCGCGCGCTCGCTCGCGGGGCCTCAAGGTCGTGCTCTCACACACACTCGAAGGGCCGATCGGCTTGGCCGCGATCGCGCACCTCGCCCTCGCGGCGAGCGCGTCGTCGCACCGCGCGCTCTGGGGTGCGCAAGGCCTGGCGCCGTGGTCCGGATGCGAACGCTTCACGGCAGAGGGACAGGACGAGCCGCTCGCGCTGCCGTACTACCTCGGAGCGTCGCGCCTCTTGAGGCCTTCGTCGGCGGGCCTCGGGCTCAGCTGACGTTCTCAGCGGACAGGACGATCGCGCGCACCTTCGCGCGATCGATCTTGCCCACCGCGTTGGTCGGCAGCGCGTCGATCGTCACGATCGTGCGCGGGATCTTGAAGGCCGCGAGATCGTCGCGCAGGCGGTGGATCGCTGCGGCTTCGTCGAGCGGCTCTCGCGACACCACGACCGCCGCGACGCGCTGACCCCACGTGTCGTCGGGCACGCCGACCACGCACGCCGCCTCGACGCCGTCGATGCGCATCAACGCCTGCTCGACCTCCGCGGGGTACACGTTCTCGCCGCCGGTCACGATCAGGTCGTCGCGTCGAACGTGCACGAACACGCGGCCGTGCTTCAGCTCGCCGAGATCGCCCGTGTCGTAGAAGCCGTCCGCATCGAACGGATCGGGCAGCGAGGGGTCGAGCCAGCCGTCCATCCTCGAGCGCGAGCGCACGTGGATGCGTCCCTCACGGATCTCGATGTCCACTCCGTCGAGCGGCTCGCCGACACCCTCGTGCTCCGAGCGCACCGGCCCGCGCGACGTCGAGACCTGCGCGCACGTCTCCGTCAGCCCGTACGTCGTGTGCAAGCGCCAGCCGAGCGAGGCCGCGCGCGCGAGGATGCGCGGAGGACACGCTGCGCCTCCGAGCAGCACGGCGCGCACGCACGACGGAGCAGGACGACCCGTCATGGCGAGCTGTGCGAGCTGCGTCGGCACGAGCGAGAGCAGCGTCACCCTCCGTCGCTCGATCGTCTCGAGGGTCGCGTGCGGATCGAACGCGCCGGGCGCTGCGATCACGATCGTGCGACGCGCGATCAGCGTCCGGACCAAGACCGAGAGGCCGCCCACGTGCGCCAGCGGCATGGCGAGGAGCCATCGGTCGTCGTCGCGCCAGCCCAGTCGCTCCGCGCTCGCCTCGGCCGCGTACACGAACGCCCGACGCGACAACAGCGCGCCCTTGGGTGTCCCCGAGGTGCCCGACGTGAACAGAACCGCGAGGTGTGAGCCCTCGAGGCGCGAGGACGCTGCCACCTGCGACAGCGCCCGCTCGCGCTCGGCCTCGGTCCATCGAGGGTGCAGCGGCACGAGCGGGACGTGTCGCTCGAAGGCCTCGAGCATCGCCAGGACGGTCTGGCGGCTCGCTGAGGCCACGAGCGACCTCGGGCCTGGGGTCGGGTCGTCTGGGAGCGCGGCCGCCGCCTGGGCGAACGTCAGGGCGCCTGCGTCGTCCACGAGAAAGACGCGGCCCGGATGCTCCGTGGCCGCGTCTCGGATCGAGAGCGCGCGATCGACGTCCACCGAGGCTCAGATGCGCATCGGCATCACGACGCCGACGAACTGCGTCTCGCTCGCTGGCCGGAGGACGCCGGGATCGAGCTCACCGGAGAGCTCGAGCGCGACCTCGTCGTCCGAGAGCGAGCCGAGCACGTCGAGGATGTACTTCGCGTTGAAGCCGATCGTGATCGCCTCGCCCGCGTAGTCGACATCGAGCTCTTCGCTGCCCTCGCCCACGTCCGGGTTCTCGCTGACGATGCGGAGCGACCCTGCGCTCACCATGAAGCGCACGCCGCCGCTCGTGTCGCTCGAGACCAGGCTCATGCGCTTGAGCGCCTCGACGAGGCCCGCACGACCGATGACGACGCGCTTCTCCTGCTGCTGCGGGATCACCCGCGCGTACGGCGGGAACTGCTCGTCGGCGAGCTTCACGGAGAGCACGATGCCCTCGCGCTTGAAGAACGCGCTGCCGCCCGAGGTGGCCACGGCGATCTGCGGACGGCCCTCTTCCTTGGTGCCCTTGGCGTCGGCCTTCGCGTCGTCGATCAGGCGCTTGAGCTCGGTGATGCCCTTGTTCGGCACGAGCATCGAGAAGCTCAACATCGGCGACGAGTCGTCGAGCTTGTGATCGATCTTCGAGAGGCGATGACCGTCGGTCGTCACCATGCGGACGAGCTTGCCTTCGCCTTCGAACAGCGCGCCTGCGAGGTGCGGACGCGTGTCGTCGGTCGACATCGAGTACTGCGTCTTGGTGATCAGGTCGCCGAGCGTGTCCGCCTCGACCGAGAAGAAGTCGGAGCTGCCCGGCGACGGCAGCGCGGGGAAGTCGTCGCCCGGCATGCCCGGGATGCGGAAGCGCACCTTGCCCGAGCGGATCTCTGCGGCGTGGTTCGGGCCGACCGTCCAGTGCACGTCGCCCTCGGGCAGGTTCTTCACGATGTCGAAGAGCGTGCGCGCGGAGACCGCGATCGAGCCGCCCTTCTTGACCTCGGCGGGCGCGGTGGCCGCGACACCGAGGTAGAGGTCGGTCGCGGCGAAGCGGAGCGAGGACGTGCTGTCGGTCGTGAGGAGGATGTTCGACAGGATCGGCATGGAGCTCTTCCGGTCCGCCACGCCGTGCGTGCGCGCGAGACCGCGAAGGAAGTTCCTCTTGCTGATGACGAGCTCCATGAGGGCGTCTCTCCGCGCCGATCGGGTCGGCGAACCGAGCTGTCGAAGAAAGAAGAGAAGAGATCTTTAGAGATCATCTTCATCTTCAGGGGTGTGGGATCCGGAACGATCTCTGGAAGGGCCCGAGAACACCCGGAAAACATCAGTGGTCGTGGCTGGGGACGGATACGGGACATCGAGGCGCGTCGGGGATGGAATCCGCCATCCACGAAGCATCCACAGCTTCGTGCCCAGACAGATCGACGAACGATCCCCAGGCGACGAAGGCTTCGAGCCGTCCGGATAGTATCGGGGTGGGATCGGGACCGCCAGAAAGCAGATCCGTCCCGAGCGGATCGCTGGATCCGGCCAGACAGAGGTGCCCCCGAGACGGAGGTCGCTCAGACCACGAGCGAGTCGATGCGGCCGCCCGTGAGCGACGCGTCTCCGAAGTCGTCGAGGGGCGAGCCGTCGTCCTTCGTGCACCCGACCGCCGCGCCGATGGTGTTGAGGATGCGGTTGTAGTTCACGCCGTCCGCGTCGACGTACTGGCCGGTGCGCAGGCGGCCACCGGCGCCGCCCGCGAGGATCCACGGCACGTTCGTGCCGCCGTGCGGGGGGCCGTTCGAGAGGTCGTTCATCCAGACGGCGACGCCGTCGTCGAGCACCGAGCCGCCGTACGCCGAGTCGTACATGTCGAGGCGCTCGAGCAGGTGACGGAAGAGGCGCATGTGGATGCGGTCCACCTGGTGGTGGAGCGTGATCGCGTCCGGGATCGTCTCGCCCTCGGCGCCGTCCGAGTAGATGCGGTGCGAGATCCAGTGGAAGCGCGGCAAGCGCGAGCCCTCGAACTCGTACTGCGTCTGGTCGTTGCCTTCGCCGATCTGGAGCGAGCCGGTGTGCGTGTAGTTGCAGGCAGCCGCGAGCGCGAGGACCTCCATGTGCCGCTCAGCGACCTCGATCCGCACGTCGTTGCTCTCGACGTTCGTGATCTCGCCGAGGCGCGACATGAAGCTCATGTCCATCGACTCGCACGAGAGCAGCGAGAGCTCCGTGTCGCGGATCGCCTCGAAGTGCTGCGTGAGGCGTCGTCGGTCGAGCTCGCCGAGGTCGCGTCGCGACATGAGCGCAGTGAGCTCGTCGCGCACGAGATCGTTCACGCTGTTCTGACGACGGATCACACGCTCTTGGATCTCGGGAGGCGCCGACGTGATGCCCATCATGCGCATGTACTGGTTGAGCGGAGAGCGCTCGGCCGGCGTGCGCTCGCGCGCGCCGCGCCACGACAGGTTCTCGCGGATGTACGCGTCGGTCGGGCCGGCCATGAGCGTCATCGGATCACGCCCCGGCGGGTTGAGCTGCTCGGCGATGCGCCAGTCGATCGAGCGACCGAGAGCCGCGGCGTCGTTGCTCGATCCCGACACGATCTGTGCGCTCGTCAAGAGCTGCACGATCGAGTCGGAGTGACCACACGACGGCGTGTTGAACGGACGGTTCACGCCGCGCACGAGGGAGAGCTTGCTCGCGAACGCCGAGAGCTCGCTCGTCGCGCGATCGCCGTTGTCGTCGGCCATCACGGACGTGGTGAGCGCGCCGAGGTTGCGCGGCCAGAACTGCTCGGGCTCGATCTCCTGCTCCGCACCGTCGACCCAGCCGCGCAGCTGTTGGGCCACGCCGTTGCCGGCGCGTACGAAGAACGCGAAGCGGAAGCGGTCGGCGCCCGCGTTGGCGCGGGGCATGTGGATGCTCTCGAGGAACGGCAGCGCGACGGCCACGCCGCCGAGGCCGAGGAGGAAGCGACGACGGTCGAGTCGGGCGCGCATGGTCACTCCATCTCCAGGCCAGGGAGCTCGTCGAGCTCGGTGGCGGAACGCTGTCGGAAGGACTCGCTCGTGACGAGGATGCGGACGAGCTCACGGAGCGACGCGCGCTCGCGGAGCGACGAGGTCGTCAGGTGGTGGAGCAGGCCGGCGTCGTCCTCGACGCTCGCGCGGCCGTGCACGAACTGGAGCAGGTGGTCCGCGTAACACGCGTGCGTCATGCGCTGCTCGGCGATGATCGCGGAGAGCTCGACCGCGCCGTCGTACTCGCGCTGCTGTCCAGCGAACGAGTAGGCGTCGGCGGCATCGATCGCCAAGCCGTTGCGCTCGCGATCGCGGAGGCTGCCGACGGCGTCGAAGTGCTCGAACGCGAAGCCGATGGGGTTGATCATCGTGCCGTGGCAGGACGCGCCGCACGTGCCGGCGCCCGTGTGCAGCGTGATGCGCTCGCGCAGCGTGCGCGGCATCGACGTGTCTTCGGGCGGCAGCGGCGGCACCATCATCGGCGGCGCGGGTAGCGGTGCGCAGAGGAGTCGGTGGTTCACGAAGACGCCGCGGTAGATCGGATCGCTGTCGGTCGAGCTCGCGTTGAGCGCGAGGAAGCCGGCCATCGTGAGCAGGCCTGCCCGCTCGGTGCCCTCGAGCGAGACGCGCTGCATCGTGTCGCCGCTCACGCCTGGCAGGTCGTAGATCGCCGCGAGCGGCGCGTTCGCGTAGGTGAAGCGCGACGTGAAGAGCTCGCGCACGCCGCCGTCGTCGCCGTAGACCTCGCGCACGAACAGGCGCACTTCGTCGGCCATGGCGTCGGGCACCGCACCCGTGTACTCGGGAAAGAGCGTGGCCGACCGTGTGATGTCGTCGTACCGACCGACCGACAAGAGCTGCTCGTGGTAGCGAACGAGCATCGCCTCGGCGCGCGGATCGTCGAGCATGCGCGAGACCTCGACGTCGAGGCCCATCGCGTCGTCGAGCGCGCCGGAGGACGCGGCCTCGAAGAGATCGTCGTCGGGCATGCTGCCCCAGAGCGCGTACGAGAGGCGCGACGCGAGCTCGTGGCTCGTGAGCGCGATCGGCTGATCGCCCGACGCGGCGCCGAGCTCCGCGCGGTACACGAAGTGTGGCGACTGCAGCATCGCCTCGAGGCTCAAGCGGACGCCGCCGACGAACGGGTCGTCGTCTGGGTAGAGCTCGGTGCCTCGCGCGAAGAGCGCCGCGTAGGTGTCGAGCTCGGTGCTCGTCAGCGGGCGCCGGTATGCCCGGGCGCCGAAGCCTTCGAGGAACGCGCGCGCGCGCGCAGAGTCGGGGCTCGCAGGCAAGCTCGCAGGCAGGATGCGCATGAGCGCGGCGGGATCGGTCGCGACCTGCTCGGCGAGGCGCTCGGCCGAGCGCTGGTACTCCGTGCGCAGATCACCCGACACCGAGAGCTCTGCGCCGTCGTTGTCGAAGAGACCGCGCGGCGCGTCCGGAGGGAACGTCGAGGACAGGCCGCTCGCGGCCGGCAGCCGCAAGAGATCACGCATGGTCTCTTCCCACTGATCGTGGGAGAGGCGCGGGAAGCGCGAGGTGGAGGCGGCGATCTCGGTGCAGCCGGTGCTGCACTCGAAGCCCTGCGGTGACGCAGGACCGGAGCCCAGATCTCCGACGCAGCCCGAGAACGCCAGGCTGGTCAGTGGCCCCAAGGCGAGAGCCGTCGCAGCGACCGTGATGCGAGGTCGGAGGTGCGCGCGCATGGAGAGATGGTGCGGAGAAAACCCACGCGGAACAAGCCATCCGTGAAACGGGGGTCCGATCGGGCGGTGTCGACCTCTCGATCGAGACGCCCGAGGACGGCTAGGATGCGGGCGCATGGGCCTTCGAGATCAGGTGCGCCGTCGGGCTGGATCGCTCGTCGTGGACACGTTCTTCCGCGGCGCCTCGCGTCTCGGAAAGCTCCACCCCCGCGCGCGCCCTTCGCACCACGGCGTCGAGGTGATCCGCGACGTTCGCTACGCGCCGGGCGGCTCGAGCGCGCACCTCGCGGACATCTACCGGCCCTCGGGTCATCGCCCGAACGAGCGTCGCCCCGTCGTGCTCTACGTGCACGGCGGAGGCTTCCGCATCCTCTCGAAGGACACGCACTGGGTCATGGGCCTCGCGTTCGCGCGGCGTGGCTACGTGGTCGTCTCGATCAACTACCGCCTCGCGCCGGAGCACCCGTTTCCCGCCGCGCTCGAGGACTGCGCGCAGGCCTACGCGTGGGTGGTCGAGAACGCCGCGCGCTGGGGAGGCGACGCCTCGCGGCTCGTGCTCGCCGGAGAGAGCGCTGGGGCCAACCTCGTGACGTCGATGACGCTCGCCGCGTGCTTCGAGCGGAGCGAGCCCCACGCGCGACGGATCTTCGACACGGGCGTCGTGCCGCGCGCGTGCCTTCCGGCGTGCGGGATCCTGCAGGTCTCGGACACCGCGCGCTTCTCGCGTCGCAAGCCGGGACTCTCTCGCGTGATCGCCGAGCGAATCGAGGAGGTGGGCGCGGCCTACCTCGGCGCGCTCGATCAACCGTCGAAGCACGGGAGCGAAGCGCTCGATCTCGCGGACCCGCTCGTCGTGCTCGAGAGCGCGCGCGAGCCGCGTCGCACCTTGCCGCCGTTCTTCGCGCCGTGCGGCACGGCGGATCCGCTCCTCGACGACACGCGCCGTCTCGCGGTGGCCCTTCGAAAGCGCGGCGTCGTCTGCGAAGACGTCTACTACCCGGGTGAGGTCCACGCGTTCCACGCGTTCGTGTTCCGCGCGGAGGCCCAGCGCTGCTGGCGCGAGAGCTTCGCGTTCCTCGATCGGCACTGCCCGTCCGAGGTGCGAGGCGAGAGCGAGCCTCGTGAGGCGGTCGCTCGCCCATCGGTCGCTTGACCCGAGACCCCATCTCCTGCGACCAATTCCGAGCTCCACATGAAGCGAACGCCCCTCATGGCCAGCGTCGCCCTCGTCCTCGCGGGCATCGTGGTGATGTACCTCTACCAAGAGCAGTTCCGCGTGGAGCGCTCGGGTGGCCGACCGATCGACGTCGTCATGGCGGCGCAGGACATCCCGTTCGGTGAGCCCGTGCGCGCCGAGTGGCTCGCGACGAAGTCGCTGCCGCAGGACTACGTCGAGGACCGACACATCCTCGCGAACCGCATCCGCGACCTGATCGGTCTGCCGCTCGCGCAGTCGGTGCGCGTCGGTGAGACCATCCTCCGCACCGACCTCTCGCCCCTGTCGGACCAGCAGCGAACGCTGTCGGGCGACATCCCGCAGGGCAGTCGTGCGATCACGATCCTCGCGACGCAGACGTCCGCGTTCAACGGGCTCTTGCGGCCCGGAGACAACGTCGACGTGATCATCACCATCGGCGATCCGATGCGCGCGAGCGGCTGGCGAAACGCGCTCCTGCTCGAGAACGTACCGGTCCTCGCGATCGGCCGTCAGCTCCACGAGGAGGAGACGGACGAAGGCCGACGCGGCTACCGGCTCGGACAGACGACCACCGTCACGCTCGAGGTGACCTTTCCGCAGGGCGCGCTGATCACGCAGGCGCAGCAAGAGGGTCGACTCCAGCTCACGCTGCGCAACGGCAACGACGTGTCGGAGCGAGGCACGCGCTTCGAGCTGCAGGCCGCCGACATCGAGGTTCAGGAGCGCAGGGAGCGCTTCCTCTTCCGAGGCCCGCGCCGCCCGCCCTTCATCGTCGATCCGCCCGCGGGCGCGGCCGCCACCGCGACCGTGACGACGCCGCGCTGACTTTCCGAGGGTCCATGCGGACCCTCCCCCGCGGCGGGGCCCCCACCCGCTCCACGCGCCGAGCGCGTGCTGCGCGCGGGGCCCCAACCCCGCTTGCCCGCCTCGCGCTGCGCTCGGCGATTCTCGGTCTCCGAGGATTCCGCGCGCTCAGCGCGTGACGAAGAAGATCACGCCGGCGCTGATCAGCATCGCGACGAAGAAGATCGCGACCACCGCTGCGATCAGCGCGACACGCGAGCCGCTCAGGGGCTCCGCGACGGGCTGCGCCGTCACGGGCGGGGCGAGCTGCGCTGGCTGGGCGGTCGGCGGCCGCGCGATCGGCGGCGTGGGGAGTGTCATCGCGCTCGGGCGCGAGCGGCCGCTCGGGTCGATCCACGCGAGAGGCCCGGGCAGCGCCTCGATCGCGGCGAGCATCTGTCCCGCGTCGGCCCAGCGATCGGTCTTCTTCTTCGCGAGCGCCTTCTTGATGATCGCCTCGAGCTCGGGCTTCACCACGAGGTGCTCACGCTTGCTCGACATCTCGGGCGGCGCCTCGAGCAGGTGCATGCGGAACATCTCGACCTGGCTCTCGGCCGCGAACGGCCACTCGCCCGTGACGAGCTCGTAGAGCACCACGCCCATCGCGTAGACGTCGCTGCGCGCGTCGACGACGTCGCCCGTGCCTTGCTCGGGCGACATGTACGCGGGGCTGCCCATGATCGATCCGGCCATCGTGAGCTTCTGCGACGGCCCGTGGATCGAGTCGTCGAGCTTCACCAGGCCGAAGTCGAGGAGGATGCAGCGGTAGGCCGTGCCGTCCCACGTGACGAAGACGTTCTCGCTCTTGATGTCGCGGTGGAGCACGCCTTGCGCGTGCGCGTACGCGAGGCCGCGCAGCGTCTGCTTGCCGAGCTCCACGCCCGTCTGCGGATCGGGCGTGTGATCGACGACCATCTCCTCGAGCGTCTTGCCCGTGAGGAGCTCCATCACGAGGAACGGCAAGCCGAGCTCGACGCCGTAGTCGCGCACCTCGAGCACGTTCGGATGACGGAGCGAGAAGAGCGCCTTGGCCTCTCGCTCGAAGCGCGTGCGGAGCGCGGGATCCCCGACCGCCTGCGCATGCATCATCTTCACCGCGCAGGGCGCGCCGTTCGCATCGGTCGCCTTGTAGACGGCGCCCATCGCGCCCTCGCCGACCTTCTCGAGCAGCCGGTACTTGCCCGCGATGGTCCGTCCGACGAAGGCCTCGGCGGGCGTCTGCGTGATGCGGTCCATGCGCGCCGCGAGCATACACGCGCGCCGCGATCGCGGCAGCGGCTCACGACGGCGAGCGAGCGAGCCCGAGATCCCGAGCGCGTTCTTCGCGCAGGGCAGTGAACGGTCGGTCGCTCGCGGAGTGGGGCGCGCGCGCGTCCCAGGCCCGGATCGGCAAGAGGTCGGCGCGCGCGAGCGCCTGGAAGAGCGCGGTCTCGGCGCGGGGCTCGCGGTCGAACGGGAACGGGTTCCGAAACGCGCCCGGCGCGAGCGGCGGGTAGCTCGGGTCGTTCTGTCCGACGAGCGCGTCGAGCTCCTCTGCGCGCTTCTCGACGTGCGCGAGGAAGGCGAGGTCGTAGTTGCCCACCCGCCCGCGCGAGGCCGGATCACGCGCGACCCACCGCGCCCAGTCGAAGCCGTAGAGGAAGTCGTGCACGTAGCGGAAGCGGATGCGCGAGCTCTTGCCGTAGATCCGGTGGATCCGGACGAGCGGATCGATCGTGCGCTCGAGCGCGACGTGACCTGCGTCTGCGACCACGCGGCGGAGCTCCGCGGCCACGTGGTCGAGGTCGGCGAAGAGGTTCTCGGGGAACTCCCGCGCGATGGCGCGCGCCAGATCGGAGAGCGCCATCGCCCACGCGATCGCCTGCTGGTCGTGGAGCGGCAGCCGCTCGGCGCTCGGCGGCAGGAGCGCCTCTGCGAGCGCCACGAGCGAGCGCGGCAGGCCGCCCGAGGGCGCGAGCGTCAGCCACGTCACGCGGCTCGAGAGGAAGGCGTCCGTCGACGCGAGGAGCTCCTCGACGTGCGGATCGAGCGCCGGTCGCGAGGCCGCGCGCGGGCTCTCGGAGGACGGCTGCGAGGTGCGCGCGCGTCGCATGGGCGGCGCACCATAGGCCTCCACGGGAGCGTCGTCGATCGGCGCGCACGCTTGCGTCCGAGCGCTCTCGGGCCTACGCATTCGCCGCATTCGAGGAGGCGTCGATGTCGTCTTCTGATGGTGGAACCGAGACCACCCCGGCGCCCGAGGCCACCCTGTACTGCTGGCGCTGCGATGACGTGTCGCGCGCGGTCTTGCCGTGGCCCCACTGGAACAAGATCTGGTGGGCGTGGTGCGCGATGATCGTCGTCATCACGGTCTGCTCGCCGATCATGGGCGCGGACTACTTCTGCATGATCCCCACGATGATGGGCATCATCGTCGCGGGCGGTCCGATCTACCGGTACGCGCACGAGAAGCCGTCGTGCTCGGTGTGCTCGGCGATCCTCGACCCGTCGCGCAAGCACGGCACGGGCGTGCGCACCAAGCGCAAGGGCGTCGCGCCGGAGACCGAGACCGTCGAGGGCGCGGTCTCGTAGGATCTCGCCGTGACACGAACCCGGAGAGGTCTCCTCGCGCTGCTGGCCTCGCTCGCCGCCGTGAGCGCCTCGACGACGTCGAGCGCGCGCGCACAAGACGCCGCTCGCCCCTACGACGCGAGCGCGCTGCTCGAGCACATCCGGCCGGGCGAGCCTGCGGGGCTCGCGCAGGCGCTCGGCATCACGTCGCTCGAGACCCTGCCGCTCTACGATCTCCACGTCGCGATCGACGACGAGCTCCGCGGCTTCGGCCTGCGCGAGCAGGTCGTGGTGACGAACACCGAGGCGCGCCCGTGGCGCGACGTCGCGATGCGGATCTTCGTGAACGCGACGGTCGCGCCCGGGGCGACCCCGAACGTTCGCTTCCTCGAGGGCCGCTGCCTCGACGGCGTGGCCTGCGTGTTCGAGCAACCCTCGCCCAGCGTCATCGTCGTGCGCCCCGCGACGCCCGTCGCGCCTGGAGCTCACCTCCGCTTCGAGCTCGACCTCCAGGGCACGATGCCGGAGATCGAAGACGATCGCCTCTCGATGATGTCGCAAGGCCTCGAGAGCCTCGCCGCGCTCGAGGGAGGACAGACGGCGACGCCCGGCGACTACGGCCTCGTCGCGCACGGCGCGGACATCGGCTCGCTCGCGGCGTTCTATCCCGTGCTCGCGCGTCGGCGCGGCAGCGCGTGGGTGACCGACGACGGCGGCACGATGGGCGATCTCTCGACCGACGCGCCGCACCACGTGCGCGCGCGCATCGTCGTGCCCGAGGACATGCTCGTCGCGTCGAGCGGCGCAGAAGTGAGCGTCGCGAACGTGAGCGACGCGCCGGGGCGGGCGCCGCGCAAGGAGGTCACGATCCACGCGGCGGCGGTGCGTGAGCTCGCGATCCTCGTCAGTCCGCGCTTCGTCACGAGCGAGTGTCAGGTCGAGGGCACACGCGTGCGCTCGTACTTCTTGATGCGCGACGGAGACGCAGGGCGTCACGTGGGCGACGTGGCGTGTGAGGCGTTTCGCGTGTTCACGCGCCGCTTCGGCAGCTACCCGTACACCGAGCTCGACGTGGTGGAGGCGCCGCTCGTCGGCGGCGCAGGCGGCGTGGAGTTCTCGGGGCTCGTGACGGTCGCCGTGATGTTCTACCGAGGAGCGCTCGAGGGCGGCGGCGGCGCGATCGGGATGCTCGGTGCGCTCGGCGCGCTCGGCGGCGACGGTGACGACGGCGCTGGCGACACCGCGGGCGCGAGCCTCGACAGCCTCGCGCAGATGACCGCGTCGATGCGCGAGTTCGTCACCGCGCACGAGGTCGCGCACCAGTGGTGGCACGGCCTCGTCGGCAGCGACTCGCGCGCTCATCCGTGGGTCGACGAGTCGCTCGCGCAGTACTCCGCGATGCTCTACGTCGAGGAGCGACACGGCGCGGCGAGGGCGCGCGAAGAGGGCGAGCGTCAGGTCGCGATGAACTACCGCATGATGCGGATCCAGGGCCTCGCGGACGACGTCGTCGATCGGCCCACGTCGGCGTTCACCTCACCGATCGCCTACGCGGGGCTCGTCTACGGAAAGGGTCCGTTCTTCTACCGCGCCGTGCGCGAGCGCGTGGGCGACGCGGCGTTCTTCGCGGGTCTCGCTCGCTACGTGCGCGAGCACCGCTTCCGCGAGGCCAGCCCGACGGCGGTGATCGACGCGCTCGCGTCCGAGAGCGGCGCCCACGCGACGGAGGTCCGCGCGCTCGCGCGGCGATGGCTGCACGAGCGACACGGCGACGACGATCTCGGGCCGAGCGACGCTGGCGCCGTGATGCGCACGATGATGCCGCCCGAGCTCGCCGCCGCGCTCGACGATCCGACGATGGGCCCGATCCTTCAGCAGATGATGGGCTCGATGCTCGGTGGTCTCGGCGCGGGCGGTCTCGGAGGAGGCGACGCGGAAGGCGGCGAAGACGTCGCGCTACCGCCCGAGCTGGGTGAGCTCTTCGGCGCAGGCGGCGAGATCGACGAGGACGCGGTCCGTCGGCGCATGGGCGAGCTCGGCGAAGACACCACGCCGCCCGAGAGACGCACGGGCGCGCGCCGTGGTGCGACGCCGCCGAGGACGAGCACCCCGCGAGGCCAGCGCTCGTCCGCACCGAGGCGCCTCCCGTGACCGAAGCCTCGAGCACGACCCCGACGCCAGCGCCGACCAGCTCTCGGTGGCGCACGCTCGCGCTGGTCTCGATCGTCGCCACCGTGTGTCTCGCGATCGGCCTCTGGCTCCTGCGGAGCGCGCTCGTCACCGCGATGATCCGTCGGAGCCTTCTCGAGCGAGGCGTCACTTGCGAGCCGTTCGACGTGAGCGCGAGCGCGTTGCTCGGCGAGCTCGAGATCGCACCCTCGCGCTGTGTGGTCGCCGAGGGCGTGGTCGCGGGTCTCGCGTGGGACGCGCCGATCCACGCGTTCATCGACGGAAGCAACATGTCCGCGATCCAGATCGAGTCGCTCGAGATCACGCGTCGGCCGAGCGAGCACGAGGCGCCCGCCGCGCTCGGCGCCGCGCTCGGTGTCTGGGTGCAAGCGCCCCGTCGCGTGGGCGGTGTCGTGCACTTCGCCTCGCGCCTCTCGGAGATCGACAGCCCCGCGCTCTCCGTGGGTCACCTCACCGTCGCGCTCGAGGGCGCCGCGGAGACCGAGCTCGAGCTCGAGCGACTGTCGTGCCCAGCGCGCTCGGCAGGAGAGACCGTTCGGCTCACGTCCGACGGCCTCGCGCTCGCCTCGAGCAGCGGACCGTTCGGCCTCACCGCGGTGCCGCGTCTCCGCGACGTGGTGGTCGAGGCCGATCGCACGCGCGGCACGCTCGAAGGGACGATCGACGGAACCGTCGGCGTGCCAGGCTTCGGCTCGATCCAGATCGGCGCGCTCGCGGGCGATCAGCGCGTCGTCGTCACGGCCCAGCAGCTCGACGGTGACCCGCGCTGGGACGTCGAGCTGCGCTGACCATCAGAACGACGAGCGGATCGTGCCGATCGCGCCGCCCTGCGTGGGCGAGACGTCGATGTTCATGTTGCGCACGACCTCGGGGAGGGCGCTCTCGTCCCAGCCCGCGTCCTGGATGAAGTCAGTCAGCGCGAAGATGACGGCGAGGGCGACGAAGCCCGTGGCGCTCATCGTCGCGAGGTAGGTCTCCCCGCTCACCGAGCTCCCGCCGAAGCCCCACGTGAGGAACGCCGCGAGGCCGCAGCCCACGGCGAACGCGCCGTTCATCAGCCAGCCGCGACCGACGTGCACGGGCACGAGCGCGGCGACGATCGAGTGGGCGACCATCGCGCCGAGGCTGCCTGCGAGCATGCCGCCGAGCACCGCGCGACCATCGCCGCGTGAAAACGCGCCGCCGAGCATGCCGCCGAACGTCGTGCCCCAGAGGAAGCCGGACTCGACGAAGCGAGAGCGCGACGTGTGCGGGCGGAGGCCGAAGCCCAGGCCCGCGCCGATGCCGAGACCGACCGCGCCGCCGACCGCCATGACGGCGAGGAGCCCATCGATCGTGCCGCCTTCGCCCGCCGCGCCTGCACCGAACGCCGAGAGCGCGACGCCATAGCGGAGGCCCATCGCCATCGTCGTGGGCACGCCGCGCGGCGCCTCGGCGGCGAGCAGACCCGTGAGGCTCAGCGCGGCGCCGAGGAACGTCGACACGAAGCGGATGCGCACGACGTCGTCGCTCGAGCGGAGCGTCGCGCCAGTCACGGGATCGAACGTCTGATCGAGATCGGCCCAGGTGACGATCGAGTTACCGAGGAGCACGCCGTACGCGCCCGTCGTGATCATGAGGTCGACGACCTCACCTGCGTTCGCGGTGTCTTCGAGGCGATCGCCGCGGCGACGCGCGGGCTGGAGCGGCTCGGCCGTCGGATAGACCTGCGGCGTGGGCTGGTAGACCGGCTGCGCGTAGGCCGAGGCCTGCGCCTGGGGCGCGGGAGCCTGCACCGCCACGCCGGCCTGAGCTTGCACGGGCGCGCCGAGCTGCGTCTGCGCAGGCGACACCTCCACCGTCGCGCTCGGCGGAGGCGGGACAGCCTCTCCTTGCGCGCCTTCCTGAACGATCTGCGCCAGCGCAGGCGGCGCGCCGACGAGCGTGATCAGCGCGAGGCACGCGAGAGAGCACGAGATCCAAAACCCCGAGGACCGTGTACGCATGCGGCAAACGCTAGCACGAGAGATGTGAGAGCCCGAAAGAGCTGCCGAACCCGCGGCGGGTGCGCGCCCACCCGGCATCGCACAGACTCGCGCGATGACACACGCGCTCCGAGGTCCGATCACGCTCGCCGCGCTCGCGAGCACGCTCGCCCTCGGAGCTTGTGGCGGCGCACCCGTTCGGAGCGGCGCCGACGACCCCACGCGCCTCGAGCCACGGCGCCTCTTCCCGATGGGCGCCAACTACTCTTGGGCCCACGACAACGATCCGGGCGGAGGGCTTCCTCGCCAGACGTCGGTCCTGCGCGTCACCGCGTACGACGGTCACACCGCCCGCCTCGAGAGCCTCGCGAACGGCAACACGCGCACGTACCAGCTGCGCGACGACGGCATCTTCTGGGTGGAGTCGGAGATCTATCTCCTGCGCGCGCCGATCGCGCTCGGCGCGGAGTGGCCGTCGATGAACGGGCGCACCGCGCGCGTGAGCGACATCGACATCTCCGTCGACGTGCCCACGGGTCACTTCGATCACTGCGTGGAAGTCCGCGAAGAGGGCGGCACCTCGGGTCTCACGACGCGCACGATCTATTGCCCCGACGTCGGTCCGACCCTCATCGAAGCGCACCAAGCGCTGACCCTCGGCACGGGCGGCGTGACGGGCACTGGACGCCTCCAGGCATACCAGCAGGGCGACGACGACGAGTGAGCCTGGAAGGGCCCCTCGGAGCGCCGTAATTTCCAATCAAAACGGGGCATTGTGGGCCACAGCCGAGATTGCTGTGACCCCCTGAACAAGCTATCATCCCGCCCCCCATGAGCGAGAACGAGACCAAGGCCGAGGGCATGCCCTCTCAAGCGTCCCCGCCGGCCGGGCCCGCGAACCCTGCGGAGTACGATTCGAACAGCATCCAGGTGCTCGAAGGCCTCGAGGCCGTGCGCAAGCGGCCGGGCATGTACATCGGCGACGTGCACGACGGCACGGGCCTCCATCACCTCGTGTGGGAGGTCGTCGACAATGCGGTCGACGAGCACCTCGCCGGTCACTGCAAAGAGATCACCGTCACCGTGCACTCGGATCAGTCGGTGACGGTCACCGACGATGGTCGCGGCATCCCCGTCGGCAGGCACGAGAAGGGTGTCAGTGCGGCCGAGGTCGTGATGACGGTCCTCCACGCAGGCGGCAAGTTCAACAACGACTCGTACAAGGTCTCTGCGGGTCTGCACGGCGTCGGCGTCTCTGCCGTCAACGCGGTGAGCGAGTGGCTGAAGCTCGAGATTCGTCGCGAGGGCAAGGTCTGGCAGCAGCTCTACCGACAGGGCGCGCCACAGGCTCCAATCGAGGCCGTGGGCACGACCGACAAGACCGGCACGAAGGTCACCTTCAAGCCGGATCCGACGATCTTCTCCGTGCGTGAGATGCAGTGGTCCACGCTGCACAATCGCCTGCGTGAGATCGCGTTCCTCAACGCGGGTCTCCACATCGACCTCGTCGAAGAGGCCGGAGAAGGCCGCAAGCAGCACTATCACTTCGAGGGAGGCATCCAGGAGTTCGTCCGCCTGCTCAACGAGAGCAAGACGCCGCTCCACCCGGAGGTGATCTCGATCTCGGACGAGCGCGAGCGCGTGCAGGTCGACATCGCCATGCAGTGGAGCGAGGCGTTCCAGGAGCAGATCACCTGCTACACGAACAACGTCCACAACAAGGACGGCGGCACGCACATGACCGGCCTTCGTGGCGCGCTCACGAAGACGCTCAACCAGTACGCGAGCGAGCACAACCTGCTCAAGGACCTCGGCAAGGGCGAGACGCTGTCGGGCGAGGACATCCGCGAAGGCCTCACGGCCATCGTGTCGATCAAGCACCCCGATCCCAGCTTCAGCTCGCAGACGAAGGACAAGCTCGTCTCGAGCGAGGTGAAGGGCATCATCGAGGGCGTCGTCAACGACAAGCTCGCGACGTTCCTCGAGGAGCACCCGGCCGAGGCGAAGAAGATCGTCGAGAAGTGCGTGCTCGCGGCGCGCGCGCGCGAGGCGGCGCGCAAGGCCCGCGAGAGCGTGCAGCGCAAGGGCGTGCTCGATCCGTCGAACCTCCCCGGCAAGCTCGCCGACTGTCAGGAGAAGGACCCCGCGAAGAGCGAGATCTACATCGTCGAGGGTGACTCGGCCGGAGGCTCGGCCAAGCAGGGTCGCGACCGCCGCACGCAGGCGATCCTGCCGCTGCGCGGCAAGATCCTGAACGTCGAGCGCGCGCGCTTCGAGAAGATGCTCGGCAACGATCAGGTGGGCACGCTGATCACCGCGCTCGGCATCGGCCTCGATCAGAACGGCACGTTCGAGATCACGAAGCTCCGCTACCACAAGATCGTGATCATGACGGACGCCGACGTGGACGGGAGCCACATCCGCACGCTCCTGCTCACGTTCTTCTACCGGCAGATCCCCGAGGCGATCCGTCAGGGCTACGTCTACATCGCGCAGCCGCCGCTCTTCAAAGTCACGAAGAAGAAGAAGGAGCAGTTCCTCAAGGACGAGGACGCGCTCGCGCACTACGTGACGGAAGCCGGCATCGACGGGCTCATCGTGCGCACCAAGACGGGCGTGGTGCCGCTCTCGGGCGCGCCGCTGCGCAACCTCCTCGATGACATGACCAAGTGGCGAAAGCTCCTGCGCTCGCTCGAGCGACGCACCGAGCCGAGCATCATCGAGGCGCTCGTGCGCGTGAGCGGGCTCGACGCCGACACGCTCGCCGATCGCACGAAGATCGACGAAGCGACGAAGCGCATCGAGGCGTACGTCGGCGGCAAGACGCCCGATCTGCTCCCGCTCGTGTTCTCGATCGAAGAGGACACCGAGCACTCGAGCCACCGCATCCGCGTCAAGACGCGCGCGGGCGTGTCGACGAAGGTGACGACGATCGATCGCGATCTGATCGACGGCGCCGACGTGAAGCAGCTGAGCGCGATCCACGCGGGCATCGCAGCGCTCGGCCAGCCGCCGTTCGTGGCGCTCGAGCAGGACGAGAACGGCGTGGAGATCTCGACGGAAGAGATCGGTCCCATCGACGCGCTCGTCGCGTACGTCGATGCGCGTGGTCGCAAGGGCCTCAACATCCAGCGCTACAAGGGCCTGGGTGAGATGAACGCCGAGCAGCTCTGGGAGACCACGATGAACCCGGAGGCGCGCGTGCTCCTCCAGGTGAAGATCGACGACGCGATCGAGACCGATCAGCTCTTCTCGCTCTTGATGGGCGACGAGGTCGAGCCGCGGCGCAACTTCATCGAGACGCACGCGCTCGACGTGAAGGAGCTCGACATCTGAGCACCGCGACTGCGGCGGCGCGCGCGCTGGAGGCCGAGCTCGCGCGGCTCGGCCGTCTGTCGCAGTTCGGTGTGCGCGCGCGTCGGGTGGAGCCGACCGGCAGCACCGCAGGCTCGTACCGCGAGGGCGCGGCGCGGGCGTTCGCGTCGATCGAGATCGATCTGAAGGCGGGCGTCTCGCCGGCGCTCGCGGGCCTCTTCGTCGCGTCGGGCCTCGGGCTGGCGGGCTTGGTGATCGGCGTCGCGTGGGCGCTGTCGATGTCGATCTTCGATCGCTACGTGCAGGCGGCCGCGATCGTGTTCGCTGCGCTCGTCCTGGCGATCCCCGCGGAGCTGGCGCGTCGACGTCGCGTCGTGTTCGGGCCCGACGCGCTCGTGGTGCATCCATCGCCGATCGCGCTGGGCGCTGCACCGCTGCGGCTGCCGACGAAGCGCGTGCAGTCCCTCGCGCTGGTGGACGTGGGCTCGCGCGTGAACCTCGTCGCCCACACCGACGACGGCGTCTCCACGCTTCTCGAGGGCATGCTCCCCGCGAGCCGCGTGATCGACCTCCCGCGCGTGTACGCGGCCTACCGCGCCGCGCTCGACGCCGACGCCTGACAGGCCGCCTCGTGGGCAGCGAGATCAGCCTCGCGCGGTGAGGAGGCCGGGATCGAGCGTGCGCAGCTCGCTCTCGGGGATCGGCTGTCGCGCCGTCCAGAGCTCGACGCGTCGCACGCTCCACCGATCGTTCGCGAGCAGCTCGAGCGTGCGCACGACGCTCGTGGCGCGATCGGTCGGGAGGTCTGCGATCTCTTCGTCGGTCTCGACGAGGAGGCACAGCACGACGAGCGCGCCCTTCGCAGATCCGTCGCGATCGTCCTTGCGCGCGAAGCGCGTGCGCACGTCGTCGCTCCAGCGATCGAAGCCGCGCGCAGCCTCGAGGACGTCCTTGGGGGGCGTGGTGCGGAGGCCCACGAGACGAAAGTCGAGCTGCGCGTCGAGCAACCTCTGCGCGACCGCGCGAAGTCGCTCGGCGCGCGGACGCTTCAGCGCGAGCGCGAGATCGCGCGACACGATCGGCGCCGCGTCGGCGTCGAAGGCCGCGAGCACGGCCACGACATCGGCCTGCGCCCCCGCTTCGACGTTCTCCGCCGCCTCCTCTTCCGCGTCGCGATCCCGGCGCACGCGCACGAAGAGCCACACGCCCATCGCGCACACGGCGATGGCGACGATCACGAGGATCGATGTGCGCTGGATCGTCTCGAGCGGGATCGTCGAGAGCCACCGCTCGATCGCGGCCCCGACGACACAGAGCGCGAAGAACACGGACAGAGAGAAGATCGACTGCGAGTCGAGAGGCCGACTTCGATGGCTCCAGCGCACGTGCCCATCGTACGGGCTCGGGACGCGCGCAGATCGAACGGAATCACCGTCCCGCGTGAGCGGTTGCGCTCTCCATGCTCGGGCGCGCGATTCGGAGGGAGATAGACGACGCAGTGCGGACGCATGGACGAGAGAGCCAACCGTCCGAGCCTCGATCCGTCGTGGACGGCGATGCCCTCGAGGTCGTGGAAGCCATCGCGCCCGCGTTCTTCCAGTCCACGACGCGCGCGCGCTTCCTCGAGAGCGTCGAGCTCGCGCGGGCTCGCTTTCCTGGTCACGTCAGGCTCGACCCGGGCTCGGAGGGAGCGACGGGCTCGTACCGAGACAAGGGGACGAACTCGCGCGGCGAGCGGCTCGTGGTGGAGGGTCGGACCAACGATCCGTTCGCCTACGAGATGCTCGCTGCGTTCGGCTTCCTCCTCGCGCCTCTCGTGGCGTACGCCGCGCTCCACGACAGGCTGCCGTGGGCCGCGCTCGTCCTGCCCCTCGCGCCCGCGCTCGTCGGCCTCGTGCGCAACGCGCGAGGCATGGCGTTCCGTCTCGAGCTCGAGGGCGACACGCTCCGCCTCACACGCCCGTGGCCGTGGAATCCGCGCGAGCTGGTCCTCGAGGGCGTGACCGCGCTCGACATCGAGCGCTCGCCGAAGGCTCCCTCGGAGGTGTTCGCGCGAACACGCCTCCTCGGGCGCACGGCGCTCCTACGGGGCATCAAGCCCCGAGGTCTCGAGGACTCGGTCGCGCTGATGATCGCGACCCACGGCCAGTGGCAGCTCGAGCTCCTGTCCCAGCGAAGTCGGGATGCGCTCGCCTCCGAGGATCCGTAGCGAGGGTCACAGCCGTCGAGCGCGACGCGCACGAGCGACTGTGGAATCTCGCGACGAGGAGGACGGTTGCGGTCTCCATGCTCGGGGGTGAGACACACGAAGGAGTCGAGGGCGCGGCTGCGGCGGAGTCGCAGGCGCGGGCGCGCGTCGTCGCGAACGTGGCGGCGCTGAACGAGGCGAGCCCCGGATCGGCCGAGCTCGACGCGCAGTCCGTGCTGCGGATCCGAACGCGAACCCAGGACCCCGACGTACTGCTCGCCTCGAGCATCGCGTCCGCGGTCGTGCTCATCGCGTGGGTCATGCTGCCCACGCGGACCGATCCGTGGCTCGTTGCGGTCACTTGGATCGGCTCGCTCTTCGTCATTCTCGGTCACGCAGCGATCGGCTTCCGCACGGAGATCCGGATGGACGACCGTCACCTCACCGTGACGACCTGGCGGCGCGTGGAGCATCGAGGCGTCCACCACGTTCGCGTCATCACCCCACGCGAGGGACCACCGCGTCTGCGTCTCTCGAAGGCGAGTGGTGACGGAGACATCCATCTCCGTCCGTTCGCGCGCCAAGAGCAACGACTCGCGGCCGTCATGAACACGTACCTCGTGTGGCGAGCGGGCCATGAGAAGTCGGAGGAGCCGAGTCGACGCCATGACCTCGAGTGAACACTCGCGAGCGCGAGACGCCTTCAGCGAGCTCGACGCGATCCTCGCTCGCCCCGCCCGTTCGAGGCGCTGGGTCGCGCAACCGAGCGTGGAGGCGCGGGCACGCCTCGAGTCTGCGCTCGCGTTCGTCGCGTCGCAGCCCGAAGGCGATCGGCCCGAGGTCGTCATCACCAGGCAGTCGTCACCGCCTCGAGTGATGGGCTACCGAGACCAACAGAGTTCCTCGACGGGGAGTGGGTCGCTGCGGGTTCGTTTCCGCGCGCGCCCTGGGCCGAAGCCCCTCGCGCAGCTCGGCGTTGCCGTTTTCCTTCTCGCGGCCGTCGGCGTCGCGCCGGTGCTGGGCCTGTGGTCGCTCGTGCCCGCGGCGGTCCTACTCTGCGCGGCCGTCGCGTACGCGGACGTTCGGTCGTGGCACGAGCTGACGATCCGAGACAGCGAGGTCGTCCTCCGTACGAGATGGCATGACGACCGCGTGCTGAGCACGTGGCTTGCGTGGCGCAACATCCCGTACCCGCGAGGCGGTGGACACGACGTGGGCCTGTTCGACACCCACAAGGGCGGCGACGCGCTGTTGCTCGTGTCTCCGCGCGAACAAGGGATCTCCGTGCTGCCGGAGCTCTCTGCCGCCTACATCGAGTCGCAGCGGACGAGTCGTCAGTAGCGGATGACGTCTTCGGGGGCCATCGAGGGGGTCTCTGCGTGCACGAGCGTGCGGTCGAGCTCGGTGAGCTCGCCCGACGAGAGGGGCTCGCTCGAGGACCAGAGATCGACCTGACGGATGTCGGTGCGCATCGACGACAGGTGCGCGAGCGTGCGCGCGACCGCGTCTGCGCCGGAAGGGGTGGCGTCCGGGATCTCTTCGCTCGTCTGCACGTGCAAGCACACGACGAGCAGGCCGCTCGAGCGGTACGCGTCTTCGAGACTGGGGCGTCCCTTCGACGCGAAGCGCTTGCGCACGTCGGCGGCCCAGGCGTCGAAGAGCTTGTCGGCCTTGGGCTCCGGCAGCGGCTTGGTCGCGTCGAGCGCCGCGAGGCGCCACTGGTCGCGAGCATCGAGCAGGACCTTCGCGATGCTCGACAGGCGTGTCGGGACGGGCTCGGCGACCGCGCGCTCGAGCGCCGCGAGGAGGCGCGGTGCCGCGCTCGCGTCCAGAGCGAGTCGCAAGCCGGTCACGTCCCACGTGCGGTCGGGCGAGCTCGACGGCACAGGCGCCTTCGGCTCGAACGCGCGGATCACGATCGCCACGGAGCCCGCCAGCACGACGAAGCCGAGGAAGAACCACGTGAGCCGACTCGCATGCACCTCGAGCCACGAGACCGTCGCCATCGCGCCAGCAGCGAGCAGCAAGACGATCACGCCTGCGATCGATCCAGCACCGCCGCGTCGCCCGTAGCCGCCGCCCCACCGGCCGTGATGGCGACCGCCCAATCCCCTGAGACCCCAACCCCCGAGACTCTTGTGTCGCCCCATCGTCCGGTCAGTCGGTGACGAGGCCGGCTTCCTTGGCGATCTCGAGCACCGTCGGCGCGACGGCCTCGAAGCCCCGTCGGTTGCACGCGAGGATGCCGCGCTTGTTCTTCAGCTCGGTGCCCGAGTACTCGAGCGAGCGGCCCGCGAGGTCGACGAACGTGCCGCCCGAGGCGCGAAGGATCGCGTCCGGCGCGCACGCGTCCCACGCGCTCGTCTTGTCCGAGAGGTGCACGTAGAGGTCGGCCTTGCGCTCCGCGAGGAGGCCCACCTTGAGGCCCACCGAGCCGCTCGGGAACTCCTGCGTGATGCCGAGCTTCTCGACGAGCTTGCCTGTGGTCTCCGAGCGGTGCGAGCGGCTCACGACGAGCCGCATGTCCTTGGGCTCCTTCACGTCGGAGACCTTGAGGACCCAGGTCTTGTCGCCCTGCTCGTAGAACGCGCCGTCGCCGACGACGCCGCGGTAGAGCTTGCCTTCGGTCGGCTGGTAGACGACGCCGAGGCGCGCTTCGCCGTCGATCGCGAGGCCGATCATCACGGAGAACTCACCGTTCTTCGCGATGAACTCCTTGGTGCCGTCGAGCGGGTCGATGTACCAGCAGCGGTTCGACGTCGCGCGGCTGTTCGCGCTCGCGGTCTCTTCGGCGATGATGCTGTCGGCCGGGAACATCTCGCGGATGCGGCCCACGAGGAACGAGTTCACGCGCGTGTCCGCCTCGGTCACCGGATCCTCGGCGCCCTTCATGCGGACGGCGAAGTCCGTCCCGTAGACGTCGAGGAGGATCGCTCCCGCTTCGCGCGCCAGCTTCACGGCCTCGACGAGCTCTCGATCCAGCATCGACCCGGACGGTAGCGCGATCTCGGGGCTCATGGCGAAAGATCGCCGAGACCGCGCGATCGACCCGCGAGGCCCCTCACGCGGTCACCCGGTCACCCGGTCACGCCGTGGGGCGGTGGTAGCGGAGGATCGGCTTGCGGGCCGCGCGCGTCTCGTCGAGGCGGCGCAGGCGCGTGTGGTGCGGGGCGGCCTTCACCTGATCGGGCGCCTCGAGCGCCTCCTTCGAGATCGCCTCGAGCGCGTCGACGAACGCGTCGAGCGTCTCCTTCGTTTCCGTCTCGGTCGGCTCGATCAGCATCGCGTTCTTCACCACGAGCGGGAAGTACACGGTGGGCGCGTGGAAGCCGTGATCGAGCAGGCGCTTGGCCACGTCCATCGTGACGACGCCCGTGTCCTTGAGGTGGCGATCGTTGATGATCACCTCGTGCATGCAGACGTGGTCGTAGGCCACGTTCCACGTCTGCCCGAGGCGCGCGCGGAGGTAGTTCGCGTTGAGCACGGCCATGTCGGTCGCGCCCTTGAGGCCGTCGGGGCCCATCTCGCGGATGTACGTGTACGCGCGGACCATCATCCCGAAGTTGCCGAAGAAGCTGCGCAGGCGTCCGACGGTGTGCTTGCGGTCGTAGTCCAGGTAGTAGGCGCCCTGCGCGTTCTTCTCGACGGTCGGCGCCGGCATGAACGGCTCGAGCGACTTCTTCAGCGCGACGGGCCCGCAGCCAGGGCCTCCACCGCCGTGCGGCGTGGTGAAGGTCTTGTGCAGGTTGAATTGCATGATGTCGATGCCGAGGTCGCCCGGACGCGTGCGGCCCATGAGCGCGTTGAGGTTCGCGCCATCGCCGTACACGAGCGCGCCCTTGTCGTGGAGCATCTTCGCGATCGTCGGGAGCTCACGCTCGAACAGGCCCACGGTGTTCGGGTTCGTGATCATCACGGCCGCGACGTCGTCGTTGAGCAGCGGCGCGACCTTGGACGGATCGATCACGCCGTCGTCGCCGGCCTCGAAGGGCACGATCGAGAGGCCGTTGAACGAGCAGCTCGCGGCGTTGGTGCCGTGCGCCGTGACGGGCACGAGGACCTTCTTCGGCGAGCGTCCCTGCGCCTCGTGGTAGGCGCGGATCATCATCAGGCCCGCGAGCTCACCGTGCGCGCCAGCGGCGGGCTGGAGCGTCACGCGATCCATGCCGACGATCTCGGCGAGCATGCGCTCGAGCCGGTACATCACCTCGAGCGCGCCCTGCATCATGTGCTCGGGGGAGAGCGGATGAAGCCGCGCGAAGCCGGGCAGGCGCGCGGCCCACTCGTTGATCTTCGGGTTGTACTTCATCGTGCACGAGCCCAGCGGATAGAAGGCCGTGTCGATCGACATGTTCTGCTGCGAGAGGCGCACGTAGTGACGGAACGCCTCGGGCTCCGACACCTCGGGCAGCGCAGCGGCCTCGGTGCGCGCGGCGCTGCCGAAGAGCGCCGACGGATCGACGTCCGGCACGTCGAGCGCGGCGTGCGAAGAGCCGTGTCGCCCAGGGGCTCCACGCTCGAAGATCAGCGGCTCGACGAACGACAGACCCGACGTGGCTTGGCTCGGCATGGTGCACTCCTCCGAAAAGCGCCGCGAGACTAGGAGCGCGATCGCGACGTTGCAATCCCAGAAGCCTCTCGCGTCCCCTCCCCCGACCCCTCCCGCTTGCGGGAGGGGAGTGTGCTCGGTGAGGTCGCGATCGGCGGACCGCCGAAAACGAAGAGGGCCCCGTCTCCGGAGCCCTCTCGTCGATCACGCGACCATGTTCGATCTCACCAGCCAGCGCCGCCCTGCTCGGGATCGCCGCCGCCCTGCTGCTGCTGCTGCGGGGGAGGCTGGTAGCCGGTCTGCTGCTGCTGCTGCGCGGCTGCGGCTCCACCGCCACCGCCAGGACCGAACGGACCATCGGCAGGATCGAGGTAGAAGGTGAACCCGAAGGATCCCCAGGCAGCCGCGGTGCCAACGCCCATCGCAAACGGCTGGCCCGTGTCGGGAAGGATGCCGACCGAGATACCGACCTGACCGTTCACTGCGAAGTGACGATCGAGCCAGTGTTCGATCCGGAGCGGAATGTCGAGGCCGATCCCCGCTTGGTTGTCGTCGGCTTCAGGCACGCCCGTGGCGTTGAAGATCGCCGCGATCGTGAATCGGCCGCCCAGCATGAACACGGTTCGGTCACCACGCGCGAGCACACCGAACACCCCGAAGCCGACACCGAGGCGCGTGATGAGATCTCCTCCGTCCGGCAGCGCGAAGCCTGCCGAGAGGATGAAGTTCAGCATGACGCTGGGACTCACCCAGTAGTTGCCGTTGATGCCGCCGACGCCGAGTCCGCCTACCGCCGTTGTGCCGGCGAGGTTGGCGCTCGAGAGCGAAACATCGAACCCGACGCCGAAGCCTGCGGGCTCGATATCTTGCTGTGCGGACGCCGTGCGCGGAGAGAGTACGAGCGCCGCGGCGAGAACGAGCGCGGCACAGAGGCCTACCTTTTTGATCTTCACGAGATGTCCTCCATACGAGCGCCCGCACGGACGATCCGAGGGGCTCGACGCGAATGGTCGAAGGCCCACGCAGGCGCTGTCCAAGAAACGACAGCTCGCTGATACGGCGTTCAGAGCCGGCAATTCCCCCCACGCGCGCTCGCGCGTGAGCGATCGCTCACGGGACCACGACGAACGCGGTCCCGTCCCACGCGACGCGTGCGCCGCTCGCGAGCCCGAGCTCGGCGAGTCCGTCGCCGTCGCGATCGGAGAGATCGAGCGCGGTCGGATCCGCGAAGCTGCCGACGCCCACGTCGCCCGAGGCTGGCGTCGTCAGGATCCGCGGTCGCCCCGCGATCGGCAGCTCACCGCGCGCGCTCCACAGGCCCTCGACGAGCGCCCACACGTGCATCGCGCTCTCGGGCACGTCGCCCACGTCGAAGCGCGCGCCGCTCGGCATCGACTCGACCACGAACACGAGCTCGCGCGACGGCAGCAAGCGATCGGTCGCGCCCCACACGTACGTGCCCACGCTGCCGGTCAGGCTCGCGCCGTCGCGCACGCGGCGCACCTGCATGCCCCACGTGCCGGGCTGACTGACGATGCGCGAGATGCACGCGTTCCACGCCGCGGTCTTCTCGGGCGTCCACGTCGGCGGCAGGTAGAGCGCGTACTGCTCGTCGAGGCACGTGTCGACGGTGCCGCTCGCGACGAAGTAGTCGAACATCACGGCCTCTTCGCCGGACACGACGACGCGCGAGTCCGCGAAGCGGTGGATGCAGCCGTTCGTGAAGTCACCGAGCCGCGCGAGATCGGCGCTCGGATCGCTCGCGTACGCAGGGCTGTACGTGCGGAAGATGCTCGACGCGAAGCCGAAGTAGTCCGACCACGCCAGGTGTCGCGTGCTGGGCATGGCGCGCGTCTGCTCGAGCACCGCGACGAAGCGCGAGACGTTGCAGTTGTAGTCGGCGAACGATCCGACCGGCGCGCCGCCCACGATCAGCGTGCGATCGAGGCCATCGCTGCTCCGCGCGAACGAGAGCGTCCCGTAGTTGCGGCCCGAGTGGAACCAGCGCGGCGAGCTCGGCTCGTCGGCGAGCGCGACGTCGTACTCGGTGTCTGACAGCAGCGCGCCGGTCGCACCGGAGTAGGAGCGGAGACGCGTGTGATAGACGAGCGTCAGATCTCCGGTGCCGTCGCCGTCGAGGTCGCTCGTGAGGCCGCCCACCTCGCGGAACCAGTTGCCCTCCGCGCGCGTGTCGATCTCCACGAAGCCCGCGCCGCAGCGCGAGCTGGTCGCGCCGACGCGGAACATGCACGCGTAGCCCCAGAGCGCGGCGGGCGCGTCCCCGTAGCCGGGCGCGAGGAACGGTGCGCGTCGCGAGGGCTCCTCGAGCGCGCCGACGAACGTCGCGAGGCCGTACGACTCGAAGCGCGCGAGGTCGGCTGGTGAGCTCGCGCTCGCGATCACCACGCGCGAGTCGACGTCGATCACGCTGAGCGCCGCGCTGGCGTGCGCGCCCCGATCGATCGCGAACGCGACGGCCACTTCGGAGCGCGCGCCGCCCGCGTGATCGCCGAGGTCTTGCAGCGTCGGGCCGCTGAACGTGACGCCGCTCGGCGTCGCGCGCGCGCTCGCGCCGAGCGCGATCTCGAACGACTCCGCCGACGTCTCGACGTGCAGCGCGGCGCCGTCTGCGCGGTCGACGAGCGCGAGGTCGGTGTCGTTCGTTCCGTCGCGATCGAGATCGAACGCGAACGCCCGGGGCGTCGTGCCGTCGCCTTCGATCGCCCCGCCCGTGTTCGCGTCGTCGATCCCGGGCGCGTCGATCGTGCTCGTGCTCGCGTCGGGGAACGTGATCGGCGCGTCGATCGATCCCGCGTCACGTCGCGCCGCGTCGTCGGCCACACGCTCGGGCTCGCACGCGACGAGCGCGAACAGATTGCAAGAAACCACGAAGCCCGCGCTTCGTGCCTTGGGTCTCTGAGGCACGGGCGCGGGCATCGTCTCCGATCCGTTGAGGATCAGCGCGGGCGGATCACGACGCAGCGGTCGGCTGCGGCGCGGATCTCGGTCTCTTGGAACGCGAGCCGCGGCTGCTGGTTGCGGATCCAGAGCAGCGCCTCGTCCATCTTGTGCGTGCTGTTCGGGTCGATGCTCTGGCCGCCGGGGAGCGCGTTGAACGCGACCGGTCCGTCGGCGGTCATCTCGACGACGAGGCGCTGCGAGGCGCCCGAGCCGAACGTGAAGCGCGTCGTGTTCCAGAGGCCGTACTGGCCGGGATCGACCGCTCCGAAGTCGCCGTGGCGCGGGAAGCCATCGGGGTAGGTCGCGTCGCCCTCGCGCGGGATCGAGAGGATGTCGGTGCCGACCGTCGGCAGCACCGAGTCGAAGCGCACCGTGTGGAGGCGGCCCCAGCGCCACGTCGTCAGGTCGGCGCCGAGCGTCGTGCGGAGGAACGTGAACGCCGCGACCGTCGCGCGGACGAGCGCCTGCTCCTTGGTCTCCGTCGGGCCGGTCGTGAGGTCGTCCCAGTAGATCTCGAGGCGATCCTGCTGCTCGGTCGTGCCCACGAACGAGTCCTCCACGAAGCGCGCGACGCGCGAGCCGGAGAAGCTGCCGCGGCCCATCGCCATGGCCTCGTCGCCGAGGCCGATCGGCCCGACGCGCGTGAGGATGCCGTTGAAGATCGTCGTCGCGACGCTGTCGGCGATCACCGCGGCGTCCGTCGAGGTGGTCGCCTCGGGCGTCTCGAACGACGTCCACGCGAGGAGGCGCGTGCGCGCCTCGGCGATGTCCGCCTGCTCCGCGGCCGTGAGCGACGGCACGTGCGTCGTCGCGTCGTCGAGGATCGCGGCCCACTCCGCGGCGAGCTGGCTGCCCATCGCGCTGCGCGACTCGGCCTGCGTCGCGATCATGTCGGCCGTCGTGATGTCGCCGCGGGTCACGAGCGCCTCGAGGTCGCTGTGGATGCGCTCCTCGCGCCAGCCCAGATCGAAGTCACCGCCGATGTAGTGCGGGTCGTTGCAGGGGTTGCCGTCGTCGGTGACGCCGACGTTGTCCTGGTTGGCCGTCGCGATCCAACCGCGCGCCGGATCGCGATCGTGCGGGATGAAGCGCGAGTCGAGATCGGCGCCCCACTCGTGATCGCCCTGACCGGGGAGCACGAAGATCGGGCACTCGCCGGTCATCGTTCCGTCGGCTGCGTACGCGAGGTCGGTCGCTTCGTCGGGGCGCGTCGGGATGCGCGACTCGGTCGACCAGCCGATCGAGGTGCGGTCGGCGACGATGAAGTTCTGCGAGCCCACGCGGAACTCGTCCTGCGCGGCGGTCGCCTCGGCGACGTTCGTCGAGGTGGCGAGGCCTGCGAAGTACGCGAGCTCGTCCGACACCTCGAAGCCCGTGTAGCGGACCGAGAGCGCGGTGAACTGGCCGGGCATTCCGTCGACCGGCTGGCGCGATCCGGGGATGATCGGCGAGAGCGTGCCCGTCGGCCCGTGCGTCGTGACGTACTCGATCTGACGCGTCTGCGAGTCGCCGGACACGATGATGATCTCGTCTTGCACCACGAGCGGCACCTGCTCGAGATCGCCGTCGCCGTCGGTGTCGAACGCCACCGTGTCCGGCGCGCCGCCCGCGCCCGCGGTGATCTGCTCGAGGTAGACGTCGGTGACGTCGTAGCCCGTGGTGGTCGCGCCCCACGCGATGTTCTGGTTGAAGCCGAGCACCACGCCCGGGAGGCCGGCGAACGCGACGCCTTCGACGTCGAGCATGTCCTCGCCGCCCATCTTCGCGGTGTTGATGTGCACGTACCACCACACCGCCGGGCTGATCAGCGACAGGTGCGGATCGTTGCTCATGATCGGGTGGCCGCTCGCGGTGTGCGCGCCGGCCACCAGCCAGTTGTTCGAGCCGCGGCTCTCGTCGCCGAAGCCGAGCTGCTGGAACATCGCCTCGGTGTGCGCGAGGAAGTCGTGCGCGCCGCGGAGCGAGGCGAGGGGCGCGAGCGCGCGCGCCTCTGGACGATCCGGGCGCGCGCGATCCGGGCGGCGGAGCGCCATCGAGCTGCCGTCGTTGAAGCCGTCGCGCGAGTAGACGGGGCGCGCCGGCGTGTCGTCGAAGAGATCGCGGTAGATGCTCGCGCGCGCGTTGCCCGCGGGGAACGCGTTCTGCGCCTGCGCGAGGAGCGTCGTGCGATCGACGTCGGCGCCCGCGTCGTAGCTGAGCGAGGCCGCCTGGAAGCGCGCCATCGCGAAGATGTCCGAGCCGAGCCAGTCGCGATCGACGGCCGGCGTCGTGAGGAGCGCGACGAGATCGCCGCCCTCGACGCGAGGATCCTCGGTGCCCGCGTCGATCGCGGCGATGTATGCGTTGACGCCCTCGGCGAACGCGTCCGCCTGGATGCGCGTGCGCGAGTCCGCCGCGAGCGACTCGTAGATCTCGCGGCCCATGCGCGCGTAGCCGTTGACGCGGTTCTCGAAGTCCGTGTCCGGGAGATCGGGGCTCAGCGCGCCGGCGACCTCGGAGAGGCGGCCGAGCACGTTGCGGCGGATGAAGTCCATCTGGCCGTAGCGGTCACGCGCCATCAGGTACGCCTGCACCATGATCACGTCGTGCACGGTCGTGCCGTAGATGTGAGGCACACCGCGGTCGTCGTAGACGACCTCCATCGGCCCATCGAGACCGGGGATCGAGAACTGCTCGTCCGCGGCGATGTCACCGAGACAGCTGCCGGGCTCGACGAAGGCGTCGTCCGTCGGCAGCGGCGGTGTGTCCATGCCGCCGGGCCCCGTGTCGGTCACGACGGGATCACTCGGGCATCCGGCCAGGGTGAGAGGCGCAGCGACCGCGAACGATCCGAGCGCGACGGCGGTGAAGAGGCGAGCAGGCTTCTCGAAGATCATGGCGCGAACGGTAGCCCAGCCCGAGGGCGCGTCGGAAGCGCGCGTTGTGAGCGCACGCCGACCGAGTCGTGATCGAGGCTCTTCCCATCAGCCGTGAGATCGGTAGGATGCGCGCTCGAAGAGGTCACGACGATGCTCGTCATTTTGGGAGTCTTTCTGGGTGTGATCGCTGCGTCGACGGCGTTCGCGTTGATCGGCGTGCGCATCGGGTCTCAGATGGAGGCCAAGAAGCTCGGGGCCGGCATCACCGAAGAGCAGATGAAGGGCGGCTTCACCGCGAGCGGCCTCGGCGGCTTGCTCGGGACCATCCCCGTCGTCGTCTTCGTCGTGGTGCTGATCGTGCTCGCGGTCACCGCGGAGCACCCGCCCGACCCGAACGCGCCGCCGCCGGCAGCCGGCGCCGCGCACTGATTGTCTGAGGGGTCGTGCGACCCCTCCCCCACGGTGTGGGGCCCCCTCCCGCTCCGGCCGCCGAAGCGGC
>CAZCVE010000028.1:0-31338 GCA_964502175.1 uncultured Sandaracinaceae bacterium
CTCACGTCGGAGACGACGCACTCGTGCCCGCCGCGCATCAGCCGGCGAACCATGTTCGCGCCCATACGTCCGAGACCGATCATTCCGAGCTGCATCACAGACCCCTTTGGTCCACCGACGACGCGCCGATGAGAGACGAGCAGCCTAACGAAGCGTGACGACGATCGGAAGCGCGACGATCGCGGCGCGCCTCGAGCCCGGCGCGCCGCAACACAGGCTGTGTTACAACTCGACCCATGAAGCGCGCTTCGACCAAGCGTCCGGGCAGCACCCGCACCATGTCCATCTCGGTCGACGCGACGACGGAGGAGGTCCTGCGCGCGTTCGCCAAGAAACACTTCGGCGGCAACGTGTCCTCGCTCGTGGCCGCGATGGCCAAGGAGCTTCGTCGGAAGGAATCGCTCGCGTGGCTGCTCGCGAGCTCTGGCGTGCCGCGCCTCGACGCGGATCAGACGGCAGCCCTACTCGCGGAGATCGACGGCCGCGACGGCGCACGGAAGGTCGCGTGAAGACGAGGCGTGCCCGCGAGTCGCAGCGGGGCGTGACCCTCGACACGGGCGCGTTGATCGGCATGGAGCGGCGCAAGCCACGCGCCATCCACTTCCTCGATCTCGCGGAGCAGGGACTCCTCACGTTGGCGGTGCCCGGCCCCGTGGTCAGCGAGTGGTGGCGCGGCGCGACCGACGTTCGGCGCCGCATCCTCCAGGTCGTAGACGTCGGTCCGCTGACGCTGGCGATGCATCTCGCGGCGGGCGAGGCCATCGCGGCCGTGCGCGGCGCCACGGCGGTCGACGCGATGGTGATGGCGTTCGCGGCGGCGCGCGGTGAGCCCGTGCTCACGAGCGACGTCGACGACCTCGAGCGTCTGCGCGAGGCATTTCCGGACGTGCGCGTCCTCGGGCTCTCCGCGTGACGAGATCCCAGATCGTGATCTCCGACGCCGCCGCAGCCGCGCTCGTCGCGCACGTGCTGCGCTCGATGAACAAGACACTCGCGCGGCACGAGACGTTCTCGATCGCGCTGCCCGGAGGCTCGGTCGCGACGTCGTGCTTTCCGCTGCTCGCGAAGGCCGAGCTCGACTGGCCTCGCGTGCACCTCTTGTGGGGTGACGAGCGCGCGGTCCCTCCCGACCACGCAGACTCGAACTACGGCGTCGCGAAGCGCCTCTTGATCGACCCATCGCCCATCCCGCTCGAGAACGTGCACCGCATGCCCGCCGATCTCGAAGACCTCGAGCACGCCGCGCGCGCACACGAGGAGACGGTGCGAGCGATCGGGATCGATCTCGCGCTCCTCGGCGTCGGCCCGGACGGTCACGTGTGCTCGCTCTTTCCCGGCCACGCGCTGCTGAACGAGCACGAGCGCTGGGTGGCCGCGATCGACGACTCGCCCAAGCCGCCGCCGAGGCGGCTCACGCTCACGCTGCCCGCGCTCGCGAGCGCGCGAGAGGTCGTGATCGTCGCGACGGGCGCGGCCAAGGCGAGCGTCGTGGGCGAGGCGCTCGAAGACGACGCGAGCCTCTTGCCGCTCGCGCTCGCGATCCGCTGCGCGCGCAAGGCCACCGTGATCCTCGACGACGCGGCCGCGTCCACGCTCAGGAGCGAACCGCGACCTCGGCGCTGACTTCGTCAAACGCTTCGCTCGCGCGGCGGTCTTGGCGACGAGCATGCCGGATGTCACCCTCACGGGATGGCACGTGCAGCCAAGCCCAACCTCATCGATGTCCTCGAGCGGCACCAGCCCGCCAAAGTGGTCGACACGACCGCCAAGCGGGACGCGTACCTACGTCGACTCGAAGACCTGTACGCAACGATTCGGGGCTACCTGACCGAGGCGCAGCGCCGCGGCCTCGCACGCGTGACTGCCGGGGGCTCGGTCACCTTGAGCGAGCCGGGCGTAGACCCGTATCAAGCGCCGGTTCTCTACGTCGACGTGGGCAGCAGGCGGGTCCGCTTCAGTCCGAAGGGGTTCGCCGTGATTGGCGCGGAGGGGCGCGTGGACGTGGATGCGGGTGAGAAGATCGCCATGCTCGTTCATCTGAAATCCGGCTGGGCGTTCGCTCGCCGACAGCCCAGGGTGGCGTCGTTCGCGCTCACTGAGTCGTCGTTCGCAGAGGCAATGGATCAACTTCTCGCCCGCCCGTGACGATCGAAGGTGAGCGTCGGGCTCGCGGCTCGGAGGTGGTCGAGTGGTGGCTCGTCACGCGCGACGGGATCGCTCGCGTTCGAGACGCGGCTCTCGCCGGTAGACCGCTGCCAGATTCCATCGCGGCTCGCGCACGTGGAAAGCCCATCGAACCTTGGTTTGCGGCACAGCTGGACGAGGCGGACGTTCTCGGTTGCTTCGCGCTGTTGGCTGAAGTCGAAGCGGTCTTCATGCGCGACTACAGGTCGCGCACGGACGCGCGACGACGCGATGAACTGTCGCGCGCGCTCTTGTCCCTACGCCGATCTCACGAAGCGAGACGGCAACGCGTTGTGCTCGACCCAGACATCCTGGAGTGTTGGGCCACATCCCGGCCGAGTTTCAAGAAGCCCGTCGGCTTCGTCCGTGGGCTGTTCAAGTACCGTCACTGGATCGCGCACGGCCGGTACTGGACCCCACAGCTGGCATTCAGACGACCTCCCCCGCCCGATCAGCTCGAAGCCGATCTACAGAAGGAGCTCAGTCGCCTGGGTCTCGAATGGAGGTAGACGCGACCGTGTACGATCCGCGCATGGCACGCGCGCTTCCTCTCGCTTCGCTCGTCTTCGGCTCGCTCGCGATCGCTGCGTGCGAGCAGACGCCCTCGATGAGCGATGCCGCCGTGGCGGACGACACGAGCCTCGACGCGAGCGCGCTCGACGCGGGCAACGACGCCGACGAGCGCCCGCCGCGCACGCACGAAGAGCTACCCACCGCAGGACCCTTCGTCGCGGGCATCGCCGAGGCACGCCTGCCCGCGCCGCTCGGCATCGGCACGATGGGCTTCGGCGCGATCGGCGTGGATCCGAACCCTTCGCCCTTCGCCGAGATGTACCCGGGCACCACGCGCGCCCACGGCACGCTGAGCGTTCGCGCGGTCGCGCTCTCACGCGGCGAGCAGTTCGAGGTGGTGCTCGTGCGCCTCGACACCGTCGGCGTGTTCCAGCAGCTGCGCGAGGCCGTGCTGGACGAGCTCGAGACACGCCTCGGTCGACGTCTCGACGACGCGCTCGTGCTCGCGGGCAACCACACGCACTCGGGGCCGGGACGCCTCTTGCTCGCCGAGGGCGCGCTCGAGCTCCTCGCGGACTCCTTCTTCCCCGAGTTCTACGATCGTGTGATCGACACGATCGCGGACGTCGTCGAGGCGGCGTTCGCCGACGCGCGCGCGGCCGAGCTCGGCCACGTGATCGCGCAGACGAGCGACGCCCACTCCGATCGCCGCTGTGAGAACGATCCCCTCCCGCAGCTGCAGGAGTCGCCCGACATGCCCCTGATCGCGATCCGCCGCGAGGGCCGCCTCGACGCGATCGTGGCGAGCTACGGCTACCACGGCACGATCCTCGGCATCGACGACCACACGCTCTCGGGCGACATGGGCGCCGTCGTCGAGCAGCGCGTCGGAGAGCGCTTCGACCACCCCGTCGCGGTGTTGTTCTTCAACTCGTGGGGCGCCGACATGGCGCCCGGCGATCCCGCGATCGACCCGAGCGTCGTCGGCGCCGAGCAGCCCGGCGGCTTCGACCGCATGGACGCGCTCGGCCGTGTCGTCGCTGACGTGATCGAGCCCGCCGTCGCGGCGATGACGTACGAGAGCGACCCGATGATTCGTGCGCGCACACACCGCGTGCGCCTCGACCGCGAGGTGATCGGCTACGCGGACTCGGTGTTCCGCTATCCGCACGGCGGCGTCTACTGCAACGGCGAAGGAAGCTGCGAGCGGGTCGAGCGCATCGAGGGCCTCGACCGCCGCTGCGTCCCGATCAGCGCGCGAGACAACCTCCCCAAGCAGACGCTCTTCACCGCAGGTCAGATCGGCGATCTCCGCTTCGTCACCGCCCCCGGCGAGTGGACGACGGCGCTCGGCGGGCGCGTGCTCGACCGCGTCCGCGAGCTCAGCGGCGAGGACGCGATGATGATCGGCTACGCCAACGACTACACCGGCTACAGCACGGGTGAAGACGACTGGTGGCAAGGCGGCTACGAGGCGTCCGGCGCGCTCTGGGGACCGGGGCAAGGCGACTACCTCGCGGCGCGCGCGATCGACGTCTACGAGACGTTCCACGACGTCTGGAACGAAGCGCCCTGGCGCGAGCCCGCGCCCGTCCCTGCGTTCAGCGGCTACACGTACGAGCCGTACGTGCCAGAGCGAGGCGTCGGCGTGGGAGAGATCACGACGGACGCGCCCACCAGCGTGCTCCCCACGGACGTCGTCGTCGTGGAGGTGAATGGCACGGATCCTTGGCTCGGCCTGCCGACTGCCACGCTCCAGCGCGACGACGGAACTGACACGTTCGCGCCGGTCCTGCGCGACGACGGGACGCCGGTCGACAGCACGGGCGTCGACTTCTGGATCGATCTCTCGCCGACTCCGGCCTACGCCGAGACGGAGCGCGCCACCGAGCGCACGTTCTCGTATCGAATCCACTTTCCGATCGGTCGGCGCGGCGCGGGCACGACGTGGCCCTCCGGTGACTACCGACTCCGCATCGCGATGCCGAACGATCCGGGGACCCTCGAGGTGACCTCGGGTACGTTCACGATCCCGTGAAGACGATCCGCGTCCGACCGCGGCCTGCGGTCGTTCACGTGCCGTCTGCGCCCAGACCCGCGATGAGACAAGCGACGAGGCCCGTCCAGCCCGTCTGATGCATCGCGCCCACGCCTCGCCCCGAGTCTCCGTGGAAGTACTCGTGGAAGAGCAGGTGATCCTTGAAGTGCGGATCCTTCGCGTAGCGCGCGTACTGCCTGGCAAAAGGCCGCACGCCGTTCTCGTCCGGCAAGAAGATCGACACCAGGCGGCGTGAGACCTCGTCGGCCGCTCCGGCGATCGAGACGAGATTGCCGGAGCCCGTCGGACACTCGATGCGGAACTCGTCTCCGTAGTAGCGGTGGAACTCGCGCATGGCGTCGAGCAACAAGAAGTTCACCGGCATCCAGATGGGTCCACGCCAGTTGGAGTTGCCGCCGAAGAGGCCGCTCGCCGACTCGCCCGGCTCGTAGCCGACCTCGAGCGTCTGCCCTCCGACGCGGAGCCGATAAGGGTGTTCCTCGTGGTGCTTGCTCAAGGCACGAATGCCGTAAGGCGAGAGGAACTCCTTCTCGTCGAGCATGCGATGCAGCAGTCGCTTCATGCGACTGCCGCGCAGGAGCGAGAGCAGGCGCATCTCCCCTCGGCCGGGCTCGTTCCAGCGCGAGACGAGCGCGGCGAGGTCTTTCCTGTGGTCGAGGAACCACTCGAGCCGCTTCCTGAACTCGGGCGCTCGCTCGAGCTCCTCGGGCTCGAGGACCTCGACGGCGAACAGCGGCAAGAGGCCCACCATCGAGCGGACGCGGAGAGGAATGGCACGCTCGCCGGGCAGGTGCAGCGAGTCGTAGAAGAAGCCGTCTTCTTCGTCCCAGAGGCCGTGCTCGGTCCCGCCGAGCTTCGTCATCGCCTCGGCGATGTGGAGGAAGTGCTCGAAGAACTTCGTCGCGATGTCCTGGTAGATCGGGTTCTCGTGCGAGAGCTCGAGCGCGATGCGCATGAGCTGCAGCGAATAGGCGGCCACCCACGCGGTGCCGTCGGACTGATCGAGGAATCCGCCGGTCGGCAGGGGCTTGCTGCGATCGAAGACACCGATGTTGTCGAGGCCGAGGAAGCCTCCCTGGAAGATGTTGCGGCCGTCCGCGTCTTTGCGGTTCACCCACCACGTGAAGTTCAAGAGCAGCTTGTGGAACACGCGCTCGAGGAACGCGCGATCTCCTTTGCCCTTCTTCCGTTGCTCGAGCCGGTAGAGCTTCCAGGTCGCCCACGCGTGCACGGGTGGGTTCACGTCCGAGAAGTTCCACTCGTAGGCAGGCAGTTGCCCATTGGGGTGCATGTACCACTCACGCGTGAGCGTCACGAGCTGGTCTTTGGCGAGCTCGAGGTCCACCATGCCGAGCGGGATGGCGTGGAACGCGAGATCCCACGCCGCGTACCAGGGGTACTCCCACTTGTCGGGCATCGAGATCACCTCGCGGTTGTGCAGGTGATCCCAGTCCGCGTTGCGCGTGTGTCTCCGCTCGTCGGGCGGCGGCGGCTGATCCGGATCGCCCGCGAGCCAGCCGCGGATGTCGTAGCGATACGTCTGCTGCGACCAGATCATGCCCGCGAGCGCCTGACGCATGACGCGTCGCTGCTCGGGATCGGCGACGTCCTCCGCGAGCTCGTCGTGGAACGCGTCGGCGTCGGCCCGCCGCGCGCGGAGCACGTCTTCGATGCTCTCGCGAAGCCCGCTGTCCTCGCTGCGAAAGCGATAGTCGAAGGTCGCGCTGCCGTGCGGCGGCACGACGCACTTCGACCAGAAGCAGGCTTTGGTGCCTCGGTGGAGGGCGCTCACTGCGTCGAGACGTCCGTTCACGACACGCTCGTGAAATCCGTCCTTCCACAGGTGGGCAGTCTTGCCGTTCCACAGCCGCTCCGCGTTGCTGTCGTTCTCGGTGAACAGGGCCGATGCAGTCGAGTCCGTCGCCGTGAAGCGGTAGTGGCCCAGCACCTCGTGCTCGAGCGCGACCTCGCGCCCCTCGAGCCGCAGCTGCGGCTTTGCGATCGTGGGATAGCCCCAGCTCCACACGTTGCGGAACCAGAGGTGCGGCAGCACGTGGATCGGCGCGGCGTCCGGCCCACGGTTCTCGACGGTGACGCGCAACACCAGATCGTCGGGCCCGGCCTTCGCCCACTCGACGGTGACGTCGAAGTAGCGATCGTCGTCGAACACGCCCGTGTCCTCGATCTCGAACTCGGGCTCTTCACGACTGCGCCGCTCGCCCACGAGCCTCTCGTACGGATAGGCGCGCTGCGGGTACTTGTAGAGGTACTTGAGGTACGAGTGGGTCGGCGTCGCGTCGAGGTAGTAGTAGAGCTCTTTGACGTCCTCGCCGTGATTGCCCTCTTCGTTCGCGAGCCCGAAGAGGCGCTCCTTGAGGATGCCGTCCTGCTCGTTCCACAGCGCGAGCGCGAGACACACGCGCTGCGACGCGTCGCTCACGCCCGCGATGCCGTCTTCGCCCCAGCGGTAGGCGCGCGAGCGCGCGTGGTCGTGCGGGAAGTAGTCCCACGCGTTCCCGTTGGCGCTGTAGTCCTCGCGCACCGTCCCCCACTGACGCTCGCTCAGGTACGGGCCCCACTTGCGATACAGGTCGCGCTGGTTCTCGAGCCGCTCACGCTCCGCCGTCATGCGCGACAGCGTCTCACGCCCCGGGGACTCGTGGTCAGGCTTCGAAGACTGCAGCCACCGAGACGCTCACTTCGGGGAACGCGCGGGGTGTGATCGACTGCGTGAGCCCGAACGTCTCGACGTGACGGTAGAGACCGTCCTCGGGATCGGTGCGCACCTCGATCGTCTGTCGGGTCACGTCGACGAGCCAGAGCTCGGGGACGCCCATCTCGGCGTAGAGCGGAGCCTTCGTCTCGCGATCGTATGCCCGCGAGGTGTGTGAGACCTCGATCACGAGGTGCGCCGCGCTCGGGTGCTTCGTTCGATAGTCCGCGTGGGCGACGACGGCTAGGTCTGGCTCCGGCATCGAATCGGCCGGTCCGACGAGAGGCAGCTGCACCCGCACACGGGCATCCTCGGGCAGTCGACGCGAGAGGAGGTGCGTCAGGTTCTGAACCGGGCTCGAGTGAAGAGGACCTTGCGGGGGCATGCGGACGATCACGCCTCGGATGAGCTCCACCCTCTCGCTCTCGAAGAACCCGAGCTCCGTCATCTCTTCGTACTCGACGCGCGAGATGCGCCTCGGTGTCGCATGAGGAGGAAGCCACGCGCTCTCGGCCTCGGAGTGCATCGCACCAGCGTACGGGACTCGTCCCGGAGCGTCGAGACACCGCCAGGTCAGCGCGCGAGCTTCGCGAGGCGCTGCGCTTCGCTCACGGAGATCGTGTCGAGGCCGCCGACGGTGCCGCTCTGCGCGGCCCTCGTGTACGGCACCTTGCTGGTGCGCAGCCACACGGTGCCGTCTTCGCGGTCTTGTCGCTCGACGATGTCGAAGCGCGGCGTGCCGCTGACCATCACGTCGCGATCGTCACGCGCATAGAGCGCCGCCTGTCGGTTCCAGGCGACGCGCGGGTCGGCGTCGGTCTCGCCGACGAGCAGTCGGCCCTCGAGACCCGACGCGAGCGCGACGCGCGGACAGAAGCCGAGGAAGCGCGAGTCTTCGTCCTTCCACCAGAACATCGCGGTGCCGTGACGCGCGTGCACCGCGTCGAACGCCGCGAGGAGGCGTGTGCACGCGACGTCCGTTCGAGAGGACGCGCGCGCAGCCTCGCGTAGATCGTCGAGCGCGGGCTGCACGGGCCAGCTGCGCTCGAGGAGGAGCGTGAACGCCTCGACCACCGCCGGCATGCGCGTGCCCGTCTCCTCCACGAAGCGCCTGACGAGATGCTCGTCGATCGACATCGTCTCCCCGACTTTCGTCAGCCGCGCGCGCGGCGCGACTCGATCGACCAGTACACCGCCTCGGCCGTCGCAGGCGACGCGAGGTCCACGACACCGCCCGACGGACCGAAGCCCGCGACCGCGTCCTTGAGCGCCTCGCGCACCGCGAACGCGAGCATGAACGGCGGCTCGCCCACGGCCTTGCTGCCGTGCACCACACCGTCGGCGCGGGCCTCGCGGAGGAGCGTCGTGTTGAAGATCGGCGGGCACTCGCCGAGGCTCGGCAGCTTGTAGGTCGACGCGTTGCTCGTCCGCAGCATGCCGTCGCGGTCCCACACGAGCTCTTCTTGCGTGAGCCAGCCCGCGCCTTGCGCGAACGCCCCTTCGATCTGCCCGATGTCGATCATCGGAGAGATGGAGTCGCCGACGTCGTGCAGGAGATCGACGCGGCGCATCGCGTACATGCCGGTGAAGCCGTCGACCTCGACCTCGGCGACCGCCGCGCCGAACGCGTAGTAGTAGAAAGGTCGTCCACGGCCGGCGACCGGGTCGTAGTGGATGTCGGGCGTCTTGTAGAAGCCGTTCGCGCTGAGCTGGATCCGCTCGTGGTAGGCGCGATCGACGAGATCTTCGAACGCGATGACCTTGCTCGCGTCCTTGCTCGAGACGACGAGCCCATCGCGGAACACGAGGTCTTCTGCCACGCACTCGAGCACCGTCGCCGCGAGCTCCGCGAGCCGAGCGCGGATCGTGTCGCACGCGTCCTTCACCGCCGCGCCGTTCAGATCGGTGCCTGCGGAGGCCGCCGTGGCCGACGTGTTCGGCACCTTGTCGGTGCGCGTGGGCATGATGCGCACGCTCGAGGGCGCCACGCCGAGCGCGTCCGCCGCGATGAGGCGCACCTTCGTGTAGAGGCCCTGCCCCATCTCGGTGCCGCCGTGGCTCACCTGCACCGAGCCGTCTTTGTAGACGAGCACCAGCGAGCCGGCCTGGTTGTAGTACTTGGCCGTGAAGCTGATCCCGAACTTCACCGGCGTGAGCGCGAGCCCGCGCTTGCTGTGTGGGCTCGAGGCATTGAAGGCATCGATCTCCGCGCGACGCGCCTCGAACGCGCTCGACGCGCGCAGCTCGCCGAACGCGCGCTCGAGGCGCTCGGCGTGCACGACCTCTTGCTCGTAGTGCGTCGTCTGTCCCGTTCGGTAGAGGTTCAGCGTGCGCACCACCTCGGGCCGCAGGCCGAGCGTGCGCGCGATGCGGTCCATCACCTCTTCGATCACGAGCATGCCCTGCGGGCCGCCGAAGCCGCGGAACGCGGTGTTCGAGATCTTGTTCGTCTTCGCGACGCGGCCGCGCACCTCGACGTTCGGCAGGTGGTAGGCGTTGTCGATGTGGAAGAGCGCGCGACCGAGCACGGGCAGCGAGAGATCGAGCGAGTGACCGCCGTCCGAGGTGAGCTGCACGTCGAGCGCGAGGAGCTTGCCGGTGTCGTCGAAGCCCGCCTTCCACGCCGCGTGGAACGGGTGCCGCTTTCCGCTGAGCTGCATGTCGCGCATGCGGTCGAGGCGGACACGGACACTGCGCTTGGTGAGCACGGCCGCGATCGCGGCGACGCATGCGAAGGGGTTGGCCTGCGTCTCTTTGCCGCCGAAGCCGCCGCCCATGCGGAGCTGCTGGATCACGACCTCGTTCTTCGCGACGCCCATCACGCGCGCGACGATGTCCTGTGTCTCGGTCGGGTGCTGCGTCGAGGCGTGCACGAAGATCGATCCGGCCTCGTCCACGTAGACGAACGACACGTGCGCCTCGAGATAGAAGTGCTCCTGCCCGCCCATCTCGAACGTGCCCTCGAGCCGATGCGGTGAAGACGCGAGCGCGCTCTCGGGCTCACCGCGGCGGATCTTCATGCCGTCGAGGTGGAAGCTCTTCTGCGCGATCGCGTCGGTGATCGAGAGCACCGGCGGTCGAGGCGTGTAGCGCGCGACGACGGCGGAGGCGCCGAGCTTCGCGGCCTCTTCGGTCTCGCCGACGACCCACGCGACGGGCATCGCGTGAAAGAGGATCTCGGGGCGGGAGTCAGCGCCTTCGCTTGTCGCGGGCCGCGGAAACAGAGGCTCGTCCAGGCGGCTCGGGCCCGTGTCGTTCGAGCCGGGGACGTCCTTCGCGGTCAGCACGCGGACGACACCGGCGATCGACAGCGCGGGCGTCACGTCGAGGTGATCGAGCCACGCGTGCGCATGCGGCGCGCAGACCGGCCAGCACGCGAGCGCGTTCTTCGCGCGCTGCGCGAGGTCGTCGGTGTAGAGGGCCGCGCCCGTCACGTGCGCGTCGGCCGACTCGTGCGCCACCGATCGCCCCACGTGAGGAACGCTCGCGAGCGCCTGCGAAGCGCGCTTCGGATCGATGCGCGACTTGGTCTCGTGGGCGCTCATGGCGACACCCCGTGGCTCGCGCTCGGCGCGAGCGTGTCGAACGCGAGCTTGCGGAGCAGGCTCGCGACCATCGCCTTGCGGTAGCGCGCGCTCGCGCGGTGATCGTCGATCGGCGTGACGCTCTCGCTCGCGGCGATCGCGAGCGGCTCGACGTCGCTGGCAGCGAGGCGCTTGCCGACGAGGCGCTGCTCGATGTCGGTGAGGCGCAGCGGCACCGCCGCGACACCGCCGAACGCGAGGCGCGCGCGCGTGACGCGACCCTCGTGATCGCGATCGATCGCGAACGCAGCCGCGACGCTCGAGATGTCGTCGAGCCGACGCTTGGACACCTTGTAGAAGCGCTGGAGCGACGCGTACGGCTTGGGGATCCGCACGGCCTCGATCACCTCGTTCGCGGCGCGCGCGGTCTTGCGGTAGCCGAGGAAGTACGTGGCGAGCGGCACGATGCGGCGCGCGATCGCGTTCGTCTTCGTGTCGTGCGACGCGAGCACGAGCTCCGCGTCGAGCGCGAGCAGCGCGGGCGGTCCGTCGCCGATGGGCGAGGCCGTGCCGAGGTTGCCGCCGAACGTCGCGCGCGTGCGGATCAAGCGCGAGGAGAACAGAGGCAGGAGCTCGGTGAGCATCGGCAGCGCGCGTCCGAGCGCGGTCGGTCCGTCGAGCGTGTGGAGCCTCTCTTCGATCTGGGCGAGCGAGATGCCCGCGCCGATCACGAGCGCGTCGTCGCGATCGTCGAACACGAAGAGCTCGCGCACGGCCTCGAGCGAGAGGTAGCCGTCGTTGCGCTTGTGGCGCTGGTTCACCTCGACGACCACGTCGGTGCCGCCGTTGACGATCGTGCGCGAGGGCTCGCGAGAGAGGATCGCGACCGCGTCGAGCAGAGAGCTCGGGCGCGCGAACGTGCGCGACGTCTGCCCGACCGTGATCGTGTGCTCGCTCGCCTCGAGCGGCGCGACCGGCGTCGCGAGCCGATCACGAAACGGATCGGGCGCGTCCTTCGACTTGGCACGGATCGACGCGAGCTTCTCGGCGGCCTCGCGGATCGGTCGATAGCCGGTGCAGCGACAGAGGTTGCCGGCGATGCACTCGGGATCGAAGGGACCGTCCTTGCCCCGATACATCTCGCCGAAGAGGCTCACCACGAAGCCGGGCGTGCAGTAGCCGCACTGCGAGCCACCGCCGTCGGCCATGCAGCGCTGCACGGGGTGGAGCTCGCCCTCGGTCTTGCTCGCGAGCCCTTCGCTCGTCAGGAGCTCACGACCGTGCACCGACGGCATGAGCACGAGGCAGGCGTTCACGACCTCCCAGCGCGCCTGACCGTCGGGTCCGTTCGCGCGCCACGCGATCGCGCACGCGCCGCACTCGCCCTCGGCACAGCCCTCTTTCGTGCCGGTCTTGGCGTTGGCGCGCAGCCAGTGGAGGAGCGTCGTGTTCGGGTCGACGTCCAGCGCGCGGACAGGCTCGCCGTCGAGCTCGAAGGTGATGGCGCTCATCGCGGCCAGCGTACCAGCCGCGAGGGTGCCTATCAGCGGAGGAATGTGAGCGTGAGACGGGCGGTGCTCGCGCGGCGCGCGGCGGGCGTCGTGACCGTGCGCGCCTGACGCACCGCGCAGCTCGCAGCCGCGGCGCTCGCGGTCGTGCCGCGCGAGGCACGCGCGGTGACGCGGCCGCGCGTCGAGATGGTCAGCGTCACCGGCAGCGTGCCGGTCACGCCCGTGGCGCAGGGCTCGAAGACCAGCGCCGGAAACGCGCTCGTGATCGCCTCGGCGGTCAGCCCGCCCGACGGCGAACGAACCTCGACGGCGACGCGCGGCGTCTGCACGACGGGCGGCGCGACGGGCGCCACAGGCGTCTGCACGATCACCGGCGCGGGCGGCGTGACCGGCGTCGTCACCGCGGGCGGGACGGTGCCGGGCGGCGGTGCGGTGAAGCGCACGACGAAGCGCACGGTCGCGCCACCCTCGGGCGCCTGCGGCGGCAGCGTGAAGCGACGGATCGCAGCGCGCGCGCACTCCTCGAGCTCGGTGTCTCCGATGCTCGTCTCGCCCGTCGCGCGGATCACCTGGCGCGCCGACACCCAGAGGCGCAGCCGGTAGTCGCCCGCGAGCGTCGGCCGCACCGCGAGGCGCCGGTTGTAACACTGCTCCACGTCGCCGATCGTGGGGCGGATCCCGTCGGCCAAGACTTGTCGGTACGCAGCCGGCGGCGGATCGCCGTCGACCGTGAAGTCCGTGACCTGAACGCGGGGCGTGGTCTGCGCCGAGGCCGGCATCGAGACCGCGAGCGTGAGCGAAGCGAGGAGGAAGGCGACGGCGTTGCGCATGAGGGCGCGACGTTAGCCCGACAGGCCGCTCGAGCCCAGCGCCCGCCGCGCGAGCCCAGCACCCGCCGTGCGAGCCCAGCACCCGCATCGCCGCGGGGCGCGCCTGATCAGCGCTCGTTCGCGCCGTTGCCGCCGCCCGGGTTCGAGCTGCGCCTCGCGCCCGGCAGCGTGTCCTCTTCGGGCACCGGCCAGTCGCGCTCTTCGGCGAGCGAGCGCTCGACCTTGTACGCGAGCCGCGCCGCCTCGCCGCGACCGACGAGCGGTGACAGCACCTCGAGGAGGGGGCCTCGCACGAAGGCGCGGGCCGACAGCGCGTCGTCTGCGGCCAACACCTGTCCGGCGCGGCCGTGCGCCTGCTTCACGATCGTCCGCGCCACCGCGGTACCGATCAGTGACGACAAGAGCCGCTCCACGCTCTCGTCGATGCGTTGACGCTCGACCATGGTGGGCAATAAAGCACTTGCCGGGCCAGCGTCGTACGAGATGAAAGCCCAGCAAAATCGCTCGCGAGAGAGGCGAGCTTTTCAACCACGAAAGGTCCGCGTCGCATCGATGCATCGCGCGGTACCCTCCCGCGATGCGAACGAGTCTCGTGGGCGCGGCCGTCTGTCTTCTCCTCTCTACCAGTGGCTGCAGCGATCCGAACGTGGGCGCGGACGTCGGCGTGAGGACCGACGCGCCCGCCCCCATGAGCGACGCGCCAGGCAGCGACGCGCCGAGCACCACGGACGACGCCGGTCCGGCGACGAGCCTGTCCGACCTCCCGAACGACACGTGGTCCTTCGTCCCGATGGCAGGCGCCGTGTGCGGCAACGGCACGCCGCTCTCGATCGGCGTGAACCCGCACGCAGGCGCGACGGACGTGCTCGTCGTGGTGATGGGCGGCGGCGCGTGCTGGAACGCGCAGACGTGCTTCACGATGAACACCGCGACGCACGTCGCCGAGGACTACACGCGCGCGATCTTCGAGACCGAGCGTGCGCTCGTGACGAGCGTGGGCTGGGACGATCGCGCCAACGCGCTGAACCCGTTCCGTGAAGCGAACATCGTCTTCATCCCGTACTGCACCGGCGACCTCCACGCGGGCGACGCCGTACAGGACTACGCAGGCGCACCCTCGGGCGCGCGGCTCCATCACCGCGGCGCGCCCAACACGCAGCGCATCATCGACGCGATGTCCTCCGCGTGGCCCGCGCTCGACCGCGTGCGTGTCATCGGCTTCTCCGCAGGTGGCTACGGCACGCAGCTCAACTGGGGTCGCTACGCCGACGCGTGGCCCGACGCCGATCTCGCGCTCCTCGCGGACTGCTCCCCGCTGCTCGCGCCGGCCACCGCGCAGTACGCCGAGTGGCGCACGGCGTGGAACATGTACACGCCCGCCGACTGCACGGACTGCGCGACGCGCTTCTCCGCCTACGACGACTACTTCGACGCGCGCTACCCCGAGTCACGCTTCGGCCTGCTGGCGACGACGAACGACGAGGTGATCACGGCGTTCTGGGGCGTGCCCGACATCGCGCCGCTCTACGATCCGCTCCTCACCACGCTCGACGACAACGACACGACTCGCTACTTCGTCGTGACGTCGACCGCGCACGTGATCCTCGGCAACGCCGCGACGCAGCGCTCCGCCGATGGAACGCTGATGCTCGACTGGGTCCTCGGCTGGCTCGAGAACGATCGCGTGCGCTTCCACAACACGTCGCCCTGAGCCCAGACCTCACGCTTCGGGCTCACCCCTCGGGCTCACTCTTCGGGCTCGTCCTCGGGTGACACGACGCCTGCGCGCGAGGCGCCCGCGTAGCCGAGCGCCTCGAGCTGCGCTTGGGTCTCGGGGTCGATCTCGATGCGCTGCTGTCGGATGGCCGCGCGTCGACGCGAGGGCCGCTCGACGCCCGCGAGGTGGAGGCCGAGGAGGCCGCGCGCATAGCGCACTGCGATGGGTCGATCGGCGGCCACGTCGGTCACCTCGTCCGGATCCTCGACGAGGTCGTGCAGCATCACGCGACGCTCCGTGCGCTGGATGAGCTTGAGACGCCCGACGTTCACCGCGCGCCAGCCCTCCATGAAGCCCGTCACCGCCACGCGCGGCGCGTCTGCGGCCTCGCCGCGCAAGAGCGGGAGGAACGACTCACCCGACAGATCGCTCGGGATGTCGCGCCCGAGCGCGTCGTAGATCGTGGGCAGCACGTCGACGAGACCGACCGAGTCCTCGATGCGCAGGCCTCCGTCGGTCACGCCGGGGACGTGCACGATGAGCGGCACGTTGATCAGCTCCTCGTAGACGCTGTGTCCGTGACCGACCGAGCCGTGATCCCAGAACTCTTCGCCGTGGTCGGCGGTGAAGATCACGATCGTCTCGTCCGCCACGCCGCGTCGCTCGAGCGCCTCGATGATCGAGCCGAAGTGGGCGTCGTGGTAGGTGATCTCGCCGTCGTAGAGCGCCTCGAGGTGCACGCGATCGCGCTCGTTCAGCGCCTGCGAGCCGCTCTTCACGTGCTCGAGCAGCTCGCGATCGCGGTTGAAGTCGACGGGGCCTTCGTACGGATCCGGATCGTAGAGCGCGAGCATGTCGGACGGCGGCAAGTACGGAACGTGCGGATCGACGGTGTGCACGTAGAGGAAGAACGGCCGATCCTGCGGCCGCGCGTCGAGCCAGCCGATCACGTCGGCGGCCACGAACTGCGCCTGCGTGCGCTGACCCTCGCGGATGTAGTTGCGAAAGGTGTCCCAGCCCTGACGAAAGCCGAAGCGATCGGAGCAGAAGCCGTTCGCGATGAACGCGCCCGAGTGGAACTCACGACCGAGACGCTCCGAGAGCAGCTGCACGTCGTCGGGCACCACGGCGTCTTCCGTGGTCGCGTTGTGCTCCCACGGAAAGAGACCCGACAGCAGCGTCGCGACGCTCGGCTTCGTCCAGTTCTCCTGGCCGTGCCCGCGCATCATGACCGCCGCCGTCGCGGCCCAGCCATCGAGCGACGGTGTGCGCACGCGTGAGCTCTCGCGGTAGGGGTGGAGCTTGTCGGCCCGCAGCGTGTCGGTGAGGTAGACGAGCACGTTGCGGATCGTCGGCCTCGTGGCCACGGGACGCGCATCGAGCGTGACGACGCTCGGATCGGTGAGCCGCACGTCGCCCGACGCGCGCAGATCGAGCCGCGAGATCGAGCCCTCGAGCGCGCCGAGATCGAGATCGAAGCTGCCCGCTGTGATGCGACCCACGCGCGTCGGCTCGCGGCCATCGCGCGCCGCGATCACCTCGACGCTGCCTTCTCCTTCGGCGACGCCGCGGAGGCGCGCGTCGTTCGGGATCTCCATCGTGTAGCCGAGCGTCCAGCCATCGGGGATCGCGAGCCGCGCGTGCGAGCCATCCATCGTGGCCAGCGCGTCGGGCGCAGGCGGCGCATCGTCCGCGTGTGCGTCGGTCGCGCCTTCCGCGAGCACGGGGCCGACGCGGATCCAGTCGATCACGATGCCCGCGTTCGAGATCACGCCACCTTCGCTCGCGGGGCGCGAGAGCACGCCCGTCTGCGACACGCGAAGCTGCAGCATGTTGTCGCCGACGTGCAGGCGCTCGGCGGGGATCGTCAGCTCGACGATGCCGTACGTGCCGTCCGTCGGAAGGCGCGCGAGGCCCACGGTCTCTTGATCGACGTAGGCTGTCAGGCGTCCGTCGCCGACGGCGCGCGCGCGCATGCGCACCCTGCGTGGGCCGGCCTCGTCGCTCGGCAGGATCACGAAGCCCGTCACGTTCTCGATCACGCTCGAGGTCGCGGGCGGCTGACCTTCGGGGCGCTCGCTCACGCTCGCGCCGACGCGCGTCCGCCAGCCACCGATCGTGTACTTCGCCGAGCCGGGCACGCCCATGTCGAGCACGAGCGTGTCGTCTTGTCGGAGCTCCGCCCGCGGCACGTGGCGCGCGAGCGCATAGCGGACGCGCGGCGCGCCTCCCGCAGCAGCAGGCGCAGGATCGCCCTCCGTTCCGGGCGATTCCGTGGTCGCCGTCGCGGGCGGATCCGCCGTGGGATCGGTCGGCGCGAGGGCCGTGGCGGGCGGAGTGTCCGAGGACGAGCCGCACGCGGCGAGGCCCGCGGCGACGAGGAGCAAGGCGCGTCGATCCATCACGGCCGCGAGCTTTGCGCGCAGCGGATCGCTCGTCGAGCGCGGCGGCGATCGCACCTCAGGGAGGATCGCAGCTACGGAAGAGACCGTCCGCGAACACCCAGCCGCGGAGCGGCGCGTCGATGCGGTACCAGCGACCACGCTGCTCGACGGGGTCGAGGCGCGTGCCGTTCGGGAGCGTGCCCACGGGCGCACGGCCAGTGTTCGGGAGAGGCCGCACGTTGGTCCTGCCGTCCGGGTCGGCGACCACGATCGGACACGGCGCCGGCATCGCGTGGTCGCGCGACACCGCCTCGAGCACCCCGTTGCGCTCGAGGTAGCCCGACATCGTCTCACTCGCCATGAACTCGAGGATGCCCGACGGACCCGTCTCGCCGACCCCGAGCGCGAACCGCACGCTCACGGAGGAGCCGACGACGAGCGAGCCCACGAGCGCGCCGTCGCGCACGATCGGAACGAGGTCCACGCCGTCCCAGGCGTTCGCGCAGTCCGAGAGATCTTCCTGTGGGTCTTCGACCGTGACCTCGCGAGCCCGCGCGATCGACCCGTCGCTCATCTCGAGCGCGACGAACGCGCGGTGTGAACCGAACGCGCCGCTCGCGATCGCGACGACCGTCACGCCCTCCAGGCAGTCGACGCCTCGAACCGAGTACGCGCCCAACACGAGCTCCTGGCGCGCGTCACGCACGAAGAGCTGGGCGCGCTGCTGCGCACGCGCGAGCGCGCGGCCCTCCGCGTCGTCCGGGTCGACGTACTCCTCGAACTGCCGCTCACGCCCCATGCAGTCGAGTCGGTCGGCGAGGTGCGCGTCCGTGCAGCGCGACTGTGCGGGGACGCCAGCGATCGCGAAGTGAAGCCCGCAGAGGTCGCCCTCGAGCGCCGTCGCACCGGCACGTTGCGGGCGAGTCGGGAGCACGTGGTCCTCGTACGCCCAGCCCGACCACCCCACGACGCGAGCCATCGGAGTGACTGCGGCGGCCGGCTCGGTCGAGCCCTCCTCCACCGCCGTCGGATCGACCGCCATGGGCTGTGGATCGACCACCGCCGGATCGACCGCCGCCAGATCGATCGCGGGAGCCGTCGTGGGAGCGGGCGTCTGTGCCGCGCGCTCGACGACGGGCGGCGAAGCTTCTTCGTGATCGCCCGTCGTGTGATCGACCGTCGTCGGCTGCTCGCCGCTCGAGCAACCCCACGACGTCAGACCGAGCACGAACGCGGACGCGATCCACTTGCGCATGGCGGAGCGTCGCGGAGGCGCGGGACGCGCGCAATCACCACGTGTGTCGCATCGAAGCGCCCGCGTACCATGCGCGCATGCTCCGCTCGACTCTCGTCTCCCTCGCGCTCGGCCTCGGGATGCTCACCGCGATCGGCTGCTCCGACCCGGAGGCTTCGTGCGAGCCCGCGTGCCGCGATGGCTTCGCGTGCGTCCGCGGCGCGTGCGTGTCGGCATGCAACCCCGCCTGCGCTGCGAGCGAGCGCTGCACCTCGGATGCGCGCTGCGTGCCCGCCGACCTCGACGCGAACGAAGGCGCGATCGACGCGACCACGACGAACGACGTGCGCTCCGATGACGACGCGTCTTCATCTCCGAGCGACGACGCCTTCTCGTCCTCCGCGGACGACGCGCGATCGATCGACGCGCGAGCCGTCGACGCCGCCGTGACGGACTGCGGCTTCGGCAGCGTGCTCTGCGGCGGCAGCTGCGTGACCCCGACCGCGCCCGCGCTCGGCGTGCGCACTCCGACGACGGGCCGCTACGGGATGGACTTCTTCGACGCGGGCGATCTCGCGATCGATCCGTGCACGGGCACGATGGGGCTCGCGTACAGCCAGCAGGTGATGGGCTCGGACAACGACGAGGTCTTCTTTCTCGTGCTCGGTCCGTCGCTCTCCGCCACGCCGATCGGCCCCGTGCGCGTCACCACGGCGCCGGGCCCTGCGATCAGCGTGTCGATCGCGTGGGCGCGCGATCGCTTCTTCGTGTTCTGGTCGGACCCTCGACACGACCCCGCGCCGGAGACCTGCACCCGCTGCGACGGCGCGCTCTACGTCGCGGCCTACGAGGCGACGGGCACGCAGGTGCTCGCCGAGACGCGCCTCGTCACCACGCCCGACATCCAGCTCGGGAGCATCGTCGCGACGGCGCATCCCACGAGCGGCGAGGTGATGGTCGTGTGGTCCGAGAGCAGCGATCGACAGCTCCACGCCGGCATCGTCGCGCCCGACGGAACGATGCGCGCCGAGCAGGTCGTCAGCGCGACGACGGCGCCGCAGTACGGCTCCTCGCCGCACGTCGTGTGGAACGACGGCTGGACGATCTTCTACCGACACGACGATCCCGACGGCGGGCGCGCCGACTACTTCCACGTGCGCTCGCTCGCCGCCGACGGAACGCTCGGCGTCGATCGCGACCTCGGGGTGTACGGCGAGCAGATCGCGCTCGCGTCGCGCGGCGCCGCCGGACACGTGACGGTCACCACGGGTGGCGGCTCGGGCCTCGCGCTGCGGCTCTGGGATCCGAGCTGGAGCGCGACGACGACGCTGCCGATCACGTCGGGCACCTACGACGGAACGCGCGGCCTCGGCTTCGACGGCACGAGCGTCTTCCACACCGACGGGCAGCTCGCGCTCTCGGTCGTGCGTCGCAACGGCCTCGGCACCGAGACCGGGCGCATCACGCTCACGAGCGATCGCAACGAGAGCCTCGCGAGCGAGCTCGAGATGACGGTGATGGGCGACCGGCTCGTCGTGTTCTTCCTCCACCCCGACGTCGCCGCCGGCAGCATCATCCACCACCGCATCCAGGTCGTGGACGCCGCGTCCGCGATGTAGACACACTCGTTCTCGACGCAATCTGATCAGCCGCCGAGCGGATCAGCCGTCGAGGCGACCGATGCTCTCGAGGTAGCTGCGCGCGAGCTCGTAGTCGTCGACGTCGTCGGGATGAAAGCCGGGGCGCAGGTACTCGAGCACCGCGTTCCGGAACATCTCCGCGCGGCGCTTCCGCTCGAGCTGGAGGCGCGGGTTCTCGCGCGCGGCCTTCGCCGCTGCCCTGAGGTCCGTACCCATCTTCTTCTCCTCACGGAGGAAGTGCTTGGTGCCCTCGGCCCAGAAGCGCGTGAGGCCGACGAGCGCCGCGAAGAGGCCGAGGACGCGCACGTGGTAGCGGCCATCGACCGCCATGAAGACGTCGAACGCGACGGACTTGTGCTCGATCTCCTCGGCCGCGTGCCAGCGCATGAGGTCGGCGATGATCGGGTGCGCCTCGTCGAGGAAGTCGCTCGTCAGCGCGTTCCGACCCATCGCGGCGGTGAAGTGCTCGAGCGCCGCGGTGACCGCGAGCCGCATCGCGGGCGAGACCCGCTTCTCGAGCTTGCCGAACGCGAGATCCTCGTACCACTCGAGGAAGCTCTCGAGCTCGTAGCCTTGTTCTTCGAGCACCTTGAACAACCGCTCGTGCTCGTGACCGTGTCGCCCCTCCTGCCCGTAGAAGCCCCGGATGCGCGCGCGCAGCTCCGGATCGTCGATCTGCTTCTCGTAGTGCTTCACCGAGCGGATGAAGAACTGCTCGCCCGCGGGGAACAGCGCCTGGAGCGCGTTCGAGAGGTGCGTGAGGTGCGGGCTCCCCATGAACCAGTGGCGTGGGATGCCCGCGTCACGAAAGGGAAAGCCCATCGCGCGCACCTTGATGCGCTGCGCCTGGCCGAGGGCCTTCGCCTTCGTCGTCGTCTCGGTTCCGCCAGAAGATCCATCCATGGTCCACCTCGCTCACCGACGCGGACGCGCGCCGGAAGGACTGTGTTGAACTTGGTTCAAGAGAGGATGAACGACTTTGAACGAGAGTCAACAGCGTCGTCCGAGCGGTCACATGCGTTCACAACTCGGGGCGACCCGGGTAGCTTGTCGCCGATGACACGGCCCGCGTCGCGCAAGACCCGCGCGCCCGCTCCTCGCTCGGCGACGAAGAAGGCGACTCGCCGCAGCGCCACGGGCGCCACCGACGACGACGTTCGCAAGCGCCTCGATCTCGACGAGCGTCGCGAGCAGCTGCTCGCGCTCGGTCGCACGCTCTTCGGCGAGCGCGCCTACGACGAGATCTCGATCGACGACATCGCCGAAGCGGCGGGGATCTCGAAGGGGCTCCTCTATCACTACTTCGGCAGCAAGCGCGGCTTCTACGTGGCCATCGTGCGCGAGTCCGCCGACAGCCTCGTCGAGGCGACCGAGGTGGGCGCGGAGCTCCCTCCTGCGGAGCGCGCGCGCGCCGGCCTCGAGGGCTACCTCGACTTCGCCGAGGAGCACTCGGCGGCGTTCCTCACGCTCTTGCGTGGAGGCATCGGCAACGACCCGGAGGTCACCGAGCTCGTCGACGCGACGCGCGAGCGCATCCTCGGTCGCATGCTCGCGAACATGGGCCAGAAGAACCCGAGGCCGGTGTTCAGGCTCGCGGTGCGCAGCTACCTCGGCCTCGTCGAGGCGGCGACGATCGACTGGCTCGATCGCAAGGCCGTGGATCGCGACACGCTGCTCCGCTTCCTGCTCGAGTCCGTCTACGCGATCGTGACGGCCGCGGTGATGCTCGATCCCGACGCAGGTGTGCGCCTGGACGAGCGCGAGGTCCTCCAAGCTCAAGCGCTGTCTCGCGGTAAGAAGGCGTGACGATGCGCAAGACCTGGATGGTGATGCTGCTGGTGCTCGTGGGCTGCGGGCGCGGGCACTACGCGACGAGCGATCACGTGACGGCCGAGTCGTCCGGCGACGACGGCGCGACGACCCAGACCGGCGCGACGGAGACGCCGACCGAGACGGCGTCGACGACGACCGACGAGGCGACGACCGAAGGCGCGTCGACGGACCCGGCCGAGACGGAGGCCATCGTCGAGGTCGAGGCCGCGGATCCGGCGCCGCAGGAGGACATGGCGCCCCCGCGACCGGCGATCACCTCGAACGTGACCATCACCGTGCGGACAACGTCGGGTCCGATCACGGCGTTCGTCGCGCGTCGCGCGCTCTCCGCGCAGCAGGATCGCGTCGAGCGCTGCTACCGCAGCGTGCTCGGCAACGATGCCGTGGGCTCGATCCGCGCGTCGCTGCACGTCGAGGCCTCGGGCGCGACGCGCTGCGAGCTCGAGACGATGGTCCCCGAGATCGATCGCGCCCTGCCGTGCGTCGACGCGGCGCTCGAGCGAACACCGTTCCCTGCGTCGACCGATGGTCGACCCACACACATCATCCTCGAGGTCTCGCGCAGCGCGCCGCGCTGAGGTCGGTCCCCATGCGACGACACGCGGCATTGCTCCTCTTCGTGTTCTGCTTCGTGGTCGGCTGTGGCTCGTCGGAGCGCCCGAGCCCCACGCCGCGCGCCACCACACGACCTCCCGCGACGACCGAGCTGGTGACTCCGACGCTCGATCTCGCCGCGAGCGCAGGCGGCGGCCCGCGCCTTCCGTCACCGACGATCCTCCCCACGCCCGTCGACACCGCGCCGACGCCCGCGCACCTCGTCGTCGAGTCGCGCGCGATGGAGACCCTCACGATCGACACGACGTTCGGCGTTCTCGAGAGCGTCGCCCTCGCGTCGCTCGATCAGCCGCTCGGCCTCCTCGTCGCCGACTCGGTCGACGAGCCCGATGGCCAGCTCCGCGAGTGCGCTTGCCCCTGCGGTCAGGCGTGCCCCGAGTGCGAGCGGCCGCAGACGCGACGCATGACGATCGATCCGAACGAGGCGGTGGAGCTCGACTGGAACGGCCTCGTGCGCCGCCGCGCGAACGAGAACGGTCGACTCTGCTTCGACGCGTTCGGGCCACCGCCAGGTCGCTACATCGTGCGTGTGTGCAGCGGCCTCACGAGCGCGGGCATGCTCGGCCCGTGCGGCAGCACGACGGTCACGCTGCCCACGACCGAGCCGATCCGGATCGTGATCGGCGCGCCCGAGGCGCCGCACTGTCCGCTGGCGCCCGAGCTGCTCGATCGCGCCGCGCGCGTCGCGCTGTGGAGCCTCGCGATGCGCGGCGTGGTGCCCGACCGCCTCGCCTCGTGTCAGCCGCGCGCGGAGTGCTTCTCGACGAGCGCGGATCTCACGTACGGCGAAGACATCGTGCGCGGCCTGGCGTACACGCGTGAGCCGGGCGCCGAGAGCGCTGCACCGCACGGCTGCGGCGTCCTCGTGTGGCCGCACGACGATCGCCTGCTCGTGCGCACGTTCCTCCCGCTGCCCGAGGGCTCCCTCGGCGGCGAGCGCTTCGATCAGGCGCTCGACGCCGAGGCGATGCGCATCGTCTCGATGCGCTTCGAGCAGTGAGAGACCGCGCTCCCGATCAAGGAAGATCGATCGGGCCAGTGGTCCCGCTCGCCACGTTCGTGCTCACGAACGCGAGGATCTCTTCGGGCACCACGTTCGCCTCGGTGTCGGTCGCCGTCAGCGGATCGATGTGCGTCATCGTGGTCGCGTCGACGATGCGGTACGCGAGGTCGTCGTCTCGCGCCGCGCCCGCGTTCGGACGACCCGCGCCGATCGGCGCGCCTCGCAGGCGTGAGCTCTCGTAGCTCGCGACATCGCGGAGGCCCGCGGCGATCGCGAGCACCGGCGCGTCCATCAAGTCGCCGCTGGTGCAGCCGAGCGCCTGCATGTCCTGCCACGCGCCATCTTCGATCGCGAGGCCGCCGCACGCGCCGAGATCGAGGCTGAGGCGCGCAGGGAAGTACCACTCGGCGAAGTTGGTGCGGCCCGAGACCCACGCGTCGGCGAGGTTGGCGAGCGGCGTCCACTCCGCGGGGCTCGTGTCGGGCGCGTCGATCCAGGTGTACGTGACCGTGCGATCCGACGGACGCTCGAGCGTGCTCCCGAAGAGGCTCTCGTAGGGCTCCACGGGGCCCACGGGCTGGCCCATCGAGACGGCCGCGAACGAGAGGCCGTTCGACGCGTCGTCGAAGCCGAAGCCGAACGCGGCCTCGTTCGTCATCGGCGGCAGCGTGCCCGACACGCTGAGCAGCGTGCGGAGCACACGGTCGCGATCGCGATCGCCCGTCCTCACCTCGTCCGGCGAGAGCACCGCGGCCATCGCGACGATCTCGGCCTGCGCGTAGACGCTCACGCCGAGGATCGGGAGCGCGATGTAGCGCGTCTCGTCGCGGATCGCGGTGAGGCCCGTGATCGGCATGAAGCCCGAGCCACCGCCCTCGGTGTATTCGGTCTCGGTGATCGGCGCGTCGCCGGCGGCTCCGTCGACGAGCACGAGGCCCGCGAGGAGATCGCTGCCTCGCACGCCGTCCTCGAAGACCCACGCGCCGAAGGTCTCCGTCATCGAGGCGCCGAGCGAGTGACCGAGGAGGAACACGTGCCCGCGTCGCGCGGCCTCGGGCACGCGCTCGATCATCGCGCGGAGATCTCCGAAGTGCGTCGTGAGGCCCCACTCGCTCATGTAGGCGACGCCGTCTTGCGCGACGAACCCGCCGAACGCCTCACCGCCCACGGTGTCGCGTCCGAAGTAGTAGCCGCGCGCGATGTCGGCGTTCGACTCGGCCTCCGCCGCGTCGAGGCCGCGCAGATCTTCGAGCCCGTTCGAGCGACGATCGATCGCCCACACCTCGATCGGCGCGGCGCCCGCGATCGAGCGACGCACGAGCGATCGTGCGAGCGGCTCGAAGCTGCCCGCGCCGCCGAAGATGCCGGGCATCGCGATCACGACCGCGCGCGGCTCGGTCGCCGTGCTCGCGCGGTAGCGGACGAAGCGCGCGCGATCCAGCTCGGCGGGCGTGTCGCTCGACGTCGTCGGGTTCGGCGGTGCATCGAAGCCCTCCATCGTGATCAGCTCGCGCACGATGCCCGGCTCGATCTCGATCGACGCAGGCACCTCGGACGCAGGCCAGTCCATCACCGGCACGAACGCGTCGATCTCGGGCGCGTCGTCGATCGTGATCGCATCGGGCCCGACGCTCGCATCGATCGGCGCAGCGGGTGGATCGCACGCGACGAGAGCGAGCGAGGTGGCGACGAAGGCGAGCGGGCTGCGGCGCATGGCGGCGATGATGGAGCCGCGAACCGACGAACGGAAGCCGCTACTCCACGCAGCGCGTGGACACGCCGCTCGGGATCGCGACGGACTCGCAGCGCAGATCGCCAGGGCAGCTGCACTGCTCGGTGCACGTCAGCGCGCAGCGGCTCGCCGCGCCGCCTGCACCGCCTTCGCAGATCATCCAGTCGGCGCAGTCGCGCAGCGTCTCGCACGGTGCGCCGAGCCGCGAAGGATCGGTCTCGCGCGCGGGGCAAGTGACGGGCGCGCAGACCGCCTGGACGCTGGACCCGGTCACGTGGCTCGCGAGCGTCGAGCCCTCGGGACACGCGCACCCCGTGAGCGCGGGCACCTGACAGCTCGCGCTCGGCGAGAGCGAGCCCGGCGGGAGACACACGAGGCCGGGCGGACAGTCGCTGCCGTCGACACACGGCTGGCCCGAGCGATCGAGCGGCAGCGGCGACACGCAGCCATCGACGCGATCGATCCACGCGTCTTCGATCGACGCGACCTGCGCGTCGTCATCGTCGCGCATCGCATCGATCGCCGTCGGCACGTCCGTCGCTGAATCGCGCGTCACGCGCGCTGCATCGACCGGCGGATCGAACATCGGCTCGCACGTGCAGCCGCTCGCAGAAGAGAGCGCGACGACGGACGCGAAGAGGCCCGCGCGCCATGCGATCGCTCGCATCACCGCGGGCCCGGAGCTCCCTTGTCGTCGCCTCGTCACGCTCGCGTGATCACCAGTCGATGATCGCGGCGCCCCACGTGTAGCCGGCGCCGAACGCGCTCATCGCGACCTTCATCCCCGGCTTGAGGCGGCCCGTCTCGACGGCCTCCCAGAGCAGCAGCGGGATCGTGGCGGCGGTGGTGTTGCCGTACTTGTGGATGTTGTGGATGAGCTTGTTCTCGGGGATGCCGAGCGAGTTCGCCACGTACTGGTTGATCCGCATGTTTGCCTGATGGAAGACGAACAGATCGATGTCCTCGGCGGAGAGGCCCATCTCGAAGCAGACGCCCATGAGCGACATGCACATCTTCTCGACGGCGTTCCTGAAGACCTGCTTGCCGTCCATCTGCGGCCAGATGATCTCGGGCGGGATCACGCCGACGCCGTCGCGGCCGTTCGGCGTGTCGATGAACGGACGCTTCTTGATGTCCCAGACGCGCATGCAGAGCGCTTCGGCGCCGCGGCCGTCCGCGCCGAGCTGCCACTTGCGGAGGCCGCGCTTCGGGTCGTCGGTGGCGCTGATGATCGCGGCGCCCGCGCCGTCGCCGAAGAGCGAGGTCACGGTGCGGCCGCGCGTCGTCATGTCGAGCGCCGCCGAGTGCGTCTCGGAGCCCACGAGCAGGATGTTCTTCGCCGTCCCCGCCTGCACCATGCCCGCGCCGATCGCGAGCCCGTAGACGAAGCCGGAGCACTGGTTGCGGATGTCGAGCGCAGGCACGTAGCGGGGCAGCTCGCCCTCGAACAGCTCCGTGAAGCGGCGCTGCATGAGGCAGCCCGATCCGGGGAAGTGGATGTCGGGCGACAGCGTCGCGAAGATGATCATGTCGATGTCGCGGATCGACAGCTTCGCGTTCTCGAGCGCCTTCTGCGCGGCGTAGTAGCCCATCTCCGAGGAGCCCACGCCCTCTGCGGCGTAGCGTCGCTCTTCGATGCCGGTGCGCTGATGGATCCACTCGTGCGTGGTGTCGATCCCGTAGCGCTTCGCGAGCTCGTCGTTCGTGACGACGTCCGGCGGCAGGTACCCACCGACTCCCGAGATGTACGCGTTCGGCATTCTGTTCTGCTCCTCGAAGGCCGAAGCGGTTAGCACGGAACGCGCGGGCCAGGGAAGCCTCGGCAGACGCCGCAGCGCGTCATCGCGAGCTACGCGTCGGGGCTGCGCAGCGTGTCCGTCCGGTAGTACTTGGGGCGCAGATCGAGCCGCACGTGGAGCCACGAGACGGCCATGCCCGCCGTCGACACCCACACGGGCGCGTCGCTGCGCTCGAGGTGCTCACACGCGAGCCGACCGACGAGCTGCCAGAGCGCGTCCCGCTGCGTCGCGCTCGCGCTGGTGAGGAAGCTCGCGAGGTGACCGAAGCGGCTGCTCGGGCGCGACGCACACGGCACGACGAGCCTCGCGTCGTGACCGAAATTCTCGAACCAACGCACGCCGTCCGTGCCCGCACCGGACGCGATGTGCTCCTCGAACGGTCGCCAGTCCGGCTCGGCGCGCGCGAGCGCCGGGTGCGGCAGGACGAGCTGCAGCATCGGGCGGTCGGCGTTCGCGCGTGACAGCGGCGCCGTCTCCCACGCCATCGCGGGAAGGCCCAGCCCGAGCAGCGTCTCGCTCATCGCGACGCGGAGCGGGGCGGCATCGCGCAGGCTCTCGAAGAAGGCGCGGCGGCCGAGGATCTCACCGTTCCGGCGCGCCTCGAGGGAGACACCCGGATGGCTCGGGAGTGGGCGCGGCTCGAGGGCGAACGACGCGGCGTCTGGCATGTGCGCCGACCATACCAGCGCGCGTGTGGCAGGCGTGTGACGACGAACACCGACGTTCCACTTGCGATCCTCCGAGCCTGCGTTTAGGTTCGGCGCCCTTTTTCGCCGACGGGAATTGAATGTCGAAGCTCAGTGACTCGCTCAAGAACCACAAGATCGATGCGCGCCGCATCGTGCTCGCGTCCAAGGGCATCGAGCGCCGCACGGACGCGGACCTCGCGCTCCTCACCAAGAAGGCCGCGATGAAGGCCGGCAAGGTCGAGAAGGACGACGCAGTCCTCAAGCAGAAGCCGCGCTCGGGCCGCCCGGTCACGCTTCCGCAGATCGAGAAGGCGATCCGCGGCGAGACCATCTCGGGACCGACGAAGACCCGCCTCGTGCGCGCGGTCAACGCGATCCTCGAGGGCCGCAAGAAGCCCGTCGTCGGCTTCCGCGACCTGTTCTGAGCCGCTCCTGCTGAGCTCCGCGTGCGGTCGGAGGTCCTCTGGGCTTCTCCGCACGCGTCGTCGCGGCCGCTCCGTGTGGCCCGCGGCTGGCTCGCGCCGCGCGTGGCCGCGAGTGGTGATTTCCGCCACGCGGGAAACGTTGATCTCGATCGAAAGGGTTCGGTAGGCTCGGGGCGCCCATGCGCACTTCGTCCTCTCGCCCTCGGTCGACCGTCCTCCCCGCGCTCGCTCTCGCCTCTGCCGGATCTCTCGTCGCCGCCAGCGCGCTCGCGGGAGACGTGCGCGGCGCGCTCACGGTCCCGGCGGACTTCCCTTCGGTGATCACGGCGCCGACCGACGCGGAGAACGCGCGGCTCCGCTACTGGGAAGAGTGGAACGGCTTCCTCGAGCCGAGCCCTGCGCACGTCGAGACGGCGCGCGAGATCGCCGTCGTGCTCACGGGCACGGGCGCGCCCTCGACGGGCGAGCAGCCCGCGCTGCGCATGCACAACGGCTCGCTCTTTCCGTCCACGGTGATCGTACGCGTGGGCGTCGCGACGCCCGTGCGCAACGACGACGCGTGCGCCTACGAGATCTTCGCCGTCGAGAACGCAGAGATCGGTCCCGTGCAGACCGCGCCCGGCAACGCGCGGCCGCTCACCGTGAGCGCGCCGGGCCACTGGGCGCTTCGCGATCGCAGCCTTCCGCACGTGCGCGGGCACCTGCACGCCCTTCCGGATCTCGTCGCGCGCGCGTTCGTCGAGCCGGCCGGCGGCTACGTGTTCCGCGGCGTCGAGCCCGGCACCTACAACGTCCACGTCTACCAAGGCGAGCACGAGGTCGGGCCCGCGCAGGCCGTCACGGTCGGCGACACGCACGAGATCGTCGTCGCGCCCATCACGCTCGCGCGCCCGTAGTCACGTTCGCCGGTTCCTGGTTTCTTCGGAGAAAGACACCCGATGCTGCTCTCCCGTTTCTGGATCCTCGTGCTCGCCATCGCCGCCGGCATGGGCATCGCGGTCGCCGTGATCGCGACGCGCCTCTTGGACGATCGCGAGCGCGATCAGGCCGTGGTGGAGCTCGCGCGCGATCGGCTGCAGCTCGAGATGGTCCTCAAGCTCGACGCGCGCACGCGCATCGACGCGATCGCCGCGATCGCCGCGAACGGCGACGTGCGCGGGGCGCTGCGTGAGGCGAACCAGCGAACGGCCGGAGCCGAGGTCCCCGCGGCCACGCGCGAGACGCTGGGCCGACGCCTCGGAGAGCTCAACGCGCAGCTCGCAGAGATGGCCGGCGACCTCGTGTTCGCGGTCGACCGCACCGGCATCATCGTCGCGCAGGTCGGTGGACAAGCGCCGCCGCCCGGCGCGGGTCTGGGCGCGTTCCCGCTCGTCTCGCGCGCGCTCTCTGGCTACACGCGCGACGACGTGTGGCTCTGGAACGGCGAGCTCTACCGAATGGCGGCGCGCCCCGTGATCGACAACGGCGCGTACGCCGGCGCGATCGTGCACGGCAAGCGCATCGACGACGTGTTCGCCGCGCGCCTCGTGTCGCGCCTCTCGGGAGCGAGCGTCGGCTTCTTCGTCCGCGACGCGATGATCGGCAGCGCGATGCCGGAGGGTGTCTCCGGCGCTCCTCGACGCGACGACATGGGCGCGAACCTCGCGACCGTGATCGCAGGCCCGTACGCGCAGGGTGAGGTCGGTGATCCGAGCGCGCTCGCCACGGGCGGTCTCGCGATCTACGCGCCGCTCGTCGGCAGCGCGCAAGCTGGCTACGTGCTCGCGCGTCCAGTCCCCACGCTCGCCTCGCCGCTCGCGCTCCTCGAGCTCGCGTCGAGCAGCGACTGGATGGCCGGGCTTCCGTTCACGGGCGCGGCGACCGCCGTGCTCCTCCTCATCGCGATGATCCTCGTCTACCTCGAGCGCGATCGTCCGCTCGGCAAATTCCGCGAGGCCGCGGTGAAGGTGGGCAAGCGCGAGGTCGATCGCTTCCAGGTGCAGGACTTCGGCGGCAGCTACCGCATCGCCGCGAGCGCGGTGAACGACGCGCTCGACAAGCTTCAGGAGCAGGCCGGCCAAGCGAAGAAGAAGGTCGCCGACCTCGACGCGATCCTCGGTGAAGCGCCGGCCCCTCAGTCGTCGTCGTTCTTCGGCTTCTCCGGCGACGCGAACAGCGCGGCGGGCCTCGCCTCGATCCCCTCGCCCCAGAGCGTGCCGAACCGTCCGCCCGCGCCCGCGGCTGCGCCGCCCGCGGCACCGCCCGTCGCACCGCCTGCGCCGCGCCCTCCGGCCGCCCCGCCGATGCCCGCGGCCGCCCCGCCGATGCCTCCCATGCAGCCCACGCCGCCCCCGCCGATGGCAGCACCGCCCGCCCCTCCCGCCGCGCCTGCGCCCCCCAAGCCTTCGCTCGGCAACTCTCCGCTCGCCTCGACGTTGATCGGCGTCGGTGTGTCGGGGGCCGCGGGCGGCAGTGTCCAAGCGCCCCGCGCGCCCATGCCCACGCCTCCGCCCATGTCGCCGCTCGACGACGAGGACGACGAGGGCCAGACGATGGTCTCGCGCGTCCCCGAAGAGCTCATCAAGCAGTCGGCCACGGGCGCGTTCAGCGCGCTCGGCGGCGGCGACGAGGCGCACTTCAAGGAGACCTACCAGCAGTTCGTCGCCACCAAGCAGCAGTGCGGCGAGCCGGTCGCGGGCCTCACGTACGACAAGTTCAAGGAGACGCTCCGGAAGAACCAGGAGAAGATCCAGCAGGCGCACGGCACCTCGAAGGTGCGCTTCACCGTCTACGTGAAGGACGGCAAGGCCGCGCTGAAGGCCACGCCGATCAAGTGACGCAGTAGGGTTCTCGGGGCGCCTCGCGGCGGGGGTTTGGAGGCAAAACCCCCGGGCGGGGGCGGGGAGGGGTCGGCCCCGACCCAGCGACCGGGGGTGGAGAGGGGCCCCCGGCCC
>CAZCVE010000028.1:31348-116199 GCA_964502175.1 uncultured Sandaracinaceae bacterium
GGGGGGTGTGCGAAGAAACCCCCGGGAGCGGGCGGGAGGTGGAGTCTCCGACGAAGGAGCGACGGGGTGTGCAGAGGGGCCAGCGGCCCCTCGCCCGGCAAGCAGAGCTTGTCCCGCGGGGCGTTTGTTTGCTATCGAGGCCCCATGCGCAACGCACTGCGAGTCCTCGCGGCGGGGGCGATCGTCAGCCTCGCTCTCGTCCTCTCGAACTTCGCGGCCAGCGCCGCGCACGCCCAGCGTGTCGTGATGATCCCCGTGAACATCGAGTCGGTGCCTCCGGGCGCGACGGTGTACGTGGACTCACCCGACAGCACGCCCGTGGGCGTCACGCCGATCACTGCCGCGCGCGTGCCCTCGGGCTCGCACACGCTGATCTTCAGGCTCGCGAACTACGAAGAGGCTCGCCTCGTCGTCACCGTGGCCCGACGCCGCGAGACGTTCCGCGCCGTGCTCCGCGCGCTCGGATCGATCGAGGTCTCGGCCGCGAACGAAGGCGCACGCGGCGCGAGCGTGACGGTCGATGGTCAGCCCGTCGCAGGCGGCATCCTCCAGATGGTCCCTCTCCGCGTCGACAACCTCCCGCCCGGTCGCCACCAGATCCGCGCGATGCGCGAGGGCTTCAACGCCTTCGAGCAGTGGGTCGAGGTGCAGGGCGGTCAGGTCGTGCGCGTGCCGATCATCCTCGAGCGCTCGGCGCCGACGACCGGATCGATCCTCGTCGCCGCAGATGTCGAGGGCGCTCCGATCTTCATCGACGGTCGTCCGACCGGCCTCGTCACCACCGCCGTCATCGACGACGTGCCGGCCGGCAACCACACGGTCGAGGTTCGCCCCTCGGACGGAACGCCGTACACGCAGACGATCGTCGTCGAGGCCGGCCGTCGCGCCGAGGTCCGCGCGCGCGTGCGTCCGCAGATCGTCGCTGCGTCCACCGGCACGATCGCCGTGCTCGTCGATCAGACGGGCGCCCTCGTGCGCATCAACGGCGAAGGCCTGCCTCCCGGCAGCTACACCCGCGACAGCCTCACCGCCGGCACGTACGTCGTGCAGGTCCTCCTCGAGGGGTACGAGCCCTTCCGCCGCGAGGTCACGGTCACCGTCGGACAGACCACCACGGTCGATGTCTCGCTCGTCGCGATCCAGGCGCCGCCCGGCCCGATCTCGCTCCGTGTGAACGTCCCCGGCGCGCGCATCTTCGTCGACGACAGCGAGTACAGCGCGCCCTACGTCGCGCGCGATCCCGCCGGCGGGAGCCACGCGGTGCGCATCACCGCGGACGGCTACCGCGAGCAGAGCTTCACCTGCAACAACTCGAACGGCTCGACGGACTGCAACCGCGACGTGACGCTCGAGGCGCAGCAGGTCGGCCTCCGCGTCGCGCTCACGCACTCGCTCCGCCCCGCCATCACGGCGCGCCTCTTCGTCGACGCCAACGACATCGGCCCCGTGCCGTTCGACGGCAACATCGGGATCGGCAGCCACATCATCGCGGTGCGCGCGGAGGGCTACCAGACCTTCGAGCAGCAGGTGAACGTGCAGCTCGGCGAGGGCGACGTGCAGATGGAGATCTCGCTCGTCGACTCGAGCGACATCGCCGCGGCCGCCGCCACCACGCACTCCGCGCTCCCCGTTCCGCTCAACCATCCGATGGTCGACGCGTCGATCGGCTGGCCGTACTTCCTCGAGCTCCGCCTCGGCATCGGCGTGCACGAGCTCTTCGACGCGGGCTTCGCGGTGCGCACGTTCGGTCGCCTCACGGAGTTCGAGGGTCGCGTCCGCTTCGGCACGCAGCTCGGCGACATCCGCCAGCTCGCCGCCGGCGCCCAGCTCCGCTTCGGCGGCGGCATCGGCCCAGACATGACCGTGCGGCAGCCCATCTACAGCGGCACGTCGGGCATCTGCAATCCCGTGGACTCCTCGACGCCCGCCGGGACGATGTGCGCGAACCAGGACCAGGACCCGCGCACCGACAACGGAACGACCTCGTACTCGTTCGGCGTCAACACGTTCTTCCTCAGCCTCGACGCGAACATCAGCCTGATCCTCGAGCCCGTGGCGACGGTCACGCTGTGGCTCGGCATGGACCTCTCCACCGACCAGTACGCGGGTCACGCGCGCGACTCTTCGGCTTACGCGGACTTCGGCCCTGGCGGCGACCGCATCTGCCGCACGCCCGGCATGACCGGCGGCCCGATGATCGGCATCTCTTGCGGGCGTCAGGACATGGCGCGCATGCGCCTCGGCGGCGCGATCGAATTCAACATCGACCGCAACTGGGGCGTGTGGGGCGTGTTCGAGGGCGTGCTCGCGCAGAGCCCCGATCACCGCCGCGTCTACTCGGACATCATCGGCCAAGCGACGGACATCCGCATCTACCCGCGCCTCGGTCTCACCTACAAGTTCTGAGGACCGATGTCGGAGCGAGTGCCCGCGCCGCGCCGTCTCGACGAGCGCCGCGCGGGCGCTGTCCGTTCACGGCTGCGCGACAAGTACGTCGAGATCCTCGCGCTGCGCGACGCACACGCGCGCGGCGAGGATCCTCCCGACGTGAAGGCGCGGATGCGCGCGCTTGCCAGCGGCTCTCCGGGCGCGCTGCGAGAGCTCGATCGTCTGTCGCGCGACGCGATCGTGCAGAAGCTCGCGGAGCTCGAGGCGCCGAACGGTCCCGGTGCCCTCGCCGCGTGGATGATCGCCATCGACCGCTACCACCGCTGGCTGCGCGTCGGCCTTCGTCGCCGGAGCGCGCTCGGGCCGCTCACCGCGGACAAGCGCATCGTCCCGCGCGTCCTCGAGATCGTCGCGTCCGAGCTGTCGATGACCGCGTCCGAGGTCGAGGACCTCATCGGCCTGCCGTCGCGACGCCGTCGCCCGACGTGACAGCGCCCCGCCCTTGCCCCTATCCTTGGCCCTCATGGCCGACAACGATGGCAGTGCTGGCGGTCCCACCGGAGCCTCGGGCGAGGACGACCTCGAGCTCCCGACGTTCGAGAAGGCGCCGGCTGATCTCCTCTCCGCAGAGCAGCGCGCGATCAGCGACCGCTCTCGCCAGAACGCAGACGATCCGAGCGCACATGCTCACGGTGGGGTGGGTGGCGCGGGCGGACCCGACATCGTGAACGCGCAGCACTGCTCGCACGGATCGCACGGCAGCCACGGATCGCACGGATCACACGGCAGCCACGGATCGCACGGATCACACGGCAGCCACGGATCGCACGGATCACACGGCAGCCACGGCAGCTGGTGAGCGCATGACGCCGCCGCGTCCCGGGCAGCCCACCAAGCGCGACGCCAAGCGCGCGCTGCCGGTGATCGCCGAGCCCAGCATCGACGCGCGCATCGCGATGGATCGCGACGAGAACGGCGGCGGCCGCGTCCACATCCTCACGGGCGCGATCTGCAACAACAACTGCGTCTTCTGCATGGAAGAAGATCGCGACGGCCGCTACGTCACGAACTCGGCGACGAGCGACGACACGGTGAAGCAGATCGTGCGCGCGCATCAGAGCGCCGAAGAGATCTGCTTCACGTCCGGCGAACCCACGACGAACAAGCGCTTCCCGTACTGGGTGAAGCTCGCGAAGGACGAGGGCGCCAAGCGCATCAGCGTGATGACGAACGGCCGCGCGCTCGGGCACGAGGGCTACACCAAGCTGCTCGTCGCGGCCGGGCTGCGTCGCGTGTACGTGTCGATCCACGGCCACACCGAGAAGCTCCACGAGAGCCTCACGCGCACGCCGGAGAGCTTCGATCAGACGGTCGCGGGCATCCGCATGACCGCGCGCTTCAAGCCCTACGGCGTGGAGCTCCACACGAGCACCGTCGTCACCAAGCGCAACCTCCCGCACATGCTGGAGATCTATCGCTTCCTGCGATCGCTCGGCGTCGATCAGGTCGTGTTCAACGTGATGCAGGCCAACGGCCGCGCCGACACGCACTTCGAGCACATCTTCCCGACCTACACCGACATCGCACGCACGTTCGCCGCGATGGTGATCGAGGCCAAGAAGACCGAAGCGCGCCCCATGGCCTTCCTCGTCGACATCCCCCTCTGCACGACCGAAGCCGTGCCCGACGAGAACCGCGGCTACGTCGAGGCCTACACGCACTACGAGCAAGTGGGCAACGGCACGCACGACGCGCGCCTCGTCCCGCGAGAAGACGCGGGCTCCCTCGAGGGCGGCCTCGTCGAGATCGCGCGCGACGACCTCGACAAGGCCCTCCGCACCAAGCGCGCCGAGTGCGCGACCTGCAAGTACGACCGCGTCTGCGAGGGCGTCTGGGTCAACTACCTCAAGCGCTACGGCTGGGACGAGATGGTCGCCGTCCCCCGCTCGACGTAGACGTACGGCTCGCGTCGAACGAGTCGCGCTGCAGCTCGCAGTGAGCATCGCGCGTGTCGTCGACGAGACGAACCCGCGAAGCGTCCGGCAGGTCCGAGGGGAGTCGCACGAAGTCGCGTGCGGACGATTCACGCTCACCCAGCAGCGAGCGCTGCGATCCGTGAGGTCATGAAGACTCACGGAAGGGGTTCAGCAGCAGCGCCTTCGTCGGTGCAAAGTCGACCACGTTTCGCGTCACGAACGTCAGCCCCTCGACCAAAGCAGTCGCGCCCAGGAGTCCATCGACGACGTGGAGATGGGCGCCGCGTTGGGCGGCCGCAGCCGCGAGCGTGCCCCATCGCTCGGCCACGACGTCGGTCACCGGCAGGACGCGCGCACCGTACCGGCTGCGCAGTGCTCCGTAGTCGGCCGCGAGGCGCTCACGCTTCTTTCCCGCGGGGAGGCGGTCGATGCCTTTCCTGAGCTCCCCGAACGTGAGGACGCTGAGAAAGAGCTCATCCTCCAGCGAATCCTCGAACCACGCGATGACGCCTGCGTCAGGCCTCGGCTTCCACACCTCGGAGAGGACGCATGTGTCGAGCAGGTACGCCACGGGTCAGAGATCCACGTCGCGGTCGAGATCGCGTGCGCGCTCGACGTCGAGCTCTCCAAGCCGGAGCTTGCGGAGAAACGGGAGGACGGTTCCGCGCTTTCCCGATCGACGTCGCTGCTCGAACTCCTCGAGCGACACGATGACGGCGATCTCCTTACCGTGCCGCGTGATCGTCTGCGGACCTTCCTCGAGCGCCAGGTCCACGACCTCGCTCAAGCGATCCTTGACCTGCTGAATCTGCCACGCGCGCTTGGCCATCGGACGATTCTAGCCAGACTGGCCAGAACCGTCCAGACGCCCCGTGCCGTCGAGTCAGTGCCTGCAGAGGACGATGGCGCCGACCCAGTTGCTGGTCGCGCTCACTCCCGAGCCCCCGACGACCTCCCACCCGGCGGGCACGTGGATCGAGTGTGCCGGGTTCGGAGACTCGATCTCCCCACGGGCATCCGTGTCCAGCGACTCCTGACGCGCGATGATGCACTCGCGGAACCCGGTGGCCTGCGCTTCGGCTCGGCCGCCTCCGAAGCAGGCGGCTCCCATCGCAACGCCACCGAGGGCCACGACTCCCATCACCAGCGCGAGCTTCCACTGTTCCATTGGTCCTCCCTCACGCGTCGAACGACGCTGATCTTTCGGGTCGCTCAGCAGCGAGCCCCGAACCGCATCGGAGTCAGCCGTTCCAAGCGCGGAACTTCAGCGGCTCGGCGACGTTCTTCACGGCTGCCTGTCGCTCTTCGCCGAAGCGCGCGGGCTCGCCGACGGCGGTCACGAACGCGTCCATGCAGAGGATCTCTCCGCCCTTGGCCTGGCCCTGCAATCGCGCGGTGTTGTTCATGCCGGCCGAGAAGCCGGTGTAGTCCTGGTCGGGGCCGAACGTGCCTACGAAGAGCGGGCAGATGTGGAGGCCGATCGCGACGTCGAGGTCGGGCATCTTCGCGAGCTCGGGGAAGTCGGGGTGACCGATGAGCGCGCGCGTGTGCTCGCGGACGCGCACCGCCGCCTCTGCGGCGCGCAGGCACGCGTCCTTCGGATCGAGATCGAAGAACGGCGGTCCCCAGATCGCGATCACGCAGTCGCCGACCATCTTGTCGAAGACGCCGCTCGTGTCCCACACCGCGTCGACCGCGTGCTCGCTCCAGAGATCGATGAATCGCCCTATTTTCTCGGGCTGGACGAGGATCTGCTCCGAGAGGCGCGTGAAGCCGCTGATGTCCGCGAACATCACGGCGCACATCTTCTCGCGCGCCGTCAGGTACTTCTGCGCGTAGTTCTCCACCGCGAGCAGGCGATCGACCACGGGCTTGCTGAACGTGGTCTTGAGGTTCTTCCACTCTCGGTTGAAGTCGACGATGCGCTGACGCAACGAGTCAGCGAAGCGCTCGAGGAGATCGCGATCGAACGTGTTGAACTCGCCGCGCCGTGAAGCGACCAACAGGCGCCCCACGACCTTCGTGCTGCGCGCGCCCGTGATGAGCAGCTCCTCGCGGTAGCGCTGCACGCCGAGCAGCTCGCGGAGGTCCGTGTCGTCTCCGCCCATGATGCGGTAGGCGCGCGCGCGCAGCGTCGCGTCGTCGGCATCGTGATCCGCGGGCGGTCGCTCGCTCTCGCCCGGTCGCGCGCGCGGGGCGCGCAGCAGCTTGAAGCGCAGCGTGTCGCCGAGGCCGTCGTCCTCGTGGCGGAAGACGAGCAGCATCACCTCGAACGGGACGTTGTCGCGGAGGATGCCGATCGCCTGATCGATGCCGCGGTCGAGCACCGGATCCTTGAGCGCATCGCTGATCTGTCGCGTGAGGATCGCCTTCTTGCGCGCGTCGGCGATCGCGGCGAGGTGGTTGTCGATCTCCTCGCACCACGTGTCGAGCAGCTTGGCGACGCGCATCATCTCGCGGCCGTCGATCGCGTTCGGCACGAGCACCGCGGCCGTACCGAAGTGCTCGCCTGCGACGTCGATGCGCTGCGCGATCAGCACCCCACGTCCCACCGGCTGGTGCACGTAGTCGTCGTCGCTGGCGCCCACGCTCTTCACGATCTGCTCGGGGTCGAACGGCAACGAGGCGTCCTCGTCCTCCGCGTGCACGTAGTCGTGGAGCGAGAGCGTCTCGTCGTACGTGCGCACGAAGACGAGGCGTCCGCCCGTGGCGCGCGCGAGCGCAGGCATCAGCGAGCGCAGCGCGTGATCGAGCGGGAGGCGATCACGGAGCGCGATCTCCGCGAGGCCATCGACCTCGTCGTTCAAGCGCCATCGCTCCTCGAGCAGCTCGACCTGACCCTCGAGCTCCGTGATGCGCGCGCGCAGCGAATTGTCGTCCGACATAGGCGCGCGAGCATCGCACGATCGCGGTCGCACCGACGAGGCGCGATCACGACGCCGATCGACGGCGGATCAGCGACACCGCGGCGCGCGCGCCGCACGCAGCGAGAGCTCGAGAGACTCGGCGGTGTTCTCGAGCGTGGCGGCGTCGGCGTCGACCGGGCTGACACCGAGGATCTCGTGGCCGAGCGAGAGACCGCGCGGCAGCGGTGCGGGCGCGCATCCGGGCGCGAGGGCCGCCTCTGCCACGCGCACGAGCGAGGCAGCGTGCGCCTCGGCGGCCCGATCGGAGTCGGGCCACGTGAGCTGGCCTTGCGCGAGCACGCGCGCGCCAAAAACCCACGCCCACCCGAGGCGCGTCTGCGCGCTCGAGCCCCAGCCACCGCCGCGACCGGACGCGCCGAGGAAGTCGCCGTCCCAGCGCAGCGGCAGCGCCTCGGGCACACGAACGTGCGCGCCCGAGACGTGCGTGTGATCGACCGAGCTCGCGAGGAGCAACATCCACGCGGCCTCGCGCAGCGCGTCGACGGGGACACGACCGGTCGTCACGACCTGGGTCGGAGACGGCGGCGTGGCAGGAGCGGGACCCAGCGTGAAGAGGTTCGCGCAGCGGCTCGCGACGTACGCGGCGCCGGTCGCGAGATCGTACGCGCGGATCTCGTCACAGAACCCGTAGTGACCGCGACGACCGCGGAGCACGAGCCACCCGCGCGTGGGCGCTCGCACGCGACCCACGGGGAGCGCGCTCGTCTGATCGCGCGCGGCAGACACACAGCTGCGCCACCGCGGAAAGCGCTCGGCGGCCGGCAGCGCCGCAGCGTCACGCGCGCACACGGCGATGCGACCGTCTTCGGAGCCGGGCGGCGCGTCGGGGCCGCCGTCCTCCGCGACGCGCTGCTCGCGCGCGCGCTCACGCGCCGCGTGGGCATCGAACGCCGCTTCCGCACGGAGGATCCAGCCAGCCGTCTCGCGACCACACGCCGCGTCGTCCTCACGACAGAGGAGCGCGCGCAGCGGGTGGTCCGCCGCGCTCGACTCGAGGCTGAGCGCCGGACGTGGATCTGGCGGGAACGCGACCTCGAAGTCGTCTGCCTCGTGCCCCGCGCCCCCGCGACCCATCGCGAAGTGCCAGAGCCAATCGAGGCCTCCTTCGCTCCACCACACGCGGAGCGCAGCGCGCGACTCGAGCGGCGCTGCGCCTGGTCCCATGCTCGCGAAGCAAGGCGATCCGCTCAGCGCTCGGTACGGCTCGGCCAGCGCGTCGAGCGGCACCCCATCGCCCTCGATCGCATCGCCGAGCGCCCTCACCGCGGCTTGTGCCGCGCGCGAGTCGGCGCTCGACGCTGCGCAGTAAGAGACCCACCTCGGCCCAGTCGGAGGCGCGTCCTGCGCGATCACAGGCACCGCTCCAGAGAGCCCCACGGCGATCGTGAAGAGCGCGAGCGCACGTCGCGGAAAGAAGACGACGCGGCCGAGCCAGACGCCGAGGGCCACGACCGCGACGACGAGGACCGTCACGACGATCGCGAGTCTCTTGCGTGTCCCCGGCTCGGCCACGTCTCACTCGGTCGACGGATCAGGGCGTCGAGCTGGTGAGCTCCGAGACGCTCAGGACGGCCTGGATGTTCGCGCCGGCCTGGTAGCTGCCGACCCAGATGTCGTACTGACCCGCGGGCGGGTTCGCGATGTCGATGAGCGGGTTGAGGTTTCCGCCGTCGTCGTCCGAGCACCACCAATGACCCGCGCCGTCGTTGATGACGAGCGTCGTGTCACCACCCGCGCTCGCGTAGAAGCGCAGGAGCTGACCGGGGCTGCCGACGTTCACGATGTAGTCGGGCGCGTGCGTCGCGTAGCCCGTGCACGTCCCGGAGTTGCTCGGCGTGATGCCGGCGCTCGAGATGTCGACCGAGTCTCCCGTCGCGTCCGAGGGACCCGAGACGAGCGAGACCTGGTGGGGATCCGGGAGGAAGCCCGTGTCGAGCTGCACCGAACCGAAGTTCGACTGCGCGCCGCCGATGATCAGCGGCGAGGCCTGCACCTGGGCGACGGGCGTCGTCTCTTCGACCACGGTGGTCGTGCCGCCGCCGCAACCGGCGAGCGCAGTGAGGGAAACGAAGATCGCGGGAACTGAAGCAGCGAGTCGAACGGAAATCGTCATGTGTGTCCTCCGGGGCCGGGAACGTACCGGCCATCCTACGTCGTGGATACGGGATCTCTCCTCAGCGCCCAGCCCCCGAGGGCGGTGGCGTGTGATCGCCGCGCCACTGCTGCACGCGGTTGTAGAAGAGCTCGGTGAACTGCTCGACCTCGTGCGCGGGGAACAGCGCTGCGACCTTCAGACGGATCGCGTCCCGGCACTCGCTCGTCGCGAAGAACTCCCAGGCGACCTCGTCGAGGTGACCCAGGTGGCGCGCGGACCACTCCTCGAAGCGGTCGGTCTCGAAGCGCTCGTCCGCGATCTTCGCGTAGCGATCGAGCTTCTCTTCGAAGGGCAGATCGAGCTTGGCGACCGCGTAGAACGGCTCCCAGTCGAGGTTCTTGCGCATCTTCTTCTTCGTCGCCGCGACGAAGGTGCTCCAGCGGATGTAGCTCTTCACCATCCAGGGGAAGTGATAGTGGAGCGACGTGACCTGCGAGTCGGGGCACGGGTTCGCGAAGTCGATCGGGTACCAGACGCCATCGCGACGCAGCGACTCGCAGCTGTTGAAGTCCCACCCGAAGAACGCGTTGATGGTCAGCGTGATCTTGCGGAGGTGCTCGTCGTCGGCCTTGCTGATGAAGCCCTTCTCACGCGTGTAGCGGTCGTGGAGCGGCGCAGACGGATCGTAGAGGACCGAGTACGTCTGCGGGCCGAAGCCGATGCAGCGCACGAAGCGATCGAAGCCGTTCACCCCCGCCTGGAGGTGCATGACCATCGTGTCGCTGTCTTCGTACGCCCGCTTGAGCGCCTGCTCGTCGTCACACTTGGTGACCGCGCGCCAGCCGCCGCCGTCGTAGGGCTTCAAGAAGAGCGGATAGCCGAGCTCGCGTCCGACGTCGCCGAGGTCGAACAGCTTCGCGTAGCGGCTGAGCGTCGGCTTGAGATCGGGGTTCGGGGCATACCCCTTGGGCGGCACCATCCACGTCTCCGGGATGGGCATTCCGAGCGCCATCATGGCCGCATAACTGGTGTGCTTCTCGTTCGCCTGAACGCTCCACGGGTTGTTGAACACGTAGAGGTCGTTCATCACGACGCCCTTCTTTATCCACTCTCGGCTGGTGTGATACCAGTGTGTCAGTCGGTCGACGACGACGTCGTACTTCACCGGCTGCTGGAGATCGAAGGGCTCGATCGACACGCGCTCCACGTCGAAGCGAACGGTGCCGTCCGGCGTGGGGATCTTCAGATCCAGCCGCCGCATGATGTGCTCGTAACAAGCCGGCCAGCAGATGTCGGCGCCCAGCGAGAGACCGATCTTGCGGTGGATGTCGTTCATGTCGTTCCTCGCAGCGCGTTACGTGAAGAGAAGAGTCGCGATCACTCGTAGATCATCATCAAGGGACCAGGGAACAGCCAGCTGAGGCCCTCGCGCAGACGGTCGCGCCAGTTCTCCCAGTTGTGTCCGTCGCGGGCCTCGACGAACTTCACCTGCATGCCAGTCGACTGGAGCAGCGGCACGAGCGAGCGATTCTCGTAGATGAGCGACTCGTACACGCCGCAGCTCACGAAGACCTTCTCGCTGAGCGCGTTCGGGTGCCTCCGGAACGCATTGACCAGCTCGACCACGCGATCGAACAAGGGCCCTCGGCGGTTGTGCTTGCCGATGTCGGTGAACGCGAAGCTGCCGCTCTGGAGCAACAAGCGTCCCCAGAAGCCGGGATAGCGGAACGCCGTCGAGAGCGACGCCACGCCGCCGAAGCTCGCGCCGACGAGCGCGCGCGCGTGCGGACGGCCGATGAGCGGCAGACGCCTCTCGAGATCGGGGACGAGCTCCTCGGTGAGGAACTTCGCGTGGTTCGCGTCGTTGCCGTACTCGCGCAGGCGATCGGGCGAGTCCGTGAAGACCACGATGCAGTCCGGGATCTCGAGGCGGTGGATGAGGTTGTCGAGCACGTTCTTCATGCTCGCGTAGTTGAGGTAGTCGCTGCCGTCGTGGACGACGATGAGCGGGTACTGGCGCGTGCGACGGAACCGCGCGGGCAGGTAGAGGAGACAGCGACGCTGGCCCCCGAGCGCCTTGCTCTCGAAGCCGAACGGCTCGAGGTGACCCGCGCGAGAGAGCGGATCGTGCTTGGACCAGCTCGGCACCTCGTAGCCGAGGCCGTGCACCACCGAGTTGGCGCCGAACGGATCACGCGCGCGGTGCGGGTTGAGCGGATCTTCGATCCAGCGCGCGCCGCCGTTGTGGTGGACCTCGAGCTTGTACTCGACGCGCGAGCGCTCCGGGATCTCGACGACGAGGTACCAGAGGTCCGTGCCCTCGATCTTCGTCAGCGCCTGCGACGACTCGAGGCCGTAGACCCAGTGGCGCAGGTTCACCGCCTCTGCCTCACCTCGCCACACGAACGTGACGCTCGGTCCCTCGACGAGCGGGAACGAGTGCGAGGCCAAGAACCGGTTCACCGCGTCCCAGCCGGGACGGCTCTCCTCGAGCTCCTTGATCGCGAGCCGACCGTGGAAGAGATCGACCTCTTCGCTCGGCGTCAGCGGCAGATCCGGTGCAGACACCGTCCCTGCCGACGATCGATGACGACCAGACGGTCGTGCGCTCGGTCGCTTCTTCATCCACCGGCTCCTTCGGACGTGGGCCCGCCGGTCCCGAAGACCCCCGGCACGAGACCCTGGATGTCGGGGCGCGACACGCGCATCTCCGACGGTGCTCCGGTGCCCGGAGCGAGAGAGTACGAGTCGCCCTCGCCGTGACCGTCGAAGGTCCACGTGCCGTGGCGCTCGAGGCTGCCGTCCGCGGCGAGGCGATCGACGCCGTGCGCGCTCACGAACGCGTTGCCGTCCCACGTCACGCGCGTGCGGTTGCGGAAGGTGAGCGCGAGCGCGGGCGCGAAGCGACGCGAGAAGAGCGAGACGCGCTCGCGATCCTCGAGGCGCATGCGCTGATCGGGGTGCGGCAGCGGCACCACGCGCGGCACGAGACCGAGCCCCCGATCGAGCACCTCGGCAGCGCCCGAGCCCTGCGGCGGGCTGTCGTGGAAGAGGACGACGCGCTCCGAGATCGCCATCGCACCCGCAGACCACGCGAAGAGCGGCTTGCCCGCGAGGATCTCGCCCATGCCGAAGAGCTCGAGCCGGTTGAGCAGCGTGGCCACGTGACCGCCCGCGACCGCGACCGCCGCGCACTTGCTCACGATCGCGCGCAGCTCGTCGCGGTGCCGCGTCACGGCATCGCGCGCGTACGGCTTCCACGTCTCCTCGAACTTCTCGCGCTCGCCGCGACAGTCCGCGAGGTGCGCCTCGTCGAGCTCGCGCAGCGCACGGATGGAGAACTCGCTCTCTTCGTCGAGGATCTCGCGCGGCGCCTTGCGCGTCTGGATGACGAACGTCGCGTCGAGCTCGTGCTCGAGGCGGATTCGGTAGAAGTCCTGCTTGTGCCGCATCCGGTCTTGCCGGGCGCGGTGCGCGGCGCGCAGCTCGGCGTCGCGCTTCCACACGTCGTCGGTGCGCGCGTAGAGCTTGAGGTTGACCGTGCGCTTCCCGAGGTGCTCGTGGAGCTCGCCGTCTTCGAGCTCGCGCTCCTGCCAACCCGCAGTGATCGTGGCGATCGGCCCATCGATACCCAACTCTCGAACGGCGTCGCCGAGCGTGGGATCGAAGCGCTGCGGTCCGAGGAGAACGACCGGTACGGACACAGGAGGCGCACGCTACCAGCCCGGGGAAAAAGGACGCAACGGGTGTCTTGCCGTCGAACCTCGCCGAGGTGCGTGCTTGACCCTGCGGCCACACCGCCTATCGTGGCCGCCGCTCGGAACAGGCCATGGCTGACAAGCGCGACTACTACGAAGTGCTCGGCGTCGCGAAGGACGCGAGCGAGCCCGAGATCAAGAAGGCCTACAAGAAGCTCGCGGTGCAGCTTCACCCGGACAAGAACCCGGGCGATCCCACCGCCGAAGAGCGCTTCAAGGAGGCCAGCGAGGCCTTCGAGGTCCTGAAAGACGGCCAGAAGCGCCAGATCTACGACCGCTTCGGACACGCGGGCCTCCAGTCCGGCGGCTACAACCCCGGCTTCCGTTCCGTCGAAGACATCTTCGGCAGCTTCGGCGACATCTTCGGCGACATCTTCGGCGGCGGTGGCTTCGGCGGCGGCGGACGTCGACGCGACGGCCCGATGCGCGGCGCAGACCTCCGCGTCGCGACGATGCTCTCGCTGAAGGACGCAGCGTTCGGTGCGCAGAAGGAAGTGAAGCTCCAGTTCCCCGCGCCGTGCGAGTCCTGCAAGGGATCGGGCGCGGAGGGCGGCGCGTTCGACACGTGCGTCACGTGCAAGGGCCAAGGTCAGGTCGGCATCCAGCGCGGCATGTTCCTCGTCTCGACGACGTGCCCCACGTGCCGCGGTCAGGGTCGCAGCGCCAAGACCGCGTGCCCGAAGTGCAAGGGCTCGGGCGACATCGACATCGAGCGCACGGTGAAGGTGAACATCCCCGCCGGCATCGACGACGGTCAGAGCCTGCGCCTCTCTCAGCAGGGTCAGCCCGGCCGCATGGGTGGCCCGCCCGGCAACCTCTTCGTCACCGTGCAGGTCGAGCCCGACGAGCGCTTCCACCGCGATGGAAACGACCTCGTGCACGAGCTGCGCGTGCCGTTCACCAAGTGCTGCCTCGGCGGAGACGTCGACGTGCCGACGATCGACGGACAGGCCGCGAAGCTCAAGATCGCAGCGGGCACGCAGGCCGGCTCGGTGCTCACGCTCGAGGGACACGGCGTGAGCCGCCTCGACGGACGTGGGCGCGGCGATCTGCACTGTCAGATCCAGATCGAGGTCCCTACGGAGCTCACGGCCAAGGCCAAGCAGCTCCTCGTCGACCTCCAGGACTCGCTCGGCGAGAAGTGACCGCGGCCGAGGACGCTCGGCGCGCTGCGGTCCCGCGCGCATTGCGCTCGGCGATGCCGTTATCATCGCGGCATGCGCATGTCGGTCTCCTCGGATGTACGCACGTCGATCCTCGCGATCGGCGTGATCAGCGTGAGCGCGCTCGGCGGCTGTCCAACACCGACCTCGCCCGACGACACAGGCCACGACGCGCGCTCTGACGAAGACGCAGCGATCGACGCGAGAGAGCCCGACGACGCGGCGGCGGCGCCCGACGCCGTCGTCGATCGTGATGGCGGGCGTCCCTCGACCGGCTGCGGTCTCGACGCGGGCATGCGCACGGGCGGTGGTGGGCCGACCGAGCCGCCCGCACCCGACGCGTATCCGTCGCCGATCGTCTACCGCGCGGCGCAGCGCACGTTCACCGAGGCCGAGCTCGGGGTCGCGTGCGCGGGCGGCTTCCTCGACGGCGGCGCGACCGACCGCGATCACCACAACGGCGTCTTCGTCTCGCACGGCCTGCTCTTCATGCCGTGGGCACACCAGGACGGCGGCGGCGGCATGAGCGCGTGGGACATCGCCGATCCGTGCGCGCCGGTGCTCGTGGGCCAGGCGCTCGACGCAGAGATGCGCGAGACGCACGCCACCGGACAGACGCGCATCGACGGGCGCGACTACATCGTCACGACGTCGCTCACCGGCATCATGTTCTGGGACATCACGGATCCCAGCGCGCCCGAGATGATCCACGACATGACGCTGCCCGGCGTGAGCAGCGTGCCCGACGCGTACATGCACGTCGTGATGAGCTCGTTCTGGCAGGCGCCGTACGTGTACGTGGGCGCGGCAGACAACGGTGTGTTCGTGATCGACGCGAGCGATCCGCGCGCGCCGCAGATCCTCACGCAGTGGGTGCCCGAGCCGCGCCTCCGTGTCGGCGGCATGCACGCGATCGGCAACCTCCTCGTCGTCATCGCGACCGAAGGCGGCCGCACCACGCTCTACGACATCTCCGATCCGATCGTGCCGCGCGCCATCCCCGGCGGGACGTGGACGATCATCAACGGCGAGGTCGATCGGCGCGGACGACCGCTCGCGCGCCTCGCGTACATGGGCCACGTGAACGGCAACCGCGTGGGCTACGCGCGCAAGGATCTCGGCGGCGGCTTCATCTCGTACGACATCACCGATCCCACCGCGCCCACCTTGCTGCAGGCGTGGACCGCCCCCGATCGCGGGAGCGGCGGCTACGTGTTCTTCCGCGACGACCTCGCGTTCGTGGGCGAGAGCGAGTACGCGACCGAGCTCGATCTCTCGGGCGATCAGCCCGTCGAGGTGCGCCGCTACGACATCCCCGGCGACGTCGACTTCGTCACGCCGATCGGCAACGTCGCGTACGTCGCCGTCGACGACGACGCGATCGACGGGCAGGCCACCGCCGCGATGCCGCAGGGCACGAGCCCCGACGCGATCCCACCGAGCGTGAACATGGTCATCCCGCGCAACGGCGACGCGAACGTCGGCCTGCTCTCGCGCGTGGGCATCACGCTCACCGACTTCGTCGACTTCGCGAGCGTGCACGTCGGCTCGTTCTACGTGCGCGAGGTCGGCACGACGGCGCCGCTCGAGGGCGCGTACTCGGGGCAAGAAGGGGCGCTCGGCTTCTCGCCCGCCGAGCCGCTCTCACCGAACACCGAGTACGAGATCGTCGTCCCCGCGGGCGGACTGCTCGACGCGACGGGCACGGCGATCGCGACGCCGTTCCACTCGACGTTCACGACGGTGGGGTGCCCGTGAGAGCACGCGCTCGCATCGAGCACCTGCCCTTCGCCGTCGCTCTCGCGATCGCAGGCTGCGGCGGCGTGGCCGCGACCAGCGAGAACGGGACGACCCCGAGCGGCGCGAGCGCGCAGCACGTGACGCTCCGCTTCCGTCCGGCCGTCGGCGCGTCGTGGCGCTTCGACACCACGATGCTCAACGAGACGCAGGAAGGGCGCGTCGAGGCGCAGATGGACTTCACGCAGCGCGTGACGTCCCTCGACGACGCCGGACGTCGCGTCATCGAGACGCACTGCGAGCGCATCGCGCTGAGGCAGCCCGTGCAGCAGGGCATCGACTGCACGCCCGACACCGTCGAGGCCTTCGATGCGTCGGGCCGATCGCAAGAGCCGGGCGCGACCGCGCACGCGACCGGAAGCACGCAGAACGAGCGGCCCGTGTTCCTCGCGTACCCACCGCACGAGGTCGCGGTGGGCGACACGTGGCACGACACCGTGCGCTGGGTGCAGACGGACGCGCAGAGCGAGTATGCGATCGACGCGACGTTCTCGCTGACGTCGCTCACGCCCGAGGGCGACGACCTCGTCGCGCACGTGCACATGGGCGGAGGGCTCACGATGCGAGATGCGCGTCAGGTGCCGGCGTCGGAGCTCGGCGGCGCCGAGGGTCAGGTGTCCGCAGACTTCGCGCTGCGCGTGTCGGACGGCTTCATGGAGTCGATGACGCTCGAGATGCGCTTCGACATCCTGATCCCCGCCGCGCTCGGCGGTGGTCGCTCGCCCGCGCTCACGCGGTTCACGATCCAGAACACGCCGGTGGTCGCGCCGTGAGCTCGCGCGCGAGGGCGCTCGCAGCGTGTGCGGCCCTCGGTGTCGCGGCGTGCGATCCACAGCCGGGCGCAGACGCCGGCCTCGACGGAGGCGTGCCCGAAGACACGTCCACGCTCGTCGACACGGCATCCGACGCGCGCGCCGCGTTCACCGTGACGCTGGCTGCGCCGCGCCTCGGGTACCTCGACGAAGACACGTGCGTCGATCTCGTCGTCTCGCGCGCGAGCGCTTCGATCGAGATGGTGTGGGGCGATGGCGAGCGCGAGAGCGCGACGGTCTCGAGCGAGGGAGGCGCGCGCGCGTGCCACGCGTTCGTGCTGCCGGGCGCGATCCTCGTCGGCGCGATCGCGATGGATGCGGGCGAGCGCGCGGAAGCGACGCGCACCATCCTCGTCGTGCCACGGCCGAGCGACCCGGCGCCCACCTCGAGCAGCACGATCGCCTACGATCCTGGGCGATCCCGCGTGTGGGTCGTGAACCCCGATCACGGCACCATCGCGGTCCTCGCGCACGAGGGAACGAGCGTCATGCTCGAGCGCGAGATCACGACATGCGCCGCGCCGCGCACCGTGAGCGTGCTCGGCGCGCACGCGCTGGTCGCGTGTCAGGGCGACGCGCGGGTGGTGCGCCTGGACGCCGAGTCCCTCGCGATCGCAGGCGAGATCGCGCTGCCTCCGGGCAGCCGACCGTTCGGCGTGGTGCACGATCCGCGAGGAACGCACGCGTACGTGGCGCTCGAGGATCTCGGGGCGGTCGCCGTGCTCGACGTGACGACGCCTTCGCTCGTCACGACGCTCGAGGTCGGCGCCGATCTGCGCAACGTCGCGGTGAACGCCGACGGTGATCTCCTCGTCACCGCGTGGCGCGGCTCGAGCGACGGCGCGAGCGTGCACCTCCTCGACGTGCGCGACGCGACGCGGCCCTCGCTCGTCGGCACCACCGTGCTCGAGGTGCAGCGCGGTCTCGACAGCGACACCGACAACGACGGTGTGCCGAGCTTCCTCTCGCAGGTCGTGTTCTCGCCCGACGGCGCGCACGCGCTGATCCCCGCGCTCAAGGCGAACGTCGTTGCGGGGCTCGCGCGCACGGGGCTTCCGCTCACGAGCCAGACCACGTCGCGCGGCATCCTCGTCGAGCTCGCGCTCGGCGCCGTGGGCGAGCCGGCCTTCGAGGTCGCGCGGTTTCCGTTCGACGATCTCGATGCGGCGAGCGCCGTCGTCTACTCGCCCGAGGGCGCGCGCACGTACACCACGCTGCGCGGCGCAGGCGCCATCGTCGCCAACGATCCGTTCTCGTACGACATGGTCGGATCGATCAGCGAAGCGGGGATCACGCCGGAGGGCCTCGTGCTCTCGCCAGACGGAAGGTTCTTGTTCGTCCAAGACTTCCTCGGCCGGAGCGTGCGCGTGTTCGACGTGTCGGTGATGCCGATCCCGACGCTCGTCGCCGAGGTCCACACCACGGCGACCGAGCCGCTGTCGGCAGACGTGCTCGCAGGCAAGATCGTCTTCTATCGCTCTCGCGATCCACGCATGAGCCGCACTGGCTACCTGAGCTGTGCGAGCTGCCACCTCGATGGAGAGAGTGACGCGCTCGTGTGGGACTTCACGCAGCGCGGAGAGGGCCTGCGCAACACCATCGATCTCCTCGGCCGCGCGGGCACGGCGCACGGCCCGATGCACTGGAGCGCGAACTTCGACGAAGTGCAGGACTTCGAGGGTGACATCCGCAACGGCCAAGGCGGCCGTGGCTTTCTCGCAGACTCGACCTGGGCCGCCCACATGGCACCGCTCGGTGATCCGAAGGCAGGATTGTCGGTCGAGCTGGATCAGCTGACAGCCTATCTGTCGAGTCTCTCGACCTTCGACGCATCGCCTCACCGACGACCGGGTGACGCCGAGTGGGAAGCGCGCCGTGCGCGCGGAGAGGCCTTGTTCGCGCGAGTCGACGTCGGCTGTTCAGGGTGCCATTCGGGAGAGCGACTGACCGACAGCACGTTCACTTCCCCGGGCGTTCCGCTCCTCCACGACGTCGGCACGATCCGTCCGACGAGCGGCATGCGTCTGGGGGGCACGCTGACGGGCATCGACACGCCCACCCTGCACGGTCTCTGGCGCTCTGCCCCGTATCTTCACGACGGCTCCGCGCCCACGCTGCGAGACGTCCTGACGACCCGCAACGCGACGGACCGTCACGGCAGCACGAGCGCGCTCTCGCCCTCGGACCTGACCGATCTCGAGACCTACCTCCTCTCGTTGTGAGTCAGGCGCCCGTGGCGGGGCGGAGCGTCGGCGGACGCGGCGTGATGGCCTTGAGGTCGGCGTAGACGCGCTCGAGCTCGCCGACCGACCACGGACGCTCCGGCTTCGTCAGACGCGGCGCGAGCCAGTCGCAGCCCTCGCGGTGCGTGCCGAAGAACTGCGCGTTCGACGATCGTCCGCGACCGAGCAGCATCATCGTCGAGAGGAACATGCGCGTGGCCGTGCCCGCGAAGCCCTCGACCTCCATCACGTGCGCCGTCACGCCGCCCCAGCCCGTCGTCTCCTCGATCAAGCGACGTCCCTCTTGCCGCACCTGCTCGGGGAAGCTCGGCGTCCCGCGCACGACGATGTTGAGCAGGCCGTAGAACCCGTTCTTGCGGTGCAACTCGTCGACGAGGTGGAGCACCGAGATGAGATGCCCTGGTCGCGGCGCGTCGTACCAAGCGAGCGCGATCAGGTTCCGATGCGTGACCATGACGAGCACGTCGTCGTGGTGGCGCACCTCGCCCTCGCTCGATCTCGCGCCTGCCGTCGCCACGCGCGCATCCTACCCATGAACGCAGGCTGCGCGTCGAGAAGATGCGTCGCGCGCTCGCGCGTCAGGCGCGGCCGACGGACTCCGTGAGCAGCTCCGCGAAGCTCTTCGCGAGCGCCGCAGGGTTCTCGGGCGGGCTTCCTTCCGCGAGCAGCGCCTGCGCGTGCACGAGGTCGATGAAGCGATCGACGCGCGCATCGCTCGCGTCCTTCTCGATCATCGACGCGAGCCCCACGACGAGCGCGTGATCCGGGTTGAGCTCGAGGATGCGCTTCTGCTTGCCCGAATCGGCCTGCGAGCCGCGGAGCATGCGCTCGAGGTGCGGCGGCAGGCCGCCGTCCGGCAGGACGAGACACGCGGGCGAGTCCGTGAGGCGGCTCGACACGCGCACCTCGGAGACGTGCTCCTCGAGGCGCGCACGCATGCGATCACGCAGGGACTTCGTCTTGCCCTCGTCGCTCTCTTTCTTCGTCGCGTCGACCTCGCCGTCGAGCTCCGCGCCCGCCTTCGCGGCGTCCACGAGCTTCACGCCGTCCACGTCCGTGATGCCCTGCACGGCCCACCCATCGACGGGATCCGTCATGAGGAGGACCTCGACGTCGCGCTTCTTCAGGCCCTCGATGTGCGGGCTCGCGATCACCTGCGCGCGCGTCTCGCCGAGCGCGTAGTAGAGGCTCGTCTGCCCCTCCTTCATGCGCGCCTTCACGTCGAGGAGCCCCACGGGCGTCTCGCTCTTCGTCGTCTCGTAGCGGAGGAGCGGCAAGAGCTTCTTCAGCTGCTCGGGCTCGAAGTGGAGCCCCTCCTTGAGCACGGGGCCGAACGTCTTCCAGAACGACGCGAAGTCGTCGGGGCGATCCTTGCTGACCTCGCTCAAGAGCTCGAGCGTCGCCTTCACGACCTGCGCGCGGATGGTCTTGGTGAGTCGCGAGTCCTGGAGGAGCTCGCGGCTCACGTTGAGCGGCAGGTCCTCCGAGTCGACGACGCCGCGCACGAAGCGCAGCCACTTCGGGAGCACGCCGTCGGCGTCCTCCATCACGAACACCCGCTTCACGTGGAGGCGAAGGCCGTGCTTGGCGTCGGGCGCGAAGAGGTCGAACGGCGCGCGCGACGGAATGAAGACCACGCCCGAGAACTCGGTCGTGCCCTCGACCTTGAAGTGCTTCCACGCGAGCGGCGGCTGCCAGTCGTGCGAGAGGTGCTTGTAGAGCTCCTCGTACTGCTCCTTCGTGACGTCCTTGGGCGACCGCTGCCAGAGCGCCGTGCCCTTGTTCACGCGCTCGTAGACCGCGTCGGTCTCCTTCTCGCGCTCCTTCTTCAGCTCGATCGGCCAGCTGAGGTAGTCGCTGTACTCGCGCACGAGGCGCTCGAGCTCCCAGCTGCGCAAGAAGTCGAGGTGCGACTCCTTGAGGTGCATGACGATGCTCGTGCCCTGCTCGTCGCGCGTCGCGGCCTCGAGCTTGAAGCCGCCCGTCCCTTCCGAGCTCCACTTCCACGCGTCGGTCGATCCTGCCGCGCGGCTCACGACCTCGACGCGATCGGCGACGAGGAAGCTCGAGTAGAAGCCCACGCCGAACTGTCCGATCTGGCTGACGTCGCTCTTCTGCGCGCTCTCGAGCTTCGCGAGGAACTCGCGCGTGCCGCTCTTGGCGATCGTGCCGAGGTTCTTCTGGAGCTCGTCCTTCGTCATGCCGACGCCGTTGTCGGAGATCGTCAGCGTCTTCTGCGACGCGTCCGGCTCGAGACGGATGCCCAGCTCACGCGCCCCCTCGGGCAAGAGCGCGGGCTCGGTCAGCGCGCGAAATCGCAGCTTGTCGAGCGCGTCGGACGCGTTGCTGATGAGCTCGCGGAGAAAGATCTCCTTGTTCGAGTACAGCGAGTTGATGACGAGCCGAAGGACGGCATCGACCTCTGCCTCGAAGCGGTGCTCTTCGACGGCTGCAGCGGGCGGGTTCGACTGGGTGGTGTCGGTCATGGCGGCCGGGAGAATGGCCACGTCACCGCGAGCGTCAAGCCCCACCCCATGCGCGGTTTGGGTAGGCTCCCGCGATGGCTCAGAAGGAACGTCTCGTCCTCGTCGATGGGAGCTGGCTGATCTTTCGTGCGTTCTTCGCGCTGCCCGCGAACCTCTCGACGAAGGCGGGCCTGCCCACGAACGCGATCTTCGGGTTCGCGACGATGTTCCGGAAGATGTTCTCGGGGCGCGCGCCCGATCGCGGTGCGGTCGTCTTCGACTGCCCCGAGCCCACGCACCGCGAGCAGAAATTCCCTGCGTACAAGGCGCAGCGGCCCTCGATGGCGGACGACCTGCGCGTGCAGATCCCGTGGATCCACAAGCTCGTCGAGACGTACCGCTTCCCGCTCCTCCGCAAGCCTGGCTACGAGGCCGACGACATCATCGCGACGCTCGCGCGCGAGGGCGCGGCGCGCGGCATGGAGGTCGTGATCGTCGCGGGCGACAAGGACCTCGCGCAGATGGTCCTCGACCAGAGCGAGACCGGCGGGCGCATCCGCATGCAGGACACGATGCGCGACGTCACCTACGACGAAGACCTCGTGAAGAAGAAGTGGGGCGTGCCCGCGAAGGTGATCCCCGATCTGCTCGCGATCATGGGCGACGACGTCGACAACATCCCCGGCGTGCCCGGCATCGGTCAGAAGGGCGCGGCGGGCCTGCTCGAGAAGTACGGGTCGCTCGAGGGCGTGCTCGCGCACGTCGGCGAGCTCAAAGGAAAGCAGAAGACCACGCTCGAGGAGCACACCGACGCGGTGCGCGTCTACCGCGAGCTCGCGACCGTCGATCAGCACGCACCGATCGAGCTCGACGTCGACGGCCTCAAGCTCACGCCGCCCGAGGCGAGCTCCGTCGAGTCGCTCCACCGCGAGCTCGAGTTCTATTCGATGCTCGGCTCGGGCGACGCCAAGCGCGTGGAGGACACGAGCAGCGTCGAGACACGCATCCTCGAGGGCGGTGGTGCGCTGCACGCGCTGCTGTCGTCGATCCCGCACGAGCGCCCGCTCTCGATCGTGCCGGTCTACGAGCCGCCCGATCGGCCTGTGCACGCGAAGCTCGTGGGCCTCGCGATCTCCCACGAACCAGGGCGATCCGCGTACGTCGTCACCGACGGCGGCGAGGTCGCGCAGGTGCTCGCGGGCTTCCTCGCGTCACGCGCAGACGCGTCGGTAGGACCGCTCTACGTGCACGACCTCAAGGAGCTCTGGCTGCTGCTCGAGCGGTGGGGGCACACGCTCGGCGGCCTCGAGATCACGATCCCGATCGAGCGCGTGCTCGACACGATGGTCGTCTCGTTCCTCGTCGAGCCGAGCAAGTGCATCCCGCACCGCCTCGATCAGGTCGCCAAGGAGTACGTGCAGCGCGGCGTGCCCTTGTTGAAGGGGCTCACGGGCGGAGGACAGAGCGAGAAGAAGCCGAGCGAGGTCGATCGCAAGGCGCTCGCGTCGTACGCGGGTGAGCTCGCGGACGTGGTGCTCGCGCTCGGTCCCGTGCTCACGCAGAAGCTCGAGGAGTCGACGCTCAGGAAGCACGACGAGGTCGTCGAGCGCCCGTTGTCGATCGTGCTCGCGAAGATGGAGCGCGAGGGCATCCACGTGGACGCGCCCGATCTCGACCGCATGGGCGAGGAGTTCCGCACGCGGAAGGCCGAGATCGAAGACCGCATCTACGAGCTCGCGGGACGGGAGTTCAACATCGGCTCGACGAAGCAGCTCGCCGACGTGCTCTTCGACGAGCTGAAGCTGCCGGTCATCAAGAAGACGAAGACGGGCTACTCGACCGACGCGGAGGTGCTCGAGCGCCTCGCACCCAAGCACGAGATCGCGCGCGAGATCCTCGCGCAGCGCGAGCTCGCCAAGCTCATCAACACGTACACGGACGTGCTGCGCGACGCGGTGTCCGACGAGACGCGGCGCGTGCACGCGCGCTTCCAGCAGACGACGGGTGTCTCGGGGCGTCTCATCTCCACCGACCCCGATCTGCAGCGTACGCCCGTGCGCACGCCCGAGGGCAAGCGCATCCGCCGCGCGTTCGTCGCGCCCGCCCGCCCCGATGGAACGAAGACCAAGATCATCAGCGCGGACTGGAGCCAGATCGAGCTCCGCGTGCTCGCGCACTTCTCGGGCGACGAGCGCCTCGAGCGCGCGTTCGCGGAGAAGCTCGACCTCCACCGACAGACCGCGTCGATCCTCTTCTCCGTCGCGCCCGAGGCCGTCGACGCGGAGCAGCGCAACGTCGGCAAGACGGTGAACTTCGCGACGATCTACGGACAAGGCGCGACAGCGCTCTCGCAGATCCTCGGCATCGCGAGGAAAGACGCCGTTCGCTACATCGAGCAGTACTTCGAGCACTACGCGGGCGTGCGTCGCTGGCTCGATCAGACGATCGAGGAGGCGAACAAGACCGGCTACGTGACGACGCTGCTCGGTCGTCGTCGCTACATCCCCGAGCTCTTCAGCCGCAACGAGACCGACCACGCGACGGGCGAGCGCATCGCCGCGAACACGCCGATCCAGGGCTCGGCGGCTGACCTCTGCAAGCTCGCGATGCTCGCGATCGATCGCGAGCTCCCGAGCGTCGCGCCGGGCACGCGCATGCTCCTCCAGGTGCACGACGAGCTCGTGTTCGAGGCGCCGGAGCACGAGGTCGAGGCCGCCTCGCACGTCATCCGCACGTGCATGGAGTCGCCGCATCCGATGAACGTCCCGCTCGTCGTGGGCCTCGGCGTCGGCAGCTCGTGGGGCGACGCGAAGTAGCGAGCGTCCGATGCCCATCCGATGTTCGCCGCGTCGCGCTTCCGTCACGATGCGCGGGATCGAGCGAGGCTCGGAGGAGGCGATGATGCGTGGAACGAGGTCGCTGTGTGTGGTCGTGGCTCAGCTCGCAGCGCTGTCGCTCGCGGGCTGTTGCATGGGCGGGTCGTCGTTCGACGAGGGAGCGGCGGGAGCGGCCGCCGAGCAGGTCGAGCGCGACCGTGCCGCGGCGGCTGCCGCGATCGTCGCTCCGGTCGCCAGCTGTCAGAACCCCCAGAACCGCTATTGCTCCGAGTGGGCCGACGCGCACTGGACGTCGCAGGGCGCCGACGACGCCGCGCGCGAGGCCGCCACGCGCAACACGTGTGAGGTCTACGCGCGGGGCACGTACCGACGAGGCGAGCCGTGCGCGCGCACCGGGATCGTGGGCGCGTGCCGACTCTCTTCGAAGGTCGAGTTCTGGTACTCCGAGCACGACAGCGCGCGCGCGGGCTGCACCGAGTCCGTCGGAGGAACGCCCGGAGGGCTCTGGTACGAGGCAGCGGAGGTCACGTTCTGACGGAGCGCCTCGCGATCAGTCGGGGCCGAACGCGACGCCGAGCGCGCGATCTCGCTCGCCGCCGCCGTGCGCGAAGTCGTGGATCGACGCGTCCGCCGCCGCGCCCTCGAAGCCCGCGCCGTGAAGGCGCTCGACGAGCTGATCGACGTCGCGACCCGTGAGGGGCGCGAGGTGCTCGAGCGACGAGTGCGTGAGCGTGTACTCGGCGGCGCGAAGGCCTCCGCCGTCGCCCGCGCCTTCGACACCTCCTCCGCGACCGCCGTCGTCGCCGCTCGGCCACGGGATGATCGCGGCCACGATCACGAGCGCAAAGACGAGCGTCACGCCACGACCGCGACCCCCGCGGAGGTGGGCCGCGAACGCCGCGCGGTTCGTGTAGACGTGCGCGACGGCGCCCGCGATGAGCAGCCAGCCGAGCCACTCGTGCGCGAGCTTCGCGTAGCCGGTGTCGGCGTGGAAGAAGAGGAGCGCGCCCGTGACGGAGGAGAGCGTGAGGGCGCCGAACACGACCGGCGTGGCCCAGGACCGAAGCTGCATCCCGAGGCCTGACACGTTCCCGCGTCGCGCGCCGGAGACCTTACGAAACAAAGCAATTCTCCGGAGCATCCGATGCGCATCCGACGTCTGTCAGGATCGATTTCAGACGTCGTCAGGCGCGAACCGCGAGCACGACAGGCATGGTCTCTCTGCGCCGCAGGTCGCGGCGAACGGAGGAGGACCATGAGCTCTCGGAAGATCTGGGTCGTGATCGCCCTGGCGGTGGGCGCGATGTCGAGCGCGTGCGGATCGACGGCGCCCGGCGAAGGCGCGGCGTGCTCGACGTCGAACGCGTGCGCGACGGGCTTGTCGTGCGTGAACGACGCGGCCGGCGCGCCGCGCTGCATGCGGGCGTGCACGCGCGGCTCGGCGGTGTGTGACGACGGCGCGGCGTGCATCGACCTCACCACCTCGGGCGCGGTGTGTTGGCTCGGCGGCGCGACGGCGATCGGCTCGCCCTGCGCCAACGGAACCCAGTGCGAGCGCGGCGGCGTGTGCGTGTCGCCGGCCAGCGGTGCCGACTCGATCTGCGCGCAGGCGTGCCTGCCCCCGTCGACCGAGTTCTGCGCGGCGAGCGAGACGTGCACCGCGACGACGAGCGGCGGCGGCTTCTGCGGGTCGGGCACGTGAGCGCACCGGGAGGATCGTCGGGCGACGACAAGATCACGACAGCCGAGTTTGCGGGCGCTGGGGTGGGCTGCGCGTTCGGGCTCGTCACGACGATCCTCCTCGGCCTCACCCTGAGCCTCTGGACGCAGCGACGCCTCGAAGCGATCAGTCTCCTCGACACCCTGAGTGACTACGGCCTCGGCGGTGACCTCGCGGAACCGAGCTACGGGCCCACGATCGGCACCGGCCTCTGCTTCGTGTTCTCGAGTGTGATCACGCTCGGCGGCCTGGGACTCCTCTACAAGAGACCGCACGGCGCACTCGCGGTGCTCGGGAGCGTCGGGCTGACCATGTGCCTCGGCCTCGCCCTGGTCACCTTCGACGCCGTCGATCACTACGAGGTCTTTTCGGAGGTTCACCCCTGGGATGCCGCGACGGACGCGATGCGTGCCGACGTGTACTCACAGCTGAGCGCGATCAGCGGCTCGCTCCTCGGCGCTTGCTGCTGCCTCGGTGTGCTCCCGTCGCTGATCGGCGCCGGAATCATCTTCCAGCGGAGGCGATCGGCTCCATCATGACGTCGGTCGTGGGCTCACAACTCGTCGATCACCTGCTCATCCACGAGACGAGCGCCTTCCGCATCACGGCCGCGTTCGATCTCGCGCGGGGCGTGCCGGTCACGCTCGTCGAGGCGCGTGACCTCGACGCCGCGTCCGACGCGGCGCTCGACGCGCTCTTCCGCGCACACCGCGACCCGACGCACGAGGCCATCGCGCCCTCGCTCGAGCGATGTCGCGATGAGACGACATCGGCGGTCGTGTTCGGCGTGCCCGCCGTCGTGGACCTCGAAGGTGCCGTACGCCTCGGGAGTGAGCGCGGCGTCAAGCTTGCCCACTCGGAGGCCGACGGCCTCATCTCCACGCTGCGCGATGCGCTGCGATCGTGCGCGGCGGCGACGGATCGTCCCGCCACGGATCGGCACCTCGGGACGCTGTCTCTCTCGAACGTCGTGCTCGCAGCGGACGGACGCTTCTGGATCATCGGTCTCGGCCACAACGTGATGGTCCGCGACGCGCAGATGCGTCTCGCGCCGCGCGGTCGGTTCTTCCACGCCCCCGAGATCGCGCTCGGGATCGCACCGAGCGAGCAGAGCGACTTCGTGTCCCTGCTCATCATGCTCCGCGCGCTCCTCGGCTTCGTCGACATCCACCGCTCCATCGTGAACGCGATCGCGGGCAACACGCTCCGCGAAGACCTCGAGATCGTCGAGCGCATCCTCTGGATCGAGCGCTGCGTGATCCACGCCGTCGCGACCGACCGGCCCTCGATCGACGAGACGATCGCGGTGAGCGATCGCATCCGCGCGCTGATCGGCGTGGTGCCGAACGTGAGCGCGTTCATCGCGCGCATGGGTGACCTGCTGGGCGGCACGGCGGCCATCGAGCCGCCGCGCGAGCGACCGCTGCTGCGTGTGGAGAGCCTCGGTCGGTGGATCGAGCGTGGGCGCGGCGCGCGCGTCGATCTCACGCGGAGGACCGTGCTCGGGCGCATGGTGGTCGTGCTCGCTCGCGCGCGCATGGAGACCCCCGGGCGCTTGCTCGACGTGGGCGAGCTGACCGCGGCGTGCTGGCCCGGGGAGCGCATCGTGCGCGCCGCTGCGGCCAACCGCGTGTACGTCGCGATCAGCGGCCTGCGTCGCGCGGGCCTCGCCGGTGACCTCGAGCGATCCACGGACGGCTATCGAATCGCCACGGAGACTGCGTGTGAGCTCGTCGACGAATAAGGCCCAAATAAGAGGGGGATCCGCGCGCGCCTCGTACTCTCGACGCGTGGGCCCGAGACTCGAAGTCGCCATCGTCGAACCGGACGCGAACGAGCGCGCGCGCTGTTTCGAAGCGCTCGGCGCAAACGGCATCGGCGTGAGGACGTTCGCGAGCGCTCGCAGCGCGCTCGACGCGCTCGAGTCGGGGACGCTGGCGAAGATCCTCCTCACGGAGCTCGATCTCTCGGGCGAGTCCGCGTTCCAGTCGATCCGCGCGATGCGGACCGCCGCGCCCGACATGATCGTCGTCGCGCACACGACGAAGGACACGGACGACTGGGTCTTCGGCGCGCTCGTCGCGGGCTGCGTCGGGTACGTCCTCAAGACCGACGCGGTGCTCGACGCGGCGACCGCGCTCGAGATCGCCGCGCGCGGCGGCGCCCCGATGACCGACCGCATCGCGCGGCGCGTCGTCACGCGGCTGCACGCCCCGCTCGACGAGAGTCCGTCGCTCTCCGTGCGCGAGCGCTCCGTGCTCGCCGAGCTCGCCGATGGCGCCTCCTACGAAGAGACCGGCGTCCGACTCGGCATCTCCCTCTCGACCGTGCGAACGCACGTGCAGCGCGCCTACGCGAAGCTCGGCGTCAGCACGAAGAGCGAAGCGACGATGCGCGCCGTGAGGCTAGGCCTCTTGGCCTGACAGCGAGCGCCCACACGCACGTCGCACGAGCCGCGCGACGGAAACGAGAACGCCGGACGCAGCATTGCGCCCGGCGATCGTCGTTTCCTGTGTGGCGAGAGGGAAGGAGGCGGATAAGCGAGATCAAGCGGGCGGGCGCGCTGGGGGGCATGCGCCGGACGTTCTTTCGCTTCGGGTGCCGTCTTCGGACTGGCACCCTCGCGGCGGTCGAGCGTGGAATGGCGCTCTCGCGACTGGCACTCTCGAAGAGGCCAGTCGCGGGAGGGCGGGTCACTCTGCGGCGGAGGCGCGGCGGAGGTACGCGGGGATGTCGAGCGTGGCCTCGTCGTGGAGCGCGGCTGCGCCGAAGGCGCGACCGTGGGCGTGCACGGCGGGGAGGCTGGTCTGCTCGGGAGGCGTCGAGACGCGGCGCGACGCACGCAGCGTGTCGCGCTCGGAGCTCTGCGTCGGCTGGAATCCAGACTGACGCGCCGCGGGCGCCATCGACGGAGTCGACATGCGCGCGGCAGGAGCGCTCGGGTAGCTCGTCGAGCGCGACGGAGCCGACGCGCGCTGCTGCTGCGGGAGCGAGAGGAGCGCGTTGCGCGGACGGCCCTGGGCCGAGCTGTGCACGATCTCCTGCATCTGGCTCGCGTCGATGCCGAAGCCCGTCGCGATCGCGGTGACCTTCACCACGTCGCCCATGTCGGGGTCGGTGAGCAGGCCGAAGATGATGTTCGCGTCCTCGTGCGCAGCCTGGTGGACGAGGCTCGCGGCCTCGTTGATCTCCTTGAGGCGCACGTCCGGTCCGGCGGTGAAGTTGAGCAGGATGCCCATCGCGCCTTCGATCGAGATGTCGTCGAGGAGCGGCGAGTTGATCGCCATCTCGACGGCGTCGAGCGCGCGACGCTCGCCCTTGCCGAAGCCGCTGCCCATGAGCGCGCGGCCCTGGGCCTGCATGATCGTCTTCACGTCGGCGAAGTCGACGTTGATGATGCCGCTCTGCGTGATGAGGTCGGCGATGCCGCGCACGGCCTGGACGAGCACGTCGTCGGCGCGGCGGAAGGCCTCGAGGATCGAGAGATCGTCGTCGAGGCTCAGGAGCTTCTGGTTCGGGATCGAGATGATCGTGTCCACGTTCGCCGCGAGGTCGGAGATGCCGTAGTCGGCATTCTTCATGCGGCGCTTGCCCTCGAAGAGGAACGGACGCGTGACCACGCCGACCGTGAGCGCGCCCATGTCGCGGGCGATCTGCGCGATGATCGGGGCCGCGCCGGTGCCCGTGCCGCCGCCCATTCCGGCGGTGACGAAGACCATGTCCGCGCCCTCGAGCGCGTCCTGGATGCGCTCCATCTCTTCGAGCGCGCTCTTCTTGCCGACGTCGGGGTTCGCGCCCGCGCCGAGGCCACGCGTGAGCGCCGGCCCGAGCTGCACCTTCGACGTCGCGAGGTTCGCCTCGAGCGCCTGCGTGTCCGTGTTGGCCGCGATGAACTCCACGCCCTCGAGACCGCTCTGGATCATCGTGTTGAGCGCGTTGCCACCACCACCGCCGACGCCGACCACCTTGATGCGCGCCGTCATCTCTTCACTCAGATCCGCGAATTCGATGTTCAGACCCATGATCGCCTCCCAGGCCGCCGGCACACGCCGACGGTTCGTGACCTCGCCCCTTCTCTCGAAGAGGGGTCACTCTCGTTGTCTTCTCTCTCTCGCCCAGAACCGCACGACCGAGGATTCGCCCGTCCTCGGTCGCGCCAAGACTCAGAACACCTCGCGGAACCACGCGCCGATGCGCTGTCCGAGGTTGCTCGCCGACGGGGTCGCGATGACCTGCGACGTCTCGACCGTGAGGGCCGGAGGCGGCGCCGCGCGGAGCTTGCCCGCGCCGTACTTCACGAGGCCGACGCCCGTGGCGTAGGCAGGACTGCGCACCACGTCGAGCAGGCCGCCGACGCCAGTCGGAGCCGCGCGACGCACCGGCAGACCGAGGATCTGCTCGGCCAGCTCGGGCATGCCGTCGAGCTGCGTGGTGCCGCCCGTGATGACGACGCCGCTCGCGAGCACGTTGGTGAAGCCGCCCTGCTCGAGCGTGAACGCCACCGCCTGGAAGAGCTCCTCGACGCGCGGCTCGATGATCCGACAGAGCTCGTGGCGCGACATCGTGCGCGGCGGACGACCGCCGACCGAGGGGACCTCGATCATCTCTTCGGGGTCGACCATCGACGGGCTCGCGCAGCCGTACTTGATCTTCACGCGCTCGGCCTCGGCGATCGGCGTGCGGAGGCACTGCGCGATGTCGTTCGTGAAGTTGAGGCCGCCGATCGGGATGACCGACGTGTGCACCACCGCGCCGTCGACGTAGACGACGATGTCGCTCGTGCCGCCGCCGATGTCGACCAGCGCGACGCCGATCTCCTTCTCGTCGCTCTCGAGCACCGCGTCGGCGCTGGCGAGCGGCTCGAGCACGACCTCGGCCACGTGGAGGTTCGAGCGCTCGGCGCACTTCACGATGTTCTGCACGCTCGTCGTCGCGGCCGTGACGAGGTGGACCTGCGCCTGGAGGCGCACGCCGTTCATGCCGACGGGCTCCTTGATGCCGCCCTGGTCGTCGACGATGTACTCCTGCGGGAGCACGTGGATGACCTGACGGTCGCTCGAGAGCGGGAACGCCCGCGCCTGCTCGAGCACACGCTTCACGTCTTCGGCCGTGACCTCGCGGTTCATGATGGCCGCGACGCCCTCTTTGTTGTGGCCCTGCACGTGGCTGCCGGAGATGCCCGCGAACACGGTGCCGATCTCGACGCCCGCCATGCTCTCCGCCTGCTCGATGGCGGCGCGGATGGCCTGCACCGTCGTCTCGATGTTCACCACGACGCCGCGGCGGAGGCCCTTCGAAGGCACCGAGCCGACGCCGATGATGTCGATGCCGTCGTCGGTGACCTCACCGACGATCGCGCAGACCTTCGTCGTGCCCAGATCGAGGCCCGCGATGATCTCACCCTCGCCCGACGACCCCTCGCGAAAGGAGCCGTCGCGGGAGGTGCCCTCGCGGGAGGTGCCCGCACGGGAGGTGCTGGTGAAGCTGTGCGTCGGTCGTCCGCTGTTGGCCATGTTGGTCTCGCCTGGCTCCGCGCTCGTCTCGCGAACGTCGGAACATGGCGACCGATAACCGGCCCGCGATCAGGACGACAAATTTTGTGCACAGATGGGACGGTGCCGCCACGAGAGGCGGCGACCCGTCAGGGCGCGTACGGAGCCGGATCGCCCACGTAGTTCAGGTAGAACCACCATCCGCGCGTGGTGCCGAGCATGTCGCGATCGCTCGCGCGGAGGAGCGACGCGACGGTGCGACCGCCCACCACGGCGATGTCGTCGGGCAGCGTCGTGGCCATCGCGTCGGCCTCGCTGAGGAAGCCCATGATGAGACCCGTCGCGAGGCGCGTCGCGGGCACGCCGACGTACTGACCACCGACCTGCGCGTTCTGGAGGCGGATGATCGTGCCGCCGAGATCGATCGTGAGGACGGGGATCACGGCGCTCGAGAAGCACGGGCCCGCGGGCGAGTTGATGCCTCGGCCCGAGGGATACGTGCTCGCGATCGGCGCGAGGCACGTGCCCGAAGCGGAGTTCGTCGCGGTCGACGCCGTCGGCATGCCGCTGCCGGAGCACATCGTGCTCGAGAGCGGCAGCGTGCAGTCCGCGAAGTCGACGCTCATCGGTGTGCTGATCGCGGTCTGATCGAAGGGATCGAAGACCACGACCGGGCTGAGGTCGACGATGCCGTCGGCGGGCATGTCGCCGTCCATCGTGAGCGCGTTGCGCAGCTCGGTGTTCACGTTGGACGTGATGTCGATGAAGCCGCTGAGGAAGAAGTGCGGATCTTGGATCGTGAGCGTCGTCGCGCGGAACGCGCGCGGCTCGCGACGACACGTGGCGCTGCAGCCGTCGCCCGCGAGCGCGTTGCCGTCGTCGCACGTCTCGGGCGCGGTGACGACGCGATCGCCGCAGCGCGCAGTGCAGTCGGCGTCCGTCATGATCGTCGCGCCGGTCGGGCAGCAGCCGTCGCCCGCGGCCGGCATCGTGATCGGCATGAACGTGCAGGTCGCCGAGCACGTGCCACCGCCGACGAGCGTGTCGCGCGTGCACGCCATCGCGTCGTTGCACGCGGTGGGACACGCGCCCGCGCTGCCCGCAGCGATGCCGGTGTCGCAGACCTCGCTGCCCGATCGCGTGCCGTCGCCGCACGACGCCAGGCAGTCGGAGTCCATGCCGATCGTGGCGCCGGGCGGACAACAACCATCGCCCGCGGCGGGCATCGTGATCGCCTCGTTCGTACACGACGCGGTGCACGTGCCTCCGCCGACGAGCGTGTCGCGCGTGCACGCCGCTCCGTCGTTGCACGACGTCGGACAACTGCCCGTGCCGCTCGCGATCGTCGTGTCGCAGCTCTCGCCCGCCTCGACGATCCCGTTGCCGCACATCACGTCGCAGTCGTCGTCGGTGAGCGAGGTCGCGCCCGAGGGGCAGCAGCCGTCGGCGTTCATGGGCATCGTGATCGCGGTGCTCTCGCACGTCGCGTCGCACTCGGTACCGACGAGCGTGTCGGTGGTGCACGCCATGCCGTCGTCGCACGCCGAGGGACAGCTGCCCTCGCCGCTGAGGATCGCGGTGTCGCACGCTTCCTCGCCCGTCACGGCACCATCGCCGCACTCGAGCGTGCACGTCATGCTGCAGCCGTCGTCGGCGTCGCGGTTGCCGTCGTCGCACTCTTCGGTGCCGCCGATGTCGCCGTCACCACAGCGACCGACGGGCGGTCCTGCGTCGGCGTTCGTGTCGCCCGGCGAGCCCGTGTCGCGCGCGGTGAACGCGTCGAATCGTCCCGCATCCAGGATCACTGGGCCCACGTCGACGGGACCGATGTCACTCGTCGGCGGGCCCGTGTCTTCGGGCACGACCGTACCTCCGTCGCAGCCTGCGAGGGCAGCGAGACCGATCAGCGCGGGGACAGCGAGCGATGAGCGGAACGACTCCATGGTGCCTCCTCGTCGCGACGCGACGTCCCCATGAGGCTACACGGGATCGGGGCCGTTCGTTGCGCGCGCAATGGTCCCGACGCTCGCGGCGGCGCACACGTAGAGGAGCGGCAGCCAGAGGGCCACGCCGAACACGAAGAGACCAGGGCTCGGATCGACGTACTCGAACGTGGGCGGAGGACGAACCTCCTCGAGCCAACGCGCGAGGAGCAGCCGGTTCGCACCGAGCGCCGCGCTGGCGCCACCGAAGAGCAGCGGCACCCACCACGGCTGTCCCCACCAGCCCGGATCCGCGTACCGCGTCGTGCCCGAGACCACGTGCAGCCAGTCGAGGAAGAGGCCGAGCGTCGCGCCGAGCGCGAACAGAACGAGCAGGGTGCGAGCGCGCACGATCACGGCCGCGAGTAGACGCCGGTCCTTCGAGCGTCGCAATCGCGAGCCCGAGTGGACGTGCTAGAAGCCGCGTCCCTGGAGGGATGGCCGAGTGGCCTAAGGCACCGGTTTTGAAAACCGGCGTGGCGCAAGTCACCGTGGGTTCGAATCCCACTCCCTCCGTTCTCTGTTCCCGCGCGTTCGCCCTGCCCGGTCGGCGAAACCGGCAGACGGCCACCGATCACGCGCGCTGAACGAGTCGTCAGCTGTTGCTCGACGATCACCGCCGACGATCACCGCCGTTACCACTCGTTTTGCCCACCGTATGCCTACGTCGGCGCGCCGCCGTTCGCGACGTACGCGCGGAGCTTCTCCAGGTCCGTGGGCGTGTCTCCGCCGGGTTCGAAGGCGGACATCGCCGCGGCCTTCCCGTGCGCGCGCCACCACTCCAGGGTGATGGGCGTGATCTCGATGCGAGCTCCCTTCGGATCGAGGAACACCAGGCGTGCGGGTTCGTCCACCAGCAGCGTGCGGATCTCGCGCCCGCGGAGCCGATCGGGGCCGTAGAACAGCACCGCGACGCGATCGTCGGCGCAGCGGAGATGCACGTGCGCCGCGACCTCACCTCGCGGCGTGTCCGAAGAGACGCGGAGGATCGCCGCGTACCCCGCGTCGTCGAAGCGGAACCGCGAAGGGAGGGTGCTCACGCGCCCGAGGATGCCACGACGTCAAGATGCGTTCGGCTCGGACCGCTTCGGTCGGCCGCGGCGCAGCGCCGGGAGCACTCCCGGAACGTGCGTGACGAGCTCGACTGGGTCGACGGCAAAGCCCGCGGTGAGACGGCTCAACGTTGCGAGCGTGAGGTTCGCGTCTCCCGCCTCAACCGCTTGGAAGAGCCGAGAGGCCATGCCGCAGCGGTCGGCGGCCTCCTCCTGGCTCCAGGCGCGCGCGGCACGAAGTCGCCGCACGTTCCCCGCTACGCGCCGCGCCCACTCGCGGAACGCGCGTGTGTCGGTGGCACCTCGGAGCGGTCGACCTGCCAAGCAGGCCGGACGCTACCGACCCGTATCGATTGCTAACCCACGAAGCAAGATGCGTATTTTTCCCTCGGAGGTCGCATGACGGCGGGAGGAGATGTGAGCCGCAGCAGACGCGGGATCGGATGCGTGGTCGTGTTCGTGGGCTTGGTTGCCGCCAGCGCGGCGAACGCCGCTGCAGCGACGCACGTGCTCGTCGGAGGCGCTCTCGTGTGCGTCCTCGGAGCGCTCACGGGCGCCATCGCGAGCCGGAGGTTCGGCGACCGCGTGCCGAGGAACGCAGCAATCGTCACGGGGGTCTGCGCCGTCTTCGCGTTCGTCGGGCTGATGCACGGGCACACGCGCCAGCAGGCGCGTCTGGCGGTCGAGCAACGTGCCCGATTCCACGATCTCCGACACGACTTCGCGACTCGCGCTCGAAGTCGGGGCGCAGGGATCGATGCGATCGCAAAGCTGCTCGGTCACTCCACGCTGGCGATGGCGCACCGGTACACCCACATCGGAGATCCGACTCTGCGAGAGGTCGTCCGCAGCATCACCGCGCCCGGATCGACGCGCAACGTCGTCAACATCGCGGACCACGTCAGGGCCGTCGGGGCGTAGGCGCCACGCAAGCGGCGACACGTGTACTCTCTCGCGCTGTGCGGCGTTGGCACTTCCCCGACATCGGCGAGCTTGCGGCCGACGCCGTCCTCATCGATGACCTCGAAGCCATCGATGCAACGTGGCCTTCGATCCGAGAGCGCTGCGATCCAAAGGGGACGGATCCCGCGCGCGGGTGGCGCTGGTGCGCGATCGGTTCGGAGTGCGTCGAGAAGCAGGCGGTGCGCGACGCCACGGGCGAGATCGTCGCGCTGTGGGCGAGCGGGAAAGACAGGCCGATCACGCTGCAGGAGGGCCCGGCGTACCGTCTCGATTGGCTGGAGGTTAGGGCCGACCTGCGGAGCGGCGGTCGAGGCCTCGCATGCATGGCGATCATCGCCGTCCGCGCCGCTCAGCTCGGCGCGGATCGCATCGTCTTCGGCGCGCATCCGGACCCGCGGACCCTCAGCTTCTACGACGGAATCGGTGCAGAACGACGGGCACCACGACCGTGGAAGGCCCCACGGGATCTGGTAGCGTACGTGCTCGGTCCCAAGAGATCGTCCGAGCTGAAAGGTTTGGCTGATGCCCTCGAAACGTGAACAGGCAGAGAAGGCCTTCCGTGCTCTCGCCGCAAAGCTGCCCGAGACCCTGGGCAGCGGTGCGCTCGCAGGTTCGGCGCCGTCTGTTTCGCACGAGGCGACGGAAGCTGCGCGCGGGCTCGTCGGCTCGCTGCCCGGCAGCGCCGACACGCGGAGCCGCCGCATCTCGCAACTCGCCGTCAAGCTCGACCGGCTCCGTACGGTGGCCGGCGCGAGCGCGTGCTTCGATCCGGTCCCCTTGGCGCGCGCGCGATGAAGCCGCGCAAGGTCGCGAAGGTCGCGAGCTTGGGCGCGAAGCGAAGAGCCGGCCTGAACCTCGACCCGAAGGTGGAGGATGCCCTTCGCGACGTCGAAGAGGAGCTCCGCAGCCAGTACGCCGACTCGTTCCTCTCGCTAACGATCGCGGTCAGTGAGCAGGCGTCGGCGCTCAACCGCATCCAGGCAACGTTGGAGATCCTGGTGAGCGCGATGCAGCCACATCTGGCGACCCAGCTGCCGGGGGTACCGCCCGCCATCCGTGTCGCGAGCGATGGAGAGTCTCCAGACGTGGCCTCGGCGGTGGTCGTCGCGGACCCGGTAGGCTTGGGCTACGTGTTGTCGCAGCAGGCGCTAGCGGAGGCCGTGGGGGCCAGCGCGACAGACGTCTCCGTCCTCGTGAAAGCGTTCAAGCTGCCGGACGACGGCGACTGCGCGATCGTCGTTCGCAAGGGCAAGCAGCGGGACATGGTCAACTACCATCGCCGCGCGGTCGCGAGGTTTCGCGAGCTCACCGCCTCGCCGCCGTCGGGGATGTCGAAGGCCGAGGTCGCCGCGCTCGACAGGGTGCGTCGCAAGCTGCTGCGCGGCGGCGCGGCTTGAACGAGCGAAGCCGGGCAGTGTTGCCCCTCCTTTGCCCACCAGGGTCGGCGCCGGTCAGCAGAACGCCCTGAAAACCACAGCGACAACCCGACTACCGCTCGGTTTTGAAAGCCGGCGTGGCGCGAGTCACCGTGGGTTCGAATCCCACTCCCTCCGTTCCCCCGCTTCCACACGGCGCCGTGACAGAACCTCACGACAAGCCCGAGCGAGACACGGCGCGACGCGACGTCGAGGCCGGCCTCGTCGTGAAGCCGATCGGCATCGTGCGCAGCCCGTACGCGGAGCTCGCGGAGACACCGAGACAGCCGCGCGCGGCAGAAGGCGTGCGTGGCCGCATCGAGCTCACGAAGAGCATGGGCCTCGAGGACGCCGTCGCGGATCTCGTGGGCTGGGACTACGTGTGGGTGATCTTCTGGTTCCACCGCGCAGCGCCGACGTTCAAGGCCAAGGTGCTGCCGCCGCGCAGCGAGCGAAAGCGCGGCGTGCTCTCGACGCGCGCGCCTCATCGACCCAATCCGATCGGGCTGTCGGTCGTCCGACTGATCTCGGTCGAGGGCCTCGTGCTCACGGTCGAGGACCTCGATCTCGTCGATGGAACTCCCGTGCTCGACCTCAAGCCCTACGTGCCCTGGACCGACGCGATCCCCGACGCGCGCACGGGCTGGCTCGAGCCGCCCGAAGGCCACAAGCCGGGCGGCGCACGTCCTGCCGATCCGCGACCGACGTGGCGCGTGGCGTTCGCCGAGCGCGCGGACGCGCAGTGCGCGTGGCTCGCGACGCGCGGCCTCGCCTTCGATCTGCGCGCACGCATCGCGGACGCGCTCGCGCTCGGTCCGCAGCCGCACGCGTACCGACGCATCAAGACGGACGCGCGCGGCACGCGCATCGCGGTGAAGGAGTGGTACGCGCGCTTCGAGGTCGTGAGCGACGCGGGCGGCGAGCACATCGTCGTGACGTCGATCGAGAGCGGACGCCGTGAAGAAGAGCGCGAGGGCGTGCACGCCGAGCTCGCGATGGCGTTTCCGGAGCTACGATGACGCGCGGTCGCTCGCGAATCGGTGGGCTGCGCGTGCTCGCGCTGGGCGCCCTCCTCCACGTCGATCACGGATCGGCCCAGGTCAGCGATCCCTCCCCCCACGACACGTCCTTCGCGGCGCTCGACGCCCTCGTGCACGAGGGAACACTGGTCACGCTCGAGCGCACGCGGTGCGATGCGGCGCGCTCCTTCGACGCGGGAGAATGCGGCTCGTTGATCGGTCGGTCGCTGGAGGATGGATCGATCCGCTTTCGCACGGCGATCCCGATCCGGATCCGCGGCTTGCTCCAGCTCGAACTGTTCGAGCTCGCCGATGGCACGACGGGCTACCTCTTGCGTGCGCACGACCACGGGTGCGTGTTCAGCGCGAGGGGTCGCGTGCTCGATGCGGTGCCGGTGCCGATCAGCACGTTCGACTCGCTCGTCTGGCTCGAGGCCGCCCACGGTGCGCTGTTGTTCCACCAGCGCGGCGGCTGCAGCATCTGGGTCGCAGGGCGCGGGGACCTCGAGCATGGCCGCTACGTGCGCGGCGTCGAGTCGCATCTGTACGCGCGCCTGGGTGAGCCGCACGACACGACGTGCTTCGGCTTCCACGCACTGCCGATCGGCGAGATCGCGCTCCGCCGTGGTCGGACGCGCGTATTGATCGGCGTGACCAGCCTCCATCATCCCGTCGAGGCGAGACCCCCGAGCATCGTGGCGTTCGATCGTGAGGCGGTCGCGTACACGGTCGAGGTCGGCGCATCCGGTGAATCGCTCGAGTCCGTGTCTCTCGAGGGCACGCAGGTGGTCGCCGTCGTCTCGGACGGACGGTCGCGTCGACGCGTCGCGGTCGAGGCCGACTCGGGACGCCGCCTCTCCATCACGCCCCTCGGACCTGCCGCGAGCACGGACACACTCGATGCGGGACCGGCGCCCGACGCGAGCACCGCGCCCGTCGCGCACGATCGTCGAGGGACTCCGATCCGTCGCTTCGCGCGCTGCACGGTTGCGGAGACAGACCATCGTCATCGCGTGCGCTTCGACGGACGCGAGGTCGTCACCTCGGAGCGCCGGATCCTCGTGCTCGATCAGCGACGCGACCGATGCGTAGCGCTCGAGCTCGGCGAAGCTCCCGTCGAGGACGTGGTGCACGTGATCGCGCCCTGAGGCTCACGGCGCTCACGGGATCGTGCGGGTCTGGCGCACGTACGGTCGCTCGGGCTCGGCGAGATCGTGCAACGTCATCGTCCCGGCGAGGAGATCGACGATCGCGACGCACGGATGGTCGTCGCGCTTGAGCGTGCCGGGGTTCAGCACCGTGATGCGATCGAGCGTACGGACCATCGCGTCGTGCGTGTGGCCCGCGGCGAGGAGCGAGAAGCGCCCCGCGCGCCGGATCCGCTCCCACGCCGAGAACGCGTGCACGTCGCTCAGCTCGGTGTGCGCCTTGAGCACCGCCATGTCGTCGTCGCCGATCGCGTGGCAGAGGAGCATCGGGCCGCGAACGGTGTGCACCTCGATGAAGGGGAGCCACAGGCGTGCGGCCTCGCGCGCGCCCGGATGCTCGGCCTGGAGCTGCATGGGCCGGAGCGTTCGCAAGTGGTCGGTGAGGAACCAGCGATCGTGGTTGCCGCGCACGACGAGCACGCGGTGCTCGACCAGCAGCGCGATCGTGCGCTCGAGATCACCGTGGCCGTCGCACACGTCGCCCACGCAGAGCATCGCCTCGACGCCCTCGCGCTTCGCGAGCGCGATCGCGGCCTCGAGCCGCACGTCCTCCGCGTGAACGTCTCCGATCAGCGCGAAGCGTGACAGCGGACGGTCCGGCGCGCCGGGACCGGACACCACGCGTGGGCAATCGTCGTACGTGCTCATCTCAGCGGAAGGGACCGGCGTCCGGCGAGAGGCTGCGCGCGAGCGCGACGAGCGTGGTCGCCAAGGACAGCGAGCGCTCGTGATCCACGCCGAAGTGCGGCGTCGAGGGCGCCGGAAGCACAGCCTGCGCGCGCCCGTCGTCGATCGAGATCGTGAGGCCGGGGGGCAGCGCGGCGACCATCGCGCGAGAGGCCTGCGGCACGTCGCGGAGCGCGGCCTCGTCTCGCTCGGGTCCGACGTGGAGCGTGCCCGTAGGCGCGTCGGTCACGGCGATGCGGAGGGCCACGGCGCGCGGGCCTTCGAAGATCAGCGCGGCCTCGAAGCCTCGCTCGTCGATCGTGCCGCGCAGCGCGAGGTCACCCGGATGGAACGTGCCGCGCGTCAGGCGCGCGAGCCGCGTGGCCTCCGTGCGATCGACCGACGTGCCGGCCGGCGGGGGGATCGCGGTGAGCGCAGCGGGGACCTCGGCGAGCAGCGCGTCGATCTCGTCGACGAACGTCGTGAGCGAGGCTTGATCGATCGTGGGATCGGGCCGCTCGAGCTCGATCGTGTCGTCGTTCGCGCTCATCGAGAGCCGTGCCGCTGCGAGCGCGAGCGGCGCGAGGAACGCGATCGCCTGCGGGCCCTCGCGGCTCTCGACGTGGTGCTTCGCGTCCCACTCGGCGACGCCGACGGTGGTGTCGCCGAGCAGCCGATCGAGCATCGCCGCAGACCGCACACGGAGGCTCAGACCGAGCCGGGGAGGCTCGATCACGGCTCGGAGGAAGGTGCCGCTCTCGCGCGAGATCCACTCGATGCGGGCGTCGACCGGCCCGAACGAGCTCTCGAGCGTTCGCTCGATGCGCATGCCGTCGATGGCCCACGTCGGCCGCGCGCGCGCCACGTGCCCGAGGATCTCCGACACGCGCGCGTCGCCCACGCTCGGCGCGACGAGACGCTCGGACACGCTCGCGAGCTCATCGGACTCCACCATCTCGAGCGGGACCCTGACCACGCTGCTCGAGAGCATCCCGACGACCGCTGCGAACACGTTGCCGTGTCGGGGCGCGAAGGCGAGCTCCCATCCGTGCGCGAACGTCTCCGCCGCGAACGTCGGCGCCGCGTCGTCGAAGCGAAAACGGAACGGCGCTTGGCCGCCAGTCGCGGGAGAGAGCGTGACGGCGGTCGTGAAGCCGCGACCGTGCCTCACCCGCTCGTAGCCGTTCCACGAGTAGAGGCGCAGGACCTCACGCAGCGTGACGTCGACGACGAGGGGCGCGTCGAGCGCCTTCTTCGTCGCGAGGATGCCTCCGACGATGCCCGTCGCGGCGACGCGCTGCGACTCGAGCGAGATGTCGAGCAGCTCCGACGCGCTCGCCTGGAGCACGGCCGGCGCGGCCGTGGCGGGGCGACTCGCCGCACGGACCGCGAGCGGCCAGCTCGCGCGCGCGTCGGGCCACCACGGGATCGAGGCCTGCGCGTGGATCGTGTAGCGAACGTAGGCCGTGCCGCCCTGCGACGACGGCGGCTGCGTCGCGGGGATCTCGAAGGTCGCGCGGTAGTCGCTCGTGCCCGAGAGCTCCGTCTCGTCGACGACGCGCGCGACCAGCTTCGAGTAGCGGTGCATGCGCGAGACGCGGTTCTTGCCCGAGCCCACGGCCCAACCCTCCACGGCCTCGAGCGTCAGGTCGATCCACTCGACGGGCACGGCCTCGTTCGCCTCGACGTGGAGCCGAACGGAGAAGGGCTGCCCCACGCGGACCGGCTGAGGGACGAACAGGCTGAGGGCGGGCTGTGTCTTCCAGAGGGCCATCGCGGCGCGAGTCTATCGCAGCCCGCCCCGAGCGACGTCCCGCTCACGGCGTCGAGGAGAGATCGAACGCGAGCACGCCGCCGCCCGCGAGCTGCGCGTGGGGCATCGTGGGCGACGTGACCTCTTCACGGTCGAACGTGATCGACTGCGGATAGATCGAGACGTCGCTCGACGCGGGCGCGTCGATCTCGAGATCGCCACCGGCGAGGTGGACGACGGCGTTCGTGAAGAGCGGCGTGCCGATCACGAAGTCTTCGGTGCCTGCGATGGGGAAGAAGCCGAGCGCCGAGAACACGTACCAAGCGCTCATCGTGCCGGAGTCGTCGTTGCCCGGGAGGCCACGCGGGCCGAGGCCGAAGTGCACCGCGCGCGCCCAGCTGATCGCGCGCGCGCCCGAGCTGCGATCGCCCCACAGAGCGAAGAGGTAGGGCGCGTGGATGTCGGGCTCGTTGCCCTGCCAGTACCACTGCGGCGGAGCGGCCGTGCGGCGCTCCACGTACGACTCGCCGAAGAACTCGGTGAGGCGCGCGAGCGCCATCTCGCGACCACCGAGCGTGTCGGCGAGGCCGTCCACGTCTTGCGGCGCGAGCCAGAGGTACTGGCGCGCGTTGCCCTCGGCGTAGACGTCCTGCCATCGGTTCTCCTCAACGGCGTCGAACGCGCCCGACTCGCGACGACCGACGAAGAAGCCCTGCGCGGGGTCGTAGGTGTTCCTGAAGTTCTCCGCGCGCGCCTCGAAGCGCGTCGCGTCCGCCGTCTCGCCGAGCGCTCCGGCCAGCACCGCGACCGCATGGTCGGCGTAGGCGAACTCGAGCGTCTTGCTCGCGGCCGAGCCACCGCTCTCGATCGTCGCGTAGCCGAGGCGCAGGTACGGCTCCATCGATCCGCGCGCCCCGGGAGGATCGGCGTCCGCGCTCGCGAGCGCGATGTCGTAGGCGCGGCGGAGATCGAAGTCTCGGATGCCGCGGAGGTAGCTGTCGGCGATCACGATCGGCGCAGGATCGCCGAGCATGCCGTTCGTCTCGCCCACGCCGAGGGGCCACCGCGGGTAGGTGCCGCGCTGATCGCCCATCGCGATGAGCGATCGGACGAAGTCGAGCTGGATCTCGGGCGCGAGCAGCGCGACGAGCGTGTGCATCGTCCGGTACGTGTCCCAGAGCGAGAAGTCCGTGTAGTACGTGAAGCCGTCGGCCACGTGCTCCATGCCGTCGATGCCGCGGTAGTGACCGTCGGCCTCGGTCGCGAGCGTGGGCATGAAGAACGAGTGGTAGAGCGCCGTGTAGAAGATCGAGAGGTCGCGCTCGAAGCGGCCCTCGATCTCGATCTGCGAGAGCAGGCTCTCCCACGTGGCCTCGAGGCTGCCGCGCAGGCGGATGAAGTCGAGATCGTTCGCTTCGTCGTCGAGGTTCATGCGCGCGCGCGCGACGTCGAGGAACGAGATCGCGACGCCGACGCGCACCTCGCGATCGGTGTCCACGTCGAAGCGCACGAACGCGCCACCGGTCGGACCCGTGCGCGTGGTCTCGCCCTCGTGCAGCACGCCGCTCGCGCCCTCGGTGGCCGCGGGCTCCCACGTGCCGTGCGTGGCGAAGGCTCGGCTGAAGCGCATGACGAAGAAGACGTCCATGCCTCCGAAGCGGCCCGAGTAGCCGCCACTGAAGCGCACGCGGCCCTCGATCTCGCGCGTGTCGGGGAGCACCGTGAGCTCGCCGTCGACGATGTCGACGCCGTCTTGGTGGTGCGCGAGATCGATCACGATGGACGCATCGACGGGCGGGCCATCACCGCGCTCGGGGAACGTGATGCGCGTCACCGCGGCGCGGCGCGCGGCCGTGAGGTCGACCTCGATCTCGCGTCCACCGAAGCGCGCGTCGTCGAGCACGGTGGAGTACGCGCCGACGGTCGCGTGCTCGCGATCGGGATCGAAGTGCGACTGGATGCCGAGCGCGCTCGTGCGGCTCGCGTCGAAGCCGATCGTCGGCATGAACGCGACGACGTTCCAGTCGTTGATGCCCACGCCGTGCATGCGCGTGTGGCTGAAGCCGCGCACGTACTCGTCGTCGGCGTGGTAGCCGCTGCAGTGCGTGAAGGTCGGCGCGTACCCTCCCTCGTTCACCGTGTCGGGCCCGGGACGGATCATGCCGAACGGCATCTGCGGCCCCGGATGCACGCTGCCGATGTCGTTGAACGTCGCGCCGCCGGTGCCGACGGTGGGATCGACGTAGGCGACGAACGGAGCGACCGCGGCGATCGGATCGGGCGGAGGCGCCGCGTCGCGATCGTTGGCGTCGGCGCGCGCGTCGTCCGAGGTCGGCGCGTCCGAGCCTGCGTCGGGCGTCACGGGAGGGGCGTCACACGCGGGTGCGAGACACGACGCGGCCAGCACGAGGGCGTAGAGAGGGCGCACGTGGCGATGATAGCGCCACGGCTGGGGTCTCTGCGGCCCAGGACCGAGGACCCCTCCCGTTGAGGCGTGCGGTGCCCGGATCGACAGGCCCCAACCCGCACGAACGCCCACGAAACAAGGCGTTTCTCACATCGACGGGCATCGCGTGGGGACGCGGATCGGCGTCTCGAGGGCGGCCTCGTCCTTGCTCCATGACTGCGACATGGACCCCACACGCCCTCCTCGAACGGACCTCACCGAACGCCTCCTCCGATCGAGCGCACGCGCCCTCGCGCTCGGTCTCGTGATCGGGTCGGTCGTCCCCGGCTGCGCCTCGGCCACCGGCCGTGGCCGCGACGGAACCGATCGCAGCGCGATCATCGGCGGCGTCCCGCACGACGGTGATCCGGCCGTCCTCTACCTCACGACCGACGGCACCTTCAGCTGCACGGCCTCGCTGATCGCACCGCGCGTCGTTCTGACCGCGCTCCACTGCGTCGAGGAAGAGAGCGGCGGATCGATCGAGGCCTCGCGACTCGCCGTAGGCACCGGATCGAACGCAGACGGCAGCGACATCTACGCGAACGTCACGCGCGTCGAGACCACGCCCGGCTCGGGCCTCGAGAACCGCGACATCGCGCTGCTCGTGCTCGATCGCGGGGGCGCGCTGACGCCGTACGAGATCGCGCGCGTGGCGCCTGCCGCGGGCGACATGATGGTCGGCATCGGCTACGGCCAGACCGACGGCAGCTCACGCGGGCTGGCCGCGGGTCGGAAGTACCGAGGGCAGAATCGCATCGGCGTCGTCGACGCGCAGGAGATCTCGATCGCCGGCGCGCTCAGCTGCTACGGCGACTCGGGCGGGCCCGGCTTCGTGGGCGACGCGATCGCGGGCGTGGTCTCGCGCGGCACGGCCGACACGTGCGAGGGCAGCGAGGCGATCTACACGCGCGTCGACGCGTTCGCGTCGTGGATCGACGAGATCGTGACGGCCGTCGCGAGCGAGCCCGAGGGAAGTGATCCGGGCGGAAGCGATCCCGGCGGCGGTGATCCCGGCGGCGGTGATCCCGGCGGCAGTGACCCTGGCGGCGATCCGGGTGGCAGCGACCCTGGAGACGATCCGTGGGCCGATCCGAGTGATCCGGGCGCGGATCCCGGCGACGATCCGGGCGCGTGGGACGAGGACTGCGGCTGCTATCCCGACGAAGAGCCGGGTGGCGATCCCGGCGCGGATCCGGGTGCCGATCCGGGAGCGGATCCGGGCGCGGGCGAAGCTGATCGCGACGGCGACTGGTGTCCCGACGAGGTCGACCTCAACCCCGACGAGTACGAAGACTTTCCGTTCACGTACTGGGGCGAGCCCTGCGTCTACTGATCCCCGTTTCCCGCGCGGCGCGTCGGGGCGTTGCCCCCGACCCCGCGCGACGTTCGGTCCCGTGAGGCGATCGTGTCTCGGTCTCAGTTGTCCGCGGCGCGACACGGGGTCGGCATGCAGCGGTCGCTGCAGCAAGCGTGCGTGAGCGGGTTGCAGGAGACACCGCCGATGCATCGACCGGCCGAGCACGTCTCGTCGCCGCAGTACTCGTTGCACGACGTGCCGTCGGCCTCGTCGACGTCGAGCGGGCAGATCGTGCTGCGGCCGGTGCACGTCTCTACGGCGTCACACGGGGCGTCGCGCGCGCGTCCGCGGCACACGGTGGTCGAGGGCGCGAGCGCATCGCGAGGACACGCCGCCGAGAGGCCGTCGCAGGTCTCTGCGAGATCACACGGACCACGCGAGGCGCGACACACGAAGCCGGCCGCGCGACCCGTGCACGTACCCCACGCGTCGACGGGAACGCGGGCATCGGTGCTCCCTCCATCGCGCGCGTCCGCAGCGAACGCATCGGCTGCCCTCGCATCGATGACGGGCGCATCGATGGAGGGTCCAGCATCCGAGGGCGGTGCGTCGATGGATGGCGCGTCGATCGGCTGAGGCGCGTCCCCGGCGATCCCAGCGTCCGTCTCCGCGACGAACGCGTCGTCGAGATCCACCTGGCCCGCGTCGGGGCTACACGCGGCGCCCTCGCAGCGGGGCGCCACGCACACGCCGTCCGAACACTCCGTCGCGCTGGGCTCGTCGTCGGGCGGACAGGTCACCGACTGGCACGACGACGACAGCACGAAGAGGAGCACGCGGCTCGCGTCGATGCGTGTCTCGATGGTGCGCGCGATCACGCGTCCACCGCCGCGCTGGAGCAGCACCGTGAGCCGCACGTTCGAGCCGGGGCTCACGTCGCGGAGCTCCGCGAGCACGTAGGGGCGATCGAAGCGCTGGCCGCTGCTGACGACGCGCCCCACCACCTCACGGCCGTCGCGCTGGAGGACGACTCGATCGAAGTCCACCTGCGGCACGAGGTCGGTGAGGACCTGCACCGAGACCTCGAGGTTCGCGGCGCAGCCCGCGAGGACGAGCGCGGCGAGCGGCACGAGCAGCGCGCGGATCACACGGACGACCGACGAAGCCATCCGCAGATCCTACACGACGCCTCGGTCACTCCTCGTCGTCGTCCGGAGGCGCGGCCGGCATCCCGAAGCGGGCCGCGAGCTCGGCGGCCTGCTCGGGGTTCTTCGCGAGGATCTCCTGCGCGTTCTTCAGCATCTCCGCGAACGCGGGCGAGCTCATCAGCGACGCGAGGTCGGGCGGGAGCGCGCCATCGAGCTCGGTGCCGACGCCGTCGGTGGGCTCGTCCCGATCGAGATCGTCGTCGTCGTCGTCGTCGTCCGCGCCGTCCATCGGGGGCATGAGGTCTCGCATCTTCTGCGCGAGCGCCATCATCGCCGGGTCGTTGAGGAGCGCCATCAGATCGACGGGCATCTGCGCGCCGGGGTTCGTGCCTTCGCCCTCGAGCTCCTCGTCGCCGCCCACGGCAAACTGCTCGGCCATCTGCGCGAGGCTCGCGCGCACGGCGCCCTGCATCGCCTCGGGATCGACCTCTTCGCCGTCCATCGCGCGCGCCATGAGCGCCTCGACCATCGTCGGACGCGCGGTCGATCCGTCCTCCACGAGCGCGACCCACATGCCCGCTTCGCCGATCGCCTCGATCACCGCCGCATAGCTCCCGGCCTTCGTCGCGGCGTCGAGCGCGACGCCCGGCACGAAGAAGACGCCGCGCTCGTCGTCGTGTCGATCGAGCTTCTCGGCGAGCATCCGACGAAGGCCCGTCGCGAGCTCGATCGGCTCCGCGGCGAAGCTCGCGCCGGTGTCGAGCAGCACCGCATCGGAGAGGACGACGACGCCTGCACCCGGTGCGTGATCGGGCAGTCGGAGGAGCGCGATCGCTTGGAGGCTCATGGCGCGCGGGTGTAGCACGAGGCCCGCGCGCGCCTGCGGCCGATCGTCGCAGGGCACTGCCCCCAGATGGTCACCTGCGCGTTCGCGGCTAGAACACGCGACGATGAACGTCCTCGCACTGCGATCGCGTCGTGGTTTCCTCGGAGCCCTCTCGCGCACCGCGCTCGGCTTCGGCGTGTTCGCCGCCGCAGCGTGCGCGGGCGGCGAAGACGAGGCGTCGGCGCAGCGCGCGACGACCGGCCGCTGCGCGCTCTGCGGCATGCGCGTCACGCGAGGCAGCGCCTTCGCATCGGGCGCGGTCGAAGCGAACGGCCAGGAGGTCCTCTTCGACTCGGTGAAGTGCATGTTCCGCTGGCTCGGCCAGCACACGGACGCGCGCGATCCGTGGACGACGGAGCACCTCTCACGCAGCGAGCACCCCGCGCGCGATCTCTTCTACGTGATGGGCTCGGACATCGACGGCCCGATGGGCGCCGACCTCGTACCCGTCGACACGCGCGAGCACGCGGAACAGATCAGGACGAGCCACCACGGCACGCAGATCCTCGCGTTCAGCGAGGTCACGAGCGACGTACTCGACGAGCTCTTCCGCATGTGACCTTGCGAGCCGGCGCGCACGCGCCGCATGCTCGTGGGCATGACTTGGAAGTGGATGGGGCTCGCCGCGGGAGCGGCGTGTGTGATGGGTGCGAGCACACCGACGGTGGCACACGCTTGCTCGCCGCCGATCGGCAGTGGGGGCTGCGTGGAGAACATCGACGTGTTCCCCGACGTGCTCGTGCGACCGACGAACGCCTGCATCGTGGCTTCGTGGTCGATCGAGGCTCCTCCCCCGGGAGCGGTGCTGGACGCCGCGATCCTGCTGGACGCTCCTTCGATCGACGGCGGTGTTCCGGATCAGCCTGACGGCGGCACGCGCGACTTCGTCTACGTCTCTCCCGACGGCGAAGAGATCGCGCTCTCGCCTGGGGGCGGGCTCCGCTGTCCCACACGCGAGCTCGACCCTGCGACGGAGTACGTGATCGTCGGACCGACCCGATGCACGGGCGCGCCTCGCGAGTACGCACGCTTCACGACCACGGACGGGTCCGACACCACGCCGCCCACGACACCCGGCGAGGTGGTCAGCACGTGTCGCACGGAGGTCTGCGCGGATGGCGCGTGCTGTGGCCCGTACACGGCGGTCTACGTGCACAGCTCCTGGGAGCCATCGAGTGACGACTCGGGCGTCGTGCTGTACGCGACCTCTGCGGGTCTGAGGCGAAGCGCCGGCTCCGAGACGGCAGTCGTGACCAGCGGGTCCGTGATGTTCGGTCGCCTCATCAACGGTAGTGGGAGCGGGTTCGTCAGCCCCGGGAGCCCTCCCACCTCCGTCGTCGCCGTCGACATCGCAGGCAACGCGAGCGAGCCCGGCCCCACCTCCGCGTCGTGCGTGCCGGTACCTGACGCGGGACTCGGCTCGGACATGGATGCGGGCGTGGAGGGCTCGCGATCGGGCTCGTGCAGTCTGCACGCGCGGACGAACGACGAAGGCCCGTCGATCGTGATCGCGGGCCTCGCTCTGCTCGGCGTGATCGCACGCCGTCGTCGTCGCTGAGCGCGATCAGGCTGGGCGGGCGCGGACCTTCACGGTCTGGCCGACGAGGTCGAGCATGCGGCGGAGCTCGTCGTAGTCCGGGTGCTTGAGGCGGAGCCACGCGTTGGCCATGTAGCCGGCCTCGACGGGCTGGGTGGGCGTGCCGGACGGCGGCAGGTGCGCGTCCATGATCCACTGGCCGAACGCGCGCTCGATCTGCTGCATGCCGTCGTAGTGGCTGATGCGTCCGTCGCGATCGGGGCGGAGCGCGATCACGCCCGCGGCGTAGCGACGCGAGAGGCGCTGGCTCTTCTTGCCGTGGACGACCGCCATCGCCCACTCCTTGTAGATGTCGATCTCGTTGCCCGTCGCGTAGAGGTCCCACGCGCGCACGCCCGGAGGTCGGCAGCCGATCTCGGAGAACTTCAGGCCCTTCGGGCCATAGAACCACTCCATGTGCGTGGCGCTCGTCTCGATGCCGAGCGACTCGATCACGCGGCGGCCCATCTCCTTGATCTCGCGGTAGCCGTCCGCCGAGTCGAGGCGGTTCGTCGACACGAACTGCGGGCTGATCCAGCGCGTGCGCATCGCCTCGAGCACGCCCGGGTAGTAGTGGCACGCGAAGTCGTGGATGACGCGGCCCTCGACGGTGATCGTGTCGTAGAAGCCCTCGTGGCCCTCGATGAATTCTTCGACGCCGATCGAGCGACCGCGGTCGACCTGCATCTCGCGCAAGCCCGCCTCGAGCTCGCTCGCGTCGTTCACCTTGATGGTGCCCGACGCGCCCGCGCCGTCGCGCGGCTTGAGGATCAGCGGGTAGCCGACGGCCTTCGCGAACTCGCGGATCTCGTAGGCGTCGCCCGACCCGAGCGACTGCGCGCACGGGATGCCGTTCTTGCGCAGGTGCTCCTTCATCGTCGGCTTGTCGCGACAGAGGAACGTCGTCTCGACGCTCGTGCCGGGGATGCCGAGGATCTCGCGCACCTTGGCCGCGCACATCACGTGCGCCTCGATCACGGCCTCGAGACGGTTGATCTTCACGCGCTGCTGGAGCCAGCGGCAGACGCGCTCGACCTCGGCGACGTTCGTCACGTTCGAGACGCGCTCGTAGTGCGAGAGCCAGTGACGAAGGCCCTCGTCGAGCGCCTCCTTCGGTCGCTCGCCGATGCCGATCACGCGCGCACCCGCGGCGTGGAGGGCGCGCGCGAACTCGCGCTGGTTGGCGGGGAAGCAGGGCTCGAGGAGAACGACGTCGATCGGCATCGACCGCGGAGGGTACCAAACGCGTATGTTGTGTGGCGGCCTCATGCGAACACCACGACGACACCGCTCGCTGTTCGGGGCGCTCCTCGTCGCCTCGTGCGCTGGCGCTCCATCCGTTCAGCCGACCAGTTCGTCGGTCTGCAACGCGCAGAGCGTCCTGGTGGCCGAGCGAACAGCTGACGCGATCTGCATCGATCGCTTCGAAGCCACTGTCGGGCGCTATCAGGAATGCGTCAGCGCCAACGCCTGCGAACCCAACGACGGCACGGTGCTCGGTCCCGAGTTCGAAGGAACCGAAGGGTTCTGGCAGCAGTTCTGCACGTCACGCATGGGGCGCGCTGATCTGCCGCTGAACTGCGTGGACTGGCACGCTGCGCACCGGTTCTGTGCGTGGGCAGGGGGACGCCTGCCGTCGACGCGCGAATGGTTGCTCGCGCACGGCGCGAGCGCGACGGACGGTGGGCGGGCCAACGTCTGCGACCGATCGTGCCGAAGGATGTTCGAGTCGCTCGGAAGGCCCGGCGAATACGTCGACATCGACGATGGGTTCGAGAGCGTCAGCCCCGTGGGTGCGCTCGCGGCCGGCACGACGCGAGACGCGATCCACGATCTCGCGGGCAACCTCGGCGAGTGGACGAGCGATGCCTTCGAACCGAATGGCAACGACCAACGTCCCGACCGACGCACCGTGCTCGGAAGCTCATGGGAGACCATCTCCGCCGAGTACGTGAGCGGGACCACGCCGTACGGACACGCGGCGGATGGCCGTGGCGAGTCGCTCGGGTTCCGGTGCGCCTACCCACGCTGACGGCGTGCCGGTGACATCCTCTAACGCATCCCCTACGGTATCCCCATGGAGCGCCTCAACGTGAACATCCCCGCGGCGGCTCGAACGTCGCTGCGACAGCTCGCGAAGGAAGAGTCGACGACGGAAGGCGAGCTCGCCCGCGCGCTCTTGCTCGAGGCGCTGGCCCGCGTGGAGCGCCGTCGATGGCTCGAGCAGGCGGCACGCGCAGCGACGCCGGAGCGAAAGGCGCGCGACGTGCAGATGCTCGAGGCGCTCGATAAGTGGAGCGCTGTGCCCGCCGAGAAGCGGACCAAGAAGCGATGATCGAACGTGGTGACGTAGTCTCGGCGCGCCGTCGGATCGGGTTCGACGTGCCCGTGGACGACGAGCGGTTCGTCGTCTTAGAGGACGATCATCTCGTCGCCTCGTTGCCCACGGTCATCGTCGTTCCCCTGGATCTCTGGTCCGTACGCGACGTCGACGATCCGCTCAGCCTTCGCATCACCAAGCGAGAAGCGGGAACGAAGCACGACATGGCCGCCCGCCTCACGCTCCTGGGCGCGCGCGTGGCAGACAAGCTCTCGCTCCATCCCAGCGGACGGCTGTCGCCTTCGACCCTCGCCGAGCTCGACGAGCGCATGCGGCGGGTGCTCGGGCTCGCCTGAGCGTCGTTCGCGCTCGCCTCCGATCCGAGGCGTCCGTTATGTTCGGCGGATGGCCTCGATCGACGGCAAGGGCGCACCGATGAACATCCTGTTCGTGAGCGCGGAGGTCGCGCCGTTCGCGAAGACGGGCGGCCTCGGCGACGTGTGCGGCGCGCTGCCGCGCTACCTCGCGCGCCTCGGGCACGACGTGCGAGTCGTGCTGCCGCTCTACCGTCGCGTGCGGGAGTACGCGCAGAAGAACGGCGTCACGTTCAGCCGCGTGCTCGACGATCTGTCGGTCCAGCTCGGACAGAAGAAGGTCACGTTCTCGATCATCGAGGCGAAGCTGCCCGGCACCGGCGACGCGTCGACGCCGTCCGTGTCCTGCTACTTCGTCGCGAACCCGAGCCTCTACGATCGACAGGGCATCTACACGCAGGACGCCGATGAGCACCTGCGCTTCGCGTTGCTGCAGTGGGCCGCGCTCAAGCTCTGCCAGTTCCAGCGGTTCGCGCCCGACATCGTCCACGCGAACGACTGGCAGACGGCGCTCCTGCCGCTGATGGTCAAGACCGCGTTCGGTTGGGACAAGCTCTTCGCGAAGACCAAGACCGTCCTCACGATCCACAACATCGGCCACCAAGGCGGGTTCGCCGCGGACGTGCTGCCCGACACCGGCCTCACCGAGGTGAAGGAGCACTTCCACCAAGAGTTCCTCGCGCAGGGCCGCATCAACTTCCTCCTCACCGGCATCCTCTACGCGGACGCGATCACCACGGTGAGCCCGACGTACGCGCGCGAGATCACGACGCCCGAGCACGGGGTCGGCATGGACCCGTTCCTCCGCAGCCGCGGGCCCGCGGTGGTGGGCATCCTCAACGGCATCGACGAGGACGTGTGGAGCCCCGAGGTCGACACGCTGATCCCGCAGCGCTTCGACGCGGAGCGCATCGAGCTCAAGGAGGCCAACAAGAAGGCGCTCTGCGAGTCGCAGCGCCTGCCGTATCACCCGCGCGCGCCGATGTTCGGCATCGTCTCGCGGATGGCGTGGCAGAAGGGCTTCGACCTCTGCATGGAGGTCTTGCCGCGCCTCTTCGCGCAGCACGACGCCCAGCTCGTCGTGCTCGGCTCGGGCGATCCGAAGTACGAGGGCTTCTTCTCGCAGCTCGCGCGGCAGTACCCGCACAAGGTCGCGTTCCATCAGGGCTTCTCGGAGCCGCTCGCGCACCTCATCGAGGCGGGCTCGGACTTCTTCTTGATGCCCTCGCGCTACGAGCCGTGCGGCCTCAACCAGATGTACTCGCTGCGCTACGGCACGGTGCCGATCGTGCACAAGACCGGCGGCCTCGCCGACACGGTGCGCCTCGTGCGCGGCACACGCGCGGACGTCGGCAACGGCATCGTGTTCGAGCACTTCGACGGCGTCGCGCTGAAGTGGGCGCTCAGCTGGGCGCTCGAGCTGTGGGGCACGGGCGCTGGCCCCGATCGCGCGCGCTTCAGGGAGCTCCAGCGTCGCGGCATGCGCGAGGATCTCGGGTGGACCCGCCGCGTGACCGAGTACGTACGCGTCTACCGCGGTCTCACGGGGCGCTGACGGAATGAAGAACAGTCGAGCGCGAGACGTCTCGAGGGCCTCATGAAGCGACGCGGCCTCGTCTCAGCCATCGCGGCCGTGGTGTTCGCGCGCTCCGTCGTGCGCGCCGACGCGGTGGCTCCGCCCGCCGGCGAGCGCGTGCAGATCGTGTCGATCGACACCGCCGCGAGTGTGATCGTCGTGCGCACGGGAGGCGCGCGAGGGCGCGAGCGGCCGGCGCGCTACAGCGGCCTCACGCGCATCCGCGTGGGCGGCATGCTCGCGGCCATCACGGACCTGCGTCCGGGCATGCAAGTGACGGTTCGCTTCGCCGCGACCGAGTCGGGACGCGAAGGCACGATGCTCGTCTCGATCGACGCCGCCTCGAGCCGCTGACGCGCACGCCCGTTCACGGACCGCGCTACCCTCGCGAGGTGGACGACCGGAAGCCGCGCACGCCGATCGACCGCGAGACGCGCGCGCGCGCGTTCGCGAAGCTCGAGTCGATGCGTCGCCACGAAGAGTTCGCGGCCACGCCGGAGGAGAGGCTTCGGTCGCTGGCAGCCCTCCTCGAAGTCGCCGATCACTTCGCACCGTCGCGACCCGCGGACGCCGACGCGAAGCTCGCGGCGGCGAGCCGTGCGCGTCTCCTCGCGTGGCGGACGGCGCGACGATGACGGAGCTCGACAAGGTGATCCGCGGCTTCTCTCGCCTCGGTACGCTGCAGCAGCGCATCGACGCGCCGATGTGCTTGATCGGTGGTGCAGCGATGGTCGCTCGCGCGTTCGTGCGCGCGACGCAGGACTTCGACGTCGTCATCACGGCCTCCGCGTGGAACGTCGATGCGCTCATGAAGGCCGGAGCCACGGCGGGATACGTGACCGCAGGCGCCGATCTCGAGCTCGCAGACGCCGGAATCCTGCGCTGGGCCGACACCGAGCCTCGGGGTCTGTCGATCGACCTCCTGCTCGCCGACTCGGCGTACCTCGAGGAGGTCATTCGACGGGCGACCACGGTGAACGTGCCCGGCGTGACGATCCCCGTGGCGACGCTCGAAGACCTGGTGCTCCTCAAGCTCGACGCGCACCGGCCGCGCGACATCGACGACGTGCTCGCCATCAAGGACGTCGCGGCCGATCAGCTCGACCGCGACTACCTCGAGCGATGGGCGAAGGAGCTGGGCGTGCTCGATCGCCTGACGCTCTACTTCGGTGGCTGACCCTAGAACGGGCTCAGCGGATCGCGATCACGCGCACGGGCAGTCGATCGCGCGCGCAGCCCGTCGCGTTCTGCTCACACGCGAGGCGCAGCTGTGTCTCGTCGTCGGGACGTCGGTAGCGGAGGAACGCCGCGCGCGATCGCTCGATCGTGTCCGCAGGCAGGCTCGCGAACGCGTCGGAGTGCGGGCCCGCGTCGAGGTCGCCGAGCGCGAGCGACTGCGATCGCAGGAGCTGCTCGTCGCGCGGGAAGAGACGCAGGCCGAGCGCGGTCGCGGCGAGCGTCTCATCACCTCGCGCCATCGAGCCGAGCGCGCGTGCGTGATCGCGCTGCGCCTCGGTGTCGAGCGGCGCCGCGGCGGCCACGCGACCGAACGCGTCGGCGGCCTCGGCCCAGCGCCACACCTGCGCCTCGGCGTGACCCCGCGCGCGATCGATCGCGGGGTGGGCTCCGATGAGCTCTTCCGCACGCGCTGCGACGGCGAGGGCCTCGTCGCGGCGTCCGGTGCGCGCGAGCACGTCGGCCTCGAGCGTGAGGATCGCCGCGCGCACCCGCGGGTCGTCGGGGGCCGCGTCGAGCGCGAGATGGGCCGTGCGCTCCGACAAGCCGAGGGCCTCTTGCACGTCGTGCGAGGCCGCGAGCGAGTGCTCGTAGAGCCGCTCCCACAGGGGCCGTGTGATCGTGCTCGAGGAGAACGACGCCACGTCGACGACCGGCTCGTCCGCGCACGCATCGAGCGGCGGCATACCCGCGACGCGCGCCGCTTCATCGAACGCACGACCTCGCGCCTCTCGGCTCGAGGCGCACGCGAAGCGTGAGAAGGGCACCGGATGGCGACGCGCGCGGAGGACGGCCTCGACGCGCACGGGGCGCGCGGCGTCCTCGGGGATGGTGATCGCGTAGCGAACGAGCGCCGCATCGCGCGGCGCGATCGTGTGATCCCAGCCGAGCGCGCGGAAGCGATGGACGAGGTGCTCGAGATCCGGCTGGCCCGCCTCGTCGAGCACCGCCGTGCGCATCGCGTACGCCGTCTCGTCGCTCGGATCGCCGGCCATGTAGCCATCACCCGCGCGACCGAGCGAGCGACCGTCTGCGTCGGTCAGCGCGAGCGTCACGAAGTGATCGCGGATGTCGCGGGCGCCGCCGGGGAAGCGATGCCCCACGCCGACGTTGCGGATCACCAGCTCGAGCACGACGCGCTCTCCGACAGGGAGCTCATCGCCCGACTCGATCGGCACGAACGTCCCGTCGAGTCGCGTGAAGCCGGCGACGTCGATCGTCGCTGCGGTGCGCATCCGCGCCTCGACGCGGGCGCGCTGAATCGGATCACTCGCGGCGATCGGGACGTGCCCGCCCGCGAAGCGATGCGAGGCGATCAGTCCGTCGGTCGCCGCGAACTCGCCTGCCGTCGCCTCTTCCGGATCCATGTGACAGGTGCGGCACTGTCGGGCCTCCACCTCCGTGGGCTCGATGCGCTGCGCGCGCTGCTCACCCCACGCCGAGCCGCGCCAAGCGCCGAGCTCGTCGATGCCCGAGAGGAACGCGCCCGAGTGCGTCTCTTCAGGCCCGAGGAAGCCGCGATGACACGAGCCACAGAGGAGCGGCGTGCGCAGCACCTCGGGGGCCATGCGCTGACGATGACGCTCGACCTCGTCGGGCACGTTCGGGTCGGGGATCAGCGGATCGGCCGTCGAGAGCACGTAGCTCGCGTTGCCATCGCTCGTGGCCGCGGTGACGCCGTGACAGACGTTGCAGGTCACGCCGGAGAGCGTGAGCGGATCGGCGGGATCGATCTCGCGATCCATGCGGCCCGACACGAGCAGCAGCGGATCGTGGCAGCCCGCGCAGTGACGGCTCTCGCGGAACGTCTCGTCTCTACTGGCCCGCGAGAGGGGTGCCCCCTCGCGCTCCCCCGTACGACCACTCGGCCCTCTCCGCTGCGCTCCGAGGTCCTCGCGCAGGCGCTCGATCACCGAGCGATACCAGGGGTTGCTGAACGACGCGTTCGCGTGGGGCCCGGCGTGATGCTGCGTCGCCGCGCTCGGGTGACAGTTCTCGCAGCTCGCGGTGTCCGCCAAGCGCTCGAGCCGCTCGCCATCGACGGGCACCGTCTCTCCCTCCGCGAGGCGGATCTGCGATGGGTAGAACGGCCCTTCATCGCGCGGCAGTCGCACGGTGAGCGCGCTCGCCGGCGTGGTCGCCACGACCGGATCGGTGACGACCTCGGGGTCGGGCACCTCCACCGGATCGGCCTCCGGCGTACCGCAGCCCGCGGCCACTGCGAGCAGCAGCAGCGCGAGTGCGTGCGTCCACCTCGGCGGAGAGGAAGGGAGCTCGTCGTCGATCAAAGGGCGCACGATGCGGTGCCTCCACGTGGCTTCGGACACATCGCCTGTGACGACCGGCGACGCAGAACGTTCCGAGGATCTTCGTGCCTGCGCGATCCCACAAGCGAGATCACGACCACGACGAGCGCCATCCCCGAGGCGGGCGCCGTCTTCGTTCTCATGGTGCGCTGTCAGAACCTCGACCCCACCCACCTTTGGGATCGACTAGTGCGTCGCGCACGATGCGGTGGAGGCGCGACAGATCCGCGGGGTAGAGGTGCGTCCCCTCGAGCTCGTGCCAGCGCACGTTCGGTCGGTGCTGCCGGATGCGCTCGACTTGTGAGCGCGGCGTGAGCGCGTCGTGTTTCTGCACGATCACGTGCGTGCGCTCTTCGGAGACGCGGCTCGCGTGGAGCAGCGGATCGGTGACGTGCAGATCGTCGAGCGAGATGCCGCCTCGCGCGAGCAGCGACTCCACGTGCGGATGCACGTGCCGCATGAGGCCGAGGCCGCGCGAGACCGACGCGAGATCGGCGACGGGGCAGTAGAGGATCGCGCCATCGACCGCCTCGGCGTTCGAGAGGTGGAGCGCGAGCTGGCCTCCGATCGAGAAGCCGATCACGTCGACGCGCTCGTAGCCGTGCGTGCGCACGAGCCACGTGAGGAGCGCCCTCGCGCCCGTGACCGCAGCGCGCAGGTTGTCGATGAAGCGCGAGGGCGACGCGCTCACGAGACCGGAGCCCGGCCAGAGCACGTAGGTGCCGGGCTGGTGGTGCGCCATCACGTTGTAGGCGACGTCGAAGTCCCGATCGCCGAAGAGACCGAAGAGGCGCCCCATCGTGCGCGGGCTGGGGATGCCGTAGCAGTGACAGACGAAGACGAGGCGCTTGCTCCGCGTGCGCGCCGCGATGCGTCGACCGAGCACGCGATCGCGATCGGGGCTGGTGATGCGCACGTAGGGGTTGGGGCCCGAGATCACGCCGCCCTCTTCGGTGAGCGAGATGCGCGCGCCCGCGAGGTTCGGGTGCAAGCCTTCGCGCGCGATCGCGTCGCGCATCGCGTCTCGGTACCGATCGCCCACCAGATCGCGCGGCCTTCGGAGCATCACCGCGAGCTCGCCGACGCTCCACGCGACACCGAACCCGTGCTCGGCAGCGCCGAGCGCCCGGCCGAGCACGGGACGGAGGAGACGCACGTTCGAAGGGTACACCGCTCAGCCGAGCGACCGATCGCAGTACGCTCACCCGGTGCGTCGCTGGATCGTCCTCCTCGTGTTCACTGCCCTTCTCGGGTGCGGCGCGAAGACTGGCCTCGATCGACCACCGCCTCCCGACGCCGATCTCGACGCGTTCACACCGCCGGACGTGAACCTCGACGCCGGTCGTGACGCGCCGATCCCCGACGGCTGCACGCCGCGCGAAGAGACGTGCGACGGACTCGACGAGGACTGCGACGGAGTCGCAGACGATGGCGTCGTCTGCTGGACGCTCGATGGCACGGCGATCCTGCCGCTCCGCTCCGAGGTCTGCGCGAACGGCTGGTACGCGTACGACACGCCGGCGCGCGCGAGCGCCAACCCGCCGCTCGCCACCATCCTCCAGTCGAGCCGCGCCGAGATCGTGATCGTCGAGACCTCGCGCAGCTGCGGCGGCGGTGCCATCGCGATCATCGCGGATCAGGTCGACGACGGAGACGGTGGCTCGCTCCGCGCGCGCTTCGCGTTCGATCGAGACGAAGGCGGCGTGATCGTCTCGGACGAGTCCGACGAGTGCGCGTACGACCGCGGCGCGCGACGCGGCAGCTGCGTCTGGGGCTGGCAGCCGTGCTGTACCGACGGCACGATGCTCGGGCCCTTCCCCGCCGATCAGTGCGTCGAGCTCACCGTCGACGGCCACGCGGGCGGACCTGCCGTGGGCATCGACTCGCTCGTCGTGATCGGCGGTGCGGCGGAGCCGCTCGAGCTCGCGCTCGGATCCACCCACCGCATCTGTCGCACCGCCGTCGTCGCGCGCTGACGCGCTGTTCGTTCGACGGAGCTCAGCGCTTCTTGTCGTTGCTCTTGATGATCATGTCGAAGAGCGACGCCATCGCGCCTCCACCGCCGCCGTGCTTTCCGAACGACGTCGGTGACGAGATCTGCGAGCTGATGGCCTGGCCGAGGATCGGCGCGAGCGCCGACACACCCGTCGCGGCGACGCCCATCATCTGCTGCTGACGCTGCTGCTCTTCGCGCTGCTTCTTGCGCTGCTCGGCACCGTCGAACGCCTCGTGACAGCGCGGGCACGAGGGCGCCGTGAGGAACGCGACCTGCCCACAGAACACGCAGCCCTTGGTGAACGAGAGGCTGCACACCGGGCACGAGCGCGCCTCGGGGACCGCGACCTCGGAGCACGACGGACACCGGATGCCGAGCACGCGCCCTGCGATCGGAACGTCGCAGTACTCGCAGCACGCCAGGCCCTCGCGCTCGGGCGCTCCGCAGTTCTCACAGCGACTCAGCTCGCTCATGCCTGGACGTTACGGGCGCGGCGTGCATGCGCGCAAGCGCGTCAGCGATGGCGGGGTCGACGGCCGGACGGTCTCATGGATACGTGAACGGCACCGGCTCGGCGACGAACGACAGGTAGAACCACCAGCCGACGACGCCATCCACCGTGTCGCGATCGATCGGCCGCAGGTTCTCGGCGAGCGAGCTCGATCCGAGGATGACGGCCATCGCGTCGGTCTCCGGGAGGAAGCCGCGCACGAGGCCCGTCAGGAGGCTCGAGGCGGGATCGCCCACGTACTGCGCGCCGAGCTGCGTGTGCTGGAAGCGCAGCGCCGAGCCCCCGAGGCCGATCGAGAATTCCGTGATCTCGCTCGTGCTGAAGCAGGGCGCCGACGGCGTGTTCACGACGCGACCGACGGGGATGGTGCCCGGGAGCGGTCCGAGGCACTCGCCCATCGCGCGGTTGGTGGCGGTGTGATCGCCGGGCGCGCGCGCGACGCAGCTGGTCGTCGCGACGGGCAAGGTGCAGTTCGCGAAGTCGATCACGAGCGGGACCGACATCGCGTCCTGGTCGAGGGGATCGAAGCGCAGCACGACGCTGAGGTCGATGAAGCCGTCGGGACCACCGCTCATGCTGCCGACGTTGTCGGTCGAGGCCGCGTTGCGCAGGGCCGTGTTGGCCTCGGGCGTCACGTCGAAGCCCGAGGTGTTGATGATGCGCGGGTCCTGGATCGTGAGGTAGGTGAAGCGGTACGCGCGCGGCTCGCGCGTGCACGTGGGGCTACAGCCGTCCCCGGTCTCGACGTTGCCGTCGTCGCAGGCCTCGGGCGCCGTACGCACGCGATCACCGCAGCGCGCAGGGCAGTCGCTGTCCGTGCCGATCGTCGCGCCCGCCGGGCAGCAGCCATCGCCGCCCATCGGCGGAAGGAGCGCGTGCGTGCAGCTCGCGGTGCAGCTGCCCGCGCCGACGAGCGCGTCCGTCGTGCAGACCATCCCGTCGTCGCACGACGTCGGGCACGCGCCCGCGCCGCTGTCGATGCCGGTGTCGCAGACCTCGCCGATCGCAGTGGTGAGCACGCCATCGCCGCAGAGGGGAGAGCAGTCCGTGTCGGTCTCGACCGTCGCGTCCATGGGGCAGCAGCCATCGCCCGCCATCGGCGCAGTGATCTCGGTGGCCGCGCAGCGCGCGTCGCAGGTCGCCGGCTCGAGCAGCTGGTCCGTCGTGCACACCGCGCCGTCGTCGCAGCGCGTGGGGCACGCGCCGGCGCCGCTGAGGATGCCGAGATCGCAGAGCTCCCCCGCCTCGATCACCGAGTTGCCGCACACGATCGGGCAGTCGATGTCGGTCAGCGACGTCGCGCCGGGCGGACAGCAGCCGTCGGTGTCGTCGGGCAGCGAGATGTCCGTGGAGGCGCACGCCGCCATGCAGCCCGCGCCGACGAGCGTCTCCGTCGTGCAGACCATGCCGTCGTCGCACGAGGTGGGGCAGCTGCCCGTCATGCCGCTCGGCACGGCCGTGTCGCAGAGCTCGTCACCGGTGAGCCGACCATCGCCACACTCGAGGGTGCACGTCGTGCTGCAGCCATCGTTGTTGCGGCGGTTGCCGTCGTCGCACTCCTCGCCGCCCTCGGGGGTTCCGTCACCGCAGCGCGGCCACGCATCGGGCGGCGCGTAGGCATCCAACGGATCGACCGCATCGGGCTCCGCAGCAGCGTCGTCAGCGTGCGCGTCGATGCCCGAGTCCAAGGCCCCGTTGCCCTCGCCGCAGCCGACGCTGCCGATCGAGACGAGCGCCAACGCTCCGAACGCCGACGCACGAATCCCCTCACGCGACCCCAGGAAGAACACTGCCATGGCGCGCACGATAGCCGATTGGCCGCGGGCCCGTCGCGAGAGAGGCGCGCCTCCCCGATCGGTGTCAGGATGAATGGCCATTCAGTTTTCGAGATCTCGACACCCGGCGCCGCAAGTCGTATACGCGGCCCCGAAATCCGCGACTTTTTGGGCTGACCGACTCTCACGCCTCGCTCGTCCGCGAGGCCCGTCGAGGGGGAGCGGCGCCCGGAGCTCACCGCGAAGAGGCCCGCGATGAACCCGATCCTGATGACCGTGATCTTCTTCCTGACGCTCGGAGCGTTCGCGTGGAGCGCGAACCGCCGGACGCGGCTCCTGCTGGTGACGGACAAGGAGTCCGACTTCCGCCTCGACTTCGAGCCGATCGTGAAGCGCATCGAGAACGTGCTCGTGTACGCGCTCGGTCAGAAGAAGATGGTCGGCGGCAAGTACGACGTCGCCGGCTTCGCCCACATGGCGATCTTCGCGGCGTTCCAGGTGCTGCTCCTCAACACGGTGCTGCTCTGGGGCCGCGCGTACGTGCGCGACTTCGACCTCTTCGGGATCCTCTCCGAAGGTCACCTCTTCGGGCAGGGCTACTCGCTGGTGAAGGAAGTCATCGCGGCGCTCTGCGTCGTCGGCTGCCTCGTGTTCGTCTACTACCGCGTGATCGCCAGGGAGAAGCGCATGACGCTCTCCGGCGAGGGCCTCGTGATCCTCGGGATCATCGCGACGATGATGATCGCCGACTTCCTCTACGTCGGCGCGCACCATCTCCTCGATGCGCGCTCGGTGGGCGGCGCGCCGCACTTCCTCTGGTTCGCGCCGATCGGCTCGGGCCTCTCGATCGCGTTCGCAGGCCTGTCGGACGACGCGGTCCTCTGGATCGAGGCGGGCGGCTTCTGGTGGCACGCGAGCTGGGTGTTGCTGTTCCTCAACCTGCTCCCGTACTCGAAGCACTTCCACATCATCACGTCGCTCCCGAACGTGTTCTTCCAGCCGCTCGCGGCGCGCGGAAAGCTCCCGGACGTGGTGGACATCGAGGGCAAGCTCGAGCGCGAAGAGCCGATCGGCATCGCCAAGATCGAGCACCTCAATTGGAAGCAGGCGCTCGATCTCTACACGTGCACCGAGTGCGGCCGCTGTTCGGACAACTGTCCCGCGTTCACCACGGGCAAGAAGCTCTCGCCCAAGCACCTCACGCTCGCGTTGCGCGATCACCTCTACGACCTCGAGGATCACTTCATCGGCAGCGGCGGCATCGAGAGCCCCGCCGCGCACGACGCGAAGGAAGGCGAGAAGCACGTCCACGGTGACCCGCCCGAGGGCGCGTACTTCCGCAAGGCACAGCCCGTCGAGCTGATGCCCGACATCGTCAGCCCCGAGGTGATCTGGGCCTGCACGACGTGCCGCGCCTGCGAAGAGCAGTGCCCGGTGAACATCAGCTACGTCGACAAGATCGTGTCGATGCGCCGCGCCGAAGTGGTCGTGAAGAACCAGTTCCCGAAGGACCTCACCAAGGCCTTCCGTGCGATGGAGACGAACGGCAACCCGTGGAACCTGCCCGCGAGCGATCGCGGCACGTGGCGCGACGGCCTCGACGCCGAGGGCTTCGAGGTGAAGCTCCTCGCCGATCACCTCGACGCGGACGTCGTCTACTGGGTGGGCTGCGCCGCCGAGTACGACGATCGCGCGAAGAAGGTCGCGCGGTCTGTCGCGAAGCTCTTGAGCCACGCGGGCGTGGACTTCGCGGTGATGGGCAGCGAGGCGACGTGCACGGGCGATCCCGCGCGTCGCGCCGGCAACGAGTACCTCTTCGAGATGCTCGCGAAGCAGAACGTCGAGACGCTGAACGGCATGGGCGTCGCGAAGAAGACAGTCATCACGGCGTGCCCGCACTGCTTCAACACGCTGAAGAACGAGTACCCGAGCTTCGGCGGCAAGTACGACGTGGTGCACCACGCCGACTTCCTCAACGGCCTCCTCGCGCGCGGCGTGCTCAAGCCGGAGAAGCGCGTGGACGCGAAGGTCGCCTACCACGACAGCTGCTACCTCGGCCGCTACAACGACGTGTACGAGTCGCCGCGCAAGGTGCTCCAGGCGATCCCGGGCGTGAGCCTCGTGGAGGTCGAGTACTGGAACAAGGCGAAGGGCCTCTGCTGCGGCGCAGGCGGCGCGCAGATGTGGAAGGAGGAGGAGCACGGCAAGGAGCGCGTGAACAAGAAGCGCACCCTCCAGCTCCTCGACACCGGCGCGACGAAGGTCGCGAGCGGTTGTCCCTTCTGCATGACGATGATCACGGACGGAATCCAGGGCCTCGAGAAGCAGGAAGAGGTCGAGAACCTCGACATCGCCGAGATGCTCGACCGCTCGATCGACTACACGAACAAGGTCGCCCGCGAAGCCGCGGAGTGATCTGCGGCGGCCGCTTCGGCTAGGATCGACGCTCCATGAAGGTCGAACGCATCAGCCTCCGAGACTTCCGCGGCTTCGCGGATCTCGAGCTGGCGTTCGAGCCCGACCTCACCGTCCTCGTTGGCGCCAACGGCGCGGGCAAGAGCTCGGTCTTGGCGGGTGCGCGAGCAGCACTCGAACAGATCCCACGGCGTTCGATGAGCGCTGACCAGGGCAATCTCCTCACCGTCGAGGACATTCGCGAGTCGCGCCCGCGGACCCAAGTGACGCTGAAGCTCTCGCTGGGCGATCTGAAACCAGCCATCGTCGTGACGCGGTCGCGGCTCGGGCTCGCCGAGCAGACGTCCTTTCTCGACACGCACGTCTTGTACGAGCGCGCCCGCGAGGCCCTCCTTCGAGGGCGATCCATTCCCCTCGCGATCCACTACGCGAGTGGTCGGCGTCTCGAGTCCGCGAGCTCGGAGAGCGCGTCTGAAGCTGGGCCCGCCGCGGCGCTGCGCGGCGCGCTCGATGGAGCCACGAGCTACGGCGAGTTCTTCGCTTGGTTCCGCCAGGAGGAGGACGCCTACAACGAACGCGCCGCTCGCGGTGTCAGCACGGCGACCACGCGCGCAGAACCACTGCTTCTCGTCCGAAGCGCCATCGAAGCGCTGTTCTCGGGAGGCACCAACCTCCGCGTCGAGCGGCGGCCACGTGAACGCTTCCTCATCGACGTGCGCGGGTCTTCACTCGATGTGGGCCAACTGAGCGACGGTGAGAAGAACCTCCTCGCGATGGCCGGTGACATCGCGCGTCGCCTCATTCTGGCCGACCCAGACTCCCCGGATCCGCTCGCGCAAGAGGCGGTCGTGCTCATCGATGAGATCGAGCTCCACCTCCATCCCGGACTTCAGCGGACGATCCTTCCGCGACTCCGCGCGGCGTTCCCGAACACGCAGTTCATCGTCACCACGCACTCTCCGCAGGTGCTCTCGTCGGTGCACGCGCGGAACGTCCGGCTGCTCCAGGACTTCAAGGTCGTTCCGCTCGAGCGCGAGACGTGGCGCCGGGACACCAATCGGATCCTCGAGTCGGTGTTCGGTGATCCGGGGCGACCGCCCGAGATCGCTCGGAAGCTCAACGATCTCCGCACCGCGGTGGACGACGATCGCGTCGACGATGCACGCCAGCTGATCGCGGAGCTGCGATCGGAGCTCGAAGGCGACGATCCAGACGTGCTCTTCTACGAGCAGCTCTTGCCGCCCGTCGTCGACACCGCGGCACAGTGAGCGCTTGAAGGGGGGACCGTGCGGCACATCGCCAAGGGGAACGCACCCACCGATCTGGTCGCGACCGCGAAAGCGACGACGACGAAGCTCGCCACCATGGCTGGCGCGAGGGCGGCGTTCGATCAGATCGACAAGGCCGGCGCTCGGGACGTGCTCTGCCGAGAGCAGTCGGCGCTCTGCGCGTTCTGCAACCGACGCATCGACCCCAACGCCAAGGATGGCGGCGGGAAGCCCACGCTCCGCATCGCTCATCGAGTGCCCATCGACGTCAGCCCCGAGCTCGCGTTGACGTGGTCCAACCTGCTGGGTTCGTGCGACGGCGGGCAGTCCTCGGGAACCGCGGTTCGGACCTGTGACGCCGCTCAGGGGAACGACTCGCTGTCGATCGATCCGACGCAACCGACGTCGATCGCACGCGTGAGGTTCGAGCGGCGCGGCGCGAGAGAAGGGTTGTTCATCACGTCGGACGATCCCGCGCTGCGTAAGGACGTCGAAGACACGCTCGGTCTGAATCGCGGCGACTTGCCCGCGCATCGTGCCAAAGCGTTGGAGAGCCTGCGGGTCCGTGCCAAAGGCCGTGGCCAGTACGGGAAGCCCGCGTGGAGAGCACAGCTCGCCAAGGAGCGCGCGGAGGGTGGTGCGCTCGGCGAGTACTTCGGCGTGCTCGAAGCGATGGCCCGGTGAGCTGACGGAGGCTGCGTTGCCGCGCTTCGTCGTTCCTTCGGACGGGGCGATGTGACTCAATGCAGAGATGGGCTCGATCGACTGGGTGGCCGTCGGGCTCGTGATCGCGGTCGCGATCGCATGGTGGTTGTTCTGGGGTCCCGCCTCGAAGCGAACGGCGCCGGTCGCGCTCACGCCCGCCGCACCGCACGTGCCGGTGTCGTCCGAGCTCGGACGCGCGATCGCCGCACGTGATCACGATGCGGTGAAGCGTCTCCTCGACGAAGGTGCCGACCCGAACGAGGCCGCGCGCGACGATCTGCCCGCGCTCTTCGCGGCCGTCGCAGCCTTCGAGGGCGACGACCGCGCGGTGCGTCTCTTGATCGCCCGAGGTGCCCGCGTGGGACACGTGTCGCGAGAGATGGGCAGCGCGCTCTCGCTCGCGCTCACACGCAATGCCCACGCGATCGCGCACGTCCTCATCGACGAAGGCGTGCCTCTCGACACCGTGAACGACGGGGGCGCGACGGCGCTGCACATGGCTGCGTTCCGCGGCGACGTCGGGATGGTGTCGCTGCTCGTCGATCGCGGGATCCCCGTGGACGCACGGAGCTTCATGCACGGTACGCCGCTGCGCGCGGCGTCCGAGGCAGGTCATCTCGAGGTCGTGAAGCTCCTCCTCGCGCGCGGCGCCGATCCCGAGCCCGTCGACGTGTTCGACTCGGTGCCCGCGGACTATGCGCTGAAGCAAGGGCACCACGAGATCGTGCACACGCTCGATCGCGCCTCGAAGCGCGGGAGCGCTACGCCGCGTCTGCGTCCCCGCATGGCAGGCCCGGCGTCGATCCGAAAGATCCTGTGGGCACGCGGCGATGCATCGATCGTCGTCGTCAGCGATGGCGTCAGGCGCGGCATGCAGATGATGGATGTCGCGTGCTCGTCGATCGAAGCGCCCTCGGCCGTCTTTTCCATCTGGCGCGCTGTTCCTGGCCTGGCCGTGTCCGGGCCCGCCGACGAGACAAACGATCCGCGTGAGCCGATCGGCGAGGTCGCGTTTCGTCTCTGGACCTACGAGGGCATCGAGCCGAAGGCGGCCGTCACGCCGAAGCGCGAGACGCGTGCGCTCGTTGGTAGGTTCGCGAAGCGTCCGTACTCCCTCGATGCGTGGAGCGACGTCGCGAAGGAGCTCGCCGAGGATCTCGACGAGGACGCGATCGACGATCTCCTCGCGGTGATGACGGATCCTCCCGAGGGTCCCGCCTATCTCGCCGCGTGGGACTTCTGGTTCCGCACACAAATCGCCGCGGCGCTGCTCGTCTCGCACGTGGGCACGACGCCCTGGGCCGAGTCGAAGCGGCGCGAGCGCTTGCTCGATCTCACGCGCGGACCGTGCGACTGGGCCAACGGGGCAGCCATGATCGCGCTCCTCGACGTGACCAGGCGCGAGCCGCAGACGAAGGACGAGATCCGCGAGGCACTCCTCGCGCTTACGACGATCGAGATGACCGCGCCTCGCTACCAACACGTGATGAAGCCCGCGGCGCTGGTGCTCCGCGAGCTCGGTGGGCTCGACGGAGCGGCAACCGAGCGGCTCGACGCGCTGATCCACCCACCCGACGACGATGCGCCGTAGACTCGCCGGCGTGATTCGTGGGCTCTCACTGGTTCTCTCGATCGGCGTCGTGCTCTCCGCCCTCGCTGTGTCTCGACCGGCTCGCGCTGTGCGCGCCGTGAGGCCGCAGATCGTGCGGCTCGTGCTCGACGACACGAGCGTGTCGCCGGCCACGAGCGCCGACTCCGATCCGGCGATGCTGTTCCGCATGCTCAGCACGCGACGCGCCGCGTTCGTGGGCTGCTACGAGCGCGAGGCGCGCCTGCACCCGGAGGTCGGGAGCGGCACGATCGTGATCGCTACGACGATCCACCCGAGCACCGCCACGACCGCCGTGCTCGACAGCGACGAGCTCGCACGGCCCGCGATCTCCACGTGCGCGACGCGCGTCGTGACCGGCTTCCGGTTCGAGCCCGGACCGACGAGCGACGTGCACTTCGTCGTGCGTCTCCGCTACGAGCGCCTGCGCTCGAACGAGCTCTGATGGCGACGCTCGAGGTCACGGCCGTCTCGATCGAGGCGCTCTCCGCGCTGATCGATCACCAGCTCGCGAAGGGTATGGTCTTCTTGCCGGACGCCGGTGGTGTGGAGCCGCTCACGTCGTGCGCGCTGATCGTGACGTTCGAAGGGCGCAGCCACACGCTGCTCGCGGAGATCGTCTACGTGCGGGAGGAAGGCGCAGGACGAGGCGTGGGCCTGCAGCTGCCTCCGCTCGACGACGAGACGCTCGCGGCGCTTCGCGCGCTCGCCGATCCGACCGCTGCGCTCCCCGTGCTCGAGGCATCACCGCTCGACATGCCCGTGCCGGATCTCTCGGACATGCCCGTGCCAGACCTCGACGACATGCCGCTCCCATCCAGCGCGCTGACCGACGAGGCGCCGACGTCGAGCGGGCACGTGGACGAAGCGGACGCGAGCAGCGTCGCGACATCGTTCGGCGACGAGGACGACGACGACGACGATCACGCGACGCGCGCGCCGCAGCTCCACGAGCGCATGCGATCACTGTCGAGCGCGGAGCAACAGCGCATGGCCGCGACGGGCTCGCTGCAGGAGCGCACGATGCTCGAGCGGCTCTACGGACCGAACGTGTGGGAGTCGCTGCTCTCGAGCGGACGCCTGAGCCCGCCCGAGGTCGCGCGCATCGCGCGCAAGGGCACCGTGCCGCGACCGCTCCTCGAGATGATCGGCGGCAACGGCGCGTGGCTCCAGAGCACGCTCGTGCAGCGCGCGCTGCTCGGCAACCCGCGCTGTCCGATCACGCTCGCGCAGCGCGTGCTCCAAGCGATGCCCAAGCGCGACCTCGCCCTCGTGCCTCAACAAGCCGCCTACCCCGCGCCGATCCGTCAGGCCGCCAAGGCGATGCTCAAGCGCTGAGCTCTGTTCGCGCACTGTGTCACTCGCACGCGACCTCGAGCTCGATGAACGACTGACTGACCATCACGCCGTCGGGCCGACGCGACAAGATGCGGTCCTGCCACGCGGTCGCCACACCGACGCCCACCGGATCGAAGAGGTGAGTGCCGCCGCCCAGGTAGGGCTCCGGGCCTCGGAGCTGGGCGACGCCGTACTCACCGACCGCGATGGTCTGCGTCGGCTGTCGCACGATCGCGATGACGTGTCCGATCGCACTGTCGATAGACGAGCCCACGGGGCCGACGGATCCGAACAGTCGTCGGTCCGTGGAGAGGTGCTCGCCGCTGCCAGCGATCTCGCCGACGCCGGTCGGCCCCAACCAGACCTCGCCGTCGGCGCCGAACGTCCAGCCTTGATCGCCTGATCGCCCCGATGCGCCTCGGCCGGACGGCGCGATTTCGTCCATCCTCGCTGGCAAGAGCCGCATCTCCGCCTCGCGCGCCACGAAGCGGAGCATGTGATCACCCGAGAGCACACCGAACGGCACGATCACGAAGTCCGCGCCATCGATCGGTGCGTCCCACGTGTGCTCGGCAAGCGTGACGAGGTCGTCGTCGAGCAGCTCGACCACGGGCGGATCTTCGTCGCGGACCCACGCGATCGCATCCCCGATCGTGCCGACTGCGAGGAGAGGTCCGTGGGTACGGCGCACCCCGGTCCGCATGTCGGCGGCCTCGGTCGTGGTGATCGTCGCCGACCGCACGAGATGCGTGATGTTCGGACCCACCACCCACACCTCCGGACCCACCACGAGCGTCGACGGACGCGGGGCAATCCAGTTCGGCCAGCGTTGGCTCGCGATCACCCAGCCGTCGCTCTCTCGGAACGTCCACTCTCGGATCTCGAGATCGATCTCGGCCGGCGCTGCGATGCCCAGCATCCCGCCGCCCCGTGGGACGCGGGTCACGCCGACGGGCAGCTCGGGGCGGTTGCTGGCGTGCACGCGGACACAGAGATCGCCGTAGCCGTTCCCGCGCACGGGAAACGTGAAGACCGGCCACGGAACCTGCGGGTAGCAGAACGTGAGGGCCTGAAGCTCGCGAAGCGGTGACGACACGACCTCGGCGGACCAGAACGCGGGGTCGTCGCAGTCGAGATCGGGATAGGGCGCGTCGTACGTGAACGCGTCGCGGGGTGCCCAGGGATCGATGCCCGTGTCGATCCCGATGTCGCGACGACGGCCCACGCGCGCGTCGACGATGGGCGCCGCATCGATGCCGGCATCGGGAGGCTCGGCGGCGACGCAGCCGCTCGACACGATCGCCAGACAAGCCCACATCGCAACGCGCGCCACGCGCTCATCATGCCTGCGCACGCAGCGTGACGGCCAGCGAAGGAACGGAGCTCAGGCCATCGCGAGCTCGGGCTCGCGCGGGGCGAGGTGGCCTTCGGCGCGGAGCTGCGAGGTGCGGAGGGGCTCGTACGCTTCGACGGGGACGATGCCGAGGCGGCTGCGGACCTCGTCGATCGGGAGCGCGAGCAGCGGCTCCCAGTCGAGCGCAGGGAGGTAGCGCGCGCGCAGGCCGCGCACGAAGCCGGCGAGCACCATCGGGAGCACGCGAGCCTCGCGCACCCGGTAGATGCCGAGGAGGACGATCATCGCGATGCCCGGGTTCCAGACCTGCGGGACGTTGAACGCGAGCAGCGCGGTCTCGCCGAGGAGATCGCCCTTGTAGCCGGTGACCGTGTGCCAGAGGTCGTGCGTGTCGCGCATGCGCTGGCCCGCGTACTCGAGCTCGGGATCGACGCCGGCCACGCGCGCGCGGCCCTTGTCGCTCGCGGCCACGAGGCCGTCGGCGGTGATGCCCTCGCTCTCGACGAACGCGAGGTAGGCGCGGCCGAGCGAGCCCTCGGGCATGCGACGGAGCGCGTCGCGGTCCGCGAGCACCGGCACGATCGACGGCTGCTCGCGCATGAGGCGCGCGCCCTCGGCGGTGCGGTGGAAGAGGCCCACGAGGTGATCGGGCGCGCGACCCGAGAGCGAGTCGATGATCGTGAAGACGTGGCTCGTCTCGTCCGGATCGGCGGCCAGGGCGCGGAGCGCACGGAGGGCGCGGGGGACATCCATCGGCTGCGAGTGCGAGATGGTGGAGCGCGGGGTGGTGGAGCGCGAGGTGCTCATCGGGGGCCTCCTTTGTCTACAAGCCTGTAAGTAGCTGCTACTGACATCCGTGTCAACAAGGCTCTCGCGTCGAACCGTGAAGCTTCGTGAAGCCGACCCCTCGCGCGGGTCGACGCGCGGCCCGCGCGTCTGGCATCGTGCGCCCGTGCCCAAGAGAGCCACCAGCCTGCGGGCCGCGAGCGAGCGCGCGCCCAGCAAGCGGCCGTCCAGCAAGCGGCCGCCTGGCAAGGGGCCACCCAGCGTCGCGCCGGAGAAGCGCGTGCGACGCACCGCCGAGGATGCGCAGACCGCGATCCTCGACGCGGCGAGCAAGCGCATGGCGGCCGTGGGCCCGGGCGGGCTGCGCCTGCAGGACGTGGCGGCCGACGTCGGCGTCTCGCACCCGACCATCCTGCACCACTTCGGAAGCCGCGAGGGCCTCGTCGCCGCCGTGGTGCATCGCTCGGTCGACGCGCTCCACGCGAGCCTCGTCGAGGAGATCGGCAAGGGACGTCGCGGCGAGAAGCCCGTGCTCGAGATGCTCGAGGCGGCGGCGCGCGTGCTCGGTCCGATGGGGCACGCGCGCGTCGTCGCGTGGCTCTCGCTCGCGGGCGAGATCCCGGACACGCGCGGCTCGGACAACATCGAGACGATCGCGCGCGCCGCGCACGAGCTGCGGCGCAGCCACCACGGCGAGGACACGCCGCCCTACGAAGACATGTACTTCGTGATCATCCTCTCCGCGCTCGCGCTGTTCGGCGACGTCGTGGTCGGGCCGATGCTGCATCCTCCGGAGGACGAGAAGGCGCGCGAGCGACGGAGCAAGCGCTTTCGGGCCTGGCTCGCCAAGCTCCTGCAGACGCACCTCGAGCGCGGCGAGCAGGAGATTCTGGCGGCGCGCACGAAGACGAAGAAGGGACGGGCTTCATGACGATTCGGACGTTGAGCGGTGTGGTGTTGATCGTGTCGATCGGCGCAGCGATGGGATGCGGCAGCCAGCGCGCGGGCACCGCGCCCGCGACGACGGCGACGCCTGGGACGACGACGCCGAGCGAACGCGCGGCCGATCCGAGCGCGACGCCGACGGACATCGGCCACGCACGCGCGTTGAACGTGGGGCCTGCCATCGAGCTCGAGATCCCATGCGCCGGCGCGATCTTCGTCGGGCCGTTCGCGCCGAGCAGCGAGGGGGAGACCGTGCGGCTCGCGTCCGAGTTCACTGCGGCGGCGCAGACGTGCCCGAACGTGACGTGGGTCGACGGCGCGGGCGCCTTTGTCGAGACCAGCGGCATCGGCTGCAGCGAGTCCGGTCAGCAGACGACCGGCGAGCAGACCTACCGCTACGCGCCGGGAGAAGGCGCGAACGGAGCGACGCCCGTGTACCTACGGCTCACGCTCGAGGACATCGTCGGCCCCGCGGCGTGTGTGCCCGTGCGACTTCAGCTCTCGCGCGCGACCTGATCGTGTCGAGCCGGCCGCCATACATCGTCCACTGGAGCGAGATCCAGGACGACGACGACTCGACGTACCCGGGCTCCGAGGAGCGTCTCTCGATCGGGTCACCGATCGGCAAGCACACCGGGCTGACGCAGCTCGGGTTCCATCACGAGCTGCTCCTGCCGGGACGCCGCACTTCGTGGCCTCACGCCGAGGCCGACGAGGACGAGCTCGTGTACGTGCTCGAAGGCCACCCGCACGTGTGGATCGACGGAGTGATGCACGCGCTGCGTCCAGGCGATGCCGTGGGCTTTCCGTGCGGCACCGGGATCGCGCACACGTTCTTGAACGAGACCGAGCGACCCGTTCGCCTGCTCGCGGCGGGGCTCGCGAGCCAGAAGCAGCACCGCATCCACTATCCGAGGCACGAGGCGCGCAACCACGCGCTCGGCGACCGGCACTGGGCCGACGTGCCGACGCGCGCGATGGGTCCGCACGACGGAACACCGAGCGGTCTCCCCTCACCGCGGCGCGAGCGGCTGCCGAAGGAGACGCGGCGCGAGGTGCCCGTGCTCGAGACGGCGTCGCTGCGGCTGCGGCCGTACGAGGCGCGCGACGCGTCGCCCTTGTTCGCGATGCGTCGCAGCGAGGGCGCGCTCGATCACCTGAGCTTCGCGAGGCCCGAGCGCCTCGAGGAGATCACACCGATCGTGAGCCGCGTGATGGCGGAGAGCGGCTGGAGCGTGTTCGCGTGGGTGATCGAGACGCGCGACGACCGCAGGTTCGTGGGCGCGATGGGCGTCCTCCGCATCGACGCGCCCGGCCTCTTGCGCGGGGAGCGTGGGGGCATGGCCGAGGTGGGCGCGGAGATCGATCGCGCGTTCCGCGCCAAGCACGTGGTGCGCGAGGCCGGTGATGCCGTCGTGCGCTTCGCGTTCGAGACGCTCGGCTTCCATCGGCTCGAGGTGCGCACGTCGCCCGAGAACGTGGGCGCGATCCGCGCGGCCGAGGCGCTGGGCTTCGAGCGCGAGGGGCGGCTGCGCGCGAACGTGAAGCGACGCGACGGCTCGTGGGGAGACACGCTCGTGCTCTCACGGATCTCTCTCCCGAAGGAGAGCGTGTGATGGAGCGATTCGCTCTGGTGGAGCTCCTCGCGTGGGCGGAGTGCCCGCGGGAGGTGCTCACGTGGGCCCGCGGCGAGGACGCGCTCGCGGAGCCGCTCGACGAGATCGACGACGCGATGGCCATCCTCGAGCGTGCGCCGACGGTGGAGGCCGCCGTGTGGCTCGCGGCCGTGCCGACGCTCCCGCTCGATCTCGTCGCGAGCGCGGTCATCGTGGTGGCTTCCGATCGCCGAGGATCGCGTTGGCGCCCGCGCCGAACACGTTGCCGGCGCGGAGGATCGAGACGCGCGTCGCCGCTGCTGCGTCGAGCTCGAACGCGCTCGCAGCCGAGTGAGCGAGCGGCGAGCGTCAGATGCCGTAGCGCGCCTGCACGGGGACCACGGTGCGATCGGTGCCGTGCTCGAACGCCGCGTCGTCGAACGACGGAGGACCGAAGCCCGGACGCGCACCGCTCGAGAAGCCGTAGCCCTCCTGGGGGATGCCGATGAAGTCGCGGTCCATGTCGCCGTCGCCGTCTTCGTCGTGGAGCACGGCGATCGCGTACGTGCCTGCGGCCTGATGACCGAGCGAGCAGCGCGCGTCGTCGCCGTGCACGTGCGCGACGCAGCTCGCGACGGTGTCGTGCGACAGCCACTCGCCGTCGCGCGCGTAGAGGGCGAAGCGAACGACGCCGTTCGTCGAGCGCAGGCTCGAGGCGCTCGCGATGATCTCGCCGTCGACGTCGTCTGCGCGCGCCGGATCCGACGCGCCGGCGAGCGAGAGCGTCAGCCCGAGGCCGAGCATCGCGAGGGGAGCGAGGCGCGAGGACGAGAAGCGAATGGCGTTGCGGGACATGGTCGATTCCTCCGGTTCGCCCGCGTGCTGCGGGCCTTCGAGGAGTCGTGTCCGTTGGCGAGAGAGTCGTTCAATCGAGCTCGCGTGTTTCGTCTCGATCGATCTCGCGCTCAGAGATGCGCGCAGACCGACATGCCGACGCTCGGGAGGAACGTGCCGAAGGGCAGGATCGGAACGCCCGCGTGAAACGTGTTCGTGGCCGTCCAGCGCAGCTCGCCATCGAGCGCGAGCGAGACGTTGGGATGGAGCCACACACGCGCGCCCACGCCCGCGAGCGGCGCGAACCCGAACACGACCTGGCCCATCTCGGGGATGATCGCTTGCAGGTGTCCGCCGACCGACCCGTGCAGATCGACGTTCGTGTCGAGGCGCCACGCGAGCTCGATGAACAGCACGCCGCCGGGTCCCAGATCGTTGGTGGACGCGAGCGCAGCGCCGAGCTCGCGGATGCCGACGGCGAACCACTCGGTGATCGTCGCTGCGACGTGGAGGCCCGCCCACCACACGAGCTCGGTGTTGGTGGCGGTGCGGTACGCGGAGAGCTGCGCGCCGAGCCCGAAGCGGACCAGCGTCGGCGAGGTCTGGTTCCACGGGCGCTCGGGGTTGCTCTCTTCGAGCGAGCGCTCGGCCTCGGCTTCGGTCTCGATCGTCGGCTCGCCTTGGACCTCGGGCTCGGGCTCCGGCGTGGGCTCGGGCTCCGGCGTCGCCTCGGCCTCGGTCTCCGGCGTCGGCTCGGGCTCGGTGGTGGGCGTGGGCTGGGGCTCCGTCGAGGGCGCAGGCTCGGGCTCGATCGACGGCGTCGTCGGCTCGGGCTCGACCGCAGGCATCATGGTCTCGGAAGTCGTCGGGGTCGCGTCGGTCGGCGTGACGCCGCGAGCTCGCCGTGCCTCTCTCAGCCGCCGGGCCAGCGCGCGCGCGTCGTCGCGCAAGAGGGACTCGAGGTGGAGGACGAGCGACGCGACGCGCTCGTCTTCTCGGCGCGGGAGTGAGACGAAGCGTCGCGTGAGCGAGCCGCTCGGGCCGCGGGCGACGATGCGCACGCCGCGTCCGCGCGTGCCGACGAGGCGCACGGTCGCGAGGTCGTCGCTCACCTCCACGAGCCTCACCTCGCGCCCGAGCGACTCGCCGAGGCGCGCGCGCACCGCGTCGCGATCGAGCGCGATCGACGGATCGATCGCGAGGCTCACAGGCTCGCTGACGGGTTCATCCTGAGCGTGCGTGCGGCTGGTCGCGAGCGGAGTCAGCAGAGCGATCCACAGGGCGAGCGGCAGGAGACACACGCGCGCGACAGCGCGCACCGACGTGACGTTCACGGCTGCTCGCTCGCCTGGAGCGCTTCGATCAGCTCGCGCGCCTCGGCCTCGCGGTAGCCGCCGTTCGTGAACGGCGTGAGCGCGCGGATCGCCTCTTCGTCGCGGCCAGCGTTCGCGAGCGACACGGCGCGGTGGTAGCGCGCCTCCGTCGCGAAGCGCCCGCTCGGATGGCTGGCGAGGTAGGCGTCGTACGCCGCGATCGCGACCGCGGGATCGTGAGCGCCGAGCTCGATCTCTCGCGCGCTCTGGTACGCGAGGCGCTCGTCGCGCTCGCTCGTGTCCTCGTGGAGAGGCGCGTGCTCGATCGCGCGCGCCTGGCTCGGGAGCGTCTCGGCGCGATCGTGATCGATCGGGAGCGGCTCGATCGGCGTGGGGTCGATCGACGGCTCGATCGGCGAGGGCTCGATCGGCGTCGGCTCGAGCGTCGGCTCGGGAGCCGTCGGTGTGCTCGGGCCATGCGTCCGCGGATGACCCGAGCGACGCGGCGGCGTGATGGGCGCCTCGTCCGGCGTGGGCGCGTCGACCTCGGCGGGACCCACGATCGCCTCGATCCATCGCGAGACGCGACCGGTGGTGAGGGCCCATGCGCTCGGCACGCCGAGGAAGATCACGAGCACGGCGGCCGCAGCGAGCCACTGCACGGGGAGGCGTGTGCGCGCCGGTGCTGCCCGTGCGGCGGGCGCAGCGTGCGCAGCGAGGATGCGCGCGCGCGTCGCCGCGGCCTCGGGCGAAGGCGCGTCGGTCGCCTCGCGCAGCGTGCGCGCGGCCGTCTCGAGGCTGTCGTCGTGATCGGTCATCGACCGAGCTCCTTCTCGAGACGCTCGCGCAGCTTGCGCCGTGCATGGAAGAGCCTCGTGCGAACGGTGGCCTCGGGCACGCCCTCGATCTCCGCGGCCTCGCCCGAGGTCCGCTCCTCGATCACGCAGAGCACCACGGTCACGCGCTGCTCGATCGGCAGCTCGTCGAGGAGGCGCGCGAGCAGGATCGCCATGCGGCGACGCTCCTCGAGCTCCTGGGGCGTCTCGCCTTCGGTGCGTGGCTCGAGGTGCATCCGCTCGAGCGCGTCCGAGCGACGCGAGCCCGCGCGGCGCGCGTTGCGCGAGAGGTTCACGGCGATCGACATGAGGAAGGTGCGCAGGCTCGATCGACCCTCGAAGCGGCCGATCACCTTGGGGAGCTGGAGGAAGACGTCGTGCACGAGGTCCTCCGCGGCCGCGTCGCTGCCGAGGAGACGACGGCCGAAGCCGCGCACCGCGCCGTGGTGGAGGTCGTAGGCCTCACCGAGCGCAGCGGTCTCGTTCTTCGCGAGCCGCGCGATGAGACGTCTCTCTTCGAACGTGGTGTCCAGCACGCGCGCCTGCGGAGCGGCCTCGGCATGAGGCCAGCTTCCGCGCGGGAGCATGAGGAGGGTGGCAGAGGACTGCAAAATCGCGCCTTTTGTGGGCCTTTTCGGGCCTGTTTCTCGGCTTGCCCTGCTCCGTGTCCGCTCCCGCGCGGTCTGTTCAATGGACCCGTGATCTTTTTTCGGACGCGCTCAGGCGGCCATCCGCGGCGGCAGCGAGGGGCGCGACGCCCGGATCGGGAGCGCGACGACGTTCGAGGGGACCGGTGCAGCGACCGGAGCCGCGGGTGCCACCACACCGGTCCAGCGCTCGAAGCGATCGACGAGCGCGTCGATCTTCGCGTGCAGGCCGAGGCGTCGCTCCGCGCGGCGGGCGTGCGCGAGCTCGTCGAGCGCGGTCTGCATCGCGTGGAGGACGATGCGATGGCACGCCTCGACGTAGGCCTCGTCCTTCGCGGCCCGCTCGCCGGCGCGCGTGAAGTGGATCGGCGGCAGGGCGCGCACGCGGACCTGCGTGAACAAGGGGATGTAGGGCGGCGGCAGGCCGAGCCACAGGCCGAAGGGGAAGCTCAGGGTGATGGGCAGCACGCCGACGCGGAAGAAGCGCGCGAGCGGAAAGCGCGCGGCGAACGCGTGGCCGTCGCTCAAGCACACGAAGCCCGACTGCATGCCCGTCGTCACGACCGGGATGAGCGGCACGCCGTGCCGGATCGCGAGCTTCACGTAGCCGCGCCGATCTCCGAGCGCGATGCGATCACGATCGGCGAACGTGCGGAACGGCTCGCGGTCGCCGCCGGGGTACACGAGCACGCGACCGCCGCTCGCGAGGATCGCGTTCGCGTTGTCCGGGCTCGCGCGCACGGCGCCGAGACGCGCGAGCATCGGCGCGAGCGGGGTGCGCCACATGATCTCGTGCAGGAGGAGGTACGGCAGCTTCGCCAGCGGCACCTGCTTGCTCGCGATCGTGGCCAAGAGGAGCGGCTCGAACAGCGCGAGCGGCCCGCCGGAGTGGTTGCCCACCACGAGCGCGGGGCCGTCCTGATCGAGGTGGTGGAGATCGATGCCGCGCGGCCGCCACATCCACGAGAGGAGCGCACCGAGCCGCGCGATCGCGCGCGCCAACACATCGAGACGACGGACGGACGGGTCATCACCGACCCGCTTCGTGGATGAAGCAGACATGTTCGCCTCCTGGCGCAGCCGGCGGGGTGCATCTCTCTGCACCGCGGCGCGCTCTCGGGACGTCGTGTTCGGTCGCCGACGTTCCGTTCAACCGATTCGATCGGCGGAGCTCTTTTTCTCCCGAGCGATCTTCCGTGACCGTCCGCAGACGGCGAGGGCGGCTCACGGTACATTCGGTCCGTGCCCGTTCGTGCGTTCCTCGGCGCGCTCAAGCTCGAACAGTACGTGCCGCTGTTCGAGGCGAACGACATCGACGCGGAGCTGCTCGGCACGCTGACGGATGCGGACCTCGCCACGCTCGGCGTCGCGTCGCTCGGTCACCGCAAGCGCATCCTCGCGGCGATCACGGCGCGCCACACGGACCCCAGCGCGACGCTCACGGCACCGCGCGCAGCGATCGAAGCGCCCTCCTCCGGCGCGACGCCGCACGAAGCGGTCGCCGAGGGGCACGTGCTCCACGGCGAGCTCGGTCGTGCGCTGGCCGCGCGCGGCTACGAGCTGCGCGATCGTGTCGGTCAGGGCGGCATGGGCGAGGTCTTCCTCGCGCGGCAGGCGTCGGTCGGTCGCGACGTGGCGGTGAAGGTGCTGCGCGCGCGATCGGGCCCGGACGATCGTGCGCGCTTCACGCGCGAGGCACGCGCGATCGCCGCGCTGCGACATCCGCACGTCGTCCACCTCTACGACTACGTGCTCGCCGAGGACGGCGGCGCGTGCATCGTGATGGAGCACGTGTCCGGCGGCTCGCTCGCCGAGCTCTTCGCGCGCGAGCGTCGGTTGTCGCTCGCCCGCGTGATCCCGATCGTCGTGCAGATCTGCGACGCGCTCGCCGAGGCGCACGGCAAGGGCATCGTGCACCGCGATCTCAAGCCCGCGAACGTGCTGCTCACGCGCGTCGAGGGCTACGGCGACTTTGCGAAGGTCCTCGACTTCGGCATCGCGCACTGGCGCGGCGAGAGCGCCGATGGCGAGGACCGGCTCACGCAGACCGGCATGATCTACGGCACGCCGCGCTACCTCAGCCCCGAGCAGATCCTCGGCACGAGCATCGGGCCGCGCAGCGATCTCTACGCGCTCGGCGTCGTGCTCTTCGAGGCGCTCGCGGGCGAGACGCCGTTCGGCGGGCACATGGACGCCGCGCTGCTCTTCAAGCACCTGAAGGAAGCGCCGCCGCCGCTGCCGCCGGACGTGAGCCGACCGCCGGCGCTCGACGACCTGCTCTCGCGCTTGCTGGCGAAGTCGCCCTCGCTCCGGCCTGCGTCGGCGGGCGCGCTGCGCAAGGAGCTGCTCGCGCTCCTGCCGATGCGCGCGGGGTCGGTCGTGCCGCCTTCGGCGACTCCGTCAGGCGCCGTGGCGGAGCGGCGTCGCGTCGTGGTGATCGACGTCTCGTTCGTCGAGCGCGCGCGCCTCGCGAGCGCGCCCGACGCCGCGCACACGATCGCGCGCCGCTGCCAGACGGTGATCGACGCGGTCGTGCGTCGTCACGCGGGCACCGTCACCACGCGCAGCGCCACCGGCGCACAGATCGTGTTCGGCGCGCCCGTCGCCCGCGCCGACGATCTCTCCCGCGCGCTCGAGGTCGCGCTCGCGCTGCCCGTCGCGCTCGCGGCCGTCGATCCCGATCTCGTCGAGGTGCGCGTCGGCGTGGCCGAGGGCGCCGCGGTGTCGGGCGCGCTGCGCGAGGGGGCGGACGGCGGGCTCTTCGTGTCGGGTCTGCCCGTCGGCGAGGCAGAAGATCTTCGCAAGCTCGCGAGCCCGAGCGAGGTCCGCGTGTCGCGCGGTGTGGCGCGCAACACGCCGCACGGGATCGCGTTCGTGCTCTCCAGCGATGGCGGGTCCGCGATCGCGTCGCGCGTCGAGCACACGACCGCGCGCGAGCAGCCCTTCGTCGGTCGCGAGCAGGAACAGGCGCAGCTCGATGGAGTGCTCGATCGCGCGCAGGCCGAGGGGCAAGGCGCCACGATCGTGATCGCCGGCGAGGCGGGCATGGGCAAGACGCGCCTCACCGATCGCCTGCTCGCGCGAGGCCGCGAGCGCGCGATGCGCGTGGCGCGCACCACGATCGCAGAGGCCGACTTCGCGGGCGAGGACGAGGTCTTCTCGCGCCTCCTCAAGAGCCTGCTCGCGCTGCCCGAGGGCGCGAGCGATCTGCGATCGGCGGTCGAGCAGCGCCTCGGCCCGGACGTGCTGTCGGACGACGAGTGGCTCGCGCTGCTGCACGCGCTGGGCGTTCCGCTCTCGCTCGATCAGGGCCGACATCGCGACGCGATGGACCCTGCCGCGAGGCTCGCCAGCTTCCACGGCATGCTCGGCTCGGTGCTCGCGCACGAGGCGCGGCGACAGCCGCTCGTCGTCGTCATCGAGGACCTGCACTGGGCCGATGCGTCGGCGCTCGCGACGATCGAGGTGCTCGTCGGCCTCACGCTCGCGAGCCCCGTGGTGCTCGTGCTCACCACGCGCGTCGAAGAAGAAGACCGCTGGCGGCACGTGCTCGTCGGCCACGAGCCCACGCGCCTCGAGCTCGCGCCGCTCGACGCCGCGAGCGCGCGCACGCTGGCGTCTCTGCTGGGCGTCGACGAGGGCGAGCGCCGAGCCACGCTGGTCGATCGCGCAGGCGGGCACCCGCTGCTCCTGACGGAGCTCGTGCGCAGCGCGGGCGTCGAGGACGACACGCCCATCCCGACCTCCGTGCAGGGGCTCGTGCACGCGCGCGTCGATCGCCTGCCGAGTGCGGATCGCGCCGCGATCGCCGCCGCGTCCGTGCTGGGCGCGCGTCTTCGCGCGAGCGACCTCGCGGCCATGATCGACGACGCCTCGTACGAGCCCACCGCGCTCGAGGAGCACCGCCTCCTGCGTCGCGAGCGAGACGGCGGCCTCGCGTTCGTGCACGCGCTCGTGCGCGACGCGGTGTACGGCTCGCTCGTCGAGGAGCGACGACGCTCGCTCCACGCGCGCGCAGCCGAGGTGCTCGTGGGCTCAGCGGGGCCCGTGGCGCTCCACCTCGATCGCGCGGGATCACCGCTCGCCGCGCAGGCCTACGTGGACGCCGCCTCCGCCGACGTCGCGCGACACGCGCTGGTCGCGGCGCGCAGGCACCTCGATCGCGCAGGAGAGGTCGCGCGCGACGACGTGGATCGCCTCGCGATCGCGGGCGCCTCGGGCAACGTCGAGCTCGCGCTCGGCGACGTCACGCGCGCGCTCGGGCGCTTCGACGATCTGCGTCGCCTCGCGAGCGCGAGCGCGGACGTGTTCCGCGCGGAGATCGGTCGCGCCTCGGCGCTCCGCACCGCCAACCGCTGGGACGACGCGCTCGCGGCGCTCGATCGCGCGCGCGAGGTCGCCGAGCCCGGCGGCGCCGCCGAGGCCCGCATCCACCAGCTCCGCGGCGGCATCGAGTTCGCGCGTGGTCGACCCGACGCATCGCGCGAGGCACACGAGCGCGCGCTCGAGCTCGCCACGCGCGCCGCGGCCACGGAGCTGCGCGCGGAGGCGCTGAGCGGCCTCGCCGACGCACACTACGGCGCGGGACGTCTCGTCAGCGCGGCGGCCACGTGGGCGAGCTGCATCGCGACGGCGCGCGCGGAGGGACTGCTCGCGGTGGAGGCCGTGAACCTCCCGATGCTCGCGATCATGCGCGTCTTCCTCGACGAAGCGGAGGACGCACGCGCGCTCGCGTCCGAGGCGATCATCCTCGCGAAGTCGCTGTCGCGCACGCGCGCGGAGGCGATCGCGCGCGGCGCGTCGGCGCTCGCGGCGAACGTGACGGGGCACTTCGACGAGGCGCTCGTGCACGCGCTCCGCGGCCGCGAGCTCACGCACCGCCTGCGTCACGCGGCGTTCGAGGAGACCGTGCTCTTCTACGAGGCGCAGGCGCACATCGGCCTCGGCCAGCGCGAGGACGCGCGCGACGCGATCGAGACCGCGCTCGCGCTCGCGCGCACGCACGGCATGCAGTTCATCGGCGCCGCGCTGCTCGCCACCCACGCGCGCCTGACCGACGACGCGAGCGCGCGCGCGAGCTCCCTCACGGAAGGCGAGGCGCTGCTCGCGGGTCCGACGCTGTCGTTCAACCGCTTCTGGTTCTGGGAGAACACGATCGAGACGGGCCTCGAGCGCGGTGAGCTCGAGCTCGCCTCGCGCGCCGCGGACGAGATCGTGCGCACCGCCGAGCCGCTCGCGCGCGCCGAGACCCTCGCGGGCCGCGCCCACGCGCTGCTCGCGGAGCGGCGAGGCGGAGACGCTCGCGCTGCGCTCGTGTCCGTGCGCGCGCGCTGCGAGGCAGCCTCGCTCGCGCCGCTCCTGCCTGCGATCGACGAAGCGCTCGACCGGCTCAGCGACCGATCGTGACGAAGGTCGCGCCCGCGAGCGCCTTCTCGAGCGCGACGAAGGCGACGTTCGCCTCTTGCCAGCTCGCCCGCGACTCGACGCGTCCGAGCCACGCGGCGACGTTCGGGTACGCGTCGAAGCGCGCGCCGATCACGCGCGGCAGCGACGCGATCGAGGCGCCGAGCAGGTCCGCGATCGTGATCGCGTCGCCCGCGATCCACTCACGACCGGCGAGCAGGTGACGATCGAGGAGCGCGAGATCGTCCTCGCACTTCTTCTTGCCCCACTCGGCCGTCGCGCGCGTGAGCTCGGGCGTCGCGCGCGCGTGGTGCGGCAGCACCTGCGGATAGACGAGCTCGTGCGCGACGTGCGCCTCGAAGCCCGTGTTGAACCAGTCCATGCGCTCGTTCACGCGCGCCCGCGCCTTCGCGTCGGTCGGATAGAGCGGCGAGCCCGCGACGTCGGCGAGGTACTTGAGGATCGCGGAGCTCTCGCTGAGCACGAGGCCCTCGTGCTCGATGACGGGCAGCGCGCCTGCGGGGTTGAGCGCGAGGAACGCAGGCGACTTGTGCTCGCCGGTGTTCATGTCGACGGGCTTGCTCGTCCAGCCGAGGCCGGACTCCGCCAGGAACGCGACGACGGGGCGGCAGTGAGTGGAGAGCGCGGTGTGGTGCAGGACGATCATCGTTGCCTCCTGCGCACGATGGTATCGGAGCAGGAGGCGACGCATGCGATCGCAACGAAACGCCCACGTTCTAGGCGCGAAGACGGCTTCGTGGGTGGACGCATGAGACGCCGTCGCTACGCTCGCGCCGCGTGAGCTCCCCGACCTCCCTCGCGCCCGCCGCGGCCACCACCGAGACCGACGCGGTCGAGCGCGTGCCCGCCGATCACTTCGGTGGCCCCTTCGGGGCGGCGTCGCTGATCTTCCTCGTCCCGCTGATCACGTTCTACCTGTGGTCGGCCGTCGCACAGCACGACGGACAGCTCTGGCTGCCCGGCTCGCTCGCCGAGGTGGGCGCGATGTTCCCGATGCCGACCGCGCGCGCTGCGTTGATCTTCGGCGTGTGGATCGCGCTCCAGGTGGTGCTCCAGATCGTGCTGCCGGGGAAGGTCGCCCTTGGCGCGCCTCTGCCGCGCGGCGGCGAGCGCCTCTCGTACCGGATGAACGGTCTCTTCGCGTTCGTCGTGTCGATCGCGCTGATCGTGATCGGCCTCGTCACTGGATGGGTGCGCGCGTCGGTGGTGATCGAGGAGCTCGGCCCGCTGCTCACGCTCGCGACGCTCGCGGCCTTCGCCCAGTCGGCGTGGCTCTACGTGTGGGGCCGTCAGCGCGGCAAGCTCGAGCGCTCGAGCGGCAACGTGCCTTACGACTTCTTCATGGGCACCGTGCTCAACCCGCGCTTCGGCCTGTTCGATCTGAAGTTCTTCTTCGAGTCGCACATCGGCATGGGCAGCTGGGGCGCGCTCGCGGTGCTCATCCCCGCGGCCGAGCTCGAGACCACGGGCACGCTCTCGGTCTCGATGGTCGTCGTGAGCGCGTGTCAGCTGCTCTACATCGTCGACTTCTTCGTGTTCGAGTCGAACCTGCTCTCGATGCTCGACATCATCTACGAGAACTACGGCTTCATGCTCGCGCACGCGTTCCTCGCGTGGATGCCGTTCAACTTCACGCTGCAGCAGCAGTACCTGATCGGTCATCCGTCGAGCCTGCCGACGTGGGCGTTCGCGATCCTCGTGGTGCTGAACCTCGCGGGCTACGTGATCTTCCGCGACGCGAACCTGCAGAAGCAGCGCTTCCGCAAGGACCCGACGAAGAACGTGTGGGGGCAGCCGCCGAAGGTGCTGAAGACCAAGCGCGGCACCGCGCTCTTGCTCTCGGGCTGGTGGGGCCTCGCGCGCCACACGAACTACCTCGGCGACCTGATGATGGCCTCGGCGTGGTGCCTCGCGTGCGGCTTCGGCAGCGTCGTGCCGTACTTCTACATCCTCTACTTCGCGCCCCTCTTGCTCGATCGAGAGCGGCGCGATCACAAGCTCTGCAAGGACAAGTACGGCGCGGACTGGGACGAGTACTGCAAGCTCGTGCCCTACCGCATCGTGCCGTGGATCTACTGAGCCATGCCCACCGACAGCCCCCTCCACTTCGTGAACGTGATCGATCTCGAATGCACCTGCTGGGCGCGCGAGGAGCCGCAGGGCGTGCAGGAGGTGATCGAGATCGGCATCACCGTGCTCGACGTGCGCACGCGCGCGATCGTCTCGACCGAGTCGATCCTCGTCCTGCCGACCACGAGCGACATCTCGCCCTCCTGCACGTCGCTGACGACGCTCACGCCCGACGAGGTGTCCGCCACCGGCATCTCGTTCCGCGACGCGCTCACGCGCCTGAAGAAGACCTACGAGAGCAAGGACCGAGTCTTCGCGAGCTGGGGCGACTTCGACCGCAAGCACTTCGAGAGGCAGTGCGAGCGCGAGCAGCTCGGCTACCCGTTCGGACCGCGTCACCTCAACGTGAAGAACCTCTTCGCCCTCCAGCGCGCGCTGGTACTGCTGCCCGGAACTTCGTTCCGGGTTCTTCTAGTACGTCGGTCCGGCAGTTCGGTCCGGGCGGAACAGCGAACCCGGATCGAACTTCCG
>CAZCVE010000029.1:0-116107 GCA_964502175.1 uncultured Sandaracinaceae bacterium
GGTCGAGATCTTTCATGTAGTCGGAGATGTCGAGCGCGTCCTCGTCGGTGTCGACGCGCAGGTCCTGATGCATGTGCGTCGACATGACGGACCACGCGACGGGCTTCACGCCGGGGTGCTTCTCGCAGGCGTGCTGCAAGGCCTTCGCGATGATGATCATCGTCTCGGGATCGGGCCGCATGAGCATCTCGTCGCCCGCGCACCATCGGAGCTGAGCCATGACCAAGACCTCCACGCGCTCGCGCTGAGCGTCGTGAAGATCCTGGTGCACGACCCACGCCGGGCCTTGGCCACTCGAACGTCGAGGAATTCGAACGAGATCTGGCGGGCTGGCGGACGCCTGGCGGGCACTTCCGCCAGACGCCGGGCGACTCAGGGACGCACGGCCGACGCCCGAACGTGCTCCCAGTCCGCGAGGAACGCATCGAACACCGCGTCGTCCTCGACGCGCAGCTGCGTCTCGTCGTTCTCCGTGAGCGCCGGTCCCGTCCAGTTGTGCGAGCCCGTGAACACGAGCCGGCGGTGCGCGCCCGAGTCCGCGTAGTTCGCGTCGATCAGCATGTACTTCGAGTGCAGTGACCACCCACCGCCGCGCTCCGGGTACCGCGTCACCTCGACGCCGGCGCCCGTGAGCGTGGAGGCGACCGTGCCGCCGAGGGGGATCTCCGCGTCGCCAGCGACGACCCGCACGTCGCAGCCCTCGCGTGCCCGCGCCGCGAGCGCGTCGGCCACCTCGCTGCGCGCGTTCGTGAAGAACGCCATCGCGACACGGATGCGCGCGGTGCGATCGCACGTGACGTTGTCGAGGATCGACACGCTCGTGTCGCCGCCCGTCGCGCGCGGGAAGAAGTAGACGCGCGTCGCGAGATCGCCGTCGTCGATCCGGTAGTAGTTCGGGTTCTCGATGTCCGCGAACATGTCGGTCCACGTGCGCTCGTAGCCGGCGAACAGCGCCGCGTCGCCGCGGATGATCACGGCGTTGTTGTGCATCGTGAGCTGCGTCGTCGTCAGGTTGTGCGACGCCTGCAGCACCACGTCCCGCGAGCCGTCGGACAGCTCGGAGAAGAGGAACGTCTTGTGGTGCATGATGCCCGAGCCGAGGCAAGACGAGCCCGGCGCATCGCACACGTGCACGTTCGCGGCGCCGAGCGCGTCGACGAGCGTGCCGACCTCGCTCCCGAGCGTTCCGTCGGCGTCGCCGTCGAACACGATGCGCACGTCCACGCCGCGCGCCGCCGCGCGCACCAGCGCGTCCGACGGCGGGCCGCGCGTGAACGTGTAGATCGCGACGCGGATCCGCGAGCCCGGCACGGCCATGTCGATCAGCGAGACGATGCGATCCTCGACCGCCGTGCTGCGCTCGTTGCCCGCCGGACGGCGCGAGAAGACGGTCTCGAACGCGCCGGGCGGCACGCGGAACGCATCGATCGGCGAGAACGCGTCATCGCTCGGCGCGACGAACGCATCGGTCCCGGGCGCGACGAACGCATCGATCCCTGGAGCGACGAACGCGTCGACGGTCGGATCGATGAACGCGTCGACCGCAGGATCGCGGAAGGCGTCGATCGATGGATCCACGCGCGCATCCCCGGCGATCGGTGCGTCTCGTTCGGGCGCCGGTCCCGTGTCGTCGAAAGACGTCGGCCCATCGCACGCCGAGAGCACGGCGCAGACGGCGATGAGAGGGACCAGACGGAGGCGCGAGCGCATGGGCCAGGAGCAACGCATGCGACGAGGCTACCCCGCGAGCCGCGTGTGAACGGCTCGGAGATCGAGGGGATCCATCCGCTCCCCGCTCGTGTCGAACCCCGCGAGCACGAGGGACCGGCTGCCGGACGCGATCGCTGTCACCTGTCTGTCAGGTTTTCTCTCCGCGACTTTTCCTACTCGACATCCGTTCACCTCGCGCCGCGCGCGCCGCGCTAGAACCGCGCCCACCATGGCCTTGGACCAGATCGAGATCTTCGGAGCGCGTGAGCACAACCTGAAGGTCGATCACCTCGTCCTCCCGAAGAATGCGCTGGTCGTGCTCACCGGCCCGAGCGGCTCGGGCAAGTCGAGCCTCGCGTTCGACACGCTCTACGCCGAGGGGCAGCGGCGCTATGTCGAGAGCCTGTCGGCGTACGCACGGCAGTTCCTCGGTCGGCTCGATCGACCTGCGGTCGAGAAGCTGCGTGGCCTGTCGCCGACGATCGCGATCGAGCAGAAGAGCGCGAGCGGCAACCCACGCTCGACCGTCGGCACCATCACCGAGATCCACGACTACTTCCGCGTGCTCTACGCGCGCGCAGGAACGCAGCACTGTCACGTGTGCGGCAAGGTCGTCGTCGGGCGCAGCGTCGACGAGATCGTGCGCGACGTGCTCGCGCTCGAAGAGACGTGGGGCGCCGCGCGGGCCGTCGTGCTCGCGCCCATCGCGAAGAACCGCAAGGGTGAGTTCAAGGACGTCTTCGACGGCCTCCGCGCACAGGGCTTCGTGCGCGTGCGGCTCGACGGCGCGGTCGTCCGCCTCGAAGACGACATCGTCCTCGACAAGAAGAAGAAGCACGACGTCGAGGTGGTGATCGATCGCGTCTCGCTCGCGAAGAGCGAGCGCCGCCGCCTGACCGAGGCCGTCGAGCTCGCGCTCAAGACGGGTCATGGCGAGATCCGCGTGGAGCCCGAGACCGACGCATCACCCAAGGCGAGCGGCGCTCGCAGCAAGGCCGCGAAGCCTCCGCTCGGCATCGACTTCTCGGAGAGTCGTCAGTGCTGCGGCGTGAGCTATCCCGCGCTCTCGCCCGCGAGCTTCTCGTTCAACGGTCCGCTCGGGATGTGCCAGAAGTGCCACGGCCTCGGCACCGTCCTCGAGATCGATCCCGAGCTCATCGTCCCCGATCCGACGCTCTCGATCCGCGCAGGCGCCATCCAGCCCTGGGCCACGAGCGTGGGGCGCGGCGAGGGCTGGACGTTCCGCATCATCGAGGCGATGTCGAAGGCGACCGGCGTCGACCTCGACGTCCCGTGGAAGAAGCTCCCGGCCAAGCAGCGACAGCAGGTCCTCTACGGGCTCGAGGGCGGCAAGGTCCGCGTGCAGTGGGGCAAGGAGGGCAGCGAGAACCACGGCAGCTGGGCCATCCGGTTCCACGGCGTGATCCCGCAGCTGATGCGCCGCTACCAGGAGACGACCTCCGAGAAGATGCGCGAGCAGTACGCGAAGTACCTGCGCGACCTGCCGTGCGACGCGTGCGAGGGGCGACGCATGCGTCCGGAGTCGCTCGCCGTGAAGGTCGCCGGCAAGAGCGTCGCGGATGTCTCCGGGATGTCGGTCGGTGACTGCAGCGCGTTCTTCAAGGCGCTCGCCCTCCCGAAGAACCAGACCGCGATCGCCGAGGGTGTGCTGCGCGAGATCCACGCGCGCCTCGGCTTCCTGCTCAACGTCGGCCTCGAGTACCTCACGCTCGATCGCTCGGCGACGACGCTCTCGGGCGGTGAAGCGCAGCGCATTCGCCTCGCGAGCCAGCTCGGCAGCGAGCTCTCCGGCGTGATGTACGTGCTCGACGAGCCGTCGATCGGTCTCCACGCGCGCGACAACGAGCGCCTGCTCCGAACGCTCGAGGGGCTACGCGATCTCGGCAACTCGGTGCTCGTCGTCGAGCACGACGAAGAGACGATCCGCGCCGCTGATCACGTCGTCGACTTCGGGCCCGGCGCGGGCACGCAGGGCGGCTATGTCGTCTTCAGCGGACCACCTTCGGCGCTCGCCACCAAGGCTGCGCTCGCGAAGTCCGAGACCGCCCAGTTCTTGAAGGGCGTGCGCCGCATCGAGGGCCCTTCCTCGCGCCGCAAGCCCAAGGGCGCGATCACCATCAAGAACGCGCGTGAACACAACCTCAAGGGCGTCGACGTCACGATCCCGCTCGGCGTGCTCGTCGGCATCACCGGCGTGTCGGGCGCGGGCAAGAGCTCGCTCATCAACGGCATCTTGTTGCCAGCGCTCTCCCGCACGCTCCATCGCGGCACGGACAGCGTCGGCCTGCACGACGCGATCGAGGGCATCGCGAACGTCGACAAGATCGTCGCGATCAACCAGCAGCCGATCGGCCGCACGCCGCGCTCGAACCCCGGCACCTACACCAAGGCGTTCGACGAGATCCGCAGCGTGTTCGCGCAGCTCCCCGAGGCGAAGTCGCGCGGCTACGACGCAGCGCGCTTCTCGTTCAACCTCAAGGGCGGTCGCTGCGAGTCGTGTCAGGGCGATGGCGTGGTGAAGGTGGAGATGCACTTCCTCTCGGACGTCTACGTGACGTGCGAGGTGTGCAACGGCCGCCGCTACAACGACGAGACGCTCGCCGTGACGTTCAAGGGCAAGAGCATCTCGGACATCCTCGACACGCCGATCTCGGAGTGCTTCACGCTCTTCTCCGCGCACCCGACGCTCGCGCGCATCCTCCAGATGCTGAACGAGGTGGGCCTCGGCTACATGAAGATCGGCCAGTCCGCGACGACGGTCTCGGGTGGCGAAGCGCAGCGCATCAAGCTCTCCCGCGAGCTCGCGCGCACACAGACGGGCCGCACGCTCTACGTGCTCGACGAGCCCACGACGGGCCTGCACTTCTCAGACGTGGAGCGCCTGCTCGGCGTGCTCCAGCGCCTCGTCGAGCAAGGCAACAGCGTCCTCGTGATCGAGCATCACCTCGACGTGATCCGCACGTGCGACTGGCTCATCGACCTCGGCCCCGAGGGCGGCGAAGGCGGAGGCCGCGTGATCGCGGAAGGCACGCCCGAGAAGGTCGCGAAGGTGAAGTCGTCCTACACGGGAAAGTTCCTCGCCCCGCTGCTCACGCGCTGAGGGCCGACCTCGCCGCTCGACCGCCGCGAGGGCAGCCGAGGGCAGCCGAGAGCATCGATCCCGACCTGCTCCACGCGCAGACGATCGCCGACGAGCTCGTCGCGATGCGATCGCCCGCGCAGCCCGCACCGACAACTCACTGACGCTCGCGCGCATCGCCTCACGAAAACGTCGATCGAACGCATGGCACATCGCGTGCTGAACGTGGTGCCATTCATCAGTCGCAGCGCGCGGGGCCTCGTCACCGGCTCTCGCAGGAAAGGGGCTCGTCGATGCACGCACGAGATCGTCACTCGTTGATCGGTTCGCTGTTCGCCTCGAGCGTGCTCGCCACCGGATGCGGCGCGACGCACTCGTCGGGTGATGACGCAGGGCTCGGAGCGATCGATGCGCCAGGCATCATCGCGATCGACGTCTACGTGCCGCCGGGTGTGGACGCGGACCTGCGCATCGACGCCGCGTTCGTCGAGGACGACGTGTACGTGCCGCCCGGTGTCGATGGTGCGATCCCACCTCGTCCAGACGCGGCGACCTCGCGGCCCGACGCGTGGACGTCGGGGCCGACCTCCGAGGTCGGTACGCCGTGCACGACTGACGCAGAGTGTCCGGGCCTCTTCTGCTCGCCGCTCGGCACGGGGCTCGGCTACTGCTCGTGGGTCTGCTCCGACGCGATGCCGTGTCCCGGCAGCTCGACGTGCGTGATGTTCGATCCGAGCGCCTCGTACGGCTACTGCCTCGCGCCGTGCACCGCGGGCGGCGAGGCGTGCGCGCCGGGCAACCGCTGCCAGTCGGGCCTCGCGGACGTGGACGTCTGCTACCCCGGCTGCACGACGAGCGCCGACTGCGATCCGGGTCAGGAGTGCGGCATGGGCATCAGCGGCATCGACACGTGCTTCTCGCCTGTGGGCGAGACGGGACAGCCGTGCGTCGACGCAGGCGAGTGCCCCGAGCTCGGCTACTGCCTCGACGAGCCGACGTGGGGCACGCCAGGCGGCAGCTGCACCACGTTCTGTGATCTCGCGAGCGGCAGCGGCTGCGAGATCGGAACGACCTGCGTGGCGTGGGGCTTCATGAGCGGCGCGGGCGCGTGCATCCCGACCTGCGACGACACGACGCCATGTCGCGACGGCTACGACTGCGTCTCGACGGGATCGGGAAGACCTCGCGCTTGCGTCGCTCGCTGCTCGGACGACTCCGTCTGCACGGGCGATCGCGAGTGCAACTTCGTCACGGGCCGCTGCGGCTGAGCGCGCCCGAGATTTCGCGCTCCCCGCCGCGCCGCCCGGAGTAAGCTCCGGCGGCTCGCAACGAGCACGGGAGGTAGCGATGGCATCCACGGCGTACGAGATCACCGGGTCCTTGGGCAACGTCGTCTCCGATGACGAGATCCTCTTTCCGAACCTCCTCTCGAACGTCGCGGTGACCTGCCGCGTCGGTGGCGGTCTCGTCGGCGCGAACCTCTCGCTCAACGATCGCGCCAAGCTCGCGGAGTTCGTCACCTACGTGGTCTGCCGCTACGGCCGCCCGAGCGACGTGTTCGTGGCTGGTCCCGTGCTGGGTGCGCACAACCTGAACGCCTTCGCGAGCTTCCTCTGCCCCATCCTCGTGCTCGACACATCGGGGGGGTCCGACGTCCGCGCCAAGACCAGCAACGGCTCGCTCTCGTTCGCCCTGCGCCCCAACGCTGGCGCTGGGTTCAGCAACGTCTCCCTCGATCGCTTCATCGGCTGACCGACGCGCGGTCGTCTTCGGCTCGCGATCCCAACGCACACCGCCCGGTGCACGCGGAGCCTGACGCTCCCGGCATCGGGCGGACTCGTCTCTGGCGGGTTCGTCTCCGGCGGGTTCGTCTCTGGCGGGTTCGTCTCTGGCGGGTTCGTCTCTGGCGGGTTCGTCTCTGGCGGATTTCGCGTCCGGCGTTCCGCCCTCGGGGCCACCCTGCTAGGGTCGCGCGCCGTGGCCAACGAGACCTTCCCCATCGACCTCCGCGCGCTCCGTCCCCTCACCCTCGATCCGAGCGCCAAGGCGCTGACGACCGAGCAGAAGGACGCGCTCGCAGAGGACATCCAGCGCTGTCGTGACGCGATCGTGTTCTTCACGGCGCTCTCGGGTGCGCGCGGTCTGTCGGGGCACAGCGGCGGTGCCTTCGACACCGTGCCCGAGGTGTTGATCGTTCGCGCGCTCGCGCGCGGCGGAGCGTCGATCGTGCCCACGTTCTACGACGAGGCCGGTCACCGCGTGGCCACGCAGTACCTCTTGAGCGTGCTCGACGGACACATGCCGGCGGAGCGCTTGATGCACTACCGCGAGTTCGACAGCGGCCTGCCGGGGCACCCCGAGAAGCACTTCACGCCGGGCGTCGAGTTCAGCTCGGGACGCCTCGGTCACATGTGGCCGTTCGTGAACGGCGTCGCGCTCGCGAGCCCCGGCAAGGCCGTGGTGATGCTCGGCTCGGACGGCAGCCAGATGGAGGGCAACGATGCCGAGGCCGCGCGCCTCGCGGTCGGCCTCGGCCTGAACGTGAAGATCCTCGTCGACGACAACGACGTGACGATCGCGGGTCATCCGCGCGAGTACATGCCGGGCTACGACGTCGTGAAGACGCTCGCGGGCCATGGCCTGCCGACCGAGACGGCCGACGGCGAGAACCTCGACGAGCTCTACGGCGCGCTCCAGCGCGCGTTCGCCGCGGAGGGTCCGCGCGCGGTCGTGATCCGTCGCAAGATCGCGCCGGGCGTCGTCGGCGCAGAGGGCAACCCGCACGCGCACGAGGTGCTCAAGACGGAGGTCGCGATCAAGTACCTCGAGCCGCGTCACGCAGCGGCCGTCGAGATCCTCCGCGCCGCCAAGGGCGACAAGAGCCCCCTCACGTTCGAGGGCTCGAGCGGCGTCGGGAAGAACCGCGACGACTTCGGCAAGATCGTGAACGAGCTCCTCGACGCGATGAGCCCCGAGCAGCGGCTCGCGAGCGTCCGCGTGTTCGACAACGATCTCGAGGGCAGCTGCGGGCTCCATCACATCCGCAAGAAGCACCCGGGTGTGTTCGTGCGCGGCGGCATCATGGAGCGCGGCAACTTCTCCGCGGCCGCGGGCTTCGGCTCGTTCGAAGGCAAGCAGGGGATCTTCGCGACGTTCTCGGCGTTCCTCGAGATGTGCGTCAGCGAGATCACGATGTCGCGCCTCAACCACTCGAACGTGCTCGCGCACTTCAGCCACAGCGGCGTCGACGACATGGCCGACAACACGTGCCACTTCGGCGTGAACTCGATGTTCGCCGACGGCGGTCTCGCGCCGCACCGTTCGCCTTCTGGGGGGGGCGGCGAGGACACGACGCGCCTCTACTTCCCCGTCGATCAGCACCAGTTCGCGGCGTGCGTGCGACGCATCTTCGGCGAGCCGGGTCTGCGCTTCCTCTTCAGCACGCGCTCGGCGGTGCCCGACATCCTCGACGACGCGGGCAAGCCGCTCTTCGCGGGCAAGTCGTTCGAGCCCGGCACCGACGATCTGGTGCGCGACGCAGACGGCGGCGGCTACGTCGTCTCGTTCGGCGAGACCGTGCACCGCGCACTCGATGCCGTGATCCGCCTGCAGCGCGACGGCGTGAAGGTCGGCCTCGTGAACAAGGCCACGCTCAACGTGTACGACGAGGCGAGCATGAAGCGGCTGGCCGCTGCGCCGTTCGTGCTGGTGGCCGAGGGCTTCAACGCGAAGACGGGCCTCGGCAGTCGCTTCGGCACCGCGCTCCTCGAGCGCGGCTTCCGCGGTCGCTTCGCGCACATCGGCACGTACCGCGAAGGCGCGGGCGGCCTCTGGCAGCAGATGGGCCACCAGGGTCTCGACTCGGCGGGCATCGAGAAGTCCGTGCGGGGGCTGCTCGGCTGACCTCAGCGCCTGCGTCGTGGCGAGGCGGGGTAGGGCTCGGGCGGTGTGCGTGGATCGTCGCGCCATCGCTCGCGTCGCCGCGCGCGCAGCGTGTCGATGACGGCGCTCAGCGTCGGATCGTCGCGTCGTCGCCCGTCGAGGCTCGCGCCCTTTCGTTGGTTACAGCGCGCGCAGGCGAGCGAGAGGTTCGCCACGTCGTCGGTGCCGCCGTGCGTGCTCGGCTCGATGTGCTCGATCGTCGCTGCCGTCGCGCCGTCGCGATCCACCACGATGGCGGAGCTGCAGTGGATGCAGCGCCCGACCCAGCAGCGCTCGCCGCGCACGTCGCGGAGCGAGAAGGTCGCGTCCGTGTGGACGACCGCGAGCACCTTGGTGGCCCGGGACATGTCGCGAGACTGCGGTCGGAACGTGGCCGTGGCCATCCCCGAGATCGCGCCAAGTTGGCCCGGGCCTGTCGGCGTTCCCTCGGGATCTGGAGACTCCAGGCCGCGCAGTCGCACGAAATCATGAAGGATTGACACTGCGCCGCAGGGGCACGCATTCTGCTGTACGCGCGCTGCGCAGTCCGCGGTCACCGCAGGATCGCCCCCGAGAGGACGCATGAGCTTCACCCGATCTCGCTCGACGCTTGGTGCTTCGTTCGCACCGCTCTCGCACCTCCTGCTGACGTGGGGCGCCGTCTTGGCGCTGACGGGCTGTGAGCAGCAGCCGAGCGACGCCGAGCCTTACGTGGCCGAGCGCGTGGAGGTCGAGGAGCTTCGTCCGATCACGCTCACGCCCTACGCACGTCTCCCCGAGCAGGACCCGAGCTTCGCGACCGTCGAGGTCAGCCCCGATCAGCTGGTGTTCCACTACGACGGCGAGCCCGAGATCGTGCTCGAGGCCGAGCACGTCGTGTCGGGTGTGCTCGGCGGCGGCTACCTCCGTCGCATCACGGCGATCACCGACAACGGCGACGGAACCTGGACGGCGCAGACCATCCCCGCCGAGCTCGGCGAGCTCATCCAGGACGGTCACTTCCGCGTCCACATGTCCCCCGGCACCGACAGCTTCCACGAGGCCGACGGCGTGGCGGTGGAGAGCCTCGACTGGTCCGGCCCCGAGCTCCCCGTCGGCGCGTGCATGGCCTCGAGCGGCGGCAGCGTGAACGTGCGCCCGTCGATCGGCGCGACGGTCGACATGGACGTCGACATCGACATGCGTTTCTGTTGGCGTCGCGGCCGCTGGGGCATCCGCTATCCGTCGGGCTGCCTCGACTCCGCGCACTTCATCGCGAGCGGCTCGGTGACGGCGGGCGTCGAGGTCACGACGAACCGGAACGTGTCGGTGACGTGCGAGCGCGACCTGATCCCCGAGGCCACGGCGAACCGCCTCAAGCGCGAGTGGACGACGACCTTCGCCGTCGGCCCGGTCCCCATCGTGCTCACGCACACCCTCGCGCCCACCGCGACCGCCAGCGTCACCGGCACCATCAGCACGGGCAACACGACGCTCAGCGCGAGCGGACGCGTCGGCATCCGCGCGGGCGCCGAGTACCGCGGCGGTCGCTGGAACCGCATCTGGGAGCCCACCGGCTCGGGCAGCGCGAGCGTCACCACCTCGCAGTGCGGCGCGATCATGCTCGAGGCCGAGCTGGCGGCGGGCATCGAGTACAAGCTGAAGATCTACGACGCGGCCGGCCCCGAGATCTCGTACGGCCCGCGCGTCGGCGGCGAGTTCACCGCGGACTTCGGCGAGACGCAGTGGACCGCCGAGGTCTCGGCGGGTCTCGGCGGCGAGATCGGCGCTTCGCTCGAGGTGCCCGTGCTCGACATCACGCTCGCGTCGATCTCGTGGGATCTCCCGCAGGCGAACCTGTTCTCGCGCGAGTTCATGGGCGCGCTCAACCTCTGCGCAGACGCGGGCCGCGACGCGGGCCGTGACGCGGGTCGCCCCAACGACGCAGGTCGCTCGGACGGCGGCATGAGCGTGCCGCGCGACTCGGGCAGCCGCGACGCGCCGGGCAACGACGCCAACTACTGTCAGCCGCTCCGCACGGGCTGCGGGCCCACCGCCGTCTGCTGCAACTCCACGACGGACATGTCGATCCAGTGCATCGCAGGCCGCTGCGACGACATCGACGCGTGCGTCGAGTGGGACGAGAGCTGCACCACGGGCTCGACGTCGGCGAACCGCTGCTGCGGCGGCCTCCAGTGCGCGCGTCAGTCCTCGGGCGCGGCGCTGAGCTGCTGCGTCGCGGCGGCCGGCGTCTGCCGCACCGCTACGGACTGCTGCGGCGACATGGCCTGCACGGGCGGTCGCTGCACCGCGCGCCGCACCGGCGAGCGCTGCTTCTCCACCTTCGAGTGCGGCGGCTCGGACGTCTGCCGCACCGACGGAACCTGCGGCCGACCTTCTTGATGAGGCGCTGAGCGCTCATCGAGAGGGCAGAGCAAGGAGTGCTGGGTGAGGTGAGCGCGAGCCCTCACCTAGCTCGGCTCGCTGTGCTCGGACGCGTGTGTGCTGCGAGCGTCGTTCGCGTCGTTTCTTCGGCTTGAAGAAGAACCGTGAAGCGGCTTGCCTATCGCTCGGTCGGGCGTCACAGTCCGCCACCGTTTCGTGCAGGCGCAACATTCTGCGCTGAGCGATGACGGCCCCCGCGCCAGCAGTGCGTGTGGTGAAGGCGAGCGAGCTCGGACCGCGTCGAGGAAGGCGGCGGTCCGGAGAGGACTCATGGAGCCCACGCAGAGCGACCCCGAGGTACGCGCAGCCACGCCCAATCCCGAGCTCCTTCGCGACTCGTCGGGCGGTGCGCCGGGCGGGCACGTCACCCACGAGCCGGGCGGGCACGTCATCCACGAGCCGCCCACGCTCGCGAAGCGCATCGCGCTCCTCGTGACGCTGCTCGTGGTCGCGGTGCTCGTCGGCGCCGTGGTCGTGCGCATGCAGGGCGCGATGGCCGATCAGGCGCAGATCGAGGCCGATCGCGGCGCGGCGGCCGCAGCCGCGAACGAAGCACCCGAGGTGGAGGTCATCCATCCGGTGAACGCGCAGCTCACGCCGCTCGTCGTGCTGAGCGGCGCGCTCGAGCCGGCGCAGTCGGCCGATCTCGGCTTCGAGGTCCCCGGACGCATCGCGCGCGTCGACGTCGCGCTCGGACAGCCGGTGCGCGCAGGCGACGTGCTCGGCACGCTCGATCGCGCGTCGATCGGCGCGCAAGCGAGCGCGAGCCAGGCCGCGATCGGCGTCGCCGAAGCGAACGTCGCGATGCTGCGCGAGCGCGTCGAGTTGCTCCGCACGCTCGTGTCTTCGGGCGCCGCGCCCGAGCGTGATCTCACTGGTGCCACGCAGCAGCTCGCGATCGCCGAGGCGCAGGTTCGACAAGCGCAGGCGGGCTCGCGCGCGGTGTCGACGAGCGTCGCGGATCACACGCTGCGCGCCCCGTTCGACGGCGTCGTCACGCTCGTTCCCGAGGGCGTCGGCCAGGTCGTCGCGCCCGGGCTCGCGGTGTTCCACGTCGAGGATCTCCGCTCGCTCACGCTGCGCACCACGGTCAGTCAGTCCGAGCTCGAGGCCCTCCGCCAGGGCATGCCCGCGGTGCTCGAAGGCTCGAACGCGGCGGGCACCGTGACCTCCGTCGTCCGCTCGCTCGACGCGTCGAGCCGTCGCGCGCCCACCGAGGTCGTCGTCCCGAACGCCGACGGTCGCCTCGTCGCGCACGCGCTCGTCCGCGCCCGCGTGGCCACGGGCTCGCCGATCCCCGCGGTACGCATCCCGCCGAGCGCGCGCCGCAGCGATGGAAGCGTGCTCGTCGTCGCGGCCTCGGGGCTCATCGAGCTTCGTCAGGTCGAGGCTCAGGCCGATCTCGACGGCACCTGGCTCGTCCCCGTCGGTCTCACGATCGGGGATCAGGTCGTCGTGCGCGCCGCGATGGTGCGTCCCGGCGCGACGGTACGGGCACGCCTCACGGACGGCACCGCGCCGGCCGTCGTCGAAGGCGAGCCGGCCGCGGCGGCGGGCGAGCAGCAGGGCGGCTGAGCCCGCGTCCGACACTGCGTCCGAGACACTGACCCACGATTCGAGGATCCGATGACGCTCTCCGACGTCGCGATCAAGCGGCCCGTCTTCACCACGATGCTCTCTCTCGGCATCGTCGTGCTGGGCCTGATGGGCCTCTCACGCCTCGGCGTGAACCTGTTCCCGGACGTGCAGTTCCCGGTCGTCACGGTCACGACCGTGTACCCGGGAGCGAGCCCATCCGAGGTCGAGACGCAGGTCACCGAGAAGCTCGAGGACGCGATCGTCTCGCTCCCGGGCGTGAAGGCGATCCAGAGCTTCTCGCGCGACTCGGTCTCGATCCTCGTCATCGAGTTCAACCTCGACGTCGACGTCATGGAGGCCGCGACGCTGGCGCGCGAGCGCGTGGCGCAGACGCGCATCCTCCTGCCGCGCGACATCGAAGAGCCCACCGTCGCGCGCATCGACGTCGGCGCCGCGCCGATCATGACGTACACGCTCGCCGGCGGCACCGACGTGCAAGCCGTGCGGCGCTACGCGACCGACGATCTCCGCAGCTACCTCGAGCAGATCGACGGCGTCGCCTCGATCAACGTGCTGGGCGGCCGCGAGCGACAGATCAACGTCCTGCTCGATCTCGATCGGATCCAGGGCATCGGCCTCACGCCCCTCGCGGTCGTCGAGCGCATCCGCAGCTCGAACCTGAGCGTGCCCGCCGGTGGCTTCGACGAGGGCACGCGCCGCATCTCGGTGCGAACGCTCGGTGAGCTCCAGTCGGTCGACGAGCTGCGCGACCTTCCGCTCGGCAACGGCCCGACCGGCTCGATCGTGCGCCTGCGCGACGTCGCGACGATCGAAGACGGCTACGTCGACGAAGACACCGTCGTCCGCGCGAACGGCGAGCCCGCGATCGTCTTCGAGGTCCTCAAGGCGTCCGGCGCGAACACCGTCGCGATCTCGGAGGCCGTACGCGAGCGCCTCGCCGAGCTCGAGATGCCCGACGGCATCGAGGCCAACCTCATCCTCGATCAGGCCGAGTTCATCCTCGAGAACACGCACGAGGTGGAGATCGCTCTCTTCTTCGGCGGTGGCATGGCCATCCTGATCATCCTCGTCTTCCTGCTCGACTTCCGCAGCACGTTCATCTCGAGCCTCGCGCTGCCGACCTCCGTGCTCGGCGCGTTCTTCCTGATGTTCGTGCTCGATTTCACGCTGAACATGATGACCCTCCTGGGTCTCTCGCTCGCGATCGGTCTCCTCATCGACGACTCGATCGTGGTCCGCGAGAACATCATGAAGCACCTCGAGCGCGGCGAGGATCCAGTGACCGCGGCGAGCAAGGGAACGCGAGAGATCACGCTCGCCGTGCTCGCGACCACGGCGACCTTGTGCGCCGTCTTCGTCCCCGTCGCGTTCACCGGCGGCATCGTCGGTCAGTTCTTCCGCGAGTTCGGCCTCACGGTGGCCGGCGCCACGGTGTTCTCCGCGTGGGTCGCGTTCACGCTCGACCCGATGCTCTCGGCCCGCCTCGCGGTGCAGAAGAAGCCCGGCCAGGACGAGCACGGGATGTTCGGCTTCATCGTCCGCCCGATGACGCGGTTCTACGGCCTCCTCGATGGCCTCTACTACTCGCTCCTCCGCACGATCCTCGCGCGCCCCTGGCGCATGGGCGTCGTCGCGTTCCTCGCGTTCGGCGTGCTCTTCGGGTCGTGCGCGCTCACGCCGCTCATGGGCAACAACTTCACGGCGCCCGAGGACCGCGGTCAGTTCAACGTCGACATCGAGCTGCCCGCCGGCATGCGCCTCGAAGAGACGGCGCGTCTCTCGCTGACGGCGGAGCGCGCGCTGCTCGAGGACCCCGAGTTCATCACGCTCTACGCGCGCGCCGGCAGCGGCGGTCGCGGCAACGTCCTCAACTGGCGCGTCGTGGCAGTGCCGAAGACCGAGCGCACCCGCGGACAGGACGAGCTCAAGGCGGCGGTGCGCGCGATCATCCTCGAGCACATGCCCTTCGCGGAGATCTCGATCTCCGATCCGGGCATCGTCGAGGGCGGTCGCGACTACCCGATCCAGATCAACGTGGTCGGCGACGACCTCGATCAGATCGCCTCCGTGGCCGAGCACTTCGGCGAGACGCTTCGCGGCATCCCGGGCACGCAGGACGTCGACGTCCAGTACCAGCCGGGCAGCCCCGAGCTCGCCATCACGGTCGATCGGGATCGGGCCTCGCAGCTCGGCATCCCGCTCGCGATGGTCGCGATGACCGCGCGCGCGTCGATCGAGGGCGAGGTCGCCGGCCTCTACCGCGACCGCGACAACGGCGACGAGGTCGACATCCGCGTGCGCCTCCAAGAGGAGGACCGCAACAACGCGTACCTCGTCGCGAACCTCCGCATCCCGACGCCGGGCGGCTTCGTGCCGCTCTCGGATCTCGCGGACGTCGCGCGCACCGAGGGCCCCTCGGAGATCCAGCACTACCAGCGGCAGCGCGTCGTGCTCGTGACCGCGTCGCCGAACGGGCGCCCGCTCTCGGACATCGTCACGGAGTTCGAGGCGACGATCGCCGACGAGCCGCTGCCGCCGGGCGTCCGCTACGTCTGGCGCGGCCAGGTCGAGATGATGAACGAGTCGAACTCGAACATGGCGCTCGCCATGCTCCTCGGCTTCGTCTTCATCTACCTCGTGCTCGCGTCGCAGTTCGAGAGCTTCATGCACCCCGCCACGATCATGATGGCGCTACCGCTCGCCGTCGTCGGCGCGATCATCGCGCTCTTCCTGCAAGGCAGCTCGATGTCGATGGGCGCGATGATCGGCATCATCCTGCTCATGGGCCTCGTGACGAAGAACGGCATCCTCCTCGTGGATCACGCCGTCGCGAAGATACGGGAGGAGGGCGTCTCGCCCCACCAAGCGATCCTCGACGCGGGCCCCGCGCGCCTGCGTCCGATCCTCATGACGAGCGCCGCGATGGTGCTCGGCATGCTGCCGACGGCGCTGTCGAACGGACCAGGCTCCGAGTTCCGCGGTCCCATGGCCATGGGCGTCATCGGCGGCGTCATCAGCTCCACGCTGCTCACGCTCGTCGTGGTGCCCGTGTTCTTCTTGTTCTTCGATGGCGCGAAGAACTTCATGCTGCGCTGGGTCTTCGGTCGCGCGACCGGCGGCCCGCCCGACGAGAAGAACCGCAACGCCGAGCTGATGGCGGAGCTGATCGTCGTGTCGCCGCTCTACCTGCTCATGACGGTCGCGCTCGCGTCGCTGCTGCTCGCGTCATGAGAGGCGGCGGTCGACCGGGCGCGCGCGGCTCGAGCCCTCGAGACGCCGGTCCGCCGCGTCGCGGTGCGGGCAAGCCTGGGCAGGCCTCACACGGGCCCGGCAAGCCTTCGCACGGGCCGTCGCGAGGAGGACCGTCGTTCGGTCCGCCACGACCGGGACAAGCGCGCCCGTCGACGCCCGAGGGCACGCACACCTCGCCGCGCGTCCCCATCGCGCGCGGCAAGCCGCGCCCGGGCACGTGGATCTGGACGTGCCGTGAGGACGCGACGGGAGACCTCGTCGACGAGCTCCGCGCGGCGCTCGCCGACCCCCACAGGGGCGACAGCGGCAAAGGCGACGCGTCCAAGGTGCGCGTGCTCGAGCCAGGCCTCGTCGAGAGCCGCGGCGCGCCGACCTTCGTCGACGACACCGTCGACGTCACGTTCGCGCGCCAGGGCCTGCCCGTGACGAAGACCGTCGCGTCGGACGACGTGGCCGCGATCGGCGCGTGCGTGGCGGAGCTCGCGGGCGCGTCGCCGTCGTTCACGCTCCACGTCTGGTCGCCCGACACCGAGGTCGGCAACCGACGCATGCCCGCGTGCACCACGCTCGAGGCCCGCGTGCTCGAGGCGCTCGCCGCGCGCGACGCGGCGCTCGCCGCGCGCCACGTGTCGAGCGACGCGCGGGCCGCGGGAGACGGCGCGCTCGTCTCGATCGTCTCTCGCGGCGATGGCTCGTTCGCGATCGGGGCGCTGCCCATGCGCGACGCGATCTCGCCGTTCCCCGGCGGTCGCGCGCGCATGCGCGTCGAGAAGGACAGCCCCTCGCGCGCGTCGCGCAAGGTCGAGGAGGCGCTCTCGTGGCTCGGCATCGCGCCCGGTCCGGGGGAGGTGTGCGTCGATCTCGGCGCCGCGCCCGGCGGCTGGTCGTGGGCGCTCCTCGAGCGTCGCGCGCGCGTCATCGCGGTCGACCCCGCCGAGTTGCGGCCCGACGTCGCGAAGCACCGCGGCATGCGCCACGAGAAGAAGAGCGCGTTCACCTTCGAGCCCGACGAGCCGGTCGACTGGCTCTTCTGCGACATGGCGTGGCGCCCGCTCGAGGCCGCGCAGCTGCTCGCGAAGTGGGGTCGCCGACGCTGGGCCCGCGTGTGCGTCGCGAACCTCAAGCTCCCGATGAAGCAGAAGCACAAGATCGCCGAGGAGCTCCGCGCCATCGTGCACGGCGGCGGCTGGTCGCGCGTGCGAACGCGCCAGCTCTATCACGACCGCGACGAGATCACGCTCCTCGCGATCCGTTGATCTCCGTGGGAGCGTCACCCGCCGGATCGATAGACCGCGGGAGACCGTGACCTCGCCGTCCTCGATGGACGAATCATCCAGGACAGTTCGGGAAGAAGATGCAGGTGAGGACCAGGCCGTCGACGAGGCATCCCGCGACTTGCCTCGGCGCGGGGAGTAACCCCGCGTCCGTCCGATTGGCGTCCGGTGGTGTCGTGCTCGTCGGGTCGGTGCATAGATATCGACACTGCCTGCCGCCAGCAGTGCCTTCTCGTTCGAGCGCCTCGACATCTGCCGCGGTGATGCTGCGCGTGAAGCTCGGATCGGGATCCGGGCAACTCTCGCAGGTGCTCAGGCAGCCGGTGAGCGGGACGATGCAGACGACGGCGGCGAACCGCCACAATCGTTCGAGACTCACGGGTCCTCGAACACGAGTCTTCGGGGGTCGATCGAGTACTTCTGCCCGAAGGCCTCCACGATGACCATGTCGTCCGACACGTAGAGGACGTAGTTCGCTGCGCGAGGACCGGGGTCGGGGTCCACCACCGCGCGGGCACCATCCGATAGCCGATAGAACGCGAAGATGGCATCGGTGGGATCTGCGAGTGGCTCGGGGTGGACGTACAGACCAGCGCCCACGTCGCCCTCCCCCGCCTGGGACACATCTGCCACGCGCCGTGGGGAGGCGATCCCCCCGTCTTCGTACGTGCCTGTCCAGAGTTCGACGTGCTCGAACGCTCGAATCGGATCGTTCCAGTTGCGCGCCTCGAGCCACGCGAGCGTGTTGCCGTCTGCCGCGAAACCGCGAATGTCCGAACCGCGCGTCGTTCCCCCGTCGACTGAACGCAACACCGTCGGCGTCGCGCCGCTGCGTGACCCTACGAGCACGGTCGGGGTCCGCCACTGCACCCATAGGAGATCGGAGTCGCCGAGGATCTCCAGGTTCGTCTTGGAGCCAGAGAACTCTTCCAAGCCGAGAGTCGGCCGCAGGACGGATCCATCCTCTCCGAACCCGCGGATCGTCGCCCAACTCCAAAGAGTGGCAACGTGCGATGGGCTCACCTGCATGACGGAAGCCATGACCCATCCACGATCCTGCTGGGTGACCAGGCGCAATGTGTCCGATGGATTCACCAACTCGGCACGAAGGACACTTACCCACTCCCGCTCGACGACATCACCGGTCTCGTCGTAGTCGTAGAAAGTGACGGTCATGGCGAGCGACCCCGAGCCGAACCCCGCGTCGAAAACGTGGCAACTGGGATTGCCACGCTCAGGAGTCGGCTCCCGCGACCGGAACGCCATGATGGGGGCCGTCGAATCCAGATTCACGAACACCCAGTGGGTGTAGAGGCCTCGCTCGTCGGGATCGGCGGGTGAGGCTACCAAAGCGGCAATGGGCGCACCGTCGACTGTTCCCACTCGGTACAGGTTCGCAGTGTTTCCCCAGCTTCGACATCCGGTGCCGCAGTCTTCGGTCCAGACCAGAGCAGGCACCACGTGCTCTGGATACGTCGCAACATCGATCGCGCACTCTTCCGGTAGTGCGGAGACGTGAAGCCAACCGGGATCACCTGCGGGTACGGGCGCGTCGCGGTCGGCATCGACAGCCATGCGCGCGTCGACCGCTTCTGCTGGAGCATCGTATCCAGCGTCCCGCCCGAGTCGCTCTCGGGAGCGGCATCCGCGAGCGGAACAGGCGCCGGACACGACGAGACCACCGCCGCGAGCGCGACCGCCACTGCCACCTTTGTGTGCGGTCCGGCAGCGCGGGTCAGAGACACGACGCCATCCCGCCAGACACGAAGCTCGCGCGCGAGTGGTCGACGACTTCCAGTCCGGGGCCGTGATCCGAACGCATTGCTCGTTCGAACCCGCGAAAATGGACAGACGCATCGCGGGCCCACTGCCGGGGGTCGTCCACATCGACGCGGTCGTCGCGCGTGAGGATCACGTCGAGCGGCGCGCTGCCCATGATGGCCTGCTCGGCCACCTCAGCTGTCGGCGCGCCCACGCAGGCCGTCAGCGCGACTGCAAACAGCCCCCCCCCGGAAGATTCTTGCGATTCGCGCCATGGTCCGTCCTTCCTGCCTCGATGCTGCGCCCATGGCTCGAGGTCGGTCAACACGCCTCCGAGGCGATGACGAAAGCGCCAAGCTCGCTCGCGGCGAACGGAGCTCCCGTCAGCCTTCCGTTTCCCTCGTGAGCGTCACGCTGCCGATCGGGACGAGCTTGCCGCTCACCTTCGCCTCGATGCGGTGCGCGCCGGGCTCGTGCTTGCGGATCGAGACGTCGACGAACGACAGCGTGCGCTCGAAGGTGATCGCCCCGCCTGGGGCGATCGACGTCGTCTTGCCCTTGAAGACCTTCGGCGAGCTCTTGCCGCTCTTCTTCACGTAGTGGACCACGAGATCGATCACGACGCTCGCGGCGCGATCACCGCTGTTGGTCGCGGTGATCGAGACGCGCGCCGATCCTCCGATCGGCGCGCGCTTCGGCGACACCGAGCCTCGCACCTCGACGTGCGCGTGCGCGTGCGCGACGTCCACGCCGAGGATCGCGAGCGCGTTCGGATCGCCCTTCTTCACGAGCGTTCGGAGCGCGTGCGTCACGAGCTTGCGGCGCGGGGCGCTGCCGTCCTTCCACCAGCGTCCGCACGTCGCGATCACGCGATCGGGGTGATCCTTCGAGAGATCGTTCAGGCTGTTCGCCACGCTGCGCCGCACGTACTCGCTGTCGTCGTCCTTCAGGCGCTCGATCAGCGCGAGCACCGGCTCGGGATCCGCGATGAAGACGTCGAGCCTCCGGCCCCACGGCAGGCGCGTGCGTGAGCCCTCCGAGCAGAGGCGCCTCACGTGCTCGCTCGGATCGCGCGTCCAGCGCGCGAGCGTCGCGAGCGTCTCTTCGGTGCGCGCTTGGAGGAACGGCCGCACGCACCACTCCGCAGTGAAGCGCTGCGTGAGCGCGTGACAGGCGCGGAGGCACGCCTCGAAGCTCGCGTCGTCGAGGCGCGACGGGTCTGCGAGCGCGTCGTCGCCGAGCCTCTCGATCAGCGCGGAGACGGGCAGCCAGCGGAACGACGAGCCCTCACCATCGCTGCCCGGCTGGCTCGGCGAGGTCGGCTCACCGAGCGCGCCGATCACGACCTCGAGCGCGGTCGGGATCTCGCGCGGAAGCTGCGCTCGGAGCGCCTCGGCGACGTGCCTGCCGCGCGCCAAGAGCTCGAGCGCGTCGAGATTGCGAGTCGCAGTCCGCTCGAAGCGCGCGCGGTCGAACGCCGCACCACGACGGCTGGCGCTGGCGCCGATCGCCGCGCCCAGGCCACGCACGACCGGGGGGCTCACGAGGTTCTTGAAGGGCTCCGGCAATTCGCTCTCCGACGGACGGATCGCATGTCCGCGAGACCTTTTCCTAGTGTTTCCGAGGCATGCTGAAAATCTGGCACCTCCACGACACCTTGGTGTTGACACTGGATGGCCTCCACCATATCTAGTGGCTCCCTGCTCGTTGGCTCCGAGACGACCAACGCGGCGGGCTTCTTCGTCCGTCCTCCGAATGCCGGCACGTGCTGGCGCTCGGGAGGCGTTCGTCGAGCTGTCTCCGTCGGGCTGTCTTCGGGCGAAGGAGACCCTCGGCGGCGAAGAGAACTCGGTGGCGAAGAAGCAGGGCGTTCGTCTCGATCGAACATCTGGGGGCTCGCGACCGACGCTCGGCGTTTCTGCGCCGACTGCTCGGAAGGGCGGGCCGCGTCCTCTCTCCGTCGGCGTGTAGCCATCGACGGGGCGGAGGCTGAGCCACAGGCAGGCAGGAGCGGAGAGCATGGAGATGGAGAGCGCGCGGACGGGTGAGCGTCGGGAAGAGCGTCCTGTCGGTTCGACGGGAACGCGCATGCAGGTGCGCAAGCGCAACGGCTCGCTCGAGCCGGTCGATCTCAACAAGATCGTCCAGTCGATCCAGCGACCGTCCGAGGGCCTCGGCCGCGTGGACGCGATGCGCGTCGCGACGCGCACCGTGAGCGGCCTCTACGACGGCGCGACGACGCGCGAGCTCGATCAGCTCTCGATCCAGACGGCGGCGTCGCTCGTCACCGAAGAGCCCGAGTACGGCAAGCTCGCGGCGCGCCTGCTCTCGACCTTCATCGACAAGGAGGTCCGCAACCAGGACATCATGTCGTTCTCGCAGTCGATCGCGCGCGGCAAAGAAGTCGGCATGATCGGCGAGCGCGTCGCGAAGTTCGTCTCGGACAACGCCCGCAAGCTCAACGACGCCGTCGAGGAGTCGCGCACGCGCCTCTTCGAGTACTTCGGCCTGCGGACCCTCTACGACCGCTACCTCGTGAAGCACCCGGAGCGACGCGACGTCCTCGAGACGCCGCAGTACTTCTTCCTCCGCATCGCGTGCGCGCTCTCCGAGAACGTCGGCGAGGCGCTCGACATGTACCGCCTGTTCTCGACGCTCGAGTACCTCCCGAGCTCGCCCACGCTGTTCAACTCGGGCACGCGCCACGAGCAGCTCTCGAGCTGCTTCCTGCTCGACTCGCCCGAGGACGATCTCGGCGCGATCTACAAGCGCTACGCGGACGTCGCGATGCTCTCGAAGTTCTCGGGCGGCATCGGCCTCGCGTACCACCGCGTGCGCTCGCGCGGCTCGCTCATCAAGAGCACGAACGGCCAGAGCAACGGCATCGTGCCTTGGCTCCGCACGCTCGACAGCTCCGTCGCGGCGGTGAACCAGGGCGGCAAGCGCAAGGGCGCCGCGTGCGTCTACCTCGAGACGTGGCACGCGGACATCGAGGAGTTCCTCGAGCTGCGCGACAACACGGGCGACGAGGCGCGCCGCACGCACAACCTCAACCTCGCGAACTGGGTCCCCGACCTGTTCATGAAGCGCGTCGAGGCTGACGGTGACTGGGCGCTCTTCGATCCGAAGCGCGTGCCGCACCTCACCGACCTGTGGGGCGACGAGTTCGAGGCCGCGTACACGAAGGCCGAGAGCGAGGGTCTCGCGCACCGCACGGTGAAGGCGCGCGAGCTCTACGGCCGCATGATGCGCACGCTCGCCCAGACCGGAAACGGCTGGATGACCTTCAAGGACAAGAGCAACCGCGCGTGCAACCAGACGGCGAAGAAGGAGAACGTCGTCCACCTCTCGAACCTCTGCACCGAGATCCTCGAGATCACGTCGCAGGGCGAGACGGCCGTCTGCAACCTCGGCTCGATCAACCTCTCGCGTCACCTCCGCGACGCGGGCCCCGCGATCGACACGGCCGACGCGCTCTCGCGCTTCGACTGGGAGAAGCTCGGCCGTACGGTGCGCACGGCGGTGCGTCAGCTCGATCGCGTGATCGATCTGAACTTCTACCCGACGCCCGAAGCCGCGGTCTCGAACGCGCGCTGGCGTCCGGTCGGCCTGGGCCTCATGGGCCTCCAGGACGTGTTCTTCCAGCTGCGCCTCGCGTTCGACGGCGAGCCGGCGCGACGCCTCTCCGAGCGCATCTCGGAGGAGATCTACTACTGGGCGCTCACGACCTCGTGCGACATCGCCGCAGAGCGCGGCCCGCACACCTCGTTCCACGAGACGCGCGCCGCGCAGGGCGAGCTGCAGTTCGACGCGTGGGGCGTGGCGCCCTCGGATCGCACGCGCTGGGACGCGCTCCGCGCTCGCGTGAAGGAGACCGGTCTCCGCAACTCGCTGCTCGTCGCGATCGCGCCCACGGCGACCATCGCGTCGATCGCGGGCTGCTACGAGTGCATCGAGCCGCAGGTCTCGAACCTCTTCAAGCGCGAGACGCTCTCGGGCGACTTCCTGCAGATCAACCGCTACCTCGTGACGGAGCTGCAGGATCGCGGCCTCTGGACCGAGTCCATGCGCAACCGCATCAAGGTCGCCGAGGGCTCCGTGCAGGGCATCGACGAGATGCCGGAGGAGCTCCGCCACGTGTACCGCACGGCGTGGGAGATCCCGATGCGCTCGCTGATCGACATGGCGGCGGATCGCGGCGCCTACCTCGATCAGAGCCAGTCGCTGAACCTCTTCATCGAGAGCCCGAACATCGGGCAGCTGAGCTCGATGTACTTCTACGCGTGGAAGAAGGGCCTCAAGACCACGTACTACCTGCGCTCGCGTCCCGCGACGCGCATCGCGAAGACGACGGTCTCGGAGTCCGACGGCCACGGCAGCGCGAAGCCGTCGAGCGCGCCCGCGGTGTCGGCAGCGCCCGCGTTCAAGAAGCCGGTGATGGCAGTGGGCGCGGCGAGCGCGCTCAAGGCCAAGACGATGGACGCGGCGAGCGCGACCGACGATGCGCCTCGTCACTCGATCCCGCCCGAAGAGGGCGGCACCACGCCGACGGATCCGCGCGTGACGACGGCGCAGGCGCTCGCTGCCGTCAGCTGTTCGCTCGAGAATCCGGAGTCGTGTGAGGCGTGTCAGTGAGCTGATTCGAGGGCGGTCTCGCTGAGCCCCACCCCGCCCTTCCCCGCAGGGGGAGGGTGCCTGTTCGTGTTGGAAGGTTGGTTCTGATGCTGCTCGATCCCGGACTCGATCTGACCCTTCGCCCGATGCGGTATCCGCAGTTCTACGAGATGTACCGGGCTGCGATCCGGAACACGTGGACGGTGGAAGAGGTCGACTTCTCGACCGACACCGCCGATCTCCAGACGAAGATGAGCGACGCCGATCGGCACCTCATCCAGCGCCTCGTCGCGTTCTTCGCGACGGGTGACTCGATCGTCGCGAACAACCTCGTGCTCAACCTCTACGAGCACGTGAACGCGCCCGAGGCGCGCATGTACCTGTCGCGCCAGCTCTACGAAGAGGCGCTCCACGTGCAGTTCTACCTGACGCTGCTCGACACCTACGTGCCCGATCCGGACGAGCGCGCGAAGGCGTTCGCGGCCGTCGAGAACATCCCGTCGATCCGCGCCAAGGCGCAGTTCGCGATGAAGTGGCTCGACTCGGCGCGCGAGCTCGGCCCGCTCCACACGAAGGACGCGCGCCGGAAGTTCCTCCTCAACCTCGTGTGCTTCGCGAGCTGCATCGAGGGGCTCTTCTTCTTCGGCGCGTTCGCGTACGTGTACTTCCTGCGATCGCGTGGGCTCCTGCACGGCCTCGCCGGCGGCACCAACTGGGTGTTCCGCGACGAGAGCGCGCACATGGCGTTCGCGTTCGAGGTGGTGAAGGTCGCGCGCGAAGAGGAGCCCGATCTCTTCGACGGCACCCTCCAGGCGCAGATCTCGCAGATGATCGACGAGGCCGTCGCCTGCGAGACGATGTTCGCGGAGGACCTCTTGTCCGGCGGCGTCGCGGGCTTGTCGGTGCGCGACATGCGCACCTACCTCGAGTTCGTCGCGGACCAGCGCCTGATCCAGCTGGGCATGGCGCCGCGCTACCACGCGAAGAACCCGTTCGGCTTCATGGAGCAGCAGGATGTGCAGGAGCTCGCGAACTTCTTCGAGCGTCGCGTCTCCGCCTACCAGATCGGCGTGACGGGCGAGGTCTCGCTCGACTCTGCCTTCTGAGCGGGGCGTTCTGATCAGCGACTCGCGCCGATCTGAAATCCGCTGAAACGGGGTGGGGGCGCCCTGTTCGATCGCTCGGCTTCGCGAGACGCTGCGCGGATGGCACGACGGACCTTCAGGCGACGCGTCGCGCTCACCACCGTGTTCGTGGTGAGCGCGTCGCTGATCGGATGCGGTGACGACGATCCGCCGATCGAGGAGATCGATGCGGGCGTGATCGTCAGCGACGACGCGGGACGTGACGCGGCGTTCGTGGAGGGTGAGGACGCGAGCGTCGACGTCGGTCCGACGCTGCCGCCGGGGCGGTACGTGCGACGCCTCACTGCCGATCAGCTCGGCGCGTCGCTGCTCGTGGCGACGGGTCAGCCGTGGAGCCGGTTCGAGTCGCGCGCGGCGACGCTCGGGCGGCCCGACTACTACCAGACGCTGACCGAGGGCGAGCAGCTCTCGCCTGCGTTCCTGCGCTTCGCGGACGAAGGCGCGCGCGAGAGCTGCGGCGCCGCGATCGATCTCGAGATCACGCTGACCCGCGCAGCCGATCGCCCGATCCTCGGTGGGCTCGACATGGCCGCGCCCGACATGGCGCTGCGCCGCGCGAACCTGCGCCGCTTGATGCTGCGCTTCCACGGCTTCGACCTCACCGACGACGCCGATCCGCGGCTCGCGCCCTTCCTCGCGATCCTCGAGACCACGCTGCCCGGATCGCCACCGCCCGCCGAGCTCGAGGCGTCTCGCTGGGAGACCGTCTGCGTCGCGCTCGCCACTCACCTCGACTTCCTCACGTACTGAAGGTGAACGCGATGACCCGACGACACGCAGCTTCAGTCACTCCTCGTCTCTCGCGCCGCGCGCTCGCGCGTGGTGCGGCCGCCGCGATCGGCGTGGGCATGCTCGCGCCGCTGGCGCGCGTGCTCGCCGGTCCTCCTCCCGGGCCGCCGACCCAACGCATCATCTTCTGCGAGCTCAACGGCGCGTGGGATCTGCTGCTCTCGTGCGATCCGCGCGATCCCGCGCGCACCTACGCGGGCATCGAGCTCGGCAGCGATCTGCTGGCGCGCGGGTATCGCGATCCGCGTCCTCACACGATCGGCACGGGCGAGTACGCGCGCTCCGCGCTGCTCGGGTCGACCACGCGCGGGCTCGATCCTCACGTCGACGTGCTCACGCTCGTGCGCGGCATGACGATGGCGACCGTCGCGCACCCGACGGGCCGCGCGTACATGTCCACGGGCATCGCGCCTGCGGGCGCGAACTCGCGCGGGAGCTCGCTCGGCGCTGCGCTCGCGAGCGCGTACGAAGAGGGAGGAGCGCCGCCGATCCTGCCGTTCGTGACGATGGGCACGCCGTCGTTCAACCGACAGTTCCCGCCGACCGCGACGGCGCTCGGGCTCGATGCGCCCGCAGATCTGCCCGATCTGCTCACGCCCAACACGCGCAACCTCTCGCGCAACGCGATGTCGAACGGCGCGCTCGAGGCGCTCCTCGCCGACGCGCGCGAGGGCTCGTGCATCAGCAGCGGCTACGCACCGATCGATCCCGGCACGGGCGATCCGTCGGTGTCGCCGACGCTCGACGCGGCGGCCTCGCGCGAGCGGCTCGCGCGCATCACCGACGCCTCGCTCGCGGAGAGCTTCGAGTTCACCTCGGCCGCAGCGCAGGCCCTCTATGGTCCCGACGTCGACGCGCGATCGACGCCCGCGCGCGCCGCCGCGACGGCCGCCGAGCTGATCAAGTCGGGCCTCTCCGCTGCGGTCGGCGTGCGGCTCCAGAGCAACCTCGACACGCACCGCGACTGGGCCACCGATCAGCCCGCGCTGCTCGAAGAGGCGTTCGACGCGCTCGGCGCGATGCTCACCGATCTGCGCGACGCGGGAGAGCTCGAGACCACGCTCGTCGTGGTGCACAGCGAGTTCGGACGGCAGCCGACGCTGAACGGATCGAGCAGCCGCGATCACTGGTTCGCGAACGGGATGATGATCTTCGGCGGGCCGATGAAGACGGGCGTGTTCGGAGAGACGGGCGACGAAGACCTCGGCCTCGTGCTCGTCGACCCGATCACGGGTCGCCTCAGCAGCGCGGGCAGCGCGGTGCAGCTGAGACCGGAGCACGTCTTCGCGACGCTCCAAGAAGCCCTCGGCCTCGCGAGCATCGACTACCGCTACGCGGCGCTGCCGTTGGTGAGGGCGTGATGAGCACCTCGAACCGCACGCTCCTCCTCTTCACGGCTGCGCTCGCCCTCGGCGCTTTCGTGCCGCGATCTGCACGTGCCGACTCGCCCGCGACTTGCGCGCCCGCGTCGGGCACCGAAGATCCCACGCGCCTCCTTCGTCAGCTCACGCTCGATCTCTACGGTCGCATCCCGACCGAGGCGGAGTACGAGACCGTGCGCACGGCGGGGCGCGTGCCCGACGAGCTCGTCGACAGGATGATCGAAGACGACGAGCACCTCGCGGAGCTCGAGCGCTACCACCGCGCGCTCTTGCTCGACACGACGACGCAGCTGCCGAACATGTCGGGCCCTCGCTACACCCTCGTGACGGTGGGCATGGGCGCGAACCGCACGCTCTACTCGCGCGTCGCGGCCAACACGTTCCGCGGCGAGGTGGGCCTCTCGTGCGCGAACGTGCTGCACGATCGCTTCGACGCGATGGGCGCGCCGATCGCGCTCAACGCTGCGTGGACGGTGGGCGCCGCGATCCGCAACGCCGCAGGGGATCGCGTGACGACGACGATCGCGGGTACGGGTGCGTCGTGCACCGCTGCTGATCCTTGTCAGGTCGATGGCTACGTCGAGATCGCGCCGTACTGGGCGCCGAGCACGCGCGTGCGTGTGTGCGCGTTCGACGCGCAGGCATCGGCCACGGCGATCGACGCGCGCGGCGACACGCGCCAGTGCGATCCACGGGCGACCGAGAACCTCGGCACCACGGGTCCTGGATCCGTCGGCGGCTGCGGTTGCGGCCCTGGGCTCGACTACTGCACGCCGTCGACGGCGGATCCGCTCTCGGACGAGCTGCGCGCGGCCGTCGAAGAGGAGCCGATCCGGATCTTCGACGACGTCGTGCGCAGCCGGAACGACTACTACGAGGCGCTCACGACGCGCGACACGTTCGTCAACGGTCCCACCGCGCACTACCTGCGCGCGGGCGGCGCGAACGTGATCTACGAGGCGGGCACGCCCGCGCCGACGATCCCGTACACCGCGGGCTGGCAGCGCGTGACGCGCAGCGCGGAGCACTCGGGCGTGCTCACGACGATGGCGTACTTGATCCGCTTCACGAGCCACCGCGGTCGCGTCGCGCACTTCCGTCAGAGCTTCCTGTGTCTGCCGTTCCCCGAGACGCCGCTGCCGCCGACGGAGTCGGAGCCGCCCGTGGATCTCACGCAGCGCGGCGGATGTCGCGGCTGTCACGTCGCGATCGAGCCCGCGACGCAGCACTGGGGACGCTTCCGCACGAACCTCGACTACGGCGCGATCGGCCGCGGCGATCTGAGCTTCGCGGGCCTCGGCGACGCGACGTCGAACCCGCTCGCGGCCTCGTGCCTCACGTGCGGCGCCGATGGCTCGTGCCCCGAGTACTGCGACCTCTACTACTTCACGGTGACCAACACGCCGACCTACGCGCGTGACCTCGTCGGGAGCCTGCAGGTCGCGACCTTCGACTGGGGCGACCCGGGCCTCGACGACGATCGTGCGCGCTTCGAAGGCGGGCCGCGCGCGTACGTCGAGAGCTCGCTCGCGCTCGGCACGAGCACGATCGCTGCGCCGATCGAGGCGTGCACGGTGCGACGTCGCGTGGAGTCGCTGCTCCATCGGTCGGTCTTCGCCGACGAGTACGCGTGGATCGAGGAGCTCGCGCTCGCGTTCCGCAACGAGCAGGGCCACGACTTCCTCGCGCTCGAGCGCGCGATCGTCACGGACCCTCGCTACCGACGCATCGGCGCATCGCCCGCCCCGCGACCGATGAGCGACTGCGAAGGCGCACGGCCTGCGGTCGGACAGAGCGAGGTCGCGACGCGCGGCTGCGCGGGCTGTCACGGCGCCGATCTCGCGGGCGGCACCGACATCGGGGCGCGCAACCTCACCCAGCTCGGCGGCTGGTCGGACGCGGAGATCACCAACGCCGTGCTGAACGGCGTCGACCGAGGAGGCCGCCCGCTGTGCGATGCGATGGCGCGCTACGGCTCGCTCGGCATGTCACCGATGACCGCGTGCGACATCGCGTCGTACCTCCGCTCGCTCCCGCCGACGGAGCGAGACATCCCCGACACCTGCATGTAGAGAGTCGACTCAGGACTCGCGCAGGAGGCCAGTGAGCGACTGGCCTTCGTGCAGCCTGCGGATCGCATCCGCGAGCAACGGCGCGAGGCCGGCGACGATCACGCGGTCGGACGCAGGCGGCGGGACCGAGTCCGTGACGACGAAGCGCGTCACCAGCGGGCCGAGGCGGTCGAGGGCGTTCGCGGCGAAGAGGCCGTGCGTGGCGACCACCGTCACGTCGTCTCTCGCGCCGTGTTCTTTCAGCGCGCCGATCGCGGCGGCGATCGTGCCGCCCGTCGAGATCATGTCGTCGACGATGACCGGCGCGAGCCCGTCGACGTCTCCGGTGATGCGGATGGCTGCGACGTCGCTCCCGCTCGTGCGCTGCTTGTGCACGATCGCGACGGGGACGCCGAGCTTGCGGCCGAACGCGTCCGCGCGCTTCGCTCCACCGAGATCGGGCGACACGACCACGGCGCGCTCCGGCAACACGGGACGCAGCGCCGCGATCACCGCGGGCTGCGGCTCGAGGTGCTCCACGGGCATGCGGAAGAAGCCTTCGATCGCGGGCGCGTGCAGATCGACGACGATCATCCGCGCGAACCCCGCGGCGCTGATCAGATCGGCGGCGAGCCTTCCCGCGAGCGGCTCGCCCTCGCGCTGTCGACGATCGGCGCGCGCATACCCGAAGTACGGAACGACGGCGATCACGCGCGTCGCGCCCGCGCGCACTGCGGCATCACCGAGCATCGCGAGCTCGAGCAGGTGCTCGCCGACCGGCGCCGACGTCGGCTGCACGACGTACACGTCGCGACCGCGCACCGGCTCACGGAGCACGATGCGCATCTCGCCGTCCGGGAAGCGCTCGATGGATCGATCGCAAGGCGCGACACCGAGCGCGCTCGCGATGCGCTCCCCGAGCGCGGTGTGGGCGGAGCCGCAGACGATCGCGGGATTCATCGCGGGTCGGTAGCGTCGCGCGCCGTCCGCGGCAAGCAGCCAGCTCGCTCGCGGACCGGCACGCGCTGCGAGCGTGCTCAGCTCGTTGGAAACGCAGGACCCCCTCCGAGGACATCACTCGAACGTGATGCGCGCGAGCCTCACCTCGCCGCGGAAGCTCCCGAGCGGACGCGAGTAGCTGATCACGATGGAGCGACCGTCCGCGTCGCCGAGGCCGGGCTGCTCCATCGCGAGGTAGTCGTTGCCCTCGCCCGCGGCGACCACGCCGCCTTCGCTCGGCGTGATCACGAGGCCGCTCGTGGGCCACGGACCTTCGATGGCAGGCGCGGTGCGCACGAGGACGTCGTTCGACAAGAAGCGGCTCGAGACCGACACGAAGCGACCGAGGTACGCGTTCCACGAGATCGAGGCGGCGTTCACTCCGCGCAGCACGACCTCGGCGGCCTCGATGTCCGAGACCCACGCGCTGCCGTCGTAGAACTCGAACGCGCTGCGATCGTCGGCTTGTGTGCGCGGCACGCGCGCGAGGCGACAGCCTGCGTCGCAGCCGAGGAAGTACGCGGTGTCTCCGATCACCGAGACGCCGCCCGCGCCGTAGAGCACGTCGCCCATCGTGTCGGGCGGAAGCGTGCGCGAGAAGAGGAGGGCGGCATCACGGCGCGCGACGGTCTCGCGCGGGCGGATGCGCGCGGTGCCGATGCCCACGCCGTCGAAGCCCACGCCCATCGTGCGCTTGATGATCTGGAAGAGGAGGAGCGCGTCGTCGTCGCCGGTGTCGATCACCGCGCCGGGCCACAGCGCCCAGCCGTCGGTCGCTTCTTCGATGTTGTCCTCGAGCTCAGCGGGCGTGTACGGCACGAGCTGCGAGGGAACTCCGTCGGCGTCGACGGGCTGCTCGAAGACGAGGGGCACGCTGTCGTTCGACCACGCGCCCGTGGCCGTCACGACGTTGCTCATGTCCCACGGTGTGATGTGCGAGACGAACGTGTCGCCGAACGTCCAGAGGCGGTCCCCGCGAAAGCTCCCCGAGCTCACGCCGTCGCGTCCGACGACGGTCTCGGACGGGTGGGGGATCTCGCCGAGATCGACGACCGACGCGATCGCGATCGGACGCCCCGCGTCCATCGGGGCATCCAGCGGAGCGACCGGCGCGTCGACGCCGACGTCCGCGGTCACGACGAACGCATCGCTCGTCGTCATCGGATCGCCACAGCCGCTCGCCATCACGAGCGACATCCACATCACACGGCGCTTCATCGTGAGGCCTTCCTCTTCTTTGCGGGCGTCTTCTCGGCGGGCGTCTTCTTCGTGGGCGTCTTCTTCGTGGGCGTCTTCTTGGCCGGTGTCTCTTCGGCGGGCGCCTTGGTCGCTGACGTCTTCCTCGTGGGCGCGTTCTTCGTGGGCGCCTTCTTCGGGGCGACCCTCTTCTTCGGCGGCTCGCTCGCGAGCGCGTGCGACTCGCGCAGCACGGGCGTGAGCTCGGCCTCGGTCACGCGCGCGAGATCGACGGTCGTGTAGCCCATGCGTCCCCACCCTCCGGGCACGGGCGAGAACGCGTGCGGCATCGCGTCGACGACGGCGGCTTGCAGCTCCGGCACGAGCAAGAGGTTCGCGGTGCGTCCGTCGGGCGGGAGCGTCGCGAACATCTTTCGTACGCGGAACGCCGCGCGATCGAAGTGCGGCACCTCGGTGGCGCCCTCGTGCGCGAGGCAGAGCGTGCGGAAGCGAGCGCCTGTGATCATCCGAGCCATCCTCGCTCTCTCGCGCTCGTGCGCGCGGCGGTGGTCGACAGACCGATCTCGTCGAAGCCAGGCAGGAGGATGTCGCGCAAGCCCTCGCGGTAGACCTCGGCCCCCGCGTCGTTGCCGAGCCACCCGAGCGCTTCCATCGCGGGATCGTCGCGCTCGCGTCGCTCCGCCGAGAGACGGAGGACCTCGCCCACGCCTCGGTCGAGGAGCTGCACGAGCCGCGGCTCGACGACCGCTGCGCCCCAGCCCTCGCGACACGCGTTCGTCAGGTGTGTCCAGCCCATGCGGCCGTGATGGATCTCGTCCTCCAGCAGCGACTCCACGAGCGTTCGAGCGAATGGATCGGTCGTGCGCGCGTGCATCTCGGTGAAGTAGAGGCCGGTCAGCGTCTCGCTGATGCAGCAGGTCTCGACCATCTCGAGGAGCGCACGCTCGCGCACGGGGAGCTCGGACCACGGGAGCCGCGGCGTCGTCGTCGCGAGGCGCTCGGGGAGCGCGCCGTCGAGGAAGAGCGCTGCGTAGTCGCGACAGATCGCGAAGTGCCGCACCTCGTCGGACGCGGCGCGTGTCACGAGCGCGAGCACGACCGCCTCGGCGCCCGTCGTCACGAGGTCCTGCGCGAGCGAGCAGAAGTGACCGACGGCCGCGTGCTCTTGCTGCATGCGCCAGCGCCACGCGGCACCGATGCGCCCACGCTTGGGCGCGGACAGCGCGCGGATCGCGTCGACGGGCGCGCTCTCCCACCGCAGCGGTCGCTGCGATCCGACCGAGTGCGCCGCGACGCGCTCGGTGAGCATCACGGCGTGCCCGCGTCGTCGTCGGCGGATGTGCCCGTGTCGTCGTCGGTGGGTGTGCCCGTGTCCTCGAGCATCGCCGGCCCCTCGCGGAGCGCGGCATCGATCGGTGGACCGACGTCGCTACCCTCGCGGAACGGGGCATCGATGGGCGGCCCGACATCGCCACCCTCGCGCGGCGCGGCATCGATGGGCGGTCCGACGTCCGCTCCCTCGCGGCTGCCGTCGGAAGGCACGGACGCGTCGCTACCCTCGCGGCGACTGTCGCAGCTGCACGCCTCGAGCGCCGTGGTCGTCGCGAGCGCGATGCCGCTCAGCACCAGCGTGTTGAAGAGCTTCTCCGATCGCCGCATCGGTCGACGCTAACACGCCTCGCGGAGCCGACGTCGCCACGGTCGTCCCACGCGCAGTGCGCGCTGGTTGTGCGCGGCGTGAGGCCCGCGCTACATGGGGCCGCATGGAGACTCCCTTCGCACTGCCTCGCCTGCGCGGCACCGCCGGCGCCGACGGTTGGACCGAAGAGGTGACGCGCTACCGGCTCACGCCGCGGCCCAAGCCCATGTTCCACACCATCCTCGATGCGCGTCGCATCTTCGCGGACGGCGCGACGGCGAGCGTGACGACGCGCGTGCGCGAGTCGGCCGGGGAGGGCGAGATCGCGATGACGCTCGACGTGCGTCTCGAGAACGGAGCGCTCGCGTTCCACGATCACCTCGAGTGCGTGCGCCGCGACGGCATCGTCGGTCAGACGCTCACGCGCACGGTGGGCGAGGCGCGGAAGGAGCACGTCGACTTCTCGAACAGCCCGTATCCGTTCCCCGCGGCGACGTACCCCGACGTGCTCATCCCGTTCGCGATGCGCGGGCAGCCCCTCGATGGACAGCGTCGTGCGCTCTACTCGTGGACGTGCGACCGCTTCTGCGCGCGCGTCTACTACGAGTCGAAGTCGACGACGACGCTCAGCGTCCCGGCAGGGCGCATCGAGTCGGTGCCGGTGATCATGTATCCGGACCTCAACGACTGGGTGTCGCTCGGCAGCGTGCTGACGCGCCTCGCGAAGCCGCTCCTGCCTCGCTACGAGATGTGGTTCGAGGCAGCCGCTCCTCACCGCGTGGTTCGCTACGAAGGCGCGTTCGGACCGCCCGGCGCGCCCGAGGTGGTGTTGGAGCTCTTGTGAGCGACGCGTCTCCGGGAGGGCCGCGCACGGTCCTCGTGGGCGGCGGCGTGTGCCTCGTCTTGCGCGAGCCGTTCGAGGTCGGTCGACTCGCGAGCGGCGACGTCGTCGTCGTCCACCACGTCGGTGAGACGAAGCCGAAGCTGCGCCTGTCTCTCGCAGACGGAGGGGTGCGCTTCGCGCTCGGCCCGGGCACGGAGCACTGGGAAGACGTGATCGACGATCTCGTCGACGACGACGCGCTGCGCGGCGTGCCGTTCGCGCTCGAGCTCGACGGTCGGACGAGCATCGCGTGGCCGCCGGGGACGACCGCGTGGTCGGCCGACGCGTCTTGGCCGATCGAGCTGACCTTCGGTGAGGCGGGCGACGAGATGCTCTACGTGCAGGGCACGCTCGAGCCGCACCGTCTGCCGGCGCTCCCGCTGCTCGTCGCTCCGGGCATGGAGATCGTGCGCACCGAGCAGCTCGCGGGCGTGCTCGGCCCCGTCGAGTGCATCGAGCTCGCGTACGTGCGCGACGGTGTCGCGTGGCGTCAGTGGCGAGCGCGCGTGCCGCGCTCCGATGGACTCGTGGCGCTCGTGACCGCGCAGGTCGCGCTCGATCGCCTCGAGCCCATGCGCGAGGCGCTCGCGCTCGTGGTGCAGAGCCTCGTCGCGATCGCTCCGCCGTCGTCGAGCCAGCTGAGCTGAACGTCACGTCGCTGCGGGCGTCGTCGACCCGGAAGGCAGTGACCCCGTCGTGCGGGAGATCGTCGAGCTCGCCGGTCGCGCGCTCGCGCTGCTCGGACCGTGACGGCTCGTCCTCAGGCGATCTGGCTCATGAGGCCCGTCGCGAGGCGGATCTGGAACGTGCAGACCGGCGCGCCGCGGCGCCGACACGCGGTCTCGCGCACGACGATGCCTTCGTCGTAGTGCTCGGCGATGCCCACCACGAGGCCGTGGGCGAGCGCGCAGAGGTTTCGGTCGCTCGAGTAGCGCAGCTCGAGCGAGCGACCGTTGCGGGTGACCTCGAGGCGCGGCGGTGTCGCGGCGAGATCGCTGCGTACCGCGCGGTGCATGACGTGCTCGGCCTGCTCGATCACGTCGAGCGTGCGCCAGTGCGGCTTCACGAGCGGCTTGTAGGCAGCGAGGAGCTCGGGCGCGAGGAAGCGTCCGAACGCGAAGAGCACGCGTGTGGCGTCGAGGCCCGTGCGGGTCGCGGCCGCAGCGACGATCGCCTGTGCCTCCGCGTCCGGATACGTCTGGATGGGGAGGTAGACGCGGTCGCCGAGGCCGGCGTCCCTGAGGAGCGTGCTCCACGTGCCCGCGCCGTAGGTCTGGTCCGAGAACTTGGAGAGCTGAAGGAAGATCATGCCGTGCATGGGGGTGTGGCGACGGAGCACGGCGCATGCCCGCACAAAACCCCGACGACGCTCCGTGGTGTGTCGTGCGACGGCCCTCAGGCGTAGGGCGCACGACCCACGGTCGATGGACCAGATGGAAAGGTACGGAATGAGACGGAATGGAAAGAGCCCGGGAGCGTGTGCTCACCGGGCTCGTTCTGTTCAGAGCGGGACAAGGGATTCGAACCCTCGACTTCGACCTTGGCAAGGTCGCACTCTACCACTGAGTTAGTCCCGCAGATTGTCAGCCCTCGGGGCACGAGGGACGGGCTAGATAGACCGAGGTCCGCGAGGTGTCAAGGCAGGCATCGGCGAGCGCGGCATCGTCGGCGGCGGGGCCGCGAGCTCGCGCGGAGCCTTCTCTCGCACGGTGTCGGGGATCGCGAACAGGGTTTCGGCTGCATTTCTTTCCTGTATCCTCGCCGCCGACCAGAGGCTGCGCCGGGTCCCTCTCGTGAGCGAGCGTTGAATGCCAACGCACGTCTCCGAGTCGATGGTGGCCGCGGCCGGTGGTTGTGAACCTCGCACGTCCCGACCGGAGCCCCATGACGCAGATCCCCTTCAATTCGAGCCTTGGCAAGAAGATCCTCGGCATCGTCCTCGCCGTGGCCTCGATCCCCGCCGCGCTGCCGCTGTTCGGCTGCGACCTCCAGCTCGTCGCCGCGGGCACCACCGTGAACGTCACGCGTCGCGCCTCGCCGGGCGTGAACTGGATGCGTGACCCGGACACCGCAGAGGAGGCGATCCCGTCCGCGCTCCAGCAGATGGAGGGCCTGCTCTACCTCCTCCCCGACGACCCCACGCTCAACGCGTCGGCGGCGCGCACGTACTCGTCGTTCGGCTACGGCTTCCTCGAGGATCGTATGGAGGCCGCGGAGTTCGAGGGCGCGGACGAAGAGGTGATCGAGCACTGGCGCGGACGCAGCTCGCTCGCCTACGTGCGCGCTCGCGAGATCGCGATCGCCTGGCTCGACCGTCGTCACCCCGAGGGCGGCGGCATGCTCGCCGTGCAGCGCACGGGTCTCGAGAACTTCACGGCGCACATCGCGCGATTCTCGAGCGAGGAAGAGGCCGTGATCCTCTTCTGGGCCGCGTACGGCTGGGCTCGCTACATCAGCCTGCACCGCGACGACATGAGCGCGATCGCCGACGTCGCGTACGTCAGCGTCATCGCGGAGCGCGTCTACGCCATCCACCCGACGTACTTCGATCACGCGCCGGTCGCCCTCCGCGCCGGCCTCATGGCGGCCGCGCCGCCCGCCCTCGGTGGTCGTCCCGCCGAGGCGCGCGTCGAGATCGATCGTGCGATCGGCCTCACGCAGCGACGCAACCTGCTCTTCCTCGTCACCGAGGCGCGCCTCGTGGCCATCCCGCTCCAGGAGCGCGCGCTCTATCAGTCGCTCCTCGAAGAGGTGATCGCGTTCGACGTCGATGCCTTCCCCGAGCAGCGCCTCCCGAACCTGCTCGCGCAGCGCCGCGCGCGCCGCTACCTCGCCGAGATCGACAACTTCTTCGACCCGGCGGGCACCGAAGAAGAGCCCGCAGCCGAAGGCGAGACCTCGGGCGACGAAGCCGCCCCCGAGTGACGGCTCCTCCACGGTGTTTGGGACTTGGACTGAATCAGAAGGACACACGCGATGAAGACACATCAGAAGCTGGCACTCGTACTCCTGGCCGCGTTCGCGCTCGTCGCGATGGACGCGCGGCAGAGCACCGCGCAGGACGCCACGGCTCGCACGATCTCGCTCGCCACGCTCGCGCCTCCGGGCTCGACGTGGATGCGCGTGTTCGACGCGTGGAACCGTGAGCTGCGTCGTCGCTCGGAGCGCACGCTCCAGTTCCGCATCTACGGCGGCGGCGTGCAGGGCGACGAGGCCGAGGTCGTCCGCAAGATCCGCAGCGGACGACTCGACGCGGCCTCCGTCACGGCCGTCGGTCTCGCGCAGGTGCATCGCCCGGCCCTCGTCTTCCAGATGCCCGGCATCCTCGGCACGTACGCGCAGCTCGACGCGGCGCGTGACGCGCTCGCGCCGGACATGGACGCGGGCTTCACGGGCGCAGGCTTTCACCTCCTCGGCTGGGCCGACGTCGGTCAGTCGCGCATCTTCTCGACGCAGCAGACGATCACGCCCGCGGACTTCGCGACGCGTCATCCGTGGGTGTGGCGCGACGACAGCGTGCTCCCGACGTTCTACGAGCAGGTCCGCTCGAACCCGGTGCCGCTCCAGGTGCCCGAGGTTCTCGGTGCGATCCAGACGGGCCGCGTCGACACGCTCATCACGCCGCCCGTGCCGTGCATCGCCCTCCAGTGGTGCTCGCGCCTCACGCACATGACCGACATGCCGATGACGATCGTCCTCGGTGGCACGGTCATCGGTCAGCGTCAGTGGGACTCGCTCACGCCCGAGCAGCGCACGATGATGGGCGAGACGGCCACGCAGTTCCATCAGCTCGCGCGCCGCAACCTGCGTCGCGACGAGGCGACGGCCCTCCGCACGGTCACCGAGCGCGGTGGCACGGTGCACCCGGTCACGGCGGCGCAGCGCCAGGAGTGGCTCACGCTCGCGGGCCGCGTCCGTTCGCAGCTCGTCGGCCGCATCGCCGACCAGGCGCTCGTCGATCGCGTCGCGGCGTTCGGTCGGTGAACGTTCCTCGGCCACCCGCCGTCCGCGGGGGCCGACGCTGAACAGGACGCTGAACAGGAGTCGAGGCCGTCCGGGCGACCGGGCGGCCTCGATCCTTTTCTCGCGCGAAACGTGCGTGAAACCGGGGCGATCTTGTTACCCTGCCGAGCCATATGGCTGGCGCTGCCCCCTCCGCGAAACCTGCACCGTTCCTCAAGCCGCTCGATCTCGCCGATCGAGGGCTGCTCCTCGCAGAGAGCTCGCTCTCGGTCGTCATCGTCGCGGTGATGATCGCGATGGGCGTGATCGGCGCGGCGAGCTCGGCGCTGTCGATCCAGAACGACGTCACGCGCGCTGTCGACGACGTGCTGATGAACGGCACGATCTGGGCTGCGTTCCTCGGCGCGAGCTTCGCGACGCGTGGACGCAAGCACCTCGCGATCGACGCGATCGGAAGGCTGCTCCCGGATCGCGCGCGGCGCGTGATGGTCGCCGTGGCGAGCACGCTCGGCGCCGTGGTCGCGGCCTCGCTCGCGTACGGCGTGTACCAAGCTCTCGTCGAGCAGGGCCACGCCGTCGACGAGCAGGTCGCGAGCATGGTGACCTCGGGCATCGAGGGCGCGCGCGTCGATCGCACGTTCCAGTTCCAGTTCATGATCTCCGCGGGCTTCGGCCTCATCGCCGCGCGCCTGCTCCTGCACGGCTTCCACGAGATGATGGCGGCCATCGGCGGTCACACGTCGGCCGCTGCGCCTCCCGCTCCCGCACCCGCGGGCGACGAGTCGACGCCGCACGAAGAGCCCGACGGTGCGACGAGCTCGCCCGACGACGCCTCGCGCGTTGCGCCGTTCGATCAGGCCAACGGCACCGAGGTGATCATCGCGTGCGTCGCGCTGCTCGTGCCGCTGCCGATCGCCTTCGGCACGACGACGTTCCTCCCGATCCTCGCGGCGTCGATCGCCTCGATCGCGACGCTCGCGATCCCGCTCTACCTGCGCCACCAGAAGACGAAGTCGCTCGACGCGACGGCGCCGTTCCCGCACGAGTACGCGACCATCAAGAGCCCGGCGGAGCCGCTCGGCGCGCTCGCCGGCGTCGCCGCCGTGCTCGGGCTCGCGTACTTCGGCATCCAGCACATCGGCGACGTCTCGATCGGCGTGGGCGTCGCGTTCTTCGCGGTGATGGCGCTCATGGGCGCGCCGCTCTTCACGTTCCTCGGCGGCCTCGCGCTCTTCCTCTGGGTGCACGGCAACGACATCGTCCCCTCGACGCCGCTCGCGTCGGCGGTCGAGGACGTGCTCGGCAACCACTTCGCGCGCATGAGCGTGCTGCCCACGATCCCGATCTTCACGCTCGCGGGCTACCTCATGAGCGAGAGCAACACGCCCAAGCGCCTCGTGCGCGTGGCGCGTGCGCTGCTCGGCTGGATGCCCGGCGGTCTCGCCGTCGTGTGCGTGCTCGCGTCGGCGGCGTTCACCGTGTTCTCGGGCGCGAGCGGCATCACGATCGTCGCGATCGGCGGCCTGCTCTTCCCCGCGCTCATCAAGGACCGCTACCCCGAGGGCTTCTCGCTCGGCCTCGTCACGAGCGGCGGCGCCCTCGGCATCACGCTCTTCCCGTGCCTGCCGCTGATCGTCTACGGCATCGTCGCGGGCCTCCAGGAGATGCCGCCGGGCGTCGAGCACCTCGAGCTCGGCAAGATGATCTACGCAGGCCTCTTGCCCGGCCTGCTCGTGGTGCTGCTGATGAGCATCTACGCCGTGATCGTCGGCGTCACGAACAAGATCCCGCGCAGCTCGTTCGACGCGACGGAGATGCGTGGCGCGCTGTGGGAGGCGAAGTGGGAGCTGTTCCTCCCCGTCGTCGTGCTCACCGGTCTTCGCTTCGCGGGCCCCCTCGGCGCGTCGTCTCTCACCGCGGCGTACGTCTTCATCATCGAGGTCTTCGTCTACAAGGACCTCGGGCTCTTCAAGGACATCCCGCGCATCCTCCCGGACTCGATGGTGCTCGTCGGCGCGATCTTCGTGAAGCTCTGCGCCGCCACGGTCCTCACGTTCTACTTCGTGCAGGCGCAGACCGCGGACGTGCTCTTCGAGGCGCTCACGTGCGGTCCGCCCGCGCAGGCCTACCTGGCCGAGCACTCCGACGTGATGGTGAACTGTCGCGAGGCCGTCGACGCGCTCGCGCAGCGCGGAGAGAGCGCGGGCGGTCTCATCGACTCGCCGATCACGTTCCTCCTCGCGCTGAACGTGTTCCTCCTGATCGTCGGCATGCTGATGGACATCTTCTCGGCGATCGTCGTGATCGTGCCGCTGATCATGGGCATCGCGGTGCACTTCGACATCGACCCGTACCACCTCGGCATCGTGTTCCTGATCAACCTCGAGATCGGCTACCTGATGCCGCCGATGGGCCTGAACCTCTTCATCGCGGGCTTCCGCTTCGGAAGGCCCGTGCCCGATCTCTACAAGGTCGTCCTGCCGTTCATCGGGGTGTTCGCGACCTCGCTCTTGATCATCACGTACGTGCCGTGGCTCACGACGGGTCTCATCCCGGACTACGAGCCGCTCCAGCCGCACACGGTGCACGCGCCGGGCGACGGCGAGACGAACCCCGATGGCGAGACGAACCCGGACGGCGAGACCGGCGGTGGTGAGACCGGCGGCGGAGGCGCGGACTGCGACGTCCCGCGCGACGGCGAGACGTTCGAGGAGTTCGACGCGCGCTGCTCGGGAGCGGGCGGTGGCGGCGGCGGCGGCGGCGACACGGCCGACTGCGACGTGCCGCGCGAGGACGAGACGTTCGAGGCGTTCGAGGCGCGCTGCAACGGTGGTGGCGGCGACTCCGCAGGCGAGGCGCCGGCCGCTCCGCCGGACACGGCCGACTGCGACGTGCCGCGCGCGGACGAGTCGTTCGATGACTTCGAGCGCCGCTGCAACGCGGCACCGTCGGAAGCGCCGCCGGTGGAAGCGCCTCCTGTGGAAGCGCCGCCGGTGGAGGCTCCGACTGAAGCGGCGCCTGCGGAAGAGGCAGCGGGCGAAGCGGGTCTGCCGGACTGATCTTCGAAGGGCGGGCCGGGGAGGGTGGGGGGTCTTCCGGTCTCCGCCCTAACGTCGCGCCTCGCTCAGCTCAGGGATTCACCACCTCGAGGGCGCTGGACGAGCCTCGCGCTGGGCGACTCATTTGTCCGCGTCGCAGGCGCCGCGAGATGGGGGCGCTGCCCCCAAACCCCCTACGACAGTTCGACCCCGAAAACGGAAGTTTTCGGGGTCTCACGGGCTCCGCCTCCAGACCCCCCACCCCGCCCCGTCCCTTCGGTCGGGTGTCGAGAGCGTCGAGCAGCAGAGAGAACGCGTCGTCTCTCTGGGAACGCGACCGTGTCTCCCGTCGTCCACGTGCGGGCTGATGGGACGGCCGCTTTTTCGCGAGATCCAGGGTCGGCATTGGGGGTGCTCAGGGGTGAGGGACGTTCGAGCGGATGGCTTGCGTGCAGAGATCCCCTGCACAAAAGTCCTCGCCCTGAACGGAAGCGAGGTATCCGTGACCGTTCTTCGAGTGCCGCCCATGTCGTTGATCTCCACCCTCCGAATTCCTCTCGCAGCCGGCGCGATCAGCGCGGTCGTGCTCGCTGCCTGTGGCACCGCGGACGTGTGGAACGGACCGACCGAGACCGCGGCGACGGCCGAGACGGAGCCGACGACCGTGGCGGCGGCGACGGAAGCGCCGGTCGAGCCCGAGCCGACGGTCGTCGACACCCGGCCGCCTCCGATGCACCAGCCCGTCGCGCTCTACGAGACTGGCGGCACGACGCGACAGATCGACGCCGCAACGGCGCGCGAGAACGGCTTCGTGGTGCTCGACCTGGGGGAGGAGTGGACGCCGTACCTCTTTACCGAGAGCGACGCCGCCAACGAGGTGCCGCTGCCCAACGCGTACCGCGAGACCTACCTCGCGCTCGCGCGCGGCGAGCTGCCCGACGATCACCACGGTGAGCGCGCGCGCGAGGACAAGTACCTCGAGCTCTTCGGCATCATGCCGACGCTCGGCCTCTTGCGAACGCGCTTCCAGCACACGCGTGACCTCGAGTGCACCGCTGGGCTGGATCTCGCGCCGCTCACGCAGTTCGACGGGTTCATCACGTACGAGAGCCGAGAAGAGGGCCGCAACTTCGCGCGCCGCTTCCGCGTGCTCGAGAACCAGATGAACGACATCGCGCGTGCGCAGGGCGTCGAGGACGCGGCGCACATCGACGCGGCGCGCCTGCGCAGCGAGCGCGAGCGACGTCAGCTCGGCGAGTACCAGCGCTTGGCGCCGCGGTCGTTCGCGATCCGCGCGGCGCAGGCGCGTCTCGACTGCGAGGGCTACTTCGAGGGCAAGGGCGAGTACGTGACGGGCGGCCTCGACTGGCCGACGCACGAAGCGCTCGCCGAGTTCGAGCGTCGTCACCGCATCTACGGCTGGGGCTTCCTCGGTCGGGAGACGCTCGCGATGCTGCGTCGCTCTCCGATGGAGGGCGATCAGGAGGCCGTGGTTCGTGTGCTCACCGAGCGCGCGATGCACGCGGCGGGCGTGCTCGAGGACGGCAGCGTCACGGGCAACTACCGCGACCAGCAGGGCGTCGAGCACGCGGTGCCGAACCTCGAGGAGCAGCTGCGCGCGATCGTGATCGAGTCGTTCGGGCTAGAGACGCCTGAGTCGACGCTCACGTTCCTCGAAGGGCTCGGAGACCTGACGGCCGATCGCGCGCGCCTCGTCGCCATCCAGATGCCGACGCTGCCGCACTACTACACGGCCGACATGGATCTCTCGGTCGAGATCGATCGCGGCGACGTCTGGTACGAGTTCCCCTACGACGAGCGCGGCGCCGAGCGCGGTCAGCCGGTCGAGCGTCGTCCGCACCTGTCGGTCTTCACGACGTGGAACGGTCAGCGCATCCGTCTCTCGCGCTTCGGCACGACGATCGGCGGCTGGCGCAGCGAGCAGATCGAGGGCGACATCATGTGGCGCTACAAGAACTCGCCGCCTGGTCCCGTGGTCTGGCATCAGATCGTGGCCGCGCCGGTGTGGCTCCCGCCCGAGTCGACGCCGCCGCGTGATCTCTTCCGCCGCACGGGTCGTCGGGGTCGCGAGGCGTACCGCCCGAACTACCACGAGACCGGACCGAGCTACGCGTCGGCCTACGGCCTCGTGGCCGCCTACCACATCGGCTACCGCGAGCGCGACGACGGCACGCTGCGCCTCGGCGGCGACGACGGCATCCGCACGCACGGCTCGGTCGACTACATGAGCATCATGCGGAGGCACTCGCATGGCTGTCACCGTCTTCACAACCACGTCGCCGTGCGCCTGATGTCGTTCATGCTCGCGCACCGTCCGCACACGCGCGTGGGTCAGCAGGCCATCGCGTTCCGCCGCGACGTCGAGATCGACGGCAACAACTACGCGATGGAGATCAACCAGGGCGGCTACGTCTACCAGCTCGCCGCGCCCATCCACGTCGAGGTGCTCGAGGGCCGCATCCGCGGTGATCGCGCGAACCCGATCGTCGATCCGCTCCCGCGCTTCGACACGACCGTGGGCGCGTACATGTTGCCGGACGGTGGCGCGGTCGCGATCTCGCGCATGGGCGAGATGACGCCGATCCCGGTGCCCCTCGCGACGACCGACGCAGGCGTGCCCGCCGCGCCGCCGACGCCCTGATCGTGCGATGAGCGACGTCGAGCGACCGCAGAACGGCGCGCGCTTCTCGTTCGAGCTCCTCGAGAGCGAGGCGGGACGCGCGCGCTACCGCGTGACCGTCGTGAGCGACACCGACCCGGCGATCGCGACCGCGATCGTGACGCCAGATCGGGTGGACCTGAGCGCGTTCGAGGGACCGATCGACGCGTGGGGCGCCAAGAGCGCGCTGGCCTTCCTCGAGGTGGTCCGGCGCGGCTGGGACGAAGAGGCCGGCTGGCCGAAGCGTCTCCAGCGATGGCGCCAGCACGATCCCCGACGGTGAGCCCGACGGTGGGTCGACGGAAACGAAAAAGCCCGCCGGAGCGGGCTTTCTCGTGTGGAGCGACCCATTGGGGCGCGACCGGTTACGGCGCGGCCAATTACGGCGCAGGCAGCGAGGACGGGAGCGCGCCCGCGGCCTCGGTGACGCCGAACGTGTAGTTCAGCCCCGTGGAGTCGTGCGAGTAGCTGCCCACGAAGACCTCGTAGGTGCCGGGGGCGAACGCGCCCGCGACGCTCGGGTTCAGACCCTCGCTGTCGTCGTTGCAGAGGTAGGTGCCATCGGGGCGGCGGACGACGAGCGTCGTGTCACCGGCGGGGCAGTTGGCGATGATCGTCAGGTTCGGCACCGCGGCCGTGACGTTCAGGATGTGCTGGGGGACGAGCGGGACGTTGCCGCGGCACTCGGAGTTGAGCGAGTTGGCGTCCGTGATGCCACCGGCGGAGCCCGACGCCGTCGTCGGCTGCGGCGCGAAGCCGGGGGCGATGTTGATGGGGGCCGGGGGCGCCGAGCCTCCACCGAAGCAGCAGCCCGCCATCGCGAGCATCGCACCCGAGAGAATCAGAATTCGCATCGTTCGTTCCTCCGTAATTACCGTTCCGCGGTTGGGTCCGGGACCTTGGCCGCGATGCCCGCGCCCTTCTACGTTCAGTGGGCGCCCGATCTTTCCTCGAGGCCACCCCAGGGCGGTTCGTCCGTCTGTGGCTTCGTGGGCGGGATGATAGAGGTGGATCGGGGGGGCGGATCAACCCCCTTCGTCTTCACGTCCGACACCGGGGGCAAATCGCCGTGTCGGCTCAGACGTGTCTGCGCGCGATCTCGGCCCACTCGCCCGACGGCTCGAGGGTCAGGTAGGTCTTCCAGTGCGATCTCGCCGCGGTCTTGTCGCCCAGCGCCTCGAGGGTCATCGCGAGGTTGAAGTGCGCGTCGGCGAAGGCCGGATCGCTCGTGATGGCGGACGCGAAGCAGCCGCGCGCCTCTTCGTGGTCGCCGTGCTCGGACGCGATGAAGCCCAGGTTGTAGAGGGCCTCGGGCTGCTCCGCGTCGACGGCCAGCGCGCGCCGGTAGAGCGACTCGGCCTCCGGGAGCGCGCCGCGTCGGAAGCGGAGGTTGCCGAGGTTGGTCAGCGCGTGACCGAACGTGGGATCGAGCTCGATCGCGCGCCGGTAGCAGGCCTCGGCGCGATCGAACGTGGTGGGCTCTTCGTCGTAGCGCGCGCCCTCGAGGTAGGCCTCGTACGCTGCGCGGCGGCGCGCCGGATCGCGCTGATCGGGGCGGAGCACGCGCACGACCTCGTCGCGCAGATCGCGCACGTCGAAGTCGAGCACGAGCTGTCCGCTCGACGGCTCCCACTTGGCGCGCTCGGTCTGCACGACGACACGGTCACCCTCGGACGAGATCCGGAGCTCCGCGAGCGGGCGGATCACATGGGGGAGCGTCGCGCGCAGCGAGTCCACCGAGCGTCGAACGCGCCGGAGCGGCGTGCCCTTCTCGAGGAGCGCCTTGGCCGCGCGAACGCCGATGAGATCTTGGAACGTGTAGAGGCGCTTGCCGTCGGTCTCGCCGGACGGCGAGAGGAAGCCCGTGCGGTCCCAGTACCGGAGGCGGCTCTCGGGGAGGCCGAACAGACGCGACACCTCGGCGCGTGCGAACAGATCGCCCGTGGGATCGCGCTTGCGCGTGGCGACGGCGCCGAGCGCGCGCTCGCGTCCGGGTGCCTTCTCCTCGCGGGCCTTCTCCTCACGTGGCTGCGTGTCGAGGTCGAGGCGCGGCGCGTCGAGGCCGTTGCTCGTCTCGGTGAGCGCGCGGGGAGCGCGTCGTGTTCGTTTGGCCTTCTCGGCCGGCGCCGCGCTGACGTCGTTGCCGATCGTGGGCGCGGGTGCGCTCTCGTTCGGCCGCGCGACGCGACGCGCGCCGCGGCCGAAGTCCACGTGGATGACGTTGGTGCTCTCGCTACGCGAAGTCGCTGTCACGGTGCGCTCGTCATCGGGTCGGTCGTCGCCTCAGGCCGACGTGGCGGAGGAGGATAGTGCGAAGGGCAGCTCGAGGTCGACGTCGACCAAGAGGCGCAGGCCGTCGAGGCGCACCGTCGTCGCGACGATGGCCGTGCCCACCGCGTGGTCGGGCATGCGGCGGAGGGCGTCGCTCTGCGCGAGGCGCATCGCGCGCAGGCGAACGCGCACCGAGCGCTCGGCGGCGACGAGCAGCTCGCGCGCGCGCGACTCGTCGGTGATCCCGAGGCGCGTGAGCTCGATCGTCACGAGCGTCGAGCCGAAGAAGCTCGCTCCCGAGACGCGACCTTCGCTGAGCACCTCGGCCACGCGAAAGAGCTCTTCCTCTGCGCGCGGGCCGAGCACGGTGCGCTCGACGCGCCCGAGGAGGGCACCGGGTCGGATGCGCGTCGGCGGCTTCAGCAACAAGCGAGGCGAGCTCACGGCGCGATCGTAGCGAGGCGCTCGTCGCGATCGCCAAATTCGCGCGGACACGCGCCCAGACGTGTGCGTCCGGCGACGGAGCGTGACGAGCCGCTCAAGGAGGCGGCGGATCGTCAGGCGCGCTGGAGATCAGGCGTGCCGCGAAGATCAGCACGACGATCGAGATGACGACGAAGAGCCCGAAGACCCACATGGTGCGGCGCAACGTAGCTGGCGTATGGTGCGCGCGCATGTCTCCGCTCGTGCGGCTCCGCGCGCTGATCACTCGCTGGCGCACGACCCAGATCGAGCAGGCGCGGGCGCGGGCGCAGGGTGAGCCGGTGGACAACCGACGTCTCGCGAGCGCGCGCGCCGCGCTGGGCAGCGGCGAAGCGCGCGCGCTGCTCGACGAGTGCGTGACGCTCCGGATCCTCGATCCCGTCGATCATCGCGTGTTCCTCACGCACCTGGCCGACGCGGCGGGCGAAGAGCTCGCGAGACGTCGCGAGTGCCCCGGCGCGCTCGAGGTGGACCAAGACGTGGAGGTGGGCGGCGAGCCCGTCTCTCTCGGGGCGATCGCCACGGACGCCACGCGGTGGCTCGAGCGCGATCGGCTCGACGCCGTCGTCGGCGCGGTGGCCCCGCGCGCACGACGCTGGGCCGAAGCTCACGAGGAGATCGACGAGGCGGTCGCGCGCATCGAGGCGCGCGGGCCGTCGGCGACAGCTGAAGAGGTCGATCTCGAGGGCTGGCTCGCCGCGACCGACGAGGCGACCCACGAGGCGCTCGCGCGTGCGCTGTTCGCGCTGGGGCTCGCGGGTTCACGCGGCGTCGGCGCCGAGCCCACCCTCCAGCTCGTTCGCGCGCTCCGCGCGGCGCCGCTCGACGCGCTCCTCTCTCGCGAGAGTCGGATGGCACGCCTGGGACGCGCCCTCGCGCCGCTCGGCGCCGACGCCGTCATCGCCGCGCGTCTTCGTGTGGAGGACACGCGCGCCCTCTCGGTGCGCTCGGAGGTCTGGCTCGTCGATCCCCCGCGCCGCGTGGTGATCGCGGCCGCGCCCGTGGAGCTCGGCGTGCTCTCGGAGCTCGATCTGCTCGAGGCGTTCGCGCGCGCGCTGAGCCACGCGAGCGTCTCGCCCGCGGCGTCGGACGAGCACAGGCTCACGCCGCGCGCCGAGATCCCCGAGCAGATCGGCGCGATCGTGTCGCTCTTCCTCGGTGAGCCGCGCTTCCTCGAGACGCGCTACGGCCTCGACAAGCGCGCGGCTGCTGCCCTGGCCGTCGTCGCGACGTATCTCGGTCTCGTCCGCGCGCGGCTCGATCTCTCGCGTGCGATCGTGCGCACGCGGAGGATCGCGACCGAAGGCGACGAGGCCGACGCGATCGCCGTGCGGTGTCTCGGTCTCGCATCGGCGCTGCCCCTCGGCTGGCTGCTCGCGTCACCCGTGCCGAGCGCGCAGCTCCACCTCGCGGCGCGCTCGCGCGTGTTCGCGCCTGCCGCCTTTCTCGCGCTTCGCGAGCGACACGACGAGGACTTCTTCCGAAACCCTCGCACTGCCGAGACGCTCGCCGGCGCCTCCGCGCGGGGGGCGAGGCTGTCTCGCGTCGAGTGGCTCGCGGAGCTCGCGGTGGTCACGCCGCCCAGCGACGCGGCGCGGCTCCTCTGCCGGGAGCGCCTCGGGTCCTGAGCGCCCGGCTTCCGAGTGGGGCCGGACGCGTGAGCGGGGTCGCTTGCGCCGCGTTTCGCGCTGCGGTCGAATGGCGCGATGACCGCCGACGCCAGCTCGGGTCCCCTGCCCACGATCACCTCGACCAACCCGCTCGCTCCGAGCCGCGCGCTGCGCGACGAGCTCCGCGCGCGCCGCGAGGCGTTCCTCGCGAAGCTCGAGGGCGACGTCGCGGTGATCTCCGCGGCGCCGGTCCACATCCGCAACAACGACGTCGAGCACCACTTCCGACAGGACTCGGACCTCTTCTACCTGACGGGCTACGACGAGCCCGACGCGGTCGCCGTGCTGAGCCGCGTGCACGACGAGCACCGCTACGTGCTGTTCGTGCGCACGCGCGATCCCGAGCGAGAGACGTGGGACGGGCCGCGATCCGGCGTGGACGGCGCCAAGGCAGACTTCGACGCGGACGCGGCGTTTCCGATCGGCGAGCTCGACGCGAAGCTGCCCGGCTACCTCGAGAACGCGCGGCGCCTCCACTACGCGCTGGGGCGAGACCCGAAGATGGACGCGCGCGTGCTCGCGGCGCGGGACATCGTGCGTCGTCGTCAGCGCTTCGGCGTGATGTGGCCGAGCACGCTCGTCGATCTCGCGGAGACGGTCCATCCGATGCGCCTCCTCAAGCGCGCGCACGAGATCGAAGACATGCGCGCCGCAGCGCGCGCCACGGCGGAGGGGCACCTCGCGGCGATGGAGGTCGCGCGTCCGGGCGCGTGCGAGCACGAGGTCGAGGCCGAGATCCTGAGAGCGTTTCGTCGACACGGGAGCCCCCGCCCCGCGTACGAGTCGATCGTGGGCTCGGGCCCGAACGCGACCATCCTCCACTACCGCAAGAACGATCGGCTCATGCAGGACGGCGAGCTCTTGCTCATCGACGCGGGCGCCGAGATCGCTGGCTACGCGGGCGACGTCACGCGGACCTTTCCGATCAATGGACGATTCAGCGCGCCGCAGCGCCGCGTGTACGAAGGCGTGCTCCGCGCGCAGCGGCTCGCGATCGAGGCGGTGCGCCCCGGCACGACGGTCGAGGCGATCCACCAGATCACGCTGCGCGCGATCACCGAGACCGCCGTCGCGCTCGGTCTCATCGAGGGTCCGCTCGAGAAGGCGCTCGAGGAGGAACTCTACAAGAAGGTGTACATGCACCGGACCTCGCACTGGCTGGGCATGGATGTGCACGACGTCGGCAGCTACTACGTGTTCGAGAAGAACGAGCCTGGCGCGAAGTCGCGCACGGCGCGCCCGCTCGAGCCCGGCATGGTGCTGACCATCGAGCCGGGCCTCTACATCGGCACCCGCACCGAGCTCTCCGCCGAGGCCGAGATCTACCGAGGCATCGGGGTGCGCATCGAGGACGACGTGCTCGTGACCGAGACCGGGTTCGAGGTGCTCACCGCGTCGATCCCGAAAGACCCCGACGAGGTCGAGGCGATCCTCGCGCGCCGCGCACCTGCCCGCGCCTGACGGACGATGTTTCGCGGCGACGCCACGAACGAGATCGCACGGCTCGAGCGCGGCCTGCGTGACGCGGAGGAGCGCTTCCTCCACGCGCCTGGGGGACTGTGGCTCGCGGCCAGCGCGACCCTCGAGGCCGTGGCGCGCATCGATCCGACGCTCCTCGACGCGGGGCTGCGTGAGCGCGTCGAACGGCTGTCTCACGACGCGCGACGCATGAAGCAGGACGGCGACGCGCGCGCGTCGCAGCACGAGCTGTCGGCGCTCGCCGAGTGGGTGGAGCTCGCGCGTCATCGGGCCTCGCAGGAGGAACACTTTCTGTCGGCGGTCGCGGCGGCACCGCGACGCTTCGGCTCGCGGGGCGAGCTCGCGGAGCTCGTCGAGGCCGACGAGCGCTCGCTCGAGACGCTCGCTCGCGATCCGGGCCCGCCGCTCTCGCCTGCGACGGAGGCGCTCGTCGCCTCACTCCGCGCAGTGCACCACGACTACGATCCTCACGCGCTTCCGGGCGAATTGGTGCTCGGGCGCGGTCGCGAAGCGCAGCGCGAGCTCGGTGGGGGGTCGCGCGGCGCAACCTCCACGAGCTGGAACGTCGCGCCCTTTCCGTCGTCGAGCGTCCTGCTCGGCGCCGCGGTGATCACGCTCGGTCTCACGATCGGGGTCTTCGCGTACTTCGGCGCGCTCGGGCGCATGGCCGCCGTCTTCTCCGTGGGCGTGGGCCTCGCGGGCGCTGGTGCGCTGCTGGCGGGGGCGCTCGTGCGTCGGCGTGTGGAGATGGGGCGTCGTGTGCTGGTGCTCGAGGCGTGGGGGTTTCGTGCGCGATCGACGCGGGCGATCGAACAGGCGCGCGCGAAGCACGAGCACTGGGTCGTGATCGCTCGCACGCTCGGGCAGCTCGACGCGTTCCGTCGGTCGGAAGAGGGAGTGGCGCTCGAGGCGCGCGAGCATCGCTTGCCGGCGCTCGCTCCGTGGGTGCGTACGCTCGTCGGCGGGCTGGACGAAGACGCGGCGCGTCGCTTCGAGTAGCGGCTTGCTCTACTGGTTCGGCCACTCGACTGCTTGCGATGCGCCCGTCACGCCGCGCTACCGCGGTGACGAGGCGCTCGTGTGTGAGCGGTGCATGCCGAGCCTCGTCCTGCGCTGCGCGTTCTGCGGAGTGTGCGCGCCGGTGCTGCGTGTCGAAGACGGGTTCCGCCATCACGCCTTCCACTACCTTTGCGGTACGTGCCGGACGCGGGTGCTCGCCGCGGGTGATGCGCGCGCCCGCCGCGCGGCGGTGACGTCGCGCCGCGTCGAGCTGTTGCTCGAGAGGTTCCCGGGTCTCCACATCGACGAAGTGGCGCGGAGGCGTGTGTCGCTTCGGGGGGAGCTGCGGCACGGCGAGCACCCGGCGCGAGGTGCTTGGATCACGGTGCGTGATTCTGCGCGCGAGTCGGAGGCCGAGCGCTTCGTCGTGCGCGTCGCGCTGTCTCAGGAGGTCGTGCTGGAGCCGACGGCGTGGCCCGCGGCGCTGCGTGTGGCGCCGTGCGCGGGCTCGCCGCGACGCGTGGTCGATCGCGGCAGCTGGCTCTGGTGCGGGTTTCGGCACCTCGGCAATGGCGACCTGCTCCACGTGATCGAGGTGATGTGCGACGCCGCGACCTCAGCGGAGTCGCTGCAGAAGTGCTCCGCTGCAGAAGTGCTCAGAGCAAAAATGAAGGGAAAGGAACGAGGCGACTGGGGGTGGGGCCGAGACACGCGTGCGACGAGCTCGCCATCGCTCGCGGCGACGTTCAAGGGGACGGTCAGGCACGTCGCACGACGCGACGACGGAAACACCACCGTCCCGCTCGACCTCACGGCCGGCGGGCGCAGGTCTTCCACTCGCGCTCACTAGAATCGCTCGGCCGTCGTTCGACTCTCAGAGATCGACGAACGGATACGGGATGCGCGGCGGATAGGTCCCCGCAGGGAAGGGAACGAGAGATCCGGTCTGTCGGAACGCAGCAGACGCCAGACGATACGCCGGCAGCATCTGGCGGTACGCCGCGCGAAAGGCGGCCACCTGTTCGGGCGACCCGACTGCCCACTTCCGTTTCGCACCTCGCTTGGGGTTCTTCGGTCGGGTCCGCGGATCGCGGCGGACGATGGAGTCCGCGGTCGGAACAGCCCTTTGCGCCCGCGCGCGCTCGGCGGCGAGCTGTCGTTCCTCGCCACGAACTCTCGCGACGCACGCGTCGGTCGCGCGCTGTCGGTCGCGCGGCGACAACCCGGCCCATGTGGCGGGGCGACCGATCTCGATCGTCGCAGAGTGCGTGAACTCCGCGCGCGCCGACTCGAGCGCTCCGGCGGCTGTCCAGCTCATCTCGTCGAAATACGTCTCCGTGAGCGAGTCGAGGTTCTTCGCGTAGGCCGGCCAGCTCGAGAGGCCGGGGTAGTCCTCCAGCGTCTCCACGAGGTGCGCGCGCAGCGGGTTGACGTGAACGTAGTGGACCTCGCCGTCGGCCGCTTCGTCGTCGAGCACGGCCTCGTCGTGGTAGCGCTCCATCCACACGGCGCCGCGTCTGCCCAGGATCTTGTTCATCGACTTTGCGAGGCCGCCCTTGAAGTCCCGCATGATGTCGGGGAGCCGGTCGTTTCGGAGTCGGACGATGAGGTGCCAGTGGTTGCTCATGATCACGTACGCGATGAGCTCCACGTCGTAGTCGACGTGCATCTTCCGGAGGCAACGCGCGACGAGGAAGCGCATCTCCGGCGTGGGAGCGAGCAGGTGTTGGTCATCGACACACTTGGAGCCGAGGACCCAGGTCTCGATCTCCGGCGGTTGGTAGCGAGGTGAGCTCATGCGCGGCCTGGTGCACCCGCCGTTCCGGCCTCCGAGCATGCGAAATGAAGGGAATTTGAGCGAGATCTGGCGGATCGGCGGAGGCCTGGCGGGCGATTCCGCCAGGGGCGCGAACGCCCAAAAAGTGCTCAGAGGAAAAATTCGAAGGAAACGTGTCGTGTTAGGAAGACGGCATGGTCGCGACCACCGGACTCGTCGGATACCGCCCCGCCCCCGCGCTCGTCACGCGCGTCACCTCGCCGCCGTACGACGTCATCAAGCCCGGCAGCGAGCTGTGGGCTCGCCTCTCCGCCGAGCCGCTCTCGCTGTTCCACATCATCCTGGGCAGCGAGCCCGCCGCGGCGTTCGAGCGCCTCAAGGGTGACGGCGCGCTCGTGCCCGACGACGCGCCCGCGTACTACGTCTACGAGCAGCGATACACCGGGCCCGAGGGCCGCGACGAGACGCGGCTGGGCGTGTTCGTCGCCGCCGAGGTCACCCCCTACGAGGCCAAGCAGGTCATCCGCCACGAGAAGACCTTCGACGACAAGGTGAAGGGCCGCATCGCGCTCGCGCGCGCCACGGGGCACACGTTCGGTCCCGTCTTCGCGCTCACCCGCGCCCCGCTGCTCGCGGTGCTCGACACGATCGCAGCGAAGGGCACGCCGACCTACGAGCTCACGACCGACCTCGGCGGCCTCAACGATCTGCACGGCATCCGCTCGCGCGTCTTCCGCGTCGCCGAAGCGAGCGACGAAGGACGTGCCATCCGCACCGTGCTCGCCAGCGATCCGTTCTACATCGCCGACGGACACCACCGCTATCACGCGGCCCTCCGCAACGGACAGACGCACACGCTCGTCTACGTCACCGAGAGCGCGCGCATCCAGGCCTACAACCGTGTCGTCCGCGGCACGCGCAGCTTCGCGGAGGCGCGCGCCTCGCTCGCGCTGCGCCCCACGACGGAGCTCATCACGCCGCCGAAGCACACCTTCTGCCTCTACACGAAGGAAGGCGCGTTCTTCGTCGACGCGAGGTCGGTCCCCACGGACGTCGTCGGTCGGCTCGACTGCTCGATCCTCGAGCGCGAGGTCTATCCGCACCTCGGCCTCGAGCACTCGATGATCGCGGACCCCGCGCACTTCGACTACTACCCCGAGTCGCAGCTCGGACAGATGAAGGACGCCGTCGATCGCGGCGAGTACGAGATCGCGATCGCGCTCCACCCCGTGACGATCGACGAGCTGGTCGCCGTCGCGGACGCTGGCCTCGAGAGCTCCGACATCGTCATGCCCGAGAAGAGCACCTTCTTCGCTCCCAAGGTCCTCTCCGGGCTCTTCGTGTTCCGCCACTCGCTGCGGTAACATCGCCGCCGATGTCGTCCCCCGCCTCGTCTCGCTTTCCGCTGTTCTCCGTGGGCGCTCCGGCCTCGGCCCTCGCGCTCGTCTCCGGCCTCGCGTTCTTCTCGTCGCTGGCCGCCTGTGGATCCGGCGCGCAGTGCGCCCTCGACAACGACTGCGCGCTCGGCCTCCGCTGCAACGCCGAGCACCAGTGCGTGTCGCGAGGCACGGGGGACGTGGACGCTGCGTCCGAAGAGCGCGACACCGGTCCCGCGCGCGACGCTGGTCCCGACGCGCCCGTCGCCACCGATGCACCGATGTCGATGGACGCGCCGATCGCCCTCGACGCCCCGCGCGACGACGCGAACGACGACGCCGACCTCGACGCGTTCGACGACTGCCCCGTGCTCGCGCCGTCCTACAACATCGACCGTTCGGGCCTGATCTGCATGTCGATGGCCTCGACCGTGATGTTCGAGCGCCTCCCGGGCCTCTGCGGCTACGAGGTGAGCTCGGATCGACGAGATGACGTGCAGGGCGTGATGACCTACGACCGCGCCATGGCGGTGTTCTCGGGCGGCCTCAACTTCCCCGACCTCGGTCGCTCTTGCACCCTCGACCTCACCGCGTCGCCGGCGGTCGTGATCGTGTGCGGCAGCTGCACCGTCGAGCTCTCGCCCACGCCTTGATGCGCGTCAGCGCGCCGCTCCGGTCTCCACGTCAGCGCAGGCCGAGGACGTCGCGCATGTCGTAGAGGCCGGCGGGACGCGACACGATCCACTGCGCCGCCTTCACCGCGCCGCGCGCGAAGAGCGAGCGGTCGGTGGCCTTGTGCGTGAGCTCGATCCGCTCACCGTCGCCTGCGAGGACCAGCGTGTGATCTCCGATCACGTCGCCGCCGCGCATCGCGAGCACGCCGACCTCGTCCTTCTGTCGCGGCCCCGGCTTGCCTTCACGGCCCGTACGCAGCGCTGATCGGTCGAGGCCCTTCGCGGCGAGCACCACGTCCGCGAGGCGCAGCGCGGTGCCGCTCGGCGCGTCGGCCTTCTCGTTGTGGTGCATCTCGACGATCTCGGCGTCGTACTCGGGACCGAGCAGCGTCGTCGCGAGCTCCGCGAGGTACGCGAGCACCGTCACGCCCACGCTCGTGTTCGCCGCCACGAGCACGGGCACCACCTTCGACGCGCGATCGAGCGCGACGCGCGCGCTCGGCTCGAGGCCCGTCGTTCCCACGACCAGCGCGAGCCGGCGTGTCGCGGCGCGCATCGCCATGACCTCGGTCGCTTCGCTGCGCGTGAAGTCGATGAGCACGTGCGCCTCGAGGTCTTCACGCAGCGTGGGCTCCACCGCCACGCGCAGCGTGCCGACCCCCGCGAGATCTCCCGCGTCGAGACCGACGGTGCTCGCGCCCTCGCGATCGATCGCGCCCACGAGCGCGATGCCCGAGGTGGCGTGGATCGTCCTCACGATCGCGCGGCCCATGCGTCCGCCGGCGCCGTGCACGATGGCGCGGGTGATCTCTCGCGGTGCGGCCTCGCTCATGCTCGCCCTCGCTCGATCAGGCGATGCCGGCGCGCTCGAGCGCGGCGAACGTCTTGTCCATGCTCGCGCTCTTCGGCCACACGAGCGGCAGACGAAGCTCGGGAGCCAGGAGGCCCTTCTTCGCCATCGCGGCCTTCACCGGGCCGGGGTTGGCCTCGACGAACATCGACTCGTGCACTGGAGAGAGGCGAAGGTGGAGCGCGCGGGCCTCTGCGATCTTGCCCGCGTTCCACAGGCGCACGACCTCCGAGGTCTCGCGCGGGATGAGGTTCGCGCTCACGCTGATCACGCCGCGCCCGCCGACCGACAGGATCGGCAGCGTGAGCGCGTCGTCGCCCGAGAGCACGGTGAAGCGATCGCCACACGCCGCGAGGATCTGCTGGCTGCGCAGCACGTTCCCCGTGGCCTCCTTGATGCCCACGATCGACGGCACGTCCGCGAGCTTCGCGAGCGTCTCGAGGCTCATGTCCACGCCGGTGCGGACGGGGATGTTGTAGAGGATCGACGGAAGCGAGCAGGCCTTCGCGATCGCGCGGAAGTGCGCCTCGAGCCCTTCCTGGGTGGGGCGGTTGTAGTACGGGCACACGAGCAAGAGGCCGTCCGCGCCCGCGCGCTTGCAGAGCTCCGCGAGGTGGATCGTGTGGCGCGTCGAGACGGTCCCGGCGCCTGCCACGACGGGCACGCGCTTCTTCGCCTGCTCGACCACGATGCGCACGACGCGCGCGTGCTCGTCTTCGGAGAGCGTGACGCTCTCGCCGGTCGTGCCGCACGGGACGAGCCCGTCGACGCCGCCTTCGATGCAGCGCTCGACGATCGCACGCAGCGCCTCTTCGTCGATCGCGTCGTTGCGGAACGGCGTGACGAGCGCGGGGAGGGTTCCGGTGAAGTTCATGGGTCCTCGAAGAAAACGGATGTCGCCGCGCTCAGATCTCGCCGCGCTTGGCCTTCTCGACCCACTCCTTCACGGCGTCCTCGATCACGCCCATGGCGCGACCCTGGAAGATGCGAAAGAGGAACGGGACCTCCATCTCGACGTCGACCTTCTGGTCGAACACCTCGAGGGTGCCGTCGAGGGACACGCCCCTGGCCTTGAAGCCGAACTCGCCGCGCGTCTCGCTCGTCCACGAGAAGCGCGGGTTGTACTCGGCAAACCGCGCCTTGTACGACTCCATGGCCTTGTCGAGTGCCACCTTCGAGCGCGCGAGATCGAGCCCGGTGTGAATGGTGTGCTTCACGTCGTCCTCCTACGTCCGTCAGTCTCTCGAAGCTCTCTCAGCTCTCGTCGTCGCGACGCGGAGGCCCGCCGCCGCCGCTCGACGGTCCGCGGAGCTCGGTCACCACGGGCCGGCTCTCGCCCGCCCCACGACCTTCGCCCGGGCCGCGGCCGTCGCCACGGCCGTCGCCTCGGCCACCGCCGCCGCGACGACCGCGATCGCGTCGTCCGCCGCCGCCACCACCGCCACGACCCTCGCCGCCACCACCACCACCGCCACCGCCGCCTTGGCGCGCGGGGATGATCTGGATGCGTCGACCGAGGCCCTCGCCGTTCGACTTCGTGGAGACGCCGGTCACCTTCGCGAGCGAGAGGTGCACGAGGCGACGATCGCGAGCCGGCATCGGCTCGAGCGTCACGACGCGACCCGTGTCGAGCGCGCGCTTGGCTTCGCGTTTGGCGAGGCTCACGAGGCCCTGATCGTGGCGCTCTCGGTAGTCGCCCGAGTCGACGATGATGTAGCGGCGACGCTCCGGGAAGCGGTTCACCACCTTGTTCGCGAGGAACTGGAGCGCGTCGAGGGTCATGCCCTTCTTGCCGATCGCGCGGCCAGCGTCTTCGCCGGACACGTCGAGCACCACGCGCGCTGCGTCCTCACGCACCGTCACGCGCGCGTCGAGGCCCATGCGACGGAGCACGCCGGCGAGGAACTCCATCGCCTCTTCTGCGCGTCCGTCACCGGCGTGGCCTGTGTCGCCATCGCGCGGGCCACGATCGTCTCCGCCCTCGTCCTCGTCGTCGAAGAGCAGGGCACCTTCCATCTCGTTCTGCTTGCGGTCGTCAACCACGGGGCGGCCTCCTGGCACTCGTCTTCGCAGCACGCGCGGCCGTGGCATCGCCAGCGGCGGGCGCGTCGTTGGTCTTGGGGCTCTCGGCGGCCTTGGCCGCGTCCTTCTGGACTTCCTCACGCTGCCAGCGCCACTCGTTGAAGCGCTGCTGCGCGATGCTCAACGAGGAGTTCGTCAGCATGTAGAGGCAGAGGCCGGAGGGGAGGAAGAGCATGAACACGCCCATCATGATGGGCATCATCCACAGCATGATCCTCGCCTGCGCGGGATCCATCTGGGTGGGCGTGAGGCGCTGCTGCACGTGCATCAGCGCGGAGAGCGCGAGCGGCAGGCTGAAGTACGGATCGGGACCCGAGAGGTCCGTCCACCAGAGCATGAAGGGCTGGTGATAGAGCTCGATGTTCGTGTTCAGCGACGTGTAGAGCGCGAAGAACACGGGCATCTGCAAGAGGATCGGGAGACAGCCGAGCATCTGCGCGGCCGGGTTGATCCCGTGCTTCTTGTAGAGGTCCATGATCGCTGCCTGACGCAGCTCCATGTTGTCGGCGTACTTCGCGTTGAGCGCGTCCATCTCCGGCTTCAGCTTCCGCATCGGCGCGAACGCGCGGAACTGACGCGCCATCACGGGATAGAGCGCGATGCGCACCATGAGCGTGAGGAGGATGATCGCGAGGCCCCAGTTGCCGACGAGGCCCTGGATGAACGCGAGGAGGTGCGCGAACTGGCGCGCGATGATCGCGAACGTTCCGAGGTTCACGACCTCGGGCAGGCCATGGCCCGCCGTCTCGAGCGCGGCCCAGTCCTTGGGGCCGAAGAACGTGAGCGTGCGCGTCAGGTTCTCGCCGCCGGGCGCGATGTCGACGATCGGGTAGCGCAGCTGCGCCTCGAAGAGCGTTCCGTCGACCTCGTCGGAGCCGGGGACGTAGCGCTCCTGGGCCCACAGGCCGCAGCGCAGCGTCTGTCCGTGCGTGGGCGCGGCTTCGTCGCCCGAGGGCGTGAAGACCTGCGCGAAGTACTGGTTCTCGATGCCGACGAAGTCGATCGCGCCGCCGAAGCCGTGCGGCGTGGCGAGGTCGCCGCGCGCCTTGCGCGTGACCTCTTCGTCGTGACGACAGAGACCCTGGCCGATGTAGGTCGCGCGTCCGCCGATGCCGAACGGCAGCGGGCCGCGCTCCTGCGCGCGCGTGACGTAGTGGAACGCGTGGTGCTGCACGCGAACGCTCCGCGTCGCGTCGCCGAGGTTGCGGACGAGCACGGTCTGCCAGAGCTGGTAGGGCCCCGAGCCGGCCTCGAAGCGGCGACGAACCTCGACGCCGTTCCCGGTCCACGCGAGCACCACCGAGGTCTCGCTCTCCTGCGTCACCGTCCACACGGCGTCGGCGGGGATGTCGACGCCAGGCAGCGTGATGCGCAGCGGCACGAACTCTTCGAGCGAGACGTCGGGCTGACCTTCAGCGTCGCGTCCCGTGGTGACGAGCTCTTCTTGTCCTTCGCCTTCGTTGCGATGGAAGCGCTGTCCGAGCAGCTGGAACGACGTGACGCCGCCGGCGAGGTTGTCGATCGTCGCTTCGTACTCGGCGGTGCGGATCGTCGCCGTCGCGCGCTGGTCCGCGCGCGCGAGACGTCGCGCGAGCGCGTCGTCGGTGCGCGCCTGCACCTGCTCCGGCGTCAGCTCTTCGGTCACGCGGCTGTCGGGCGGCGGAGGAGGCGTGTGCCCGAAGAAGTACGTGTAGCCGTAGTAGACGGCCATCATCGCGCCGGTGATCAGCAGGATCGTCGTGAGCGACGAGCGATTCTCCGGGGCTTGCTCGGGCATGGGTTCCTTGGAGCGTACGAACGAACGAACGAGCGCCGAGCTGTCCGCGCTCCTGTCGGGATGGAGAGGCTCAGGCCGGTGCGCGGCCGGCCCGATCGCCGGGGGGCGGCGAAGCGGGCGCGAGATTGGACGAAAGCTGCGACGAATGCACGCCGTCGGCGCACTTTTCGCGCTCGGAGTCGTTTTGCGGTTCGGCGGGGGGCGCGGCGCCGAGATCCACGTGCGTGAGACCGGGCAGCACGACGCGCGGTGCCTCGCGTCCGGCCGAGTCGCCGGGGCGTCGCGGCGGCGGATCGTAGCCACCGGGATGGAACGGCTGACACTTGCAGATCCGTACGAACCCGAGCCACGAGCCGCGCACCGCGCCGAAGCGCTCGACGCAGACGGCCGTGTAGCGCGAGCAGCTCGGCTGGAAGCGGCAGACCGAGCCGATGAGGGGCGAGAGCGTCCGCCAGTAGATGCGGATGAAGAAGAGGACGAGGTTCGCGATCATGTCCGCTCCTTCGGAGATCGACGGACCGACCAGCGCGTCGGCACCTCCGCCAGGACGTCCTCGTAGCGCAGTTCGGGCGCTCCGTCTCTGGCGATGAAGACCACGTCGCAGCCCACCGGAAAGCGCGCGCGCTCGCGCCGGAACACCTCGCGGACGAGGCGCTTCACGCGGTTCCGCGCGACGGCGTTGCCCACCTTCTTGGTGATCGTGATGCCGATGCGCGGAGGCCCGTCGTCGCCGCGGTCGAGCGCGATCACGAGGAAGTGCTTGCTGTGGTGCTTCCGCCCGCCGTCTTGGGTGCGACGGTAGTCCTCGCGCCTCTTGAGGCGATCAGCGGCGCTCAGCGTGAGGCGCGTGTCCATGGCGTGTCGCGGGCGAAGGGAACGACGAAGGCCCGCGACGCGAGTGCGTGCGGGCCGAACGTCTCGATCGACTCACCCTCGCGTGTGCGGGGGCGAGCAGTGGGTCACTTCTTGGTCACTTCTTGTAGCAGGAGGGCGCCATGCGATGACGGCCCTTGGCGCGGCGGCGCGAGAGGACCTTGCGGCCGTTGGCCGATTCCATGCGCGCGCGGAAGCCGTGCGTGCGGAGGCGGCGGGTGCGGTGGGGCTGATAGGTGCGCTTCACGGGGAGTCTCCAGAGGCGGCCCGAGGAGGGGGCCGTCGAAAGGGCGCGAGATCAAGCACGAGCCCGCGGGGGCGTCAAGAGTCGGTCGACGGTCCAGGCTGATCAGTCGCAGCCCGCGGGCAGGTCTGCGGGGTCGGCGATGGTCGGCGCGGACTCGCCCATCGTGGCCAGGAAACACCGCAGCTGCGCGCGGGCGGGCTCGGTCTGCCACATGATCTCGTGGCCGTCTTCGATGCCGTCTTCGAGGTGCTGGGTGACGGCGGCGGTGACGGGGTCGGCCGCCGTCGTGACGTTCGCGCTCACCGGGTAGGGCAGGGCCTGGCGATCGCGGAGCGGGAGGACGTCGAGGATCGACTCGAACTGAGCGAGGCGCGGATCGGTGCGGTCGAGGGCCTCTCCGGCGAGGTCGATCCCGAGCGCGATCGTCAGCGGGTTCGCGATCGGCGGCAGGATGTACGTGTCGACCACGCCCTGGAAGAGCAGCACGTGACGCGCGGTGCCGGGCGGTGCTTCGCGTACGAGCCGCGGTGCGTACACGGCGGCGTCGGCCTCTTCGCCGGCCCACTGCAGCAGGTTGAGGATGGGGTCGGCCTCGCTCAGAGAGACGCCCGCGCGCGGATAGCCGAGCAGGCTCTCGGCGAGAGGACGCGTGGGGATCGGGCTCTCCTTGTGGAGGATGTTCTCGAGCCAGCTGCCGCCCGCGCCCGAGAGGATCAGCGCATCGAAGGTGGGCTCGAACGCGGCCGCGAGCGGCGCGATGCTCGCGCCCATCGAGTGACCGAGGAGCACCACGCGGCTCGCGTCGAAGCGCGCGTCGGCCTCTTCGAGATCGGGACAGCTCGAGGCGTCGATGCGCAGCCGATCGAGCGTGCGCGCGAGCAGGACGAGCTCGAGCGCCGACTGACGCAGGTTGTCGCGCAGCGCCGTGGGGTTCTGGATGTTGAAGACGAGGAACTGCTCGTCCGCCATCGTCACGTTGCGGAGGCCGCCGTGCGGGCCGTCGACGGAGATGCCCGCCCAGCCCACCCGCGCGAAGTCCCGCGCGGGACCGAGGCCCAAAGCGCTGGGCTCGCCGCCCGCGATCGCGCGCGGCCCCCGATCGACGAGCGGCCGATCGCCGCCCGCGCCCGTGCGGATCACGACCGTGAGAGGAAAGCCGTTCGTCGGCATCGCGCGACGCGGCAGCGTGACGACGAGGTTTGCTTCCTCTTCGTGATCGAGGACGAGGCGATCCTCGGCGTCCCACGTCCACGCGCCGCCTTCGCTCGCGTACGGCGGCTCGCCGTCTTGGTAGACGGGCATGCCGATGGTCGTGTGGAACACGCAGTAGTCGTCGAAGACCTCGGCGGCCTCGAACGGTCCGCCCGGCGTGAGCCCGCGATCGGTCGTGGTCACCGCGCGCTCGAGCAGGCCAGTCGGATCCTGCGTGCGGAACACGGTCATCGCGACGAGGCCGGTCGCGTCGATCGAGACGTCGTCGAGCGAATCGAACGCAGCACGATAGGCCTCTAGCCCCGCGCCTGTGAGGCCGGGTGGCGCCTCGCCGCGCGCGAGCATCCCGATCGCGGGCGCGGCGCCGAACGCGACGCCGTCGATCGTCTCGAGGCCGCGGCGCACGACGAGGGCGTAGAGCGTGCTCGCGCGCAGCGGCATGCCCTGCACGGGCAGCGCGGTGAGCACGTTCGTCGCGCCGAATGGGCCTTGCGCCTCTTGGAAGTACACGCGGATCGGCGCGCGCTCACCGCGGTGCATCGCGTCGTCGGGATCGACGTTCACGAGCTGCACGATCGCGTCGTCGGCCTGGAGGATGTCGCTCGGCACCGTCTCCGGATCCATCGCCTCTTCGAAGCGCACGTGGATCGCGCTCGTCGTCCCGAAGCCCGTGGCGCCCGCGAGCGCGCCGTGGATCTGCCGCACGATCGTGATGCGCGCGGTGGGCAGGCCCGAGAGATCGAGCGCGCCGTCGTCGCCGCGGAGGTGCTCGCTCGGGAAGGGCGCCGCGAACGTCTCCGTCGCGTCGTCGAAGCGCATCCACGCCGTCGGAGCAGACGGGACCGTCGGCTCGACACAGCCCCCCAGAAGAAGCCCGAGAGGAACCCCGAGACGAACGCACCAGACGCCCACACCAAAGCTCGTGAAGCGCATGGCGATGACGCTAGTCCTGGGCGGGATCGAATTCCAGCGAACGCTTGGCTAAGGCACCAGCGTCAGCGGGATCGCCGAGAACGCGAAGCCCGCTGACGCGTGCGTGCACGCCCCGCTGGCGTCGGGCATCAGGTCGGGCGCGAGGCGCGCGCGCGTCCGCTCGGGATTGGCGGAAGCGAACGGGATGAGCGCGGACGAGTGGAGCCCGAGCAGGTTGTTCACCTCGATCCGCGCGCCGAGCTCGCCCGACAGTGACGTGGGCGTGATCTCGGCGTCGATCCGCGTGTCGATCAGCTGCGCCGCGGACGTCCCCTGATCCACGTAGGTGAGCTCGAGCTGCATCTCGCCGAGCACCTGCGTGTGGAGGACGCCGTTCGCGATGCGTCCGGGCGCGACGCCCACGAGCACCTGCGTCCGCGCGCCCTGGCCTTCACGAAGGCCGATGCAGCGGCTGATCTCGTTCGACCAGAGGCAGCCGCGCTCGACATCCGCGCCGCAGCCGACGGGCTCGCCGTGGACGGTGCAGCCCGAGCCCAGCACGAACTCTCCGCCAGTCGGCTGCACGAGCGAGAGCCGCACCTCGACCTGGCAGTCGTCCTCGAAGTCGTCGATGCCGCGCACCTCGATGGCCCACGCGCGCATGGCCAGCAAGCGTGTGTCCAGGTTCGCGAGCGCGATGGAGCGTCCGCGCGCCTGCTCGATCTCGTGCATCAGCGCCTGTGTCTGGTTGTCGATGTTCGGCGCCCCCGTGCGTGGCGACACGCGCTCGGGTGCTGCGCAACCGGCCATCGTCGGATCCAGATCGAGCCCGAACGCCTCGCCGGGCGTGCCGCTCGGCGCCACCCGCAGCGCCGTCAGCATGTACGCGACCGTCGTCGTCTCTGGCCCGTCCTCGCGCCGACCGAGACCATCGTCCGTCGCGTAGCAGCGCGCGTCGCAGCGGCAGACGCCCCACTCGAGCGGACAGTCGACGTCCGACGCGCAGCGATGCTCGCCCTCGAGGGCGGGCGGTGGCGCGCTCGGAGCACATCCGACGAACAACACGAGCGACACGACCCGCGCGAGCGCGACCATCCCCCGTTCGGCTTCCATCGCTCGAGCCTACACGCACTGGCGTCCCGCCGTGGTTGCGACAAGACGCGCGCATGAGCGAGCCCAAGTTCTGTCAGCGCTGCGGATCATCGCTCGCGCCGCGTGAGGAAGAGGGACGCGTGCGCCTCGCGTGCGCGGGCAGCGGCGAGAAGGCCGCGTGCGGGTTCGTGCACTACGTGAACCCGACGCCCGTGATCGCAGCGATCGTGCAGCAGGGCGAGCACGTGATCCTCGTGCGCAACCACGGCTGGCCGGAGACTTGGTACGCGCTGGTCACCGGCTTCCTCGAGGCGAACGAGACGCCGCAAGAAGGCCTCCTCCGCGAGATGCGCGAAGAGATCGGCATGACCGGAGAGATCCGCGGCCTCGTCGGCTGCTACGCGTTCCACCAGAAGAACGAGGTCATCCTCGCGTACCACGTGGAAGTGCCGGCCGGTGATCCCACGCTCGGCCCCGAGATCGCCGCGTACAAGCGAGTGCCGATCGCGAAGCTCAAGCCGTGGCCCTTCGCCACGGGCGACGCCGTGCGCGACTGGCTCGCGAAGGTGCGCCCGACCTCGTGAGTCACGCGAGGCGTCGGTAGACGGCGCGGAGCAGCATGCCGAGCGCGAGCACGCACGCGAGCGCTGGCGTGCACGCTGCGCCGATGACGAGCAGGCCCACCATCATCGTCCACGTGACCTCGACGCCTGCCGAGAGGGCGTGACCCATCGCGACGAGTGGCTCGTCGCGCCATCGCGGGGCGCGCTCCGTGAGCGTGAGATCGAGGCTCGCGAAGGTGATGCGATCGACGAGCGTCCGCTCCTCGCCCTCGGACTGCTCGATCGTCGTGCGCACGCGCGCGAGCTCGGTCTCCGCGGCCAGTACGTCGGCGAGCGTGGCCGTGCGCTCCGCGATCAGCGCGAGCAGGCGCTCCTCGGTGGCGCGCGCGCTCCGCAGGCGCGCCGAGAGATCGGTGTGCGTGCGAGCGACGTCGAGCCGCGACTCTCGCTCGGTGCGATCGGGATCGAGCCCGTCGAGCTCGCCGCGCACCGCCTCGATCGCGTCGTCGGGCACGCGCAGTCGGATCGACGCGCGCTCGCCATGGCGCTCGCTCGACTCGACGCGGCCCCCCAGCGCGTCGACGCGCTCTCGCAGCGATCGCAGCGCGTCGCCGACGTCGCGCACGGCCAGATCGCTCGCGATCTCGACGATCTCCTCGGGCGACGATGCGCCGTCGGTCGACGGCATGACGCGATCCTCGGACGCGCAGCTCGCCAGCGAGGATGCGATCGCGAGCGCGATCACCGAGGACAGGAACACGGAGCTACGCATGGTCACCTCGCCCACGGAAACGCGCGCGAGGTCTGCGCCTTACACCTGCCCCTCGAACAGGCGGCGCTCAGGGAGGGCTGAGCGGCGCCGCCGACGTGGTGATGATCTGCGATCCGATCAGCACGTTGGTTCCGTCGTAGCGGAGCGTGCGCGTCTCATCGGTGAAAGCGAGGCTCGCGCCCACCATGCCGAACGGGACCCACGCGATGAGCCCGAACTGCGCGATCCGCGCCTGCGAGCCCGAGGTGCTCGCCTCGAAGGTCTCCGCGATCGCCGGGAACACGATCGCGTCGCCACCGCGGTTGAAGGAGGCGTCGAAGCGGACGTCGCCGCCGATCACCACGATGGTCTCGAGCCCGTTCGTGCCGAACAGATCCACGTTGCCGCCCGCCACGGCGTTGACGCCGCCATCCTGCATGAGCAGGCGGCCGCGTACGCCGGGTGTGATCCCGCCAGGCGCGCTGCCGTCGGCCGAGGCGGTGATCGGCAGGTAGACCGCGGTGATCGTCTGCGCGCCGATCTGCAGCGTGCTGCCGCCGGTGACGCGAAGCGTGCGGACGCCATCGTCGAACACGAGCGCGAGCCCGAGAGGTCCGCCGGGGATTTGCGCGAACGTCGAGCCGTCGGTCAGCGTCGCGTTGCCGACACTGGCCGCGTCCGCGATCAGCCAGTCGGCGGCGTTGCCCGTCAGCCTGACCGCGTCGTTGCCGCGGTTGAACGACGCGTCGAAGCTGAGCACCCCGGGGACATCGGCGATGACGATCTCTTGCGCACCATTGGTGCCGATGACCTGTCCCCTGCCGCCCAGCGTGACGGACTCGCCGTCGACCGCGAAGTAGCGCCAGTCGGTCGGTGAGGGCACCGGCACGATGCTGACGGTCACCAGCTGATCGACGAACCTGCCGCCCGTGTCGCTGATGCGGATGGTGAACGCATCGGAGCCCTCGGCCCCGGCGGTCGGTGTGAAGACGAACGTGTCTCCGTCGAAGCTGACGCTGCCTCGGAGCGGCCCGCCCGCGCGCACTTCGTAGGTGGCGATGTCGCCGTCGGCGTCGCTCGCACCGATCGTGATCGGTCGCGAGGGCGAGTCCCGCACGGTCAGGACGCTGTTGGTGGCAGGCGCGACCGGAGCGTACGGGCCGAACGGACCGCCGGTGTCGACGGGGACCGACCCCGTGTCGATCGGCCCTCCCGAGTCGAACGGACCGGCGTCGATCGGTTCCGCCCCCGAGTCAGCTCCGCCTGCGTCGGTCGGGGCGACGAATCCCACGCAGCCTCGCTCGGGCACGCAGACCATGGACTCCTCGCACGCATCGAGGACGGGAACCTCGAGACACGCTCCGTCCACGCACAAGCCTGCTGCGCACGCGACGCTCGCGGCGCAGTCGCCGTGCGACGCGCACTCCGCCGCAGCACAGCCGTCTTCACCCAGCGTCGTGCACTCGGGAGCGACGCACACGCCTCCCAAGCACTCCGTGGCGCCGGTCGCCGGGCAGCTGACCTCGCGACAGCTGCGCGTGATCACGACGCGCACGATGCGCGATCCTCGAAGGAGGAACTGCACGCGACGCGTCGCCACCCGAGCGGCTCCCAGTCGGAGCGACACCTCGACCGCATGCACGCCGTCCGCGAGATCGCTCCGCGAGATCACGCGCCGCGGGCGATCGGGGCGATCGGTCAGCACGACCGGGACGCGCGTGGGGGTCAGTCCATCGACGGACACTTCGATCCCATCGAACTCCACGCCCGCGACGAAGTCGGTCTGCAGGTCGACCGTGAGCTCGCGAGAGTCGGGGCACCCCATCGAGAGCATCCCGATCGACAGGATCAGCGTGAGCGCGAGCGTTCGCGTGTCGATCATGGGGCATCGTCACGGGGCCGCGTTTTCGCGGTCAAGGGGATCCGCTCAGCAGCGACGGAGGATCACGGAGCCGATCGAGTAGCCCGCGCCGAACGAGCAGAGCACGCCGGTCGCGCCCGCGGCGAGGTCACCGTGATGCTGATGGAACGCGATGATCGATCCCGCGCTCGAGGTGTTCGCGTATTCGTCGAGCACGACGGGCGCCTCCTCGCGGCTCGGATCGCGTCCGAGCACGCGTCGCGCGATGAGCGCGTTCATCTGGAGGTTCGCCTGGTGGAGCCAGAAGCGACGGATGTCGCCGACGCCCACGCGCGACTCGTCGAGGTGCTCGAGGATCTGCGCGGCGACGAGCGGGCAGACCTCCTTGAAGACCTTGCGGCCCTCCTGGTGGAAGAGCTTGTCGCGCGCGCCCGGCACCGAGCCGTCCCAGCGATCGAGGAAGCCGGCGTTGTTGCGGATGTTGTTCGAGAACGAGGTGCGCAGGCGCGTCGACACGATGTCCCACGTGTCCGTGCTCTTGGTGAGGTCTTCGCGCTCGATGACGACGGCGGTGCAGACGTCGCCGAAGATGAAGTGGCAGTCGCGATCGCGGAAGTCGAGGTGCCCCGAGCAGATCTCGGGGTTCACCATCAAGACGCGCTTCGCCGAGCCCGAGCGCACCGCGTCGACGGCGTTCTGGATGCCGAACGTCGCGGAGCTGCAGGCGACGTTCATGTCGTACGCGTACGCCTCGCGGATGCCGAGCGCGTGCTGCACCTCGACGGCGATCGCGGGGTAGGGCCGCTGGGTGTTCGAGCACGCGACGATCACGAGGTCGATGTCGGTCGCCTCGCACCCTGCGCGCTCGATCGCCTCGCGCGCCGCCGCGACGCTCATCTCGGCCTGGATCGACAGCGCGTCTTCGGGGCGCTCGGGGAGGTTCGGCGCCATGCGATCGGGATCGAGCACGCCCGCGCGATCCATCACGAAGCGCGAGCGGATGCCGGACGCCTTCTCGATGAACTCCACGCTCGACGGCGAGAGCGCCTGCGCGGTACCGGCCGCGATCGCGTCTGCGTTGCGCTCGTTCGCACGTCGGACGTACTCGTTGAACGACGCGACGAGCTCATCGTTCGAGATGCGATGCGGCGGCGTGAAGACGCCAGTGCCGCTGAGGACAGCGCGATGCATGCAGTTCCAGTCTCCCGGCTCGGGCCGAGGCCGAGCATGTTGACCGAGGATTCGCATCCCGCATGGCGAATCACCTGGGGGGCGCCGTCAGCGCCAGCCGAGGGCGTGGAGGAGGGAGTCGCCGAGGAAGATGTAGACCGCGCAGATCGCGCCTTCGCCGATCGCCACGCCGATCAGCAGCTTGGCGATCGACATGCGGATCACGCCCGCGAGGTAGCAGATGAGGTCGGTCGGCACGATCGGGAAGAAGGCCCAGCCGACGACGATCGGGAAGCCGTACTTCTCGAGGAGGCCGCGCACGCGCTCGAGCTGACCCGCGTGGTTCTTCTTCAAGAGCTCGTCGAGGTGGAGCGCCTCGGAGAAGTAGTAGACGGCCGCCGACGATACGACGATGCCGACCAAGGTCAGCGGGAACAGGACCCACGGCGGGATGAACAACGTGCCCAGCACCACGAGCGACGTGACGGGGATCAGCGTGAAGCTGCGCAGACAACCGAGCAGCAGGTAGAGGGCGCCGACGAGCGCGAGCGACGTGCCCGAGGCGTCGTGCAGCAGGTCTTCGATCGCCTCGCGACGGAAGAGGAACATCCCGATCGCGAACGCCGCGCCGACGAGCCACACGCTCGTCAAGATCCATCGACGTCGCTCGTGGCTCATCACCGCGACCTTACCTCGCGCGCGAGTCCGCGAGACCAAGCCCGCTCGTCGGGCTTGCCGCGAAGTGGGTGCGCTCTCACTGCCCCGGGATTGAACCCCGGGGGCCTCAGCTCATCCCGAAGCCCTTCAGCTTCTTGTGCAGGCCTTCGCGCGTGATGCCGAGCGTCTTGGCGGTCTGGCTCTTGTTGTTGCCGTGCTCCTTGAGCGCCTCGCTCAGGATCCACTTCTCGACCTGATCCATCATCTCGCGCAGCGTGCCCTTCGTGGGGTGCACGCGATCGAGGATGTTCTCGACCTGGCGGATCTTCGGGCTCAGGTGCTCGGGCTGCACGAACTCTTCGTCGTCGACCTGGATCACGAGGCGCTGCACCTCGTTCTCGAGCTCGCGCACGTTGCCGGGCCACTGGTAGCCCTGGAGCATCTCCATCGCCTGCTGACTGAAGCCCGTCACCGCGCGGCCGAAGTCTTGGCAGTACTTGCGGAGGAAGTGCGCGGCGAGGATCGGCACGTCTTCGCTGCGCTCGCGCAGCGGCGGCACGCGCAGCGGGAAGACCTTGAGACGGTAGAAGAGGTCCTCGCGGAAGCGGCCCTCGGCCACCTCCTTCTCGAGATCGCGGTTCGTCGCCGTGACGATGCGCGTGTCGACCTTGATCGTCTTGCTGTGACCGACGGGGCGGATCTCGCTCTCTTGCAGCACGCGCAAGAGCTTCGCCTGCAGGTTGAGCGGCATCTCGCCCACCTCGTCGAGGAAGAGCGTGCCCCCATCGGCGAGCTCGAAGAGACCCTTCTTGTCCTCGGTCGCGCCCGTGAAGCTGCCCTTCTTGTGACCGAAGAGCTCGCTCTCGAGCAGGTTCTCCGGCATGGCCGCGCAGTTCTGCGCGACGAAGAGCTTCTCCTTGCGATCGGACCAGTAGTGCACCGAGCTCGCGATGAGCTCCTTGCCCGTGCCGGTCTCGCCCTCGACGAGCACCGTCACGCGCGTGTTCACGACCTTGCGCAGCTGCTCGAAGAGGCGACGCATGGAGCCCGCCTCGCCGATGATCGAGCCCTCGCGGCGCGTCTGCTCGCGCTTCTTGAGGTAGACGTTCTCCTTGCGCTCGCGCTCTTCCGCGATGCGCAGGCGCTGGTGGATGCGCGCGTGCGAGAAGGCCTGCGACGCGGACTGCGCGAGCAGCGCGACCACGTCGAGATCACGCTCGCGGAACACGCCCGTGCCCTCGCGGTTGTCGACCTGGAGCACGCCGACGATGTCCTCGCCCTGCCACAGCGGCAGGCCGAGCGTGCTGTGGATCTGCGCGCCCATGATCGAGGCGGTCTCGCCGACGTCCTTGCGCGCGTCGGCCGCGAGCACGGCGGCGCGCTCGTGCACCACCTTGCGGAAGACGCTGCGCGTGATCGCGATCGCGTCCGACGTGCGGCCGCTGCGCACGCGGGTGCCGATGGGGACGTAGCGCGCCGAGCGGCGGGGGCCGTCGTCGTCTTCGCGGAGCGCGATGGTGAGGTGCGTCGCGCGGCTGATCAGCGCGAACACGCGCTTGGCCACCACGTCGATCAGCTCGTCGAGCTCGAGGGTGCCCGCGATCTCCTTCTGCGCGTCGTAGAGCGCATGGAGCACCTTCGCGTCCGCGCCGAGATCCGCCTCGACCTTCCCGAGATCGTCGACGCGCCGCACCGTCACGATGCGCGCGTCGTCCACGTCCTCCTCGAGGCGCACGTGCACGCGTACGGGGCGCTCGGCGTCGCCCACGAGGAGCACGTCCTCGTCACGCAGCGAGACCTCGCGTCCGGAGCTCTTGCCGACATCGAGGATCTCGCCGCCGCGCATGACGCGCGTGCCGTTCGTGCTCTGCAGGTCGCGGACGACGTAGTGGTCGCCCGCGAGCACGATCTGCGCGTGGTCACCCGAGACGTGCCACTCCGGCAACGTGAGATCGTTGCCGTCCGCACGACCGATGCGGAGAAAGTCCGCTCGGCTCTCGAGCTTGCGACCCTTCTCCTGCCCTTCGACGACCTCGACGCGGATCACAGCGGCCTCCGGCCGCGAGGGCGGGTGGCCGAGCCCCCCACCAACCCCCCGCTCGTCGCTCGTCGAAGACTCCTCCTCCTCGCTGCTCCAGGGGGAGCTTCGCTCCCCCGCCGCAAGGCGCCCCAAGAAGGGAGAGAAGGCGACTCGTTCACTCCTGCTCGAATCACGTCAGCTCAGCTCGCGTGGCGCGTGGAGAGGCGCGCTTGGATCGCGAGCGCGAGGCTCTCGATGTGCTGCCAGATCGCGCGACCCTCTTCCTGGTCGCGGAGCTCGTCGATGCGAGTCACGGCCGCGGGGCTGCCGGTGGTCGCCGCGAAGTCGAGCCCGTAGAGCACCTCGCCGCGCGTCTCTTCGTCCGCGTGGCCGATCTGCGCGACGAGCGCCTGCACGGCGTCGGCGTTGCCGCGGCCGTAGCGCGCGACCATGTAGCAAGCCTTGCGCGCGATCATCGGGTTCGAGTCGCCGAGCTTGGTGATCCAGCACGAGAGGTCCGTGTTGCACTCGGTGATCACGGCGAAGAGCGGCTCGTACTCGCCGAAGCCGTCGCGCGAGTCGCCCTCGGGCTCGGCCGTGTAGATCGCCTGGAGCGGCGCGGCCTCGGCGGCGTTCGCGAGGAGCACGGCGCCGCGGAACGCGAGGAGGCGGACGTTGATGTCCTCTTCGTCGCCGCGCGCGGGGCGACCGGCCTTCTGCGTGAGGAACGGGAGGAGGTCCGGGTCCTGGAAGTGCTGCATCGCGACGAGGATCTGCGGGCGGCTCGCGTGGCCGGGGCGGATGTCGGGGCTGAGGCGGTTGTAGACCGTGATGAGCGCCTCGCGGATGCGCGTCGTGTCGCCCGCGTCGCGGTTGATCGACACGAGCGCGAGCGCCGCGGCGACCATGTGCGACTCGTCGCGCGCGTCTTCTTCGATCGCGTCGGGGCGCTCGCCCTCGTCGATCTGGTTCACCTCGGCGAGGAGCGGATCGATCGCCTCGCGGAAGCCGAGCTGGCCGAGCGCGTAGCTCGCCTCGCCCGCGATCACCGAGTCCGGCGTCATCTGCGCCGCGGCCTCGGGCGCGCGCTGACGAACCGCGGCGATGTACGCCGTGGCGATCTGCGTGGCCTCGGCGTTGTTGCCGGCGAGCGTGTCGAGGAGCGGCTGGAGCGACGGGCGACCGATGCGCACGAGCGCCTGTCCGCCCACGTCGTTCATTCGCATCATCGGGTTCGCGGGATCGAAGATGTAGAGCGACTTCACGAGCGCCGGCACGGCCGCGGGATCCGCGGTGAGGCCGAGCTGCTCCGCCGCGAGGCGGTTGATGAGGAAGTTCTGGTTCTCCGACTGGCGGAGCATCACCTCGGAGAGCGACTCCGTGGTGCGGTTGTCGCGGAGCGCGCCGAGCGTGCGGATGAACTCGATGCGCATGCGGTTGTCTGCGCCGCGCGCGCCGTTGACGCGGCCGAGCGCGCGAGCGAGGCCGGTGATGACCTCGCCCTTCTGCGCCTCGTTCAGCGTCAGCTCGCGGATCGTGCGCGCCGACATGATCGCGTGCTCTTCGGAGATCTCGGGGCGCCAGTCGAGCGCCGCGATCAGCGCGGGCAGCGCGCGGGGATCACGCATCTCGAAGAAGAGGTTGATGATCTGACCGGCGTTCGCGACGTCGATGTTGTTGTTCTGGATGTAGCAGTCGGCGAGCTGCTGCACGGACGCGTCGGCGACGGCCGTGGGTCCCGCTGCGGTGCGATCGCCGCCCGCGTGCTCGAGCGCGCTCGTGTAGAGGCGCGTGAGGTTCGAGATCGAGTTCGCGCGCCGAAGGGGATCGGTGAGCTCGCCGGCTTGTCCGGCCACGTCGTCGGGCTCGGCGTGACAGCCGCCGAGGGCGATCGGCGCGATCAGGAGGATCGCGAGCAGCGACAGGGCACGGACGTGAAGGGCGGTCTTGGCGTTGAGATCGGGGCGCTTCATGGGCCTCTCCAGGGGTCGCGCGTACGGCGACCAGCGAGCATCCGGTGTGCGGGGCATCGACACTGTCCACCCCCCGAAAGCCGGCCGAGAATAGGAAGCGGGGATCGACCCTGTCAACGACCGTCCACACCTCGGCGGCGAGGGTTCACTCCGTGTCTGTGCGTTCGCGCGTTCGTTTGGGCTACGCTCGCGCGATGCGTTGGCTTGGTGCGATCGGGATGGTCACGGCGCTCGTGGTGGCTCTGCCGGCGTCGTCGCGCGCCCAGGTCAGCCTGGCCGGCGACTACATCCAGTACCTCTGGACCGGCACGACGGGCTCGATGATCTCCGGGTCGCAGAGCATGCAGTACCGCGAGAGCGCGGCCGAGGGGCTGAGCTGCGACGCGTTCTTCCCGGGCTCGCCCGTCGAGCAGTTCACGATCGAGGCCACGGTCGGTCGCACCTTCACGGTCACGAACGAGTACTCGTTCGGAGACATCCGCGCCGATTCCGGCTACCCGATGGTGTCGGCCCGCGAGCTCCTGTGGCAGGGCACCTACACGGACGGCGGCAGCGTCTCGTTCAGCGTCGAGCAGGTGATGGAGATGGAGGTCGACGCGCGCGTCGTGCGCGTGGCGATCACGATCACCAACACGGGCGCGGGCGACATCGTCGATCTCTACTACCTACGCGACGCCGATCCCGATCACGGCTCGGGCTGCGTGGGCGGCACCTCGTCCGCGACCGACAACGACGTGCGTCGTCAATTCCCTGCCGACACGAGCGCTCTCGTCACGGCCGGCGCGATGGCGGGCGCGTATTACGTGATCGGCCTCGGCAGCTTCGACGACCGCGCGCGCGCCAGCGCCAGCGGGTTCGCGAACCGCAACGCGAGCGAGCTCTGGGACGGCCCCGCTGATCCCGGAGGCGCCGAGGGCGACATCAGCATCGACCTGGTCTTCCTCGAGCCGAGCCTCCCCGCGGGGGACTCGACGACGTTCGAGTTCTTCTACGTCTGGGGCCGCACCGCCGAAGAGGTCGAGGAGCGCTTCGACACGGGCGGCGGCGGCATCGCGGGCCCCTGTGACTCGCTCCCCGAGCTCGCGGCGTGCACGACGGCGCGCGGCGTCGCGGGCACCTGCCGTCTCGGTCTCTGCTGCACGGGCTGCTGGGACGGCACGAGGTGCGTCGGCGGTCGCGGCGCGACGGCGTGCGGCGTCGGCGGCGGCGCGTGCCGCAGCTGCGAGGACGGCGTGCTCTGCTCGAGCGACGTCTGCACCGCGGGCGTGTGCACGAACCCCGACGCGCCCCGCGGGACGCGCTGCGAGGACGGCCTCTTCTGCACGAAGACCGACACGTGCGACGGCATGCGCCGCTGTACGGGCGCGGGCGACGCGTGCGACGACGGAAGCGCGTGCACGATCGACACGTGCGCGGAGGCGACCGACACCTGCACGAACATGGTGACGCCGGACCGCTGCATGATCGGCGGCGAGTGCGTCGCGAACATGGGGCGCCATCCGGCGTACCCGTGCCTCGTGTGCGATCCGATCAACGACCGCACCGATTGGTCGAACGTGCCCGAGGGCACGAGCTGCGGCGACGCTGCCTGCGTCGGCGGCCGACTCACCACCGAGGCGACCTGCTCCTCGACGGGCGCGTGCACGAGCGGCGTGCCCGTTCGCTGCGAGGCCGGCTACTGCGAGGACGCGACGACCTGCGCGACGAGCTGCGAAGAGGGCGCGTGCCCCGGCGACTCCTACTGCGCGCCGTCGGGTGTGTGCGAGCTGCGGCGCGCGAACGCGTCGAGCTGCGTGCGCGACGAAGAGTGTGACTCGGGCTGGTGCGTCGACCGCATCTGCTGCGGGGACGCGTGCACCGGCAGCTGCGAGTCGTGCATCGTGCCGGGCTCGATCGGGTCGTGCACGATCGTGCCGGCGCTCACCGATCCCGACGGCGAGTGCGGCGACTTCGGCTACTGCGACGGCATGGGCGCGTGCGCCGGTCCCGACGCGGGGGGGCTGCCAGACGCCGGACCGGCGCCCGATGCCTTCCTCCCGCCGGGCACGGACGTGGGTGTGCCGGACGCATCGCTCGCGATCGACGCTGGGATGCTCACGCCGAGCCCGACGTGTGGGTGCAGCGTGCCCGCGCGCTCCCGCGGAGCCGCGTGGATGGCCTTCGGCGTCGTCGTCTTCGGCCTCGTCGCGCGTCGCCGCCGGGCGGTCGCGGGCGAGCCCCGAACACCCTCGCGCTGAGCCGATCTCGGTCCGCGCGCGAGGGGCGTGGCCGGTCCAGGGACGGCGTGCCACGTTCGCGGCCATGTCCACTTCACTTGCTCGGATCAGCTGGCTCTGCGCCGGTCTCGCGGTGGTCGCGATCGCTGCGCTCCCCTCGACGGCTCGCGCGGTCGATCTGACCAGCGGCGGTGGCTTCCTCTTCGACATCTCGGACTTCAGCTCCGGAGAGCTCTCGAACGGCACCATCGACGCCTACGACGGCTGCTACTACCTCGAGGTCGGCGGCGAGACGTACAGCGGCGACGGCACGTTCCTCATGAGCCCCGATGGTCGCACCATCACGCTCCCCGAGAGCACCCTCTCGGGCGTCCGCGTGCAGCGCATCATCTACGTGCCTGCGTCGGGCGGAGACTGGGCGCGCTACCTCGACGTGCTCACGAACCCCGGCTCGTCGGACGTGACCGTGACGGTGCGGGTCTACGGAAACCTCGGCAGCGACTCCGGCACGAGCGTGTTCGCGTCGAGCAGCGGCGACACCGCGGTGAGCAGCGCCGACCAGTGGTTCTCCACGGACGACAGCGACGGCAGCAGCGATCCTTCGCTCGCACATCTCTTCCAGGGCGAGGGCGTGATGACGCCGGCCACGAGCGCGAGCATCGAGGGCGACAACATCGAGTACTCGTACGACGTGGTCGTGCCCGGCGGCGGCCGCGCGGCGATCCTCACGTTCGCGCTCCAGACGATGACGCAGGCGATGGTGCAGGCCGAGGCGATCCGCCTCCTCGAGCTGCCCGAGGACGCGATCATCGGCCTCGACGACTACGCGAGCGACATCGTGAACTTCTCGCTCGGATCGTTCACCGAGCCCTGCGTCGGCGTCGCGGAGCTGGGCGCGTGCACCACGCCGCGTGGCGACGCGGGCGCCTGCCGCAGCGGCTCGTGCTGCGCGGGCTGCTGGAACGGGACGCGCTGTGTGTCGGGTCGCGCGGCCTCTGCATGTGGTCGTCGCGGCACGATGTGCGCGACGTGCGCCGACACCGACGCGTGCACGAGCGACATCTGCAGCGACACCGGCATGTGCACGTACCCAGACGCGCCGCGCGGCACGTTCTGCGACGACGGCCTCTTCTGCACGGCGAGTGATCGCTGCGATGGATCGGGCAACTGCGGCGGCGCCGGCAACCGCTGCGACGACGCCGTGTCGTGCACCACGGACGTCTGCACGGAGGCGACCGAGAGCTGCGTGAACACGCCGCCGACCGACCAGTGCATCATCGGCCGCGCCTGCGTGGCGCGCGGCGCGAGCCCCGCGGGGTTCGCGTGCCTCGTGTGTGATCCCGCGCGCAACCCGCGCGGCTGGGTGTCGACGGGCGGCGTGTGCGCGATCGGCGGCGAGTGCGTGATGCCCGGCACGCGCCACGCGGGCTACCCGTGCCTCGTGTGCGATCCCGCGCGCAACGAGAACGACTGGTCCCCGCTGCCCACGGGCGACTCGTGCGGCGACGCGTTCTGCACGGGCGGCCACGTGGTGACCGGGGCCACCTGCTCGGCCACGGGCGTGTGCCTCGCGGGCACGAGCACCGCGTGTGAGGCGGGCTACTGCCAGTCCGAGACCGAGTGCGCCTCGATGTGCGACGACGGCGAGTGTCCCGCGGGGACGTTCTGCGCACCGAGCGGTGTCTGCGAGCGGCGCCGCGCGGATGGCTCGAGCTGCGAGGTCGACGGCGACTGCGTGACGAACCACTGCGTCGATCGCATCTGCTGCAGCGAGGCGTGCACCGAGGGCTGCCGCTCGTGCGTGGTGCCCGGCAACATCGGCACCTGCACGGACGTGCCCGCGATGACCGACCCCGACCACGAGTGCCCGGGCGGCTTCTGCGACGAATTCGGCGCGTGCTTCGCGGGCGACGCCGGCCCGATCACGATCGACGCGGGCACGAGCACCACGGACGCCGGACCGGGCGTCGACGCGGCGCGCTTCATCGACGCGGGCTCCGCGTTCCCCGACGCCGACCTCGGACCGCCGGACGACGAAGGCTGCGCGTGCTCCGCGCCGGGCGCGTCGAGCCGCTCGCACACCACGCTCGTCACGCTCGCGCTGCTCGGCCTGGCCTTGGTCGCGCGTCGCCGCTCGCGCTGACCCGCCGACGGCGGCGCTGCCTTGACGCCCGCCGCCTCCTCCATGGAACCTCTAGTCCTCGACGGGAGGTTTCATGGGCTTCGCTTTGCGTCGACGGCGCTCTTCGTTCGTACTCGGCGGTCTCGCGGCCGTCGTGTTGGCCGGCTGCCCCGAAGACCCGCCTCCGACGGATGCGGCGGTCGAGGGCATCGACGCCGCGTCCTTCCCCCTCGACGCGCCGGGTCTCGACGCGCCGCCAGTCTCCCCAGATGCGGCCGCGGACGACGCCCCCGGCTTGGACGCGCCTGGTCTCGACGCTGGGGCGGCCGACGACGTCGGGTTGGTGTCGGGGTGCGGCGATGGCACGACGAGCGGCGGCGAACAGTGCGACGACGGCAACGTGCGCTCGGGCGATGGCTGCGACGCGTCGTGCATGCTCGAGGCGACGCCTTCCTGTGGCGACGGCCGAACGGATCGCCCCGTCGAGGAGTGCGACGACGGCAACGTGATGGGCGGCGATGGCTGCGGCGCCGCGTGCCGCGTCGAGGTGCCGTCGATGTGCGGCAACGCCGCGCTCGAGCTCGCCACTGGCGAGGAGTGTGACGACGGCAATGTCGTGAGCGGAGACGGGTGCTCGGGCAGCTGCCAGATCGAGCCCGCGGGCGCGACGTGTGGCGACGGGGCGCTCGATCGCGGCGAGCGCTGCGACGACACGAACGTGGCGAACGGCGATGGCTGTAACCCCACGTGCAACCTCGCGAACACGACGACCCTCTTTGCTGGAGCGCCGGGCATGGCGGCGCGCATGGACGGCGTCGGGGGCGCGGCACGCTTCACGAGCGCGGGCGTCCTCGCCGTCGATGATCGCTACCTCTGGATGGCCGAGCAGCCGGGCATGGGCGGCATGCCGCCGAGCGTGCTCCGTCGGATCGAGATCTCGTCGGCGACGGTCCTCACGGTGGCGACGTTGAGCGCGAGCGGCGGCATCGCGACCAACGGCGTCGACACCGTGTGGGTCGCGGGTGGCAACGTCATCCAGTCGATCTCGACGAGCCCCCCGTACACCGTCCGCACGATCCACTCGGGCAGGGGCGCGACGACCGCGGGCGCCTTCCGCGACGGTGCCCCCGGAACGGCCACGTTCGGCGACGTTCGCGGCCTCACGTGGTACGGCGGCTCGCTCTGGATCGTCGACACCAGCGCGGCCGTCATCCGCCGCATGGACCCCACGACCGGCGACGTGACGACCGTGGCGGGCATGCCGTTCGTGACCGGGCCGGGCCTCGACGGTGTCGGCGCCGCAGCCCGCTTCACGAGCCCCCGCTACGTCGTCTCCGACGGCTCCGGGACGATCTACATCTCCGACACCAACGGCGCTGCGATCCGCGCGATGAACGCGCGCACGTTCGACGTCACGACATTCGCGGGCACGCCCGGCATGGCCGGTCACGTGGACGGTCTGGGCTCCGCGGCCCGCATCCATCGCGCCCGCGCGATCACGGCCGACGGCGCGAGCCTCTACTTCTGCGAGTTCAACGCGCACACGATCCGGCAGGGCGTCCTCGCCACCGGCGCGGTCAGCACGCTCGTCGGCACCGCGGACACCGCGGCGATGTCGGTCGGTGGTTACGCCGAGGGCGTCGGTACGGCGGCGCTGGTCGCGAGCCCGTGGGGGATCGTCTACCACCACCCGTCCGGCTCTCTCTTCTTCAGCGACGGCAGCCGCACGATCCGCCGCATCCAGTAGTCACTCCACGTCGCCGAAGTCGAGCCAGCCGGTCGTCTCGTGATCGGGATCGGCCGGCTCGACCAGGTGCGGATCGTCGTTGCCCGCGTCGCCCACGTCGGGCGACACCGGGTGCATCTCGAGGGCGACCGGCCGCGCGCGTGAGATCGCGTCGAGCGCGGCGTCGACATCGAGCTCGCCGCGCTGGAGCCAGCTGTCGAGGAGGCCCGGCGGGACGACGAGCGGCATGCGGTCGTGGATGCGTGAGAGCGGCTCGGTCGCGGGCACCGTGACGATCGCGAAGCGCGTGTGCCGCGCGCCGCTCTCGTCGTGCACCACGTCGTAGAGCGCCGCGAGCAGCAAGAGCTCGCCCGACTGCGCGTGCACGTGGTGCGGGACGCGTCGCCCGTGCGCCGTCTCCCACTCGTAGAAGCCCGTGGCAGGCACCACGCAGCGACGTCGCGCGCTGGCCTCGGCGAAGCTCGACCTGGTCGCGAGCGTCTCGGCGCGCGCGTTGATCGAGAGCCGACCGCTCGCGGACGAGAGGCCGAAGCGCGCGAGGCCGAGGCGACGATCGGGGACCTCGACGAGGATGGGCGCCTCCTTGCTCGGGGCGATGTTGAACGACCCGCTCCACGCGTCGGTGCCCGAGGCGATCGTCGCCGCGAGCTCTTCCGCGAGCTCGCGTGCGCTCCTCGAGTTGGCGAATCTCCCGCACATGACGTGTTCGAGGTTCGAGAGTAGTCGCCCTGGCACGATTCTGCTCTCGACCGAAGCAACGGCCGTGGCATCATCGCCCTCGTGAACCGACCCGGGACCGAGCAAGAGACGCGCAAAGGCCGTGGACGCGCGCCCGCCGCCAGCAAGTCGGCGAACAAGTCGGCCACCACCACGGCGGCCACCACCTCGGCGGCGAAGCCCGCGCCGAAGGCCAAAGAGGCGACGCGTCCCAAGCCGCCTTCGCGGGACCGCGCCAACGGCGGTGCGAACGACACCGCTCACGTGAGCCCGCGTCCGTCTCGCGCAGAGCGTGCGAGCGCCGACGAGCGCATGCGCCGCATCGACGACGTCTGCGCTGCGTGGGCCGCGATCGTGGCCGAGCGCATGGCCGCCGATCAGCAGTTCGCCGAGCTCTACGAGGCGTACCGCACCCGCTCGACCGATCTGCGCGGCTTGTTCGCGTGGGACGCGCTGCACGCCGCCGAGGCCCACCTCACGATCGTGAACTCCGCCCTCGCGCGTCACATCGGCGACGACGGCCGCGCCGATCCGCGCGCGATCCTCGCGGACCTCCGCTGGGAGCAGCGCAAGCTCGCGGCGGTCTACGCGGTGAACGCGTTCCTCGCGGTGCTCAACCAGATGTCGCCCCGCAAGGCGAAGTGGGCGAACCTCGAAGAGTTCGATCCGCGCATCGCCGTGCTCTCGCTCGCGCACCAGACGCTCGGCTACGCGCTCGAGTGCCTGCGCATCGAGGACCCGGGCGATCTGACCGAGAAGATCCTCGCCGCCTCGCAGAAGGAGCCGGTCTGGGAAGAGAAGCACGACAGCGAGGAGACGAAGCTGATCTCCGCGTGTCAGGCAGCCTCTGCCTTCTTCCGCGGCGTCGGCGCCACCGAGCTGACGATGGCCGAAGAGATCCTCTCGCTCTATCTCACGCGCGCGAAGTCGCGCGGCTGACGCTCACGCGAAGCTGACGATCACGCGAGGCTGACGGTCACGCGAGGTTGGTGAAGACCTGCTGCACGTCGTCGTCTTGCTCGAGCGCGTCGGCGAGCTCGAGCACGTCCTTCGCGCGCGCTGCGTCGAGCTCCGTGGTCATCGTCGGGATGTACTCGGAGTCTGCGGAGATGAGCGGCAGCTTCTTCGCCTCGATCGCCGACTGCAGCCGCCCGAAGTCGGCGAAGGCCGAGCGGATGATCACCTGACGCTCGCCCTTGTCGGTGGTGGTCTCGCCGAGCTCTTCGAGGCCGTGATCGATCAGATCGAGCTCGACCTCGTCGTGGTCGTAGCCGGTGGGCGACAGACGGAACACGCCCATGTGCTTGAAGAGGAAGCCCACGGTCCCGGCCGGTCCCGCGTTGCCGCCCCAGTCCTTGAAGATCGATCGCACGTTCGCGACCGTGCGCTGCGGGTTGTCCGTCGCGGTGACGACGAGCACCGCGATGCCGTGCGGCGCGTAGCCCTCGTAGACGATCGTCTCGTAGTTCTTCTCGTCCTGGCCGGAGGCGCGCTTGATTGCGCCGTCGATCTTCTCCTTCGGCATGTTCGCGGCGCGCGCGTTCTGAACGGCGCGACGCAGCGCGGGGTTCGAGTCGATGCTCGGTCCACCCGAGCGCACGGCGATGGCGATGTCGCGCGAGATGCGCGTGAACGCCTTCGCCATCTTGTTCCAGCGGGCGAACATCGTGTGCTTGCGGGTCTCGAAGATGCGTCCCATGGCGGCGCTTCTATACCGGGCCGTCGATCGGCCCTGCAACCGTGCCCGGCCGCGTCGGGTCGCGTCGTCCACGGCGTGTAGGCCCATGTCTCAGGATGGGGGATCCCCGCGCGGGGGCTGTGGCTTTACAGTCACACCCAACCTTTTCAGGGACGTTGTATGAACTTACCCCGCGAGGGCGGCCCGACCCTTCGGCCTGGACAGCAGGCGACCGTGAGCGAGCCGACTCCCTTCCACTGCGAGCACTGCCTCCTCGCGGTCTCGACGATGCCGCATCTCTCCGTCGGCGACTTCGTCGACGGGCGCTACGAGATCGAGCGTCCGCTCGACGCCGGCGCGATGGGCTCGATCTGGCTCGCGCGGGACGTCCACCTCGATCGTCGTGTCGCCATCAAGCTCGCCCACGCCAACGCAGGCGCGTTCGCGCGCGAGGCGGCGACGCTCGCTGCGCTCCGTCATCGCAACATCGTCGAGATCTACGCGTTCGGCATGCACGGCAACCTGCCGTTCTTCGTCATGGAGCTCGTGGACGGCGTCTCGGCAGAGCGCGTGATCGACGAGCACCGCGCTCGCGGGACCGCGCTCTCCGCGCACGCAGCGACTCGCATCCTCGCGCAGGTCGCAGACGCGCTCGGCGCCGCCCACGCGCGCGGCCTCGTCCACCGCGACGTCAAGCCAGCGAACATCGTGATCGAGTCGCACACGGGTCGGCCGGTGCTGGTGGACTTCGGCGTCGCCATCGAGACCAACCGACGCGTCAGCAACGTCACCGGATCGCCTGCGTACATGGCGCCGGAGATGACGCTGCCCGGCGAGCTCGCGGGACCCCTCGGCGATCAGTACTCGCTGGGCGCGACCGCGTACGAGATGTTGACGGGCCTCCTCCCGTTCGATCGCGACGGGATCTTCGAGATCCTCGCTGCGCACCGACGTGATCCCCGACCGCTCGTGTCCGCGGTTCGCCCCGAGCTCCAGGCGCTCGACGCCGTGATCCAGCGCGCCATGGCCGTCGTTCCCGATCAGCGCTTCGCGAACAGCCTCGCGTTCGCGCGCGCCCTCGAGGAAGCCGCGCGACGCTTGAACGGCGTGACGGAGCAGTCCTCCGAGATCGTCCTCTCGACCGACCGCGCGGCCGAGTCCGGCAGCCTGCGGGTGCTCGTGGTCGACGACGATCCCGTGGCCCTGCGCATGCTGGCGCGCGCGATTCCGCTCGCTGTCCCCGGGACTCCGGTGAAGGTCGCGCGCGCGGCCACGGGCACCGAGGCGGTGGCGAACGCGATGCGGGCGCTCCCGCAGCTCGTGGTGCTCGACTACGGCCTGCCCGAGCTCGACGGGGTCGAGGTGCTCTCGCGCATCCGCGCGCTCGGCGGCGGCGACGGCGTGCGCGTGATCGTCGCGAGCGGTCAGGTCGGCGCGGAGCAGCGCTATCGGTTCTCCGTGCTCGGTGTGTCGGACTTCCTCTCGAAGCCGTACGACGTCACGACGGTCGCCGCAGCGGTCGACGGGCTCGCTCGACGCAACGGCTGGCTGCCTGCGCTCGACTCGCGCAGCACTCGCTGACGATCACTCGATCGCGAGCCACGCGATCGCGTCGGCCTCCTGCTCGAAGACGCGCATCGGGATCGGACAGGCCTTGGCGCGCGCCTCGATGTGCGGGATCCACAGCCGGTTCGAGACGATCATCGCGATCTTCGCGACCGTGCTCGGCGGGCTCCGGTACCAGGACTCGAACGCGCTGCCCACGTCGGGGCTCGTGGGCTCGGAGCTGCGACCGTCGATGAGCACGGAGTGGCGCGCGGCCGCAGCGCTCGTCGCGTCGCTCAGACGACGCAGGAGGCGCTCGGCGCTGACCTCGCCCTCGAGCGACACGCGCACGACGGGCAACGGATCGCGCGCGGAGGGCATCGCGCTCACGCGCTTGACGCCGAACGGAGGCGACGTCCGCATCGTCACGCGGAGCAGCTCCGCGCGCGTGCGCAGGACGAGCCCACGCAGCTGGTTCACGGCGATGCCTCGATCGGCGGCCGTGGGCGGAGGGGACAGCTCCACTTCGCGCGCGCGTGTGCCGAGCGCGTGGAACCCGACCTGGAGGGCCGAGGACGCGATCGCGTGCGCGGCGGCCACGAACGCCGGGCCGCCCGACTCGCCGAGGCGCGCCAGCTCTTCGAGCCGCGCGGACAGCATCTGATCCTGCTCGGCGAAGGCCTCGAGCGCCTCGTCGCCGAGCGCATCCATCACCGAGTCGAGCTGTCCGCGATCGAGCAACGTCTCCGTGGGCGCGTCGGTCGACGTCGCGGTCGCGGGCACGCCATCGAGGATCTCGTCGAGCGCCGCGACCGCGAACGGCTTGTCGAGGAACGCGTCGAAGCCAGCGTCGCGACACTGCCGCCGATCGTCGTCGCGCACCGTCGCCGACACCACGACGAGGCGCGGCTGCGATCGCTCTCCACGAAGCGCGCGCAGCGCGGTCGCCACGTCGATGCCGTTCATCCCCGGCATGTGGAGATCGGAGAACACGATGTCCGGAAGAGGTCCGACCCGCGCGATCTCGATCGTCTCCGCGCCGCTCGCGAGCGATGTGACGAGGTAGCCGCGTCGGTGCAGCATCGCGGCCAGCACGCGACGGCTCGCGGGATCGTCGTCGACCACGTAGGCGCGGCGGACGACGATGACTGGGAGCTCGGCCGACGGCTCGGCGGGCGCCGTCGAGAACTGTCGCGCGAGCATCGCCAGCCGCGAGCGACGGTAGGGGCGACGCAGGATCGCCGCAGCGCCCGGTGGCGTCGCGAGGGGCGAGCCCGGCGTGCTCGCGTGGAGGAGGGCGACCCCGGGGTGCGCCTCGAGGATCGCGGTCAGGCGGCTCGCGCGATCGTTGTCGAGCGGCGCGAGGACGAAGCGGAGCTCGGGCGTCACGCGCTTCGCGACGTCGTCGAGCTCGACGATGTCGAGGGCGAGCCCCGCGACGTCGCGGAGGGACGTGGACAGCGCATCGCGACCGACGACGCTGGGCTCGATGGCGAGGCCGCGGACGGTCGGCGCGCTCGGAGCGGCCTCCGCGGTCCGCGCGGTGAGCGGTACGTCCTCGAGCACGACCTCCACGCGCGCGCCCGACGCGTAGGCGGGATCGATCCGAAGCGCGCCGTTCATGCGCGACGCGAGATCGTGCGCGAGCGAGAGGCCGAGCCCCGAGCCGCCGTGGAGGCGCGCGAGCGCGGCGTCGGGCTGCGAGAACGCGGCGAAGGGGCGCGAGAGCGCGTCGCTCGGGAAGCCGGGCCCCGTGTCCTCGATCACGATCGTGAGCCGCACGCGGTCGGACGCGCGCCCTGCCTCGCTCGAGGCGCGCACGACGATCGAGCCTCTCTTGGTGAACTTCACCGCGTTGCCGACGAGGTTGTTCACGATCTGGAGCAGCCGCGTGCGGTCGAGCTCGACGTGCAGCGAAGCCTCGGGCGCGATCACGAGCGCCAGCTCGACGCCGCGTGCCCCCGCCTCGCTCGCGTACAGATCCACGACGTCCTCGAGCAGTGTCCACACGTCCGTGGGCTCCGGGTGGATCGGCAGCTTGTTCGACTCGATGCGCGCCATGTCGAGCACGTCGTCGACGATGCGTCGCACCGTCGCCGCGCTCCGCACGAGCGTGTCGACGAGCTCACGCTGCTCGCTCGGGAGGTCCGACTCGGCGAGCACGTTGGCCGTGCCCACGACGCCGTGGAGCGGCGTCCGGATCTCGTGGCTGATCGTCGCGAGCAGCTCGCTCCTGGCTGCCGCTTCGCGCTTCACCGCCTCGACGCGATCGTCTTCGCGACGTCGCGCGAGCAGCGCGAAGCGCGCCGACAGCACGATGAGGATCACGACGGCGAGAAATCGCGCGGCCACCGGCGGCACGCCCTCGTCGGGCAACCCCAGCGGATCCGCGACCGCGAGCGCTGCCCCCGCGATGCACGCGCCCGCCCACGCGATGCCTGCGCGCGGGCCGATCTCCGACGCCGCGAGCGGCGGGATCAACATCAACATCCAGTACGCGACGGCCTCGCCGTCACCCGCGACCCAGCTCGAGGCGACGAGACCTGCCGCGGAGACGGCTGCGATCGCGTGAAAGGCGACGCGTCGCTCCGCGAAGCGTCCGATCACGAGCGACGCGGTGGCCGCGACGATCTCGATCCCCATCAGCACCGGCCGCGTGTCGCCGCGCGCCGCGGCCGCGACGTTGAACAGCAAGAACGCCAGCCACCCGCAGGCGACGGGAAGCGCGAACGGCACCACGACACGACGCTAACACGACCGCGCGTCGTCCCCGCGCGCGAGCCGAGTCAGGTGCCCGATGGGCCGCCGCCGATCAGTCGCGCGGACCGTTCGACGAGGGCGAGGATCTCCGCATGGAGGGTCATCGGATCGAAGGGCTTGGTCACGACGCCAGCCGCTCCGAGCGCGAGCAGGCTCTCCACGTCTTCGGGTCGCGCCTTGGCGGTGAGGAACACGACGGGGATGAGGCGCGTGGCCGCATCGGCGCGAAGCCTCTCGAGCGTCGCGGGCCCGTCCATGCCGGGCATCATCACGTCGAGGACGATCACGTCGGGCGACTCTGCGGCGGCGAGCGCGAGGCCCTCGGCGCCCGAGGTCGCGAGCAGCGCGCGCGAGCCGCCCACCTTGGCGAGCGCGACGCGCGCGATCCGGAGGATCATCTCGTCGTCGTCGATGAGGAGGATGGTCCGCGCGCTCACGTCGACGACGGTGGCACGCGCGGTCCGCGAGGCGCCAGCGAAGACTCCGCTGCTTCGCTCTCGCCGCTCGTCAGAGATGTCCCACGGCGGGGAATGAGTGTCGCCGACTGGGGTTCTGCTCCGTCTCGCGGCGCGGCGCCGCGACGGTGGAGCACAAACATGAGCGCGTTGGGTGAGCGGCAAGATTCACTGTTCGAACGCATCGGCGGGCCACGCGAGCAACGTGAGGTCGTCGTTCGAGACATGCTCCAGCGAAACACCCACGAGGGAACCGGGTACTGGTTCCAGCTCGTTGTCGCCTTGGGGATCGCGACGCTCGGGCTCGTCGTGGGGAGCACCGCCGTCGTGATCGGCGCGATGCTCGTTGCGCCGCTGATGGGCCCCATCGTCGCGCTGGCCATGGGTTTCGCGTCGGGCTCGCCGCTCTTGGTGGTCCGCTCGTTCGCGAGGACCGCAACGAGCATCGCCGTGGTCATCGGCGGCGCGGCGCTGATCACGCTGGCGCTCCCCTTTCACACGCTGAACTCGGAGATCTTGGCTCGCACCGCGCCGACCCTGCTCGACCTCGTCACCGCGGGCTTCTGTGCGCTCGCAGGCGTCTTCGCCACCGTACGTCGTCAGGCGGACGTGGCCACCACCGCTGCGGGGACCTCGATCGGCATCTCGCTCGTCCCGCCCCTCTGCGCGTCGGGCTTCGGCATCGGGATCGGTGCCGTCGATGTCGCGACAGGAGCTGCGCTGCTGTTCCTCACGAACCTCGTCGCGATCGTGGTCGTGGGCACCGCCGCGTTTCTCCTGCTGGGCTTTCATCGCGTGGACGTTCCCCGCCTCGAGGTCGACGCGGGTGGGGCGCGTGGCGCGCTCTCGACTGCGATCGCCGCATCGATCGCTCGCCTCTCCGGATCGGGCCGTCGTGCCGTGCTCGCGCGCGCGCTGATGCCTCTTCTGCTCCTGGCGCTCGTGGCCGTGCCCCTTCAGCGCGCGCTCGACGAGGTCGCGTGGGAGACCCGCGTGCGCGCGGCGATCCAGGCTGCGCTCTCGCGAGAAGGCGCGGCTCTGGTGCAGAGTCGAGTGAGCGTCGAGCATCACACCATCGACCTCGCGTTGGTTCGCCTCGGTACGCAACGCGAGGCGACCGCGCTGCGCGACGAGCTTCGCCGAACCGTCGCAGCGGTGACCGACACCCAGCCCCGAATCTCGGTGCTCGCGGTCCCCGACGCGGCGGCGCTCGATTCGATCTCCGCGTCGCTGCGTCGGCCCGAGCCCGTCGTCCCGGTCGATCCGCTTCCTCCTTTCGTCGCGCAGCTCGACGCGATCGGTGCCGCCGCGCGCACGGTCTGGCCCGCGGAGGCGCTCGGAGAGCTCGACGACGTTTGGGTGACCGCGGTCGACGATCGTCTGGTCGTCGGCCTCAGCGGGGTCGCGCGTCCGCCCGACGTGCCGCCGATCGCGCAGCCCGTCGAGGACGAGCCCTCGACGCGAGCGGTCCACCACGATGCTGGCGCCGACCACGATGCTGGCGCCGACCACGATGCTGGCGCCGACCACGATGCTGGCGCCGACCACGATGCGGCCACGGACGCCGCTCCGCTCGCGACCGAACCGACGACGCTTCACGAGGCTTCGCCTCGACCCTCTCCCGACCGCGCAGTGCTCGACACCATCGGCCGCTCGATGTCGGAGCAGTTCGATCGGGAGATCGAGGTGCAGTGGCTGGGATCGCTTCGCTGATCCCGCGCCGTGCGCTCAGCGCGCGCCGTGCGTCCCGTTGGTCCGCAGCGAGGGCAACATCTCCTCCAGCGCGGCCGGCTTCATGAAGTGTGCGTCGAACCCCGCCGACGTCGCCATCGACGGCGTGAGGTCAGGATCTCCCGTGCAGAGGACCAAGCGCAACCCGAGGCCACGGGCCCGAAGTTGCCGCGCGACGTCGAGGCCGGTCATGTCGCCGAGATTGCCGTCGATGATCGCACCGTCCAACTCCTCGGAGACCAACGCGAGCGCTTCGTGGCCCGTACGAGCGATGACGACCGTGTGGCCCATGGACAGGAGGCTCACCTCCATCATGGTGATCGTGGCTTCGTGGTCGTCTGCGACCATCAAGCGAAGCGAGCTGCCGTGTGCTCTAGCGGTCGAGCTCATCGGGTCATCAACCCGTAGGCGATGGCTGCGGCAAAGAGCGCGGCGATCACCAGCAGGAACACCGCCGCGCCACGGGAATCGGGTTGGTCGTTCGGGGTCATGTGTCGTCTCCTTCTGTTTCGGTTCACTGATCGGTGGACTGCTCTGCCTGCGACTCCGTGGTCGCGCGTCCGTCGCCGTCGCGTGGCAAGAGCGCTCTGCCAGCCACGAGCGCGACGACTGCCGCAGCGGCCGAGGCGACGAGCACAGCCGCCTTGGCGACGTCGTGGCTCGGCCCCTCGAACGCGAGGTCGGCGACGAAGAGGCTCATCGTGAAGCCGACGCCACCGACGGCGCCGATCACCCAGAGGCCTCGCCACGTCACGCCCGCGGGCAGCGCCGCGCCCAGACGTGTCGCGAGGAAGCTTCCGAGCACGATCCCCACCGGCTTGCCCACCACGAGGCCCAGTGCCGTGCCGAGCGCGAGCAGCGTCGTGTCGCTGTCGATCGTGACGTCGCCGAACGTCACTCCGGCGTTGGCGAGCGCGAACAGCGGCATCACGACGAACGCGACGGGACGATGCAACGCGTGCTGGAGCGCATCGACGGGTGCGACGGCTTCGCGCGCGACCGCGTCGAGCTCCGACATCGAGAGGTCGATCGGATCGTCCCCGCGCAAGCGAACCAGCGCTCGCTCCAGCGTGTCGCTCACGGCCTCGCGCGGCTGCCACGCGACCGCGGGCGTCGCGAGGCCCACGAGGACGCCGGCCAGCGTCGCGTGGATGCCCGCTGCGTGCAGCCCCAGCCAGACCACCGCGCCCGGAACCACGTACGCCACGACGCGTCGCACGCCGAGCCGCTGGAGCAGCACGATTCCGAGCATCCCGCCTGCGGCGACGGCGAGGCCGACCAGCGAGAAGCCGCTCGAGTAGACGAGACCGATGACCAGGATCGCGCCCACGTCGTCGATCACCGCGAGGGCGAGCAACAGGATGCGCAGCGCCGGCGAGACGCGACGGCCGAGCATGCCGAGCGCGGCGAGCGCGAACGCGATGTCGGTCGCCATCGGTACGCCCCATCCGCGCAGATGCTCGCCCTCGACGTTGAGCGCGGCGTAGACGACCGCGGGTACGAGCATGCCGCCGAGCGCCGCGGCGAACGGGAGCGCTGCGCGTCGTGGCTCGCTCAGCTCACCCCGCGCGAGCTCGCGACGGATCTCGAGGCCGACGAGGAAGAAGAACCCCGTCATGAGCACCTCGTCGACCAGCACGCGTGGCGTGGTGACCAGCGCGTGCGAGCCGATCGAGAGCGAGAGCGGGGTCTCCCAGAGCGCGTGGTACGCGGGCGCGTCGGGCGAGTTCGCCCAAGCGAGCGCGACGAGCGTCGTGACACCGAGCAGAACGGCGCTCGCCGACTCGGTCGCGAGCAGCTCTTCGACGGGGCGGACGAGTCGTCGCGCGGCGCGGTGCGCGCGGGGCCAGCTTCCGGGCGGAGCCGACGCAGGGTCGGCGTTGGATCGGTGAGACATCGTAGGCCACCAGCGAGAGCGTTCGCTCTCGATGGCTGGCGGCCCGACCAACCGAATCCTGCAGTCTCACCGGAGACCGCACCCTACGGAGATGTGTCGGCACTGTGACCGCGCCCGGCGGGGCGTGCAACTCCGTCGCTTCGCGCGACGAGGCGAAGTGCCGCTCTGCGACGGGTTGCTCTAGGTCCGGCCGACGCCGAGCCACGCGGTCGCGCTCTGCTCGTCCTCGAAACCCTTCATCGGGAGCTGCGCCGCGACCGACATCGCGGCGATCACCATCCACCAGAGTCGATGCGGCGTGAGGATCGCCACCCGCAGCACCCGCCCTCGCACTCGTGCGTTCCACGCCACGAACGCCTGCCGTGCCTCGAGCTCGTATCCCGTCATCTCGCGACAATCGAGCACGATTCGGCCGTCGCGCTCGGGCAGGCCCTCTTCCAACCGGCCGAGCGCCGTGGCGAGCGCCGCAGCATCCAGGTGACCCCGCAAAACCCCCCGCGCCAACGATGTCTTGGTGGATGTCATCTGGACGAAGTCGCGCGCCGATCAGCCGAAGTCGATGCAGCAGCCGGTGAGGCAGTAGGGGGCCGTGCTCGGGCACTCGGGATCGGTGGGCAGGCCACACGGCTGCTCGCCGCGCGGGCAGCGCAGATCGGGCGTGCCGGAGTCGGGCGTGTACGCGTCGGGGCTCGCGCCGCCATCGGTGCCCATGGGCACGCTCGCGTCCACGGGCACGGGCGGGAAGCAGTCCGGCGGCAGCTCCGTGCGTCCGAGGCAGAGCTCGCAGCGGCCGCACTCGTTGAAGCAGCCGTCGATGCGCACGGGCGTGCAGGCGCGGCACGAGTCGGGGTTGCTCACGCTGTCGGGGCCGCAGCGAGGCGCGCCGTCGAGCGGCTCGGAGCCGAGGTAGACGAACTGACCCGAGCCGGCCGGCAGCTCGCAACAACCGAGGCAGTCGCAGCCGTTGGGTACGAGCGGACCGCACACCGTGCCGCACATCTCTTCGTCGATGCGATCACACCTCGCGGTCTCGCTGTATGGGCAGCGAGGTGCATCGGGCTCCAGCGGATCGCAGCTCTGATCGTAGCGACAGCCGTCGTTGCCGGGGCCCTGGTCTTCGTCGAAGTAGCAGTCGATCAAGCAGGTGGGTGTGTCGCCGATCGCGATGTCGTAGACGTCCTCGGTGTCGTCGCAGGGGCCGATGCAGCCGGGGTCGCGCGCGTCGCCGAGGCCATCGCCGTCGTTGTCCACGCAGTCGCCGCACTGGTACGTGCGACCCGCGCACTCCGCGACGTGACACGAGCCCGGGCCGCCATCGATGCTCGGATCCAAGAACGCGTCGAGGTTCGCGTCGACGCTCGGATCGACGAACGCGTCTGTGCCGGGCGTGGTGCCGGTGTCGAGCGCGGGATCGCGGAACGCATCGGCGTTCGCATCGAGCGTCGGGTCGACGAAGGCATCGAGGCCAGCCGAAGGTCCCGCGTCGCCTTCACCCGTGGTGGCGTCGCACGAGCATCCGCCGAGCCCGAGGGGAGCCGCGATGCCGAGGACGAGGGCGACCGAAGTGAGGCTACGAGACGTGCGCATCCGTCGATCGTGCGAGGTTCCTCGCGCTGTCATCAACGGGTTTTCCTGCAAACGTCTCTCAGGCGCGGTGCGTCGTCAGGGCTCGATGCGGAAGAGCTCGATGTCGAACACGAGCATCCCTTGCGGTGCGCTGGGGCGGCCTCGGTACGCGAGGGCTTCGGGGATCCACACGCGTCTTCGCTCGCCCACGACCATGAGCTGCACGCCTTCGGCGAAGCCCGGGATCACGGTGGTCAGCGCGAACGTCGGCGGGTCGCCGCGTCCGACCGACGTGTCGAACAAGTGCCCGTCGGTCGTCCAGCCCGAGTAGTGCACGACGACGCGGTCGGTCGCTGCGGGACGACGCGAGCCGGTGCCCGGCGCGAGCACGCGCGACGCGAGCCCCGACGCGGTCCGCTGCGCGTTCGGCGGCGGAGCGGCTACGTCGGGCGGGGTCGGGGGCGTCGGCAGCGCAGACGGCGTCGGCGCAGGCGCGGGAGGCGGAGCGGGCGTGGGCGGTGCGGCGTCGGGCGAGGGCAAGAACACGGGCTCGTGCGCGCCGCTCGCCGTCAGCGTTTCGTAGAGCCGCGCGCGGGGAGTGCCGCTCGCGACGCGCGCGCGCGCCTCCACGAGTTGTTCGTCGATCAGCGTGCGAAACGCCTCGAGGGGCTGCGCGCCGCGCAGGTTCCTGCCGTTGATGAAGAACGACGGCGTGCCGCTGGCCCCGAGCCGACGCGCGAGCGCTTGGTCGGCCTCGATCGCGGCGCGGTGGGTGTGCTGATCGAGCGCAGCGCGGAGGCGCGGCATGCGCACGCCGCGGATGGTCGCCGCGAGGCGCTCGAGCGTCGCGCGATCGAGCGTCTGCTGGTTCTGGAACAAGAGATCGTGGAACGCCCAGAACCCGCGCGCGCCGGTCTGCGCGAAGATCTCCATCGCGGCCTCTGCCGCGGGCATCGCGTTGTCGTGGAACGGAAGCGGGTTGTCGAGCCAGACGAGGCGCAGCTCTCGTCCGTACTGCTCGCGAAGCCGCGCGAGCGTGGGCTCGACGCGCGCGCAGAACGGGCACTGGAAGTCGGACACGACCACCACGGTGACGAGCGCATCCGGGGCGCCGAGCACGGGGGCGCCCTCGATCGGCACACGGTAGACGGCGCGCGGATCGGGCTGCGGTCGGGGCGTGGACGGACGCACCGCGGTGACCTCGGGCGAGGGCGTCGTGCGCCCACCGCGCGTCACCGTCGCGTAGACGTCTCTCCGCGGCACGCCGCGAGCGACGAGACCGCGAGCGCGCGTGAGCTCTTCCTCGATCACACGATGAAACTCGTCGTACGGCTGCGCGCCGAGGAGCTCGACGCCGTTCACGAAGAAGGTGGGCGTGCCCGTGACGCCGAGCGCCTGCGCGGCCGCATCTTGGGCCTCGATGGCGGCACGGTGCGTGTGCTGATCGAGCGCGTTGGCGAAGCGCGTCATGTCGAGACCGACGGAGGCCGCGTAGCGATCGAGGTCGGCGCGACCGAGCGACGCCTGGTTCTCGAACAAGAGGTCGTGCATCGCCCAGAAGCCCACGGGTCCGCGCTGCGCGAGGGCCTCGGAGGCCGCCTCCGCCGCCGGCATGGCGTTCTGATGGAACGGCAGGATGCGATGGCGGTACACGATCCGGACGTCCGCTCCGTAGTGCTCGACGATGCGGCTGAGCGTGGGGTTCGCGCGGCTGCAGAACGGGCACTGGAAGTCCTCGAACGAGACGATCGTCACGAGCGCATCGGCGGGGCCGAGCGCCGGAGCGTCGTCGACCGGCACGCGAAAGAACGTGCGCTCGCTGTCGGCCTCGGCCTCGGCCGCGGCGGTGGCCGCGCGCGCGCGCTCCAGGCGATCGGACGCGATGACGTAGAGGAGCGTCGCGCGACTCTCGGGCGTCACGCCGAGCGTGGGCACGTGCACGGGCTCGGGATCGGCGGCGAGCGCGAGGGTCGAGTCCGTGAGCGACGCGACGAACGTGTCTTCATCGAGCACGCGGTCATCGATCACGCGCCAGGTCGAGAGCGTGCCGCGGTGGCTGATGCGACCGTCGGGCAAGAGCGTCGCCACGGCGGTCCCGTCGATCGCGACGAGTCGGCCGTCGAGCTCGAGCCGCCACGTCGGCGCGTCGTCCACGGTGATGACGCCCGTGTCCGCGAGCGCGATCACGCGGCCGTCGGGCAACGTCACGCGGAGCGGAGCGTGGACCACCTCGAGGTAGTGCGGCGCGGGGGTCTCCGACGCTTCACCTCCGAGACGCGCAGTGCCGCCGCTGCAGCCCGAGAGGGCGTGCACGACGAGGACGAACAGGAGCACGACGAGACGACGCATGAGAGATCCTCCGCGAGACGTCACACGCTCTCGCAAGGTCTGCGACGTGGCGCAAGCCGGCGCGCGCCAGCGAGCCTCTCGCCGTCACTCGTGCGCGAGCGGGTGGGCCTTGTCGTAGACGGCCATCAGCCGATCGACCGAGACGTGCGTGTAGCGCTGCGTGGTGGCGAGGCTCGCGTGACCGAGGAGCTCTTGGATGCCGCGCAGATCGGCGCCCGCATCGAGCAAGTGCGTGGCGTACGAATGACGCAGCGCGTGCGGATGGAGATCTCCGCGGCCTGCGCCGAGCGCGCCGTAGCGACGCACGACGTTCTGGATCTGCCGCACCGTGAGCGCGGTGCCGTGCTCGCCGAGCCAGAGCGCCTGCGCAGCCCCGGTGTGCTCGCCCTCCGATCGCGCGAGCACGAGCGGTCGGATCTCGAGCCATGCGCGCAGCGCGTCGAGCGCGGGCGCTCCGAACGGCGCGAGACGTTCCTTGCGGCCCTTGCCCATCACGCGCACGCGACGCGCCGCGAGATCGACGTCACCGAGCGTGAGCCCTCGCAGCTCGCTCACGCGAACGCCCGCGCCGTAGAGCAGCTCGAGCAGCGCGCGATCACGAACGCGCAGCGCCTCTTCGCGGTGCGCGTCTTCGGTCGGCGCTTCGACGACGCGGAACGCCTCGTCGATGGTGAGGAAGCGCGGCAGGCCCTTCCTGATCTTCGGGCTCTTCAGCTGCGCGGCGGGGTTCTTGGTGACGAGGCCTTTTCGGAAGAGGTACCGATAGAACGCGCGCAGCGTCGCGACCTTGCGCCCGATCGTGCTCGGCTGATCGGTGTCGAAGAGCTTCGCGAGCCAGCCGCGCAGCGCGATCAGCGAGAGGCGCTCTGCATCGAGCGGCAGTGACTTCTCTTCACAGAACGCGTGAAACGCACGCAGCGCGCGCGCATACGTCTCGCGCGTCGAGGCCGGACTGCGCCGCTCGTGCTCGAGCCAGTCGAGGTACGTGGTGATCTGCGTCTCGAGCGCCGAGGCCATCGAGGGAGGGTAGGGCGCACGGACGCAGGCGCGAAGAAACCGACGGCGCGCTCAGAGCTGTACGCGATCCTTCGCGTCCGCGGAGACGATCGCCGCAAACGCGTTCGGCGCGCCGTGTCGCAGCGCGTTGCCCGTCAGGTGCTGTTGGTCGACGTCGATCGACACCAGGTACGCCCAGTGCCCCTGACCGAGGCTCGCGGGCAGCGCGAGACAGGGCGCCGAGCTCTCGTCGTTGACGGCGCGCCAGAACGGTTCGGCGTCACCTTGCGCCGAGGGTGTGCCCTTCAGCGCGCGGATCTGCTCCGCGGCCGCTCGACCCATCGCGAGCTCGGGCGGGCTCGTCCCCGTCACCACGACGAGCGCAGGCAGCACGGCCTCACCGGGGCCGTAGAGATCCGCGTTCGCTTGCACGACGTGCGCGACGCAGAGCCGACCGTCGCGCAGCAGCGTCGTCAGGCCAGCGCGGATGTTTCGACGCTCACGGAGATCGAGCATCCACGCGATCGGCGGCAGCATCGAGAGCGCGGCTGCCGCGATCAGCATCGTCCACCACGGCAGCGACACGAAGAACACGACGAGGCCCGCGATCACGAAGATCACGAACGCGCCGAGCACCGCGACTGCGGTGAAGCAGCCGGGCGCCCAGCCCGACCACAGGAAGATGTGTCGGAAGAGTCGCGGGTCCTCGACTCGACGCGGCACGGCCTCGTACGCGCTCGCGGCGCGCGCGACTTCAATCGGGTCCATCCTCACCTCACCTCTGAGCCGGACGCTACCAGGGCGGGCGCATCGCGTGTGACGAACGCGGGCCATCTCCGAGATCACGCGCACGACGGAATCACGCAGTGACACGGTACGATGCTGCCCATGACCACGCGCGCTCACACCCGAACGAGCTGGGCCTCGATCTCGATCGCGCTCGTCGTGATCGGAGGGTGCGACGGCACGCTGCGTGGCTCAGGAGACCCCGACACGGGGCGCGGCATCGACGCGTTCGCGTCTCGGGAGGACGCGGCGGTCGATGCGTTCGGCGAGCCGCCCGACGCGGTGAGCGCGCCGATCGACACGGGCGCGCCGCCGCCGTTCGACGCAGGTCCGTGCGGCTCGGGCGACCTCGCGTCGCGCCTCACCGTCACGCGCGTCGCGGGCGTGTCGGCCAGCGGGCCGCTCTACGGCGCGGCGCTCGCCGGTGGTGGTGCGGCGGCTGCGTTCGGCGCTGGCGGCACGACCACGATCCAAGCGCTGGCGGGCGACGGCGCCGCGTTCGGCGCGCCGATCTCCGTCGACGGCGGCGAGCTGTGGGGCTTCGACACGAGCGCGGACGCGTACGGCGTGATCGTCGCGCGCGGCTCGGACGCGCTCTACCTCGTGGGCGTCGGACACGACGGAGCGCCGCGCTTCTCGCAGCGCTTGCTCGGCGAGGTCCCGCACGACGTCACGAACAACGAGTGGTTCGGCGCGCTCATCCGCTACGGGCGCCTCGACTACACCGGCACCGAGTGGGCCACGTACTACACGGTCAATCGCCTGTGGCCCGACGGAATCGCGCACTACGGCGATCAGCTGCGGTTCTTCTCGCCCGCGGGCGCGCCGACCTCGATGCGGTGGGACTGGGGCTGCAGCCACAGCATGGAGGTGCGGCTCGAGCACAACGCGTCGATGCTCGGTCCCGTGTGCGCGTCGGACTGCTACCCGAGCAAGGGCATCCACTTCGATCACCGCACCGCGCAGCTCTACACCGACGAGAGCGGCTCGAACTGCGCCGGCGGCTACGGCACCTCGCTCGGCGGCGTCGTGCCGATGACCGATGGATTCTGGGTCTCCTTCACGGCGACGGACATGCGGAGCTCACACGACGTCGGTCTCGTGCACGTGGGCAACGACGGACGCGCGGGCGCGCCGATCTGGGTGACCACCGACGCCGCGCGCGACGGCTCGGTGCACGCGGCGCCGTACGGCAGCGGCTTCGTGCTCGCGTGGAGCGCAGACGGAACCGATCGCATCGCGCGCTTCGACGCCGCAGGCGCGCGCCTCGAAGGGCCCATCGACGCGCCCGCGCTCGATCTCGGCACCGCGAGCGACTTCTTCGTGCTCGAGGGCGGCGACGTCGGCTGGATCGCCGCGCCCGGCGGCACGCTCGCGCTCGCGCGTCTCCGCGCCTGCGACTGACGGCGAGGCTCAGCGCGCGAGCTGCTCGAAGGGCGCGAGCACCCACTCGAACGCGTCGACGAGCGCGACCGAGTCGAGGAGGCCGTCGCCCGAGTCCCAGATCATGAAGGACATCGTGATGCGCGACCCGGGCACGACGGGCGCGGTGGTCTGCACGCAGTCGGTGCCGCCTCCGACGATGCCCTCGGTGCCGTCCATGCACGCCGAGTCGATGGCTCCCCGCAGCGGCCCTGCGCCGAGCTCGCACGTGAGCGGCCCGCGCGCAACGCACGTGCTGAGGAGCGCGTTGTTCACGGTGAGCGGGTTGCCCGCGCGATCGAACACGATGTTCCTCAGCTCGCCCGAGGAGACGTCGGTCATGAACACCGCGTAGACGTCGTTGAACGGTGAGCAGAGGTAGTCCGGGTACTCGCGCGTCATGAAGTTCGACGCGAAGCGAAGACCGATCGCGTTGGTCGGTACGTCGAGCTCGATCGTCAGCGCGACCGAGTCGACGACGGGACCGCTCACGACGCCAGGACACGCGGGCGAGTCCATCGGGAAGCCCGGAGGGAACGGGCCCGAGAGGCCCTCCTCCACGCAGCTCCCGCTCGGCGGCTGCGCGTCGTTCGCGATGCCCGTCGAGAGCACCAGCATGCGGCGGCCCGCGTACGGCCCGTAGCGCCCGAAGCCATCGGCCACGCGGTGCATCTCCGTCACGATGTGCGGCGCGAACGACGTGTCGTTCCACGCCGCCGAGCGCACCCACTCGCGCGTCTCCGCGGTGGACGAGAGACAGAGTCCGAGCGCGTTCGCCGCGCTGCGTGGCGTGCCGTCGTCGGGGCTGATCGCCGTGTCGAGGCACGGTGCTGCGTCGTCGCCGGTGCAGTCCTCGTCGAGGCCGTTGCCGGGGATGTCGTAGGCGCCGCCGTTGATCTGCGGCACGCAGTCGTTGCAGTCGACGTCGTTCGCGAAGCCGTCGCCGTCGTGATCGCCCGCGCCGCTCATCGCGCAGGGCACCACACGCTCCGCGCTCGGCGGCTCGCTCGGCTCGCCGCAGGCGATGGTCATCGGCGCGCCGAGGCTCGCGTCGGCGCGCGGCGCGTCCTCGGGGAGGGCGCCGCCGTCAGCGAATTCACGGCGCATGTGCGTGCGGTAGCAGCCCGCGGCGAGGGCGAACGTCGCGATCACGCACGCGAACGAGGGCACGACGCGCGAGCACGACCGGAGGCGGACCGACATGCGCGGGGGTCTGCAACGGCGATGCCGACGTGACGCGTCCGCGCGCTACCATCCCGCTCCCTCGGAGGTCAGGCAGTGAGCGAGAAGGAACGCTGGAGGTCGACGACGATCGTGGCCGTGCGCCGCGATGGTCGTTCTGCGATGGCGGGCGATGGACAGGTGTCGCTCGGCAACACCGTGATGAAGTCGAGCGCGCGCAAGGTGCGCCGCATCGCGAACGGCCGCGCGATCGCGGGCTTCGCCGGCGCCACGGCCGACGCGTTCACGCTGCTCGAGCGCTTCGAGAGCAAGCTCGAGGCGCTCCGCGCGGGTGATGCGCCGAGCGCCCTCTCGCGCGCGGCGGTCGATCTCGCGAAGGAGTGGCGCACCGATCGGTTCTTGCGTCGCCTCGAGGCGATGCTCGTCGTGATGGACGCGCACACGATGCTGCTGCTGTCGGGCAACGGCGACGTGATCGAGCCGGATCCGATCGACGGCGGCTCGATCGTCGCGATCGGATCGGGCGGCAGCTACGCCCTCGCGGCGGGCCGCGTGCTGCTCAAGCACACGCAGATGACCGCGCCCGAGATCTGCCGCGAGTCGCTCCGCACCGCGGGCGAGATCTGCGTGTTCACCAACTCCGAGATCGCGCTCGAGGAGATCGGCGGATGAGCACCAAGTCGTTCACGCCGCGCGAGCTCGTCGGTGAGCTCGATCGCTACGTCGTCGGTCAGCACAAGGCCAAGAAGGCCGTCGCGATCGCGCTCCGCAACCGCTGGCGCCGTCAGCAGGTGAGCCCCGATCTGCGCGAGGAGATCGCGCCGAAGAACATCCTGATGATCGGGCCGACAGGCGTGGGCAAGACCGAGATCGCGCGCCGCCTCGCGAAGCTCGCGAACGCGCCGTTCGTGAAGGTCGAGGCCTCGAAGTTCACCGAGGTCGGCTACGTGGGGCGCGACGTCGAGTCGATCGTGCGCGACCTCGTCGAGCAGGGCCTCCACCTCGTGCGCGCCGAGGCGATCGAGAACGTGAAGACGCGCGCGCACGACGTCGCCGAAGAGCGCCTCGTCGTGATGATCGCGCACAAGCGCGCGGGCCACGACAAGCCGCCGCCTCCTCCTCCTCCTCCTCCGCCCGCGCCGCCCTCGGGCCCGCCCGGCCTCGGTCCACACGGCCTCGGCAACTTGGGACAGCTCTTCATGGGCATGCAGCCGCCTCCCGCTCCGCCGCCTCCGCCCGAGAGCGTGATCACCGAGCTCCGCACGAAGCTGCGCGCGGGCTCGCTCGACGACGAGACGCTCGAGCTCGACGTCGCCGACGACGCGATGCCAATCGCGCAGATGTTCTCCGGCATGCAGGGCATGGACGATCTCGAGAAGGGTCTGCGCGATGCGTTCTCGAACGTGCCGGGGATGCGTGGTCGCACGAAGCGTCGTCGCGTGAAGGTGAAGGAGGCGCTCCGCATCCTCGAGGCCGAGGAGGCGCAGAAGCTCCTCGATCAAGACGCGCTCGTGCGCGAGGCCATCGAGCGCACCGAGCAGTCGGGCATCGTCTTCCTCGACGAGATCGACAAGATCGCTGGACGACAAGGCGCGCAGACCGGACCCGACGTGTCGCGCGAGGGCGTGCAGCGCGATCTCCTTCCGATCGTGGAGGGCAGCACGGTGACGACGAAGTACGGACCGGTGAAGACCGATCACGTTCTGTTCGTGGCCGCGGGCGCGTTCCACGTGGCGAAGGTCTCGGACCTCATCCCCGAGCTCCAAGGACGCTTTCCGATCCGCGTGGAGCTCGAGTCGCTCGGCAGGGCGGAGTTCATCCAGATCCTGAAGGAGCCGAAGAACGCGCTGACCAAGCAGTACCAGGCGCTGCTCCGCACGGAGGGCGTGGAGGTCACGATCACGGACGACGCGGTGGAGTCGATGGCGGAGTACGCGAGCGAAGCGAACCAGCGCATGGAGAACATCGGCGCGCGGCGTCTGCACACGATCCTCGAGGCCGTGTTCGAAGAGCTCTCGTACAAAGCGGCCGAGATGGACGGCGAGGCGGTCACCGTCGATCGCGCCTACGTCGAAGAGCGCCTGCGACCGATCGTGAAGAACGAGGATCTCTCCCGCTTCATCCTCTGATCGTCATTCCCTGGGAGTCTGACGAGCGAACGAGTCGAGGATCGCACGCTGGTGACCGCGCTGTCCGAGCAGCGCTGCCGTGACGTGGCCGGCGTCGTCCCATCGGAGCTCCGAGCCGGGCCAGTGACGATGCAGCGCCTCGGTCTCTTCGGGCGGCACGAACGCGTCGTGTCGCGCGCCGACCACGATGCACGCGCGCGGCGCGATCGGAGCGGGGTGGCGATCGACGCGCACCGGCGCGAGACAGGACTCGAAGTAGGCCTCGGCCTCCGCGCGTCCGCCGACCTCACGCGCGAGGCGCTGCCAGTCCATCGCACGAGAGAGCGCGCCCTTGGTGAAGATGGCCTCGACGCGCGCGCCCGCGCTGCGCGGTACGCAGCCCGTGGGGAACGGTACGAGCGCGCTGACGAACGCGGCCATGATGCCGCCTTGGCTGTAGCCCGAGAGCACGATCTTCGGGTGCCCACGCGACGCGAGCCATCCGGCGACCGCGCGACCCTCGAGCACCGTCGCGAGGTTCATCGCGAACTGATCACGCACCGTGCGGAGGCCCGGGCCGAGCTGACCGCGGGGCCGTCGCGCGCCGTAGAACGGGTTCTCCACGATCAGCACGGACCGACCGCTCGCGACGAGAGGTGCTGCGAACCGTCTGCGCGTGAAGAAGCCCTCCTCGCCAGTCGCCGCGAGCAGCACGACGACCTCGCGCGGTCGGTCGTCGCGCGCGCTCGGCTCGAGCCAGAGCATGCGCACGTCGCGGCTCTCGGGAGGCAGCTCGATCGCCGGTGACTCGAAGCGCGCGTGCCGCTCGGTCGTCGCGCCCGACGTTCGCGGAGCGTCCCAGCGCACGTCGAGCTCGGGCAACGGCGCGTCGCGCGCGACGCTGCCGACGGCGTCCACGAGACGCGCGAGCGACGATCGATCGCCGAAGCCGTCCTCGTAGAGACGGACGCCGCGCAGCAGCGAGGTGAGTGCGAGGTCCGTGTAGCGATGGAGCGCGCTGCGGATCATCGGGTCGGGTCGAGGGTACCGCGGCGAACGTGCACGCACGGCCCCTCTTGCGAGACACTCGGCGCGCGTCGCCTCCGCATGCGGTGACGCGCGACGGCTCTCGAAGGACACGTGGATCTCATCGGCGCGACGATCGCTGAGCGCTACACGCTCCTCTCGCTGCTCGGCCGCGGCGGCATGGGCGCCGTGTACTCGGCGCGGGACGAGTCGACGGGCAGCGTGGTGGCGCTGAAGGTGGTGAGCCTCGACGAGACGCGCAGCGCGGCCTCCCGCGCGGAGCTGCGCTTCCGACGCGAGTACCACACCCTCGTCTCGCTCGATCACCCGCGCATCGTGAAGGCCTTCGACTTTGGGCGTGATCGCCACGGCAGCTTCTACACGATGGAGCTCCTCGACGGTCAGGACCTCAAGGCGCTGGGGCGGCTCGGGTACCGCGACGCGTGCTCCCTCTTGCGCGACGTCGCCTCCGCGCTCGCGCTCCTCCACGCGCGCTCGCTCGTGCATCGCGACCTCGGCCTCCGCAACGTGCGCCGCACGCCCGACGGTCGCGCGAAGCTCTTCGACTTCGGCGTGCTCGTGAACGTCGGCATGCCTGGTGAGATCGCGGGGACGCTCTCGACGATGGCGCCGGAGAACGCGCGGGGCCTGCCGGTCGACGGTCGCACCGACCTCTACTCGCTCGGCGCGCTCGCGTACGCGATGCTGACGGGCAAGCCTGCGTATGCGGCCCGCGACTTCGAGGGCCTCGAGCGCGCGTGGCGCAACCCGCCCCCGCCCCCGTCGAGCTCCGCGCCCGAGATCCCGCGCGCGCTCGACGAGCTCGTCATGGCCGCGCTCTCGCTCGAGCCGCTCGCGCGGCCTGCGAGCGCTGCCGAGGTGATCGATCGCCTCACGGCGATCGCCGATCTTCCGCCGCTGCCGGAGAGCGAGGTCCGTCGCGGCTACCTCGCGAGCGCGGCGATCGTGGGGCGCACGAGGGAGATCGAGCGCGCGAGGTCGGTGATCGAGAGCGCGCGAGAAGGTGAAGGAGCGGTCGTCTTCGTCGACGCGGAGTCGGGCACGGGCAAGAGCCGCCTCCTCCGCGAGATCGCGATCGAAGCGAAGCTCGGAGGCGCCGTCGTCCTCGACACCGCGTGTGAGTCGGCCGCGCCCGCGCCGTACGGTGTGCTCGCGCAGCTCGTGTCGCGCGCGATCGAGGTCGCGCCGGAGACCGCGCGGAAGTCGGCGTCCGCGCACGCGCCGATCCTCTCGCGACGTTTTCCGCAGCTCGGCCTGCGCGCGAGCCAGGTCAGCCGCGAGACGCTCGATCCCGCGGAGGAGCGCCTGCGCGTGCAGGCCGCGATGGTGGGCTGGCTCCGCGCGTGGGCGACGTCGACGCCGCTGTGTCTCCTCGTCGACGACGTGCAGCGCGCGGACGAGGCCTCGGCCGCGGCGATCGCCGCGCTCGCCAACGATCTGCGGGACGCGCCCATCGCGCTCGTCGTCGCGCGTCGAAGCGGCGAGCCGACGCGCGCGCCCGCAGCGGTCGAGTCGATGGTGCGTCGCGGCGAGCACATGTCGCTCGGAGGCCTGCGTCCCGCAGACCTCGAGGACCTGGTGCGCTCGTTCTTCGGTGACGTGCCGAACGTCGGCCGCTTGTCGCAGGTGCTGCACCAGCGAACGCACGGAAGTCCGCTGCACGCGACCGAGCTCGTGCGCGCGCTCGTCGAGAGCGAGGTGATCCGCTACGTGGACGGCAGCTGGACGATCCCCAGCGACACGAGCGCGCTCCAGACCGGACGTCACGCGACGCTCGCCGGCACGCTCGACCAACGCATCCTGCGCCTGGGCGCCGACGCGCTCGCGATGGCGGAGGTGCTCGCGATGGCGGGCGGCGAGCGCCCGGTCGAGCTCCTGCTCGCAGCGGTGCGGCGCGACGACGCGCGCTTCACCGACGCTCGCCTCTTCGTCGCGATCGACGAGCTCGCGCGCGAGGGCATCGTGATCGGCGACGGCCTCGGCTACCGGTTTCGTCACGATGGCCTCCGCGAAGCGACGCTGCGCACGCTCCCCGACGCGCGCCGCAAGCGCCTCGATCTCGGGCTCGCCGAAGAGCTCGCGGCGCGGCTCGCCGACGATCCCGGCCGTGAGGCCCAGGTCGGCTGGCACTTCGTGCACGGTGGCGACGTCGAGCGCGGCGCGCATCACCTCGCGCGCGCGGGACAGCGGCTCTACGAGGCCCAGGCGCTCTCGGACTGCATCGCGCCGCTCGAGAAGGCGCTCGAGCTCGGTCTCGCGAGAGGGGTGCCCGAGGCCGAGGCGATGCGCCTCCGCGGCATGCTGCTCGCGGCCGGATGGGTGTCCGATCGCGAGGTGGGATCACGTCACGCGCTCGCGGCCGTCGAGGCCTACCGGAGGCACTGCGGCCTCGACACGGCGTCGCGCCTGTCGCGCTTCCTCGGCCCGATCCTCGGGACGATCCTCGGCCTGCTCTGGGGCACCGTGCGCTGGGCGTTCCGCTTCGAGACGTTCTTCGGACGCGGCGCGCGCGGACCCTCGCCCGAGCGCGGCGCCGTGCAATTCGCGCTCTGTCACGCCTACGCCTGTGGCCTCGCGAACGCCGAGAACCGCGTCGACGACCTTCTCGCGCTCGCCGAGATGGTCGCGCCGTTCCGCGCGTTCCGCGGTCGCATGCCCGAGGGCGTGCACGCCGTCGTGAACGCGATGCCCGACCTCTTGCTCGGACGTCTCCGGAGCGCAGCCGAGCGGCTCACGCTCGCGATCCGCGTGTTCCAGACCGACACGCTCGCGCCCATCTCGCTGACCGAGCGTCGCTTCGCGGAGGCGGCGGCGCGCGGCCTCCGCGTGCTCGTCGACGTGAACCAATTCGAGGCACGCCTCGAAGAAGACCTGACGGAGCTCGACGCGCTCGACTTCCGCTACTACCGCCTCGTCGCGCAGGCGACGCGCGCCGTACGCCATCGCTACCGAGGCGAAGAAGCGAGCGCGCGCGCCGTCGAGCGCGCGATGGAGCCGGAGAGCATCGCGCTCGGATCGTGGTCCACCGACGTGCAGGTGCTCTTCTTCGCGCACCCCGCCTACGCGCTCACGAGCGACGTCGATGGCCTCAAGCGCTGCCTCGATCACCTCGAGCGCCTCGTCGCTCAGGGCTTCCGGGTGCAAGCGCGGGTCGCCTGCACGCGCGGCGATCTGCTGCGCGCGCGAGGCGAGGCGGGCAAGGCATGCGAGGTCCTCCGGCTCGCGGTCCACGCGCTCGACGGGCGCGATCTCCTCATGCGTCAGTGGGTGGGCAGCTCCCTCGCCGAAGCCGAGCTCGCGGCCGGAGATCACGCGGCGGCGATCGAGGCCGCGACGCAGGTCCTCGCCGTCGGCACGCAGCACCCCGACGCGGCCGTCGTGCTCCCGCGCCTGCGCGTCGAGCGCGTTCGCGCGCTGGCGCTCGCGGCGACGGGCCGCACGGACGATGCGCTCGCCGTGCTCGCCGACGCCACCTCGACCGCCGAGGCGCTGGACGTCCCCAGCCTCGCCGGTCTGCTCCACGAGGCTCGCGCGCGCATCGCGATCGAGGCCGACGATCGCGTGCGCTACGTGCTCCACTGCGCCGAGGCCGAGCGCTGTCTGCGACCGACGGGCAACCCGAGCTTGGTGGCCACGCTCGATCGCTTGATCGCGCTGGGTGCGGGCGCGTGGATCGTGGCGAGCGAAGACGTCGGGGGTGACGGCGCGACCCTCGTCAGCAGCAGCGAGGGGGCGACCGTCGCGCAGGGCTCTGCGTCGCGCACGCGCATCTGAGACCGCGCTGGGAATCTCTCTGCGCCCAGGTCCGTTGGGGGCGCGTGCGCCCGCTCGTCGCGTTCGTCTCGCTCGTGGCCGCGGTGCTCCCGTGTGTCGGGGCCGCAGGCTTCGAGGGCGTCGCGCGCGCGGAGTACGCCGTCGGCATGGAGCCCGGACGGATCGCCGTGCGTCACAGCGCGTGGGACGCGGCCGCGTCGTGTCGAGAGACGCTTCCTCCCGAGGCCGGTCGCACGGTGGACCTCACGATCACGATCGACCGGCGCGGCCGTGTGCTGTCGGTCGAGGGCGTGCCCGACGTGCGTCCCTTCGAGCAGTGCGTGATGCGCGCGATGCGCACGGCGCCGCTCCGGCCGACGGGCGTCGATCGCGCGGGGCGTCGTTGGGTGGTGGTCACGCGCTACGTCTTCCCCGCCGTGTCGCCCCGCGCCGAGTGAGCTCCGACGTTCGTCGGGGCGGCCGCTGGCGCGGTTGCCGAGTGGCCCGTCGAGCGGCAGTCTCGGCGCCCTCATGAGCTCGCACGATTCCATCAAGCCCGTCGTCCAGCTCGGAGAGGTCTGGACCCTCGAGACGCTCGAGACGATCGCGTACGCGACCTCGCGCATCGAGCTGCCCGCCGAGGCGCGGCACCGCATCGATCGATCACGCAAGCTCGTCGACGATCTCGCCGCGCGTGGGGATGCAGCGCCGAACGTGTACGGCGTGAACACGGGCTTCGGCGCGCTCGCCGAGACGCGCATCGCGGCCGATCAGGTGCGCGCGCTCCAGCGGAACCTCGTGCGCAGCCACGCGTGCGGCGTGGGCGCGCTGCTCCCGCGCGAGGTGGTCCGCGCGATGATGGCCCTCCGCGCGCAGACCATCGCGATGGGGTACTCGGGCGCGCGATCGGTGATCGTCGATCTGCTCGTCGAGATGCTGAACCGCGGCGTGCATCCGTCGGTGCCGGCGCAGGGATCGGTCGGCGCATCGGGGGACCTCGCGCCGCTCGCGCACCTCGCGCTCGTCTTGATCGGTGAGGGCGAGGCGGAGCACGAGGGGCAGCGCAAGACCGGCTTCGAGGCGCTGCGCGACGCGTCGCTCCTGCCGATCGAGCTCCAGGCGAAGGAAGGGCTCGCGCTGATCAACGGCACGCAGCTCATCACCGCGGTGGGCGCGCTCGCGGTGCGGCACGGCGAGCGCCTGTGCACGACGGCCGACCTGACGGGCGCGATGAGCCTCGAGGCGCTCGAGGGCAGCTCGCGACCGTTCGACACGCGCGTGCAGGCGGTGCGTCCTCACCCGGGCCAAGAGGAGACGGCGAAGAACCTCCGCGCGCTCCTCGCGGACAGCGCGATCGCCGAGTCTCACAAGGACTGCAAGAAGGTGCAGGACCCTTACTCGCTGCGCTGCATGCCGCAGGTTCACGGCGCGAGCCGCGACACGCTGCGCTGGGCGCGACAGGTGCTCGAGCGCGAGCTGATCGCGGCGACCGACAACCCGCTCGTGTTCGCGGACGACGAGGGCCACGGCGAGTTCATCAGCGGTGGCAACTTCCACGGGCAGCCGCTCGCGATCGCGCTCGACGCGGCGTGCATGGCGATCGCGGAGCTCGCGAACTGCGCCGAGCGCCGCATCGAGCAGCTCGTGAACCCGGCGATGAGCTCGGGCCTGCCGCCGTTCCTCGCGCCGCGCAGCGGCCTCGACTCGGGCTTCATGATCGCGCAGGTCACGGCCGCGGCCCTCGTGAGCGAGAACAAGGTGCTCTGTCATCCGTCGAGCGTGGACTCGATCCCCAGCTCGGCCGGCAAGGAAGACCACGTGTCGATGGGGACCATCTCGGCGCGCAAGTGCGCGCAGATCGCGACCCACGTGCGCACGGTGCTCGCGATCGAGGCGATGGTCGCGGCGCAGGGCCTCGACTACCGAAAGCCGTTCGAGTCTGGCGTCGGCGTGCGCGCCGCGCACCGCGCGCTGCGCGAGGCGGTGCCCACGCTCACCGAGGATCGCGTGCTCTATCCGGACATCCAGCGCTGCGAGCGGCTCGTCGACGAGAGCACGCTCGTGATCGCAGCGACCGCGGCCGTGGGGCCACTCGCGTGAGCACCAAGGACGACAAGACCAAGAAGCCCGCAGGGGTGGGCAAGGCCGAGGACGACGCGAAGAAGCTGACGTTCGCGATCCTCGACGCCGAGTTCGTCGCGCACGCGAAGGATCACGACGGCCTGCCGCCGCCGATGCAGGCGGAGGCTGCATTCGGGGGGCGGTCGAACGTCGGCAAGTCGAGCCTCATCAACAAGCTCGTCAACCGTCGCAAGCTCGTGCGCACGAGCTCGACGCCCGGCGCCACGCGTGGTCTCTCGCTCTTCCGCGCGACGCTGCGCCTCGACGGCGGCGAGCGCGCGCAGCTCGATCTCGTGGATCTGCCTGGCTACGGCTTCGCGGTCCGCAGCAAGTCCGAGCGCAAGAGCTGGGGCCCGATGATCGAGGGCTACCTCGAGAGCCGCGTGACGCTGCGCGTGGTGGTGCTGCTCGTCGATGTGCGCCGCGGCCTCGAGGACGACGACGCGCAGCTCCTCGAGTATCTCGCGCACGTGAAGCGCCGCACCATCGTGGCGATCACCAAGGTCGACAAGCTCGGCAAGAACGATCGCGAGAAGGGCGTGCGCGTCATCCGCGACGCGGTGAAGAAGGCGACCCAGGGCAACAAGCACCCGGTCGACGTGATCGCGACGAGCGCCGACACCGGCGAAGGCATCGACGCGCTGTGGGCCGCGATCCGCCGCGACACGTTCCTCGGAGTACCCCCGACCTGATCGTCAGACGATCACGCGGCGCACGACGAGGTCGTGGGCGATCTTGCCGATCGCGGTGACAGAGTCGTTCGTCTGCACGAGCGTCACTGCGCTCACGAGCTTCGCGTCGACGATCGTCTCGGGGCCCCACGTGCCGCCGGCCAGCGCGTGGCGATGTCGCGCGAGCTTTCCATCGGCGAGCGGGTACGCGACGACGAGCTCGGTGCCCGTGACGATCGCGCCGGGCTGCGACGCGATGCGAGGAGGTGAGCCCGCGCTCGCGATCGGGGTGAGGGCGAGCGGGCCCGCGCCGCGCAACGCGGGGAGGCCCACGGCGAAGGCGCGCAGGACGTCGTTCTGGAAGTAGACGACGACGAGACCCTGGGGGCTCGAGACGAGGCTCGGATCCGCGTCTGCGCTCTCGCCCGTGGTGTGCCACACGAAGGCCGCGTCTTGATCGGCGCTCGCCTGCGCGCCGATCACGATCTTGCCGAGGCCGTCGCGCGCGGCGACGACGAGACCGCTGCTCCACACGGCCGCGCACGCGCTCGACACGAACGGCGAGCCCGTCGCGCTCCAGCCGTGCCACGTGCCGCCAGCGTTCTTCTGTCGACGACGCAGCACGCGCTTGTTCGTGTCGACGGCCAGCATCACGACGCAGCCCGAGCCGTCGCGCACGACGGCGGGCGAGCTCAGGAAGCGCTCGCTCCCGTCGAACTCGTCGAACGACGTGAGGTTCTGGTCGGGCGACTTCTTCGCCCACGCATGGAAGATGCGGCCGTCGTCGGCGCGCGCGAAGAGCTCGAGGCGGGCGTCGTGGTTCGCCACGGCGACGAGCGATCCGTCGAGGTAGCGGCTCGACTCGAGCTCGACGGACTGGAACGCGAGCGAGCGCGTTCCGTCGTGTCGCGAGAGCGCAGGCACGCCATCGCCGCTCGCGGCGGCGATCCACGTGCGTGTGCCCGAGACCACCGCGCTCGGCGCTCGCTCACGCAGCGCCTTGGTGTCGTACGGCGCGCGCGAGCTCCGCGTCGGCACGACGCCGTCGCCGACGAAGGCCCAGCCGGGGATGGGCACGAGGCCCGCGCGCACGCTGAACGGGTTGTCGAACGAGGCGATCGGCGCCGCTCCCGCGAGCGCGCGCTTCGCGTCGAGGAAGACCTGCTTGCGCGGAAAGAGCGCGACCGAGTGCGGGTGGTCGGGGTGCGCCCACTGGCCCCAGTGCGCGCGTCCGCCGTGTCGCTCGGACGCGTCGAAGAGCGCGTCCACGTAGTCTTCGTTTCGGCCCTCGAGCTCCTTGGGCTTCACCGTCGCCCAGAAGATCTCTTGGAGGGCGAACACCTCGACGTGGCAGAACCGCTCGCTCGCGTCGGTCGAGCTCTGCATCGCGATCGCGGCGCGGCTCGCGAGCGTGAAGCGCAGCGACATGAAGCCGGAGAACTCCCAAGGCGTGTCGCGCCTCAGGCGATCGATCTGAGAGAGCATGTCGTCGATCGCCGCGACGTGCTTGTTGCCCTTGGTCGTCACGCAGAGCTCCGACGAGTACGCCGGCTGCGACTTGCGGCCCTTCGTGTCCTGCACCGAGAGGTAGCGGTGCGCGCCTGGCGTGTCGGCGCGCGTCGAGCCGATCAGCTCCTTCAGCTGATCGTGGTAGCGCTCCGCGTTGCCGGACTCGACCGCGAGGTAGAGCGCGACCTCGTTGATCTTGTTGTCGGGCCGCGCGAAGTCCGCGGCCTGCCAGCTCGCGTGCTCGACGCGCGTCGCGACGAACGCCCAGCGCACGCCCTGCGGATCGGGGTACGGGTTGATCATGATCTCGAGGTGTCGGTAGCCGTCGCCTCGGAGCGGCACGCCCGCGCTGCCGTTCGAGGGGTGCGGTCGCCCCGCGTCGGTCAGGCCGGCCACGTCGGTGAACACCGAGCCGTCGATCAGCTTCGCGCGCACGTCGTCCCACTTCATCCAGCGAACGCGCTCGCTCAGGCCATACATCGCGCGCACCTCGAGCACGACGGACGCGACGACACCGAGCGAGCCGACGGACACGATCGCCGCCTCGAACAGCGCGTCGCTCGCCTCGATGCGCACGCCCGGCGCGACGCCATCGAGGAGCTTCACGCCCGAGTCGACGGTGATGCGGCTCGCCGGCTCGATCCAGACGTCCTTGCCGCCGTGCGTGATCAGGTGGATCGCGCGCACGGTGTCGGCGATCGGCGCGAGATCGAAGTCACCGCCGTGCGTGCCCGTCATGAACGCGCCGACGACGCGCTGTCCGGAGCGCGACCCCATCGTGATCAACGCGAGGTCCTCGGCCTCGAGCGCATCGATCGCCTCCTTGACCGAGACGAGCCCACCGATGCGCACGAACGTGCGGTGCTGCTGCTTCACGGCGGCGGCGAGCGCCGTGCCGAGCTTGCTGCTGTAGGTGCTCTTCGCGATCTCGGTGAGCTTGAGCGAGTCCGCCGCTTGCGAGCTCGCCGGGTCGGTCTGCTCGTCGCGCGCGGGCCCGAGCGACACGTCGCTTCCCGCAGGCGCGTCGCTGAACGACCAATACGATCCGACGGCGTGCACGTGCCGGCCTGCGTCGGTCGCGGCTTGGATCCGCTGGCGCAGCTCGGTGAACGTCGCCGGATGTCGCGCGGACTCCGCGTCGCGAGCCGGGGTGAAGTCGTGCGTCTTGGCCCAGTTGGTCCGCTTGTCCGCCATGCGCGGACTGTCGCCGCGATCGGGCGGAGATCGCAACGTGATCAGGACGCGACGGGGATGCGATCGGGTCGCGATGCGCAGGCGACGACAGCGTGATCCGGGCTGTCGTCTTCCAGGGTCCGCGCAGCGTGATCGTTGTTCCTCTCCGGGGACGGTCGGGCGATAGTCGCGGCGCATGCGGTCGATGGCACTTCTCTTCGTCTTCGTGGCGTCCGCGATCTTCGTCGCCGGGTGCCAGACGCACCACGTGACGGACTGCGATCCTCCGTGTACCGCGCAGGATCGCGCGCGCTTCGTCGACTGCGTCGCCAACGGATCGGCGACGTGCACCGCGGGCAGTCGGCGCTGCTGCGCGAGGTCGATGGGGTGCGTGGGCACGCTCGAGGATCAGACCGTCGTGTCCGACGCCGAGTGCGTGCAGGTCGTCGAGGAGGCGTGCTGGCGGCCGTGCTTCGAGATGGATCAGGTGCTCTTCGACGGCTGCATGCGCACCGGAAGTGCCGCGTGCGCGGCGGGCGACGACTTCTGCTGCGGCGATGGGCTCGACTGTCTCGGTGAGCTCGAGATCGACGCCGAGACCACGCTCGTGATCAGCGCTGAGGGCTGCTGCGGCGACGACGACGACTGCTTCGACGACGAGCGGTGCGACACCGAGACGTACGAGTGTGTGGTCGGCACGTCGACGGGCTTCTGCGGCGACGAGATCCAGCAGCCGACCGAAGGGTGCGACGACGGCGATCCGTTCACGAACGAGTGCGACTACGGCCTCATGAGCTGCGAGGTCTGCACGGAGGACTGCGTGCTCGGGCCCGGCGAGCCGTCGTTCTGCGGCGACGGCGAGATCGACGAGGCCAATGGTGAAGAGTGCGATCCGCCCGGCACGGCTGGCTGCGATCCGATGTGCTTCCTCCCGCCGCCCGGCGACTGCACCAACATGCGGGCCGACGGCGACGAGACCGACGTCGACTGCGGCGGCTCGTGCATGCCCTGCGCGCCGGGGCAGATGTGCCGCGACGACCTCGACTGCGGCGTGATGCCGATGCCGCTCTGCTCGGTCGAGCCGTTCTGCGACACCGAGGTCGGCCGCTGCCGCGAGCTCGTCTGCGATGACGGCTTCGCGTGCACCGTCGACATGTGCGTGGGCACGGCTGGCTGCTCGAGCTTCGCGCCCGACATGGACAGCGATGGCTTCGACTGCCGCGACGACTGTGACGACACGAACCGGGCTGCCAACCCGGACAACCCGGACGACCCCTGCGACCTCGTCGACAACGACTGCGACGATCTCGTGGACGAGGACTGCTGACGTGATCGCCCGACTCTTCACGTGCCTCGCGATCGCCGGTGCCTGCGTCGCGAGCCTCCCCGCGGCGGTCGCTGCGCAGGGCGTCACGCTCGATCAGTACCGAGCCGCCGAGACGCTGCGCGATGGCTTCGTCGTCACGCGGCCCGTGGGCCTCGGGCACCTCGGTGTCTCGGCGTCTCTGCACATCGACTACGCGCTCGAGCCGCTGCGCGCGTCCTCCAGCATGTCGGGCGCGACGCTCGTCGAGCACCAGCTCACGGGTCAGGTCGGCGGCGCGATCGGGATCTTCGATGGCTTCGTGATCGCGCTGCGCGTGCCCGTCGTGCTCGTGATGAGCGGTCGCGGTCAGGACGCGGGCGATCCGTTCAGGCGCGATCCGGGCGCGACGGGCGCGGGCCTCGGCGACCTGGCGCTCTCGTTCCGCGCGGTGCTGCTCGACGACTCGATCCTCGGCCTCGCGATCCAGACCGAGGCGACGATCCCGACGGCCGAGGGAACGAACGCCGGTCAGGACCTCGTGGGAGAAGCGGGTGTCTCGTTCACGCCGGAGCTCGTCGGTGAGCTCCGCTTCGACCCCGTCCAGATCACCGCGAACGTCGGCGCACGGTTCCGCGAGCGCGCGCTCTTCGCGGCGCTGCGTGTCGAGCACGAGCTCACGTGGGCGCTGCGCATCGGCGTCGACGTGATCGAAGACGTCCTCGACCTCTCGCTCGAGGGCTTCGGCGCGACACCCTTCAACCGCTTCGGCAACGGGACGACATCTCCGGTCGAGCTCCTGCTCGGCGCGCGCGTGCGACCGATCGCGCCGCTCTACCTGGGCCTCGCGGGCGGCCTCGGTCTCGGTGATGGATACGGAACGCCTGTGTTCCGCGGCAGCTTCGTGATCGGCTTCACGGACCTGGGTTCGATGAGCTCGGACGGCGGCGTGCCCGACGGCGAGGGAGCCGTCGACGCGAGCGACACGGCCGACACGCACGACACGGTCGACGCGAGCGACGCGAGCGACGCGGTCGACACGAGCGACACGACGACGACGGCGACGACCGACACGACGGCTGATGCCGCGAGGGAGTCAGTCCCGGAGATCCACGCGGAGCCGCCCGTGCGGGCCGAGTACGGACAGCTCGATCGCGACGGTGACCGGATCGTCGACGCGGAGGATCGCTGCGTGCTCGACCGCGAGGACTACGACGAGATCCAGGACGAGGACGGCTGTCCCGAGGATAACGCGGACGAAGATGCGGTGGCCGATGCGACCGACGTCTGTCCGCTCACCGCCGGTGTCGTGACCGACGATCCCACGACGACCGGCTGCCCCGAGCGCGCCTACATCGGCGAGCGCGGCGCGATCATCATCCGTGATCGGGTCGAGTTCGCGAGCGGCAGCGATCGCATCCTGCGCCAGAGCGAGCCGGTGCTGAACGACGTGCTCAGCATCCTCGTGAGCGCGACCGACGTGACGCGCGTGCGCATCGAAGGTCACACCGACGATCAGGGCACGGATCGCGCGAACATCCGTCTCTCCCGCTCGCGCGCGGCGAGCGTGCGTCGCTGGCTCATCGCGCACGGCCTCTCGGCCGATCGCCTCGAGGCCTGGGGCTGCGGCGAGTTCCACGCGCTCGATCCCGCGCACACGCGCGCCGCGCGGCAGACGAACCGGCGCGTCGAGTTCTTCGTCGTCGCGCCGAGATCGAGCGACCTCGTCTTGCGCGATCGCTGCGTGGAGGCGCCATGAGCGCGCGCATCACCACGGCGCTGATCACCACCTCGCTGGTCACCTCGCTGGCGTGTCTCCTCGTGCCGCTGTTCGCCTCGCGCGCGAGCGCGCAAGAGCTCGAGGCCTACACGGTGGCCGAAGGCGAGACCTGCGCCACGATCGCCGAGCGCGTCTATGGCAGCCCGCGCGCCTACGATCGCATCCACGCGCACAACTCCGATCTCGGGCCCCTCCCGCATCACCTCCATGCGGGACAAGTGCTGCAGCTCCCGATGCCGCGGGCGCGCGGCGTCGACGCGACCGTGACGGATGCGCGCGGCAGCGTGCGTCGACAAGCACCATCTCAGCCCGCGTGGGCCGGCGCACGCGTCGGCGACGAGCTCGGCAGCGGTGCGCGCGTGAGCACGGGTGAGCGATCGAGCGCGGAGCTGACGTTTCGATCGTCGGCGGTGGCGGCGATCCGCGCGGAGACGCTCGTGATCGTGCACGGCACGTCCCTCGAGCGCGTGCGCGAGGAAGGCACGCGCGCGACGGTGCGTGAGGGATCGGTGCTCAGTCGTCTGTCGAGCTTGTCGGGCGGCGCGCCGCTCGCGATCGAGACACCGACGGCCGAGGTCCAGGTCGGGCAGGGAGAGACCGCGGTGCGTGTTGGTCGTGACGGGTCGACCGGCGTGTCTGCGCTGCGCGGCGCCTCGGCGCACGTGCGCGGCACGAACGACACGAGCGTGATCGAGGTGCCCGTCGGGCAAGGAACGCACGTGCGTCGCGGCCGTCCTCCGACGCCGCCGCGTCCGCTACCGACGCCGCCGACGTGGGTCTCGACCGAGCGCGCGTTCCTCGGCCTCGCGCCCACCGCGACGGAGCTCGGCGGCGGTACGGTGACGGGCATGTGGGCCGCCGTCACTGGCGCTGCCAGCTATCACGTGGAGATCGCGCATCGTGAGGATGGCCGCGATCTGGTGTTTGCCGGGAACGTGCCGAGCAGCGTGACTCGGTTCGAGGCGCACGGACTTCCGCCGGGCCGCTACTTCGTTCGCGTCGCGACCATCGACGCCGAGCTGCTCGAAGGACGTCCCGCGGATCCCGTCGCGATCGACGTGATCGGTGTCGAGCTCGTGCCGCCCGGCGTCACCGTGCCGGCCGCTGCGGCGAGCGACTCGCTCTCGGAGCTGGAGCTCTTCGATGGGCTGGCGGATCGCGCGATGACCCTCACGGCCGCGCCGCCTCGCGAGCCCGTGCTCGTGGGCACGCGCGTGGTCGTGCCGACGGGCGTGGTGTGCGCGGTCGGCGCGAGCGAGCCGAGCGCGGAGCTCGTGCTGACGAACGCAGGCGATGGCTACCTCACGTGCGTCCGCGATGGCGCCAACGTGGTGGGCTTCGATCTTCGCGTCGTCGCGATGCGCGCGCGCGTGCTCGATCGTGCGGGCGTGGAGATCACGCGTCTGCCGCGCACGAGCGCGACCGACGTGATGATCGAGATCGACGCGGGCGCGCTCGATCGCGCTGCGCTCGCGCTGCGCGCGACCGGTGGTGAGGCGACCACGCCGACGTTCGATGCGGAGGGTCGCTTGTTCACGACGCTCACGCCGACGGCCGACGTCGCGGGCCCGCTCACGCTCGTGGTCGGCCCCGCACCGTCGAGAGGGGGCGCGCCCGACTCGGTGCTCGCGAGCGTGGAGCTCGCGGTCGATGATCCCGCGCCGCCCCCCGAGCCCGTCACACCGCCCGAGCCTTCCGAGGCCCCGCGTCTGCTCGCGCTGCAGGAAGGGCTCGGGACGCAGGCGATGCCCAGCTGGGTGGGCCTGCGCGACGAGCAGCGCACGGGCATCGGCGGGATCCTCGGCGTGATGGTCGCGAGCGCGCGCCTCGGTGAGCCGTCGCCGCGCGTGCGGGTGATCGGCGGCGCGACGGCGGGCCTCTTCGACGACTACCTCCGGATCAGCGCGGTCGCGCCGCTCGACATCGTCGGACAGGGGTCGCGCGATGCGGATCGGGGCGCGCGCGATCTCTACGTCTCGCTCGGCTCTCGCCTGCTCGCGCCGACGCCTTTGGCGAGCGAGCCGGCGGGGCAGGGTGTGGGCCTCGCGCTCGAGCTCGGCATGTGGGCGCCGACCGCGGGTGCGTCGGGCCTCGATCGAGGTCGCTTGATGTTCGCCGTCGATGGCTCGCTCCGCTTCGCGGAGCGCTTCGTGATCCGCACGCGACAGTCGGGCATCTTCGATCTCGTCGACGACGGCAGCATGCTTTGGGCGAGCGCGTACGGCTTCGACGTCGGCATCACGGGTCCGCTCTCGCTCGGTCTCGAGGGCACGATGACGATCGGCCGCGAGGCCGCGACGGACTGGTTCGCGGGCGGCGTCGGCCTCGGGCTCGGGCTCGACTTCCACCCGGTCGTGATCTCGCTCGCGGGCCGCGTCGGGTTCGGCGACGACCTCTGGCCGCAGGGCACGGGCGCGCTGAACGTCCGCGCGTCGTTCTGACTGATCTCCGTCAGTCGGCGGGTGGCCCGCCGGGCGCGCTCGCTTCGTTCGCCGTGGCTGCGTCCTTGGTCTCGTCGCCGCGGTACCAGCGGTTGATCGCCCACACCGTGATCGCGCCGTAGACGAGCCCGAGCAGCGTGCCCACGCCGACGTCCGTCGGGTAGTGCATGCCGTTGTGCACGCGCGAGAACGCCATGAGCACGGCGAAGCCCACGGCGAGCGGCCAGGCGCGCGGGTAGTGCCAGGCGAGCACCAGCGCGAGCGCTGCCGTAGTCGCCGCATGGCTCGAGGGGAACGACGAGTCCTCGAAGCGATAGCCGATCGGCACGATCGCGTCGGGGTGCGCGACCCACGGGCGCAGGCGCAGATCGAAGACGGCGACGAGCGCGTGCTTGAGGAAGAGCTCCGTCACGACCGTGTGGATCGCGAGGGCGGCGAAGACCGCGAGGGTGACGCGTCGGGCGCGGCGACGATCGAACATCCAAGCGAGCGCGAGCACGCCGACCCACAGCGCGACGAGACACGGCACGTCGCAGACGAACTCCGTCACACGATCGATCGTCCCGGCGCCGAGGCCGTTGATCATCACAGCGAGGTCGCGATCCATCGCGCTCGATGATCAATGCTCAGAGAACAATTTCCAGAAGAATCCCGCTTGATGATCATGCTCAGAGAACAATTTCCAGGAGAATCCGGGTTGGCCGAGCTCAGCGCGGTCGTGGTGTGTCTTGGAGCGCATCTCACGCTCGAACACGGCCCTCACCACGCCGAATCCCGTCTCGCGCGCCACAAACGCGTCCATCCCGCTCGACCTCACGGCCGGCGGGCGCACGACTCCCGTC
>CAZCVE010000030.1:0-1932 GCA_964502175.1 uncultured Sandaracinaceae bacterium
CCACTCGACCTTCCACTCGACCTTCCACTCGGCCTTCCACTCGACCTTCCACTCGACCTTCCACTCGACCTTCCACTCGACCTTCCACTCGGCCTTCCACTCGACCTTCCACTCGGCCTTCGACTCGAGCCAACGCCGTGAGGAGTCGTGAGCGGAGGTCCTCGTCGGTCGCTGTCGCGAGGTCGTCGACGAGGTAGCGAAACCTCGGCACGAAAGCCAAGACCTCCGTGAGGTCGGCGGGGAGCTCGATGAGGTCCTCGAGCTCGAGCGTCGCGCTCCAGCCGTCACGCGCGTGCGAGACGACGATCGGAATGATCGGGGGCGGGTCGTCGGTCAGTCGTTGTCGCCTTCGGCGCGCATCGGGAGCTCGAGGTCGAGCACCGTGATGAACTCGGTCTTGAGCAGCGTCGTGAGCACCTCGATGGCGTCGATCGCGACCACGACCTGCGCGTTGCGCGCGTCGACGGCGACCACGAGCGGCCCTTCGATCGCGACGACCGCGTCCATCGCCGCGCCGAGCGCGTCTTGGATTCGCCGATCGAGCTCCGCGGCGCCCAAGAACACGAGGAGATCGTCGAAGCCCGCGCCGTTCGTCGTCGCGCTCTGGCCGAGGTACGCGTCGCGGAAGGCCTCGAGGTTCACCCGGATCGCGCGGAGGCTGCCCGCTTCTTCATCCGCGTCCGCAGCGCGATCACGCAGCGTCGACTCGACGTTCTCCGGGCACGTCGCCGTCACGCAGGTGTAGAGGCCCGCGGGCACGCCGAGCTTTTGATCGAGCACCGGCTCGTAGAGATAGAAGAGCGCGTCCGAGACTGCATTGAGGCCGTCGTGCGCCGTCGGGAAGGTCGCGCTCCCTGCGCCCGCCGTGCGCAAGCGCTCGAGGTAGCCACCGTCCCACAGCGCGACGAGCTGATCGGCCGCCTGACGCGCGAGCGACGTCGCGCGGTGCGCGTACGCAGCGCGACGCCGCCACACCTCGTCGTCCCCCAGCGCGGCCCACGAGCCGTCGGTGTTGATCGACGTCGTCGGTGAGCACGTGTTCGCGCCCGTCGGCACCCACAGGAGGTACTCGACGGTCGGTAGGCCGCGGACGTTGAGCGCCTCCGCCATCAGCAGCGCGTCGCTCGTGTAGGCCTGCGCGATCGTCTCCTGATCGACGCGACACCCGTTCACGAGCGGCCACGGGTAGTACTCGTCGCGTAGCGCGACCGCCTCGGGCGTGGTGGTGAGCGGCGCAGACGGCCCGATCTGAAAGACCTCGGCGCGCTCGACGGAGTCCATCGCGGTGACGAATGTGGCGCGCGCCGTCGCGCGGTTGGCCTCGGACGGATCCGCCTCGAGCGCAGCCGTCGCGGCCTCGAGCGACGCCAGGTCGGACGCGAGGGCGCGCAGCGTCGGCATCACGACGTTCTCGCCGATGTTGGCGAGCACGCGGCGCGTCTCTTCGGACGTGGCCACCTCGTTGGCGTCGTGCGCCGCGTCAGGCGCGCTCGGTCCACCACCACAGCTCGCCGCGAGCGGGCCGAGCGACGCGACGGTGACCGTCGTGAGGAGCGTGCTGCGAAGGATCCGGTGGGACATCAGAGGGCCTCGAGGAAGCGAAGGAGACGCGCTCGCTCGACCGAAGAGAGCGCACGGAACGCGTCGCGCGAGGCGCTGGCCTCGCCGCCGTGCCAGAGGATGGCTTCTTCGACGCCACGCGCACGTCCATCGTGGAGGAGTCGATCGTGTCGGTTCACGACGGGCACGAGGCCCACGCCCCACAGCGGCGCCGTCCGCCACTCGCTGCCGCTCGCGTCGTGATCGGGTCGGTGGTCCGCGAGCTCCTCGCCCATGTCGTGCAGCAAGAGATCGGTGAAGGGCTGGATGCGCACGTTCGCGATCACCGCGATGTCGCTCGCGCCCGTCTCGATCGATCGCACGTGGCACGAG
>CAZCVE010000030.1:2032-114311 GCA_964502175.1 uncultured Sandaracinaceae bacterium
CGCGATCACCGCGATGTCGCTCGCGCCCGTCTCGATCGATCGCACGTGGCACGAGCCACAGCCGACACGATCGAAGAGCTGCGAGCCGGCGATCACCTCGGGGTCACTCGCGTCGCGCAGCGCCGGCACCGCGAGCGTGCGTCCGTAGTAGACGACGGCCGCGAAGACGTCGTCGTTCGCCTCGGGCTCGACCTGTGAGTACGCCTCGACGCACTCGGTCTGCGCGTCGGGACAGTTGTTCGTCGGATGGAGGCGCGTGGTGATCCCGATGTCGCCGAGGAACGCGCCCGCGCTCTGCGCGGCGACGCTCTGCGCCGTCGCCTTCCAACCGAAGCGACCGACGACCATCTCGCCCGCGTCCATGTGGCGGTGAACGCGGCCCGAGATTCCGTCGCCGTCGCGATCGTCGGGGTCGGCCAGCGCGTCGAGCGTCTCGACGCGGATCGCCTCGAGGAAGCCGAGCCCGATCATCGCGGGCGCGACGCGAATGGAGGTGAGCACGTCCTCCGGCAGATCCCCGAACGCGGGATCGACGAACGTGAGCACCGGTCGCAACAACGTGTACGTCGTCCCGTCGGGATAGGTGCCCGGCACCTCTTCCCAAGTGACGCTCGGCGACGCTTCACCGGGCACGCCGAGGATGGCGTTCGGCTGGATCTGATCGCCGTAGCCGGGCACCTCGAGCACGCCGCCGCCTTCGGCGACGCCCGGGATGCTCACGCGAACGAGGGCCGAGAGGAACGCCTCGTCGGGCGTCAGCGGCGAGCGTCCGCGGCCGTCGTCGGTGTGGCACGAGCCACACGCGCGCGCGTTGAATGTCGGCCCGAGACCATCGCGCGCAGTGGTGCTCGAGGGCGCGGTGACCCAGTTGTCCGAGAAGAAGTTGTTGCCGACGACGAAGTCCTCGCGCTCGCGCAGCGTGAGGCCCGGCAGCGGGAAGGTGAACGCGTTGCCCGTGACGTTGTCGACGGTGCCGGCCGTTCCGGCGAGGCGTCGATCGAGCGACGGCGGCGGCTGGCTCTCACAACCCGCGACGCCGAGCGCGACGAACACGAGAGCGAGGGGACCTTTGACGACGACGGGGCGCATCGACGCGCGCGAGCTCCGCGATCGACCGCCTCGACGCCGCGCACGAGTGTGCGTGATCACATCTCGATCTCGACGGCCACACCGAGGAGGATCGCCGCCTGGTTCAAGAGCTCGGTCTGCGCCTGCAACAGATCGATCGTGTTTCGGATCGCGGGACGACCGACCTCGTCGTCGACGAGCGCCTGATCGAACGGCGCCGGGATCGCACGGGCCGCGTCGGTGCTGGCCTGGAGCGCCTCACGGATGTCGGCGTCCAGCTCGGGGTTGCGCGCGCGGACGAGGTCGGAGATCGACGCGCCCTGGACCATCGTGCCGTCCGCTCTCTCGTAGCGGCCGAGGTAGACGTTCTGGATGCCGGTCTGGTTGTAGAGCGCGTCTTGGGTCGTCGTGTCGCTGAAGCACGAGTGCTCGTCCTCCTGCTCGGAGCTGCGCCACGCGACGAGCAAGCGCTCGCCAGCGAGCTCGAAGCCCGACATGTTGAGCATCCCGGTGAAGATGCGGGTGAGGCCTTCGTTGGCGTCGAGCGCGACGAACGCCGTGCGGTAGTTCGTGCCGCTCTCGTTCCACTCGCTCTCGAGGAAGTCGAGATCGCCCACGAGGATGTCGGTCGCAGCCACGAGGTAGTCGCGACGACGATCCGCGTTGTCGCGCATGCCATCGACGAAGTCCGTCGCTGGACGCCGTCCCGCGCTGTCCTCGTAGAGGTCCTGGCCCCAGAGGAGGAACTCGATCGCGTGGTAGCCGAGCGAGACGTTCTCTTCGGCGCCCGCGCCGTTGAGCGCGGCGAGGCTCTCTTCATCGATCGTGGGCAGCTCCGTCGCGTCGCTCACGAGACCGCCCACGATCTCGTCGAACGCAGGCGGTGGGCCCTGCACGTAGTCGAGGTACGCCTCGTCGAGCGGCCAGCTGTTGATGCGTCCGTCCTGATCGTTGTCGGGGTCGTCGATCGGTCCGCCGTAGAAGCGCCCCACCTCGGTCTGGAGGTACGAAGGACGGCTCGCGACCCACGCTTCACGCGCGGCGACGATGCCCGTCTCGGTCGGCGAGGCGGTGAAGGAGTCGACCGCCGTGTCGAGCAGCACCGCGCGCGAGCGCGCGTCCTCGTAGCCGGCGTGCAGGATGTTCGCGTAGTTCGCCAGCACCGGCGCCACCTCGGCGGTGGTCGGGGCGCCCGGCGTGGAGGGGCCGCAGCCGAGAATGGCGATCGGAAGAACGGAGCCAGCGAGCGCGGAGAGCACGAATTTGTCGGACATGTTGTTGATCACCCTATGGAAGTGCGAATCACTCTCATTACATGAGCACACCGCGGGCCGCAAGAACCCGCGCGCGGTTCAGCGGACGTCGATCCACGCGATCGTGGCGCGGTGCTCGGTCGCCTGCGTCGAGACGCCGACGATGCGGTGCTCGTGCACGACGAAGCGCATCTGGTGCGTCTCGAAGGGCAGCTCGCTCACGAGCGTCGACCACGCGCTCGTCGCCGGATCGAAGACCTCGATCGATCGATCGGGCCCCGATCGCTCGGGCATCGTTCCGTCTGCGCTGGCACGACGGCTCGTGCCACCGACCAGATAGAGCTTGCCCTCGTACGCGATCAGATCCGGCGAGATGCGCGGCACCGAGGGGCAGGTGAGCTCGGACCAGCGCCGCGTCGCGACCTCGAAGACCGCGCAGTCGGGCACCGACTCGAAGCCATCGCGCATGCCGCCGACGACGTAGATGCGACCGTCGAGCAGCGCCGATCCGAACGCGCGACGCACGCCAGGCATCGGCGACGCGGTGAGCTCTTCACACGCTCCGATCGGCGACGTGGCCGACGCGGGCGCCTCGAGACCTTCGTGATCGACGGGGCAACGCAGCACGCTCGCGAGGTGCACGAACTGCTGATCCTCGGGGCGCGCCGAGTCGAACTCGAGGCCGCCGATCAGCCAGAGCGCGTCGTTCTCGTAGAACAGGCCGAACTGCGTGCGCGGCAGCGGCAGCGCATCGCGGAGCAGCTGCCACGCGGGCGCGTCCTCGTTCGCACGGAACACGAACGCGTCGGCGTACGTGCGCTCCGCGTCCTCGTCGTGACCGAAGCCGCCGACGGACACGGCGACGCCATCGTGCACGGCGCTCACCAGCGACTGTCGCCCTTCGGGAAGCGGCGGCAGCTCGAACCACCGCAGCGAAGGCAGGTGCAGACGGAACGCAGCCGTCTCGAAGTTCTCCGGCGCGAAGTCGTGCTGCGCCATCGAGTCGTTGCCACCGAAGAGATAGAGCGAGTCGTCGACGACGAAGAGTCCGGGACGGTTTCGCGTCGCGCCCGGGTAGTCGATCTCCGCGACCGACGTGCGCGGTCGATCGCTCGCCACGCCCGCCCCCGAGAGCGGCACGACCTCCACGAGGCGCGCGCGGCCATCGGTGGTCATGGAGCCGATGCCGCCGATCGCGACGAGCGCTCCGTCGCGCACGAAGAGGCGATGGAAGAAGCGTCCCTCCGCGAGCGTCGCGATCGGCTCCCATGCGGAGGCACCGCGGCCGAGCCGGTGCACGATGCCGTCGCGCCCGCTCGCGTACACTGCGTCGCTCGTGCCCGTCGCCGCGATGCCGAACGCATCGCCCGGGTACGCGGGGCCTTCTCGCCATGCGCCCGTCGCTGCGTCGTAGATCTCGGTCTCGCGGCTCATCGACTGGTCGTCGTTCATGCCGCCAAGGGCGATCACCTCGTCGCCCATCGCCGCCACCGCGAGCGCGCGTCGACGGAACGGCGCGGGCTGCTCGCGCCACGCTCCGTTCTCGAAGATCGCGAACGTCTCGTGGAAGGTGGCGGCCGAGACCTCGCCCTGCACGTTCCAGCCGCCGATCGCGACGATGCGACCGCCGACGCTCACGGCGTCGAACGACGAGCGCGGCGCAGGCAGCGAGGGGAACGCCTCCCACGCGTCGCGCGAAGGCACGTAGCGCGCACAGTCCGCGAGCGCGCGCTGTCGCGTCGGCTCGCTCGCCGCGTTCTCCATCGTCGAGCCGCCACAGCGCACGAGGCCTCCGTCGTGCGCGACGAGCGTGAGGCCCTGTGCGCCCGCGTCCATCACGGCGCGCTCCGTCCAGCTCGGCGCAGCGCCTCCTGCGCCTGCGTAGCGATGGAGCGCATGCGACTGCCCTTCACGGCTGTAGCGGTGCGGCTCTCCGAAGTAGCCGCCCGCGAGGTAGATCGCGCTCGTCCCATCGGCCTCGGTGAGCACCGCGCCGCCGAAGCTCGTGAGCGCGATCGGCATCACGCTCTGGAAGCTCCCGGCGACCGAGTGAACGCTCGCCTCGACGAACGCCGCTGGCGCCGCGGCCTCGTGCCCTTCGGTCGACGACGACCCAGCGGCCGTCGTGCCCGTGTTGCTCGAGCCACATCCTCCGTGGGTGGAGGCCATGAGGAGCAGCGCGAACGCGATGCCCGAGTTGGTGAGTGTCTTCGTCATCGTCGTGGCTCCTCAGAACGTCGTGCGGAAGGGGCCCGCGTAGGACCAGCCGAGCACGAACACGCCGGCGGTGTAGCTGCGGATCTCGAGCTTGCCGACCGTGCCGTCGGCCAGACGCACCGCGAACGTCGTGCCGCGCGGTGAGACCACGTGCGTCACGCGGTCGTAGTCGTACCAAGTCGCGAGCGCGGTGTTGCCGTCGTACGGGGTGCTGCCGGGCATCGCGGGGGTGATCGACTCGTCGATCACGAAGCCAGTCGCGGGGACCGCGCTCACCGCCGCGAAGTCTGCGGTCATCGTGTCGAGCGCCCCGCCCGTTCGTCCGCGATCCCCCGGGCCGCTCGTGCCCGAATTCGTGCGGAACGACGTGCCCGAGAGGCCCACGTCCCACACGGAGTCGGCGCTCTCGTCTGTCACCTCGACGGCCGTGCCCAGGTGGAGATCGAGGTAGGACCACACGCCCGCCGCCGACGCGTCGACCGTGATCTCAGCGGTCTCCGGCGCCGCCTCGACGCGCTCGATCGACAGCTGGAAGAGCCCGCCCTCCCAGCGCCAGATGCGGAGCCTCGCGTACGCGCCCGTCGCGCCGCGCACCACGTAGGTGATGTCCTTCGGCGAGACCGTGTGCGACGTGATGTCGTAGTCGTACCAGCTGCCCACGAGCGGGTTCACGCTCGTCGGAGGCGCGCCGGGCATGCCGCTCTCCTCCTCGTGATCGACGACGAAGCCGAGCGTTCCCGTCGAGGTCACGTCGTCGTAGGCGACGCCCTCGCGCGCGAGCGCGCCGCCGAGGCCCGGACCGCTCGTGCCCGAGTTCGTGAGCACGAGCGTGCGCATGAACGCGACGTCCCACACGGTGTCGGTCGCAGGGTCGGCCACGGTCACCATGCTCGCGGTCTCGATGTCGAAGTAGACGAGATCGGTGCGGCTCGACGCGTCGACCGTGATCGCATCGGCCGGGATGATCGTGCCCGCGTCGATCGCATACGCATCGGGCGACGGCCCTGCGTCCGGCAGCATGCCCGCGTCGACCTGCATCACGCTCGCGGGCGCGCCGACGGGCGCCCAGCGGAAGCGCAGGAAGCCCGGGCTGCCCGCCGCGTCGTAGTACCCGAGCACCTGCACCTTGAAGTAGTGCGCGTCGGGCGTCTGCACGATGTAGACGATGTCCGTGCGCGCCGTGAGCGCATGCGTCGCGAGCTCGTAGCTGTACCAGTCGTTCGTGCCGTTCACGAACGCGCTGTCGTTCGTCTCGTCGCGATCCTCGGGGCCATCGACGCGGTCTTCGATCCAGCCGCTCTCGGGTGCGCGCGTGATCGTGTCGAAGGCCTGCCCCTCGATGCGCGCGACGAGGCCGCCACCGCCGCCGCTCGCGCCGCCGTTCGAGAGGATGAGGAAGCGCTGGAACGCGAGATCCCAGGTGCGATCGGCGGAGGGATCGCTCGGCATCACCGCGAGGCCCGTCTCGAGATCGAGGTGGTGCCACGTCGTCGTGCTCGACGCGTCGAGCAGCGTCTCGATCGTTCCGTCGGGCAAGCGTGTGTGCGTGAAGTTGCCCGAGCTCGGCGGGATCGCACCGTCGGTCGCCTCGAAGAACGCGTCGAGCTCGGGGCCCGCGTCGTTGCCGATCGGCACGAGCGAGGGCTGACACGCGGCCAGCGCGAGACCGGTGCAGGCGAGCGCCGCGAGCAGGGCATGGTTCGAACAGGACATTCACACTCCGTGGTGGGTCGGTGGGGCGCCCTGCGGCGGGGGAGCGAAGCTCCCCCTGGAGCAGGAGCGATGGCGAGGAGCGAAGCGACGAGGTGAGCCGGCGATCGGACACGCGCGCAGCAACGAAGTTGCGAGCACGGGAGAACCCGGGGGAGCTCGAGGGGCCAGAGGTCCCTCGAACAGGAAGACTCAGTAGCGGCCTCGCAGCGCGAGCCAGTACGTCCGCGGGCGCAGCACGAGGTACGCGTCTCCAGCGTCGAGCACGTTGTCGACGCCGCCCGAGATCTCGAGGTCCTGGTGCTGCGCCGCCTCGGGCACGAGCCGCTCGAGGAAGGCCCACGACACGCGCAGATCGAGCTGCCCCACCGGCGCGAGCCACTGCGCGCTCTCGAGGCCATCACCGTCGTCGTCGGTGAAGACGACGCGGTCCATCGAGAGCGCGAAGCGCGCGTTCGCGCCGAGGCCGGTCTCGTGGTGCGCGAGCTGTGCGCTCGCCGTCACGCGGTGCGCGGGGCGGTTCTCGAGGGGTCGATCGGCGGCCTCGTCGCGCGTGTCGAGGAACGCGTAGCCGACGAGGAAGCGCAGCTCTCGGATCGGCGCGATCGCCGCGCGCGTCTCGACGCCCATCGTGTGCGCACGCGCGAGGTTCGCGTAGCTGAAGAGCGTGCCGTTGATCGGATCGTCCGAGAGCGTGACCGTCGCGATCATCCCCTCGAGGTCGTTGCGGTAGAACGCCGCGGTGAGCACGACCTCGGTGATCGGCGTCCACTCCACCGACACGTCCACGCCGTGCGATCGCTCGGGCCCGAGGTTCGGGTTGCCGTTCACCACGTAGCCGACGCTCGGGTTCTCGAAGCGCAGCAGGAGCTCTTGGAAGCTCGGCGCGCGGAAGCCCATGCCGTACGTCGCGCGCATCACGAGCTGCGGCACCGGATCGAAGCGCACGCCCACGCGCGGGCTCAGCGCCGTGCCGAACTGCGAGTCCGCGTCGAAGCGCGCGCCGACGATCGCGTCGAGGCGCACGTCGTCGTCGAGGATCGCCCACTCGTCCTGCACGAACGGCGCGATGCGCACGCGCTGCCCGTACTGCGTGAGCCGCTGCGACTCGAGCAGCTGCGCGAGCTGCTCGTAGCCGAAGGTCAGCTGGTGATCGTCCACGCGCTGATCGAGCTCTAGCGTGAGCTGTCCGAGGTGCTCGCGGTTGTCCTGCACGTCGTCGAGCGCTTGGCTGCCGCGCTGATCGTTCAAGAACTGCTCGCGGTAGAGCGAGTACGAGCCGCGCGCCGACAGCCGCGTGCCTCGGTGTGCGTCGTAGCGCGCGCCGACTCCCACCTGCAGCTGCTCGCCGAGCTGCACGCGATCGAAGACCGCGCCCGTCGCGTTGACGTCCACGCCGCTGAGGCGTCGCACGAGGTAGTCGACGCGCGCGTCGAGCACCACGTCGTCCACGTCGAGCGTGCCTCGCGCCCCGAGCTCCCACTGATCACGCGCGCTGCCCGACGTCGCGACCTCGTCGCCGCGACGAAACGCGTCGGTGAGGTGGTAGCCGCCGGTCGCGCGCACCGACACCGGTCCCTCGCGCATCGCGCCCATCGCGCCCACGTCGAGCTGCGACGACACGCCGCCCGACGCCTCGGACACGCCGCCCTGCACGGTGCCCTCGAGCGTGAGCGGCCGCGTCACGCGACGCGTGATGATGTTCACGACGCCGCCGATCGCGTCCGATCCGTAGAGCGCGCTGCCCGGCCCGCGCAGCACCTCGATGCGCTCGACGTTCTCGACGGTGTAGCGCCCGAGATCGATGCCACCACCGATGCGACCGGGCGCGCGATCGCCGTCGACGAGCACGAGCGTGTACTCGGGATCGAGCCCACCGAGCTGGATCGAGTCGCCGCGGAAGCTGCGCGTGATGACGATGCCGACCTGCTCCTCGAGGAGCTCGGCCACGTCGCGCGCGCCGGAGCGATCGATCTGCTCGCGGTTGATCACCTCGACGCGCGCAGGACTGTCGGCGAGCGGCGTCTCGCTGCGCGTGCCGGTGATCACGACATCGCCGACGGCGAGATCGTCCTCGTCGTTCTCCTCGCGCGCGTCGTCCGATGCGTCGACCGCCGGCTCCGGCGAAGGCGGCACGGCCTGCCCGCGCGCGCTCGGCGGCGTGATCAGACCGACCGACCAGAGGGCGATCGCGAGGCCCGTCAGCGCGCCTCCATGGCTCTTTTCCTCGAAGATCAAGGGTTCTCGTCGCTCACAATTGTGAGAGTCACTCTCAATAGCATCGCGCGGTCGCCTGACAACGCGGACTTTCTCCCGCGGGAGTCGACGCGCCGGACGAGTCAGCGACCGCCGTAGCGGTTCAGCGGGCCCGGATCGCGGCCTTCGTGCACGGCCGCCGCGATGTCGAGGAGCCGCTCGGCGTCGAGGCCTGCGTAGTAGCCCTCGCGCATCGTGCCGCTCGCGTCGACAAAGTAGACGATGGCGTTCGGTCCGTGACCGCACGCGCCCTGACATCCCGACTCCGTCAGCCTCACGGTGCCGCCGTCCTTGTAGTAGGCGAGCTTCTTCTCTTCGAGCGCCTGCCACGTCGCGCTGAAGACCCGACGCGCGCCGTCGCGCACGCAGTTGGGGCCCGTGCACACGAGCACGTGCGCACGCGTCTGGAAGAAGAGGGGCCGCTGCACGCGCACGACGATGTCACGTTCGATCGTCGACGTGCACGCGCGGCCTCGCGTCCGCGGCTCAGATGCGCGTCGCGTAGTGCTCGATGACGAGCTGCGTCTGCACCGACAAGAGCACCTGCAGCGGGTCGGGGCGTGACACGAGCTTCACCGTCATCGCCGCGACGTCGGCCTCGAGGCACGCAGGGCGATCGAAGCGCGGTCGCTGCCAGCTCGCCGCCACGACGGGCATCGTCTTCTTCGCCTCCGCGACGCCGATCACGCTGTTCACCTTCAGCCGCGCCGACGGACGATCGAGGCGCTTGCCGTCGACGAGCACGTGCCCGTGCACGATGAGCTGCCGTGCCGCGGGGATGGTCGGCGCGAGACCCGCGCGGAACACGAGGTTGTCGAGGCGCCACTCGAGGAGCACGAGCACGTTCTCGTCCGCCCGCCCCTTCATGCGACGCGCCTCGAGCACGATGCGACGCAGCTGCGTCTCGCTCACGCCGTAGTTGAAGCGGAGCTTCTGACGCTCGACGAGCTGACGCTTGTAGTCGGTCTGCTTCTTCGGCCGGCGCTGGAAGCCGTGCTGTCCCGGCGGGTAAGGCCGGCGCTCCGCCCGCTTCGCGGTGAGGCCAGGAAGGTCAGCGTCGAGCGCCCGCACCTTGCGGAGTCGGGGTCCGGTGTATCTCGCCATGTCGTCTCTTCGCTCTCGTCGATGGTCGTGGGTGGAGAATCGGTCCAGTCAGTCGCGGCCGAGCGCGAGCGCGGCCACGAGGCACAGCAAGCCCGTGATCGCCGCGGTGAGCAGCACGTCGAGGCGCGTCGGCAGCCACGTGACCGAGAGCAGCGACGCTGCGAACGTGACGATGCCGACGATGCCGAGCGCGAGGCTCGCGCGATCGCGCCTCACGTCGAGCGTGGCGCCGTCATCGAAGGGTCGCCGCATGGCTCACGCCTGGCCTCGCGGGATCTCGCCATAGCCGGGGTCGCGCATCTCCGAGACGTCTTCGTCTCGCTCGCGATCGAGCAGCACGTGCGCGCGACGCACCGTGCCGGCGAGGTGCGCGAAGCCCGTGCGATCGATCCGCATGCTCATGGGACCGACGTGGATCGCGATGCAGCCGCAGCCGCGACAGATCTCGATGCGACCGCTCACGCCCTCGTCGAGCAGCTCGAAGCGACAGCTCACCGTCCGCTCCCGCGCACGATGCGGACCGCGCGAGCCGCGATCGGACACCGCGTCTCGGGGGCGCCGAGCACGAGGTCGAGCGCCGCGAGGCGGGCGCGCGATGGCTCGCGATCGAAGCCGCGGAGGGAGGGATCGGCGTCGCGAGAGGCGCGATCCGGGAGCTGGTTCTCGAGCGGGAGCGACCGTGTCATGCGCCCAGCTTGTCGAGAACGACTCTCAATTGTCAGTGCGATCGCTCACTCACCGAGAATTGTTCTCATCATGGCGAGAGGCTCACGAGCAGGCCCACGTCGAGCACGAACATCAAGTCCGGAAAGGCCAAGCGCGGCCGCACGTCGAGCGCGATCAGCACGTGCGGATCGACGCGCACGCCCGTGAGCAGCGCGAGCGAGACGAAGCCCGGACCCGAGCGCACGTACGGCCCGTCCACGTCGTCCTGCGCGGGCTGCACCTGCACGTTGCCTGCGCCGAGCGCGGCGACGACGTCGATCGAGACCACCTCGTGATCGAGCGCGCGCGCGCGGCCTTCGAGCTCGAGCAGCCAGCCCGCGAGCGCGCCCTGCCCTGCGTCGGGCTGCGCGCGCACCGCGAGCGCGACACCGAGCCAGCGCTCGGGTCGCACACCGAGCGCCGCGCGAACGGCGAGCGTCGATCCGAAGCCGGGCTGATCGACGCGCACGCTGCACTGCTCGCCGCGCGGGTCGCACTCGGTCCACGGCGATCGCTCGTCGAGCGTGCTCGGACGCGCGCGATCGGCGGCCATGCCTGCGTCGATCCACGCGCTGCCCCACACGAAGCCGGCCTCGAGGAAGAGGGGGCCCCACGGATGGACCTCGAGCTGGACAACCACGGGCGCGACGACGGATTCGACGACGACAGGTTCGACGACGACAGGCTCGACGACGACAGGTTCGACGACGACAGGCCCGGTCGGGGAAGCGGGCGGATCGGCGGACGCACCGTCGGGACCCACGGATCGCAGCGCCCGCGACAAGAGATACGCGGCGACCTCGCGCTCCCCTCGCGCGAGCGCGCGCTCGGCCTCTTCGAGGAGCCAACGCTCGGACGACTCGGGGCCCGGCGACACGGCCGCGGCCTGTTCCGAGGCGAGATCAGACACGTCCGCCTCGTCCCTCGACGCCTCGTCCTCGTCGGAGACGGCGTTGGCGTCGACGACGGGCGTGTCCTGTGCGGACGCGAGGCTCGAGGAGAGGACGAGCGCGCATACGACGAGTGCCTCAGCGCGCATCGCGGACGACCTCGCGATCACTCGTCATCGTCATCGTCGTCCTCGTCGTCTTCATCGCTGCCTTCGTCGATGTCCTCGTCGCAGTCGGGATCGAGATCCGTGGGCGTGGCGCCGCCGAAGCCGTCGCAGTCCTCGTCCGTCGCCGTCGTGCAGTCCTCGAGCGCGCCTGGGTACACGAGCGGGTTGGTGTCGTCGCAGTCGGCCGGCGCGGGCACACCATCGCCGTCGGCGTCGTCGGTCGTGATCACAGGCGCGTCCTCGTCGAGCGCCTCGGGCGTGTCGGCCGTCGCGTCGGGCGGCGGTGGATCGCGTCGATCGCCTCCGTGCACGCACCCCGGTGCGGCGGCGATCAGCGTGACGAGCGCGAGACAGACGAGCGCGAGCGCAGTGCGTTGGGTCATTCGATCTCTCCAGAGACGACGAGGTCTGCGAGCACCCACACCCCTTCGGGGATGCGGGAACGTTGGAGGTGAAAGCTCGGGTACTCGGCGCGCGACACGTCGGCCGAGAGCGTCACGAGGAGGCCACCGAGGCCATCGATCGGCAGCGCGTCCGTGATGCGGAACGCGACGCGCGCGCCGCCGAGCACGCTCGTCATCGGCGAGAGCTCGCGATCGCCGGTGAAGAACTGGCCACGCGGCTGGAGCGCGTAGTCGTCCGAGTAGAACGCGACGCCCGACTGCGTGTAGGCCCGCGCGCGCGCCCGCGCCGACCAGCCCGCGCCGAGCGTCACGTCGAGCGACGCCTCGCCCGACGCTGCGGTCATGCCCCAGTCGTCGCCGTAGCCGCGCGCACGCACCGAGAGCACCGACTGGATCGCAGGCAGCGCCAGGCGCGCCTCGAGCGCCACGCTGCCGCGGTGTCGCAGCGACGGATGGTGCTCCTGCGCGGCCCACGGTCCGAGCCACACCTCGCGGTACGGGCTCGACTGGAAGCCATCGGAGCGCTGTCCGCTCAGCGAGAGCACGAGCACGAGGTCGCGACGCACGGCCTGCGCCCACGCGAGATCGAGCGTGCTCGTCACGAGGCTCCGCGTGTCGCGCTCGGAGGTGAAGCAGCCCGTGCTCGCGCCGAGCTTCTCGCGATCGGTCGGCGCGTCCGCGTCTTGCTGCGCGTCGCAGATCTCGTCGAAGGCCACTCCGAGCGCGACGTCGAAGCGGCTCGCGCGATCGAACGCGTCGATCGAGAGGCCGACGCGCGGCACGTGCGCGCGGTAGTCGGTCTCGATGCCGAAGCGGTAGCCCGCGCGCAGCGTGACGTCGTCGATCACCACGGCCGCGCCCGCGGACGCGGTGTGACGCACGTCGTTCATCCGCGTCGCGCTCGTGACCGCGTCGACGTCGAGCTCCGAGTCGACGATCGCGATCGTCGCCGCGCTGACGACGTCGGCGTCGTAGCCGAGATCGATCACGAGGCTGTCCGTCGCCTGGAGACCGACCGACGCGCGCGGCGCGATCACCAACGTCTCGAGCGGCGCGCGCGACTCGACGAAGACGCTCGTGCCCACGCTGCCGCGGTGCTGCGCGTGGCCCGAGGCGGCGAGCGATGCGAGCGCGACGAAGCCGAGCGTCGCGTTCAGTTGCACCCGCAGCCTCCGCCCTGGACCGTGGTCTCGCCGCCCGCGCCCTCGCGGTACGAGAGCACGTGATCGAGACCCGACGAAGGATCGACGCCGATCTCCATCGCCGGCTGCGCGAGCAGCTCTCGCTCGTAGGGACGCACGGTCGCGCAACCACCCGCGGTGATCGCCGCGAGGACCAAGCAGGCGAGGCGCGCGCTCATCGTCCGCCCTCGATCCACAGGACGAGCAGCTGCGCCTCGGCGCTCGACGCACCGAACACGTCGACGGGATGCGAGCGGCCGATCGGACGCGAGTAGAGATCGCTCTGCGTCGCAGTTCGCCTCACCTCGCCGCGCGAGCGCGCGAGGTTCGTGTAGTACGAAGCGGGCACCGTGGTGACGGGCACGCCGTCGCGACACGTGGGCCGCGCGATCGACTCGGCGGAGACGTCGAGTCGGTAGCCCGTGTTGGTGCCGTGGCACTCGCGCTGGCTCGCGCAGCGGTGCGCAGAGAGCACCTCGGGCTGCACACGACAGAAGAAGAGGTTGGGATCGAGCGGCTGCGCGATCGTCGACGCGCCGCCGTCGACGCGGACGCCCGCGTCGGTGCCTGGGCCTGCGTCGACGCCCGAGACCGCCGCGTCCTCGAAGCTCGGATCGCCAGCGAATGGATCGGGCCCCAGCTCGAAGTCGCAGCCACCGACCGACGGCGCGAACACCGCAGAAAGAAGGAGAAGCGAGCAGCCGCGCACGACCTCGAAGTTATCGAGAACAGAAGTCACTGTCACATTCATATTGCGAGTGAGAATGACTGTCGATATGCTGAGACTTCTTCTCGCACCCAAGCCACCGCTGGAGGAAGCCGATGGACAACCCCACCCAACGCCGTCGGACCCCACTTCCTCCAGCGGTCGGCCTCCTCTTCGCGGGGCTCTCCATGGCCTCGCTCGGCGGATGCGGCGGCAGCACGCCGACGCCCGACGCAGGCGTCTCCCCCGACGCGGCGAGCACCGAGGTCGACGCGCCGAGCCCGGGCACCGATGCGCCGATCGCCGCGACCGACTCGGGTGGCGGCGGCAGCTGCGTGCCCGCGGAAGTCATCCCCTGCATCGACGAGCAGCTGAGCCAGCTCGACCTCTTCGACACCGTGAACCCTGCGGTGATCACCGAAGAGGGCACCACGCCTGGTGAGTTCGTCACGTGGATCGACGCGACCGGCGGCGGTCGCATGCCGACCGAGTCGTTCGTCTACGCGCGCTTCACCGACGACGGCCTCACGAAGGTGGAGATCGGCGACGAGGACGCGTTCACGTCGACCGACTGGGACATCTCGTTCCGTCGCTTCCTGATCCGCCTCAACAGCGGTGTGTCGGGTCCGTCGTGCGTGACCGGCGCGCGCACGGCGCCAGGGACGACGTTCGAGAGCCTGAGCAGCGTGCCGGACGGGCTCTCGTACCGCGTGGAGGAGTACTTCACCGAGACCTGCGAGACCGTGCCGGACGGCTCGGGGCTCGGCTCTCCTGCGACCGCGCTCTCGAGCTACTGGACCTACCCGGGCTGCGTCTCGATGACCGGCAACGTCTACGTGATCGCGCTCACCAGCGGCCGTCACGTTCGCTTCGAGGTCGTCGGCTACTACCCGCTCGACCTCCAAGAGATGTGCGAGTCGTCGATGACGCTGCCGACGCCGAGCAACGCCGCGAATTTCCGGGTGCGCTGGGCGTTCCTCGACTGAGAGGCGTTCCGCGATCGAGAGGACGCTCCTCGACTCATCGAGGGCGCGCTGACGACGGGCGGCGCGGCCGCCAACTTCGGTCGCGCCGTGCTGCTCGGTGGCTTCCTGCCCGACCCGCACATGGTCGCGATCACCTCGGGAGGATCGATCGACGTCGCGCCGCTCTCGCTCGCGCCCGGGTGCCGCGGCTTCGTGACGTCGCAGCCCGACTTCATCCTCCAGTACGACGCGCCGCACGCTTGGCTGCGCTTCTTCGTACGCGCGCCGGGCGACACGACGCTCGTGATCAACGACGGCTCGGGCCGCTGGCACTGCGACGACGACGGCGGCGGCGCGACGAACCCGATGGTCGATCTCTCCAACCCGCCGCGTGGTCAGTACGACATCTGGGTCGGCAGCTACCGCGCAGGCGAGGCCATCCGCGCGCAGCTCGGCATCACGGAGCTCACGAGCGTCCGGCCCTGATCGAGTCCCCCTTCTCTCTCGCATCGCCGTGGCGCCAACCACGGCGATGCCCGTTTCAGCGCGATGAACGAGCCCCGCGAACGATCCGAGACGCGCGAACGCCGCAAGGCGAGCCTGATCCTGCGCCTGTGGGACGTGCACACGTGGCTCGGAGTGATGGCGAGCGTCGTGCTCTCGGTGATGTTCGTCGCGGGGGCGTTCGCGCTGTTCCACGACGAGCTCTCGACGTGGGAGGACCCGCGCGTCCTCGATGTTCGTTCCGGGCTCTCGCGCGATCTCGACGCGGCGCTCGCGCGCGGCGTCGCGACGACGTCCGATCCGATCTCGAGCATCACGCTCCGCCTGACTCCCGCTGTGGGCCGCCGCGATCGCGTTCGCGTACGTGGACCCGAGGGCCTGGCGCCCCGCGCTCTCGCTCGGTGTGCCGTGGGCCGCGCTCGCCTGCCTCCACGGTCGATTCTGATCGCCGACGTCACGAGGCGAGCCCCTCGCGCCCAGTGGGTCTGCGGCCGGTGATCGGGCGCAGGAGGAACGACGCGATGCAGGTGACGATGTGGCGATGGCTGATGGTGGCGGGGCTCGTGCTCGGGCCGGCGCTGGCGGTGCAGGCCTACGAGCTCTCGCAGGGCGGCTGCGGCTGCGGCGAGTCGTGCCCGCTGAACGGCGACTGCGGCGCGGGCTGCCCGTGCGGGCACTGATCCGCTTGCCGTAGCGAGCGGAGCGGACACGAACGGTCGATGGATCCGGCGCGACGAGCGGCGCTGACGGCGTCGATGCGGCGACTGGCCGACGGTGATCGCACCGTCGTGCCGGAGCTCGTCCGCGCCGTCACGCCGCCCGTGCGCGCGCTGTGTGAGCGCATGCTCGGCACCGGCACGAGCGGCACGGCCGACGCGAGCGACGTGGTGCAGGAGGTCGTCATCGATCTCTTCCGACGCGCCTCCGACTTCGATCGCGAGGGGGACGCGCTCGCGTGGGCGCTGACCATCGCGACGTGGCACTGCCGCACCGAGCGTCGACGACGCTCGCGATCGCGCACGACGGGCCTCGACGTCGATCCGATCGCCGAGGCGCCCGCGCCCGAAGACGCGCTCGACGATCGACGCCTCCGCGTCGCGCTCGAGGAGGCCTGCGCGGGGTTGGGCGACAAAGATCGCGAAGTGCTCGAGGCCATCCTCTCGGGCGCGCCGCTCGATGCCGCGCTCCGCAAGCGCAAGGAGCGGATGCTCGTGAAGCTGCGACGACTGTTCCTCGGAGACGCGACATGAGCACCGACGACGAGACGCTGATCGCGAAGTCCACACGCGCCTACGAGCGGGCGCGGCTGCGACGCTCGTTCGTGCACGCGCTGCCGTCGCTCGGGCTCTTCGTGGTGCTCGTGATCGAGTCGGTGCTCGCGGGCGGCGTGGGCGATCCGGGCGCGATCGTCGCGAGCCTCGTGATGTTCGCGACGTCGGTCCTCGCCCTCCACCTCGGGCAAGGCGCAGCGGCCGCGGTGTTCCCGTCGCTCCTCTTCGGGCTCGTGCCGTTCGTGATCGTACGCGTCGCGGAGTCGAGCGGGCACGTGTGCCTCGGCGAGGCGTGTGTGTCGTGGTGCCTGCCCGCGTGCCTGATCGGAGGCGTCGTCGGAGGCGCGCTCGTGGGCACGCGCGGGCGCCGCGAGCGCGATCGTCTCGGCTATGGCCTGACGGCGATCACGCTGGTGTTCCTCTCGGGCGCGATCGGCTGCCGCTGCAGCGGGAGCGCGGGCCTGGTCGGCATCGCGCTCGGCGCGATCACGGGCGCGACCGTGCCGTGGCTCCTGACGCGCGCGAGCTCACCGCGCGGCTGACGGGACTGCCTCGCCCTCGGGCGTGAGCTCGGTGTTCACGTCGAGGATCGCCGTCTCGCGCTCCTCGTAGGCGCCCATCCGCTCCACCACGGTCATCTCGAGGTGATGCACCGCCGTCGTGCAGAGGCCCGTGGCCACCTCGAGCGTCGCGTCGACCCGGACGCGACCCTCGAGCGAGGCGGTGATGCCTTGCGACCGCGCCTCGTTCGACACCTCGAGCGGACGATCGAGCGAGGCCTCGCACGCGAGCGCCGTGCGTCCCGCGCCCGCCATCGCGGTGCGCGTGCAGCGCGCGGGGAACTCGCGCGGGACGCCCTGCCCCGCCTCGAAGCCGAGCACGATCGTGGTCTCGTCGGCCTGCACCGACGCGAGGCCGCACGTCCCGATCGGCACGAGCTCGAGCACCTGCGTGATCTCGCTCCCGAGCAGCATCTCCGCGTCCGGTCCGAGCGACGCGGCGCCGCCGTGTTCGTCCATCTCCTGCACCAACGCGACGGCCTCACCACCGAGCGCGGGATCGAGCTCACGCACGACGACGTCGCCCTGCGTGTAGCGCGCGGAGGTCACGCGGAGCGCATGCGGACCGGCGGCGTCGGGCACGCCGAGCCGCACGGTGCCGCGCACCCTCGTCTCGTTGCGCTCCGTGCGTCGCAGGCGGACGAACTGTCGCTCGAACGCGTAGGTCCGCTCGACGCGCGAGGAGGGCGCGCGCTGATCGTCGCCTCGCTCGAGCGCCGCCGTGGTGCCGCCGCACGCGATCATCGCGGCGCTCGACAGCACACATGCGAAGAGCCGCGCGCTCGCCGTCGCGATCGCGCGCGAGCCCGCCACGCGATCGATCACTGCCGCTGCGTGTGGCAGCCGAAGCAGCCGAAGCCGTCCGGGTGCTCCTGGCTGTAGCGCTCCTCGCCGATCAGCGTCGCCATCGTCGGCGTGACGACGTCGTTCATGAACGCGTAGGCGGGGCTCGCCTGCATCTGCGTCCACTGCGGCGAGCCAGGCGCGGGGAGACGCGGCAGCTGCGCGGACGGCATCTCGTAGTGGACCTCTTCGGCGTTGTCGCCGTGGCAGTGCGCGCACGTCGTGGTGGCGAAGCGCTCGGCGTCGTAGCCGCGGAAGTCTTCCGCCGCGATCGGGAGGACGTTCGAGACCATCCAGTACACCTGGTCGTCGTGGCTCATCGAGTCGAACGGCGTCGGTGGCGGGTGCACGCCGAGGAGCTCGCGCGCGCTCTGCGTGCCGTGGTTCACCTCGGGATCGCCGCCCTCGAAGCCCTCCATGTCGAAGCCGTCGGACTCGCCCGCGACCTCACCGCCGCCCGAAGCCCGCTCTCCGCCGCCCTCGCCGCCCTCGCCGCCACCCTGCGAAGATCCACCGCCACCGCAGCCCGCGAGCGAGAGCCCGCCGAGCGCACACGCGATCACGCACCAACCGAGAGCCTTCGTCATGCCCGCGTTTGTAACACGCCTCTGGCGCGCTCCGCTTGATCGCGCGCGCGGCGGACTGCGACGCTGCGTTGCCCATGTCGCTCCTCGATCGCGAAGACCTCGTCGGCTCGCTCTTCTTCCCTCGCGCCGACGATCGCGCCTGCCCACCGAGCGCGCGTGATCACGCGATCGACGTGCCGGGTGCGCGGCTCCACCTGCGCGTGCACGGCGAGCGCGGGCCGATCGTGCTGCTCTTCCATGGCAACGGCGAGATCGTGAGCGACTGGGACGGCGCGGCGCCCTCGTTCCTCGCGCGCGGCGTGCGCTTCGCGGTGCTCGACTACCGCGCGTACGGCCGCAGCACGGGAACGCCGACGATGCGCGCCGTGCTCGACGACGCGTGGGTGGCGCTCGCGTACGTGCATGCGCTCGCGGCGTCGAAGGTGATCGTGATGGGACGCTCGCTCGGGAGCGCGCCCGCGTGGGAGGTCGCCGCAGCCTCGTGCGTGCGCGCGGTGATCGTCGACAGCGGGTTCACGAGCGTCGACGCCTTCGCACGGAGACGCGGTGTCGATCCCGCGACGCTCGCGCCGAGCGAGCGCGAGCGCCTCGATCCGATCGCCAAGATCGCGCGAGTCACCGCGCCGACGCTCTTGCTGCACGGCGAGCGAGACGCGGTGATCGCACACGACGAGGCCGTGCGCGCGCTCGGCGCGAGCGCCCACGCAGACAAGTCGCTCGCGACGATCGCCGGGCGAGGCCACAACGACCTCGCGATGGATCCGTCCTACTGGCGCGCGCTCGGACCCTTCTTGGATCTGCAGCGTTGAGCGCTCACACGCGCTTGATCGTGACCCAGCCCGATGTCTTGCGGGCCGAGACCGCGACGCGCGCGAGCTCGTCCGCGCGCTCGTTGCCCGCGTGGCCAGCGTGTCCCTCGACGTACTTGATCTTCATGTGAGGCACCTTCGCGAGCGCGGCCTTCACGCTCGCGATCAGGTCGCCGTTGGCCTTGGCCTTCCAGCCCTTGGTGAGCACGCCGATCGAGTACTGGCTGTCGGTCTTGAGCACGATCGGCCGCTTCTCGTCGACGAGGAGCTCGGCCGCGCGCTGGATCGCGGTCAGCTCTGCGATGTTGTTCGTGCCGTGGCCGAGGTACTCCGAGAGCTCGCGCTTGCCGTCGTGATCGTAGACGACGACGCCGAGGCCCGCGGGGCCCGGGTTGCCGCTGCACGCGCCATCTGCGTACACGGTGAGTGACGCACCGTCGGCCACGGGCTCGGGCTCGGCACCAGCAGCCGCCTTCTTCGTCGCTGCCTTCTTGGCTGGCGCTCTCTTGGCGCTGCTCTCGTCGCCCTTCGCGCCGGGCTCTCCCGCAGGTGCGCAGTGATCGTCGGGCAGCACGTCTGCGTCGCGGATGAGGATCAGGTTCGAGAGACTCGCGCGGTACGCCTTGCCGTCGCCCGGCTTGTAGCGAACCTCGACGCGCCCATCCTCCACGCGCAGCGTTCCGTCGTCCTCGCAGCGCGCGAGCACCTTCTGACCTCGAAGCGTCCGAGCGATCCACGGCATCGGCCGCGCATACCACGGCGCGCGATGGTTTTCGCGCCTTCGCGATCGCGCTACCTTCGCGCCCATGCGAACCGCCCTTCGAAGCACCTCTTCCCTTGCGACCCTCTCCCTCCTCACGCTCGCCGCGTGCGGCGGAGGCACCGGCACCGACGACGCCGCCATCGGCCCCGACGCGGGCCCCGCGTTCGACACTGGCGTCGCGATCGACGCGTTCAGCGCCGAGGACGCGCCCGCGCCGAACGACGCGCCCGCCGCGCCGGACGCAGTGCGCCTCGCACCCGACGCGTTCGTCTCGATCGACGCGACCGAACCGACGATGCCGACGTACTCCTACGTCGTGTCCGTGATCGCCGCCGACGAGGTCGAGGGCGGTCAGGTCGCAGGCATCGACATCGACGGCATGGACTCGGGTCGCGGCAGCCGCATCGGCACGTGCGAAGAGCGCCGTCCCGACTTCGTCTCGAGCGTCACGATGCTGCCCGGCGTCGACAACCAGCTCTCGAACACGCTGCTCTCGACGCTCACGTCGATGGGCGTCGACATCAACGCGAACCTCGAGACCGCGATCGAAGAGGGCACGTTCCTCCTCGTCGTGACCGTCGACGACATCGACGACTTCGTCGACGACACGGACGGCGTGATGGTCACCATCGGCCTCGGTGAGACGGTGACCGGCTTGCCGCCAACGATGTCGGGCGGCCTCATCGCGCCAGGCCAGAGCTTCCGCCGCACGATGACGCTCGGCAGCGGCATGGCGACGCTCCGCGGCAACCGCGTGATCGTCTCGGTGCCGCGCATCCCGATCCCGCTCGTGCTCGGCGGCACCGCCACGGCCGACCTCGAGGACTCGCAGCTCAGCGCGCGCATCTCGTCGACCGAGCTCTTCGACGGCGAGGGCGGCGGCGGCCTCTCGGTGCAGGCGCTCGTCGACTTCGCGGCGACGCAGGGCTTCGGTGACCAGGCCATGGCCCTCCTCCCGATGTTCTCGGACCTCGAGCCGAGCACCGCGGATCCGGCGGTGTGCGAGTCGATCTCCGCGGGCTTCCGCCTCGAGGCCGTGTCCGCGACGGTCGTGACCCCGTGACGCAGACGCGTGTCGCTCCGCTCGCGAGCGTCGCGGCGTTGAGCGCCGCGCTCGCAGGCTGTCCCGACGATCCCGCGCCGCCCGATGCCACCGTGGTGGACATGGGCGACGTGGGCTTCGACGCGAACACCGACGCGTTCTACATGCCGCCGCCGGACGCGCGGCCCGACGCGACGCTCGGGCCTCCGACCGAGGATCCGTACAAGGGGCCGTGGGTCATGAGGCCGCACGCCGACCGCGTGACCGTGCGGTGGGAGAGCCGCGCGGCGCTCTCGCCTGCGACGATCGACTACCAGCCCGAAGACGGCAGCGGCGTGATGCAGAGCGCCACCGGCACGAGCACGGAGACGAACGTGCAGCTCGCGTACGGCATCGGCCTCCCGATGATCGACGAGCCCGATGTGCCGGGCACGTTCTTCGTGAACGAGGTCGTGATCACCGGGCTCACGCCGGCCACTTGCTACACGTACGCGATCCGCGACTACGCAGACGCGGCGGGCCGCTTCTGCACGATGCACGAGCCGACGGACACGGCGACGCCGATCACGTTCTATGCGATCGGCGACACGAGCCCGTACTTCATGGGAACGCTGCGCGTGCTCGCCGCGCTGCCCGCCGACGAGACCGAGTTCTCCGTACACGTCGGCGACATCCAGTACTACTCGACGCTCTTCGAGACCCAGCAGTTCTGGTTCACGTCGATGCAGCCGATGCTGCGCGCGAACGCGTTCCTCCCCTGCTACGGCAACCACGAAGAAGAGATCGAGTTCGAGCGCGAGGACATCTACGAGCGCTTGTTCGCGACGCCCGGCGACGAAGACGATCAGACGTTCTGGTACCACTACGAGAGCGGCGGCGTGCACTTCCTCTCGGTCTCGACCGAGCACGATCTCGCGCTCGGCACGCCGCAGAACGACTGGATCGAGGCCACGCTCGATCGCGTCGAGGCCGAGCCCGGCTACCGCTTCACGGTGCTCTACCTGCACCGACCGTTCTATTCGGTCGCCGACTACGGCATCCGTGACGATCTGCGCACCACGCTCGAGCCGATCGTGCGCGAGCACCGCATCCCGCTCGTGCTCTCGGGCCACATGCACGGGTACGAGCGCTTCCGCGTGCCGTACGAGACGGGCGCCGACGCGTTCGACGTGGCGTACGTGACGACCGGCGGCGGCGGCTTCCGCATCAGCCCGGACGCGCTGAACGACTACGTCGACGATCACCCAGAAGACGCGGCGCTGCGCGTGGCCTCGCACAACTTCATCCAGGCGATGCAGTTCGAGGTGACGCGCGCTCCCGACGGCACCGATCGGATCCGCGGCGTGTGCGCAGACGACACCGGCATGGAGCGCGACGCGTTCGAGCTGACGTGCACGCTCGTCGCGGGCGGTGGCCCTCGCTGCACGACGGAGTAGACGTGGAACGCGTGACGAACATCCGCATCGGCGGCCTCCGCTCGATCCAAGAGGTCTCCCTGCCGCTGACACCGCTGAACGTGCTCATCGGCTCCAACGCCGCTGGCAAGTCCAACGTCCTGTCGGCGTTCCGATTGCTCAACGCATCCACGGAACGACGTCTTCAGGATCACGTGGCGAGGCAAGGCGGCGCGAGCTCACTGCTGCACTACGGACCGCGAGTGACCACGCGGCTACACATCGGACTCGAGTTCTCGACCGACACTGGCACCAACAAGTACGACCTCGACCTCGTCCACGTGGCGCGAGACCGGATGATGATCGCCGAGGAAACGGTCTCGTACTCGAAGACGGCAGAGGCCACGACGACAGTTCCCTTCGTGGTGGCCGGCGGAGCCGAGGAGTCCGGCCTTCAAGCCGCCATCGACGCGAACAACCCAACCGCGCGATACATCAAGTATCGACTCGACCGGTTCCGGGCATATCACTTCCACGACACCTCGGACACGGCGCCATTGAAGCAATACGGCGACCTCGCGGACGATCGATTCCTGCGCGCCGACGCGGGCAATCTCGCTGCGTTCCTGCTCGCACTGCGGAAGTCGGACACGGCGGCGTACAACGACATCCGCGGGACCATTCGGCTGGCATTCCCGCGCTTCGACGACTTCGTACTGGATGCGTCACGCGCCGACGGTCACCGCATTCTCCTCCGCTGGCGCGAGCGCGGTTCCGAGTACGACTTCGGACCTCACCAACTCTCGGACGGCACTCTGCGGTTCATCGCATTGTGCGTTCTACTCCGACAACCAGCGTTTCACCCGAACGCGCCGCTCGTCATCGTGTTGGACGAACCCGAGCTTGGACTGCACCCGTATGCCATCGAGTTGCTCGCCACGATGTTGGGCGATGCATCGCAGTGGGCGACGGTGATCGTCTCGACACAATCGGCCACTCTTCTCACGTCTCTCGGAGACGCGGACGCGGCGGTCACCGTAGAACGGGACGAGCATGGCCGCACGCACTGCAAGCGACTCAGCAGCGAAACGCTCGAGCCTTGGCTGGCGGAGTATTCGCTGGGAGATCTCTGGCAACAGGGGGCGCTGGGCGCGAAGCCGGTGACGGAGGGGACGTGATTCGACTCCACGTGCTGTGCGAAGGACAGACCGAGGAAGCATTCGTCAATAGGAGTCTGAAGCAGCATCTCGCAGGCCATGGCATCGCCCTTTCCGCGTCTCGCTTGATGCATCCGGGCTCGAGCCATCGTGGCGGCCACTGCAAAGACTGGAGGATCATCCACAAGGATCTGATCACCAAGCTTCCCAGCTTCGACCACACGACGACGATGCTCGACCTCTATGGGCTTCCGGCCAACCTACCGGGGCGCCCAACGACGCTTCCGCCTCGGCCTGTGGAGCGCGCGACGGCGCTGGAAGACGCGATGGCCCGCAGCGTGAACGATGCCCGCTTCATCCCAGCGCTCGTGCTTCACGAGTTCGAGGCGCTTCTCTTTTCCAAGGCGGACGAGATAGCTCGGCTCGCTCGCGTCCAGAACGAAGCAGAGCGGGAGCTGGCCCGAAAGGTCCTCACGGAGGTCGCATCCGCGTTCGCAACGGCAGAAGACATCGATGAGGGCCCGACGACGCACCCTGCGCGCCGCATCAGCGACGCGTTGCCGCACTACCGCAAGACGTTGCACGGCCCAGAGATCGCCGCCGCCATCGGCCTGGAGCGCATGCGCGACGCGTGTCCGCACTTCGGGCGGTGGATCACGAAGCTCGAGTCGCTGCAGCAGGCTTGACCGAACCCTTACGTCACGCGCTCGGCCGTTCTCGTAGGTTGGGCGCATGACCACTCGCACTCGTTCTCCCTCACCCGCTCGGGCTCTCGTCTTCGCCGCGATCTTGTTCGCGCCCGCCACCGCCTCGGCGGATCCGCCGACGAGCGATCCGCCGACCGACGACGAAGAGACGCGGCGCTACTGCGAAGAAGAGCGGTGGCGCGAGCACTGCAATCCCGGCTCGCGCGCCGGCTGCTTCCCGGACGAGCGCTGCCGCATCTACGAGGCGAACCGCCGGCGTCAGCGCGAGTCCGGCGGATCGGCGCGATGATCCCGCTCCTCGCCGAGGCGCGCGTCGCCACGCTCGATCGGTTCGTGCGCGAGCTCGAGGGCCTGTCACACGATCCGCTCGAGACGCACGCGCCCGATCTCTCCACGTGTTCCGACGCCGATCGCGAGGCGGCGCGCTGGGGGTGGGCGTTCCGCGTGATCGACGAGTACCGATCGGCCACGCGCTTCACGGCGCTGCTCGGCGATCTCCTCGAGGTCGAGGCCCCGTACGACGTGCTCGCCGCCGTGCATCGCTTGATCGGCGACGAGCTGAGGCACGCGCGGCTGTGCGCGCGCTTCGCTGGGCAGTTCGGATCGCTCGAGGACGTGCGCATCGAGCTCGACGATCTCGGCTGGAAGGGCGCGCGCCGACCGCCGCGCGAGCGCGCGCTCGAGATCGTCGTGCGCGAGCTCGTGATCGCAGAGGGCGAGTCGCTCGCGATGATGCGCGCGTACCGACGCGCGACGACCGACCCCGCGGCGCAGGCCGTGTTCGACGCGCTCCTCACGGAAGAAGCGCGTCACTTCGCGACGGGTCAGCACCTCGAGCGCGCGCTGCTCGACGCGTTCCCCGATCTCGCCGACTTCCACGCCTCGCTCGAGGACACGCTGCTCGACGACGTGCGCGTGATCCGCGCGCAGCATCGTGACGGCGCGCGCGGCGGACCGGGTCGCGCGTTCGGCGTGAGCCTCACGCTCGCGGAAGCACCGCCCGCCGTCGACTGATCAGGGATCGACGTCGACGTCGTTCTTGCCGAAGCGCGTGAGCACCACCGCGCCCATGCCGATCGCGAGCGCCACGAGGAACGCGAGCCAGCCGAAGAACGGCACGCGCGTGACCACGAAGAGCGCGAGGATGCCGGCCGCGAGGCGCATCACCGGTCGCTCTTCGAGCGCGCGCACAGGCAGCGCCTGGCCGATCAGGTGACCGATCGTGGCGAGGCCCGCGCACGCGCCGACGAACACGACGAGACCGAGCACGAACGCCACGGGGATACCGATGATCGTGATCACGAGGACGATCGAGAGCAGCCCCGACGCGATCAGCGCCACCGTGCCGCCCGCGATCGATCGAAGCGGCGCGCGACGCACCGCGCCGTGCAGGCGGGCGAAGCGCTCGGGTGCGAAGAACGCGAACACCAGCGCGCCGAGGAACAGGAGCGCGTAGCGGAGGCCCGCTTCGGCGGTCTCGACGACCGCGGCGAAGAAGCCTCCACCCTCGCCGCGCGCGTCACCTCCGCCGAACTGCGCGCTGCCCTGCATCGAGAGGCTCGTGTTGCCCTCGTGCACGACCTCGCCGCCCATCGTCTCGAGGCGACCGAACACCACGCCCGTGGGCCGGATCCGGATGTCGCCGCCCATCGTCGCGACGTTGCCGACGACGACGCCGCCGATGTCTGCGTCTCCGCCCATCGTCACGACGTTGCCGAAGGCGCGACCGTCCACCTCGGCGTCGCCGCCCATCGTCACGACGTCTCGTACGTCGTGGCCTTCCGGCACGTTCGCGTCACCGCCGAAGGTGAGCACGTCCTCGATGCGACCGATCGGCGTCGGCGGCACGCGCGTCGCGGGCTGCGCCACGACGACGGGGATCGAGAGCGGCACGACTGGCATGCTGGGCACGACTGGCATGCTGGGCACGACTGGCATGCTCGGAGCGACTGGCATGCTCGCACCGACTGGCATGCTCGGACCGACTGGCATGCTCGGACCGACTGGCATCATCGGGCTCGTCGGCCCCGACGGGATCATCGGGCCGACCGACGTGGTCGGCGTGGTCGGCACCATCGGTCCGACGGTCACGCTGGGGGCTCCGGCCTGCAGCGCGGAGGGGATCCGGAGGGGGCCGACCGCTGGGTTTCGATCCGTCGTCTGCGTGCCGGTGCTGGGCGCGGACACGACGATCATGTGGCCCGTGTGCCGCACCGTCGCGGGCGTTCCACCGAGCATCGCGTCGAGCACCTCGCGCAGCGGGACCCCGTGCGCGTGCAGCGTCACCGAGCGCGTGTCGGAGAGGCCGTAGACGAGGCCGAGGTTCACGGAGCGGGTCGCCGCTTCGAGCGCGACGGGGAGCGGCTGCGCGTCGATGTCGACGTCGACGCGCGGATCGGGCGAGGGCCAGCGTCCCTCGATGTCGTAGGCCTGCGCCCGACCCGCGCCGAACAGCGTGAACAGCACCAGCGCGGCGGCCGCCGGGAACGCGATGCGCTTGCCGTGCTCGATCCAGCGGAGGCACACGAGGAGGAACGTGCCGATGCCGAAGGCGACAGCCGCGATGCTCGTCCAGCCGCCGGGCATCAGCGCCACGATGCGATCGAACGTGGCGCCGAGAGAGAACGCGAGGCGCACGTTCTCCGACGCGTTCGAGATCGGCGCGGTCATCGTCTCTTGGAACGCGATCCACGCACACGCAGACGCGACGACCGCGAGGCCACCAGCGATCGCGCCCCAGCCGAGGCTGCGCGGCGAGATGCGGACGACGTCGGGGGCGTCGGCCTTCGACATCGCGCGCGCGACGAGATCCGAGACGTCGTCGCCGTCCAGGCCGCCGAGCTCGGGCTGCGCGCGCTTGAGCGCCATCGAGATCGCGTCGCGCTCGTCGCGCATCGCGGCCAGCGCAGCGCCGAGGTCGTCGTCGTCCTCGATCTGCGCGTGAACCTCGGCGTCGACGAGATCGCGACGCGCGTCGACGAGCGCGACGAGCTCACGCTCGCGCACGAAGAGCGACTGCGTCTCCTCGCTCTCGCGCTCCTCGCTCCGGCCCTCCTCGTTCGGGAGCGCGTCGGTCTGGCGCTCGTCGCTCATGCCGCGCCCTCCCCCCTCGGAGCGGGGCTGGCGGCGGACTCGAGCGCGGCGCGCAGACGCTTTCGTCCGCGGTGGAGCCACGTCATCACGGTGCCCATCGGCACGCCGAGCGCGGCCGCGATCTCCTCGTAGCTCGCCTCGTGCACGTGGAAGAGCACCACCGCGAGGCGCATGGCCTCGGGCAAGGTCTCGAGCGCCACCGCGAGCTTTCGGCTCTCGATGCGCGCGTAGGTGATCCGCTCGGCGTCCGGCGCCTCGCTCATGAGCTGCACGATGCCATCATCGCCCGGATCTTCGAAGATGCGACGCTCGAGGCCGCGGCGACGAAGCCGATCGCGGCAGACGTTGCGCGCGATGGTCAGGGCCCATGCGCGGAAGCTGCCCTTGTCGGCGTCGAAGGTGCGGATCGAGATCACGATCTTCTCGAGCGCCTCCTGCGCCGCATCACGACCGTCCTCGGGGCCGGCGATCACACGACACACGTCGCCCACGGCGCGCGCATGCTCGCGGAGCAGAGCCTCGAGGGCACGTCGATCTCCGGAAGAGGCGCGCCGCGCCAGCGCTTGGGAAGCCTCGTCGATGGGACGCCTCCGGGTCGAGGTTGCCTCGGCGGAGACGATCGGAAAAGGCAGAGCGGCCGCGAGCATGTCGAAGGGCCCTACGCGCGGCCTTTCGGGCTTATTTCACCCGTCGGTCGGCCGCATGCTCGTTCCGTATCAGATGGTTTCAGGCCTCACGCTCGACCTCGGACCGCAGACTCGGGGCTGGAGGCCTGCATGCGCCCGTTCCTCGTGACCGTCACCTTCGCCCTCGCGCTCCTCATGGCCGGGTGTCGCAACCAGCTGGCCTACGAGCCTTGCGTGGCGACCTCGGAGTGCCCCGGTGCGCTCAGCTGTCGCTCGATCACGACGGCAGATGACCGGATCTGCACGGCCTCGTGCAGCGAAGCGGAGCCGAGCTGCCCGGCGGACCCGCTCGGTGTGGCGGGTCGCTGTCTCTCGTTCGACGGAGGCCGCAACTTCTCCTGCTGGCAGGCCTGCGCGTTCGACGGCGACCGCGAGTGCCCGACGGGCTACCGCTGTTTCGACACGGACGGCACCGTGAGCTTCCCGCCCATCTGTCTCCCCCTCGGCACCAGCGGCTGACCCGCTACCGCCCGCCGGTCGAGAACACGACGCCCAGGTTCAGGGCGACTTCGTTGACCACGAGCGCGAGGTCGACGTCGCCGACGAAGGGCAGCGTCTCCTCGCGGAACACCTCCGCGTGCCGCCACCCGACCTCGACGAAGCCGCCGAAGCCCGAGCCGTGAAGGACCTGGACGCCGGCGAACACGCCGGTGTTGAAGCCGGGCCAGATGTCGTCGCCCGAGCCGTCGGAGTCCGGGAGCACCGCGAGCGTGAGGCCGATCGGGACGAGCACGTAGGGCTCGAGGAAGACCTCGGGCGCGACGTCGAAGACCCAGCGACCGCGGACGAAGCCGTCGATGCCGAAGGTCTCCTCACGCTCGGACTCGCTCGCGTCGGTCTCGAAGCTCAAGAACTGGAGCCACCCGCCGATCACGAGAAAGTCGGCGACCGGTACCTCGCTGCGCAGATCGAAGCCGACCGACGGCTCGAGATCGACGTTGCCCTCGGTGTTCCCGACCTGCGAGTCGAGCTCGCCCGCCATACCGAGCACGAGACCACCCGCGAACCTCACGGAGCGATCCTCGAGCTCCTGGGCGCGCACGGGCGCGACGACGGTCGAAGCAGCGAGGACGGCGACGGCGACGAGGGCGATCCGCTTCATGCGCCGATCGTGCGCGAGCCGCGCGTCATCGAGAAGCACGATCGACCGTCCGCGTCCCGGTCAGGGCGAGCGACGGCGCAGTCCTCATCTCCAAGAAGAGCTTCACCTCGTGCGAGTTGATGTACTCGCAGAGCATCTGCTTCCACATCGCGTCCTCATTGGCCTGCGAGGGGGTGCCCCCTCGCGCTCCCCCGCAATCGAGACTCGGCCTTCTACGCTTCGCTCCGAAGTCCTCGCGATGCGCCTCGCGATCGACGAAGTGCCCGCGCAGATGAATGGGCAGCTCGTGCCACTCGGTCTTGCCGTCCACCTCGACGGCATGGAGCGCGGTGTCGTCCGTGCGCGCATCCCACTGCGTCTCGAGCTCCCGCTGCTCGGCGTCGCCGAGCGTGGACCACCACGCCTCGACGATGGCGCGCTCTGCGTCGTTCATGCCGTCCGTCGTTCCCACGGGAATGGTCTGCATCGGCCAGCGATGCACGACGCCGCCACGTCGGACGACGCCTCGTGAGGGCGCTGACGGGCGGCGAGGTCCTCCGCGACCCAAGGACTCGGAGCGTGCGAGGATCGGACTCAGCCATGCGGCTCTTCTCGCGCGGACTGCTCGTCATTCTCGTGGCGCTTGCGTCTTCGATCGCGCCGTCGACCGAGGCGCAGACCACGACGCCGACGCCGCCCGAGATCTGGCAGTGCGAGACGGTCGTCCACCCCGTCGTCGAGTTTCACCGCGCGCGCTTGGTGCTGCGGAGCGACGCGACCTTCGAGCTCCATCACACGCACACGAGCCCCGAGAACGGCTGGTCGAACTGGATCACGGGGTCGTGGACACGCAGCGCGACGGAGGTCGTGCTCACACCGGTCACCGCGCTTCGTCGCGCGTGGATCGGCGACATGCACCGGCAGGATCACGGCGAGGACGTGGGCGCGGCGCAGTGGGAGGAGCCCGTCTCGACAGCGCCGTGGCGTCTGCCGGTCTCGACCACTTCGCACGGCGCGACGCTCCGCTCGAGCGAGCTCGGCACGCGCGTCTACCGCGCGCCAGACGGCGCGAGCCCTCCGCCGTGTGACGGTGACCGTCCTCCGCTGCGTCGCCGCTGAGCTGCACGTTCGCTCCGTGCGATGAAGCGCCTGCCGTCGGATACGCTCGCCGCGTGAAGGGTCGCCCCAGCCGCGTGAACGATGTCGATGCCGCGTTCGATCGCGCGGTCGCGCACCATCGCGCGGGACGCCTGGACGAAGCCGCGCGAGGCTACGACGCCGCGCTCTCGCGCGCGCCGCGCAGCGCGCCCGCGCTGTCGATGAAGGGCATGCTCGCGCTCCAGCGGGGACAGACCGCCGACGCGATCACGCTCATCGAGCGTGCGCTGGCGATCGATCCCGACGACGCGAGCGGCTGGAGCAACCTCGGTCACGCGTTCAAGCGCGCGGGGCGCGTCGAGGACGCGATCGCCGCATGCCGACGCGCGGTGGCGCTCGAGCCGCGACGCGCCGAAGCGCACAACAACCTCGGCAACGCGCTCCGTGATCGCGGCGATCTCGCGGCCGCCGAGGAGGCGTTTCGTCGCGCGCTCGAGATCACGCCCACCCTGTTCGCGGCGGCCGCCAACCTCGCGCACGTGGAGGCACGCCGCGACGGATCAGCGATCGAGGTCGTGCTCGCGACGATCGAGCGCGCCCTCTCCCTCGCGGGCAGCGCTCGCGCTGCGGATCGCGCCGATCTCCACAACCTTCGCGGCAACGTGCTGCAACGCGCCGATCGAGCGGCCGATGCGATCGAGAGCTACCGCGCGGCGATCGCGATCGACGCATCGTTCGCCGAGGCGCTCCTCAACCTCGGGCGCGCGCTCGTGCGCGAGCTCGCGCTGGCAGACGCCGTCGAGCCGCTCCGCCGCGGGCTCGCGCTGCGCCCTCACGAGCACGCCGCGTATCCAGAGCTCGCGCTCGTGCTCCGACGGCTCGGCCGCGAAGACGAGGCCGCCGACGTCTACCGAGACTGGCATCGTCACGTGCCCGACGATCCGGTGGCCGCGCACCTCGCCGCGTCGAGCACGCGCGCGTCGATCGACGACGCGCCCGCACGCGCGAGCGCGGAGTACGTGCGTCGCGAGTTCGACGGCTTCGCGCGCTCGTTCGACGAGGTCCTCGTCGCGCGCCTCGGTTATCGCGGCCCCGAGCTCGTGGGCGAGGCGCTGACCCGCGCCGGGATCCTCCCGAACGCGGGGCTCGACGTGCTCGACGCCGGCTGCGGCACGGGGCTCGGTGCGCCGCAGCTGCGTCCCGTCGCGCGTCGACTGATCGGCGTGGATCTCTCCGCAGAGATGCTCCGACACGCGGCGTCACGCGGCGCGTACGACGAGCTCGTCGAGGCCGACTTGATCGATCACGCGGCCGGCGTGCGCGAGGCCTACGACCTCGTCGCGGCGACCGAGGTCTTGCTCTACTTCGGAGAGCTCGACGCGATCCTGATCGCGATGGCCTCGACGCTGCGTCCTAGAGGTCGCCTCGTGATCACCGTCGAGGCGGCCGCTCCGGACGTGTCGAGATGGACGCTCGGCCCGAGCGGCCGCTATGCCCACGCGCACGGCTACCTGCGCGCCACGCTCGAAGGGGCCGGCCTCACGGTCGAGGCGATCGACAGCGTGGTCCTGCGCCAGGAGCTCGGTGTCGACGTGCGCGGCTGGCTCGCGACCAGCCGACTCGCACGTCAATGACCTTTGGCGCGATCGATCCCGGGGTGTGACGCGTCGCCGGGCTCGTGGCGCGGGTTCGCGGTCACGTAGCTGCCGTCGCGGCCCGGGATCGACATGAGCGTCTCTTTGTCGAAGATGAAGTGCTCGCGGTCGTACGACGCGGGGACGTGGACCGCGGTGTCCATGCGGATCGCATCGCACGGGCACGCCTCGACGCAGTAGCCGCAGAAGATGCAGCGGAGCTCGTCGATGACGAAGACCTTGGGGTAGCGCTCGTAGCCGTGCTGCGCGTCGTCCGCTTCGTACTCGGCGGGCTCGATGTAGATGCACTGCGCGGGGCACGCGGTGCTGCAGCAGAGACACGCGACGCAGCGCGGGCTGCCGTCGGCGCGGTGCGTGAGGCGGTGCACGCCGCGGAAGCGCTCGGGGTACTCGCGCGTCTCGTCGGGGTAACGAACGGTCGCCGTCTTCTTCTGATCCTCGGGGCCGAGGAGGTTCGTGTAGAGGCGGCCGAACGTCTGCGCGAGGCCCTTGGCGATCGCAGGCAGGTACGCCTGATCACCGAACGTGCGCGCGGGCTTCTTGATCTTGTAGGTGGCCATTCGCTCACGCCCTCACTGGAACAGCAGGATGAGAATCCCGGTGACGAACACGTTGAGCAGCGAGAGCGGAAGGAACAGCTTCCAGCAGAGCTGCATGATCTGGTCGTAGCGGAAGCGCGGAAGCGTCCAGCGGACCTGGAGGCTGAGCACGCCGAGCAGGAGCGCCTTGCCCAGGAACGCGACGATCGAGACGACCGTCACGAACAAGTGCGAGTTCGCGACCGTGCTGAGGAACTCCCAGTTCGTGCCCGTCAGATCGAAGTGGTAGCCGAACGCCTCCCAGCCGCTGCGGCCGAGGCCCGGCACGTCCCAGCCGCCGAAGAAGATCACCGCGATGAGCATCGAGCTCACGGCGACCTCGAGGAACTCGGCGATCATGAACATCAGCCACTTGCCCGAGCTGTACTCGAGGAAGTAGCCGGCCACGATCTCCGACTCGCCCTCGGGGGCATCGAAGGGAACGCGCTTGTACTCCGCGATCGACGCGAAGAAGAAGAGGACGAACGCGAGCGGCTGGTAGAAGACGCCCCACGCCGGGAGGAACCCGAGGAAGCTGTTCTCCGCCTGCCACACGACCATCTCTTCGAGACGGAGCGTGTCGTAGAGCATGAAGCAGCCGACCAGCGAGAGACCGAGCGTGACCTCGTAGCTGACCATCTGGCTCGCGGCGCGGATGCCGCCGAGGAGCGCGAACTTGTTGTCGCTCGAGTAGCCCGCGATGGCCGCGGCGATGACGCCCGTGCCGCCGACCGCGAACATGTAGAGGATGCCGACGTTCAGGCTCGCGACCTGGAGGTGCGTCATCGGACCGTCGATCACGCCCTCGTTCGGCAGCTGATCGAAGACGTAGTCGAGGTGCAGGTCCGGGCCGAACGGGATCACGGCGCCGAGCGCGAACGCGGGGATCATCGCGATGATCGGCGCGATGCCGAAGAGGAACTTGTCCGCCTTGGGCGGGATGATGTCTTCCTTCGTGAACGCCTTCACCGCGTCGAACAGCGCGTGAAGACCTCCGAAGAGCGTGAGGCGGTCGTGGTGGAAGAGGTGCGGCAGCACCATCGCGCCCACGGCCTGCGCGGGCGCGCCGAGCGCCGCGAGGATGAGCAGCGTTCCCCACGAGATCGGGAGCAGCCACAGCGCGGGCTCTTCGGCGTCGCCGAGGAAGCACATGACGAGCGCGAGCAGCGCCGTCGCGCCCGCGCCTGCCGCCGACGCGTAGCCCCCCATCTGCAGCATGGGGATGTTCTCGATCACGAACGCCGGCATCTTCACGCCGCCCATGTACGGACCGAGTCGGTCCTGGAACATGGCGCTCTGACGTCGCTCGAAGAGCACGAACACCGGGGCGTAGAGCAAGAGCGCCACGCCGAGGATGAACGCCATCTTCAGGATGGCACCGAGGATGAACCAGAAGTCCATGTCGTCTTCCTAGGCCTTCTTCATTCCGCCGGAGTGGGGGCAGCCGTGTCGCCGACGCTCGTCGGCGCGGAGTGGGTCGCGAGCGCGCCGCGCACGTCCGACAGCTGCTTCATGGAGAGATCCACACCGGTCGCCGCGGCGATCGAGAGCAGCGTCTCCCAGGCGCTCGTGATGCCCATCGGCGCGCTCACGGCCTTCTTGAACGTCTGGACGACGCCCTGCGCGTTGGTGAACGCGCCGCTCGACTCGGCCACCGACGCGACCGGCACGACGAGCGTGGCGACCTGCGTGAGCGGGCCGATGTTGCTCGAGAGGTTCACGTGCGGAACGTTCGCGAGCGACGCGAGCTGCTCGACGCCCTCCGACGCCGCCCAGCCGAGCGAGAGGATCGCGTCGACCTCGCGTCGATCGACGGCCTTCACGAGATCCTCCAGCGACTGCAGCCCTGCCCCACCGGCGACCATCACGGCCCCCACGCGGTTCGGGTTGTTGTCTGCGTTGCGGAGGATCTTGTCGGACTTCCAGCCGCCGAGCGCCGCGAGGTAGAGCTTCTTCGCGCCCAGCGCTGACCCGAGCCGCGCCGCGACGAAGTTGTCCTCGTTCGACGCCTGAGCGCTCAGCACGATCGCGAGCTTGCTCGCCGTCTTGAGGAGCTTCACCGCGCCTTCGATCGCAGCCTGTCGCGGCACCTCGACGACGCGACCGTCCTGACGCGCGCGGCCCGTGAGGATGCGATCCTCGTGGAAGCGCTTGTAGGACATCATGCCGTCGTCGCACATCCAGAACTTGTTGACGGCCTCGTTGTCGCGCGGGCGCAGGCGGTAAACGCGCTGGTAGCGCGGGTCGTAGTCGACCCACGTGTTGCAGCCCGTCGCGCAGCCCGTGCACACGCTCGGCGTCGAGCGCAGGAACCAGACGCGCGCCTTGAAGCGGAAGTCCTTGCTCGTGAGCGCGCCGACGGGGCACACGTGCTCGGTCATCAGCGTGTAGTCGTGATCGAGCTCGCGACCCGGCGAGACCGTGATCTCGTTGCGGTTGCCGCGCTCGCGCATGTCGAGCACGTGGTCGCCCACGACCTCGTCGCAGAAGCGGATGCAGCGCGTGCACATGATGCAGCGCTCGGCGTCGTAGACGATCGTCGGCCCGAAGCGCACCGCCTTGGGCTTGTGCACGGGCTCGGTGTCCTTGCGCTTCAGCTTCTTCTGGTGCGCGAGCCAGTAGTCCTGGAGCTTGCACTCACCGGCCTGATCGCAGATCGGGCAGTCGACGGGGTGGTTCAGCAGGAGGAACTCCTGCACCGCGCCCTGCGCCTTCTCGACGGCTGCGCCCTTGCTGATGACCTCCATGCCCTCGGCGGCCTCGATCTGGCACGCGGGCTGGAGCTTGTTCTTCGTCGTCTCGACGTAGTCCTTCTTCTTCTCGTCCCACGCGAGGATCGGCAGCGCCATCGGGCGCGCGCTCTTGATCTCCACGAGGCACATGCGGCAGTTGGCCGCGATCGAGAGGCCCGGGTGCCAGCAGTAGTGCGGGATCTCGGTGCCCTTCTTCCACGCCGCGCGGATGATCGTCTCACCCGGCTCGAAGGGAATCTCCGCGCCATCCAGTTTGAAGACCGGCATCTCAGCTCACCACGTTGGAAGACGTCATCTTCATCGGTCGCACTCGCCGCCGATCATGTTGATCGAGCCGAACGTGGGGACGATGTCGGGGATCATGTCGCCGACGAGCATCTCGCGACACGCCTGGAGGTTGAGGAAGCTCGGCGGCCGCACGCGCACGCGGTAGGGCGTGCCCGAGCCGTCCGAGACGATGTAGAAGCCGAGCTCGCCGTTGCCGCCCTCGGTGAACGAGTAGACCTCGCCCGGCGGGACCTTGACGCCCTCCATCACGATCTTGAAGTGCGCGATCGTGCCCTCGATCGTGTCGTAGACGTCCTGCTTCTCGGGGAACACGTAGCGGACGTCGTCGATGTTGACCGGGCCCGAGTCGGGCATCTTCTCGATGCACTGGCGGATGATGCGGATCGCTTGACGCGTCTCTTCGAACCGGCACATGAAGCGGTCGTAGTTGTCGCCGTCGTGTCCGACCGGAACGTCGAAGTCGACGTCCTTGTAGAACATGTACGGGTTGGCCTTGCGGACGTCGTAGTCCACGCCCGTCGACCGGAGGATCGGGCCCGTCACACCGAGCGCGAGCGCGCGCTCGGGGCGGAGCTTGCCGATGCCCTGCATGCGGTCGAGGAAGATGCGGTTCCTGAGCACGAGCTGCTCGGTCTCCGCCATCGCCTCTTCGACCTGCGGCAGCACCGCGAGCGTGTGCGCCTTGAAGTGCTCCGTGGGCGGCTTCGCCATGCCGCCGATGCGGCCGAAGCTGTGCGTGAGGCGCGCGCCGGTCTCCTGCTCGAGCACGTCCCACACGTAGTCGCGCGTCTTGATGCACCAGAGGAACGGCGTGAACGCGCCGAGCTCCATGAGGCTCGCGCTGTTGCACGTGAGGTGATCGCTGATGCGCGCGAGCTCACCGAGGATCATGCGGTACCAGGTGCAGCGCTCCGGCACCTTGAGCCCCGCGAGCTTCTCCACCGCGAGCGAGAAGCCCACGTTGTTGAGCATCGGCGAGACGTAGTTGAGCCGGTCGACGTACGGGTAGACCTGGTTCCAGTTTCCGCGCTCGCAGCTCTTCTCGAAGCCGCGGTGGAGGTAGCCAGGCTGGATGTCCACGTCGACGATCGTCTCGCCGTCGAGGTCGAGGACCATGCGGATGGTGCCGTGCATCGCGGGATGCGACGGGCCCATGTTGAGGCGCATCGGCTCGGCCGGCAGCTCGAGCTGTCCGTCCTCGTCGAGGTCTTCGTAGTTGGTCTCCATCGATGGATTCTCCGGAAGCGGCGCTGGAAGTCGGGTCAGGGATGCGGGGCCACGGCGCGGTCGGCGCGTGTCACTCCGCGTCGGGGGGAGTCTTCTCTTCGAGATACTCGGAGCCCTTGCTCAACGAAGGACGCTGGCCCTGCTGGACGCCGATCGCCGGCGAGACCTGCACGTCGCCGCCGCTGAGCCGCTCGGCCCAGTCCACTCGCGACCACGGCTGACCCATGTCCGGACCGAACGGCGGCAGCTTGTCGATGCCCTCGATCTCTCGGTACGGCATGAGCGGCTGCGTCTTCTCGATCGGGTAGTCCTTGCGGAGCGGGAAGCCCTGGAACTCGGGGTACATGAGGATGCGGCGCAGGTCGGGGTGGTTCGCGAACTCGATCCCGAACATGTCGAAGATCTCGCGCTCGGCCCACGACGCGCCGGCCCACACGGGGAACACGGTGTCGAGCTTCTCGCCCTCGGCCACGCGCACCTTGAGGCGCACGCGGTGGTTCTTCGTGCTCGAGCGCATGAAGAGCACCACGTCGAAGCGCGGCTCTCCATCCTGCGCGCGCAGCGGGTAGTCCGCCGCGGTGAGGTCGATGAAGTGATCCATCGCGCACTCCGCGTCGTCGCGGATGAAGCGCGCGGCCTCGAGCCAATCCTTGGCTCCAACGATGGCCTCGTCGTCACCACGGAAGTCGCTCGTCGCGAGGATCTTCGCGCCGAGCTGGGCCTTGAGCCTGTCGATGACCTTCTTGCTCATGGGTTCGGCTCCGGCTCAGTGGTGATCGTCGTGATCCTTCTCGGCGCGGGTCTCCCCATCGCGCGAGAGGATCGTGACGGACTCGACGGGGCGCTGGGACAGAGACTCCTCGAGGAGCTCGGCGACCGTCGGCGCGGCGCCGTGCGTCAGCGCCTTCTCTTCCTTCATGCGCTCCTGGCCGAAGTACACCGCGGTGCCCTTCTTCCGGATCTTCGCCATGGCCGGCACCTCGCGCGGGGGCGCGACGAGGCCGGTGGTGCGGTTGCCCTGGCCGACCTTCTCCATGAGGAGCATCAGGCCATCGAGCACGGCCTCGGGGCGCGGCGGACAGCCGGGCACGTACACGTCGACGGGGATCACCTTGTCGATGCCCGGGAGCGTCGCGTAGTTGTCGTAGAAGCCGCCGCACGACGCGCACGTTCCGAACGCGAGCACGTACTTCGGGTCGCCCATCTGCTCGTACACACGCTTGAGCGCGGGCGCCTGGCGCTGGCTCACGGTGCCCACGACCCAGAGCAGATCGCTCTGGCGCGGCGAGAAGCGCGGAGCCTCGGCGCCGAAGCGCGCGACGTCGTAGCGCGGGCCTGCGACGGCCATGAACTCCATGCCGCAGCACGCCGTGACGAACGGGTACTGGAACAGCGAGTACTTGCGCGCCCAGCCGAGGAGCTCTTCGAGGCGCGTGGTCACGAAGCCAGCGTCGCCGCCGCCCATGACGGCCTTGGAGGGGATCGAATTTCCGGAGCCGCGTACGTCAGCCATTCGTCATCGCTCCCATTCCAAGGCGCCCTTCTTCCAGGCGTACACGAGCGTCGCGCTCAGCACGGAGAGGAAGAGGACCATCTCGACGAGGCCGAACCACCCGAGCGTGCGGAACTGAGCCGCCCACGGGTAGAGGAAGACGGCCTCGATGTCGAAGACCACGAACAAGATCGCGGTCAGGTAGAACTTGATCGAGAGGCGGACGTGCGCGGCACCGGTGGTGGGCGATCCGGACTCGAACGGCAGCATCTTCTCGGGCGTCGGGGTGTGGGTTCCACCGAGGCTGGCCAGCGTGAACATCACGACGGCGAGCGTCACCGCGACGAAGAGCATCAAGAAGACTGGGAAATACGCCTCGAACATCGTGGTCCGTGTTCCGGGCGGTCGAGGTGCGCCGAAGGTCGCACCATCGATCCGCCCCTCGTGAAAAGCCGCGGAAAATCGCAGCCGGAGGGAGGGCGGAGCGGTTCTAGTCGGGTGCCCCGGGGGTGTCAACGACCGTCACGGCCCGGCACGGCCTTGCCTGTGGCCGCAGGGGCATCCGGCCCCTCCTCGAGCGGGACCGACCAGGCCCCGCCTGCTTGGGGCTCCTCTGAGGCGATCCTCTGAGGCGATCTGCACGGACTCATCGTTGCGGCCCGGCCGCGTCGAAGAAGAGAGCGAGCGAGAGTCCCGAGGCGTCGAGGCGAGCCGTCTCCAGCCGGGCCACCGCCCGCGGAATCGCCAGGTCCGCGAACACCGCCCACGTCTCGAGGTCGCCCGATGAACGAAACCACAATACCTCGGGCGCGTTGCGCCACAGGTCGAGCTCGCTCCAGCTGAGCAGGGTGGCAACCCGCTCAGCGTCAGCGCCGAACCCCTTCCAGCCCTCGACGATCCCCCGGTGCACGCGGCACATCCCGGCAACGAGCGCGCCGTCTCCGAGGAGGAAGGCAGCGTGGCGCATGCACGTGCGGCGAGGATCGGCCGGTTCCGACGCCGTTCCCAGTCCCAGATCGAACGCCACGCACGACGCGACACCTGGGTACCCGAACTTGGCGACTCGGGCGACGTCGGCGACGATCAGTACGCCGTCCGACCTTCGCCTGAAGTACGAATCGTTCGGCGACCGTTCGAACCCATGGGCGCGCAAGGCTCGACCCAGCGATGCATGGATCGCCTTCTTCGCTGCGAGACCTTTGACTAGATCTGTCGTCACGCCGACACGCCCCATCTACTAGCGGTCATCAGCTGGCGCGCTGCACAAGACTGACACCGGCGTCTCGAAGCGTTGGGGGAGGCCCCGGGTCCGGCAGCCAGTCTCGTCGACTCGGGCCGACTCGAACCGTCCAAGATTCTGGATGAGGTGGCCTCGTTCACCTCTGCGCAACCGCCATCGCCCATCTCGAACCACCCGGCGCACGTCCCGGCGGGCCGCGCTTCCATCGTCGACCGCCCCGAGATCCTGCGCAGGTGGACGCGCGCCATCTCCGATCACCCCGCGACCCCCTGAAGCCGTCGCCGTCCATCTCCGACCACGCCCGAACCCCTGGAAAATCGACCCCGTCCATCTCCGACCACCCCCTCGACGATTTTTCGTCGAAAGGACGCAACCCGGATCTCGAGCTCCCGATAACTGGGCACGACGAGGAAGAACCCACGTCGACACAGGGAGATCCGTGATGCCTGCTGATGATCCCAAGCTCCCGAACGATTCGATCCAAACCCCCCTCCTCCTGCGCGCCGCGCTCGACGAGCTCCGGGCGAGCCTGCTCGCCATGCCCGAGGAGGACGTCCAGCGCGTCATTCCCCTCGACGCGAAGGAAGCCGCCGGGATCGCGGAGGCGGCGAGCTCGAAGGTCGCGGCCTACCGCGACCAGCTCCTCGCGCAGTTCCCTGCGGGCGGCGTGTGGCTCGACGAGCTCCCGCTCATCGCGCGCGCCACGCGGCAGGCCGACATCGAGCTCGCGGCGACCGCCAAGTCGAACGACCTCGGACCGCTCCACGACGAAGTGAGGAAGGCCTACCAGGGCCTCCTCACCGATGCGGAGGGCCTCGTGAACCACGGCCACCTCGACGGCGCGCTGCTCGAGAACGCGCGCGACATCCAGGGCTACCAAGCCCTCCTCCAGAGCACCTTCGTCCTCGTCCAGGTGCTCCGCACGCACTGGACGAGCCTCGCGGGCAAGACGCTCATGACCGTCGAGCACCTCGACCGCGCGGAGCTCGCCGCGCAGCGCATGGTCGTCGCGCTCGGGGATCGTGATCACGGCGTGTCCCGTGCGCCTGCCGCCGAGCTGCGCCTGCGCGCGCTCAACCGGCTCGTCTTCGTCTACGACGAGGTGCGTCGCATGGTGATGTTCCTGCGCTTCCGACAGGAAGACTGGGACGAGACCGTGCCGTCCTTGTTCGCGCGCCGTGGTCGTCGTCGCAGCACGGGTGGCGTCGAGGACGTCGTCACCGAGGACACGGGCGTTCCGCCGGTCGGGCCTGGTCCGAACAACGGGGGTCCGGCGTTCACCAGCTGAGCGTGGGCGCGGTGCACGAGCGGCCGTCGCTGCTCCTGCATCGCGCGCCCGCGTGGCGCTGCCTCGCTGACCCTCCCCGACCCCTCCCCCTGGGAGGGGCTTCCACGATTCTCAGACTCTCGCGAGAGACACCATGACTCCCACGTTGAACCTCGGTGCTCGTTATTCGCTCGATGCGCGCACCAACCTCGGTGACTACGGCCTTCCTGCGCACGATCTGCTCACACATGGCGTGATCGTCGGCATGACGGGCAGTGGCAAGACTGGCCTGCTCACGGTGCTCGTCGAAGAGGCCTTGAGGGCGCAGGTGCCTTGTCTCCTCATCGACGTCAAAGGCGATCTCGCCAACCTCGCGCGGGCTTTTCCCACCTTCGAGGCCGAGGCCATGGCGCCCTGGGTCGAGGCCGATGCGGGTGACGACGATGGCGTGGCTGATCCGCCGGTCGTCGAGAAGGCGGTGGAGGCGCGACGTGCAGGTCTGTCGACGTGGAACATCGACGCGACCGCGCTCGCTGCCTACGCGAACGGTGTGCATGTCCGCGTCATCACCCCGGGCTCGGACGCGGGCGAGCCGCTGCATCTGCTGTCTGCGCTCGAGCAGCGGAGCCCTCGGTGGGACGAGTCGCCGGACGAAGCGCGCGCGGCGCTGTCGACGGCCGTGTCCCTGGTGCTGCGGCTCACGGGGCGCGACGCGGATCCTGGGCGAAGCCGGGAGCATGCGCTCTTGTCGGTGCTCGCCGAGCGGCGCCTGGGCAAGGGCGGAACAGCGACGCTCGGAGAGCTCCTGGCCGATCTGAGCGAGCCGCCGATCACGCAGATCGGTCACCTCGAGCTCGACGCGTTCGTGTCGCCGAAGCTCCGCGCGGATCTCGCGGCGGACCTCAACACGCTCGCGGCATCGCCCTCGTTCAGCGCGTGGCGTCGCGGGCAGTCGATCGACGTCGCGTCGTGGATGACCCAGGTCGACGGCAAGACGCCTGCGACGATCGTGAGCGTCGCGCACCTGGACGATGCCGAGCGGCAGCTCGTGCTCGGCGTGATCCTCGAGGAGGTGCTCAGCTGGGTGCGCACCCTGCCCGGCAGCTCGCGGCTGAAAGCGCTCGTCGCGTTCGACGAAGTGTTCGGCTTCGTGCCGCCGCACCCCGCGAGCCCACCGACCAAGCGTCCGATCGTGGCGCTGATGAAGCAGGCACGTGCGTTCGGCGTGGGCTGCGTGCTCGCGACGCAGAACCCGATGGACCTCGACTACCGCGCGCTGAGCAACGCGGGCACGTGGATGCTCGGGCGCCTGCAGACCGACGCCGATCGCGCGCGGGTCGTCGACGGCCTGGGCGAGGACAAGAAGAAGAGCGCGCTCGCGAACCTGCTCAAGCGCCTCGCGCCGCGGTGGTTCGTCGTGCGCGAGGCCAAGGACAGCAAGCTCACGCTGCTCAACCCGCGCTGGGCGATGAGCTACCTCCGCGGCCCGATGACGGGGCGCGAGCTGAAGCGACTGCGCGACGGGTCGAGGGATGCGGTTTCCAACCCGCGCGGCGCCGCGGACACCTGAGATCAGGCGGGGATGCGCTCGACGTCGTACGCGGCGAGGAGTGGGTCGGCGGTCAGGAGCGGGACGCGCTCGAGGCGCGACTGCGCGACGAGGATGCGATCGAACGGGTCGCGGTGGTGGAGCGGCAGCTGCGCGGACTCGATCGCGTGGAGCTGCGTGATCGGCAGCGGCGTGACGCGCGTGAGCACGCTGCGCGTCGCGACGTACTCCTCGACGGGGCACGGCAACGTGAGCTTGCCGATCGCGACCTTGATCGCGATCTCCCACGGCGTCGCCGCCGAGAGCAGCAGCTCGGTGTCGGCGTCGACGAGCAGCTTCGTGGCTCGCTTCGAGAGCTTCTTCGGATCGCTCCGCATCCAGATCCACACCTGCGTGTCGAGGAGGAGCTTCACCGCTCGCTCTTCTTCGCCGGGCGCGCACGAGCCTTCCCCTTCCGCGCCGCGCCACGCTTCGTCGTCGCTTCGGGTGTGCTTCCCCAGAAGTCCGCGATCACGTCAGACGGGAGTGCGGCGTCGAAGTCGTCGGCGAGTCGCACACGCCCCTCGTCGCCACCGAGCACGCGAGGCCCCGAGTCCGCCGCCAGGGGAACGAGGCGCGCGATCGGGGTGCCCGCGTCGGCGATGACGATCTGCTCGCCCGCGCGGACGCGCCGCAGCAAGCGCGAGAGGTGCGTCTTGGCCTCGTAGACGTTGACGACGGTCATCCAGCGAGTCTGCGGTTGACCAATGTCTTGGTCAATGCAGCCCGACGGACCTCGGCGATCCTCGGACGGTGTCGTCGGAGCGCAGCGCCGTGCCCAAAGTGGTGCCCAACGTGACTGAGGCGGTCTCTCGCTTCGCGGCGCTCGTGCGCGCCGAGCTCGAGGACGGAGTGCGCGAGGTCATCCTGTTCGGGTCTCACGCGCGCAGCGAGGCTGAAGGAGACCGTCGCCGAAGACCTCGCGTCCGCGCACGACGAGCTTGAAGCCGCTGCGGCGCTGATCGCCATCGGCAAGGCGCGCATCGCGCTCGGCCGCGCGTACTTCGCGGTGTTCCATGCGATGCGTGCGCGCCTCTACGCCGCCGGCTTCGAGCCCAAGTCGCACGCGCGCATCGAATCGGACGTTCCGGCCGAGCTGCGACGTCGCTGAGCTCGGCCGCTCGGTGGCGGGAGAGCGTCGTGCGATGCTCGGGGCTTGTCCGCGATCGAGGGTCCCACCGTCAGGCTCGTCAGCGTCTCGCGCGCGCAGCTCGCGGACTGGTTCGCGATCGCGTGCGACGCGAAGATCGTCGTCGCGCGCGGCGGCACGGTGGCGCTGGCGAGCAAGCTCGCGGCGGAGCTGCTCGAGCGCGACGACCTCGAGGGGCTCGCGGTCGGCGAGCTCATCCCGCCGGGCGCGCGGGCCTGGCATGCGGCGAAGGTCGAGGCGTACTTTCGCTCGCTCGTGCCGCAGCCGATGGGGCGCGTGGGCTTGGTGATCGGCGTGACGGGCTCGGGCCGGCGCGTGCCGCTCGATCTCTCGATCGCGCCCATCTCGCTCGACGGCGACCACGCGGCGCTCGTGACGCTCCGCGACGTCTCGCGCGAGCGCGCGATGACGGCGGCGCTCGCGGACTCGCACGCACGCCTCCGCGCGATCGTCGAGGCCATCCCGGACACCATCGTGTGCGCCGACCGTGAGGGCAACGTCGAGCTCGTGAACCACCTCGCGCCCAGCCTCACCGACTCGGACGTGATGGGGCGCGGCTGGGAGAGCTCGCTCGCGCCCGAGGATCGTCCGCGCGCCCGAGAAGCGGTCGCGCGCGCCGTCTCGGGCACCGACACCGTGACGCTGGAGATGAAGACGGTGCGGCCGGATGCCACGTGGGACGTGCAGATGCGGCGCGTCGTGCGCGACGGAGAGGTGACCGGTCTCGTCGTCGTGTCGCGCGACGTCACGCTGCAGAAGCGCGAGGAGGCGCAGCGCGCGGCGGCGCGGCAGCTGGCGTCGCTCGGCATGATCTCGGCGGCGCTCGCGCACGAGATCAACAACCCGCTCGCGGCGGTCACGTGGAACGTCGAGTCCGCGCTCGCGACGCTCTCGGCCGACGAGGCGAAGCCCGCCGCGCGCGACGCGCTCACGGAGGCGCACGCGGCGCTCACCGCGATGCGCGACATCGTGCGCGACCTCCGGATCTTCGGGCGCGAGGAGCGCAACGCCGTGCAGCGCGTCGACGTGCTCGCCGTGTTCGACGCGACGCTGCGCCTCGCGCGCAACGAGCTGCGTCACCACGCGCGTGTCGTGCTCGATCTGCAGCCGGTGCCGCGCGTCCGCGCGTCCGAGGCGTACCTCGGCCAGATCTTCCTCAACCTCCTCATCAACGCGGCGCACGCGATCCCGCAGGGCGAGAGCGACCGCAACCGCATCGTCGTCCGCACGAGGACCGAGCCTGACGGTCGGGCGCGGATCGACATCGAGGACTCGGGCGTGGGCATGACCGCCGACGTGCGCGAGCGCCTGTTCACGCCGTTCTTCACGACGAAGCCGCTCGGCGCCGGCTCGGGCCTCGGCCTCTCGATCTGCCAGCGCATGGTGGTCGAGATCGACGGCGAGATCCGCGTCGAGACCTCGCCCGGCGTGGGCTCGACGTTCACCGTCCTCCTGCCCGCGGCGAGCAGCGAGCCAGGCATGGCCGCGAGCGTCGCGACGCCTGCGCGCACGCGACGAACCGTGCTCTTCGTGGACGACGACGAGGGCGTGGTGCGCGCGCTCCAGCGGGCCTTACGCGACCACCACGACCTCGCAGGCGCCACGAGCGCGAAGGAGGCGATCGCCTCCATCGAGGCGCGCGAGCCCGACGTGATCGTGTGCGACGTGATGATGCCCGACGCGCTCGGCACCGAGCTCATCCACCGGATCCTCGAGCGGTGGCCGAGCCTCGCGTCGCGCGTGATCTTCCTGACGGGCGGCGCGTGGGGAGCCGGCGCCCGCGAGATCATGTCGGGACGCCTCGGCCGTGTGCTGCAGAAGCCCATCGCGATCGCCGATCTGCTGCGCGCGATCGACTCGATCGAGATCGGCTGACAGATCTCGCTCCGTCGTCGCTCAGCGCAGTCGCTCCCGCCAATAGCCCGGGTCACGCTTCGAGTGCGCGAAGGCGACGATGACGGACGCACCCCCGATCCGCGCGAGGAGGGGTCGAACGCGAGCGTCATGACCCGGCGAGCTCGGCCCGAAGGCGCGCGTGCACGTCCTCCCACGCGACGAGCTCCGTCTCGCCTCGCTCGATGGCGCTGATGCGACGCTCGACCTCCACCTGCCACTCGGGCGAGAGAGCGACGGGCTGCAGGCTCTCGCTGAGGGCTTCGATCAGTGCCTCTCGCTCGTCCGCGGGGAGAGCGAGCGCTTCGTCGAGGAGCTTTCGTGCTGCGCCCATGCGGTCAGCCTACGTGAGAGAAGGACGGGACGCGACACGCACAACGCTCTACGGACGGCCGGGCCCTCGCTTCACGGGTGCCGCGCGCGGCGCACGCGGCGCGGTCACTTCCTCGCTTCGATCGTCGCGAGCTTGTCGCGGAGCTCGCGGACTTCCTTCTGGAGCTTCTCGAGGTCGTCCTTGAAGGCCGTCGACTCGCGGCCCTTGGCGAGGCGCTCGCGCAGATCGCGCTGCGCTTCCTTCGCGATGCGCTTCACGCGGCCGTCGAGGTCGCGATCGATCAGGCGCTGGAGCGGGCCGCCGGCCGCAGGATCGCGCAGCGACGCGAGCGCGCGAGCGCCCGAGCTGCGTACGCCCGGATCGAACGTCTCGAGCGCGCGCACGATGGCCTCGCGCACGTCGACGAGGCGCGGCTCGTCGGTGGTGATCGTGCGTGCCTTGCCGAGACCGATCATCGCGGAGCGACGCACCATCGGGCCGTGCTCGGCGCCGAGCGCGCGCGTGAGCACGTCGAGGGCGCGCGCGTCGCGCAGGCTCGCGAGGCCGTCGACGGCGCCCTGTCGCACGCTCTCGCCCCAGCTCACAGCGTCGTCCTCGAAGCAGCGCGAGAGCACGTCGAACGCGCGCGGATCACGCGTCTTGCCGAGGCTGCGGCGCAGCTCACCCTCGACGAGGTAGGAGCGATCGCCCGCCGTGATCCATGCGAGGAGCGCGTCGGCCGCGCGGCTCTCGCCCTCGAAGCGGCCGAGCGCCTGCGCGATCGATCGGCGCACGCGCGCGTCGGTCTCGGCGAGCGCTCCGGTGTCGTTGGGTGTCGCTGCGCTCAGCAGCGCCTGGAGCGCGTCGGCCGTGCGCTGCTCACCGAGCGCGGTCGCGGCCTCTGCGCGTACGCCCCAGAACGCGTCGCGCGCGAGCGCCGTGGCGAGAGCCTTCTGCGCCTTGGGCTCGTTGCGACGCGCGAGCGCGCGCGCTGCGCGCCATCGAGGCTGGGCCCTTGGGGCCGACGCGAGTTGCTCGGTGAGCAGCGCCGTCGAGAGGCGGTTGTCGAAGGTGCCGAGCACGTGCGAGGCCGGATCGACGAGCACCATCTTCGGAGCCTTCGCGCACTTGATCGCGAAGGTCTCGCGCGGGCGCGTGACCTCGAGCGTGATCTCGTCCGAGGACTCTTCGGTGACGACGCGCAGGGGGAGGCTGAGCGTGAACACGCCCGTTCCGTCGCGCTGCGCCTGGGTCTGCGCGACCGTGAGCTTGAGCAGACCGTCCGCGTGCTCGCTCGTGATCTCGAGCGAGGGATGGCCCGCGCGCGCGATCCACTGATCGAAGAAGGCCTCGAGCGAGCGGCCGGTCGCGTCTTCGAGGGCGCGGTGGAGATCGCGGGTCTCGGCGCTCTTGCCGCGCATGGTCGCGAGGTAGTGCTGGAGGCCGCGGAAGAACGCGTCGTCGCCGAGGTGACGGCGCAGCGTGTGGAGGACGAGGCCGCCCTTTTGGTAGAGGTGGCGATCGAAGATGTCGATCGGCTTGCTCCACACGTTGGTGACGATCGGTCGGCGATACCGGTCGCGATCTTCGTCGAGGTAGACGTCTTGGTCGTGCTCGAGGCCGAGGAGGTACTCGTCTTCGCCGTCGGCGTGCTCGCGCCAGAGGTGCTCGCAGTACGTCGCGAAGCCCTCGTTGAGCCAGGCGTGGCTCCAGTCGCGGCACGTGACGAGATCGCCGAACCACTGGTGCGCGAGCTCGTGCGCGACGAGCGAGGCCATGTCCACGTCGATCGCCGCGCGCTCGTCGAGCAGCGCGCGATCGTAGAGCGTCGTCGCGCTCGTGTTCTCCATGCCGCCGAAGATGAAGTCGTGGACGACGACCTGCGCGTACTTGTCCCACGGGAACTTCGTGCCGAGGCGCTGCTCGAAGAGCGCGATCATCTTCGGCGTGTCGCCGAGCGAGCGCGCGATGTCGCCCGCGCGACCGACGGGCACGTAGTAGTCGACCGAGAGCTCGCCGTGCTCGTCGTGCTTCTCGTCGAAGCGACCGCACGCGAGCGTGATCAAGTACGGCGCGTGCGGCGTGGACTGTCGCCAGTGGAAGCGCTCGTGCTCGCCGTCGGGCCCCTGCCCTTCGCGGCTGTGCGACTCGAGGGTGCCGTTCGAGAGCGCGAACCAGCCGCGAGGCACGCGCGCGATGATCTCGGACTGCATGCGCTCGCCCGGATGATCAGCGAGCGGCAGCCAGCAGCGGTTGTCTTCGTCTTGTCCCTGCGACCACACCTCGGTGGGGGCCGCGCTCGGATCGGGGCGTGTCATCGGCGGCGTCGCCGTGACGAAGTAGAGGCCGCGGCGCGGCGTCACGCGGTAGCGCACGCGAACCGTGATCTCGCGCGCCTCGAGGGACACGGAGATCGCGAGAACGCGGCCGTCGTAGCGGTGTCGCGCCGGCTGCCCGTCGAGGAAGACCTCGTGGAGCTCGAAGTCGATCGCGTCGAGGAGCACCTCGGTGGCCGTGCCGTCGATGCGGCGCACGCGCAGCGTCGCGTCACCGTCGACGGAGCGGCTGGCGAGATCGAGCGTGACCTCGGCCCGGAGCGACTCGACCGCGAACGGACGCGGACGCGACCAGCGGGGCGCGTCGCCCGGCATCTGGAAGCCGCGCGCGCCGTCTGCGCTCGCGTGTGAGCCCCCCGCCTCGCTGTTCTCGCGATCGGCGCGCTCGAGCTGCTCGAAGAGGGAGAGGTGTCGACAGCAATGGTGGGACATCGAGGGGGCGCGCAGTAGAGCACGTCGGAACGCGACCGGAACATCCCGAACGGGGGGGCGTCGCGCCGCAGACCGGAGCCGCGATACGCTCGTCTCATCGCTCATGCCTCGCGTCGCGCTGGTCCTCGTCCCGCTCGTGCTCGCGATGGTCGCGGGGGATGCGCGCGCGCAGAACGCGCCTGTCAGGCCGGCGACGGCGGCGCGGCCCGACCCGTGTCTCGGAGCGACCTGCGGAGGTCATGGCCAGTGCATGCGCGAGGTCGACGAGGGCTTCTGCTTCTGTGAAGAGGGCTACGCGGCCGACGGCCTGACGTGTCGCGCCGTTCCTCGCGCGAGAGATCCGCTGAACGGCGCGCCCGCGTCGATCGGCATGTCGGTGGTGCAGCTCGCCGTCGCGGAGGATGGCCGCGATCTCGCGCACGTCGGCCTCCATCGAACGCTCCCGCCCGGCCCGCTCATCCGGTACGTGCGCCTCGACGCGCTCTGGTGCAGCGACTTCGTCTCGTGGGTCTATCGCGCAGCAGGGCTGCCGTTCACGGGCGGGTACGAGGGCGGCTGGATGCTGCGGAACAACGCCGCGATCCGCGCGTGGTTCGAGCGACGCGGGGCGTGGATCGGTCGCGACCGTCCGCCCGCGGGCACGCCGGCGTACGGCGCGTTCCAGCCTCGCGCCGGAGACTACGTGCGCATCTCGACGAGCACCTGGAACCACAGCGCGATCGTCCGCTACGCCGAGGGATCGACGCTCTACCTGGTCGAAGGCAACGCGGGCGGTCACGTGCGGCTCACGCGCTATCCGCGCTGGCGCAACGACACGCGCCTCGAGGGCTTCGGCCTGGCGACGATCGCGCGGCTCCGCATGGAAGCGCTCTCTCGACCCGCGAGTCGGTGAGTCGCGGCGCATCGTCGAACGCCTATTGCGCTGACGGGACGTGAGGGGCGACCATGCCTGGTACGTCGGTCCGGCAGTTCGAACCGGGTTCTCGTTTCGCCCGGAGCGAACTGCCGGACCGACGTGCCAGAAGAACCCGGAACGAACTTACGGCGAGAAAATCAGTCGTCCATTGCCCAGACGCCGCCCGCAGGTGCCCTACGCCACGCGGAGGCTCCTCCCGAGTCTCCGTGGGGCACGAACACGTCCAGCGGCGAGCACGCGAAGCTCGGACCCGTGCGATGCCCGCACTGCACGGAGGCGCACCCGCCGACGTACTCCCACTGTCCGCGCAGCGGAAAGCCGCTCCAGACGGGCCCTGCGCTCGTCGGCCGCGTGATCGCAGGGCGCTACCGCGTGACCGGGATCCTCGGCGAGGGCGGGATGGGCGCCGTGTACATCGCGGAGCACCTCGCGCTCGGGCGCAAGGTCGCCATCAAGCGCCTGCACCCCGAGCTCACGGGCGACGAGAAGGCCGTGGCCCGCTTCCAGCGCGAGGCGCGCGCCGCCGCGGCCACGGGACACGAGCACATCGTGGAGGTGCTCGATCTCGGCTACGCCGAAGACGGCGCGCCGTACCTGGTGATGGAATACCTCCGCGGCACGGCGCTCGCGCAGGTGATCAAGCAGGAGGGTCGCCTCCCGCTCCCGCGCACCGCGAACATCATCGGCCAGGTGCTGGCCGCGCTGTCCGCGGTGCACCAGCGCGAGATCGTCCACCGCGATCTCAAGCCCGACAACGTCTTCCTCACGCGCCGCGGCGGCGTCGTCGACTACGTGAAGGTGCTCGACTTCGGCATCTCGAAGATGAAGCACGAAGAGGGCGAGCCCACGAACCTCACGCGCACCGGCGTGACGATGGGGACGCCGTACTACATGAGCCCCGAGCAGGCGCGCGGCATCAAGAAGCTCGACCACCGCGTCGATCTCTATGCCGTGTCCGTGATGCTCTACGAGTGCCTCACGGGCCGGCTGCCGCTGACGGGCGACAACTATCACGCGCTCCTCCAGCAGATCCTGCGCGTCGAGCCGCTGCCGCCCTCGACGGTGGTCGCGAGCCTGCCGCCCGCGCTCGATGCGCTGATCCTCAAGGGCCTCGCGAAGGATCCCGCGCAGCGGTTCTCGTCCGCCACCGAGATGCTCGAGGCGCTCGTGCCGTTCGGCGCGCGCATGGGCGACGTCACCGCGATGCTCAGCACCCACCCCGTGGCCACGCAGCCCGTGCAGCCGCTGTCGTTCGCGCCGCGGAGCGAGTCGAGCTCGGACAAGATCGACGCGCGCGCGCCCACCGAGTACGCGTCGTCGAGCAACAGGAGCGAGATCGCGCCGCCGAGCACCGCGAGAGAGATCGCGTCGGCGCTGCGCGAGTCACCGACGCGCGAGACCGCGCCCACGCGCGAGCCCACGACGCTGCCGACGGCGGTCCCGACTCCACTCGCCACGGGCTCGGCCCGCGAGAGCGCGGCAGGCGTGAGACGCCCCCCGGAACCGGTCGCGCGCGCGCGGCCGTCGGCGCTGCAGCCCGCGCTTCCGTCGCTGCCCACCTCGAACCCGCCGAGCACTCCGGGCACGCCCTTCGAGCCACGCGCCCGCCCATCGGTGCCCGCGCGTCCATCGCTCGTGGCGAGCGTCAAAGGCGCGACCCCGGCGGCCAACGGACCTCGCTACTTCTTCGCTGCGTCGGACGACTGGGTCGGCGCGGGCGAGCGCGTGGCGCGGTCGAGCGCAGCGGGGAGCCCACCGCACGGTCACGTCGCTCCTCTGCCGAGCGCGACACCGCTCTCTCCCCTTCCGCCCGCGAGCGCGACCACGACGGGACCGAGCCTGCCGCGCGTGCCTCCTTCGGGTGAGCGCACGATCGGCGACATCTCCGCGGCAGCCCGCGAGTCCGCGCCTCGCCCGATACGCGACGAGATCGCCGTGAAGGGCGCGCTCGTCGTCGCGCTCCTCGATCACCTCGAGTCCGAGCTCGGAAGCGCGGAGTCGGCGAGCACGCTGGCGGCGATGGATCCTTCGTCGCGGCAGAAGCTCGACGGCGTCATCTTGCCGATGGCGTGGCTGCCGCTCGCTCTCTTCGAAAGTCTCCTCGCGGCCATGGATCGCGACCAGCCCGACGCCGTTCGCTCGATCGCCTGCGGACGCGCCGCCGCGGAGCGTGAGCTCGCGACGACGCACCGGTTGTTCCTCCAGACCGCGACGCCGGTCACCGTGCTCGATCGGCTGCCTCACCTCCACCGCGTGTACTTCTCGCGCGGCGAAGCGCGCGTGACGGCGCTGCCGAACGGGACCCGCGTGGATCTCGAGGGCCTCGGCGCCGAGGGCGTCCCGCTCGTGAGCTGGCTGTCCGGCTTCTGGCAGCGAATGCTCGAGCTCGCGGGCGCCCGTGACGTGAAGGTCGTCGCGACCACGAGCCGCGGCCGCGGCGAAGAGCGAAGCAGCGTCACCCTCCGCTGGCGTTGACTCTCTGGCGTTGACTCTCTGGCGCTGACTCTCTGGCGCTGACTCTCTGGCGCTGACTCGCTGGCGCTGACCCGATGGCGCTGACTCGATGGGCGCTGACTCGATGGCGCCGAGTGAGTTCGTGCGATGATGGCGAGGTATGTCGCTTCGATCTCCGCGTCTTCCTCTTCCGTCGCTCGCCCTCTGCTCGCTCTTCTTGTGGACGCTCCTCGCGGGCTGTCCCGGCGGAGAGCGCCCGATGCTCGGCTCGATCGAGCGCACGACCGGCACCGTCTCCGCGACGCTGCGCATCGCCATCCCCGTGACGAACCCGAGCGGGAGCGCCGTGCGGTATCGCTTCGAGCCCACGCGGCCGATCCCCGCGATCGAGAGCGTCGCGTCGATCAGCGGCTCGCCGTCCGGAGGTGAGCTGCGCTGGACGCCGCTCGCCAGCCACGTCGGGATGCACGAGATCGAGATCGTCATCGAGTCGACGTCGGGCGAGGAGTACGACCGGACCACGGCGCTCGTGGAGATCTTGCCGTCGAGCGACGCGGCCCCCGTGTTCCTCGAGCCGGGAGCGGGCGGCACGTTCGATCTCGCGCGTGAAGGCTGCGTGCGCTTTCGCGTCGAGATCCGCGACGACGACAGCCCGGGCGTCGAGATCCGCGCGCGCGGCGAGCTGCCCACGAGCGCGACGATCACGCCGGACGGCGGCAAGAGCGCGGACTTCGAGTGGTGCCCGAGCCCCGATCAGATCGCGGCCTCCGAGCGCTGGACGATCGGTCTCGAGGCCGACGACGGCGATCACGACGCCGTGCCGCACAACTACGTCGTCGTGCTCCGCAGCGGCGGCGGCACGGGCTGCGACGGCGCGGCGCCGGCGGTGTCCGTGACCTCGCCCGCGGGCGCCGATCGCGTGACGAGCGGCACTGGCTACGACGTGGTCGTGCGCGCAGCGGACGACGTGGGCCTCCGCGAGCCGCCGATCCTCTATTGGTCGACCGAGACGCCGAGCGACCCCGATCGACCCGACGTGACCGAGTTCGAGCAGGCGCTCTTCGAGGACGAAGGCGGCGACACCTTCCGCGCGCGCGTGCCCTCGCTCGGCTTGGCCGTGGGCGAAGAGCGCGAGGTCTTCTTCATCGTGTCGGCCACCGACAACGACGACGCGACCGGCACCTTCTGCGATCACCGCAGCGACACGCTGCTGTCGTCGTTCTTCGCCGTCGGCGGCGAAGGTGGTTCGCTCATCACGTGCGCGCGCTGCACGGCGTCGGTGGAGTGTGGCTCGGGGATCTGCGCGCCCTCGGCGGGCGGCGCGCGCTGCCTCGAGGCCTGCAGCGGCGGCGCGTCCTGCGGCGATCTCACCTGCGCGAGCGTGACGACGAGCGAAGGCGGAACGGCGGAGGCGTGCGCGGGCGCAGGCGGCAGCGTGGCCACGGCGTGCAGCGCGGTGTGCGTGAACGACGGCGACGAGCCGAACGACACCGTCGCCACGGCGGCATCGATCTCCACCTCCACGTCGGGCCAGATCTGCGCTGGCGATCGTGACTTGTTCGAGATCTCCGACGCATCGGCGATGTCCCAGGTGACCGTGACGCTCGATGGCTTCACGTCGTCCGAAGGTGATCTCGATCTGCGCCTCCTCGACGCCACGGGGCGCATCCTCGGATCGAGCGCGGGCGTGATGGACTCCGAGACCGTCACCTACTGCGTGGGCTCGAGCGGCGCGCTCTACGCCGAGGTCTTCGGGTTCATGACGGCGCAGAACGCCTACGATCTCGCGGTCACGGTGAATCCGGGCGGCTGCTGCGTGAACGACGCGTCCGAGCCCGACGACTCCGTCGGCACCGCGCGCCTCGTGAGCGGCACGGACTTCGAGGGCACGCTCTGCCTCGAGGACGACGACTACCGCGCGTTCGACGTGGCAGGGACGAGCCGCGTCGTGATCACGGTCGTCGGCGATGGCCTCGCGATCGTCGACTTCGAGCTCTACGACGCGGGCGGCACGCGCGTGGCCACGTCGACCGACACGGGCGGCACGCTCACGATCGATCGCACGCTCTCGCCCGGTCGCTACGCCATCCGCGTGTACGGCTACATGAGCGAGGGCGACGCGTACCTCGGACAGATCGAGATCATGTCCGCGGGCCCGAGCTGCACGGCCACGCGCGACTGCGCGGCAGGACAGGTGTGCTCCGCGAGCGCGTGCGTGCCGGACACGTGCACGCCCGGCAGCGCGACGTGCCCCGCGATGCACCAGTGCCCCGATCCGGGACCGACGACGTCGGCGAGCGACTGCGTCGCGACGTGTCTCGTCAACGCCGACTGTCGCGCGGGCGAGTCGTGCAAGTGGTTCGACGGCGGACGCGGCTGCGCACAGCACGGCTCGGGCGCCCTCGGCGCGGCGTGCATGAGCTTCCGCGACTGCGGCGTGCAGCGCGCCTGCGTGGACTGGCCCGGCGGCATGTGCACGCGCGCCGGCTGCACGCGCAACTCGGACTGCGAGAGCGGCACGTACTGCGCGAACGTCGCGGGCGTGCGCGCGTGCGCGCTCGACTGCTCCACCGACGTGGGCCGCTGCAGGAGCGGCTACACGTGCCGCGCGATCAGCGATCTCTCGGGGACGACGCGCAACGTGTGCGCGCCATGAGGAGCGGGTGGCTGTCGCTCGCGATCGGGCTCGCGGCGCTCGTCGCTGCGTGTCCCGGCGGTGATCCGCCGACCGACGCCGCGCTGCCCGCGCCGCGCATCCTCGCGATCGAGGTGCCCTCCCCCGCGCTGCCAGGTTCGTTCCTGCGGGTGACGGGCGTCGATCTCGATCGGCTCGGCCCCGATCCCACGCTGTCAGCGCTCGAAGGATCGAGCGCGCTCTTCACGCTCACGGAGGCCCCGAGCGGCGACGACGACGCGCTCGTCTTTCGTCTCTCGCGCGCGGCCGTGGACTCGCTCGGCGAGGGCGCGCACACGCTCGACGTCGTCGCCGAAGGACGCGGCCTGACGAGCGAGCGGTACACGCTCGCGCTCTCCATCGCCGAGGATCTCCCGCTCGCGCTCGACGAGGGCCTGAGCGGCGCGGTGCATCGCAACGCCGTCGTGGTCCTCGACGGCGACGGCTTCGTGGGCGGCGAGGAGGGCGAGCTCGTGCTCCACGTCGAGGGAGACTTCGCGCGCGCGGGCGGCGGCACGGAGACGATCAACGCGCGCCTGCCCGTGTCGTTGGTCGAGCTCGCCGATCGCACCCGCGGCGTCGTGGTGCTCTCGACGGACCTCGGCGGCGTGTTCCCCGGCGACCTCACGGGCACGGCGCGCCTCGAGCGCACGCTCGCTGGCGGCGCGACGGCGATGACCGAGACGCAGTCGATCTCGCTGACGTTCCAGCGCCCCGAGCTCTATTCGTTCGACGGCGCGATGGCCTCGGTGGGTCGGCTCGTCACGGTGCGCGGCGCAGGCTTCCTCGGCGGCGCCGATCGTCCGTCCGAGACCACGCTCCTCCGCATCTCGGGATCGTTCACGCCCGCGGGCGGCACCGCGCGCCCGCTCGACGGCGAGCTCGTGCCCCGCTTCGTGTCGGGCGGCGAGGTGCGCGTGATCATCGAGACCGACGTCGTCGAGTCGATCGTCGTCGCGCGTCTCTTCGGCGCGCAGCGCGGCACGTTCGAGGGCACGGCCACGCCGATCACGATCTCGGGCCTCGACGAGGTCGCGGGCGCGAGCGCGCCGCTGCGTCTCGTGCTCGGTCCGCCCGTGCAGGTGATCTACCTGCGCTTCCTCCCCGGCTACTACGACAGCCTCGCGCGCTTCGGTCTCGCGTCGGCGGAAGACGAGATCGCCGAGGGCATCGTGCGTCGCATGGAGGAGATCTACGAAGGCGTGAACGTCGACGTGCGGCTCGAGGAGCCGAACGACTTCGATCGCACCGCGACCACGGTGATCGAGATCGGCGGCCCCGATCCGAACGGCAACGGCCTCTTCGGCTACGACAACTCGCCCGGCAAGGACGTGGGCAACGTCCGCATGTTCGACGCGATCGGCGGCGCGAACGCGGAGACGCAGGCCGACGGCTTCCCCGGCTTCGGCGGCGTGTTCGTGCAGTCGATGTTGTGGTGGTCCGAGCATCCGGAGCTGCCCGGCGATCGCCCGCCGAGCTCCCCCGATCCCGAGCCGCTCTTCGACGAGCTCTTCGATCCCGTGCGCGCTCGCCCCGCGACCCGCGCCGAGATCGACGGCGAGGCGAGCGCCGCGCGCACCGAGGAGATCGATCGCGCGATCGCCGCGCTCTCGTCGATCATCGGAGAGACCACCGCCCACGAGCTCGGCCACTCGCTCGGCATGGCCCAGCCCTACGGCCCCGCGACGGCCTTCCACCGCGACGACGACGGCGATGGCTGCGTGATGGACCGCGGCGGCGACCGCCCCCTCGCCGAGCGCTCCCAACAAGGCAGCTCCGCCCGCTCGTCGTTCTGCGACGACGAGCCCGAGTATCTCCGCTCCATCCTGGCCGATTGATCTCCACGGCTCGACGCGTCAGCCCCGAGAGTCACGAGAGTGTCTGTCGTTCTTCGACGCGACGTGAGTCCAATCTCGGTAGGGCGGGGGCTCGTCCCCCGCCGCTGACATGTGATCCATCCTCCGGACTGGTCCCTCGAACGAGACCAACAGAGTCAGACGCAGGTCCACGAAAAGCTGCCGCCGCAGCACATGCACTGACACGCGAGGTCACCCCCGCACATCCCGCAGATCGGCGAGCAGCTCGTGACGCCCGTGCAGATCGGCGCGCAGCAGCGGCCTTCTCCGTCGCAGTAGCTGCCCATGCCGCCGCACGCCCCTGCGGGCGCCGGAAGATCCGTCGGGCACGCCGCGCTGCTCCCCGTACACAGCTCCGTCGCGTCGCACGCACCCACAGCGGCGCGGCAGACCGTGCTCGAGCTCGCGAAGCCGTCGCTCGGACACGCGGCGCTCGTGCCATCGCAGCGCTCCACGACGTCGCAGTCGCCCGCCGACGCTCGACACATCGTGCCCGCCGGCTGACCTGCGCACGGGCCGCTCGGCGCGGCGTCCCGACCTGCGTCCGTGCGCCGCCCGGCGTCTCTGCGTCCGGCGTCGACCACCTCCATCTCGCCCGCATCCATGCCGCCCGCATCCGACGCGTGGAACGCATCGAGCTCCTCCACGCCCGCATCGACTTCGACCACGCCCGAATCGAGCTCGACCACGCTCGCGTCGGCCGACCCGGCATCGACGAGGAGAATGGGATCGTCGGGGACGCACGCCTCCGCGACGACGTCGCAGTGCTCGCCCTCTCCACACGTGTCCTCTGCTGGCTCGACACACACACCGTCCGAGCACGTCGGCGCGCTCACGCAGTCCGCCACGCGCTCGCAGTCGTCGTCGCCGCGACACACGCCGGGATCGTCGTCGCAGTCCGCGCCGAGCGCGTCGCGGTCGCAGCAGAAGAGCAACGTCTCCGGACGATCGGGATCGCACCGCGGATCGACGCAGCGTCCGTTGAGGCACTCGCTGAACGCCGGGCTCCCGCCGAGCGCAGGACAGCTGACGCCCACGCAGCCCGTGGTCAGCGCGATCCTCAGGACGCGGCCGCTCGCGATGGAGGTGACGACGCACCGCTCGATGAGGACCGCGCCAGACTCGAAGCCTGTCGGGCCGGGGCGACGCGCGAGCAGCTGCACGGCGTAGACCTCGGGCGCGAGCGCCCGGAACTCCGCGACGCTCAGCGACCCCGCGGCGAGCGCGCTCTGATCGCGGCGCTCGATCCCCCGCGCCTCGGACCCGAGAACCTCTCCGTCCGCGCACGATCCACCTCGCCGCAGCACCACGCGCACGTGTCGCAGCTCGTCCGCCGCACGAAGCCCAGACTGAACGCGCACCGTGAGCGCGACGTCGGCCGGCGCACACCCCGTACCTCCGGATCCGATCACGAACACGGCGCACACAGCGAGCGCCAACCGACCGCGCATCCCGACAACGTCACCCGAACGCCGCTCGGAGGTCAACGACACGGCCTGGAACCTACGAGTTTCCCCGGCCTCGTCCGGATGCTCCGACGATCCAACCGCAGACGTTCTGCCTCCGACGAACCCCGACCTTCAGAACGGGCAGACGGTCTGCCCTCCGCGAGGCCTCACCGCGACGAAGGGCACACGGGCTGCCCTCCGCGAAGCCTCACCCTGACGAAAGGGCATACGGTCTGCCCTCCGCGAAGCCTCACCCTGACGAAAGGGCATACGGTCTGCCCTCCGCGAAGCCTCACGCTGACAAGGGGCAAACGGTCTGCCCTCCGCGAAGCCTCACGCTGACAGGGGGCAGACGGTCTGCCCTCCGCGAAGCTCGACCTTCGGAACGGGGCTCACCGCCTGCCCTTCACGAAGGTGCACCTTCGCGGCGAGGCTCGCCGGCTGCCCACTCGCGACGTCCGGCCTCGTGACAGGGCTCACCGGCTGCACACGCGCGAAGTCCGACCTCGCGGCCGGGATCACGTCTGCCCGCTCGTCCCGTGTCGCGAGCCTGTCAGTGGAGGTAGCGGGTGCGGCCCCAGCCTTCTAGGTATTGCTTCGTCGTCTCGGGGACTCGGAGGAGCCATGGGTCGATCAGGCCGACCACCATCGACTCCATCGCGCCCATGCCGAGCACCGCGCGGAGGGCCCAGGTGAGCACCGTGCGCGTGCGCTGGTAGCTGCGGATCTCCAAGAAACCGCGCGCGTCTTCCACGTCGTGCGGGCGGTCGCGGTCGAGCTCGAACGTCACGCGGCGTGCAGACGCGTCGTGACGGAGGCGCAGCGAGTAGGCGGCCATCACGCCCATCTGCGACTGCTCGATGTAGAGGATGCGCGCGCCGCGATCGAGACCGTCGTCGCGCGTGAGCGCGGTGCCGGGCAGCATGTGGCGGTAGGCGGGGAGATCGTTGAGCGCGCGCCAGACCTCGGCGACGGGACGATCCACGACCTGGAACGACGTGCCTCCGACCCACGGCTCGCGCGTGTTGGACACGTGGGGTCGCCTCACGAGCTCGCCGCGATCGAGGGCGGCCCGCTCGGTCGCGGTGAACGCGCCGACGCGCTCCTGCGCGTGCCCGTCGTGCACGGCCGCGGCCAACGACAACCCGAGCGCGATCAGCGCTGCGAAGAGGGAGAAGAGCGTGCTCGACGCGCGAGCGCCGATCCTGGGGCGCGTGCTCACGCGGCCTCCGACGGTCGATACGCGCGCTTCATTCGCTCGCGTCCGCGGCGCGGCGCGTCAGCTTCGAGAGCACCCGGCCGCGCTCGGGCTTCTTCAGCGGTCCGTCGTAGAGCGCTGCGAGCGCGGCGCGCGCGCGCTCGAACGTGGCGTCGTCCTCGGCGCGATCGAGCGACGTCCAGAGCGCGAGCTCGAGGCCCACGTGGCGCTTCGCGGTTCGCATGATCTCGATCGTGAACGCGACCACGTCCGGGTCGCCCGGAGCGAGCTCGTGCGCGTAGTGCGCGTAGCGCGCCGCGAGCCTCGGCTTGTGGAGCGCGTCTCGCGCCTCGCGTCCGGCCTCGAGGAACGCGCGCGCACGCTCTGCGATCGGACGCGACGCATCGGTGGCGCGCGCCACGGCCACGCTCACGCGCGCACGCGCTTGGCGTCCACCGCGGGGGCGGCGGAGCGCAGGCAGCACGCCCTGCAAGATCACGAGGACCACCACGAGGATCGCCAGCACCGCGAGCAGCGGCATCATCCAGGTCGGGACGGAGTCGAGCCCAGGCATCTCCACCGCATCGTAGCGCTGGCGATCCACGTTACGCGACTTGCGTGACCTGGCCCCCACCTCGCGGGGCCCAAGCCCGCGTGTCCTCCCCCGCGTTGCGGTGGAGGGGCACTCCGGCGCTAGGGCCGGTCATCCGTCCTTCTTTCGCTTCGCTTCTGCCTTCCGCACCGCGCCGCTCGCGGCCCAGCTGCAGATGGGACACGCGTCGTGGTCGTGGCGCAGCGCGGGGCAGTGCGCGCGGCCGAAGTAGATGATCTGGAGGTGCAGTCGGTTCCAGAGCGACGCGTCGAACGCGCGCTTGAGATCGCGCTCCGTCTGCTCGACGTTCTTTCCCTTCGACAGACCCCAGCGCCACGCGAGGCGGTGGATGTGCGTGTCCACGGGGAACGCCGGTACGCCGAACGCCTGCGCCATCACCACCGACGCCGTCTTGTGGCCCACGCCCGGCAGCGCCTCGAGGGCATCGAAGGTGCGCGGCACTTCGCCGCTGTGGTGCTCGACGAGCAGCTTCGAGAGGCCGACGAGCGCCTTGGCCTTCTGCGGAGCGAGGCCCACCTCGCGGATGAAGCGGCGCACTTCGTCGACCTCGAGCGCGGCCATCGCCGCCGCGGTCGGCGCGCGGCGGAAGAGCGCGGGCGTGACCTGGTTCACCTTCTTGTCGGTCGTCTGCGCGGAGAGCACGACGGCGACGAGCAGCGTGAACGGGTCGGTGTGATCGAGCGGGATCGGCGTGTCCGGATGGAGCCGACCGAGGATGTCGACGATCTTCTCGGCCTTGTCCGCGCGCTTCATGGCCGCGAGGTGTAGCAGCCACGCACGTGCGGGTTTGCCCGGACTACTTCGCTCGGATAGAGCGTGCCGCCTTCGCGGGGCTTCCTTCCCATGGGCTTCTTCCTTGCCGGAGCACACTCCATGACTCGATCGTTCCGTGTCCTCCTCGTCGCGCTCGCGGTCTCGTCGGCGTCCACCGCCGGCTGCGCCGAGCCCACCCCCACGGTCGACGCTGGGCCGTCACCGTTCGATGCGCCCGAGCCCCGCGACGCGTTCCGCGCGCCGGACGCGGCCGAGCCCGTGGACGCCGCGCGTGGACCCGATGCGCCCGCGCCGCGCTGCGAAGGCGCGGGCTGCGAGATCGTCGAGATCGCGCTCGGCTTCGAGACGAGCTGCGCGCTCCGAGGAAACGGAGACGTGTGGTGCTGGGGCCGTGGCCAGTCGGGCGAGCTCGGCGACGGTGCGTCGCGCCACCTGCCCGGCTGTCCTCGCGTGGGCGGCAGCGAGCGCACGGACTGCTCGAACGTCGCGGTGCACGTCGATCTCCCGGGACCGGTGGAGCACATCTACGCGCAAGGCGGCTTCGACGTGTGCGCCGAGGAGGCCGACGGCGACTTCCTGTGCTGGGGATCGCGCGGCTACATGATCTCGGGAGAGATCGAGGCCGATCGTCTGCGTCCCGAGGCCGCCCCCACGTTCCGCAACGCGAGGAGCTTCGCGAACAGCTTCGTCTTCACGTGCTGGCTCGACGCGTCCGGCGCGCCGTCGTGCATCGGCGACAACAGCGTGGGTCAGCTCGCGCAAGGCGACTTCATGACGCGCCTCATGACGGTCGTGCCGCGCGTGGAGGGCTCCGCGCCCGAGCCGGTCACGGGCCTGCTCGAGATCGCGTCGTCGACGACCTTCGGCGGCACGGTGTGCGCGCGCAGCGCAGATCAGCTCTATTGCTGGGGCCAGAACGACCTCGGGCAGATCGGCGATCCGCGCACACACACGACGTGTGTGTCGGGCATCAACGAGTACGACTGCACGGCGTTCGTGACCCCGATCGCGTTCGCGAACACCGCCGACATCACGCGCCTCTCGCTCGGCTCCCAGCACACGTGCGCGCTGCTCACGGACGGCACCGCGTGGTGCTGGGGCCAGAACCGAAACGGAGAGCTCGGACTCGGCACGACCGAGACCCAAGACGTCGCGGCCCGCCGCGAGCCGGTCGAGGTCACCAACCTCTCGAACGTCGCCGAGCTCGAGCTCGGCGCGCGACACAGCTGCGCGCGCCTCGACGACGGAACCGTCTGGTGCTGGGGTTCGAACGACCTCGGCCAGCTCGGCGACGGCCTCATGGATCATCCCGAGCCGTCCTGCATGAACGGCAGCTCGCTGATCGACTGCTCGTCCGTGCCCGTGCAGGTGATGGGCGTCGACGACGCGATCGCGCTCGAGGTGGGCCGCCAGCACTCGTGCGTGATCCGCGCGGGTGGCACGGTCTGGTGCTGGGGATCGAACGACACCTACGAGACCGCGCCCGTCACGCGGCAGCCGGTGTTCGCCCCGACCCAGGTGATGTCGTTGTGAACCACGACGGCGCGCGAGCGCAGGAACCCACGCCGCGAGAAGGTGTCCGGACGAACATGCGCCATCGCTCTCGCCTCGGTCTCTCGCTCGCGCTCGCGCTCGACGTCTCAGCGCTCACCGTGCTCGCACTCGGTGGTTTGGCTGGGTGTGGCGGCACGGAAGAGGAGGCCCCGCCGGTCCCGGCGACACCGCCGCCCGCCCCGCGACCGCCGCCGGTCGACGCGCTCGAGACCGCCATGCGCGCGCGCGAAGAGACCGACGCGTTCGCGCTCTCGCCCTACGAGCCGCCGTTCCGCGCGACGCTCGCAGAGGGTGATCGACAGACCTTCACCGCCGTCCTCCGAGACGGCTCTTGCTACAAGCTGCTCGCGCAGAGCGCCGAGGGCGTCGAGGATCTGGACCTCTTCCTCTACGACCAGAACGGCGTGCTCATGCAGACCGACGCGCGCCAGGGCCCACACCCCGTGCTCGGGAGCGATCGCCCGATCTGTCCGCAGGAGCCGGGCGTCCACCGCATCGAGGTCCGCATGGTGCACGGACACGGCGCCGTGCTCGCGCAGTGGTACGTGAACCTGAGCTTGTGATCGCGGCTCAGGCCATCGCCGCGCGAAGCATCACGAAGACCACGACGCCCGTCACCGAGACGTAGAGCCAGATCGGGAACGTCCACTTCGCGAGCTTGCGGTGGCGCGCGATCTGGCCGCGGAGCGCGAGCGAGAACGTCCACAGCACCATCGGGAACGCGACGACGCTCAGGAGCACGTGCGACAGCAGGATCCCGAGGTAGAGGCCGCGCAGCGGCGCGCCCGCGGGGTACGGCGTGTCGCCGTGGACGTAGTGATGGAAGAGGTAGCCGCCGAGGAAGAGCGCGGAGCTCATCAGCGCCGACAGCATGAGCGCGCGGTGCACGGTGACTCGGCGCGCGCGGATCGCGAGGAAGCCGAGCACGATGCAGGTGGTCGAGAGCGCGTTGAACGACGCGTTGACCGCCGGCATGAACGCGAACGAGCTGACCTCGTCGTCCGGTGACCGCAGGAGGAGGAGCCACGAGAGCAGCCCGATGGCCGCGACGGAGACCACGGCGTTCAGCGCGAAGTAGAGACGCTCGCGCGAGGGATCGACGGGGCCGGGTGCGGTCTCGGTGCTCATGACGGGTCGGGGTTTGGAGCCGCCGCGCGCTCCCGTCCAGTGAAGGTCCGTGTCGCCCTGCTCACGATCAGAGGATGCGACGCAGGTAGCTCTCGAGGCCTCGCGACCGATCCCAGTCCCGCGGATAGCCGACGGAGACCTCCTCGAAGCGCACGCCGTCGCGCACGTCCGTCGCGCGTACGTGCAGGTGGCCGCTGACGACGACGGCCGCGTCGAAGCGCACGTGCCAGTCCTCCGTACGACGCGTGCCGCACCACGGCGAGTAGCGGGGGATGCGCGGGATGCGGACGAGATCACGGCGCAGCGGCCAGTGGTTCACGATCACGAGCGCGTGGGTGCGCGAGCGCTCGGCGAGGCGTGGCTCGGTCGCCGCGATCCGCGCGGCGCACCACGACTCGCGATCGGGAAACGGATCCGCGTGGAGCAGCGCTTCGTCGGACGCGAGGATCCCATCGGCCATCGCCCACTCGCGCGCCTCTCTCGGGCTCATCCCGTCCGGCGCGAACGAGTAGTCGTAGAGCGCGAACGTGGGCGCGATCGCGATCGGTCGATCACCCGTGGCGCGAGGCACGCGCGCGCCTGGCCACTCGAGGTAGTCGTCTTCGGGCGTGAGCACGCCGTGCGCGCGACAGCGCGCGAGCAGGCGCTCGTAGCGGGCCACGCCGCGATCGGTCTCGCCCGTACGACGCACCGTCCAGAGCTCGTGGTTGCCGGGCACCCAGAAGAGGCGCGACCAGCGCGGCGCGAGCAGCGCGAGCGTCCGCTCGAGCGACGCGACGGAGTCGCCGACGTCGCCCGCGAGGATGAGCCCGTCGTGCGGATGCGGCGGCAGCGACGCGAGCGCCTCGAACGCGTCGCCGTGATCGACGTGGAGATCGGACAGCGCGAAGAGGCGCGGTGCTCGATGCCAGCTATCCCCTCCCGACGGGAGGGGCTGGGGCGGGTCGGCGAGGCCGTCCTTCACGCGGACATCATCGCCGATCGCGACCGCCCGAGAAGACGCCGAGTCGGATCAGGTAGTAGAGCAGCGTGGACGCCGACGACAGCGCCGCGCCGACGTACGTCATCGCCGCCGCGCCGAGCACCTTCGAGACGCCCTCGCGCTCTCCGGGCGAGGTCACGAGGCCGAGCTGAGACAGCGCGTCCTTGGCGCGTCGCGACGCGTCGAGCTCCACCGGCAGCGTGATGACCTGAAACGCGACCACCGCGCTGAAGAGGATCACGCCCACCCACACGAGCGGCGTCATCGAGAGCAGGAAGCCCACGAAGATCACGAGGAAGCTCAGGTTCGAGCCGACGCTCGCGAGCGGCACCGCGAGGTTCCTGAGGACGAGCGGCGTGTAGCGATCACGGTGCTGGATGGCGTGCCCCACCTCGTGCGCCGCGACCGCGAGCGCCGACACCGACTGGTCGTAGTAGACGGACTCGCTGAGGCGCACCTCGCGCGCGCGAGGGTCGTAGTGATCCGACAGCACACCGCTCGAGGGAACCACGCGCACGTTCGGCAGACCCGAGCGATCGAGGATGAAGCGCGCCACCTGCGCGCCGGACACGCCGCGTGAGTTGGCCACGGCAGACCACTTCGCGAACCGCGACCGCGTGGCCCACGCAGCCCACGCCGAGAGCAACATCGCCGGTGCGAGGACGAGGAAGTAGAGCGGATCGAACCCGATGAACACGGCAGTGTCCTTTCGTGAGGCGCCGCCCCAGTGAGAGCGAGCGCGACGCCGACCACGCTAAGCACAGCGCGTGCGCCGCCAAGGGCACGACGCGATTCTTCACGGAGCCGTGTTTTCGCCCGAGAGCGTGGCGCCCGTGCGCCGCTGCCTGTGCTGACTGGGGCGGAAGAGCACGCCCTCTCACTGTCCGCGGCGCAGGCCGCGCGTTGGGGGCTTCACCCAAACCCCGCACGACGATTCGATCCCGAGAAACGGAAGTTTCTCGGTCTCTCACTTCAGCGCGTCGAGGAGCTCCGCGCGCTCGATGCGGTGCAGCCGGAACTGACGCGGCTCGTCGCGCTCGAGGTCGTGGCACTGGAGGAACGTCGTCGTGCGCTCGAGGGTCACCGACTCGAGCCGGACCGTGCGCACGCTGAGCACGTCGTCCGAGCCGAGGTACGTGATGCGCAGCGGACGGCCCTCGAACCACGCCGTCTCCACGGCGCGCCGCACGTGCTCGTGGCTCTTCTGAGCCGGAACGCCCACGAACGTGAGGTGCTTCCCGAGCGACTCGACGCGACGCTGGGCCGGCGTCGGCAGCGCGGCGCGCACCTTGTCGAGCGCCGCGCTCAGCGTCTGGGTGAACGGCACGAGACGCAGCTCGCTCGCGAGCCGACCCAGCACGAGCAACACGGCTGCCTCGCGCACGTCGAAGTTGACCGGTGGCAGCGAGTACGCGCGATCGAGCGCATAGCCGCCGCCACGACCGCGCTCTGCCGCGAGCGGGAGCTCCGCCTCGCGGAGCGCGTCGAGGTCGCGGTACATCGTCCGCAGGCTCACGCCGAAGCGCTCCGCGAGCTCCTCGGCGGTGATGCCCGTGCGTCGACCGCGCAGCGCCTCGGCGATCGCGAAGAGCCGTTCGGTTCGCTTCACGCGCTGACGATGCCACGACCGGCGCGGCAGCGGTTCCCACAAGAGCGGCGGCGGAGCCTGACGTGCGTGTAAGCTCGTTCGGTGACGACGGAGCAGGCCGGCGGCCCGGGCAACGGCGATGCGGTGCGACGCGACGTCGTCCAGCCGACGTCGGGCGAGCTCCTGAGGGCCATCGTCGACCACATCGGCCACCCCGTCTTCGTGAAGGATCGCGAGTTTCGCTTCGTGCTCGTGAACCCCGCGTTCTCCGCGCTCATCGGCCGGGAGCACGAAGAGATCCTCGGCCGCACCGACTACGACTTCTTCCCGAAGGAGCAGTCCGACTTCTTCCGCAGCATCGACGTCCAGGTCTACGAACGCGGAAACTCGGTCGTCGTCGACGAGGAGTCGCTGACGGACACGGACGGCGGCATGCACCTGCTCCGCACCCTCAAGGAGCCCGTGCGGGATCCGCACTCCGGCGAGATCACGCACCTCGTCGGCATCATCACCGACGTCACGAGCATCAAGCGCGCAGAGCAGGCGCTGCGCGACACGAACGAAGAGCTCGAGCGCCGCGTGCGCGAGCGAACGAACGCCCTCGAGGACGTGCAGGCGGAGCTCTTGCGCAAGGAGCGCTCGAGCGTGCTCGGACAGCTGGCCGCGAGCGTCGCGCACCAGATCCGCAACCCGCTCGCGGCCATCGCGACGGCGAGCGCGATCCTGCGGCGCAAGCTGAGCGCGCAAGGAGATCCCGACGTCGCGCAGGCGCTCGCCGCGATCCTCGAAGAGGTCTGGGGCGCGAACCGCATCATCACCGAGCTGCTCGACTACGCGCGCGTGAAGGCGCCGCAGCTGCAGGCCGTGTCCGTCGACGATCTCATCGAGAACGCGCTCGAGGCGACCAGCGCGCCGCGCGGCGTGACGATCGAGCGCGCGGTCGAGCCCGACCTCGTCGTGCACGTCGACGCGCGTCAGGCCGGCGACGCCATCGCGAGCGTGATCCGCAACGGCTACGAGGCGATGCCGAGCGGCGGCCGCCTGCTCGTCAGCGCGTGCAGCGAGCGCGACGAGGTGCTCGTCGCCGTCGAGGACTCGGGCCCCGGCCTCACGCGCGACGCGATCAAGGGCCTCTTCGAGCCCCTCGTGACGAGCAAGCCCCTGGGCCTCGGCCTGGGCCTCGCGACCGCACGCCTCTTGCTCGAGAACCAGAAGGGCTCGATCCGCGCAGCGACCCAGGGAGGCGGCGGCGCGCGCTTCGAGATCCGCCTCCCTCGCGTTCCCTGAGGGTCAGCGCGAGAAACGGTCGGTCGCGTCGAGCAGCGCGTCGAGGATGCCCGGCTCGTACGACGAGTGCCCGGCGTCGTCGACGATCACGAGCTTCGCCTCGGGCCAGCGCTGATGGAGGTCGTACGCGCTCACCGCGGGGCAGACGACGTCGTAGCGCCCCTGCACGATCACGCACGGGATGTGGCGGATCTTGCTCACGTCATCCAGCAGCTGATCCTCGTGGGTGAGGAAGCCGCGGTTCACGAAGTAGTGGCACTCGATGCGCGCGAACGCGAGGCTGAACGCGTCGCCCGCCGAGCGCGTGACGTGCTCGGGCTTCGGCAGGAGGAAGCTCGTGCGCGCCTCCCACACGCTCCACGCGCGCGCGGCCTCTTGCCGCACGATCGGATCCTCGCTCGTGAGCCGCTGGTGGTACGCGCTGATCAGATCGCCGCGCTCGGCCTCGGGGATCTGTGCGACGTAGTCCGCGAAGGCCTCGGGGAAGAGCTCGCTCGTGCCCCACTGGTAGAACCAACGGAGCTCCTTCTGTCGCAAGAGGAAGATGCCGCGGAGGACGAGCTCGGTGACGCGGTCGGGGTGCTTCTCCGCATACGCCAGCGCGAGCGTCGAGCCCCAGCTGCCGCCGAACACCTGCCATCGATCGACGCCGAGGTGCACACGCAGGGCCTCGATGTCGGCGACGAGGTGCCACGTCGTGTTGTCGACGAGCGACGCGTGCGGCGTGGAGCGTCCACAGCCGCGCTGATCGAAGAGGACGATCATGTAGCGAGACGCGTCGAAGAAGCGCCGCTGCTTCGGGTCACAGCCTCCGCCGGGGCCGCCGTGGAGGAACACCACCGGCTTGCCGCTCGGATTTCCGGAGACCTCCCAGTAGATCTGGTGGCCGCTGCCGACCTCGAGCATGCCGGTGCGGAACGGCTCGACCTCGGGATGGAACGTGCGCTTCATGCGCGGCAGCTTCGCGTCGGGCGGGCACGCTTTCAAGGGTCGAATACGTCGCGCTCGGCGCGCGTCCCAGGCCTTCGTTGTACGCTGTCCGCGGGATCCAACGATCGGCCGAGCCGCGTCGAGGAACACACCATGAACTCCATCCGCGCCACCATCGCCTTCGCCCTCCCAGCGCTCCTCGCGCTCCTCTGCATGCTCGCGCCCAGCAGCGCGAGCGCCCAGTCGTTCTACGTGATGGTCGTCGAGTACGAGGGCGTCTCGGCCGAGTCGGCGGGTGGGCTCGAGACGGAGCTCCCCGCGATGGCGCGACGCTGCGCGGGGCGTCGGCTGGCGCTCGGACAGCGCGTCGCGCTCGTCGATCTCGGCCCCGGTGGCGAGGTGAGCGACGTCGAGCTCCGCAGCGACGACGTGAGCCCGTCCTCGACGGAGACGGCCTTCGGTCGCTGCATGGAGCGCGCGCTCCGAGCCCGTCAGTACGAGCGTCCGCTCACCACACCGGGCGTGATCGAGATCGCGTTCGAGTACGCGTCGACGGTGCCGCGCGCGCACGCGCCCGGGGGCACGGGCGTTCGGCGCGGACCTCGTCGCTCCGCCGCGCACCACCACGCGCAGGGCACGGGCCTTCCGCCGGAGCGCGTGCGCGAGGTGGCGCAGCAGCACGCCGGAGAGATCGAGCAGTGTGTGCACGCGTCGGTCGATGCGGCGCGCGCGCTCGCGGGTCGCATCGAGCTCGAGATGACGGTGCTCGCGGACGGGCACATCGAGATGGTCACCATCGTGAGCTCGACCACGGGCAACGTCGCGTTCGATCAGTGCGTCGTCGCGTCCGCGCGCGCATGGGTGTTCCCTGCGCCCGGCGCGCGCATCGCGATCCGCTACCCGCTCGTGATCGCGAGCGACGTCGCCCCGCCCGGCACCCCGCCGCCTCGCTGATTCCTCGTGTCTGTCGTCTCACCCGTGTGAGGGAGGGAGCGTGGCGGCGCAGACCGTCCAGCCGACGGGCTTTCTGCCGGACAGGAACCAGAGGTCCATCACCGCTCGCGTCGGATCCGAGGGGTCGACGCAGACCGAGACGGTCTGGCGATCACGCAGCTCGAAGGCCGAGTGGACCCGGAGCGCGGGGCCGACGAAGTACGTGGGATCGCCGGTGGTCGGATGAACTCCGTGCGCGATGATCCGGCATCCAGGCGACCGCCGAGCTTGGCAGCGGACCTCGACGATGCGCGCGTCGACGCGCGACCCCCGCGCGAGCACCGCGTCGATCGCTCGCGCGTCTTCGCTGCCCTGACGAACGACGATCGCGAGCGGCACCGTGCCCGCGATCAGCAGGCAGACGACCGATCCCACGAGCAACGCCGGGTGCCCGCGTTCGCCCGCGCCGAGGATGAAGAGGCAGATCGCGCCTCCCAAGAACGCGAGACCGAGGCCGATGCCGGCCATGCAGCCCACGCTGCTGCTTCCGTCCGTGCCGGGCGATGTGCTCATGCGGGCAGTATCGCCTCGCGATCGCGCGTTGCGTGATCGTTCAGAGCGATCCGAGGAACGCGATCAAGGCACGACGGTCGGCGTCGTCCAGGTCCATGCCGAATCGATGTCCCGGCTCGGTGCGATCGGGCGAGAGCATCGTCTCGAGATCCGGCACGACCCCGTGATGGAGGTAGGGCGCGGCGTCTCGCACGCGGACGAGCGGTGAGGGACGGTACGTGCCCGTCCCGCGCGCGTGCCCCGCGGCGAGCTCGGGCTGCGTGCCGATCAGGTCCAGCGCGACGGGATCGCCGCTCCACGCGGGCGCTCGATGACAGCCGGCGCACTGCGCTTCGAACACGGTGCGCCCGCGCAGCGTCTCGGCGTTCGCCACGACGTCATCGTTCGGAGGTGGCTCGATCGCGTTGAGGTACGTGACGAGCGCCCACACGAGCACGCGAGGCGGTCGCGTGCGGAGGTGGTTCGCCTGCACGAACTGCGTCTCCTGCCGCACCGCGAGCGCGAGCGGGGTCACGTGCCGCAGCGTCGCGCCCTGGGTGAGCCAGCGGAGCGAGCGCAGCGCATACAGATCGGGGATCGCGATCGGCACGTCGGACAGCTCCTCGAGCACGTCCGCGCGCCCGCGTCCCCAGCTCGAGAAGCGCGCCTCGGCCTCCGGATCGAGCGTGCGACCGAGCGAGCGCGCGAGCTCGATGCGCGCGAGGCCGTAGTCGAGCGTGCGACGCGCGCGGCCATCGACCCACGTCGCGCCGTCGGGCGACGGCGACGAGTGGCAGAGCGCGCACGTGATGCCGACGCGCGCTTCACCATCGAGATCGCGAACGAGCACGAGGCCGGGCACCGAGCCATCGGGCGCGCGCTCGATGCCGAGGCGCGCAGCGACCTCGGGATCGCGCAGCGCCACCGTCCAGTACGGCTCCGAGCGCAGCGGCATCTCGCGGAACACGCGGCGGCCGAGGGCGATCCACTCGCGCGGCGTCGTCGGCCGCGGTCCATCGGTCAGGCGCGGCGCGTCGTCGGGCACGTCGATCGCGCCGCCGGCCGCGATCGCATCCGCGCGCCCGCGATCGATCGGCAGCGTGCGCGGGCTCCACTCCGGCAGCGCGTCCCACCCGCGCGTGCCGTGCCCGTAGTGGGCCAGGCGCGCTTGCGAGTAGAGGTTGTCCGGCTGCGTGAGCGAGCCCTCGAGCGCGGCGCGACGCGCGGCGGGATCCTCGAGGTAGCTCTCCGCGTGCGCGGCGATCCACCGATCGCTCCACGGCTCGAGCCCTTCGAGACGCGGCGTCGTGTCGTGAGGCTCGGGTCGCGTAGACGTCGTCGATGGCGCCGCAGGAGGATCGCTACATCCGACCGTCAGGCACGCGACGAGAGCGAGAACGGATCGGAGGGACACACGCGGATCATGCACCGATCAGGTCGCGATCTCGGGCTCCCTCATCGCCTCGGCGGTGAGCGTGCGCTCCACGCCGTCGACGCGCACGCGCACCTCGATGTCGTAGGCATGGCCCCAGCCGAAGCGATCGTCCGAGTCCGCGCCCGAGCTGATCGCGCCCCAGTCCGGCGCGCTCGTCTCGTACGACACGTCGAGCTCGTCGCTCGGCGCGATGGTCTCGTCCCACGCGGTGTAGCCGTCGACGAAGAGCCGCGGGTTGCGCGTCGTGAGCGTGGAGCTGCCACCGGTCTCGGGATCGATCACGCGCACGGACACGATCTCGAACGGCACCTCGACGCCGTCGTCGCTCGCCACGATCCGTAGCTGGAGCGAGCTCTGCTGACAGAGATCGGGACACGGGACGTCGGGCGCACAGCGCTCCGCTCCGCCGATGAGCCCCGCGCTGCCGCAGTCGTCCGCGAGCGCGACGCTCGCGATGCTCACGTCGACGTCGAGCGCCTCGGTCGAGTGGGTCGCGAGACACGCCGAGAGGGGAAGCGCCGAGAGCGCGAACGCGGTGTGGAGCAGTGAGGTGCGCATGAAGATCTCTCGACGTTGCAGGTGGGGGGTCTGAGCCCGAAGGGCTTGCTGGGCTCGCCCATGCCCCGCGCTTCAGCGCGTGGGGCACTCAGCGACTCGGGTGACATTCTCCGGCTGGGGCAGTCAGCGACTCAGGTGACGATCTCGGGCTCGCGCATCGCCTCGCCGCGGAGCGTGCGCTCGACGCCGTCGACGCGGACCACGACCTCCACCTCGTAGACGGTGCCCCACGCGAGGCGCGCGCCCGACGCGTACCAGTCGGGCGCGGTCGTGTCGTACGTCACGCTGAGGTCGTCGCTCGGCGCGATGGTCTCGTCCCACGCCGTGTAGCTGTCCACGGTGAACACGCGCGGGTTGCGCGTGGTGAGCGAGCCGACGAGCGCGGCGTCGGGATCCGTGACGCGCACCGAGACGATCTCGAACGGCACCTCGGTCCCGTCCGCCGTCGCGGTGATGCGCAGCTGGAGCGAGCTCTGCTCACACCAGCCGCCGCAGCCGTCCGAGTCCTCCGCGCAGTCGCCGGCGAAGCCAGGCTCCGCGGCGCCCGTCGGACAGTCCTGCGCCAGCGTCACGCTCGCGAGGCTCACCTCGACCTCGAGCGCCTCGGTGGAGTGCGTCGCGAGACAGCCTCCGACCAGGATCGACGAGGCCGACACGGAGGAGACGAGGAGCGAGGAGAGGAGCGATCGGGTGGACATGCCACACGACTTTGCAGGCCCCGTGCCGACGCTCACGGACTCATCCGGGCGGCGGCACACGTCGCAGATCGACCTAATTCGTGGTCGATCCGCGCGATTCGGTGCCCTCGCGACGCCCCCGCGCCGTGGCACAGACTGCGGCGACCTCAGGGTCTCTCAGCGCTTCGCCGTGCGACGGCGTCGCGATCCGACGAGCACCCCGAGGCCGAGCAAGAGGCCCGACGCGAGCAGCGTCCCGCCGCGCGACATGCCGGTGGCCGACACCGAGCAGCTCGACGAGATGCGGTGCGTGCTCGGCTGACCGCCCGTGTGCACGGGCTCGCCGCCCGACCAATCGAAGCCGGGGTCGTCGATGTCCGGGTCGGGCGTCGGCATGCTCGGCGTCTCGCACGCCGGGTCCACGCCGTCGCAGTCCGCGTCGATCGCGTCTTCGCAGAGCTCGTCTGCGCCCGGGTGGATGTTCGCGTCCGTGTCGTCGCAGTCGAGCGCCACGGACGTGCCATCGCCGTCGACGTCGACCACGGGCATCGGCTCGGGCTCCGGCTCGGGCATCGGCTCGGGCGTGCACTCGGTCACGCGGAAGCTCAGCCACATCTCGGGGCCGAACCACGCGCGCGTCTCGTCGACGAGGCGCCAGCTCGTGCGGTGGATGCCCACCTCGCGCGGCGCGGTGCCCGACATCGTGAAGATCGTGCGGCGGCAATAGAGCGCGTCGTTGCAGTCGGGGCCCGGCGGGCTGTACGTGGCCGGGCGCACGTCGACGTTGCTCGAGTCATCGAGCGACACACGACCGACGCCCGTGAACGGATCCGATCCATCGCCCGGAACGCCGAGGCGAACCGCGCGACCCCAGCCCGTGGGGCGCGTGTCGCTCACGTCGACCCACGACGCGACGCCCGTGTCCTCGACCTCGAACCAGAACGTGACCGGGTCACCGGCGCACGCCGTGTACTGCGCGACGCCCGTCGTGTCGGTCATCGCGTCCGAGCCCTGCGTCACGAAGCGCGCGTCGAGCTGCGGGCGCACAGGCTCGGGCGGCATGACCGGATCGGTGCTGCCGCCGCCCGTGTACCAAGGCGTCTCCTGGCGCGAGGCCTCGAGCGTGATCTCGACGTGGATGTGATCGATGTGCGGGTTCGGCCCCGTATACGCGCGCACGCGATCGCTCGAGCGCGAGGCGCTCCACTGCGAGCGATCGAAGATCAGGTACTGCACGCCGATCTCGCTCGAGTGCTCGATGAGCCAGTTCGCGATCGGATCACCCACGTCGTTGTCGGCCGCGCCCGAGCTGGAGCGGGATCATGATGTCGAGCGCGCGACCCGAGCCGTGAACGCTCATCTTCGCGAGGTTCGCCGTGTTCTGTCGGCACGAGTAGCCGCCGATCGAGGAGATGCCGTCGAAGTTCGCGCGCAGGTACGTCGAGAGCGTGCGACCGCCGACCGTGATGCCGCCAGCGCAGTGCGCGCCGCCGTCCCACGCGGGCACGTCGTCGTACGTCACGATGCCGGAGCCCGCCGCGAGCGCGTCTGCCGTCGGCGCGTAGTTGCCCGGGCGCGAGAGGCCCTCGATCGACACGCTGCACATCGGATCCTCGGGGCCATCGCACTCTTCGTCGAGGCCGCTGGCGAGGCAGCCCGAGAGAGAGCCCGAGAGCGCGGAGGCGAGGACGAGGGTGGTTCCGAAGCGACGCATGCGCGTCGTCTGTGCAAGCCGCGGGCGAGCGCGATCCTGCTCCGATGCGAAGTCGACTGAGCACCTTCGGCTCGAATGTGGGCCCGATCCCGCGTGCGCGACGCAGCCGTGGGCTCGGCATCGGCGCGCCCCGTCCAGGAGCTGGACGCGCGTCACCTCGGCCCCACGGCGTGATTGTCGCGAGCGGTCGAAATTGGCGAGAGTCCCAGGATGGGAATGCACTCCACCGGGGGCTTCGCCCTCCGTCTCGCGATGATCGTGTCGACGGGCGCGGCCTCGGCCTGCGCGCCGAGCAGCGCTGGGCCCGCGCTCACACCTGGAACCTCGCTCGTCTGGGAAGGCGTCAGCGAGCGCGTCGCGGGCTGTGACTCCGGCCGCGAGGTCTACGCCGTGCGCGACGTCGACGGTCAGCCCTTCCTCGTGCGCGGCCGCTTCGTCGAGGGCGCGTGGGTCGAGGAGCGCGCGGACGAGCCCTTCCCGCTGACGGCGCGCAGCTACCCGGTACGCGTCACCGCGGGTCGCATCTGGGTCTCCGACGGCGCGTACGAGCGCGAGGCGGATGGCAGCATCGGAGCGTTCCTCGGACGCGGCACCAACGCGCGTCCGCTCGACGACACGCACGCGCTCGGCGCGCTCAGCAGCGGAGCGAGCACGATGCCGGAGCTGCTCGACGTCACCGATCCCAGCGCGCCCGCGCGGATCACGTACGTGCTCCTGCGGAACGAGGCCTCGCCCGGCCGAACGCCAGAGGGCATCCGCGACTTCGCGATCGTCGGCGATCGCATCGTCCTCCTCGCGCAGAACCAGTGGCAGCTGAGCAGCATGGCGCTCGCCGATCTGATCGCCGCCCAGTCCACCCCCGGCACCGAGCGGGCCATCTTGGACGACGCGTTCACGGTCGTGAGCGTGCAGAGCGTGAGCCCGCACGCGAGCGTGAGCGTGGCGCGCGGCGATCTCGTGATCGCCGACGTCGACAACCCCCTCGGCGACACGGGAACGCGGCCTCCCTCGAACCGCGATGGGAGCCCACCGATCCTCACCGTGGTCGACGCGCGAACGGGTGCCCTCCGCATCGATACGATCGCCCAGATCGACTGTGGCGGAGAGTCCCCCCGCAATTGCTCGACTTCGATCGAGGACGGGTGGCTCGCGCGGGGCGGCCGCGTGCTCGCCTACGACCGCTCCAACCAATTCTTCGAAGGCGACACGGAGCTCGACCTCGACGCCTACCTGAGCGGAAGGATCGCCACCTCGAACTGGCGACGCGATCCCGACGCCATCCTCCAGCGGAGCAGCAGCGGGCGCTTCGTCACCGAGGTCTGCCTCGACACGGGTGCGTCCCGAGGCATCGCGTACTCGCACGAGGGCTCGACGGACCAGGTCATCGTCACCGAGCTTCGCTAGTCCCCTGGATCAGTGAAGTCGATCAGAACTCCCTGCTCCAGGGGACTAGCCGTTTCTTGCCGACGGTCTGTCCCAGACCCTCCCCCGCCGGAGTGAATCCGTCGGGGCCCCCACCCAATCGAGTCCCCTGGCGAGCGCTGACTTTGGATAGTCATCTCTGCGCCAGGGGACTAGTTGGCTCGCACGCGGAGCCCGGAATCCGCCGGGGGCCTACGCTCACAAATCTTTGCGCTCCGGCGCTGAACCGATCGCGGTGCCGCACGTCCTCACGGCATGACCCGCCTCGCCCTCGACGGAGACGACAACGAGCTCCGCTGCGTGCGCACGCTCGCCGGCTCGTGGCTCGCTGCTCCCGCGGTGTACGCGTGCGAGAGCGCGTTCGACGGAGACAACGAGCAGCGCTGCGTCGAGACGCTCGGATGTCGGCGTACTCGTCGCCGACGAACGGTGTGCTGCAGTGGCCGATCGGCTCGTCCCACGTCGCGCCCGTCGCGAGATCCGTGTAGCCGCCGCCATAGCATCGGGATCGGATGCGGCATCGATCGGTGAAGCGACATCCTCGGACGGCCGCGCGTCGGGAAGAATGGCGTCGTGTCCCGACCACGCATCGATCGACATCGCGTCGTCGGTCGACGTCCGTGCGTCGCTTCTGTCCGCGTCGAACGCGGAGCGCGCATCGACGGGGTCGAAGGCATCGGCGGTCTCCCCGCTCGGATCACAGGCCATCAGCACGACGACGGTGAGCAAGGGAGCGCGGCGCGCGGCCGCGAGCATGCTCCGCGGGGAGGTCACGGACCAGCGCGCGCGACACGGGTGGCCGATGTGGCCTCATTCGCTACGATGTGGCCTCATGAAGCGCAGCACGGCCGTCGGCATCCGAGAGCTCAAGAACGCGACGAGCGCGCTCGTGCGCCGTGCGCAGGCAGGTGAGGTCATCGTCGTGACCGACCGCGGTCGCCCCATCGTGCAGCTCACGCCGATCCGCGACGAAGGTCCGGGCGAGGCCGAGCGCCTCGCGGCGGCCGTGAGCGCAGGTCGGCTGAGCTGGTCGGGCGGCAAGCCCCGCGGGCTCGAGCGCGCGCCGCGCGTCGGAGCGTCGGTGTCCGACGCCGTCGTCGAGGATCGCCGGTGAGCGGAGCGAGCCTGTACCTCGACACGAGCGCGTGGGTGAAGCTCTACGTGGCAGAGGCCGAGTCGCTCACCGTGCGCCGACGGGTCGCGCGCGCCGCGCACGTCGCCATCTCACGGGTCGGGTACGCGGAGGCACGCGCTGCGCTCGCGCGTCGCGCGCGAGAGGGGCACTTGCGTCCAGCACAGCTGCGTCGCTGCGTGGCGAGCCTCGACGACGACTGGAAGCACATGATCGTCGTCGAGCTCGACGCCGCGCTCGGTCGGACCGCGGGTGAGCTCGCCGAGCGCCACGCGCTCCGCGGCTTCGACGCGATCCACCTCGCGAGCGCCGTCCGTCTCTCGATGGAGCTCGGCACCACGCCGACGTTCCTCGCGTTCGACGCCACGCTGCGCGCAGCGGCGACGAGCGAAGGGCTGACGGTGGCTTGACGTGCGAGACGAGTGGGCAGAGCACTTCGCAGAGCGAGCGCGCGCGTACTGGACCGCCGAGCGAACGGACGAGCTCGTGCGTGGCAAGTCGCTCGCGGTGTTGCCCGCAGAGGCGCCCGAGCTCTTGCGGGCGCTCGGGATCCTTCACCGCGACGGATCGATGCCGCCGGCGGAGCGGCGCAAGTTCTTCCAGATCAACCACATGGTCGCGATGCTCGGGCCGTCGATCCGCGAGCTCGTCGCGATCGATCGAGGCGGCGCCCCGCTGCGCATCGTCGATGCGGCGTGTGGGCGCAGCTACCTCACGCTGCTGCTCGCGCACGCCATCCCGAGTCAGCACGGTGTGGCCGTCGAGGTGCTCGGCGTCGATCGCAACGCCGACGTGATCGAAGAGAGCCAGCGACGCACGCGCGCGGCGGCGATGACCGCGAGCGTGAAGCACCACGCGTCACCGCTGAGCGCGCTCGACGTGCGCGCGGCGTTCCGCGAGGCCTTCGACACCGAGCCCGATCCGCGCATCGACGTGATGGTCGCGCTCCACGCGTGCGACACCGCGACCGACGACGCGATCGTGCTCGGCACCGGGCTCGACGCGACCTTGCTCGCGCTCGCGCCGTGCTGTCAGGCGGAGCTGGCGCGCGCGTGGAGCGAGCTCGCGCTCGATCAGCGCGACGAGTCACGCGACGCGTTCGCGCCGATCCGACGCACGCCGCACCTGCGTCGCGAGGTCGCGTCGCTGATGACGGACACCATGCGGCAGCTCTTGCTGCGATCGGTCGGCTACGCGTGCTGGGCGCTCGAGCTCGTGCCGACGGAGCACACGCCCAAGAACCTCATGCTGCGCGCGATGAACCGTCACGCGCCGGACGCGAGCGCGCGCGCAGAGTACGAGTCGCTGAAGCTCGCGACCGGCGGCGCGGGGATCGCGCTCGCCGACCGGCTCTGATCAAGCCTTCATGAGACGAGAGCAGCGTCACCGACGATATCCGTCAGCGACTCCATCATCTCGTCCGGCGCCGTCGCCAAGAGCAACGGTGCGCCCATGCTTCCGCGATTGACGTCCGTGGTGTCGAAGACGAAGTCGGCGACCCAGACCCCACGACTGAAGAAGCGCGCCACAGCGACGTAGCGCGAGAGATGCGCGTTGCGTCGAATGCGGGCGCGGCGTGCGGGCGACGCGAGCACGTCGCCGATTCGAGCCAGGTAGCTTCCGCCGAGCGCGAAGAAAGGCTCGACACGTAGCCCTCCTCCACGAACGACGCGCAGTCGAACGGCCGTATTCGAGTCGTCATGAGATTGCGCTCAGCGAGCTCGTGCGCGCCGCTCGGCGTCCGAGATGCGTCGCATGGCGGCGATGTCCTGTTCGACTTCGACGCGCACCTGCTGGCTCTCTCGTCGCAGCTCGGACCATCGCTCGACACTCGGTCGCGCGACGTCGAGCTTCTCGGAGGTCGTCTCCGGAAGCGGGAACCCGTCCGTGCCGTGTTGCTTGTCCATGGTCGCGCGTCCTTCCTACCACGCTCGGACGAGCCGCGAACGAGTCGACTGACACGCCACGTGAACGTGCACAGCGCTCACTCGAGCGCGGCCTTCTCGACCCAGCGCGAGACGACGCGCTCCCAGGCGTAGAGCCCGACGACGAACATCGCCGCGAGGACGAGCCATGCCGTCGCCGAGAGCAGCGCAGACACACCCGCACCGTGCATCGCGGCGCGCGCCGCGAGCGGGATGCCCGCGGCCATGAGCACGAGCGTCTGCACGCGCCACACGTCGCGCACGCGGCGGGCCGGTCCGCGATCGAGCGTGACGACCGCGTGGTAGGCGACACCGCCGAGCGCCTGGACAGGCACGGCGAGCAGCGCGATCCACGGCGACGCGTCGAGCGCGGGCGGCACGAGCGCCAGCACCGCTGCGAGCGTCGCGAGGAACGCGTTCGTCGCCAGCGCGGGCCACGACGTGTCGACGGACGGGCGCTCGTCGGGGACCGAGAGCAGCCAGGTCTGCATCGGGAACGGCAGGATCGCGCTCGTGCGCGCGACCTCTCGCAGGAGGCGGATCAAGCGACCCCGCGCGCGCACGATCGCGACCTCGTCGGCGACGATCTCCTCGACCTCGCGCGCGTAGCGCTGCGCAGGATCCGACCACGCCTCGAAGGCTCGCTCCGCAACGGCGTGCGTGACCGGTGCGAGATGAGCGTGGGCCACCCAGTCGTCGCCGCGACGCTCGAACACGTGCGCGCCCGAGTGACCCGCGAAGCGGTGCAGCACCGCGAACGACGGCGCCCCGTTCCACACCGTGGGTCGCACCGACTCGATGGTGCCCGGGAGCAACCACGCGCCCATCCGCGTCGGGCGATCTGCAGCGCGGAACGAGCGCGCGATCTCGTTCTCGTCAAAGGCGGCGAGCGCGGCGTTCTCGCGTCGCGCGAGCGTGATCGAGAGATCGACGTGCGCGTGGGCGAGCGCGAGCACCGAGCGCCCGAGCGCCGCCATGCCGCGGAAGTAGGGCAGCGACACGGCCGCATCGCCGACGAGGAACACGGTCGCCTCGAGCAAGGGCGGCACGCGCACCACGTCACGCGTGATGCGGTGCTCGAGCACGAAGCTCGACGCGAGGAACACCTCGCACGCGCCTCGACCGAACCCACGCTCGAGCCGCTCGACGATGCGCCCCAAGAGCGGCGCCGCGAGCGCACGGCTCGTGATGCGCACCGGCTCCTTGGGCGCGGCGCCGAGCGCACGCAGCGGCGCGTGATCGGATGCGTCGAGGAAGAGATCGACCTCCGCGAAGCCGTTCGTGTTGAGGCGGTAGTCGACGAGGGAGCCGATGACCTTCGAGAGGCGCACCTGCGCCACGGGATCGAGCGCAGCGGGCAGCCCCGGCCCGACGACACGAAGCCGCGCGACGTGCTGATGCACGTGGGTGTTCCCCGAGACACCCGGCGCCGTCGCCTCGCGCACTGCGCTGTGCACGGAGTCTGCGCCGACGAGCGTCACGCGACCGTCGGTGCGGTGACGACCGACGAGCTCGCGCAGCGACGGCATGCCGCGGACCTCGAAGACTTCCTTCTCGATGCCGAGGCCGCGGACGAGCGCGCCCAGGCGCTCTTCGAGGCGGTTCACCTCGGGACGAAAGCTCTCGTCGCGGAGAAACGCGAGGAGCTCGTCCATGCGTGGATCGCGGAGCGCCGCCGCGATCGCTTCGTAGGGCGCGGGATCGATGCGCAGCCGGTGGGTGCGCACGTAGCTCTCGCGCTTGTCGTAGAGGCGAACGTGAAAGGCGCCTGCGCGGTCTGCGGCGCGCTCGTGGAGGATCTTCGCGACGGCCGCGAACAGCTGACCCGCGGGCCCAGCGCCCACCACGACGGTCGAGAGCGCACCCGCTGTAGGCACGCTCAACGGCCTGCGAAGAAGTCGGCCACGAGCGTCGCGCGATAGAGATCCGCGCGGGTCGTGAGCGGCGCCGTCGGCGACGTCAGCAGCGACGTGCCCTGTCGCACGACGAAGTGCGGCTCGAGCGATCGGTCCGCGAGGAAGTACGTGCCGTCGTCGCGCTGCGCGAGAAGCGTGAAGTCACCGAACAGGCGCGCCCAGAGGTGGGCGCCGTCCGCGAGGCGTGTGATGCGCGCGAGATCGGGCTCGACGCGATCGATGCGAAAGCGACCGTCTCCGGTGAACGACGGAGTCGCCCGCGCGCTCTCGAAGTCCTCTGGGTCGCGGTCGGGATCGTCTTCTTGGATCTCGGCGAGCGCGCGGCGACCTCCGCAGGCGCCGACGATCGTCGGGCCGCTCGCACCGCACGCCATGTCCTCTCCGCGGCAGCGACAGGCTGTCTGTTCACGCGGCGCGCGCCGACGGACCGTGATGCCCGATGCGCCGAGCAAGACGCCGCGAGAGGCCCCCGCCTGGAGCCAGACCTCGCTCTCACCGCCTCGCATCCACGCGACCGCGCGCGGCCGGATCACGATCGTCTCTCGGGGGATCGCTGCGGGATCGAGCTGGGTGAGGACCCCCGTGGCCACGGCGATCGAGACGCCGCTGCGCGCGCTCCAGGTCAGCAGCGTCGCGCCATCGTCGGTCAGCCTGGATCCGCGGGTGGACCTCGGAGCGACCGCATCGACCACTGTGGTGCCGGGGAGAGACAGCATGTGGAACACGACGCGTGTCGCGCCACGACTCTCGATCGAGGTGATGACGCCTCCACGAGAGATGCCACGTCCTCCGGGCAAGCTCGCGACACGCTCCCACGTGATGCGGTCGCCGTGGAGCGCGAGCGCGCGGACCTCGACGGTGCGGCCGATCTGCCACGTGGCATACGTCCGTCCATCGTGGACCACGACCACGGCGTCCTCCATGCCCTCGGGCACTGCGACGGGACGGGCCGTCGTGCCGTCGTGGAGCACGAAGCCTGCGGTGGTGCGATACAGGACTCCGAAGGTCATCCCGCCGAGGAAGATCACGTGCTCGTCGTCGAGTCGCCCGATCTCACCGAGCCCGTGGATCGCGTCGCGCGCCAGGTCCCAGCGCCACAGGTGATCCGCGAAGCGCGTCTGCGTGCTGCCGTCGTCGACGACGAAGTAGAGGTCGTCCGCGCGCCGCGTGGCGAAGACGTACCCGCGCATGCCGACACGCCGGAACGCGGGCACGGAACCGTCCGCCCCGCGCGCACAGATGTGGTCGTCGTAGAACGTCGCGTCGTCGGGGCATACCTGCGCGACGAGCTCGGTCGGAGGCCGTCGCATCGCGAGCGCGGCGGCGAGCGATGCGTCTTGCGCGCCCCCGCGACCAGCGCTGCCCACGAGCACGCACGCGAAGACCAGAGAGGTCACGAAGGGAGTCGTCCGCACGGAGACGAGGCTACCGCCGACTCGCGTCGCGGAGATAGCGAAGGCGCCGAGGTCTCACGGCCGAGGGGTGCGCTCGACGCACGTCGACGAGCGCTGACTGCGCGGGCACGGCGACCCGTCCGCTCGTGGCAAGCTCGCGCGCATGTCGAGCCTGCCCGCTGGTCGTCGTGTCGTCGTCCCTGCGTTCGCCGAGTCACCGCTCGACGGCGTCGCCTCGGCCACGCTCGAGCCGATGGACGCGCCCGATCCCTCGACGCTCGCCGCGGGCGACGTGATCGTGGCGGTGAAGAGCGCGGCCGTGGGCTGGGTCGATCTCTTGATGACGAGCGGCCAGTACCAGCACATGGCCAAGCCGCCGTACACGCCGGGGCTCGAGTCCGCAGGCACCGTCGTATGGGCCGGTCCCGACGTGAAGAACGTCGCGATCGGCGACGACGTGATCGTCGATGGCTTCCTCGCGGGGCCGCGATCGCTCGGCAACTACCAGCGCTGGGGCGGGTTCGCGACGTACGTGGTCGCACCGTCGCGCGCCGCGGTGCCAATGCCGAAGACGCTCACGCACGACGAGGCCGCGGCGCTGCTCGGCAGCTACGAGACCGCGTACCACTGCCTCGTCACGCGCGGGCGCGTACAGGCGGGCGAGACCGTGCTGATCCACGGCGCCTCGGGCGCGACCGGCCTCGCGGCCGTGCAGATCGCGAAGCTCCTCGGGGCGCGCGTGATCGCGACGGGACGCTCGGAGCAGAAGCTCGTGGAGGTGAAGCGTGAGGGCGCCGACGACGTGATCGTCCTCCGCTACCAGAGCGGTGAGCTCCTGCCGTTCCGCGACGAGATCAAGGCGCTCACCGGTGGGCGCGGCGTCGACGTCGTGTACGACGGAGTGGGCGGCGACATCTCGCTCGAGAGCCTGCGCTGCGTGCGCTTCGGCGCGCGCTTCTTGATCGTCGGCTGGGCGTCGACGCCGGACGTCGCGAAGGGCAAGGGCGAGCGCGGCGCGCCGCGCGCCAACCACATCCCCACGAACCTCGTGATGATGAAGAGCCTCGACGTGCTCGGCTGTCCGACCGCGATCTCGACGGCGATGGATCCCGCGAGCCGCCCGCCGCGCATGGCGCAGATCCTCGCGTGGGCGAAAGACGGCAAGCTGAAGCCCCGTGTCTCGCACCGCTTCGCGCTCGCGGAATTCCGCGCCGCGATGACCGCGAAGTGGAACGGCGAGGTCCTCGGCGGGTGCGTGCTCCATCCGTGAGCGACGCCCGCCGAGCGCGATCAGTCGAGCATCGGCGGGCACATGCGCGTGACGGTCACGCTGTGGAGGCGCGGCGTGATCGGTCGGTCGACGTCGATGCTCATGCGCATCGCCTCGAGCTGCACCTCGACCTCGATCCACCGCTGTGGCGTGATCATCGCGTCCATCAGCGCCGTGCGGAGATCGAGCGGAGAGGCGCCGGGCGGCACCTCCGCGACGATGATCCAGCTCGCGTCGGCCAGCGTCTCGCGCGTGGCCGCGGTGCGCACGCGGAACCGCAGGAGCGTGCCCACGGGCGTCTCGCCTTCGAAGCGGAGCTCGCTCCAGATCGTCTCCGAGTCGGCCTCGGCCGCGCAGCCTTCGAACGCTCGACGCCAGTAGCCGCGCGGGTTCGTGGCCAAGCGTAGCTGCGTGCCCGTCATGTCCGAGTACGTGTAGCGGAGGGTCCCGTGCGGCACGACGCCGGTCTCGACCATCGCGTCCATCAGCGTGGGGCCGGGCTCGATGATCGTCGCGTCGCTCGTTCCCTGGTTGATCGACCAGACGTGGCCCTCGATGTCGACGGCCATGCCCTTGCTCGCGCGACCGCCCGTGCCCGCGACGACGGTGAACATCATCGGATCGTCGGCGTCGAGGCGGATGACGCCGGTGTTCCAGCCCGCGGCCCACACCCAGCCCGCGGCGTCGGCGGCGATGCCGTGACAGTCGGTGCCCACGTTGACGACGGTCCAGCGCGCGGTCGCGGGATCGTAGCGGCCGATCGTGCTCGAGCCGTGCATCGCCATCCACACGCGCTGCTCCGGGTCGACGGTGATGCCGTACGGGTTGTGCGATCCGGGGATCGCGATCTGCTGCTTGATGCAGTCCGCGCCGGCGTCGTCGCACGTGGGCACGTCGCAAGCGGCGGTGGTCGTGCAGCGCAGCGTGTCGATGCGGCCGAGCCCGCGGCCCGAGCGGCCGGAGATCCAGAGGTTGCCCATGCCGTCGAGCGCGAAGCCGTAGTTGTTCGTCGGCGACGGCGTGCGCACGAGGATCGCGCCGGTCTCGCCGTCGAGCTTCCACACGATGCCCTCCCAGCCGCCGATCCACACGGCGCTGATGAGCTCACCGTCCGGCCCGAACGTGTCCTGCGCGGCGGCCGCGCGGAGGATGCCTCCATCGGGCAGCGACGTGTTCCAGAGCACGCAGTCGTCTTCGCCCCACGGGAGCACGTCGGTGGGACCCGTCGAGGTGCGCACGACGCCGTCGCCGTTGGTGTCGGGGCAGTCTTCGGCGAGCGTGGAGATCTTGGAGACCGAGCGACCCGCGCGGTTCGCGACGAACACGTCGCCGAGGCCGTTCACCGACGTGCGGCTCGGGTCGTTGTCGCCTCCGGAGAGCGGGCCCGTGCGGTAGCGCGCGACCTCGACCTGCGTGCGCGTGTCGACCTTGCTGACCGTGCCCTCGCCCGTGTTCGCGATCCAGATGAACGCCGTGTCGATGCGGCGCGAGTCGAGCTCGATCGCGCCGTCCATGCCGACGCCGACGCCCTCGCTCTCGTCGACGTCGAGGTCGAACGGATCGCCCTCGGTGCTCGAGCCCATGCAGCTCGGGTCGCACGTGCCGCAGGTGTTGGTCACGCCCTCGTCCGCAATGTCGTCGCAGTCGTCGTCGCGCCCGTTGCAGATCTCGTCGGCCGGCACCGGGGGAGACGAGGTGCAGTCGCCGGTGATCGGCGGCTCGGCCGCGTCGACTCGACCCGCGTCGCTGCCGGTCATCGGGCGGCCCGTGCACATGCCGGAGGTGCACACCTGTCCGCTCTCGCACTGCGCGCTGGTCCGGCACGGCCGCGCCGTGGTCTCGCCGCAGTCGCAGCCCGCGACGAAGAGCGCGACGATCGCCGCGACCGGGACGACTGACACCAGAGAACCCCTCTTCGTGGGTAGGACAAACCCCAGCAGAGGCGCCCGCCGGCCAGACGGAATTTGCGAAACACCGAGAAATTCGAGGGCCGGGGCAAAGTTCATGGAGGGCTCCGCAGGGGTTCTGCCCCGACAGAGCAGCGATCGATCCAGGGGCCCGACCCGAGGCCGTCACGGTCGCGGTCCGCACGGCTGTGGCAGTCTCCGCGGCATGGCCGATCCCTCGATCCCCACCATCGACCTCCTCGATCTCGACGGCGACGCCGCGGCCCGCGCGCGCGCGCTCGACGCGCTGCGCGTAGGCTTCGGCCACTACGGCCTCGTCTACGTGAAGAACCACGGCGTGTCGGACACGGGCGCCCTCTTCGATCGCTTCCAGGCGTTCTGTCAGCGGCCGCTCGAGGAGAAGCAGACCTACAACCGTGCGGACCTCTGGTACCAGCGCGGGTGGACGCCGCCGAACACGGAGAAGGCCGTCGTCGCGGGCGGTCAGCCGGACTTCAAGGAGTGCTGGTTCGCGGCGCCCGAGGCGCTCGATCCCGAGCTCGTCGTCCAGTATCCGGAAGTGAACGCAGAGAACGTCTGGCCCAAGGGCGATGATGCGTTCCCCGGCCTCTACACGAAGACGGGACACGAGCTCCACCTCGCGGGCCTCGCGCTCCTGCGCGGCGCGGCGCTCGCGCTCGATCTCGCCGAGGACACGTTCACCAAGCCCTGCACGGGCGGCCCGCACATCTTCCGCATGCTCCGCTACCTGCCGCTCACAGAAGAGCAGACGACGCAGAAGATCCTCTGGGGCGAGGAGCACACCGACTTCAACCTCCTCACGCTCTTGCCCGGCGGACGCTTCCACGATCCGAGCGGCGCGGTGAGCAAGGCGCCCGACGACGCGAGCGGCCTCTACCTCCGCACGCGCCCGACGAAGGAGCACCCCGAGGGACAGCTCGTGCGCGGCACCGCGCCGGCGGGCTGCGTCGTCGCGCAGGTGGGACAGCAGCTCGAGATCCTCACGGGCGGCACCTTCCTCGCGACGCCGCACGTGATCACCGCGCCGCACACGAGCGGCTGGTCGCGACTCTCGGCCGCGCACTTCGTGCACCTCCACAGCCATCACCTCTTGTTCCCGCTGGCAAAGTTCCGCACCGATCAGACGATCCGCGCGTACAGCCCGCCGGTGCTCGCGGGCACGTACGGCATCAAGACGCTCGTCGACATCGGGCTCGCGCCGCCCAGCGCGCTCGACAAGCTCGGCTACCGCCACTACGACCGCCTCGCGTCGATCCGTCGCGAAGAGACCGCGCGTTGAAGGAGAAGGTCCGCACGGCCGCGCGTTGGCTCGTGACCGTGGGCATGGTCGCGATCGGGATCACGCACTTCGCGAACCCCGCGCCGTTCATGGCGATCATGCCGCCGTTCATCCCGTTCCACCTCGCGATGGTCTACCTGTCGGGCGTCTGCGAGATCGCGCTCGGCCTCGGCCTCGTCCCAGAGAAGACGCGCGTGTGGGCGAGCTATGGGCTCATCGCGCTGTACGTCGCGGTCTTCCCGGCGAACATCTACATGGCGGTCGCAGGGATCTCGCCCACGGGTGAGCCGATCGCGCCGTGGATCGCGTGGGCGCGGCTGCCGTTCCAGCCGCTCTTGATCCTGCTCGCGTGGTGGGTGGGTCGCGACGGGCTGCCTGCGAGCACGAGCGCGACGACGACGGAGGGCGCGAAGCCGTGAGCGAGCGCCCCGACGTGGTGGTGATCGGCGCGGGCATCATCGGGTGCTCGATCGCGCTCGAGCTCGCGGGCCGAGGGCGTCGCGTCGCGGTGATCGAGCGCGGCGTGCCCGGCGCCGAGGCATCGACCGTCGCCGCGGGCATCCTCGCGCCGCACGTGGAGCACCCGGACGACTCGCTGCTCGCGTCGCTCGGCGAAGAGAGCCGCGAGCTCCACGCGACGTGGGCGGAGCGCTTCCGCGCAGACGACGGCATCGACGTGGGCTTTCGGCGCACGGGCGCGCTGGTCGTGGCGCACGCACCGGAGGCGATCGACGCGCGCTGCGCGAGCCACGCCGCGCACAGCGTCGCGTTCGAGCGGCTCGATGGAACGGGCGCGCGCGCGATCGAGCCCGCGCTCTCGGGGCGCATCGAGTCGGCCGTGCTGCTCCCGTCCGAGGCGCAGGTCGAGCCGCCCAAGCTGCTCCGCGCGATCGCGCTCGCGTCCGAGCTCGCGGGAGTGCGCTTCGTACGGAGCCTCGTCCGTGGTGTCCGCATCGATCGCGATCGCGTGACCGGCGTGGAGCTCGAGAGCGGCATGCTCGAAGCGCCGACCGTCGTGGTCGCCGCAGGCAGCTGGACGTCGCTCGTGCCCGGCGCAGGCGGGAGCGGATCGCCCGAAGGCCGCGCCCTCCGCGACGTGGTGCCGGTGCGCGGACAGCTCGTTCACTGCGAGGCACACCCGCGCCTCGTGCGCCGGGTGGTGTTCGGCAGCGGCGGCTACGTCGTGCCGCGCGGCGATGGCCGCTACGTGTGCGGCGCGACGACGGAAGACGCGGGCTTCGAGAAGGAGACGACGCTCGGCGGCATCCACTCGGTGCTCGAGCGCGCGCTCGTCGTGATCCCCGAGCTCGCCGCCGCGCGCTTCGTCTCTCACCACGTGAACTTCCGCCCGGGCACGCGCGATGGTCGACCTCTGATCGGTCGCGGCGCGGCCGACGGCCTCTTGATCGCGAGCGGCCACTACCGCAACGGCATCCTGCTCGCGCCCATCACCGCCGCGTTGATCGCGGGCCTCGTCACGAACGAGCCCGGTCGCGCGGACGACCCTCGCCTCACGGCGCTCGATCCTCTCCGCTTCGCGAGATGACCCCGGAGGAGCTCTTGGTCGCGCCGATCTCGTCGTTCGTCGAAGCCAACCGCCTGCGTCACCACGTGCTGCGCTGGGAGCCCGAGGTGCCGAGCTCGCCGCGGCCGATCCTCCTCTGCCACGGCTACCTCGACGTCGCGTGGAGCTTCGACATGCTCGCGCAGGCGCTCGTGCAGAAGGGTCGGCGCGTCGTGTCGTTCGACTGGCGCGGGCACGGAGAGACCGAGTGGGTCGGGCGCGGCGGCTACTACCACTTCGTCGACTACATCCTCGATCTCAGCGAGCTCACGCGCGCGCTCGATCTCGCGGACACCGACCACGGCTTCGATCTCGTGGGTCACTCGATGGGCGGCACGGCGTGCGCGATGTTCGCGGCGACGCGCCCGCCCGGCCTCCACGAGCTCGCGCTGCTCGAGGGCACGGGACCGCCGACCACCGAAGGCGAGACGCTGCCCGAGCGCATCGATCAGTGGCTCCACACCACGGCGAAGCTCCGCGAGAAGACACCGCGACCCCTGCGCGATCTCGACGACGCGATCACGCGCCTGCGGGTGATGCACCCCGATCTCGACGGCGAGCTCGCGCGCTTCGTCGCCAGCCACCACACGACGACGCGCGAGGGCGCGCTCTACTTCGCGTTCGATCCGCTGCACCGCACGCGCGCGCCGATCCCGTTTCGCGTCGAGGCCTTCGTCGAGCAGCTCGCGCGCATCGTGGTGCCCACGCTGATCGTGTCGGGCGAGAAGGGGTGGAAGCCAGCGGATCAGAGCGATCGCGTCGCGAGGATCCCCGCCCACGAGGAGCACGAGATCGCCGACGCGGGGCACATGCTCCACTGGCAGGCTCCCGCCGCGCTCGCCGACCGGCTGGCGACGTTCTTCGCTCGGTGAGGGTTGCCCCTCTCGCGTGAGCGCCAGCACGGTCGGCCGATCGACAGGGGCGATCTCTCGGTGATACCGTCGCGCCCATTCCTCGGGAGGGTTCGCCATGCAGGTCTCCAAGTCCTTCCGCCTTGCCATCGCTTCGTTCCTCGCGCTGGCCGGCGTCACGTTCACCACCCCCACGCTCTCGTCGGCGCAGACGCTCGAAGAAGAGATGGCGCAGTCGGAGGGCACCACCACGGGCACCGACACGAGCTCGACGGATCTCGAGGCGTCGGACCCCGACGCGGGCGCGACCTCGACGTCGACCGGCGGCCACGAGCTGACCGACGATCAGGCCGTCTACGAAGAGCGCACCGGCGGCGCCGAGGCGATCGGCCCGAGCGAGACCGATCCGCGCGAGCGCCCCGACACGGACTACTTCTTCCTCGGCGCGTTCGCGCGAGGCGTGATCGTCCCGACGTTCATCCAGGGCCTGCTCGTGCAGTACTCGCCGGGACAGGGCTCCACGGGCGAGCCCGTGAACGCTGGCGTGGGCGGCTCCTTCACCTGGCGCCGCAACGGCTTCGGCGTGACGGCAGAGGTCTGGTACCTCGGCTTCGGATCGACGGGCTACTACCACGGCCTCGGCGCGGCCGACGACGAGTACGAGCGCGTCGAGTCGAACCTCGGCGCCATCTTCGGCAACTTCCTCTTCGGGTGGAGCATCGACGTCACCGAGTGGTTCGCGTTCGACATCGGCTTCGGTCTCGGCTTCGGCGGCATGGTCGGCAGCCTCTACCGCACCGAGGCGTACCGCCAGACCGGCACCCAAGAGCTCGCGGCATGCGCGGGTCCGGCAACACCCGCGGCGAGCGGCTGCGAAGGCACGCTCGAGCTGCGCGGCAGCGGCGGTCGCCTCGACGACACGCGTCAGCGCGGCGGCACCTACCAGCGCTACGTCTCCGGCGACCCGACCGTCGACGCGCGCAACGGCGCGGCGCCCTGGTACTTCGGCGACGGTGGCGTGCCCCCGATGTTCTTCTGGCTCGACCTCCCGCGCATCGGCCTCCGCTTCAAGCCGATCCGCCAGATCCAGATCCAGGTGAACGGCGGCTACAACCTCTACGGCTTCAACTTCGGCGGCTCGCTGTCCTACGGCTTCTGAGCCCTCCGACAGCGACCGCGATCGACGCCCGCGAGCCCCGGCTCCGCGGGCGTCGCCGTTTCGGAGGCGCTCAGTAGACCGTGACCACGACGACCGACCCCTCGACCGCGCACACCGCGGTGAGCTCGTCACCGTCGAGATCCAGGCCGTCGACCTTCCAGCAGCCGCGGTCCGCGGGGCGACAACGGGATGCATGCGCGAGCGCGATGCGGACATCCTCGTGGGAAGCTCCACGCTGAGCCATTCGCTGTCGCGCGTGGGGCGTGTAGACGAGCGCGCGCTACCGCCGCGGCTCGGATGGCCAGCTGCGCTTCCGCAGCCGTCATCGGATGTCCAAGACGGGTGCGATTGACGCGCGGTCAAGTCCGTGCGGAAACTCGTGTGGAATGGACCGGTGCACAAGCTGCGGATCGAATGCCATGACGGCCGGGGTATGCACGCTCGAGCGGATGGTCGATGGGCTCACGTTCTCGCTCTCCGTGCCCTGCGTGCGCTGCGACGCGTGCGGTGAGGAACTCACATCGCACGAGGCGGGGGAGCGCTTCGAGCTCGCGATCGCCGCGAAGCTCGCAGCAGGCGGACGGCGGACAGGCCCGGCGCTGCGCTTCATGCGGAAGGCGCTGGGGCTTCGCGCGGCAGAGCTGGCGCAGCTGATCGGGGTGGCGGCCGAGACGTTCTCACGTTGGGAGACAGGCGAACGAGAGCCTGACGCGCAGTCGTTCGCCCTCGTCGGGTTCCTCGCGCAGTCGAAGCTGGAAGGCCACTCCGACCGCGCGATCGAGATGCTTCGCGCGATCCGCGAGCCGGTACCGATGGGGCCGGCGCCCGTGAAGTTGGCGAGTTGAGGGGTCACGAACCGAGTGTAGGCAGAGGGGAAAGACTTCCAGCAACACTAGGTCCCGGACTTCGCGCGCACGCGTCTGATCTCTGCCTGCGTCATCGGGCCTCGGAGGTATCTCATCGCCCACCGCGGGTTCAGCAGCGTGAGCTTGCCGCCCCGCGCGTCGCGGACGACGAACCAGCGCGAGGCGAGGCGCTTCACGAGCGCGCCGAGCTCGCTCTTCTTCTTGTCCTCGCCGAGCCCCTCGATCACGCGCTCACGATCCGGGGCGGTCTGCAGGCGGCCGATGAACCACGTGCCGGCGTTCGAGAGCGCGCGGTAGTCGAGGTCCATCGGGTTCTGCGTGGCGAGCACGCAGCCCACGCCGAACGCGCGCGCTTGCTTCATCAACGCCGGACGCCGCCCGCTGTGACCGGGATTGCCGCGTCGTGCGCTGCCGCGTTCGAACGATCCACCCCCCCTCGCTGCTCGACTGCCTTTCACGCGTGCCGTGGACGTGACGGGGGGTTCATCGACGTCGTCTTCGAGCCCGGAGACGAAGGTGACGAGCCGACCTCCAGGCTGACGCTCCACGCGTGGATCGCCTTCGTCCACCCGGGCACTCGCAGAGGGTGTCAGGCACGTCCGCTGCGTTCCGTACCGGGTGGGCGCGCGCGCCTCTGAGCGAGCCTCGTTTCCGTCGATGGTTGACCTCGCGCCGGCTCAGTGAAAGAACCGTCGCCGCATGTCGATGCCTCGACCTCGTGCCTGGATCGCCGCGTTCCTCGCCCTCGCGGGCGTCGCGCCGGCCGCTGCGATCATCGCGTCCGCGCCGTCCGCCGTCGCGCAGGAGTCGGGCATGCCCGATCCCGATCCGACCCAGCCGCAGGGTGAGCCGCCGCCGGTCGTGTACACGCCGGAGGAACAGGCGCGTCGCGCGCAGGCCGTGGCCACGATCGGCGACGTCACGATCAGCGTCGGGCAGATCGAAGACGAGATCGCGCGGCAGACGCCGTTCATGCGCGCCCGGTACCGTGATCGCGCGGAGCTCGAGGAGCTCGTCGGCACGCTCGTGCGCTTCGAGCTGCTCGCGCGAGAGGCAGAGCGTCGCGGCATGGGCACGGACGCCGAGGTGCGTGAGGCCACCGCGCAGAGCGCCGTGCAGCAGATGATCCGTCGCGACTTCGACGAGCGCATCACCGTGGAGTCGATCCCGCAGCCCGACGTGCAGGCCTACTACGACGCGCACCCGGAGGAGTTCTCGCGGGCCGAGGTGCGTCGCGCGAGCCAGATCGTGCTCGAGACCGAAGAGCAGGCGCGCGGCCTCGTCGAAGAAGCGCGCGCGGCAGACGCACGACGGTTCCGTCAGCTCGCGCAGGAGCGCAGCGTCGATCCGGAGTCGCGTCAGCGCGGCGGTGACCTCCGCTACTTCGACGATCACGGCGTGTCGCCGAACAGCGCCGATCCGGCGGTGGACGAGGCGATCGTGCGCGCAGGCTTCGCGCTGACGAACGTCGGTGACGTGGCCGATCCGATCCAGGTCGGCCCTGCTGGCGGGAATGGGCGCTGGACGATCGTGAAGCTCACCGGTCTTCGTCCGGCCGAGCACCGCGGGATCGAAGAGGCGGGCCAAGGCATCCGCCTCCGCCTGTGGCGCGAGCGACGCCAAGAGGCGCTCGAGGCGTTCGTCGTGGAGCTCCGCGGTCAGATCACGACCGAGGTGAACTACGAGCGCATGTCGGGCATCCGCTTCGATCCGCCGGAGCGCCTCTCGGACGATCCGCACGCGATCGGCGAAGACGGTGAAGGCGAAGCCGAAGGTGGCGAGACCGAGGGGCGCGAGGGCGGCGAAGCAGCGGAAGGCGCCCTCCCCGCAGGTCATCCGTCCACCGAGACCGAGACGAACTGAGTTGGCCGGGTCGAGAGGCCTCCGGCCCCTCGAGCTCCCCGTCGCTCGCTCGTCGAAGACTCCTCCTCGCTCCTGCTCCAGGGGTCTGCTTCGCAGCCCCCACCGCAAGGCGCCCCGTCGAGCGCACGATTCTCTCTCGGTCTCTGAGTTTTCTGCGCGGCTGTCGGCGCGCGCTCAGCCGTCCGCGTCGCTCACTCGAAGCCGAGCTCGCGCTCGAAGTCCGACACGCCGACGAGGCCCGTGCTCATCCCTGGGGCCATCATCGTCGGCGGGTCGCTCGCTTCGGTGCTCATCGAGGTGACGGGCGTGGCCATCGTCGTCGTGGCCTCTTCGTCGATGCGCGTGGGCATCGTGGTGTCGGCCGTCGTGGTCGGCAGCGTGCCGCGTGCGGTACCCCGGCCAGTGTGAGTGGGCCCCGTGTGAGTGGGCCCCGTGTGAGTGGGCCCCGTGTGAGTGGGCCCCGTGTGAGGTCGCACCTGGCCGGTCTCTGCCGTGCTTTCTCCCTCGACGGCGTCTTCTGCGGCCAGCGGCGCGGCCTCGACGTCGGTCGACGGCACCGCGGTTGCGGTGGTCGGCGGAGCCGCCGTCACAGCGGTGGTCGTCGTCGGCGCGGGCAACTCGGCGACGGGAACAGGAGGCAGCGCGATGGTGCGCGGCTCGGGCGGCTGACGCGTCGCGACGACGTAGGTGCCCACGGCGCCGACGCCGAGGAACGTGACGACGGCAGCGACGCCGAAGATCAGGCCCGCTCGGCTCTTGGTCGCGGTGGGAGCCTCGGCGAGCACGTGCGTCTCGGCAGACGGGCTCGACACGTAGCTCGGCGTGTACGGCACCGGCGCGGGCGCCGCGGCCGTCTCGACCTCGATCGCGATCGGCGCAGCGGGCGGTGCGGCAGCCACGGGCGCGGCGGCGATCTCCGCGCCTGCCGAGGAGGAGCGGCGCACGCGGGAGAGCGCTGACGGTGACTGCGCGCGCAGACCGTCTTCGAGCTTCATCAGCGACTCGCCGCCGTGCTCTCGGATCAGCGCACCGACCGCCGCAGAGCCGGAAGGTCGGAGCGCGTAGCGGAGCTCCTCGGCGAGATCACCGGCCGTCGGTGTGCGGTGCGCGAGATCGCGCTCGAGCGCGTGCGCGACGGCGTCCGCGAGCGACGGCGGCACGTCGGGTCGCATCGCGTCGAGCCGCGGGATGTCCATCGACATCACCATGTCGAGCGTCTGCGCGGGGTTGTCGCCCTGGAAGAGGCGCCGGCCCGCGAACGTCTCCCACGCGACGATGCCGAGCGCGAAGACGTCCGTGCGGCGGTCGATGTCTTTTCCGCGCACCTGCTCGGGCGCGAAATAGCCGAGCTTGCCCTTCACCTCGCCGCTCTGCGTCTGCGTGGCCCGCTCGAGCGCGCGCGCGACGCCGAAGTCGGTGATGCGCACGCGACCCGACACGTCGATGAGGATGTTCTGCGGCGAGACGTCGCGATGCACGATCTGGAGCGGCTGCCCGTACATCGTGCGGGCCTCGTGCGCGTCGTGGAGCCCCACGGCGGCCTGCGCGAGCAGGTCGACCACCACGGGCACGGGGAGCGGCGTGCGCTTCTTGAGGAGCGCGCGGATCAGGGCAGAGAGCGAGACGCCGACGACGAGCTCCATCACGAGGTAGAGCGAGTCGTCCTCTGCGCGACCGAGGTCGAGCGTCTGCACGACGTGCGGGCTCGAGATGTGCGCGGCGAGGCGTCCTTCATCGAGGAACATCTGCACGAAGCGCTCGTCGTCCGCGAGCGTCGGCAGCATGCGCTTGAGCGCGACAGGCTTCTCGAAGCCGCCCTCACCCACCATGCGGGCCGCGTAGACCTCGGCCATTCCGCCCGCCGCGATGCGGAAGAGCACCTCGTACCGGCCGAACCGGAGCGTCGAAGACGGCTCTCGCATCGAGGACGACAAGGAGCGCCACTCTACCATCCTGAGGGTGTGCTCCCAAGTCCGCGGTCGGGACTCCTCGGACCAAACACCGCCATGCTCTGTGGGACTTCTCTTCTTCGCACGCGCGACCTCGGTTGGTACCCTGGTCGCGATGAGAGTCGCCACGGGCCGTTCAGCTTGGCGAAAGAGCCTCCTTCGATCGCTCACGTCGATGCTGCCGTCGATGCTCGCCTCGGGCCTCGTCGCGGTCCTCTTGGCGAGCCTGATCTCGGTGCCGCCGCTCGAGGCGCAGCGCCGACGCGCGCGACGTGCGCCGCCGCGTGAGACGCCGGCCAGCGAGGCTCCGCCGACGGAAGAGGCAGCGCGCCCGACGGAAGACGCCAGCGCGCGACAGCTCACCGACGCCGATCGTGCGCAGGCGCGCGCGCTCTTCCAGGCCGGCGCGGCTGCCGTCGACGCAGGCCGCTGGGCCGACGCCGTCGCGAGCTTTCGCAGCGCCTACGAGCTCACGGGCGCGCCCTCCGCGCTCTTCAACACGGGCTTCGCGCTGCGCGCGCTCGGCCGCTACCGCGAGGCGCGCGACGCCTTCGTCGAGCTCGCGACGCTCGACAACGTCTCGGACGCGATGACGACGCAGGGCCAAGAACTGCTCGCGGAGGTCCGCATGCGCATCGCGCGCGTGCGCCTCGGCGGCCTCGAGGACGAGCCGCGCTACGGCGTGCGCCTCGACGGCGTGGGCGCCGAAGACTCGGGAACGCGGCCCCTGGTGCTCGAGGCCGATCCGGGCACGCACGCGGTCGACGTCTCGCTCGCCGGGTTCGAGCCGTTCAGCTGGAGCGGCGCGCTGGCCGACGGCGCGCTGCTCGACGTGCCTGTCGTGCTCACGCGCTTGGCCGTGACCGGCGGCAGCGGTGGCGGCGGCGGGGTGGCCGAAGAGGCGTGGTTCTGGCTCTTGATCGGCGGCCTCGTCGCCGTCGGCGCGGGCCTCACCACCTACTTCGTGCTCGATGATCAGGCGCAGCTGCGCGGCGAGAACCCGATGGTCGTCCGCCTCTGAACGGCGTCAGGCTCTTCCCTAGGGGCACATCTCGCCGGCCATCAGGCAGGCCTCGCCACCGCACTCGCACGTGCGCGGCAGCGAGCACACGAAGCCGCCCGCACACGCGCCAGTCATGCATCGCGCGCCGCAGCGTTCCGTGCACAGAGTGCCATCGGGCATCGGGCCGTCGGGTGGGCACGTGGGGCCGCTCCCGTCACACACCTCGGGCGCGTCGCACTCGGTGAACGCGGGGCGGCACGGGTGGCCTGTCCGGAACGCATCCGCGGGGCACGCGTTGCTCGAGCCCGTGCAGGTCTCCGTCGCGTCGCAGACGCTGACCGCCATGCGACACACGGTGCTCGCGCCCGCGAAGCCGTCCGCAGGACAGCTGGCGCTCGAGCCGGAGCACGACTCCGCGAGATCGCACATGCCCACGGAGGCGCGACAGACGGCGCCCGCACCGGCGAAGGCATCGGCCGGGCACGCGGCGCTCGCGCCGGAGCACACCTCGTCCACGTCACAGCCGCCCGTGGCCGCCGCGCGACAGATCGTGCCCATCATGCGGACGCCATCGGCCGGACAGCTCGCGCCCGCGCCGGTGCAATTCTCGGCGACGTCGCAGCCACCGCCGACGGCCGCGCGACACACGGTGCTCGAAGACGCGAAGCCGTTCGCGGGGCACGTGCCGCTCGCGCCGCTGCACACCTCGGCGACATCGCACATGCCCGTCGACGCGCGACAGCTCGTGCCCATCGGGGAGAAGCCATCGGTAGGACACGCTGCGCCCGTGCCGTTGCAGCTCTCGGCAACGTCGCAGCCGCCGCCGGTCGCCGCGCGACACACGCCGGAGCTCATGAAGCCGTTCGCGGGACACGTCGTGGAGCTGCCGCTGCAGGTCTCGACCACGTCGCACACGCCCGTCGACGCGCGACACGTCGTGCCCATCGGCGACACGTCGTCGGTCGGGCACACGGCGCTCGAGCCCGTGCACGTGTCGGCCACGTCGCACATGCCCGACGCCACACGACACACCGTGCTCGCGCTCTGGAACGCGTTCGCGGGGCAGTCGTCGCTCGATCCGCTGCACAGCTCCGCGACGTCGCAGCCGCCGGCGAGCGCGCTCCGGCACGTGGTGCTCGAGGGCTCGCGAGCGTCGCTCGGACAGCTCGCGCTCGAGCCCGTGCACATCTCGGCGAGGTCACACACGCCACGCTGCGAGCGACACTCGCGGCTCGTGCTCGCGAAGCCGTCCGCGGGACACGTCGTGCTCCCGCCGCACGTCTCTTCGACGTCGCACACGCCCACCGCGGGGCGACAGATCGTGCTCGCCGTCGCGGCGCCCGCGGCCACGCAGCGCGCGCTCGGCGAGCACTCCATCGTGCCGCGCTCGCAGGGGTTGCCCGTCGAGCACGGTGCGCCGGGCACGCACGCCGTCGAGCACGCCCCGAGGCCGTCGCACGAGCCACCCGTGCAGGTCGTGCCCGTCGGCGCGAAGCCGTCGGGCGCGCAGTCTGAGGTGCCTGTCGTGCATCGCTCGGCCACGTCGCACGTACCCGTCGCCGCGCGGCAGACGAACGAGGTCGCAGCGAGCACGTCGTCGGGACACACCGGGCTCGAGCCATCGCACTGCTCCGCGGGATCACAGTCGCCCGTCGACGCACGACACTCGGTGCCCGCCGGACGGCCCGCGCAGCTCACCGAGGCGCAGTCGATCGAGCACACACCGGAGCAGCACATCTCGCCGCCCGCGCAGAGCGAGGCGCGCTCGCAGCGACCCGCGACGCACATCGCCGACTCACACGCGGCGGCCACACACGTCGCGGCAGTGCACGGCGGCAGGCACCCGGTCAGCGGATCGGCGCTGCCGTCGGTCGGCGCGCACGTCGAGTCCGTGCACGCGGCGTCGTTCAGCGTGTGCACGCACACGCGATCTCCGCTGCACGAGTCCGTCGTGCATGCGATCGCGTCGTCGCACTCGGCCGCGCTCGCGCATCCCAGCGGCGCGTCCGTCATCGCCGCCGGCGCGTCGAGATCACCGCCATCGAGGTCACCGCCGTCGAGGTCGCCGCCGTCGATCGATCCGGCGTCGTGGAGGAGCACGCCGCCGTCTTCATCGCGAGGACGCGAGACGCAGCCGATCGTCGGCACGCAGATGTCGGTGCCCTCGCACGTCGCGTCGTCGGCGGCCTCGAGACAGATGCCCGCGACGCAGCGCGGATCGACGCACGTGGTCTCGGTCCCGCACGCCTCGTCGCGCGTGCACTGAGGCCGAGGACAGATCGGCTCCGTGCCCACGACGCAGCTCGGAGACGCGCACTCTCCGCCGACGCACGTCTCGTCGGCATCGCACACCACGTCGGCGCAGCTTCGCGCGAGGATCACGTTCACGAGCTCGCTGCCGCGGAAGTCCACCTGCACACGGCGGCTCACGAGCACGTCGTCCGCGCGCATGAGCGACACGGTGACGACACGACGCCCGTGCCCGAGACCGTGGTGCGCGCCGAGCAGATGGGGCCGCGCGAAGTCGTCGCCCACGTCCACGTCGACGTCGGTCGGCACGTCCGCGTCGATCACCACGCGCACGAAGTCGAACTCGGCGACGGGTACGAAGTCGGTCTGCGCGCTGACGACGAGCCCCTCTTCGGGTGCGTCGCCGCACGACGAGAGCGCCAGGGGCAGCGTCAGCGCGAGACGAGCGGCGAGCCGCGGTGCAGCAAACGTCGAGTGCACCGGATCAGGCTAACGCGGAGCCGACGTCCCTCGCTACGTCCCCAATCGCCCGATCAGCAGACCATGGCGACCGCGTGACAGGTCGAGCACCCGATCGCGCAGAACGGCGCCTTGGGCGGGCAGTCGAAGCCGCCGCCGCACGCGCCGGCCCCGTTGCACGTGCCTCCGCAGCGCACCTGGTCGCAGTTGGTGCCTGCGGGGCTCACCTCGTCCGCGGGACACGCGGGGGCATCGCCAGGACAGAGCTCGGGCTCGTTGCACGGGTCACCGAACGCTCCGCGACAGATCACGGCGGAGCGGAACCCATCGCCAGGGCACGTGACCACGCTGCCGCTGCACACCTCCGCGAGATCGCAGACACCAGCGCTCGGTCGGCACGTGGTGCCCATGCTCGACAGCACATCGGGCGGGCACGCGCTGCTCGCCCCCGTGCACTGCTCCGCCGGATCGCAGGCCCCCGCCGAGACACGACACACCGTGCTCGCGCCGGCGAGCGCATCGGCGGGGCAGGTCGCGCTCGCGCCCGTGCAGCTCTCCGCGACGTCACAGCCGCCGCCGAGCGCCGAGCGACACACCGTGCTCGCGCTGCGAAACGCGTTCGCAGGACAGTCGTCGCTCGACCCGCTGCAGGTCTCCGCCACGTCGCAGCCGCCCGTCGCCACGGCGCGACACGTGGTGCTCGACGGCTCGCGAGCGTCGCTCGGGCAGCTCGCGGCCGTGCCCGTACACATCTCCGCGCGATCACACACACCGCGCTGCGCGCGACACTCGCGGCTCGTGCTCGCGAAGCCGTCCGCGGGGCACGTGGTGCTGCCGCCGCAGGTCTCTTCGACGTCGCACACGCCCACCGCTGCGCGACAGATCGTGCTCGCGGGGACTGCGCCCGCAGACACGCAGCGCGCGCTCGGCGAGCACTCCATCGTCCCCCGCTCGCACGGGTTGCCCGTCGAGCACGCCGCGCCAGGAACACAGGCTGTGGAGCATGCGCCGAGGCCGTCACACGAGCCGCCCGTGCACGTCGTGCCCGTCGGCGCGAAGCCATCGGGCGCGCACTCCGCCGTGCCCGTCGTGCAGCGCTCCGCCACGTCGCACGTGCCCGTCGCTGCGCGACACACGAACGAGCTCGGCCGAAGGACGTCGTCAGGACACATCGGGCTCGAGCCATCGCACTGCTCGGCAGGATCACAGTCGCCCGTCGACGCACGACACTCGGTGCCTGCAGCACGCCCGGCGCAGCTCACGGACGCGCAGTCGATCGCGCACACGCCCGAGCAACACATCTCGCCGCCCGCGCACAGCGAAGCGGCCTCGCACCGGCCCGCCACGCACGCCACCGACTCGCATGGGCCCGCCGTGCAGTCTTCCGCGACCGCACATCCAGGCGCGTCTGTCGTGATCATCGGCGCGTCCGCCATCGCCGTCGGCGCGTCGAGCGACATCATCGTCGCGTCGAGCTCGCCCGAGGCCGCATCGTCGGCCTCCACGCTGCCGCCGTCCATGGCGCCGCCATCCATGGTGCCGGCGTCGTGCCGCGGGATGCCGCCGTCGTCATCGGGAGGACGCGAGATGCAGCCGATGCTCGGCACGCAGAGCTCGTTCGCCGCGCACACGTCGTCGTCGCCCGTCTCGAGACAGACGCCCGCCACGCAGCGCGGCGCCACGCACGAGGTGGTGCTGGTGCACGTCTCGTCGACCGTGCACTGAGGGCGCGGACAGCTCGGCTCGGTTCCGTCGACGCAGCTCGGGGGCACGCACACGCCGCCCGCGCAGCTCTCGCTGCTCCCGCACTCGATGTCGGCGCAGCTGCGCGCGAGCACGACGTTGACGAGCTCGCTGCCGCGGAAGTCGACCTGCACGCGGCGGCTCACCAGCGGTGCCTCGCCGCGCATGAGCGAGACGGTGACGAGACGCCGACCCTCCATCAGCCCGTGGAACGCGTAGAGCGGGCGCGGGCGCGCGAAATCGTCGCCGACAGACACGTCGTGATCGACGGTGTCCGTCGTGTCGACGGACACGCGCACGTAGTCGAATTCCGCGACGGCCACGAAGTCCGTCTGCGCGCTCACCACGAGACCCTCGGGCGCGGGCGATCCACATCCGATCCCTCCGAGCGAGGCGGCGAGCGTGCCCGCCACGAGCGCGAGCCGCGATCTCGATCCGACGACTGCTCGCGCGAACTTCGAGGCGAGCCACGCGTGCGTCATGGGTCGCAGACCTCTTCGCCCGGATCGGCGCCCCTCTCTTGGCAGTAGTGGCTGCCGTCGTCGCGACAGAACCAGCCCGTGCCGTCGATGCAGCCCTCGACGTCGCAGCGATCGACGCAGCGCACGTCGTTGGTGCCGACCGCGGGGACCTCGAGGATCTCATCCGACCAGCTCGTGCGGTGCCCGATGTAGGTGCCTCGCTCGAAGTCGAACCACACCTGCGGGATCGCGGTGGAGTCCTCGTCGCGACAGCGCGTCGACTCACAGAAGAACACCACCATCTTGAGGTGACCGTCCTGCTGCTCGGAGAGCACGCTGAACTCGACCTGGCTCGGCACCGCCTGGAGCTGCGCCCCGTCGTACTCGGGATCGATCGGCACGCTCGTGAAGTCGAAGTCGCCAGAGACGAACATCACGACGGCGTAGAGCGCCGCTCCGCTCGGCTGGGGTGGCAGGGTCAGCGCGACCTCGAGCGCCGCGTTGCGCGCGCAGCCGCTCACGAGCAGCGAGCCGAGGACGAGCGAGGTCGCGAACAACGGTGCAGCGAACGACGAGCGCACGTCCGAAGCCTAACAGACCCGCCTCGGCGCGCGAGGCTCGCGCTGGTCCCGCGCCGCGGACACACGGTAGGCTGGGGCATGCCTTCGACGCGCCTGACGTGGACCGCGCTCGCGACGATGCTCACGGCGAGCGGATGCTCGTGGGGCAGCGGGACGTGCGACACGTCCGCGTTGCCGCCGAGCGATCCGTGCGCGGGCCGCGGCTGCTGCGAGACGGTGGAGGAGATCGTCCTCCCGGACGGCGGCGTGATCCCCGTGCCGGACGGCGCCGACGCGGGCGTCCCGACGCGCCGGCGGTTCTGCGGTGCCTGCAACGGTTGAAGCGCGCCTGGCCGCGTTCGCGCGCCGACCGCGCCCGATCGCGCCGAGCCTCCATGCGCTCGACGCCGCGGCGTGGCCCGAGCCGGCGAGAGAGGCCGCGCGCCTCGCGTGGACGCGTCGCGTCGCGGGCGAGTCGCAGTCCGTGGAGGTCGCCATCGCGCTCCGCGAAGCGTACGTCCAGAGCGGTGTGACGCTGGCGCACGTCGACGACGCGATCGCGCGACTCGAGGACGACGAGCGGGCGCACGTCGCGCTGTGCTGCGCGTTCCTCCGCGCGATCGGAAGCGCTCCTCCCGAGGGCGCGCAGACGCCTCCGCTCGAGGACGACGATCGCACTCCGTCGCTGCGCTTCCTCTCCTACGTGCTCACGGGCCTCGCGATCTGCGAGAGCGTCAGCGCGCTGCGCTTCGCCGCGGTCCGCGCGCACACGGACCTGCCCGTGCCTCGCGCATGCATCGATCACTTTCTCCGCGACGAGACCGCGCACGCGCGGCTCGGCTTCGATCTCCTTCCGATCGCCCTCGCGCATCACAGCCGCGTCGCCGGCGCTGCGACTGCGGCGCGCGACGTCGCGCGTGAGCTCCGCGAGACGTTCCGCCACCTCGATCTCGTCGTCGGGCTCGACGCGGAGCGGCGCGGGATGCCGCTCGTCGCGCGCGCACAGCCCGACTCCAACCCCGGTGTCGTCGAGCCTGCCCTCGACGCGCTCGCGCTCTACCGAGGCGTCGAGCGATCGATCGCGCCGCGGCTCGATCGGCTCGGCCTCGATCGGCTCGGCGTCAGTGCGTCGACGGCGTGGAAGGCGCGCTGGGCGTAGCTGGCGCGCTGGGAGTCGCTGGCGCGCTGGGAGTGGCGGGTGCGTCGTGCTCGCGCGCGAGGTAGCCCGCGAAGCCCGACAGGATCGCTCGGTAGAACATGTTGCCGATCACGCGATAGCCGGCCGGCGTCGCGTGGCGGAAGTCACCCGACGACAAGCGCGGCGTGCGGCGGAACCAGCGCCCCATCGCGCCCTCGCCGCCCATCGCCGTCCACGTGTCGAAGAACGCGCAGCCCTCGGCCTCGGCCGCGCGACGCGCTGCGCTCACGATGCGCGGCACCGGCGCGAGCGTGACGACCCGACCCCGCTGATCGCGCTCTGCCTGATCGAGCGGCGCGAACAGGAGACAGCTCGCCTCGGGGCGCGCCTCGCGCACGAGGTGCGCGACCTGACGGAACGTCTCGAAGAAGTCCTCTTCGTCGCGGTTGTCGTCGGCGTCGTTGCCGCCGAACGCGATCACCACGAGGTTCGTCTCGCGCTGCGCGAGCTGGGTGCGGAGGTGGGCCGGATCGAAGCCGAGCATGCGGCTCGCGCGCGCGCCGACGATGCCGAGCGAGTCGTAGACCACGCCCGGTCCGCCGCGCTCGAGCACCACGCCATAGAGGCGCGTCTCACCATGGCCCGCGGTGCGGAGAGACAGACGATGCTCGCCGTCGGGCACGTCCACGCGGTGGGCGCCGTCTTCGACCGTGGCGCTCTCGGTGTCGAGCGTCTGCCACTCGCCTTCGTCGACGCGGTACTCGAGCTCGCCGCCGCGCGGGTGACGCTGGTGGAGGATCTGGAACGAGCTCACCGCGTGTCCGACGCGCGTCTCTTCGTCGTCGTCGGTGGAGAACCACGCGCTCGCGCCCGACGCGGATCGCACCTGCACGCCGCCGAGGCCGTAGCGTCCGTCGGACAAGCCGAGGTGCGTGAGATCAGACATGCGCCAGTTGCCGCTCGTCTCGTGGCGCACCTGGAAGTGTCGGTACGGCAGGAGCCCGCGCGCCGCGAGCACGAAGCCGTGCCCCGAGTCGCCGAAGCGCAGCTGGAGCGACTCGCGCGTCGTCATCGTGATGCCGTCGAGCGCGATCGTGCTGTCGCCGAAGTGCGCGATCCGCGTGATGGCTTCGTCTTCATGGAGCGCGGTGCGCTCGAGCTGCGCGTAGAACGCGTCCATCGAGTGACCCGACGCGTCTTCGATCTCGCGCACGAGCCCGTCGAGCTCGCTCGCGTCGATGCGCGCGCGCGGTCCCTCCGCGGTCACCTCGCTCGACGGCGGCGGCACCACGGGGATCACCGGATCCGCGAGCGCAGCTTCGATCGCGTGATCGTCGGGATCGTTCGTGGCCACGACCGTCTCGGCCTCGGTCGCACCGTAGAGCCGCACGACCGGCGCCGGCTCCCCCCAGACCCACGGGCGGTAGCGATCGAGCCCGGGCACCACGTAGCTCGCGCCCGCGGCGACGAGCAGCACGCCCGCCACGATCCCGAGCGCACGAAGTCCCTTCGCGTGCGTCGCGTCGTCGACGCGCGCCGGTGCATCCATGCCGAAGGGTCGCTCGCTCACGGGTCGCGCAGCCTACAAGCCGTTCACGCGACGCGCCAAAACGAAGCCGACCGCGTGGCTTCACTGCTTCTTGCGAGCGCCACCGGCGCGCACGCGTTCGAACACGCCCGGCGCTGCGCGTCCGCTGGCCACTCCCTGATCGAGCGCGGCGAGCAGCGCATCGTCTGAAAGACGCTGAGGCGCCTCGCGATCGGCCAGTCCATCGAGGTCGGGCGGTCCCTTCGGCTTCGTCGCCATGCGGCGAGCGTAGACGATCCGCGCTCGCAGTGGTCAGCGCGAGTCCCCGCTACTCTTCAGAACTGGAAGTAGATGTACGGCACCGTCTCGGTCGTCGCGATCTGCATCAAGAAGCCGATGAGGGCGGCGAGGAGCAGCGCCTGCACGGCCGAGGGCAGCGCGAGGTAGGCGGTCTTCGCGGTCGCGTACCAAGCGCGCGGCGTGTAGTGGGCGCCGAAGCCGAGGGCGAGCGCGACCCACACCCACGTGCCCACGTTGACGAGGCCGAAGGTGGCGGAGCCCAGGCGCTCCACGATGGCGTTCGCGTTCTCGGTGCTCTCCGCGCGGAAGAGGATGCGCGTGAAGACCACGAACTGCATGGTGCCGAACACCTTCAGCGCGGTGAGCCACAGCGGATCGGGGAGCTCGCTCGTCACCTCGCGGTCCACGTCGCGGTAGGCGTCTTCGCCTCGGACCTGCGTCTTGACCACGCCGCGGGGAGGCGCGAGGCGAGACACGAAGCGGTGCGTGACCACGGCGGTCGCTTGGAGCGCGCCGTAGATCACGAACGTCCAGCTCGCGCCGTGCCAGAGGCCGATCAGGAAGATCGTGATCCACAGGTTCACGTACGTGCGGCGCGGGCCGAGCTTGCTGCCGCCGAGCGGGAAGTAGAGGTAGTCGCGCAGCCACGTCGAGAGCGTCATGTGCCAGCGACGCCAGAACTCGGCCGGGTTCTTCGACTGGTAGGGACGATCGAAGTTCTCGGGCAGCTCGATCCCGAAGAGCTTCGCAGAGCCCCGGGCGATGTCCGTGTAGCCCGAGAAGTCCATGTAGATCTGGAGCGTGAACGCGTAGAGCCCCACCACGACCTCGGCCGCCGTGTAGTTGTCGGGGTTGTCGAAGACGCGATCGACGAGGTTCACCGAGACGTAGTCGGCGAACGCGACCTTCTTCACGAGGCCCGTGCCGATGAGGAAGAGCGCCTCGCCGATCTTGTCCTTCGTCAGCCGCGGCTCGCTCTCCACCTGCGGCAGCAAGTCCGACGGACGCGCGATCGGCCCCGCGACGAGCTTCGGGAAGAACGTGATGAAGAAGAGCAGCTCGAGCGGGGTCTTCGCGGGCTCGCACTTCCGCCGGTAGACGTCGATGCAGTAGCTGAGCGACTCGAACGTGTAGAACGAGATGCCGACGGGCAGCACGACCGACTCGAGGGGCGGTCGCTCCGGATCGATCGCGAGGAGCACCACGTTGGCGGTGTCCGCGAGCGTCGGCAGCGAGATGGCGGCGCCGGGCACGCTCACGCCGAGCAGGTCCAGGAAGTCGTCGAGCGCGCCCGAGAGGAAGTCGAAGTACTTGAACGTGCCGAGCAGGCTCAGGTTCACGAGCACGCTGACGGTGAGCCAGCGCCGCCGGGTGGTGTCGTCGTCGTGCGCGGCGATGTTCTTCGCGACGAGCCAGTCGACGAGCGTGGAGACGAAGATGAGCCCCAGGTACCAGGGGTTCCACGCCATGTAGAACACGCTCGACGCGAGGAGCACGAACGACAGGCGCGGGACGCGCCACGCCGCGCGGCGCGCGAGGAACCAGTACCCGCCGAGCACGAGCGCGAGGAAGAGCGCGTAGTCGGTCGAGTTGAAGAGCATCTACGCGCTCGGCGCAGGGCCCGCGCGCGGGCCCGCGTCAGTGCTCAGCGGATGCTCCAGCCGAGCATGACCTGAATGTGGAGCGACTCGTCGGTGCCCGAGATGGCGCCGCGCGTGCCAGTGCCGTCCGAGAAGCCGAGGAAGTAGTTCGTGTACTGGAAGCGCAGCGCGGCCGCGAAGCCAGGGTCGACCATGAAGCCGAGCCCGGCGTAGAAGTTGATGCCCACGCCCGACACGCCGCCGAAGTCACCGGTACAGCTCGTACCGAGCCCGCGGCAGTCGTCGTTGAGTCGGTTGCTGAAATAGAGCGCGGTCTCGCTGTCTTCCGACGCTGCGGTGCCGGCCAGCTGTCCGCCGCCGAACAGGATACGCGGACCGACCATGGCCTCGAGGTGCAGATCGACGCCCTCGATGCTCGACGGCAAGAGACGCACGCGACCGCCCACATTGATGGGCAGGTACGGATAGGCGGTCGACGGCATGTCGGACTCGTGGATGCGCTGCGCCAGCTGGAGCGAGTAGCTGTCGAACCCGAAGCCGGTCGAGAGGATGAGTTCGACGGCCTCGGCGAGCGTCAGCGCGTAGCCGATGTCGACCTCGATCCCGAACGTCTGGAGCGGCAAGGCATCCACATCGAAGAACGAGAAGTAGTTGATGCCGATCGAGAACGACGTGGCGAGGCGCGCATAGAGGCCTCGGAGCGCGTCGTCGTTGTTGGCGAGCGGACGCAGCTCGATCTCGACGCCCCACTGCGGATAGAAATCCGCGACGTTCGTGGGGACCACGCTGGTCTCGTCGAACGGCACCACCGTGGCCGCGCGGTTGCGCAGATCCATCTGGAGCAGGCCGCGGAAGATGGGCTGGTTCCAGCGACCGTCACCCGGCTCGCTCGGTCGCTCGGGCTCGTAGCCGCGGGAGCCACCGCCCTGACCGCGCGCCTGACCGGGACGCTCGTTCTCGATGTCCTCCATCGTGCGCATCGGAGTCTCCTCCGGCGGCGGCGTCTCTTCGGGCGGCGTCTCGACGGGCGTCTCCTCCGGCACCATCACGGGCTGCGGGTGGAGCGCCATCATCGCGTTGTTGGCCGCGGTGAGCGCCGCCTGGCCGATGGGGCCCACGGCTGCGCGACCCGTCGGACCGGGCGCCGTGGCGCTGCCGATCTCGTTGCCGTTGCGATCGAGCACGAAGATCGTGGTCGTCGAGCGGCGGCCCGTGCCCGCGACCGACCCGCCCACGACGAGCTCGATGCCGAGGTGCTGCACGACGGCCGCCATGCCCTCGGGCGTGCTGACGTCGACCGCGATCTGCGCGGCGGCGTTGATCGCCTGCTCCTCGCTGATCAGATCGAACTGCGTCGAGAGCGCGTCGGCGACGGCGCTGCGCGCCTGATCGGCGTGCCAGCCCTCGAACGAGAGGACGATGGCGCGCGAGCGCGACTGCGCAGACGCCGAGGACACGATGCCCCCGACGAAGAGCCCCGCCGCGCAGAGTGACGCGGCGAGGACGAGCGCGAGCGAGCGCACGAGGGACACGGCGGAGCGGTGCGTGTGCATGGTCGACCTTGGGACGGACGGGCCAGGGGACGGAAAAAGCGCGCGACCATACCACGCGACGGGACATCGGCCCGACCCGCGGAACGACCGCGCTCACAGGATGTCCCGTGCGACGACGCGCGTTCGTCAAACGACCTCAAAGCGCGCGAGAGAGGACGAGAGCGAGATCGGGCGCGAGCGGGGCCTCGAGCACGTGCGTCCGTCCATCGAGCGTGAGCTCGATGCGCGCGCAGTGGAGGAACGTGCGATCGAGCGCCGCGGTCTCCTCGAAGTGTCGGTTCGTGGGCGCGTGCCCGTGGCGCGCGTCGCCCACCACGGGATGCCCGATCGACGCGAGGTGCCTACGGATCTGGTGGGTGCGGCCCTCTTCGGGGCGCGCCTCGATCAGGCCGTGACCGCGCACGATCTCGCGGCGCCGATAGCGGGTGGTGGCCGCCAGCTCGCGGCCCTCTTCGCGAAGCGCGCGCCGGATCGTGCCCTTCTCGCGCGGGATGCCGCGCACGAGCGCGAGGTAGGTCTTGTCACCTTCACGCAGCGCGCGAGAGATCGCCGCGACCGCCTCGGGGCGAGCCCCGAAGAGACACACGCCGCTCGTACCGAGGTCGAGCCGATGCACCGGTGTGGCGGCCTCGTAGCCGGGCATGCGGCGCACCCGATCGAAGAGGCACACGAGGTGCTCGGGGTGCGGCGTCGTCGGCTCGTGCGGCGCCTTGTCGACCGCGATCCACCGCTCTCCGTCGGCGAGCGTTCCCTCCGCGATGACACGCACGGGCGCCGGCGTGGCGCGCTCGAGGAGGACGAGCGTCTCGACCTCGTGCGTCTGCGGCATCATGTCGAAGGCCTCGACGGAGCGCGGCGCATAGCCGGCGCGGGCGAGCACCGCGAGGTCACGGGCGAGGGTCTGTGGATCGCAGGCGACGTAGGCGATCAGGCGCGCCCGGGATCGCACGAGCGCCTCGCGCGTGAGCGGCGGTAGACCGCGGCGCGGCGGGTTCACCACGACGGCGTCGTACGCGCGCTCCGCATCCCCGGCGGTGCGTGGCACGAGCACCTCGGACGCGTCGCCGACGATGGCGCGGAAGCGATCGCCGATGTTCGCGTGCTCGGCCGAGGCGCGCGCGAGCTCGATGGCGGGCAAGAAGCGCTCGAGCGCCGTCACGTCGGCGCCTTCGCTCGCGAGGCGCAGCGCGAGCGCACCGGAGCCCGCGTAGAGCTCGAGCACGCGCGGGCGCGCGCCGCCCGGATCGCGCGAGAGCTGAGAGACGGCGGCGGCGACACGATCGTGGATGGAGGCGGCGACGTCGCGGTGCGCCTGCACGAACGATCCGTGCGCGGCGTAGAACGGGGGCCCCGCGCCGATCTGATCGAGGCGCGCGCGCGACGGATCGACGCGGTAGGTGCCGAGCACGCGCGGGGAGCCGTCGTGCTCCGCGGTCGACACGGAGAGCGACAGCGGCTCGCCCTGGGCGGCGAGATCGTCCGAGAGAAGGCGCTCGAGCTCGTCGAGCACGGCGCGGCTCGGCGCTCGACCGCGCTCGAACGTCAGCGCGAGCAGCACCGACGTGTGTGCGTGCACCGTCTCGCGCAGATCGACGCCGCGGAGGATCGCAGGCGCGAGCGCAGCGTGCTCGCCGACGTGCGCGCGAAGCACGTTCACCACGCGCGCAATCGCGGGGCGGAGGACCGGACAGGCAGGCAGGTCGACGACGTCGTGCGTGCCGCGCGCGTAGAGGCCGATGCGACCCTCGCGATCGACGACCCACTTGGTGCGCGTTCGGTAGCCCGCCCGGAGCGCGGGCAGCGTGACGCCCGGGATCGTCTGCGACGCGACCTCGGGGAAGCGCGCGAAGGCGTCGCTCACGCGCGCGTGCTTGTGCGACGCCTGCGCGCCCACGTGCTCGGCGATCGCGGGGCAGCCCGGGCAGCGCTCCGCCAGCGCGCACGAGACGAGCCCGCTCACGTGTGCGTCGCTCATCGCGCCGCCGCGGTCGGGCCGCCCCACTCGCACGCGCGGAGCGCGAGGTAGCGCTCCCAGCGCGGTCCACCGAGCGCGGCCAGGCGCGTCGCGAGCTCGAGCGTCTCGTAGGCCTGCTCGAGGCGACGCAAGAGCGACAGCTCGAGGCGCATCGAGAGATCGACCGAGCCCATCGCCGAGAGCTCGTCGTCCGCCTCGACGTAGCGGCGCACGGTGGGCGAGGTCTCGAAGTAGCGCTCGATCGCGCTGCGCTGCTCCGCGATCGTCGACGCGAAGTCGGGGTGAAACGGATCGTCGAGGACCGGCCAGCGCGAGAGCATCTCGGCCGACAGCGCGTAGTAGGCCTCGTCGGTCACGGCCGTCGCTTCGGACATCGCGACGTCGTGCTCGGCCTTGCGCGCTCGCGTCTCGTCGAGACGCGAGCCGAGCTCGTCTTCGTTCGAGAGGCCCATCGCGGGCGCGAGCGCCTCGATCAGCGCGGTCTGCTCGGGAAGCGCTGGCGCCTCACCCGTGACGGCCGCCTCCGTCGCGGGAGGAGCGACGACCCGCAGGTAGATCTCGCTCGTGGTCGTGGGGATGTCGATCGAGCGCGACGCGACGCGCGCGCGCGTCAGCGCCTCGTACAGGCCGATCGTGCCGTCGTCGTCGAGATCGATCTCGTCGCGGCGATCGGCGCCGTCACGATCGAGGCCACGAAGCGCCATGAGGAAGTGCACGCCGAAGCCGTCGTGGTGCGCCCGCACCGGATCGGGATCGCAGCCGCTGGCCTCTTCGTCCCAGCTCGTCGCGAAGAGACCGCAGCGGTCCTGCGTGCTCGCGTCGCGCGTGCGATCGGCGTTCTCGAAGACCATCTCCCCGAGGCCACCCGAGAAGCAGCTCGTCACGACGAGCCGCACGGGGCGCGTCGGCGAGCGCGCGTCGAGCCACTCGGCGAGCGCGAGCGCGTCGAGCGCGTCACCGCCCCAGAAGAGCGTGCGCGAGTCGATCGGCGCCTCGCCCCCATCGCCGTGGCCCGCGACGTAGACCGTGAGCGGTTCGGTCGACTGTGTGATCGCGAGCTCGAGGATCGACTCGAGCTGAGTGAGCGTCGCCGAGCCGTGGAGCGGCAGCGTGGTCGCGCGGTAGTGCGCGTCGCGACCGCTGCGCGGAGCGAGGAGCTCACCGATCTCGGTCACCAGCGCGTCGCCTCGCGGATCGAGATCGGACACCTGCACCGAGCGCGTGCCCGGCCCCCCTGCGAAGAGCGCGACGCTGTTGGCGCCGAACGTGTCGACGGCGAGGCGCACGTCGTCTTCGAGCGAGACCTGGTTCGAGTCGGGCGAGGGCCCCCCGCCGACCACGATGGCGTCGATGCGATCGGGCAGCGCGAGAGCGATCGCCTCGTCGGCTGCTTCGTCGGGGCCGGCGGGATCACGCAGCGGCGTCTCGCTCGCGCGTAGGTATGCGCCCGCGCCGGCCGCAGCGAGCGCCCCCGCCGTGACGAGCGGGACGAAGAGACGCGAGCCACGCGAGGCCTCCGGCACGCGCCCCTTGTATCGGCCTCTCAGCCAGCCGTCACGCGTCGGGCACGCAGACGTCGACGGTGTCACCGCCGACCGGCGCGAGCGTCTGACACGACCAGCCCAGCGCGCAGTCGCCGACACGCTCGCAGTGCTCGAAGCAGGTGCTGAGCGCGGCGTCGAACGAGAGGCAGACGCCGCTCGCTCCGCGCACGTCGGGCGCGCAGTCCGAGTCCGTCACGCAGCCCTGCATCGTGCACATCGATCCGATGCCCTCGCCGCTCGGACCCGGATAGACGATCTCCACGCAGCGATCTCGCGCGCCCTCGCAGCGCTGCGACGGCTCGCACGGGTCGTAGCTGGGGATGCCTCGCGACGGACAGCCAGCCGTCGCGAGACAGAGCGCCAACGTCAGCGCGGAGAGTCCGATGCGTGTCGGTGTGATCGTGGGCATCGAGATCAGTTGGGGAGACAGATCGGCGGGAAGCTCGAGACGCCGTCGGTGTCGAAGCAGCCATAGCCGCCGGGGCACTCGGAGCCGCCCGCCGACACGTTGCACGCCTGGAAGCAGGAGAAGACGCCGCCGCCATCGAACGAGAGGCAGCGCGCGCTCGAGCCGAAGCGATCGAGCGCGCAGCTCGAGTCCGTCGTGCAGAAGTCGGTGCACATGCTGTCGCCCGACGTGTTGATGCTCACGCACGAGAGACCGCCGAGGCACTGCGAGGTCGAGGTGCACGGCTCGTACGCGCGCTGGCTGGCGCTCGGTCCGCGGCTCGGGAGGCAGATCGGCGGGAACGTGCGACCCGTGGCGTCTTGATCGAAGCAGTCGTAGCCGACGGGGCACTCCGAGCCGCCGCCGCCGAGCGCGCAGCCCTGCCAGCACGTGAAGTTCGCGCCGCTGTCGAACGAGATGCAGCGGCCGTCCGTGCCGAAGCGATCGTTGGGGCAGCTCGCGTCCGTGGTGCAGCTCGTGGTGCAGATGCGATCCGAGTCGGCCGTGATCGTGAGGCACTGCGTGGTCGCAGGGCAGTCTGCGTTCACGACGCACGGGTCGTACGCGCGACGCGGGAGACATCCCGTAGCCAGCGCGGAGAGGAAGAGCGAGGTCACGAGCGCACGGGCGAGGCGAGGATGAGAAGTCATGTCGGCTCCCGAGAGGACACCGGTGTGGACCGACCGGCGTTGCGACTGTACTGCTGCCCGGAGCTTCGTTCCGGGTTCTTCGAGTACTAGGCTCGGGACGATGCACGCCCCGCGCACATTCAACCAGCCCCCCGAGACGATCCGCGTTCGGGCGGCCGCGGGGGAAGACTTGGGCGCGCTCGGAGCGCTGGCCGCCGAGCTCGTCCGTCAACACCACGACTACGACGACAAGCGCTTCGTCCTTCCTCGCGACGTCGAGCGCGGCTACCGCGAGTGGTTCGGCCGCGAGCTGAAGAACGCCGACGCCGTGCTGCTCGTGGCGGAGCTGACGACGACAGACCCGCCGATCCTCGCTGGCTACCTCTATGGCCGCATGGAGGGACGGGACTGGAACATGCTGCTCGATCGACATGCCGCCCTCCACGACATCCTCGTGGTGCCGGAGGCGCGCGGTCACGGAGCCGGCGAGGCACTCATCCGCGCGTTCCAAGCGCTCGTCGCGGAACGTGGCCTTCCGCGGATCGTCCTCCACTCGGCGAGCCCGAACGTCGGCGCGCAGCGATTGTTCGCGAAGCTCGGCTTCCGCCCGACGATGCTCGAGATGACGTGCGAGATCGAAGACTGACGCGCGCTCGGAAGTGGCGACCGCCGTGCGATCCGCGGTCGCGAGCGAGGTGCGTGCGTACGGAACAGCTCTCGACGCATCTGGCGGAAGTGCCCGCCAGGCGTCCGCCAGTCCGCCAGATCTCGGTCGAGTTCGCGCCCGGGAGGCGCGAACAGACCATGGAGCCTCGACGTTTGATCGCGTGAGTACCGGCGCGGGGCGTGCACCAGGGGACTTCAC
>CAZCVE010000031.1:0-9628 GCA_964502175.1 uncultured Sandaracinaceae bacterium
AGGCCTCCACGCTCGAGAGGAGGCGCTTCTGGAGGTTCACGAAGACGAGGCGACCTCGCCCCTTCTCCGGGCGCATGAGCTTCGTGTACTCGGCGAGCATCTCGCTGAGCGCCAGCTCCACCGGCTGGCCGGCACCGAGGTTCGCGGTCTCCCCGCGTGAGGGTTCCTTCCTGCGCGGGTCGAAGGTGGTGTTCTGGGCCTGCCATCCGCGAGAGGCGTCGTGGGTGAGGTCGACCTGCACGAGCTGACGCACGGGGAACGAGTCGACCCCGAGCTGCCGGAGATCCTCCTTCAGCCGCCGGACCATCACGGCCTCGAGCTGGCCGGCGCCGCGCACCTTCACGCCTCGGGTGAAGCGCTGCGGGTCGAGGATCTCGAGGAGCGCGGAGAAGCTGTTCGAGTGACCGTTGTGCGGGGTGGCCGAGAGGAACAGTCGGTTCTCGAAGCGAGGCGCGACGTCGCGGATAACCTTGGTGATCTCGGAGTCGATCGCGTACTTCGTCGCGCTCGCGGGGGCGGCGACGTGCGCTTCGTCGAGGACGAGGAGGCTCTTGCGCGCGCGCCCGTCGCCCTCGCCGGAGGCCGTGAGCGTGGAGAGGTGGGCGAGGAGCGTGTCCCTGTACTCGGGGCGACGGACGAGAGAGTGCGTGATGATGAAGCGCTGGTGCGTCGACCACGGGTTGATGCCGAAGCCTCGCTCCTGACGCCGGCGCGCGATGAACGCGCGGCTCATCACCTCGAAGTGGAGGCCGAAGCGCCGCAGCATCTCGGCCTGCCACTGGAGCGCGACCGAAGACGGGCAGCACACGAGCATGAACTCCACGCGCTGACGCAGCAGCAGCTCCTGCATCACCAGGCCAGCCTCGATGGTCTTGCCGAGGCCAACGTCGTCCGCGATGAAGAGGTTCGCGCGCGGGAGGGACAGGGCCTTCCGTAGGGGGGTGAGCTGATGGTTCAGGAGCTGGATGCCGGCCCGGAAGGGGGCCTGGAAGAGGCGTGCGTCGGTTGCGGTGACCTGGCTCCACTTGATGGCGTGCAGGTACGCGGCGAAGCGCCGGGGCGGGTCGATGCGCTCGACGTCCCCGAGCCCATGCACCTCCGGCTGGATGACGCGGGCGCCCAGCTCCAGCTCCCAGAGGACCTCGAGCGCGTCCCCGGAGTTGTCGTCGTCGAGGCAGACCATCCGGATGCGGGTGGCGTGTCGCTCGGCGGGTGGAGCGATGACCTCCTCGACCAGCCACTGCCGATGGCGGCACGAGACGATGTCGCCCGCCCGCGGGGCGTAGCGGGGCACCTCGTGCGCCCGGAACAGCGGTGGCGGCAGGACCGACGTGGCGCCCCCGTGCGCCTGGAGTAGCCGCGCCTGTAGCTCCGGCCTGGCGCGCCCGGAGGCATCGACCTGGTGCGCCCGGCAGGCCGCCCTCAGCTCGTCGCGCCCCAGGCGCCCCAGGAGGTCCCGGAAGAGCACCCTGCCGGACCCCGACAGGGCCTCAGCGAGCGCTTCCCGGCCGAGCCCGGGATCAAGCGCCACGCCGTAGTCCCGGCCCAACTCGAGGAGCCGGGGCTTGGGCAGCGTGCCCAGCACGGTGCGAGAGGTCGCCATCGCCGGCGCGGATAGTAGATCAAGCGCGTCGCCTGGTGGACGACTCACAACCTGGTTGTCCTCACCGCCCCGGCGACGGTTGGATCTCCGGGCGTGCGGTGGGCATCGTCATCCCGACCTCGGGTCACCCAGACCTACGCAGGTCCACTTTGGCCATCGTCGCGTACTGAGCGACGCTGCGTGCTGCGTCATCAATCCGTCGTCGCGTGATTGTCCCGCGACGGTTCGGTCGGGCGAGGCCCGGCAGGAGTGTTTCCGATGGCGAAGAACAACAACACACCCATGACCCCGAGTGCAGCAGCCCGCATCCAGTCGCACGCCGACCGGACCGGCACCAACGCCGACTTCAAGGCGCGGGCGATGCGTGCGGCGGAAGCGTCACCGCCGCCGCCCGAATCGCCCGCTCCGGCGGCGCCCCCGAAGAAGTGAGACGACCGTGAGCGATCGGGGCGAGGAAGACGACGTAACGGCGGAGGCGCTCGCGAAGGCCCGAGAAATCCTCGGGTCCCTCGCCGCGGAGCTGCTGCCGTTGCTCGACAACCTCGCCCCGATCGGGCGCGGTGATGGCGAGGCGGCTCTGCCGAATAGCCTGCGCATCATCGTGCTCCTGTTCGAGGCGGCGGACTCGAGGCACCTCCTCACGGCCGGCGGCGCCGTCAGCGAGCGCACCCTTCGTCGCATCTCGCGTGGAGAACACGCTCCGAGAGCTGCGCGCGCGATCATCGATGCCCTCGTAGACGCCCTCGTCACGCTCGGACGCCAGCGCGGCACCCCCGAGGCGCAGGTCGCGGCATTCCAGCGACAGGGTGCCGCGGTGCTCGATGCGGCTGCGCGGCGATGGAACGCCCTCGCCGAGACCATAGGCGACGCGGTTCGTCCCGAGCACGCCGCCAGCATCGTCCTGAGGGTGGCAGCGGTCGATGTGGGCGTGCGGCTCGCAGTCCTGCGTCGCGTGGCGCAGCTCGCCGAGGGCCCGTGGGTACTGTTCGAACCGCGTCCGCTCGCGCATGCGATCGACAAGCTCGTTCTTCCGTCCCTCGGACTCGACCTCAGCGACGTGCACTGCGAGACGGACGCGGAAGACCGCGCGGTAACGCACCGTTGGGCGCGTTCGACGCTTTCGCGTTGGCGTCTGGAAGGGGCGATCCCCGAGCCGGAGCAGCTCGACGAATTCGCGCGGGACCTCGTCGAGATCGCCCATCGAAAGCGCGGAAGGGCCTTCGACACGAACGCTACGGTGGCAATCTCGCGGGCCCTGCGGGCGGGCCGTGCGGCTTCGGTCGTAAGGCGAGTGATCGCGGAAGCGTTCCCCAACGGGCACGGCGAACGACTCATCACCCAGTTTCTCTCGGCAGTGAAGCTCGTCGAATCCGCTGCCCACGAGGTGTTCACGAACGAGGGGCTCGTAGTGGCCTGGGGCCTCGCTCAGACCATCGTCCCGCCCGATGAAGCCGCCCTCGTCAGTGAGACCGGCGAGTCAGACGAGGGGCTCATGGCCCAGGCGGCTCGGGAGGGTCTGACGCGCGACCAGGTCATCACGTTCGTCCGGTTGAGGACGATCGCCGCCCTTGCTCAACGAGACCCGAAGACGATGATGCGTGTGCGTGACGTCGCTGCGCAGTCGCTGATCAGCTTCGGGGCCGCCGCGCCTGAGGCTGTCGTCGTGCGGGAGCTGATCGCACGCAGTCTTCCAGAGTCGGGGCTTCGCATCGCAGTCGAGCGGCTCGACCGGGACCCACGTCGCGCCGTCCTCGACCAGGTCCTCCTCGTGGCCTTCATCGAGACCATCGCCGAGGGTGCGGGTGACCTTCGCGAGTCGCTGCTCGCGAAGGCCACCGAGTGCGCGGCCATCCTCCCCGACCTCGCGACGCCGACGTGATCGACGGGTGCCCGATTGAGGTATCGTTCGTCCGTGCCGCGGACGACCTCCATCGGAGCGCTGCTCAACCAGATCCATGACGAGCAGCTCGTCCTACCGGATCTGCAACGAGACTTCGTCTGGGATCAGGACCAGATCCGGCTCCTGCTCGACTCCATCCTGCGGGACTACCCGTTCGGCTCGCTGCTCTTCTGGAACACGCGGTACGTCGAAGTGCCCTACCGGGAGTTCGTCAAGGACTTCCGGGGAGGCGAGAGCTTCATCCCGAAGACGAAGCCCGCGGGTCAACCACGCACGATGGTCCTCGATGGGCAGCAGCGCTTGCAGTCCCTCTACATCGCGATGCGTGGGACCTACGACGGTAAACGCCTCTACTTCAACGTCGTGTCCGGGCCGGACACGGCGCCCGCGACAGACGACGAGCAGGGGCGTTCCTACCGATTCGAGTTCTGGCGCGACGATGAAGCGAACCGACCCAAGCGGCTCCTACGCGTCGCCGACATCCTCGCGTGGCCCGCGAGGGACGCCGATCGACTTGCCGAGAAGGCCATCTCCGCCGCAGGGCTCGATGGCGACGACGCACGTGTCGCTGTGCGGAACATCCGTCGCCTCCGTGAGGTCGTGAACCAGAGCGACCTCGTGCCCGTCACGACCATCGACGAGGAAGTCTATGACGCCGACGGCGCACGCGGCGTCGATGAGATCCTCGACATCTTCGTGCGCGTGAACTCGGGCGGAACGCGGCTCACGCGTTCCGACCTGATGTTCAGCCTCATCAAGACCAAGCGTGCCTCCGCACGCGAGGACTTCGACCGCCTCAGCCTCAAGACCAGCCGCGATGGTGGGCTCCCGATCGACAAGGACTTCATCATCCGGGGCCTCCTCACCGTCGCAGACGCGCCGCCGAGCTTCGATGTGGACAACGTTCGGCGGCACTGGGAGGGGATGCTGGATCGGTTCGACACGTTCGAGACCGCGCTGCACAACGCGGTCGACTTCCTCCGCACGTCGAGCGGCGGCGGCTTCGCCTCCGCGACGCTGCTCGAGCCACATGTCGTGCTCCTCCCCGTCGTCTACTACCTGGCGCGCCGCCCGAGCATGGCAGTGCCCGACGGGGAGCGGCAGTCGCTCCGCGCGTTCATCTACTTCCTCTTGTTCAACGGCTTCCTCGCCGGACGGAACCCCGAGGCCCGTCTTCGTTACCTGCGCGAGCCGCTGGCCCGCGCGAAGGGCGACGCGCTGCCCCTCGCGGAGCTGCTCGGAGTGATCGCGGGGCGGCAACGGCATCATGCCGTCACCACCACGCCAGAGATGTTGTCGTGGAACGTTCGCCTGGCCCTCAACATCGTGCAGCCCGGCGTGTGCCGAGACACGCTCTCCTACACGGAGAAGGCCGAGGTGGATCACATCTTCCCCCAGTCCGTGTTCCGGCCGAAGTTCGGATCGCTCGTGGACGACATCGGCAACTTCGCGTTCCTCGGCAAGCTGAGGAACATCCGCAAGAGCGCCGCCCTCCCCGCTGAGTACTTCGCGACGACATCCGACGCCGCGCTCCGCGAGGACTACGGCATCGAGGATCGCTCGCTCCTCGAGCCAGATCGCTTCGAGGAGTTCGTCACCGGACGACGCGAGGCGATCGTGAAGCGCGTCACGACGTTCCTGGGGCGGTGACCGTGTCGAACGTGCCCTTCGCATGCCAGGCGAGTTCCGGGACCGTGGTGCGACCGCGTGTCGTCCGGGGACGGGTCGCTCGCCGCTTCATGGTGTGTACGGTCGCGGCGGTGATGGCCATGGGGCTGACGGGTTGCGGCCGTGGGCTCGGCGCCTCGCGCGGCGCGCTGACGACCTCCTCGAGCCGCGTCACGCACTCACGAGCGCGAGCAGGTGCGCACGTGCTCGTGCGCGTCGAGTCGGCTGTCATCGCGGGGACCGACCCTACGACGGGCGCCGGTTGGGACCTCGACGGCTCGGCCGCCGACGCGGCTCGCAGGGAGCGCGATGTCGGCGTCCTGGCCTCGCTGCTCGGCCTCGCGGCCCCGGCGCTGGGCGTGCTCGTGGAGGTTGTCGGCGCGCTTGGAGCGCCAGACCTTCCGCGCGACGCCTCCCCCGCGCTGCCAGATCCGCAGATATCCCTGTCGGTCGCACGCGGCATCAGCCCCACCAACGTGTCCTCGGCAGTGCTTGCGAACACGACCCGTCCCGCGTGGCAGACCTTCGCGGCGTGGGTGCGCCTCAGCGACTTGGCAGGCGAGGACCTGACGATCGGGATCGACGATGCCGACGGCGCGGATGCGGCGGTGACCCGAATCGGAACGGGACGGGTTTCGTACGCGACGCTCGAGCGCGTCGCAGGCGGGGACGATCCAGAAGCCGTCGTGCTCAGCGATGGCGCGCTGACGGAGCTGCGGGTGACGCTGGCCCCCGCACAAGGCCTCGTGGCGCGTACGAGCACGCGACTCGATCTCCGCGAGGGACTCGCAGCAAGCGAGCTGGCGGCGCCCTACGGCGCGACCGTGCGGGTGATCGTGCGAGGCGGCGGGAGTGTCGGCAGCGGCTTCCGGTGTCCCGGCAACGTGCGCACCGAAGGAACTTCGGGCTGCGACTCGTACTGCCTCGCCGGCCTCCGAGGCGCGCGTCATGCGGTTCCATTCCTCATGTGGGGTGTGGGCTCGACCGCGCAGTTGGTCGACGTCAGCGCTCCGGAGGGTGAGTGCCGCGAGGTCGTCGCGCCCCTGCCCGGCCGCATTGTGGTCGGCATCAACGACTCCCAGGTCGGCAACAACTCGGGCGCGTTCGAGTTCACGATCGAGGTATCCGATCCGGGCTCCACGGCGCGCGGTAGTGCGCGCCCCTGCGGGTTCTTGGACGCCGCGGCCGAGCGCGAACCGGTGTCGGAGCGAGCCAGGGCGACGGTCGCAACGCTGCGCTCTGAGAGCGTGCGTGCGAGCCCGCCACGCTTCGGGGACGAGCAGACGCTCGACGAAGACCAGAGCTTCGTCGCAGCCGTCGAGTCAGCGGAGTGAGTCGCCGGCCGGCACAGCAAGGTTGGCGCACGGTGGCCTTCGACGAGGTCGTCAGCACGATCGAACGCGCCGGTGCGCCGCCAGCGAGCGCACGGACGCTCGCGGCGCTCTTCGAGCACTACGGCAGGCGGGCCGGCGAGCCGCTGCACGACGCCGAACTGCGGAAGGCGCTCATCAGCTACCTCGACAGGTACAAGAGCGAATTCGGGCCCGACGACTTCGTTCCGCACATCGACCAAGCCGACGTCCTCCTGGCAACCCTGGAGGAGAGGCGGGGCGGAGTATGGCCTTTGGTGGGCGAGACGAACGAGGACGGAAGGGTGGTACCAGGGCTCACGATCCAACTTGAGCGGCCCATGGGTTGGTCGGAGGAGCGGGGAAGCGCCACAGACGACAGCATGCTCCTAGTTCTTGGAGTGGCACTCCTGCAGGGGTACGAGGCACTCTCCGACTCAGGAGCGATCGAGCGCCTCGCCAGCATCCGTGGCGCACTGGGCGATCGCGGAACCCAGAAGGAATCCAGCGTTCGCAGTCAATACTCGCGGGCGAAGAAGCAACTTCTCGACGCTCTCGACCCGAAGCACAGGCCGCCGTTCGAGGCTCTCGGCACGCTGTCACCGGCCGACCGTTCCTGGCCTAGGGGCGTCCGTAGAGCCTACGAGGCCCGGGCAGCGCGAATCCAGGATGGCACGATGGTGAACCTTCGAAACCGCAGACCAGCATCGAGGCGTTGACGAACTTCTCGGTCCTCGCGTCAACGACTGGAGCGCGATGTCAGGTTAGCCCTGCCTCATGTTCAACGAGAGAGCACGGGCAACCGCTGACGAGGGGCTGCTCGACGAGGCGACCGCGGCGAGGCTCCTTGGCGTGTCGCCCCGCACGATGGCCGACTGGCGGCGGCGTGGAACCGGTCCAGGGTACACGCGGCTTGGACGACGGCTCGTCCGGTACGCCCGAGCGGACCTGGACACGTTCGTGGCGGCCGGTCGTGCGGGCGCGCGACCTGTGCCGACAGGTGGCGAGACCACACCATCGGTAGCGAGGAGGATCGCGACGCCGTTGCTGCCCGCGGAGCACAACAGCAGTCCGCTCGTCGGCAACCTGCCCCCGAATGGGAACCGCACCGTCGGAAATCGTCGCGCGAGGCCCGTCGATGACGAATGACCGTTCGGCAGCCGGCTGCGCACCCGTCCGAGCCATGTCGGCCCCGATAGACAGCCGCCCGGCTTCCAGGGATCTATCCGGGACGGTGATCGCCACCGACGCGTTGGTAGCGACGCTCACCGTGTCGCAACTGCGCCGGGTCGTGGCGGACGCGGCGATGGACGCCTTCGAACGGGCGACGGCGCCGCGCGGCGATTGGATGACGCGGAAGGAGGTCGCGCAGATGGTCGGGTACAAGGAGTCCTACCTGAGCGAGCTGGTTCGGCGGCGGAGCTTTCCCGCCCACCAGCCGAGCGGCCCCGGCTCGCGGCTGATGTTCAGGCGAACCGAGGTCGAGGCGTGGATCGCCGACCAGGGGAAGCGCTGATGCGCGCGGCACGCAACACCGGGCTCCCGACCGGCATCCGCAAGCGCGCAACGAGCGGGCGGCCCGGCTACGCCTACGAGGTCTACGCTTACGAACGCCGCCTGAAGAAGCAGGTCTTCGAGGTGGTCGGCACCGACCTGCGCGCCGCCGTGCGGCGCCTCGCCGAGATGAAGCGAGAGATCGCGGCGGGCACCTTCCAGCCGGGTGTGCGCGCAGGGGCGACGATGACCGTCGAGTCGTTCGCGGAGCGGTGGCTCGAGGAGCGCGAGCGCGACGGCGTGAAGACCATCGCCGACAACCGGACCGCGTTCGAACGCCACATCCTCCCGGTGCTCGGGAAGATGGCGGTGGCCGAGGTCGAGCCGAAGCACATCGTCGCGCTGCACACCGAGCTTCGGCAGAAGCCGAGCGCCCGGGGCACGCTGCTCGCCCAGAACACCGTGCGGAACATCCACGCGCTCCTCGTCACACTCTTCAACGATGCCGAGCAGCAGGGCTTCACGCCGAGGAACCCGTGCCACGGCCTGCGCGCGAGCCAGAAGCCGAAGAAGGCTCCTCGCCATGCGACGCAGAAGGCGACGTTCACGGTCGCGCAGATCGAGGCGCTCGTGTTCGACGCGAGGATCCCGCCCGACCGCCGTGTGCTCTACGCGGTTCAGTTCTTCACGGGCGCGCGCTTCGGCGAGGCAGTCGGTGCGCGTTGGGCCGACTACTCGGAAGCGACCCGCGACGGCACCCTCGGCGAGATGCGCATCGAGCGGCAGTACGACGGCGAGCCCTTGAAGGGGAGGCGCAACGAGCCGGGTGCTCCTCGGCTCGCGCCCGTGCACGCGACACTCGCGGCGATCCTCGACGAGTGGCGCAGCGAGGGGTTCCCGTCGTTCTTCGGCCGGGAGCCCGCAGCGCAGGACTTCATCGTCCCGAGCCGGGAGGGCAACTGTCGCTCGCTACGTCACTCCGCGAAGAAGCTCGCTCAGGACAAGGCGCGAGTAGGGATCGCCGACGAGCGGCAAGCGACTCATCCGTTCCGCAGCGCGTTCAAGACCATCGCGCTCGCGAACGGAGCGGGGGAGGCGTGGATCGAAAGGATCATCCACAACGCGAGCGGCGGCGTCGCGGCGGCGTACTTGATGGATGACTGGCAGGCGATGAGCCGAGCCGTGCTCGCCATCCCCGTGCGCGCGCCCGCCACGCCTCCGACGAGCACCGCTGTGAACGAGTCGCACGTGGCGCCGGTCGCGACGGCCACGCCCGAGACGCGGGCTGCCAACGTGCCACCGACCATGGCGCCGACCATGGCGAGCGAGGGACGGAAAGACGAAAGCCCCGCGGTTGGCGGGGCTCTCGAAGCGGGGTGGACGGGACTCGAACCCGCGGCCTCCGGCGTGACAGGCCGGCGTTATAACCAACTTAACTACCACCCCAGGTGGTAAGCGAAACCGCCTCGGGGACCGAAGCGGGGCGCACTTCTACCAAAGCGAGCGGGGGTGTCAACCGACTTTCTTTCGGGTCGGTTCCGTCGCGGTGGTGCGGCAGCTCGGCGGCCAGCGCCACGGAGACCTCACCCTCGACGCTGCGCGTCTCGACCTCTC
>CAZCVE010000031.1:9728-25754 GCA_964502175.1 uncultured Sandaracinaceae bacterium
CCGCGAGCGGGCGAGGTGCGGCGCTGCGGTGCTCGTGGATGGCGTCGCGGACTCGACGGCGATCGCCTGCACGGCCTCGCGGACCCTCACCCTCGACGCTGCGCGTCTCGACCTCTCCCGCGAGCGGGCGAGGTGCGGCGCTGCGGTGCTCGTGGATGGCGTCGCGGACTCGCGGCGCTCCGTACGAGAAGTTGCTGCGGCATCTGTGCGACCCTCGGCGGATGCGAATCACTTGGGCCATCGCGTTCGGCGCGCTCGGTCTCCTCGGCTGCGGTGATCCCGCGCCGTCCGACGACGCGGGTCGTGCGACCGAGAACGACGCGTACGTCGCGCCCGCGGCGGATGCGAACGTCGACGCGTTCTTCGTGCCCATCGATCCCACCTCGGGGCCGCCTGCGGGCAATCCGATGGGGACGTGCACGATCCCAGCGGAGGGCGCGCTCGCGGACGTGTCTTCGCCTCGCACCGTCGTCGGCGACGGGACGGCGGCGAGCTGCACGAGCGATGCGTTCGTCGACGCCGTCGCGCTCGGCGGCGTGATCACCTTCGCGTGCGGCAGCGCGCCCGTGACCATCACGCTCACGCGCACCGCGAAGGTCTTCAACGACACCGGCCCCGACATCGTCATCGACGGCGGCGGGCTCGTCACGCTCAGCGGCGGCGGTGAGCGACGCATCCTCTACATGAACACGTGCGACGAGACGCAGCGGTGGACGACGTCGCACTGCAACGATCAGGACCACCCGCGCCTCACCGTGCAGAACCTCACGTTCGTCGACGCCGACTCGCGCGGTGAAGACGAGTACGACGGCGGTGGCGCGATCTGGGCGCGCGGTGGACAGCTGCGCGTGATCAACAGCCGCTTCTTCCGGAACCGCTGCGCAGACACGGGGCCCGACGTGGGCGGCGCAGGCATCCGCGTGTTCGATCAGTTCGAGGATCGCGCCGTGTTCGTGGTGAACAGCACGTTCGGCGGCGCCGAGGGCTACGGCAACTCGTGCAGCAACGGCGGCGGCATCTCGAGCATCGGTGTGTCGTGGACGATCGTGAACAGCCTGTTCACGCACAACCACGCGATCGGCATGGGCGGCAACCCCACGATGCCGGGCACGCCGGGCGGCGGCAGCGGCGGCGCGATCTACAACGACGGAAACGAGATGACGCTCTCGCTCTGCGGCACGCGCCTCGAAGACAACGACGTCGTGCAGCACGGCAGCGGGATCTTCTTCGTCACGAACAACCGCACCGGTGACATCCGCCTCGATCGCTCGGCCCTGCGACGCAACACAGGCGGGACCTGGTACGCGGTGCGTCCGCAGATCTCGTCGCACGACGACACGCCGATCGAGGTGATCGACACGGTGTTCGAAGACTGATGGCGAAGAAGAAGGCTCTCGCCATCGGGCCCCGCGCCACCGGGCCCAGCACCGCTGACCCACCCCCTGCCCCTCCCGCTGACGGGAGGGGTGCCCGAGCGTCGAGGGCGAGCACCGCCGACCCACCCCCGGCCTCGGTCCCCGCCCCAACGTCCCCCAGCACACTCCCCTCCCGCACGCGGGAGGGGCCGGGGGAGGCGACGCGAGAGCCACTAGGGAGCACGGCAACCTGGTGGACGCTGACCTTCGCGACGGTCGCGGTCGTCTTCGGCCACACGATCGAGGGCGACTGGCTCTGGGATGACGAGGCGCTCGCGCTCGCACCTCGCCTGATGCGCGGCCTCGACGGTCTCGCGCGCATCTGGTCGGGTGACGGAACGCTCGACTACTTCCCGCTCACGTCGACGACGTTCTGGATCGAGCACCAGCTGTCGGACGGCCCGCTCGTGCCGCGCGTCGACAACCTCATGCTGCACGCGGTGGGCGCGTGTCTGATCGGCTCTCTCGCGGTGCGGCTGCGCGTGCCGCACGGTCGATTCGCCGGTCTGCTCTTCGCCGTACATCCGCTCGTCGTGAGCTCGGCGGCGTGGGTGTCCGAGCGCAAGAACACGCTGAGCCTGTGCCTCGGCGTGGCGTCGCTGATCGTCGCGCTGCCGGCGGACCGCCCGTGGCCGACGCGACGTGAGCTCGCGATCTCCGTCGCGCTCTTCGTGCTGGCGCTGCTCGCAAAGACGCAGCTCGTCGGTCTGCCGCTCGTGCTCGCGATGTGTCTCTGGCTGCGAGGGACACCGCCGCGCGACGCGTGGTTCGCGATCGCAACGATGCTCGGGTGCGCGCTCGGTCTCGGGCTCGTCACCATCGCATTCCAAGACGCCGTCCCGCAGGCCGACGCAGGCAGCGCGCTCGTTCGCGTGGTGCGCGCCGCCGACTCCGTCGCGTTCCAGCTCGCGCACACCGCGTGGCCCTCGGGGCTCGCGATGATCTACGCGCGAGACGCGGTGAGCGGCGTCGGCGCGCGCGGGTGGGTCGCGCTGCTCGTGCTGATCGTGGCGGTCATCGCGCTCGCGTGGGCGAGCAGCACGAAGGAGCGCGCGCGGTGGGCGCGGCCCGTGCTGGTGATGCTCGCTTGCTACGTCGTGTTGCTCGCGCCGACGCTGGGCCTGCTCGACATGTCGTTCATGCGCTTCGCGTTCGTGGCCGATCACTTCGGCTACGCCGCGCTGCCTGTCGTGCTCGTGGGCTTGGTGCTGTCGACGTCGTTCTTGCCTCGGCAGGCCGCGCTCGCCGCGCTCTCGATCGTGTGCGTGGTGCTCGGCCTCGCGAGCCGCGATCACACGAGCGCGTTCACGTCGCTCCGCGCGCTGTGGACGCAGAACGTCGAGGTGGCGCCGCGCGCAGGAGCAGCGCACGGAAACCTCGCGCTCGCGCTGCAAGAAGACGGCGAGACACGTCCTGCGCTGCGCGAAGCCCGCGAGGCAGTGCGCCTCTCACCCGAAGACGCGGAGATGCACTGCTTCCTCGGGGTGGTGCTGCTGCAGCAGATGGCCGTACCCGAGGCGCAGCGTGAGCTGGAGATCGCGCTCGCATTCGATCCGGAGCTGGCGCGCGCGCACAACAACCTGGCTTCGGCGCTCGTGGTGCAGGGCCGCGTGGACGATGGGATCCGGCACTTGCGAACAGCGCTGGAGCTCGAGCCGCACTACGCGCTGGGGCACATGAACCTCGCGCGGTTGCTGGCGTCGCGGGGGGAGATGGAGGAGGCGCTTCGTGAGCAGGAGATGGCGATCGGGCTGGATGCTTCGATGAGTGATGTCGCGTTGGTTCCGCCGGAAGGTCGGTGAGGACGGTCGTCGCGATCGTGGGGCTCGCGGACACTGCGCTTCGAGTGGGGCGACGGGGTGAGGGTTCCTCCGCGCCGCAGTCCTCGTCGCCGCGCCTTCCTGCGCGGCGCCTGCGGGCGGCACTACGTCACCCCCACCCCGACGCCCCGTTCGGTCTCTCTTCGAAGGTGATTCGGCAGGTCTGCGCGACTTGGGACCCGAACTGTGTGCTCGGAACGAGGTCGATTGGTAGGGGCGCGCCCGTTCCGCTCGGCGCGGAACGTTCGCGGTGCTCACAGGCCAATCATGCGGGTGGAGAGCCTCAACGCTCTCCGCGATCCCCCGAGGTCTCCTTCTCCTGCGTCACGCCGAGTCGCTCGGCGAGCTTCGCTTCCGCGCGACGCTTCGACGCGAAGCGCTTGAGGCTCTCTTCGGTCACGAGGCCCACGGCGGGGCCGTCTCCGCGCTCGACCTGCGGGGGGAGGTCGGCGTCGCGGGCGCGTCGAGGGAGGGCGCGGCGTTGCTCGTGCGCGCGCTGCCACGCGGGGTAGTCGAAGTTGCCCGGGGTGATGGCGGGATCTTCGCCGTCGGTCATCACGCGGCGCACGATCGGCTCGCGCGGGACGAACACGGGGGCGAGCTCGCCGGGGTCGTAGGCGTTGCCGCGATCGAAGAGGCCGCCGCAGATCGAGCGCAGCGAGCACGAGGTGCAGCGGTCGGCGTACACGTGCTCCCAGTCGGTCTGGCGCACGGTCTGTTTGTCGTCGAGGAAGTGAACGACGCGCTCTTCCCCCTTCACGATCTTGCGGGTCTCGGTGCTCGCGTGCGCGAAGTCGGTCATGTAGCAGAGCGGCACGCGCTCGACGCGGTACGTGCGCCCCGACTTCTCGAGGAACGTGAGCGCGCGGTGGAGCGAGAGCTCGAAGTCACCGAGGCGCGGGGTGAGCTCCGCTTGGTTCACCTCGGCGCGGCCCATCGAGGGGTCGAGGTTGTTCCACACGAAGTGGCGCACCCAGGGCGCGCGCTCGGTGATCACGCGCACGTTCTCGTCGAGGTGATCGGCGTTGAGCTTGTTGATCACGCAGTTGACGTTGATCTCGATGCCCGCCTCGTGCGCCGCATCGAGCGCAGCGAACGCGCGCTCGAGCGTGCCGTCGATGCCGCGGAGCTTGCTCTCGATCGCAGGTCGCACCGAGTAGATCGAGACGTGCGCGATGGAGAGGCCCGCGTCGCCGAGCGCCTGCGCGAGCGCGCGGTCGCCGAGCTTCCAACCGTTCGTGATCATGCGGACGTGGAGGCCGCGCTCTCTCGCGTAGCGCGCGATGTCCGGCAGCTGCGGGTGCAGCGTGGGCTCGCCGCCGGTGAGGACCACGCCGAAGTAGTCGCGCGCGACGAGGTCGTCGACGAGCACCTTCATCGTCTCGAGCGTGTGCTCGTACGGTGACGTCGGGTTCGAACAGAACCCGCAGAAGTGGTTGCAGTGCCTGACGACCTGCAGGTAGCCGATGTTGGCCACACAACGAGCATAGCGGATCACGTCGACCGACGGCGCGCGGACGCCAGCCCGCTCGCTCGACCGATCGCGGCGACTCCTCGACCCTCCCCTTCGTGCGCACTGAGGGAAGACGTTCGTCGAGAGGCCTCGCGACGCTCGTGGGCTTCACTGCGATCACCAGCGCGAGCTGCGCGACGACGCCGACGGCGTACCCGGCGCTCACGTGTGACCCCGACGCGGCGGGCGAGATGGCGTTCGGCTACCAGCGCGGTGGCGCGTTCTTTCCGTCACGCGGCACGGAAGCGAACGGCACGGACTTCCTCTTCGTCGACGGCGCATGTCGCTACTGGGCCGGCGGGGGATCGCGGGTGATCACGGGGACGCTCAGCGGTGATGAGGTCACGGCGATCAACGCGGAGCTCATGACCGCCGATTGGCCGAGCGTCGACGGCGAGCACGTCGAAGGGTGCTGCGACGACGAGTCGATCGGATTGGCGCGCGATGGCATTCGCGCGAGCCGTTACAACCACGCGACGGCCAGCGCGACGCTTCAAGAGCTCCAGCGGACGGCGAGCCGATGGTCCGAGTGGCTCAGGACCACGGGCAGTCGCGTGGCGCCCGAGGCCCCGCTCCGGCTCGAGATGGAGCGCGTGAGGCCGACCCTCGAGGAAGCGCGCTCTCATCGCGTGGGGAATTGAGGACCACCCTCGACAGGCGTGGTGTCGGCGGGCCCCACCGCTTCGCGCCCCCAGCGGTGTCCGGTCGAGCGAACACCGGGCCGCTGGCGCGATCGGCCACGAAACGGGGCTCTTGGCCGGGATCCCCACGAATCGTGAGGTTCCGAGGGGCGACGATGGCAGGCATGTTCTCTGCTGTACGGAGACTGCTCGCAAGAGCCGGAGGTCTGGATGCGTCGTGTCCTCGTCTCGCTCGCCGTCCCCGTCGCGCTCGCCACCCTCGCGCTGGCCGCGTGTGAGCCCAACGTCATCGGACGGCGCCGCCCCGCGGCGGAGCTCGACTCGTACTGCGAGATCACCGCGACGCCGGGCCTGGTCCGCTTCGACGGCGAGGTCGCCACGATCTGCGAGGCCGGCAGCTGCATGGTGGCGCGCGTGAGCGGAGGCACCGCCTCGCCGCTGTCCGTGAGCCGCGCCGCGATGGGCTTCGGCGTGTCGCGCGGACGGACCGTGATCCTCCACGACGATGGTCGCCTCACGATCCTCGAGGGTCGCGAAGAGATCGAGCTCGCGAGCTGGGCCGCCGACGTGTCGGTCGAAGACGATCGCGACCACGTGGTGTTCGTGGGACTGCGCGAGGCGGACACCGGCTTCGGCGAGGACACCGAAGATCCGGAGACCGGCGAGGTCACGACCGTCGAGGGCACCACGCTCGTGAGCTCGCCGTCGATGGGCACGCGCGTCGTGCGCCTCGACCTCGACACGGCTGAGCTCGTCGAGCTCGTCGACGATCCGATGGCGGGCACGCCGATCGCGATCCCGGGCTCGGACGACATCCTCTACGTGGGCGCGCCCGATGGTGTCGCCGCGATCCTGCGCGTGTCGGCCGGAGGCGCGCCGCGTCAGCTCACCAACGTGGGCATCACCGACGTTGGGCAAGACTTCGTGCCCGTGCCGCTCTACGAGCACGCGTTCGCGGGCAGCAGGCTCGTGTTCTCGGTGATCGAGACGGCCATCGACACGAGCGAGATCGATGGCCCGATGCCCGGCTCGATCTGGGCCGTCGACATCGAGACGGGTGAGGCCGAGCTGCTCGGCGAAGGACGCTTCCCGAGCGCGGGCGGCGGCAGCACCGAAGTGATCGCCGCGGTCGACGACACGCCGGGCGGTGGATGCGCGACGAGCTACGGCAACACGGAGGGCGCGTGATCAACACGAGCACGAGGACGCGACTCGCGTGCATCGCAGCGCTGACCCATGGCGCGCTGGCAGGTGCCTCACTCGCGGGATGCGACGCGAGCGAGGCGCCGAGCGCGCGCACCGAAGCCCTCGACGAGACGACGCCGAGCGAGACGCCCGAGGTGATCGCGCCGCCCGCGCACGCCGCGCTCCCGAGCTGGGTCCCTGCGTCGCTCACGGAGTCGATCGAGAGCTCCCGCTTGCCCGCGATGCTGCCGCGCGAGCCCGCGGTGAGCAGCGCGGCCCTCGCGACGGGCACCGTGCTGCACATGGATCGCTGGGTCTCGACGCGCATCGAGACCTCCACGTACATCGCGACGATCTTCGGCACCGACGCGCACCACGAGCCGCCGCGCGGCGCGCGGGCCGAGCTTCCCGCTCCCGATCGCACCGTGCGCGGTGAGGCTGCGTACGCCTACGAGAACGAAGGCCTCTACTACGCGCAGTGGTCCGAAGACGGGATCGCGTGGGAGGTCGAGATCGACTGCCTCGGGGGCACGTGCGACGGCGTCGGCCTCGCGACCACGATCGCCGAGAGCCTCGAGCCGGTCGGAGGTGAGCGATGAGGCGCACGACGATCGCTCGCCTCGCGACGCTCCTCGCGATGGCCTTCAGCCTCGGCGTGATCGCTCCGAGCGCGAGCGCGCAGTTCACGTACGCGCCCGCAGGTGAGCTCGAAGATCCGACGCAGGGCCGCTCGGGCTACACGGACGGCGCGATCTGGGCCGCGGGCATGACGTTCCCGCTCTCGGGCAACGCGTACTCGAACACGCAGGTGTTTCGTCCGGGCGGCGGCTGGTACCACGGCCCGCTCACGGGCGAGTGCCACACGTCGAACTACCAGTACCCGTGGTTCGACAACTACTGCGAGAGCCGCGGCAACGACGCCGCGCATCGACCGCTCCTGTGTGATCTCGGCTACGGACACGCGGGCCAAGACATCCGTCCGGCCACGTGCGCGGTCGGCGAGCACGACATCGTCGCGGCGACCGACGGCATGGTCAGCGCGGTCGGATCGATGAGCGTCACCGTCACCGACTCCATGGGGCGCCGCTACCAGTACCTCCACATGCGCCGCGCCGACGTGGCGGTGACGGTGGGCCAGACAGTCACCGCAGGCACGCGCCTCGCGACGGTCGCGAACAACCCGAGCACCACGATCCACCTGCACTTCCAGATGCGGTGGTCGGTGTCGGGTCGCACCGTGTGGATCCCGCCGTACACGTCGCTCGTGGCGGCGTATGGCGCGGGCAGCACGTACCCGAGCGTGGTCGCGCCGCGCCTGCGCAGCCCCGTCGAGGATCCACAGGAGACGGCGTTCTACTGCCACGGAGACTGGTCGCGTCGTCGCACCGATCACCAGTGCCGCGCGGTCACGCGTCAGCAGTTCGGCACGTCGTTCCGCACCGCTGTCGAGGCGCCCGTGTATGCGGCCGCCGATGGCACCGTGCTCCGCACCGTGGACGGAACCGCGGGTGGCTCGCGCACGGGCGGAGGTCTCGGCAACCAGATCGTCGTGCTCCACGCGGGCGGCCGCGCGACGCTCTACGGCAACCTGCGCTCGGGCCTGCCCAAGCGTCAGGGCGACATGGTCCGCTGCGGTGACGTGCTCGGCTACGCGCAGGGCACCGAGATCTACTTCGAGGTGAAGGACGGCGTGACCGACGCGGCGAGCTACGCGCGCGTGCCGCCGATCGATCCGTACTCGGGCGACTGCTCGCGCAGCGACTCGCTGTGGGCGGGCGATGCACCGAGCGACTCGTGCGAGCGGCGCGAGGGCGACGACTCGCAGCTCGTCTCGGCGACGTATCCGCGAGAGATCACCGCCGATCCGGGGCAGGCGCTCATCCAGACGTGGACCGTGCGCAACAGCGGCACCACCACGTGGACGCCCGATGCCGGCTACGCGCTCGTCTACGACACGGGCGAGGGCTTCGGCGCGCCGATGCGCATCGACCTGCCTGCGTCCGCGATGATCGCGCCGGGTCAGACGCAGGTGTTCTCGCTGCCGGCGAACGTCCCCACCGCGCCGGGTCGCTACTCGGGGCGCTGGAGGATGACGCACGGCATGACGAAGTTCGGCCAGAGCTACTCGCTCACCGCCGCCGTCACGTCGGTGCCCACGGGCGGTCGCAGCTGCCGCAGCGCGACGCTCGGGCGCGACGTGCCGAGCGGTGAGTGTGTGCAGGTGAGCTACGGCGCCTGCGGTCAGGCGCGCTGCGCGTTCCAGCGCTGCAACAGCGGCGCGTGGGCCTGCGCGGGCGCGAGCAGCTGCGGCATGCGTCACGAGAACGAGGCGTGCGCACCGCCGCGCGCGATCCCGGTGCCCGAGGCGCCGATGTGCAACGGCCTCGACTGCGCCACGTGCATCGAGCGCGAGGGCTGCGGCTTCTGCGCGTCGAGCGGCATGTGCGTGTCGCTCACGGGCACCGGCTACGACGGCCTCACGCAGAGTGGATCGGGGGGAACGTTCGAGATCCCGCGCGTGGGCGTCGACAACCCGACGCTGCGGAGCTGGGCCGCGCGCTACGGCCGCGCGGGCGACGAGACCGAGCGCTTCGGCACGACCGAGATGGCGTTCGGCAACCAGTACGTGCGCGGCACGATCAGCCACTTCGGCGGCGCGAGCGACACGGGCGTGTCGTCCACCGAGACGGGATCGATCAGCGGCGAGCGGCTCCGCTCGCTCAACGATCCGCCGAACCCGTCGGCGACGCAGGCCGCGACGAACCCCGACGAGTACTACTTCGTCGCGATGCGCTTCGCGTACCCGACGGTGGCAGGCGATCCGGATCCGCGCGTGTGGCGCGATCGACGCATCGTGCTCGTGAACCCCGCGACGGGCGCGCGCGTCGTCGTGCGTCCCGTGGACTGGGGCCCGAACCCGCGCACGGGACGCACCGTCGACGCCTCGCCGCAGGCGCTCCGTGATCTCGGCCTCACCACCGATCAGGCCGTGCTCGTCGCCTTCGCACCGCCCGGCACGCCGCTCGGTGTGCAGACGCCGCTCAGCGCGATGGGCGACGGCGGCGCGTGTGAGGGCCCTGCTGGTGGAGTGGGGCCCCACCGCGACGCGGCGATGTGTCCGCCCGCGATGTGCACGCCGCAGTTCCGCGGCTGCGAGATGCACAGCGAGTGTTGCGACGCGGGCACCAACCCCGACGTGCAGTGCTTCGTCGGCATTTGCGACAACCAAGCGCAGTGTCACGTCTGGGGCGAGCAGTGCGAGCCCGGCGGCCGCACGTCCGAGAACCGCTGCTGCGGCAACATGCAGTGCGCGACACAGGCCGCGGGCCTCCAGTGCTGCGTGAGCGCGGGCGGCGACTGCCGCATGGAGTCGGACTGCTGCGGCGACATGACGTGCAGCGGGGGCGAGTGCGTGCCCGTGGCCGACGGCGCGCGCTGCTGGTCGAGCTTCGAGTGCACGGGCAGCTCCACGTGCGACGGCGGCCGCTGCGGCCGACCGACCTGAGGCCGAGTCGATCGAGGGCGCGCTCCTTCGGCACCCCGGCCCGGGGCATGGAGAGCGGTCAGCGCGCGGGCTCGGTCGCGCCGCTCGAGGGGCGCAGGTAGGTGAACGTGATCGGCTGGCCGCGACGTGTGATCTCCACGGTGAGCCGCTCGAAGTCGCGGTGCCGCGCGTAGCTCTCGAGCAGCATCTCCATGCCGGTCACGGGCTGACCGTCGACGTGCGTGATGGTGTCGCCGTTCTGGAACCCGAGGCTCGCCAAGAGGCTCGTGGGACGCACGCCGTAGAGGCGCAGGCCCACGACCTGGCCCGCTTCCATGTGCGGGATGATCCGCGCCTGCGTCATCAGGTTGGCCGGAGCGCCCTCGAACGCAGCCGATCGGGGATCGACCTCGTACGTGTTCTCCGACAACCAGCGGATGCCGTCCGTGGGCGGCGGTGGCTGAGGCGAGGGGAGCGGAGGGAGCTCGATCGCGGGCTCGCCGTCGACCTGCGCGCGCGGAACGGCGTCGGTGTCCACGCGCACCGGCATCGCGAGGGCGCGAGAGAGCTGGCCCACGAGCTCCGTCACGTTGGCGTCGCGCAGATCGATGCTCGCCGCGGCGGGGCGCTGCGCAGGCGGCACCACCTCGCGCGGCTCACCGCACCCGAGCATCGAGATCACCACGACGATCAACGAGAGCGTTCGCATCGCGCGCGAGGATACGCGAGCTGCCCTGCGATCACGCGCTCGGCACGAGGCGATCGATCGCGGCGCCCTTCACGCGCTCGCCGTCTTCGCGCTCGACCTCGAGGAGCAACACGGCGCCTTCGCCGCACACCACGACGATGCCCTCGGGCACGCGCCACGCATCGCCTGGATCGAGCACGTTCGGAACGTCGCCGCCGTACACGATCGCGCGACGCACGAAGACCATCTCGTCGCCGAGGAGCGTCGAGACCATCGGCGCAGGCGCTGCGGCGCGCACGAGGCGCGCGACGTCGGTCGCGGTCGCGTCCCAGTCGATGCAGAGATCTTCTTCGCTCGGCTGCGGGGCCTCGGTCGCGAGGGAGTCGTCCTGTTCCATGCCGTCGAGGCTCTCTCCGCGGGACAAGCGCTCCGCGCACTCGAGCAAGAGCGCGAGCGACGGGCGATCGAGCTTGCGCGCGAGGCGCCACGCGTCGTCGGTCTCTGCGATCGGCACGCGACGTTGGGCGACGATGCGGCCCGTGTCGTACGCGACCTCGAGGTGATGGAGCGTCACGCCGCTCTCCGCGTCACCGCTGCGGATCGCGTGGAAGTAAGGGTCGGGCCCGCGATGTCGCGGGAGGAGCGACGGATGCACGCCGAACGCGCCGCGCGGCGCGAGCGAGAGCACCGATTGCGGGATCTGCGTGGGCCAGAACCACGACAGGATCACGTCGGGCCGCGCGCTCGCGAGCGTCTCGAGCACGCCGCGATCCGACAGGTCGGGCTTGAACAAGAGCAGCGGGCGCTCGGTCGCGATCGACGGCGCGTCCATCGCGCGCGGGACCACGATGGGCGCGAGGCGCGCGCGCGCGCGGCGAAGGCCCGGCATGCGGTGTCCGAACGACGCGATCTGCGGGACGAAGCCCGCGCGGCGGAGCACGTCCGCGCCGAGGGGGAGACCGAAGTACAGGAAGCGCACGGAAGTGGTATATCCCGCGCCTTCGCGAGATCGCTGTCGCGGAGTGTGAGACGCCTCGGTCCCGACCATGAGCCAGCCCGACAACAACGCACCTCGACGCACCATCCGAGTCGTCGCCGCCGTGGTCGAGCGCGACGGGCGATACCTCATCACCCAGCGACGTCCGAACGCCGTGCTCCCGCTGCTCTGGGAGTTCCCGGGCGGCAAGGTCGAGTACGGCGAGAGCGACGGTGAGGCGCTGCGACGCGAGATGCAGGAGCGCCTCGGCATCGACGTGTCGGTCGGCTCGCTGATCTCGTACGTGACGCATCCATACGAGCACTACACGGTCGATCTCTTCCTCTACGAGTGCCGCGCCACGGCCACCGGGCTCGCCTGCAAGAACGTGCACGCGTTCCGCTGGGTGACGTCGGTCGAGTTCGATCAGTATCCGTTCACGCCCGCCGACGAGGCGTCGATGACCAAGCTGCTCGGTGTCAACGACACTTGAGCCTGCGCGGAGCTCCCCCATGAGACACGTCGTCATCCCATCCTTCGCGCTCTTCCTCACGCTCGGCGCGTGCAGCGGCGAGGAGCCGCAATTCAGCGCGCGCCACGAGGGCGAGGCCGAGGGTGAAGCGGCCTGCGAAGACCCGACGCCGCCGCCCGTCGCCGAGGCCGAAGACGAAGGCCCGCCCGGCCCGCGCCCGCTCCGCACCGCAGACGACGGCAGCCGCGTGTTCGGTCACGAGCTGACCGACGGCGTCGAGCCCGTGGCGCTCTCGGCGATCAGCGCCGACCCCACGTCGTTCAGCGATCGCGTCGTGCGGATCGACGGAACGATCGAGCGCGTGTGTCAGCGCATGGGCTGCTGGATGGAGCTCCGCGCGGAGAACGCCGAGCCCGTGCGCGTGCCGATGGCGGGTCACAGCTACTTCCTCCCGCGCGACGTCGAGGGCCGCCCCGCGACGGTCGAGGGTCGCGTGCGCGTGGCCGAGCTCAGCGAAGGGCGGCGCCAGCACCTCGAGGCCGAGGGCGCGATGGCCACCGCGAGCACGCTGTCGATCGAGGCCACGACCGTCGTCGTCCGCTGATGACGACCGCGTGTCCCACGTGCGGCTTCGCCGTCCCCGACGGCCGCGAGAGCTGCCCGCAGTGCGGTCGCGTGTTCGGCGAAGCGAACCGCTGCCCACACTGCCACGCGATCGCGTCGGTGCGCGCGAGCGGCAAGGGCTTCGCGTGCAGCGCGTGCGGCAAGCCGCGTGAGCTGCGGCCAGGCACGACGCTCGCGGGCGGCACACCCACGAGCACGGGGCTCACGCCGCCGCGACGACGCGGCCTCCGCTTCCTCGCAGGCCTCTCGCTCGCCGCCGCGATCCTCGGCGCCGCGGGCGCGACCACGCTGCTAGGCGTGACGGGCATCGGCATCGCGATGGCGATCGTGATCGGCAGCACGTTCGCGTTCGGCGGCGTGCAGCTCTTGAAGCGCGCGTCGTCGCTCGATCGCGCGCTCGACGATCAGCTCACCGCGAACCGCACCGAGCAAGCCCGACAGTTCCTCCTCGAGCGCACGTCGACGGTGCCCGAGCTCGCGAAGAAGCTCGGCACGAGCGAGGCCGAGGCCGACGCGATCGCGACGAAGCTCGCCGCAGAAGAGACCGACGGCATCCACGCCGAGCTCGACGAAAAAGTCGGCGTCGTCCGCTTCGGCCGCAAGAGCCTCGGCCCCGCCGTGCGCGTCGCCGATCCCGATGACGACGAGGACGACGGCGACGAACAGCGCAGCAAGCGAGAGAAGCGCGCCTAGCGCCAGACGCCGCGAACACGACATCCGTTTGTCGCTATCCTTCCCGCCCATGCGCATTCTTCATCGTCCTCTCCCTCGTCGCGTCGTCCTCCGCGGAGGTCTCGCCACGTTCGCGTCACTCGTCGCCGGTCGCGTCCTGCCGGGCTGCGACACGCCCGCCGTGATGCCCGACGCGGGCGACGCGCCCGACGCGGGCGGCGCGCTCGATGCCGTCTCGGTGAGCGATGCGCCGATCGCCGACGCGTTCGTCCCCGTCGACGCCGCGCCCGCGACGAACTTCATCCCGAACCCGATGCCCGCGCGCCCTGCGCTGCGGTCGCTCATCTCGAGCATCGGCCCGCTCGGCACCGCGAACGCCGACGGCGTGCGCCTGCCCCCGGGCTTCACGGCGCGCATCCTCGCGACGGCCGGCGAGGAGGTCGCGGGCACCGGCTACACGTGGCACACGTACCCAGACGGCGGAACCTGCTTCGCGACGACGGACGGCGGCTGGATCTACGCGTCGAACAGCGAGGTGCCGCTGCGCGGCGGCGTCGGCGTGCTGCGCTTCGACGCGAGCGGCGCGATCGTGTCGGCGCAGCGCATCCTCGATCGCACGACCGTCAACTGCGCGGGCGGCGGCACGCCATGGGGCAGCTGGCTCTCGTGCGAGGAGGTGCCGCGCGGCCTCGTGTGGGAATGTGATCCCTTCGGCGTGCAGGCGCCTCAGCCGCGCCCCGCGCTCGGCGTGTTCAAGCACGAGGCCGTCTGCGTCGACGCGGAAGGCCGCCTCTACCTCACCGAGGATCACCCCGAGGGCTGCTTCTATCGCTTCACCCCCGCGACGCGCACGCCGATGGGGCATCCGGATCTCCGCGCGGGCACGCTGCATGTCGCCGAGGTCGGTGCGGACGGCGCCGTCACCTGGCACGAGCTGCCCGACCCGCAGTTCATGGGCGACACCGACACCCGCGATCAGGTCGAGGCCGCGACGCGCTTCGATGGCGGCGAGGGCATCTGGTGCCACGAGAGCATCGTCTACTTCTCGAGCAAGGGCGATGATCACGTGCGCGCGTACGACATCGCCGCCGAGTCGGTCGCCGTGCTCTACGACCCCACCGCGCACCCCGATCCGATCCTCGACGGCGTGGACAACCTCACGGTCACCTGCTGCGGCGACGTGCTCGTCGCCGAGGACGGCGGCGACATGCAGATCGTCGCGATCCTGCCGGACGGAACGCTGAAGGCCCTGGTTCAGATCGAGGGACAAGACCGCTCGGAGATCACCGGCCCCGCATTCGATCCCAGCGGCACACGCCTCCATTTCTCCTCGCAGCGCGGAGGTACCCGCAACCTCGGCATCACCTACGTGATCGAAGGCCCGTTCCACGAACCGGTCTGATCACGCGTGCTCGCAGCCGAGGAGGGAGCGGAGCGCACGCGATCGAGCGATTTTCGTAGGGTTCACGGGGATCGGTGCTCTCGTACTGCTGCCCGGAACTTCGTTCCGGGTTCTTCTAGGATGTCGGTCCAGCAGTTCGCTCCGGACGGAACGGCGAATCCAGATCGAACTTCTGAACCGACGGTACTAGCGTTCCGCGGATGGCAGACGTTCGCCGACTCGGGCCGGGCCACGAGGAAGTCGCGAGAGAGATGTTCGCGATGATGGCCGCGGTCTTCGCGGAAGATGACGAGGGCGCCGCCCGCGGCGATCCACTTCGTGACGACGACGTGAGATCACTGCTGCGGCGGGATGACTTCTGGGCTCTGGTCGCGACGGAAGACGGCGTGGCCGTGGGGGGACTCACCGCGCACGCGCTTCCCATGACGCGAAGTCGATCCGCGGAGCTCTTCATCTACGATCTGGCGGTGAGGACCGACCGGCAGCGACGGGGCATCGGCCGCGCTCTCATCGCGGAGCTGCTCGCGCTCGCGCCCGCTGCAGGGATCGACACCGCGTTCGTCCCGGCGGATGACGAGGACACCCACGCGCTCGACTTCTATCGCGCCGTCGGGGGCGCGCCCTCGCCCGTCACGTTCTTCACGTTCTCGGCGTCCTCGGACGCAGGACGCCCGCCCCCGCCGTGAGCCGCTTCCTCCTCGCCGCCGCGATCGGCCTCGGGCTCTTCGCCGAGATCGCACACGCAGACGCCGACGTGGCCTCGGCGGACCCGCCGATCTCGTACGACATCGGGCCCGCGCTGCCGTGCCTGACGCCGGTCGAGCTCGAGGCGCGCGTCGCGCCGATGCTCGGCGCCGGAGCGGACGCGAGCGCCCGAGAGGAGCGTGCTCGCGTGCTCGTCGAAGGCGTCCCGACGCGCGTCACGGTGCGCGTCGTCCGCGACGGCGTCGAGCAGGGAGCCCGCGAGATCGCGCGGTCGGACGGTCGCTGCGACGACGAGCTCGTGGGCACCGTGGCCGTCGTCGTGGCCACGCTGCTGGCGCCGCCCGCTCCGCCCACCGTCGACGCGACCGTCCCGGCGCCGACGCGCACGAGGAGCGAGCCGACGACCGCCGCCCTCTCCGATGACGTCGT
>CAZCVE010000031.1:25854-77771 GCA_964502175.1 uncultured Sandaracinaceae bacterium
CGAGCACGAGGACGTCGAGCACGAGGACGTCGAGCACGAGGACGTCGAGCACGAGGACGTCGAGCACGAGCCGGCAGCCGCGCCCGAGGACTCGGTCTGGGTGGGCGCCTCGGCGAGCCTGGTGCTCGCGATCGGCATGATCGACATTCCGTCGTTCGGCTTGGACGCGCACGTCGACGTCGGCGCTCGAGGCGGCATGTCGGGGCGGTTGGGGATCACCATCCTGCCGTTCGCCCGGATCGACGGAGCGCCGGGCGCCGAGCTGAGCTACGGCGCTGTCGACGCGCGTGTGTGTTCCCCGACGTTCGTGGAGCTACGGCCGCTCCGTCTGCTCGTGTGCGCGGGACCGAGCGTGGGCATGATGCGCGGGCTCGGCACGAACGTGGCCGTCGCGCACGAGCGGTTCGAGGTCGTCGTCGATGTCGCCGCCTCGCTGGTCGGGGCGTTGGCGATCACCGACGAGGTTGCGATCGGACTCGAGATCGGAGGACGCGCCCTCCTCGTGCGTCCGCGCTTCTACGTGGAGTCCGAGCCCGAGCGGATCATCCTCCATACGCCGAACGAGGTCGTCCCGTGGGTCGCGCTGACACTCGTCGTCGGGGATCCACGTCCACCGCCCACCGCGACACCCGCGCCCCCGCCACCATCGCTCTAGCCCGACACTCGACGCGACGAGACGACGAGCGCAGAGAGTGTGAGAAATTCTCCGCGGCGCGGACATTCCCGCTCCAGGTGGACTCTCGCAGCCCTCCCGTGTCATCCGACTTCGCTTCCTGGATCCACCGCGTGTGTGCCGACTACGGCGCATTCGTGGGTCGTTCGCTCCGGTACCTCGGCGTGCCCGAGCGAGATCTGCCCGACGCCTGCCAAGAGGTCTTCGTGGTCGTGGCCCGACGAAGAGACGCGATCGCGAGCGAGGACCAGCTGCGCCCATACCTCTACGGCGTGGCGGTGAACGTCGCGCGCAACGCGAGGCGCACGCAGCGACGTCGTCCCGAGATCGCGATCGACACCGTCCCCGCGCCTGTCCTCGAGTCTGTGCAGGCCGCGGAGCCGACCCAGGAGCGAGCGCTCGTGGCGCAGGAGGAGCGCGCGCAGATCCAGCGGTGGCTCGACACGCTCGACGACGCGCAGCGCGAGGTCTTCGTGCTCCACGACGTGGAGGAGCGGCCGATGCGAGAGATCACCGAGACGCTCGGGATCCCCCTCCAGACTGGCTACTCGCGCCTTCGCCTCGCGCGCGAGGCGCTCACACGGCTGGCTCGCGGAGGCCGACGATGACCGAGCCTCGCGACGCACGCCCCGATGCGCACGAAGCGCTCGAGCCGACGGTGGAGCCCATGGCGCCCGAGCTCGATGCGCTCGTCGGACGCATGCGCTCGGACGTCCCGACCGACGCGGAGCTCGCAGCGCTCGGGGCGCGCGTCCTCGCGGCGGTCACGTCGGCGCCCACGGCGCCCGGTCCCGCAAGCACCGAGACCGCGCCGCAAGCGAGCACGACCGGCGCTGCAGGCGGTGCGGCCGGCGCGTCCTCGACGGGCGCCATCGTCGCGTCCGTCATCGCGGCGATCGTGGCCACCGGGGGAGCGATCGGTGCGTGGCGGCTCACGACCCTACCTCCAGGTGCTGCTCCCCTCGCGACGAGCGAGCGCGAGCACGACGACCACGACGCGGGCACGGCCACCGATGCGCCGGTTGCATCGAGCTCCGCGGCCGTCGACGTGACGCGCGAGCACGTCCTCCTCGAGCGCGCGCGCCGCGTCGCGAGCTCCGATCCTGCGTCCGCGCTCGCGCTCGCGGAAGAGCACGCACGCGTCGCCCCCGACGGCGTGCTCGCGCCCGAGCGCGAGGTCGTCGCGATCGAGGCCTTGCGCGCGCTCGGACGACACGAAGAAGCGAGCCAGCGTCTCGCCGCGTTCATCGCCCGTCATCCCGGCTCTCCGTACCTCGAGCGACTCGGGAGCTCGCGACGTTGAGGGCCACGACCGATGCCGGCGGAGCTGGTGAGAAATTCGCGGCGGCCCGGACATCCCTCGGGCGGAGGTCCGAATGACTCTTCGAGCGATGTCGGATTCACTCGCCAGGCTGTGCGCCCTCGTGCTCGCTTCGGGTCTCGGCGGGGCGACGACCGGGTGCACGTGCGACAGCTCGATCGGGGAGGCCGCGGATACGGGCACGCGTATGGACGCGTACCTCGACCCGACGATCGACGCCGACCTCGACGGCGCCGTCGCGTGCCCGCGGCCGGGCGAGCTCATGTGCGATGGGCTGTGCCTCGACACCTCCGTCGATCCGGATCACTGCGGCGACTGCGAGACGGTCTGCAGCGCCGACGAGGCGTGTCTGTCCGGGGGTTGCGTCGCCGACTGTCCCGAGGGTCTCGCAGAGTGTGGTCGTCAGTGCGTCGAGACGCGCAGCGACGACGCGCACTGTGGTGGATGTGGCAACGAGTGCCCCGGTGGCGAGGGCTGCGTCGATGGGACGTGTGTGCCCGAGATCCCGCTCGGCCCCGCGCCGGCGCGCTGCGCGGGGGGTGGTCCGCCGATCGAGATCGGCGCGAGCACCAGCGCGATCTGCCTGGGCGCCGTCTCGAGCCTCACCTTCACGCGCGGCCTCTGCACGTGTCGGGACGTCGGCGTGCCCGTGCTCGGCTCCGATCTCCTCGTCGATGCGTACGACTCGGCGATCGGCCCCTACGTGGAGCGCGGGCCGGGTGGCTCGCTGGCGGCCAACGGGGCCCTCCAGCTCGGCAGCTCGACCACCGTCACGGGTGACGCGATCACCGCGGCGGCGAGCGGCTTCCGCGTGAGACCCGAGACCCACATCGAGGGATCGCTCGAGGTCTCGGGCGATCTGACGCTCGAGGGCGTGCTCGAGGTCGGCGGAGACGCGCGCGTGGGCGGCGCGATCTCGGGCGGCAGCGACAGCACGATCGGAGGCACGCTCACGACGCCGGACTGCGCGGGGGTCCCGGGCACGCTCACCCGCGCTTCGTGCGTCGAGGCACCCGTCGTCGTCGAGGCGCCGTGCGCGTGCGGCGACACCGAGCGTCTCCCGATCGCGGCGATCGTCGACTTCTACGCGGACCCGGCGCGCAGTGACGGCGCCGCGCTCGGCCTCGCGCCCGACGCGCTCGTCGCACCGTCGGGCCCCACGCGACTCGATCTCCCGTGTGGGCACTACTACCTCCAACGCATCGAGGTCTCCGCGCCGACGACGATCGTCGCGCACGGTCGAACGGCGTTGTTCATCGGAGGCTCGGTCACGGCGTCGGCCCCACTCACGCTGATGCTCGACCCCGGTGCCACGCTCGACGTGTTCGTCGCGGGTGACGTCGACGTCGACGCGCTGCGCGTGGGCACGCCGGCCTACCCGCGTCAGTCGCGCGTGTACGTCGGCGGAGCCGTGAGCGTCGGCTCCGAGACCGACCTCGCCGGGCTCTTCTACGCGCCGAACGGGCTCTTCGAGGCGAGCTCGTCGCTCGAGATGTACGGGGCCATCTTCGCCGGCGACTACCACTCGAGCTCCAACACGCGCATCCACTACGACCTGGCCTCGACGCGAACCGACGAAGACTGCCCTCCGCCGCCGCCCGCGGACGGCGGGCTGCCGGACGCCGGCCAGTACGTCTGTCCTTTCGGCTCACCCCTCTGCGGGCCGGGCCAACCCGCGTGTGCGGCTCAGCAGTACTGCGTGACTGGCTGCTGCGTGGAGCTGCAGTGAACGTCTCGCTCGCTTCGTTCGTCGGTCTGCCATCACTTCGGAGGACTTCATGAATCGCTCGCTCGGTCTCGCTTCGTTCGTCGCGCTGTCCATCTCTCTCGCCGCGTGCGGCGGCGGAGGCAGCGGTCCGACTCCTTGCCCCGCTGCGGACTGCGCATGCACCGGCGCAGCATGCTCTTGCGGCGCGGGGAGCGCGGGGATGACCTGTGGATGGACGGGCGTGACGAGCTGCAACGGCGACGGCTCGAGCTGCAACCTCGACTGTGACGCGGCGCCGTGTGCGGCGACGTGCGGCAACTCGTGCAACGCGGACTGCACGAACGGCGCGACGTGCGAGGTGGTGGCGGGGGACAGCGCGAGCCCCGAGTGCATCGCGTCCACGTGCGACTTCACCGTCGGACGCTCCGCGAGCCCCACCTGCCGAGACGGCGCGGTCTGCGACGTGATCGTCCGGGGAGAGTCGAGCACCGTCGACTGCGAAGGCTCGACCTGCGACGTCACCTGCGAGATCGCGAGCTGCGGCGTGGCGTGCGACGCGACGTCGACGTGCACGCTCCGTTGCCCCGGCGAGACGAGCCGACGGTCAGTCACGGGCGACACACGCTGCGACTGAGTCGTCAGGGCGCGCAGCACCGAGCGGGCGCACCTCGCGCCCGGCTCACGGACGCTCGAGGAGCGCGAGACCACGCGAAGGCACGCCGTCGACGACCTCGAAGCTTCCGCCGACGAGGAGTCCCTCCTCCACGAACGCGAGCGAAGACACCGCCCCGTCGATCGTCGCGAGCGGCTCCCAGCCAGTCGCGCTGCGTCGCATCAGTCTCCCCGGCTCGTAGTCCCCGATCGCCTGATCGAGGCCCGCGACGAGGTCGGGGCCGAGCGTCGCGAGCGCCTGGACGCGGTCCCAGCCCGTGCCGTCTGCGAGATCCGCAGAGGCCCACGAGGTGACGTCGAAGCGCGCAACGAGCGATGTGCCGATGAGCACGTCCCCGCCCGCGAAGAGCACTCCGTCACTGACGGCGAGCGCTCGCACCTCACCCGCGAGCTGATCGCCGAGCACGCTCCACGTACCCGACGCCCAGCGCGAGACCCTCGCGCCTCCTGTCTCGAGCACCTCTGCGATGAAGAGCGCGCCGTCGTCGTAGAGCATCGCGCTCACCTCGCGCGGCTCGCCGCGCGCGCCGACGGCGGTCCACGAGGCGCCGTCCCACTGCCGTAGATGGCTCCGCGACGCGTCCATCGGATCTTCGAAGCGACCGCCCGCGTACAGAACTCCGTCGCCCGCCGCGATCGCGAGGACCGTCGCGCCCGCGTCGAGCCCATCGATCGCCTCCCATTCGCCGTCCGCATGACGGGCGACGACCGCATGCACGCTTCCGCCTGGCGTCACGATCTCGAGGTAGCCCGCGGCGTAGAGCGCACCGTCGGTGCCGAACGCGAGCGCCCACGGGCCATCGTTCAGGCCCGTCGTCGTCGCCACGTCCGTGATGGCGCCGCCCACCGCCACCCGCCCGACATGCGCCACGAACCGATCTTCGACGACCTGGAAGCCGCCAGCGACCACCGGTCGACACCCTCCGCGCACGGCGATCGCTCCGACGTCTCCGGGTCCGTGCGCCTCGCTCGATGGCTGTGCGAGCGCGCTCCAGGTCTCGCCATCGAAGCGCGCCACCGCAGCCACGCCATGCCAGTCCGCAGGGGCCGTGCCGAACGCCTCTTCCATCTGCCCGCCGACGTAGACCGTGTCGCCGTCGACGCCGAGCGCGGCAGCGGTGGGACTCCCGCCCTGCACGCCGCCGATGCTGCGCCAGCGTCCACCGGAGAACCGCGCGATGCGCTGCGCGAAGCCACTCGGCGCCGCGCGCGATCCGAGAAACGCGAAGTCACCGACGGCGTAGAGGCTGTCGTCGCGGGTTCGCGCGAGCGAGTACACCTCCATCGGCGCGCTGAGTCCGCTCAGTCCACCACCGAGTCGTTCCCACTCCGTTCCGCTCCAGCGCAACACGCCCCCCTCCTGCGGTGCATCGTCGACGTACGCGCCGCCTCCGATCACGAGAGCGCCGCTCACGTCGCGCACGATGGACTGCACGGGAATTGGGTAGCGCCCGAGTGACTCCGTCGGTTCGGGGACGAGAAAGGACTCCCATCCGAAAGGCGCGCTCGGGCTCTCGCATGCGACCAAGCCAGCGAAGCTGTCCGCGCTCCCGACGCAGAGGCCGCTGGCGTCCGCGAGGATGGCGGTCACGTACTGGCCCCCGCCACGATGATCGACAGAGGTCCACGACGTGCCATCCCAGCGCGCGAGACCCCGCGCGGTGACCGAGTCGATCGACCGAAAATTGCCGCCGGCGAGCAGGGTGCCATCGACGTCGATGGCGAGGTCCTCGACCCCATGGTCGGTGATTCCGAGCGTCACCCAGGCGGCGCCGTCAAACCGATAGATGGCAGCCGGGTCTCCTTCCGCCTCGACTTGCTCAGCCCCATAGACGGTGCCGTCCGGGGCCACGACGATGTGATGGAGCGGACGCGGCGGCCCATCGCCGAGCGCGCTCCAGCCGCTCGCCTCGTCCCAGCGCGCGGCGTGTCGCGCCGCATGCGGTCCGGCATGTGAGAACGTGCCACCGGCGTAGAGCGCGCGGTCGTGGACGTCGAGATCGGCGACGTGCGCTCCGCGTGGTCCGTCAAACGACAGTCCGCGCGGTGCGAACGCGGTCGACCAACTGCCGGTGGAGAGATCCCACGGCTCGATCGCCTGGTCTTCGCACCGCACGGGCCCCGCATCGGCGCCTGCATCACCCACTCGGGTGTCGGCCCCCGCATCGGCGATGAGTGCATCAGAGTGGGCAGCGTCCTCAGGTGATGGCGATGAGGTGCATCCTCCAACCGCCGCGAGGATGGCAGCGGACAATCGAAGTGAATGACCTGCGAACACGTCACGACGATACCTGAACCGCCCGCGGAGAGTCTTTGTGGGTGTTCGGGCCTGCGCGGGGTGCGGCAACACGACTGGCGAACTGGCACGCATCGCCGTGCTCATGGGGAGCCGTCCCGGATGCGTCACTCCGGGACGTCGCGGCGCGCGACGATGCGGGCGCTCGACTGGCCTGCCCGGATCACGCGGACGATCCAGCCTGCGAGCGCGTAGTCGCGTCCGACGTCGCACAGCTGGCTCGCCGTCGTGCCGTCGGCGGCCTCGACCTGGATGTCGGCGATCGCCCAGCTCTCGCCGTCTGCGCCGACCATCTCTCCCCATCCGCCATAGCGGATCAGTACGTCACCCACTCTGGCGCGAGCGTGCGTTCGGATCTCCACCTCTTCGCCCTCACGGGCCTCCACCACCACCGCTGATGGATTGGTGATCGTCAGCCGGACGACCGGACAGCCCCACGCGTCGCGCGCGCTCGTGGTCCATGCGGTCACGACGTGATCGCCGGTCAGCGACTGCTCGTGCGCGTGCTCGGGCTGCACGTCGATGCGCTGCACGAACCGCTCGCCGCCGTGCTCCGCGATCATCTCGAGGATCCACACGATCCCCTCCGGCGGGTGGGCGCGCACCCAGTGCATCGTGAAGCGCGAACCATCGCTGCCTCGAAGCGCCTCTGCCGGGCTCGTCTCGATCGCCTGGTCCCACACCACGTCGCGCGGCTCGCTCGCAGGGCGACGCGTGAGGCGCGCGCCGCCCGGCTCGCCCGCGTCGAGCGCTTCGAGCGTCCACACCGAGTCGCCCTCGCGCGTGCAGCCGGGGCTCCACACGTCGATGCCCTCGGCCTCGGAATCCTCGCGACGCAGCGTCACACCGAAGGGCGCGCCTTCTCGCTCCGGTTCGGTCCAGCCGGAGAGCGTGAGGGTCTCGCCGTCCACGACGACGCTCTGCCCGATCGCGACCTCGATGCGCTCGGACGCTGCGCTCGCGGCGACCACCTCGCGCGACGTCGTCTCGTTCGTCGCGGTGGCGGGGCTCGAGCCGCACCCCGCGATCAGCGCTGCGCCGATCGACAGGGCACGAGGCCCGAGAGTCCCCCGCATCGTCATGCGCCGACTTGCTTCTTCTCGAACGTGAAGACGTCGTCCTTCACGTCGACGAGCACGGTGTCGTTGGGCGCGTAGCCGCCGCGGAGGATCGCCTCGGCGAGCGGGTCCTGCAGGTTCTTCAGGATCACGCGGCGCAGCGGCCTGGCTCCGAACGCGGGCTCGTGCCCGAGGTCGACGAGGCGCGCCTTCGCCGCGTCCGAGACGCTCAGCGTGATGCGGCGGTCCGCGAGCATCTTCGCGAGCCCGCGCAGCTGGATGTCGACGATGCCGCGCAGCTCCTTCTTGCCGAGCGGCTCGAAGATCACCACGTCGTCGATGCGGTTCAGGAACTCGGGTCGGAAGTGACCGCGGAGCTCGCCCTCGAGCTTCTTTCGCAGCGACTCGCGTGAGGCTCGCTCTGCCGTGTCGTCGCCCGCCCCGTCCAGAGGATCGGGGGGGAACTCGTGATCGAGGATCACGCGACCGCCCACGTTGCTCGTCATGATCACGACGGTGTCGGAGAAGTGCGCGAGCTGGCCGCGCGAGTCCGTGAGGCGCCCGTCGTCGAGCACCTGGAGGAGGATGTTGAAGACGTCGGGGTGCGCCTTCTCCATCTCGTCGAACAGGACGACGCTGTAGGGCCTGCGGCGCACGGCCTCGGTGAGGAAGCCGCCCTCTTCGCTGTCGACGTAGCCCGGCGGTGAGCCGAGCAGGCGCGCGACCATGTGCTTCTCCATGAACTCGCTCATGTCGAGGCGCGTGAGCGACGCGTCGTCGTCGAAGAGGAACTCGGCGAGCGCCTTCGCGAGCTCGGTCTTGCCGACGCCGGTCGGGCCGAGGAAGAGGAAGCTGCCGATGGGTCGGCGCGCGTCGCGGAGGCCCACGCGTCCGCGGCGCACGGCCTTCGACACCGCGGAGACCGCGAGGTCCTGACCGACCACGCGCTCCGTGAGGTGGTGCTCCATCTGGAGGAGGCGATCCTGCTCGGCCTGCAGCATCCGACTGACGGGCACGCCGGTCCACGCTGCGATCACGTCGGCGACGTCGGCCTCCGTGACGCGATCTCCGCGGAGCTGCAGCGTGCCCACCTGCGCGCGCGCCTCGCCGAGCTGCTTCTCGAGCAGCGGGATCGCGCCGAAGCGCAGCTCGCCCGCGCGACCGTGATCGCCCGCCTGCGTGGCCTCGTCGTAGGTCTTCTGGAGGCCGAGCATCTCCGCCTCCATGCGCTTGATGTCGGCCAGCTTCGCCGCGCCGCCGCTCCACGCGGCGCGCTGCGCGAGCACCTTCGGCCGCAGCTCGATCGCCTCGGCCTCGAGCGCGGCGCGGGTGCGCGTGCTCTCGTCGTCGGTGTCGTCCGCGAGCGAGTGGATCTCGGCCTCGAGGCGCTCGAGGCGGCGCTCCGAGGCGTCGACGTCCGCAGGCTTGCCATCGAGCTCGACGCGCGCGCGCGCGCCCGCCTCGTCGACGAGATCGACCGCCACCTTGGGCAGGTTCGCCGAGGGCACGTAGCGGCGCGAGAGGCGCACGGCCGCCTGGATCGCGGTGTCCGCGATGCGCACGGCGTGCTTGGCCTCGTAGCGATGGACGATGCCGCGCACGATCGCGACGGCCTCCTCCGGCGACGGTGGCTCGATGACGATGCCCACGAAGCGACGCGAGAGCGACGGCTCTTCGTCCGCGAGCTTCTTCACGGTGCCCGGCGACGCCAGCCCGATCGCGCGCAGCTCGCCGCGCCCGAGCGCGCTGCCGAGGAGCGCCGCGAGACCGGCCTGCGCGCGGTCGCCCACGAGCGAGCTCAGATCCGGAAGCACGAGGATCACATCGCCCGCGTCGCGCGCCGCGGTGAGCAGTGAGCGCACGCGCTCCTCGCCCTCGCTCTTGAGGCGCGCGCCCGCGAGCACCGTCGCGAGCTCGAGCCACACGAGGCGCTTGCCCGCGACCACGGCCGGCACGTCGCCGCTGGCGATGCGCTGCGCGAGGCCGTGCACGATCGAGGTCTTGCCGATGCCCGGCTCGCCCGCGAGCAGTGGGTTGTTCTCGAAGCGACGCGCGAGCACCTGCAGCATGCGCCGCACCTCGCCGTCGCGGCCGATCACGGGATCGAGCGCGCCGCTCCGCGCGCGCGCGACGAGATCGATGCCGTGCGCCTCGATCGGATCCTTGCCGCGCGCCCCGCTCGACGACGACGATGACGTGATCGTCGCGCCGCCTTGCGACGGCGACGATCCGCGCCCTTCACCCTCGCCCGTGAGCGACGCGCGCAGGATCGTGCTGCTGAGGCCCACGTTCTTGAGCACCTGCGCCACGGGCCCCGTGGTGTCTTGCGAGATCGCGAGCAGGAGGTGCGTGTTGGTGATCGCCGCGGCCTTGTCGCGCGAGCCCTCACCCTCAGCGCGCGCGAGGAGGTCGTGCATGCGCGGCGAGAAGTACGCGACGACACCATCGGCCTTCGGCATGCGGCGCACGAGCGACTCGCACTCGAGGAGCGCGTCCGTGGGCTCGACGCCCGCGCGTCGCACGATGGCCTGCGTCACCTCGTTGCGATCGAGGAGGCGGTGGAGGAGATGGAGCGGCTCGACCTCGGGATGCTTTCGCTCGTCCGCGAGGGCCTGCGCCGCATGGATCATGCGCTGCGCGTCGCGGTCGTAGGCGTCGAGGCGGAGGGTCAGGTTGCGCGTCATGGGTCGCGCATCCTAACGCAGCGTTGCCGCGCGCGAACCGAGCGTGCTAACCCGGCGGCATGGTGAATCGTGGGTGGGTCTGCGCGGCGTTCGTCGCGCTCATGGCTTCGGGCTGTTGTTTCGGAGGAACGGTGACACCCCCTGTCACGCCGGTCGTCCAGGCACCGCCTCCGCCCCCTCCGACGCCTCCAGAAGAGCTGGCGTCGCAGCGCGCGACGCTGATCGTGGAGCAGTGCGTGAACCGCTACGGGAGCGAGGCTCGCGAGGCGCTCCAGCAGTACGCCCAGGTGGTGCCGCAAGAAGGCCCTTCGGCCGACACGCCGCTCGACCGCGTCGAGAGCTACTTCTTCACGTTTCCGGGCACCTCGATCGGCAGCTGCCGCACCGCTCACGATCGGATGCTCGCCTCGCCGAACCCGCTGCCCGATCTCGACGCCGCGTCGACGGCCTACGTCACGACGCTCGAGGCGCTCGCTCCCGTGCTCGCCGAGGCGCAGACCTACTACGAGCGCGAGACGTTCCGCGACGATGGCCGAGCGGGCGCTGGAACGCTCCACCCGCGCCTCGTCGGGGCGCTCGAGGCCTTCCTCGCTGCGAGCGACGCGCTCCACGCGATCATCGCGGGCATCGAGCGACGCGCGGTCGACGTCCGCCTCGCCGTGCTCGCGGCCGATCCGACGCGACGCGGCGACTACCTGGTCGAGCGCACGATCAGCACGGCGAACCTGATGGTCGGGCTCACCAACGCGATGGACGTCGAGGCCGTCGATGGCGGGTACCGCATCACCGTGACGGACCCAGCCCCGTTCCACGCGGCGGTCGACGCGTACCAACAAGCAGCCGACGAGATGATCGCCGCGCCTGAAGCGGCGGCCATCGACACCGGCGGCTCGTACCGCAACTACAGCCGCGAGCTGGTCGCGGAGGCGATCGAGCTGCGACGCTCGGTGGAGTCCTCGCGCGTGTTCCCCGAAGGGGACGCGGGCGCGGCCGTGCGACGCGTGGTGAACAAGTACAACCAGGTCGTCGACGCGTACAACCGCATGCGATGACGGTCGTGCGACGACGCGACGCGACGACGGTCTTGCGGCGACCGCGGGCAGCGACCGCTACTTCTTCGTGACCTTCGCGACGTAGCGCTGACGCAGATCGGAGAGCACGTGCCCGAGCACGCGCTCTTCGTCGCCGGTCAGGTTGCCGCGCGTCTTTCGGTCGAGCGCCTGGAGGATCTCGATCGTGTGCTTGGCACCGAGGAGATCGGCCTCCGCGTCGGGCGTCTCGATCTCGCCGAGCTGGATCATGCACGACGCGCTGAGCGAGAGGACGAACGTCGCGAAGTCGATCGGCGGCGCGCCGCTCGAGTCGGCTCCCGTGGGATCGGGCAGCGGCGCGAGGTCGTCCTCGTGGTCGTCGTGCTTGTCCTCGGCCACGAGGCTCACTCCTCGTCGTCGGAGATGTCGTCGGCCGCGTCGTCGTCGTCGTCGTACGAGCTGATGGCGACGTTGTCCGCGCGATCGGGCAAGGTGGCGAGCGTCTTGTCGGCCGTCTTCGCGTCGAGGAGACCCTTGTCGACGTTGCGCTGGATGATGCGCTTGTCGAAGAGGAATTCGTTCTTTGAGCTCATGGAGGGCCGCAGGGTACGCGCGTCCGGCCCGGAGGCAAGCCCCGAGGAAGTGCAGCACGGTCGACGCGTGGCCCGCGCAGCCACTACCCTCGCGAGGTCCATGGACTACAAGGGAATCGGCGTCGTCTTCGTGCGAACGCGGCTGCGCAGCGCGGGCGTCGAGGCCGAGCGCGCGGTCCTCGGGCAGCTCACGGACACGGAGCGACGCGTCTACGACAGCGCCACCGCCTCCGAGTGGGTGTCGATCGAGGTGGCGTCGCGCCTCTTCGAGCTCGCGGCGCCGCTCGTTCATCCGGGCAAGCCGCTGCCGCTTCGTCTCCTCGGTCGCGACCTCGCGCGCGACAACATGGGCGGCGTCTACCGCGCGCTCCTCCGCGTGCTCTCGGTGGAGTTCGTGCTCGGACAGTCGGCGCGCCTCTGGGGCACCTACCACCGTCGCGGACTCGCGCGCCTCGATCGCATCGGAGACCGCGAGGTGGACTTCGTCGTCAGCGATCACCCACAGCTGCCCGAGCGCTTCCGCGAGTGCATGTGCGGATGGATCGGCGGCACCCTCGAGATGGTCGGCGCCAACCGCGCCGTCGTGACCAAGAACGACGACGACCCGCACGCGTGGCACTGGCGCATCCGCTGGCAGTGACGAGCGCGGCGCGCCTGTCTAGAAGAGACCGATCGAGAAGTGGAACGCGCCGAAGGGCTCTTGGATGTCCTGATCGTCGCGGCGCGTGAGGTTCACGCCGTAGTCGGCGGCGATGGGTCCGACGGGCGTCGACAAGCGCAGGCCGAGGCCCGCCGAGACGCGCACGCTCAAGAGATCCTGCGGGCGCATGGCGTCGGCGAACGCCCACACGTTGCCGAGATCCGCGAAGACACCGCCCTGCAGATCACCCGCGATCGGGAAGCGCAGCTCGACGCGACCGAGATAGAAGAACTCACCCGTGCGCGTGATCGCAGAGGCCGGCAGCGGCGCGCCCGCGCGACGTGCTTGCACGATCGCCTCGACCTGATCCTGCGGGATCACTTGGTCCTGGAGGAAGCCGCGGAGCGAGTCCACGCCGCCGAGGAAGTACGCGCGGTTCGGGTAGACGCGTGAGGTGGGCTCCACGTGGAACACGCGACCGCCGCGCGCCTGGAGCGCGACGACCCAGCCCTCGGCGATGCGGATGTAGCCGCTCGCGGTGAGCGAGAGCTTGAAGAAGTGGCTGTAGTCCTCGGCGCGCTCCGTCACGAGCGTGTGCGCCCACTCGAGCGCGGCGGACATGTAGAAGCCATCGGTCGGCGTGAACGCGCTGTCGCGGAGATCGAGCGCGAAGAGACCGCGGATGCTCGTGAGCGCGGACACGCCGTTCGGCACGCGCAAGAGGCGCTGGAGGCGCGGATCCGTCGTCATCGCGAGGAAGTCCTCGAGCGTCTGATCGTCGTCGAAGAGCGAGACGGTGTTCTGCTCGACCTCCGTCGAGAGCGAGCCGGTGAACCGACGCTCCGGCTGGTAGGTGACCGTCAAGACCGCGCCGTTCTTGTCGAGGCCGAAGTCACGGAAGTTGTCGCGGAGGTGGACGAAGTCGAGACCCGCGCGCACGTCCGGCAGGCCGGGGATGTGAGGTACGGCGAGGCCGAGCGTGATGCGGCGCTCGAGACGATCGAGGAGGCTCAGGCCCGGCCGCGGCAGGATGGGAGGCATCGCCTCCGGCATGCCGACCCTGCCCTCGAACGCTTCCCTGAGCTCTTGGTCCTGGAAGAAGAACTGGAAGCCCAGCTGCGCGCGCAGCGAGAACGAGACCGCGTAGCCGAAGAGGTTGCGGTACGTGTACTCGAACGAGCCGCGGGCGCCCTCGCCCGTGCCGATGCCAGCGGAGAGCGCGAGCTCTTGAGGCAGACGCTCGGCCACGGTGACGACCACGCTCTTGGAGCGCTCGGGGAGCTCCGGATCGAGCGGCGTGATGCTCACGCTCGAGAACACCCCGAGCCTGAGGAGCGCGTCTTCGCTCTGCCGCACCACGTCGGGGCGATAGAGATCTCCGGGGCTGAAGCGGAGCGCTTGCCGCACGAGATCCTCGCTCGCGCCTGCGATGCCCTCGACGCGGATCTCGCCGACGTGCACGGGGTAGCCCTCGACGACCTCGATCACGACCTCGGCGCGCTCGCGATCGCCCGAGCGATGAACGACTGGCGCGACGCGCGCGAAGAAGTGGCCGCGATCTTGGTAGAGCGCGAGCACGCGGCGGCGCGCCTCTTCGAGCGCGATGTAGCTGAACGGCTCGCCCCGTAGGATGCGCGTGGCCTCGAGGATCTCGCGCGTCGCGACGAGCGCGTTGCCCGCGATGCGCACGTCGTGGACGAGCGTGCGAGGCCCCTCGTAGACGGGCACGGTCACCACCGCGACGTCGTCCTCGAGCTCGCGCAGCTCCGCGGGGCCGACGCTCGCGTCGAGGTAGCCGGCCGCTTGGTAGAGCTCGGCGATGTGCTCGACGGCCTCCGCGTAGATGTCTTCCATCCACACCCACGAGGGCACGTCGACGATGTGCGCGCGCACGCTGCGACGCGCGGTGCCGCGGCCCGTGACGAGGCGATCGACGACCTCGTCGTCCACGGGCTCGAACGGCTGTGACGACGGAAGGTCCTCGTCGAGGTAGCTGCGGATCTGATCGCGCAAGAGCTCGGGCTCGAAGTGCGTGGCGCCCGGAAACGACACGCCCACCACGCGCACACGCGCGCCCGGCTCCACGTCGATCGTCATGAGCCCGAAGCGCGGGTCGGGCTCGCCGTCCTCGGGGCGGAGCTCGTGTGGATCGAGCGTGCGGCGGATGTGCACCGTCGGCCGCAAGAAGCCGTGCCTCTGGTAGAGCGCGATGAGCCGCAGCCGCACGTTCTCGATCACCGGGCGCGACAGCCGCTCGCTCGAGAGCTCGAGCACGGCCTCGACGTCGGGGCGCGCGAGCGGCTCGTGCCTTCGGATCTCGACGCGGTAGCGGTGCCCGAAGCGCGCGGGGATCACGACGCGTCCGCGCTCGAGATCGAGGATCGCGTCGTCGACACGCGCCTCGAGGTAGCCGTGGTCGCGCAGCTGCACCTCGGCGCGACGCACGCCCTCGTCGAGGCTCGTGCGATCGAGGATCTCGCCCGCCTCGAGCCCGATGGCGCCGGGGATGTCGGCGTCGTCGGGCGGCGTGATCGCCTCGGACTCGAGCCCGCCGCCCACCGCGACGAAGCGCAGCTCGGTCACGCGAAGCGGCTCGCCCTCGCGGACGATCACGCGCAGCACCTTCTGCGAAGGCGAGTCCGTATCGCGCAGCGTGACCTCGACGTCTGCGCGCACGTAGCCGCGCAGCGCGAGCGCCTCTTCGAGCCCAGCGCGCAACGTGCCGAGCGTGCCCGCCGTGAGCTCGCCCCCCTCGCGCACGCCGAGCGCGTCGAGCACGGCCTGATCGGAGATCGACTCGTTGCCCTCGAGCTCGATGCGGGTGAGGAGGATGCGCGGCACGAGCGTCACGAGCACCCGCACGCCGCCCGCGACCTCCTCCACGTCGTAGACGACGTCGGCCCAGTGCCCGGACGCGAGCAGCGTGATCGCCGAGCTGCGCAGCGCGGTGCGCGTCACGGGTGCGCCGATGGTGAGCCCGAGCTCCGCCGCATCGAGCAAGCCTCGCGCTTCGCCGAGCACCTCCACCTCTGCGAGCGGACGCCCCTCGAGCTCCGCGGGGAGGTCGGCGCGCGCCGAGGTGGGGACCCCGATCACGCAGAGGGCGAGCACCCCGACGAGCGCGAACGGTCGCAGCACCAACACGAGGCGCACGAGCGCGTTCACACGCGAGCGCAGCGTGCAGAGCTCGAACGAAGCGAGGGCTGGGTTCGCCAACGGGACCGAGCGGACGTTACCGAACCCCACGCACCGCGTCAGGTCTCGGTGGAGCGGCCGAGCGCAGAAATGTCAGCTCACCGTGCCCCCCGTGAACGGAGCGTCGGTCGTGAGGGTGAGCGACTCGAGGTGCGCCGCGAGCGCATAGCGCGTCGCGGCGAGCTTCGCGAGGCGCGCGGCCGTGAGCTGGAGGACGAGCGCGCCTCGGGGCGCGATCGCCGTCACGTCGCTCGGTCCCGGCGTGACCACCGCGCGCTCGCCGACGACGCTCCCCGGTCCGGCGATGCGCTTCTCGCCGGTCGACAGCACCACCTCGAGCTCGTCCGAGATCACCACGTAGAGCGCCTCGCTCGACTTGCCCTTCGAGAGCAGCGGCACCTTGGGCACCGCGCGACGCAGATCGAAGAGCAGGCCGAGCTCGCGTCGCTCGGTCGGCGTGAACGGCGTGAACAGCGGGCTCGTCGCGATCGCGGTCGCGAGCACACGACGCCCGAGCGCTTCGACGAGCACGCGCTCGAGCGTCGGCGCCTGGGGCGCGATGCGCTCGAGCAGCACGCGCGGGAACCGAAGCGCCACGAGCTTGCCGCGCGCGATCACGTCCGCCGCGCGCTTGGCGCTCCCCGACAGACAGGCCTCGCCGAAGAGCTCGCCCTCGTTCAGCTCGGGGTCTCCCGACACGTCCACGCGCACGCCGCCTTCGACGATGGCGTAGAGCGCGTCTGCGTGCTCTCCGCGTCGGAACACGACGGTCCCGTCTTCGACCTCGAGCAGCTCTGCGCCCTCGGCGAGGAGCGCGAGCGCGTCTTGCGGGAGCTCCGCGAAGAGCGGAAAGCCCGGCAAGGACGCGAGCCGATCGATCTCTCGCGACGGCGAGATCTCCACCGACGACAGCGACTCCACGAGGTCGTCCTCGAACAGCACGATCTCCGAGAGATCGAGCACGGCCGAGGGCTCCATCACGAAGCGGATCTCGTCGTCTTCGGCGTCGGGCGACTGCATGAGCGGCGGCGCCGCTTGAGCGAGCGTGAGCGCCTTGCCGTGCGCCGCGGCCACGTCGGGACGGGCCTTCCTGTGCTCATGCTTCGCGACCGAGGGATCGAGCTCCGCGAGCAGACCCTCGCGCGAGGCATCGAGCGAGATCACGGTCTTGGCCATCGCGATCGCGCGCGCCATGAACCCCTGCCCCGCCCACGCGCGCGCGGCGCGCTCGAACGCAGCCGCCGCCTCCTTGGGCTTGTTCTGCCGACGCAGGATGTCGCCGGTCTTCTGCGCCCAGCGCGACTCGCTCGGCTCGAGCCGCTCGAGCTCGCGCGCCACCTCGAGCGCGCGCGGGAGCTTGCCGGCCGCGAGGACCTTCTCGAGCTCGTCCTTGAGCTTCGCTGCACTCATGGTCGCGCGAGCATCGCACGCACCGCGCGCGATCGCAGCGGCGATGCGCGCACAAGCAGAGCGACGAGACTCACCGTGTGGGTAGCCGCGAGAGGGCGCTCACCGCGTCGTCCACTTCGTCCGCGAAGAGCGCGGCGCCGCTCACGTCGATGCCGAACGCGACGAGGGACGCCTGCCCACCCGCGATCACGCGCGCCTTGAGCACCGCGCGATCTCCGAGCGGATAGCGCGCGACGGGCCCCACCGCGAGGGACACCCGCTCAGGCCAGCCGCGCGAGAGCTCCACCTCGTGCGTGAACGACGGCGCGCGGAGCCGATCGAGCGGCAGGTCCGCCCAGGCCTTCAGCGCTCTCGCGAACACGAGCAGCGCATCCACGCGCAGAAGCATGCGATCGAGCTCGACGTGCTCGCGCCCTTCCCACGCCCAGGCCTCGCGCTCCTCGTCCCACACCTGCGCGAACAGGCGGAGGTGCGCCACACAGCGATCACGATCGAGCCTCTCGATGAGCTCCACCTCGAGCACGCCGTCGTAGCTACCACCGAGTCTCGCCATGCGCGCCATGATCGCCATCGACGCGGCGACCGACGCGACCGACGGTCGAGCGTGACGCTCGCGAGCTCCGCGTCGAGCGCGAGGGTCGGCGCGTGCGGTGGTCGTGGCCCCGGACGCGTGGAATGGCGAACCGACGCCTTCGTCAGTCCGGGCAAAGCGGAAGACCGCGACAAGTCAGCTCCCGATCGTCCACCTCGCACAGCCACCCGTAGATGCGCCATGGGTAGCCGGCATCGACCACGGGCGATCCGCCGTCCAAGCGATTCGCATCGCCCGCGAAGAAGTGCGGACCCCACTGCTCGCAGAGAAGGTCGCACTGCTCGCGTGTCGGCGGCAGACGGATCCGCGCGCGCTCCGCGGCGGTGAGCGGTCGCGAGTACACAAGCGGATCGGGACAGTAGTTGCACGGGCTGCCGTTGCAGCTCGCCAGCACGACGAACGTCGCGATGGTGGCGAGGACCCGAAGGCGGGGCGTCACTGGAACTCGAGGCGCCAGCGGAGGTCGACGCCCACGTTGCCGAAGGAGCTGGCGCTCGTGACGTTGTAGTTGTCGTAGCCCGCTTGGATGCTCGTCGTGTCGTCGAGCTGCGCTTCGAGGACGGCGCGGAACTCGCGCGCTTCGCTCAAGCCCGTGGTGGCGCTGAGGCGCACGCGGTCGGCGATGCGCTTGCCGATCGAGACCTGCGGCTCGGTGCGGCCGGTGCGCACCGAGTACGCGCTCGAGAGGCGGAAGTCGTCGATGACCGGTACGGCGCGGCGCACCTCGCGATCGATGCCCGTGACGCTCGCGAGCGCCTCGAGTGCCAGCGTGCTCGTCAGGTCACCGCCACGCAGCGTCTCGAGCTCGCTGCGCGTGAGACCCACCGCGAGCAGCAAGAGGATGTCCTCCTGCGCGAGGTCGGGATCGCTGCGCGTCGCGATCGAGAAGGAGTCGGTCGTGCCCGTCGCGTCGAGCAGCACGCGCCAGCTCTGCGAGCTGAGGTCGCCCGAGCGACGGATGTCGGTGGAGGCGTGCACGTCGAAGCGGGCCGAGATGCGCTCTTCGTCGTCGAAGGTCAGCGATCCGCCGCGACGCAGCTCGAAGCTCGCGTTGCGGAAGAACACGCGTCCACGCGCGAAGCGCATGTCACCCACCGCGCCATAGCGTTGGTTCGTCCCCGTGAGGCGGAACGGACGCTCGGAGTCCTCGATGCTGAGCTCCGCGTCGATGAGGTTGTTCCTCACGACGAACGGATGCTCGTGGCGGATGCGCAGGTCGAGCGCGAGCCAGTCGCGCGCTGGATCGTAGCGGTCGACCTCCGTGCGCTGTGTGCGCGACAGCTCGCCGAGCGTGGCGCCGAGCTCGATGTTGCGGGCGTACTCGAGGCGCTCGACGCGCACCTCGCCGCCGAGCGTCGGCAGTCGATCGCCGCGCGCCCACGCCAGCTCCGTGTCGGCGCCGAGCGTGACCTCGAGCCCCTCCGACGGCGCCAGCGAGAGATCACGCGCGTGGATCTGGAACGCGTAGCGCTCGAGGCCGCTCTGCTCGATCACGGCCTCTCCGCCGATCGAGACGCGACCGCCCGCGACGCGCGCCGAGATCTCCTCGACGAGGATGCGTCGCGCGCTGAACGTGGCGTGGCCCGCGAGCTCCGTGATCGGATCATCGAACGACGTCAGTCGCACCATGCCGCCCTCGAGCTCTGCCTCGCCGTAGTACGCGGGATCGCTGAACGGTCCGGTCACGGTCAAACGAAGCGCGAGCGAGCCCTCGGCGTCACGCACGCTCGTCGTGAGGTTCGGGAGCGTGGCGAGATCGACAGCAGCGAAGACCTCGAGTCCCAGGCCCGAGTGCAGCGACGCCTCGCCTTCCATCCGGAGGCGCACGCCCGGCCCGCGCAGGCGTGCCTCCGCGATCTGCGCCGTGCCGCGATCGAAGTGGACGACGATGGGCCGCACGTTCTCGAGGCGGAGCTCACCGCGCTGCACCGCGAGCGTGTTCACGCGCACCTCGCCGCGCAGCGTGGCGGGATCGCGAAAGCCTCCGTCGTCGAAGCGCACCATCGCGCGCACGATGCCCTCGTTGGTCCCGCTCGCCACGAGGTCGTCTTCGACGCTCGGCAAGAAGCGGGAGAGGTCCACGTCCTCGAGCTGGATCTTTCCGCGCAGCGGATAGGTGGACTGCCGACCGATCGCGAGATCGATGCCGACGTCGCCATCGAGCAGCGAGCCGCACACGAGGAACGCGCTCGGACGCTCCATCGCGCGCATCGGCCCATCGACGGTGTGGATCGGCGGGTCCTCGGGCCAGCTCGCGCCGGCGAGGCCGCGCCGGCCGTGTCCGCAAGGCTCGCCGTCGGGGATCTCGTTGTCGGGCCAGCCGCGCGCCGCGCTCACCCACGGGTCGTCGTCGTAGGTCATGCGCGCGTAGAGGCGACCGTCGCCGAGCGAGCGACCGGAGTAGACGACGTCGTAGATGCCCACGTCGGCGTCGACCAGCATGCGGTCTGCGCTGCCGGAGATCTGCGCGGTCACGCCCGCGATTCCGTCGAGCGCTCCGAGTCGATCACCCACGCCCTCGAGGTCGCGGAGCGAGACGCGATCCGCGCTCACCGTCATCGCGAGCACGCCCTCGCGCTGCATCGCGCCCGAGAGCGTGACCACGCCGTCGCCCTTGCGGAGCTCGGCGTGATCGATCTCGAGGACGCCGCCGCGGTAGCTGCGCGACCAGTCGTACCAGCTCCATCGGCCGCGGAAGATGCCGTCGTCGAAGCCGTACCCGTTGAGCGTGGCGGTCTGGATGCCGAGATCGAGCTCGGTCAGGAGCGTCCCGGACGGCGTGTCGTTCGGGTAGCCGTTCGTGTACGAGAGCGTCGCGTTGCCCCGGATGATCCCTTGGTAGGGCATGAAGCGGTCGTCGGTCTCGAAGCGGAACACGTGATAGAAATCGGCGAGCGTCATGCGCTCGAACGCGAGGCGTCCGCGCATCGCGAACCGACCCTGGTGGAAGTCGAGGTACATGTCGTCGGCGGCGTAGCGGCTGTCGCGCTTCACCAACGTCATGTGGGGGAACGTCACGCCTTGGCCGTCGCGGTCGAGGATGGCGTCGGTGTCCACGTCGCCGAGGCGGAAATCGTAGAACTCGAAGCCCGCGAAGTGCGCGTGACCGACCACGCGCGGGTCCTGGAAGTGACCGTCGATGTGCGCGGTGAGCTGCCCCACGCCCGCGACGGGGAAGCCGTCGACCATGCCGATGTCGGCGAGGTTCGCCTCGGAGCGCGCCTCGACGCGGAGCTCGTTGTGGAAGCCGAGCAGCACGTCCGCGAAGATGCGGCTCTGCGGAAGATCCGCGACGAGGTTCTCGAAGCGCACGGCGTCGTCGCGGATCGACCAGCGCCCGACGAAGCGACCGCGCGGGATCGCGATCACCGAGCGCACGGGCCGCGCCTGGTAGCCGTCCTTCGTGACGATGAACTCGCGCGTGTGGAGATCGATGGGCCCCGAGAGGTTCAGGTTCCGCGTGTCGGCGAGCGAGCCCGCGAGGTTGAGCTCGCCGTCGAAGATCCACTCGACGAGCGAGCTGTCCGACACCTCGAACTGATCCATGAGGTGCGCGAAGGAGAGGTCGTCGGGCCGCGCGACGGCGGTGAGGTAGAGGTCCGGTAGCGTGAGCGAGGCGTCGAGCGCGACGTGTCCGCCGCCGCCCTGCACGTCGACGAGCCCGTTCGACACGAGCACCTGCGCGGGCGTCGCGTCGACGTCGAGGTGGACGTGATCGCCGAGGCCGAACTGCTCGATGCGACCGTCGTCGACGTCGACCGTGCCGACGGCGGCGACGAGCCCGTCGCGGGGCGCGACGTCGAGATCGACCACTGCGAGGCCCTGCATGCGGGGGAGCGTGAACGGCAGCTGGAGCGCGGCGAGGTTGGCGAGGTCGTAGCCGACGTGCACGTGGCCGCGGATGCCGCTGAGCGTCTCGAGGTCGTGCGGTGGTGGCAGCGGCACGATGGCGTCGTCGACGCCGAGCTCGAGCGGGCCGACCGCGAGATCGACGTTGGCGATCTCGACGCGATCCGGGCTCACGCGCACCGAGGCCGCGAGGCGCGTGAGCTCGTGGTGCACCGACGCGCGCTGGATCTCGCCACCACCCGCGCTCACGTCCACGGCGATCACGTGACCCTCTTCGCCGCGCACCTCGACGTCGACGTCGCGTAGCTCGCCGGTGAGCTGAGGCTCGCCGTCGATCGTGAGCGTCGAGTCGGTCACCACGAGGCGGCGGAACGGCAGCGTCGGAGGGCCACCGCCCTCGCCTGCCTCGATGACCGGAAAGTTCCGCACGCCGTCGTCGCGCACGACGAGGTGCACGCTCGCGCGGTCGAGCTCGATCGACGCGATCTCGACGCGACCGTGGAGGAGCGAGCCGACCGACGGCGAGACGCGGATGGACTGCGCGTCGGCGAGGCGGCCGTAGACGGGATCGTCGAGCGCGATGTCGCTCGCGACGAGAGAGAGCGGCACCAGCTCGAGGTGGACGCGGCCGAGCGTCGCGCGGAGGCCGAGCTGATCGTGGATCGCATCCGCGGCGAAGTTGCGCAGCCGCTCGTGCGCGTTGCTCGACCGCACGAGCGCCCGCGCGCCCACGGGAATGACCACGACGAAGAACGCGACGAGCACCGCCCAGCGACGGACTCGCAGCCACGCGCGCGCATGTCGCCGTTTCTTCTCGGGCACGAAGGGGGAAAAGGTAGCAGGAAGGCCCGAAACCACCCCAATTCGCCCCGGGCGTCGAGGCGGGCGTCGAGGTGTCGGAGCACCAAAGGCATCCCCGAGATCGGGGCGGGCGGGTCACGCATCGCGCGACGCGTGGACCGTTCCGTCCTCAGGCATCCGATCGCGCGATCTGGCGGAACCGGCCGCCAGGCCTCCGCCAATCCGCCAGATCTCGCTCGAATTCCTCGACGTTTCATCCGCCGACACCCGGTTCGGTCCGTGCACCCGGCCCCTTCGCGAGGGTTGGCCTCGCGAGGAGGCTCGAGGTTCATGGGACATCGCATTCGATGGTGGGCGCCGGGGGTTCGCTACTACGAGATCGTGGCCAAGTGCTGCGGGGACGAGATGCTCATGCGGCCCGATCCGCTGGCGGTCTTCCTCCTCGGCCTCGCGCTCGCCATCGCCTGCAAGGCCTTCCCGCGCGTGCGCGTCATCTCCTTCTGCTTCGTCTCGAACCACATGCACCTCGTCCTCCACGTCGAGACCGACGAGGAGCCGAAGCTCACGCCGATCCTCGACGACCTCCACCTCGCGCGACGCATGACCTACACGCACACGCAGCCCGTCCATCACCAGCTGGTCGAGCGCGTCGAGGAGTGGCCGGGGCTCTCGAGCTTTCGGGCAGTGTGTGAAGGCAAGACCAGCGTCGAGGCCGCGTACTTCGACGAAGAGGCGTGGCGCGAGGCGGGCGCGCGTCCGAGTGAGGTCGCGGACTACACCGAGACGGTGTCGGTGCCGCTGACGATGCCCGCGACGTGGCGAGGACTGTCCGAGCGCGAGCTGCGCACCGCGCGTCGTGCGCACGAGCAGAGCGTGCGAGAGCGTGAGCGACGAGAGGCGGTGGGGCGCGCGTCGCGCGGAGAGAATCGCCGGCTGGCGAAGGGCGCGCATGACACGCGGATCAATCCGTTCGAGCGTCCAGAGGCACCGTCGAAGAAGGGACCTCAGCCGTGGGCGCATGCGGACGAGCGCGCCGAGAAGGAGTTCTACGACGCGTACCGTCTGATGCTCGAGGTGTACGAGGTGGCGTCGGCGAAGTTCCGCGCGACTGGCGTGCTGGGCGTGTTCCCGAGGACGCTCCAGGCGACCGAACACATCCCTTCACACCATGCTCCGACACCTCCACCAGCTCACCAACGCGGCGGGCACGGCTGCCTCTCGCGCGGCGGCGGCACCGCTCGTCGTCGAGGTCGACGGACGCTCGGTCCTCGACGCCGCCGACGGCGGCGAGGAGAACGCGCAGCTCCGCTACCTGCTCGAGCTCGCCGACGTCTACGACCGCCGCGCCGCGGAGCACGCGCCGCGGTGCGCCCGAGACATCGCGGAGGCGGAGCGCCACGTCGGCCGGTAGCCCTGCTACACCTCGCGCCGCCATGACCCAACCGGCCGAGCATCAGCGGCGACGCACGTTCGCCATCATCTCGCACCCCGACGCGGGCAAGACGACGCTGACCGAGAAGCTCCTCCTCTACGGAGGCGCCATCCACACGGCCGGCGCGGTGAAGGCGCGGCGCGGCGCACAGAAGGCCGCGACCAGCGACTGGATGGACCTCGAGAAGAAGCGCGGCATCTCCATCACGAGCTCGGTGCTGCAGTTCGAGTACGGCGGCATTCGCTACAACCTCCTCGACACGCCGGGTCACCAAGACTTCTCCGAGGACACCTACCGCACGCTCACCGCAGCCGACTGCGCGATCATGCTCATCGACGCGGCGAAGGGCGTCGAGGCGCAGACGAAGAAGCTCTTCCACGTCTGCCGCATGCGCGGCACGCCGATCGTCACGTTCGTGAACAAGCTCGATCGTCCCGCGCGCGACGCGTTCGCGCTGATGAGCGAGATCGAAGAGACGCTCGGGATGAAGACGGTGCCGCGCACGTGGCCCATCGGCTCGGGTGATCTGTTCAAGGGCGTCTACGATCTCGACGGCAAGAGCGTGCTCACGTTCGATCGCACCGCGAAGAACGCGTCGCGCGTGCCGATGCAGATGCGCGGACTCGACGATCCGCAGATCGACGAGATCGCGGGCGCGTCGCTCGCGGCCGATCTCCGCGGCGAGGTGGAGCTCCTCACCGGCGCGGGCGACTCGTTCGACGTCGCGTCGTTTCTGAAGGGCGACATCTCCCCCGTGTTCTTCGGCAGCGCGCTCACGAACTTCGGCGTCGAGCCGTTCCTCGAGGCCTTCAAGGACATCTGTCCAGCGCCCGGCCCGCGCGAGACGTCCGGCGGTCGCGTCGAGCCCGGCGAGGATCGCTTCACGTCGTTCGTGTTCAAGGTCCAGGCGAACATGGACCCGAACCACCGCGACCGGATCGCGTTCATGCGCATCTGCTCGGGCAAGTTCGAGAGCGGCATGCGCGTGTGGCACTACCGCCTGGGCCGAGAGATCCGCCTCGCGCGCGCCGAGCAGCTGTTCGCGCAAGAGCGTCAGACGATCCACGAGGCGTGGGCCGGCGACGTGGTGGGCCTCCACGATCCGGGCTTGTTTCGCATCGGCGACACGCTCTCGACCGGAGTGCCCGTGACGTTCGACTCGGTGCCCCGCTTCTCCCCCGAGCACTTCGCGCGCGCGACGCTGCTCGATCCGATGAAGCGCAAGCAGATGCAGAAGGGCGTCGACGAGCTCGCCGAAGAAGGCACCGTGCAGCTCTTCTTCCAGCAGGGCCGCGAGAAGGATCCGATCATGGGCGTGGTCGGACAGCTCCAGTTCGAGGTGCTCGCGTACCGCCTCGAGCACGAGTACGGCGCCAAGGTCGCGCTCGATCGCCTGCCCTTCCAGCACGCACGCTGGGTCCAGGGCGCCACGACGACCGCCGAGCTCGAGGCGCGCCGCATCCCGCTCGCCGTCACCGACATCGACGGCCACCCGGTCGCCCTCGTGCAGAGCGAGTGGGACGTGCGCCGCCTCGAGCGCGACAACGAAGCGTGGAAGTTCCTCGAGACCGCGCCCATCGGCAGCGGCTTCGCGAAGAAGGACGACTGAGATCGTTCGATGACGGAGCGCGATCTCGACGGACGCACGGTGCTCGTCACGGGCGCGACCTCGGGCGTGGGGCTCGCTGCCGTGCGCGGGCTCGTCGCGCGCGGCGCGAACGTCCTCGGCGCGAGCCGATCGGGCGCGCAGGGCGAGGCCACCTCGGGCATCGCGCTCGATCTCACCGATCCCGCGTCGATCCTGCGCGCCAGCGCGGCGCTCGTCGGCACGCTCCCGAAGCTCGACGGGCTCGTGCACGGCGCGGGCGGCATCTACTGGGAGCCCAAGCCGACGGGCTTCGGGATCGATCGCAGCTGGGCCGTGAACTACCTCGGACACGTCCTCCTGACGCGCGAGCTCTGGCCGCTGCTCGAGGCCGCGCCGCGCGGGCGTGTCGCGACGGTCGCGGGCAACCCGCGCTTCGTGCGGCCGGGAGCGTTCGATCCAGCATCCGTCGAGCGCACGCCGCGGAGCGCGCTCGAGGGAGCGGGGCAGGCGATGACCGCGCGCGTGCTCTGGATGCACACGCTCGCGAAGCGCACCGCAGGCACGCGCATCACGGTGCTCGCGTTCCATCCGGGCCTCGTGCGCTCGAAGCTCGTGCACGAGGGGCCGCTCGTGTTTCGTGCGGCCGCCCGCGTGGTGAACGGGTTGGCCTCACCCACGTGCGAGATCGCAGTACGCGCCGCCGTCGATCCAGAGCTCGCCGCGCACAACGGTGCGCTCCTCGATCCGAGCGGCGCCGCGCATCGCTTCCCTGCGCTCGAGGCTCGGGGCGATGCCTTGTCGACGATCACCGAGCGTCGGATCGCGCGCGTGCTCGACGTGCTCGCCAAGACGCGCGCTTGATCGCGAGAGAAAGACCGCGAGCGTGAACCCCTCACGACCCTCGTCTAGGCTGACTCCGATGCCCACCGCGTATGAGGCCGTGCCGTACGACGATCGACCCGTCGCCGAGACGCACGTGGAGCACCTCCACGCAGCGGCTACGCGCGCAGGCCTCGCCGCAGCCCCACCGGAGACGGCTCGCGTGCTGGAGCTCGGGTGCGCACACGCGATCAACCTCCTGCCGCAAGCCGCGGCGCTACCCAACGCGCGCTTCGTCGGCATCGACATCTCACCGAGGCAGATCGAGGTGGCCGAGCGCCGCGTCGACACGCTCGGCTTCGCTCACGTCCGCGTCGAGTGCGCAGACGTGATGGACCTCGACCTCGGCGACGAGCGCTTCGACTACGTCGTCGCACACGGGCTCTTCTCGTGGGTGCCTGACCCCGTGCGTGATCGCGTGCTCGCGCTCGCGCGCGACGTCCTCGCGCCGAACGGCGTGCTCTACCTCAGCTACAACGCGATGCCGGCGTGGGGCATCCGAGAGGCCGTGCGTCGCGCGCTGCTCGAGCTCGTCGGGGATGCGCACGAAGAGAGCGAGCGCGTGCGTCGTGCGCGCGATGGCCTCGCATCGCTGCGCGCGGTGTGGCCGCTGGAAGGCACACCCGAAGGCGCGCTGATGGCCGCCGAGATCGACGGCCTCGCCGACAAGCCCGACGCCTACCTGCTGCACGAGTACCTGGTGCCGATCTCGCGCGCGTACTGGCTGAGAGAGATCGTCGATCTCGCGGCCCGCTCGGGCTTGGCTCACCTCGACGACGTGTCGCCGCCGAGCGTCCCGATCGACGCGCTCGACGATGCACGCACGCGGCTCGCGCGATCCCTGGGCGCACGTGGGGGGGACGCGGTCGCGGTGGAGCAGCTCCTCGACGTGGTCACGTTCCGGCAGTTCCGCGCGAGCCTCTGGTGCCGCGACGACGCAGCGCGCGAGGTGCCGTCCGCCGCCGCGTGGCTGTCGTCGTCGTGGTTGGCAGCGGAGCCCGGACCCGGACACGACGGCGATCCCGCGATCCGCAGACTGAGGGCGAGCTGGCCCGGCGACGTCGCGTTCGACGATCTCGCTTCAGGCGAACCCGATCCGAGCGCGCTCGCGGCTCGCATGCTGTCGGCCTGGCGACGCGGCGATGTGCTCGTGCGCGCTCGCGAGAGCGTCGCGGCGAGGGAGATCTCGGAGCGCCCGCGCGTCTGGCCGCTCACCCGCCTCGAAGCGACCGAGCTCTCGTTCGTGACCACACCGCGCCACGCGTATGCGCCGCTCGATCCGTTTCACGCCGCGCTGATCCGCCAGCTCGACGGCACGCGCGCCGTCACCGACATCGTCGACGCGCTCACGCGCGAGGTGCGCGAGGGCCGGCTCAATGCAGAGGGCGCCACCGCAGAGCAAGTGATCGCCGCGCTCCCGCGCCTCGTCCCCTCGGGCCTCTCGCTCCTCCTGCGCGTCGGCCTGCTGATCCGCTGAGTTCGCGCCACTCGACGGAGGGCTGAGCGTCGCCGGGCGCCGTCGGAGCGCCGTGTACGCTGTCTTCCATGCAAACACGACTCGGTTTCTGGGTGGGACTCGGCCTCGGACTGGCGTTCTCTGCTGGCTTTGCCGTCGCCTCTTGGACGACACCGCATGCACAGGCGCAGAGCGCGCCGACGACGCGCTGGACCTACCGGACCATTCATCACGGCTGGGACGAAGGGCGCTGGGCCCAGGAGGCAGGCGCGCAGGGCTGGCGTTTCGTCGGATTCGACTCTACGGACGCCCACACTCTGATCTTCGAGATGCCGGGGCGCTGAGCCGCTTCTACTCCGCGAATCGCACGCGCACGACTGCGATCGCGGCGACCGCGTGTCCGTCTGCGTCGCGTGCTGCCTCGAAGCGCGCGCCGCGCACGCAGGCCAGCGCTGCTTCGTGAAAGATCGTGTCGCCCGACATCACGCGCGCGTTCGTGAGCACGCCGTCGGCACCGACATCGACACGCACGGTGACGGCTCCTTCCATGCCCTGAGCGCGCGCCTCGGGAGGAAACACCGGCGGCGAGATCGAGACGAGCCGCGGCCGCGGCGGCACGGGCGTCGACGGCATCGGCGGCGGGCTCGCGGCGTGTCCCTCGATCACGTCGGCCTCGTCCGTGGACTCCCCCGCCTCCGATGCGCGCGCGGCTTCTCGCAAGCGCGCTGCGAGGCGGACGAGCTCGCGGAGATCGAGCGCGCGCGCGAGCACCGTCGCCGTCAGCTCGTCGGGCGCCAAGAGGATCACCTGGACCGTGTCGTCGAGGACCCACGACACGCTCGCGTGACCGTCGCGCACCCGCAGGCACGCGGAGCGCCGCGCGATGAGCACGTGATTCGGGCAGTCGCTGCGCTGGAACGCTTCGCTGCCTGCGCCGATCACCTCGTGCAGCTGGAGCGTCGCGCGCCCGCCACGTCGGAGCGTGTACGCCGCGCTGACGAAGCGGCTGTAGGTGGAGACCTCGGCGCGAGGCGCGCGGCCCAAGCGCTCGGGGAGCATCGCCGCGAGTTCCTCGCCGGTGGGCACGCCCGACTGCGCGCGCGCGGTCGACGCGGAGAGCGCGAGGGCCATCACCAAGAGCGCAGCTCTCACGGTCAGCTCGGCTTTCCTTCGAGGAACGTGCCCGTTCGTTCGCGACCGAGCGTGGCCGTCGGCTGCGCGTCGTCGATCACGCGGCGGCCCGCGATCAGCACGTGACGCACGGCATCGCCTTCGTTCACGAGGCGCTCGAAGGTGGGCAGCGTGGGGAACGGCGCGAGCTTCACGCGCTCGACGCGCTCGTCGAGGCGCGCGGGATCGATCACCGCGAGATCCGCGCGGCGTCCTTCGGCGAGCACACCCGCATCCAGGCCGAACCAGTCCGCGAGCTCGCCCGTGAGGCGATGCACGGCGCGCTCGATCGACATGAACGGACGGCCCGAGCGCTCCGCGTCGCGCACGCGCTTCAGCATGCGCAGCGGGAAGTTGTAGAAGGCCATGTTCCGCAGGTGCGCGCCCGAGTCCGCGAAGCTCATCAGCGTCGCGGGGTGGTTCATCAGCACCTCGAGCTTCTCGGGGCGATCGTTGGCGACGCACGTGTGCCAGCGGATCGCGCTGTCGTGCTCGATCATGAGATCGAGGAACGTGTCGACGGGATCCTCGCCGCGCGCGCGCGCCACCTCGACGAACGACTTGCCGACGATCGACGCATCGGGGGCGTCGAGGATCGCCGCGTCTCCGAGATCGCGGTGCCACACCTTCGGCGCGAGGCGCTTCTTCAGCTCCTCGCGGAACGCCGCGCGGTAGCTCGGAGATCGCATCAGCGCGTCGCGCTTGCCGCGATCGCGCGCGAGGTGTCGAACCGCTTGGCCGGTGGGGAACTCCTCGAAGAGCACCGACTCCATGCCGTCGTAGTAGACGTCGAACGGCACCGGCGGCGACTGCCAGCGGAGGTTGCCGCGCAAGAGGTGGTTCGTGGCCCACGCGAGCGCCGACGCGAGGCCGAACACGTACCGGTCGGCCTTGAGGTCCATCATCGTGATCGTCGTCGTGCGCAGCGGCTTGCGGAGCCAGCCCGCGCTCGCGAGCGCGATCGCGAGCACGTTGAGGCGCGTGATGAGGTTCGGCGCGGTCTGGTGGATCGCGCCGCGAGCGCGGAGCACCGCCTCGAGTCCGCGTCGCTCGCGACCGCGCGCGTAGTACGACGGCAAGCTCTTGGACCACTCGCGATCACCGTCGAGGCGATCCCAGGGGTTGGTCATGCCCGACATGCCGAGGAAGCCCGCATCGAGCGCGTCGGCGAGGCCGCGCTCCATGAGGCGTTGCTCGTTCTCCGTGGGTCGCGCCTTCGCGTCGACGGCGCGAGAGAGGCCCATCGCGCGCACGCGGAGGTCGCTGTGCCCCATGAAGCTCGCGACGTTCGGCCCGAGCGGATGCGCATCGATCCACGCGCGCCAGCCCTTCGCGTCGTCCCACGTCTTGAGGGCGCGGAGCGTGGGCAGCACGATCTCGCGCGGCACCGCCTCGACGCGCGTGAACATGTCGGAGCAGTCCTCGGCGCTCGACGCGACGAAGCTCACCGAGCAGCTGCCTACGACCACGCTCGTCACGCCATGACGCACGGACTCGGTGAGGCCCGGCGCGATCGCGACCTCGGCGTCGTAGTGCGTGTGCGTGTCGAGGAAGCCCGGCACCACCCAGTGCCCGCTCGCGTCGATCCGCTCGGCGTCTTCGATCGCGTCGAAGCTCCCGTGCGGCGCGATGCCCGCGACGCGACCACGCTCGACGAGCACGTCGGCCTCGCGCGACGGCGCGCCCTTCCCATCGAACACCCGACCACCACGAACGACGATCCGCGACATGAGCGCTCCGCGCCCGAGACACGAGAGCAGAGCTCTTCGGGCGCGGCACGAGCGTAGCGCGCGGTCGTGCTACGTGCGGCGGATGTCGCGCACGTTCTTCCCGATCCTCAAGGAGGCGGGCTGGGCTCACCAGTCGCTCTGCGTGAGCTTTCCGCTGCTCGGACGCACGGATACGCCGATCGTCTGCTTCGCCGAGGATCTGCCGAACGGCTACTCGTTCCTCACACGGCAAGAGGCACCGAGCCTCGACGCGCAGGCGTTCCTCGCCGAGTGCGTGAAGAACCTGCAGGCGCGACCCACCGAGGTCGTGCCCGTGACCGACGGTGTCGTGATGACGGGCGGGCGCGATCTCACCGCCGAGCGGCTCCTCGATCCGCACTACCTCTCGACGCTGCATCCGCGCGTGGGCCCGCAGATCTACGTCTGCGTGCCGCATCGCGTGGCGCTCTACGCGGTGTCGGCGACGGCGCCCGCGAAGTCGATCGACGTGTTCAAGCAGCTGGTTCGGTTCGAGACTCAGGACGGCCCCTCGAAGGGCCACGCGCCCGTGTCGCCGCTCGTGTTCTGCATCGAGAACGCACGCATCGTAGGCGCCATCACGCTCGACCAAGCCGTCTCGCGCCCGGCGGCCGCGCCTGCCTCGACGTCCGTGTCGCCGAAGCCGACGTTGCCTCCGGGTGTGCGCCTGCCGAACCAGCTCGTGCGCACGAACGCCGCGACGAAGGAGATCGAGTTCTCCGTCGTCGCGGTCGGATCTGGCGCCAAGGCGTTCGGGCGCACGCTGCACGCGATGATCGGCGGCGGCGCGACGGCCGACGACGGGCGGCCCGACGACCTCGAGCACTTCGTGATGAAGCTCGGCTCGATCCGTGACTGGACCCCGCGCCTGTTCGTCTACGCGCTTCCTTCGGCGTCGGACGTGGCGCGCGACCTCGCGTCGGCCGCCGACGCCGTCGTGATCGCCGAAGACGCCGCGACCCCCGACGCGCGGCTCGCGACGATCGCGAAGGAGGCGAGCGCGCGACGCGCAGTGCTCGCGCTCGCAGGTCCGCCGACGTGCGTCGCGGCGCTGGAGGCACAGGGCGTCTCGGCTCAGGTGAAGAACGGTGTGGCGTCGGCGAACGCGATGCAGCTGATCAAGGACGTGTCGCGCCCGCTGCTCGCCTCGCTGCGCGGCTGACCGAGGCATTGACTTCGGATGATGATGGTCATATGACAATCGTCATCCGAGGTTCTCTTGAGCATCCGAGCCGAACAGAAGAACAAGACGCGGGCGTCCATCCTCGCTTCGTCGGCGCGCCTGCTCCGTGAGCGGGGCATCGTGGGCGCGCGCGTCGCCGACGTGATGGACGGCGCGGGTCTCACCGTCGGCGGCTTCTACGCCCACTGGCCGTCCAAGGAGGCGCTCGTCGACGAGACGATCGCCTCGACGGCGTGCGCGATGCGCGAGCACCTCTTCCACCGCCTCGAGGACAAGCCCGAGGAGGCGCGCGCCGAGGTCGTGGTGAAGCGCTACCTCTCGGCGGCGAACCGCGATCAGGTGGACCTCGGCTGCCCCTTCCCTGCGATCGCAGGCGAGATCGCGACGACCGCGCCGCAGCACGGGCCCGCGCTCGCCGCGCAGGTCGAGGCGCTCGGCGATGGCCTCCGACCGCTCGTGCCCGAACGTTCGGGCATCACGTCGCGACAGCTCGCGCTCGGGCTCGCCGCGCTGATGATCGGCGGCCTCACGCTCGCGCGGGCCACGCGCGGCACGCCGCTGTCGGATCAAGTGCTCACCTCGTCACGCGCGCTCGCGCGCGTGGTCCTCGGTCGCTGAAGAGAAGAAGGAGACTCGTCATGACCAGCTACATCCTCGATGCCGTTCGTACTCCCCGTGGTCGCGGCAAGGCCGGCAAGGGCGCGCTCTCGGGCGTGCACCCGCAGGAGCTGCTCGCGCCGCTCCTTCCGGTGCTCGCCGAGCGCAACGGCTTCGACCCGAAGCGCGTCGACGACGTGGTGATCGGCGTGGTGTCGCAGGCGGGTGAGCAGGGCGGAAACCTCGCGCGCAACGCGGTGCTCGCGTCAGGCTGGCCGATCGAGGTCACGGGCGTGTCGCTCAACCGCTTCTGCGGATCGGGCGTGCAGGCCGTGAGCTTCGGCGCGATGGGCGTGGGGTCGGGCATGCAGGATCTCGTCGTCGCGGGCGGTGTGGAGAGCATGTCGCGCGCGCCGATGGGCTCGGACGGCGGAGGAACAGATGGCCAGAACGTTCGACTGCGCGAGACGTACTTCCAGGTGCCGCAGGGCATCAGCGCAGACCTGATCGCGACGCGGGAGCGCTTCAGCCGTGCGGAGCTCGATGCGTTCGCCCTCGGGTCACACGAGAAGGCTGCGCGGGCGGTGGAGGAGAAGCGCTTCGCGCGCAGCCTCGTCGCCGTGCGTGATCGCGCGACGGGCGCGGTCCTGCTCGAGCGCGACGAGCTCGTGCGCCCCGACACGAGCCTCGATGGCCTCGCGCAGCTCAAGGCGAGCTTCGTCGAGATGGGCAAGATGGCCGCGGGCCCGAACGGCGAGACGCTCGATCAGCTCGCGCTGCGCGGGTATCCGGACACGCGCGAGATCACGCACCTCCACTCGGCGGGCAACTCGAGCGGTCTCGCGGACGGCGCAGCGGCCGTGCTGCTCGCGTCGGAGCGCTACGTGAAGGAGAGCGGCAAGAAGGCGCGCGCGAAGATCCTCGCGGCCACGACGATCGGCAGCGAGCCGGTGATCATGCTGACCGCGCCTGCGCCCGTGAGCCTCAAGGCGCTGAAGATCGCGGGCATGAGCGCGAAGGACATCGACCTCTGGGAGATCAACGAGGCGTTCGCGGCCGTCGTGCTCGAGACGGTGCGCAAGCTCGACGTCGATCCCGATCGCGTGAACGTGAACGGCGGTGCGATCGCGCTCGGCCACCCGCTCGGCGCGACCGGCGCGATGTTGATCGGGACCGCGCTCGACGAGCTCGAGCGAAGCAACAAGACGACGGCGCTCGTCACGATGTGCATCGGCGGCGGTCAGGGGGTCGCGATGATCCTCGAGCGCGTCTGATCGCAGGGGGGGGGAGCAGGCCGCTCCTTGCCCACTGGCTGAAGCCAGGGGCAGTAGGGCACGGTGCAAGCCCTTCGGGCTCGAGGCGATCAGGGCGCGAGTCGGTCGTTGCCGCAGATGTCGAGCCGGCCTGTGTCGTCGCAGGTCGGCGTGCGGCACGTGGGCTCGCCGGTGCAGCCCGCGCCGCCGCAGTCCTGACAACAGATCAGGCCGTCGGCGCAGCGCAGGCGATCGCCCTCGAGGCTGCACACGGCGCCTGCGGGGCGATCGTCGTGGCACTGCGCCGCGTCGATGCAGCCGCGCAGGTCGTCGAAGATCTGGAAGGGGCCGCACGTGCAGGCAGGCGCGAGACACTGCGCGGCGCACGGCACGCCACACACCGACGGGCAGCAGACGTTCTCCCACGTGCCTCCCGTGGTGCGGCACGCGGTCTCGGGCATCGGTACGGGATCGGGGCACGAGCCCGAGTCCATGCAGCCCACGCCGTCGACGAACACGCGGTTCGAGCCGCAGTCGCAGACCGGCATGCCGATCAAGCACTCCGAGGGCAGCGAGTGACCGCACTCGTAGTGGTGGCACTCCTCGGTGAAGAAGAGCCACTCGCCGCCGGTCGAGCGGCAGAGCTCCGGGACGCAGCTCGCGTGATCGGCGACGCAATCGCTCTCGCTGAGCACGCCGAGGCCGCAGTCTTCGCCGCGACATGCGCCGCAGTCGATCTGTGTGCAGCGCTCGCCGTCCCAGTACCACTGGTCCGGACCATCGCAGAGCGCCGCGCACGGCTCGCTCGTGACGCGCATGGGCGTGCAGTCGCTCGTGGCGCGGAACGCGTCGACGAAGAAGGGCGCGTCCGCGCCGGGGATCACGAACCCATCGACGGGAACGCCCGTGTCGATGGCGCTGTGCGCGTCTGGCGCGGACGGCCCGGCGTCACCGTCGAGCGAGTTCGTGGAAGGGCAGCCCGCGATGACGAAGGCCGCGACACAGACGAAGAGCAAGCGCATCCCACGTCGTGGCCGCTCGGAGAGAGTCCCATCGCGGAAACAGTGGTCGAGTGCGGATCGAGGCCCGAAAGGGCTTGTCTGGGATCGCTGTTGCGCCTGCCTCGAGGCAGCGGGCACCCATCGTCGCGCCTCGAGCTCGGCTCTCCTCAATCCGACTCTCCTCAATCCGATAGCGGGGCGCCCGTCGCGCGGATGCTCGCGGCCGTCGGGTACGCTGGGAGCGTCGGCGGAAGCACGATCGAGCGGACTGCGAGACACCCCGCGCCTCCGCCTGCACCGCCGCCGTTGTCCGCGTCGGCGCCATCGAGGCCTGCGGCCTGGTCCACGCCGCTGGCGTTGCCGCCCGCACCGCCCGAGTAGGCCCCGATGCCGTCGCAGACCGGCTCGCGACCGCCGAGCGGCCGCGCACCGCCCGCGCCCTGGTAGCCCTCTTGTCCGGCCGCGCCGTCTTCCTCTCCGCGGTAAGCACCGTCGAAGCACGCCGCCGAGCCGCCGGCGCCGCCACGAAGGTCGACGCGCGCCGCGCCGCCGAACACCACGCTCGGCGCTTCGATCAAGAAGGCACCGCCGCTGCCGCCACCACCACCCGCGCCCGCCGAGCCGCCGCCGAAGCCGCGAGTTCGCAGACCAGGACCGCCTCCGCCACCCGTGCCGTAGAGCGTTCCGTTGATCGTGATGGTCCCCGCCGCAGAGAGTTGCACGGCGCCGCCACCGCGGCCGCCCGCGCCGAACTGACCGTCGATCCCGCTGCCGCGACCGCCCGCGCTTCCGCCCCGGAGCGGAACGAGCAGCGACGCCACGACGCTCGCGCCCGGCACGCCTCCCGTGCCTCCATCGCCGCCCCTGCCGCCTGCCCCGCAGAAGCCGCCGCCGCCGCCGCCCGAATCGTCGGAGCCATCGGCCATGCCGTTGCCGCCTGCGCCCGCGGCGCTCTCGCCGGCACCCGCCGTCGCCGTGCTTCGACCGACAGGCGCGATGTTGCCGTCGATCGTGATGTTGCCGGTCGCGAGCACGATGAGCGGGCGCGAGCCGATCACCTCGACCTGCACGCCGGACGAGACGGTGAGCGACGCCACGGACGCCACGCAGTACGCGCCGACGACGCGGATCGAGCCCGCAGCGAAGCCACCGCCGGAGCACGCGGTGGTGTCCAGCGTGCCACTCGCGGAGATCGTCACGTCAGGCCCGCCGCGCAGCTCGTCGTAGGCGACGTTCGACGGAACGAAGCGCAGGCAGTGCGGCGCCGCGTCGCGGGCGGAGGTACCGCAGCCGAGCACGGTGCAGTCCGCCTCACGAGTCCAACGTCCACCGGCGCAGCGATCCACCTGCGTCACGGCGCTGCCCATCGAGCAGCGGGTCGTGCCTTCGGTGCACTCCGGCGTGAACGCATCGGGAACCACGAAGGCGTCGGGCACGACGAACGCGTCGGGGAGGACGAAGGCGTCCGGGACCACGAAGGCGTCGGGCGAGAACGCGTCGATCGGCGTGAACGCGTCGACCGGCGAGAACGCGTCGACCGGCGTGAACGCATCGATCGGCGTGAAGACGTCCGGCGGCGTGAAGACGTCGTCGGGCGGCATCGGCGCGTCGTTCGCTGCGTCGACGGCCGTGTCGGGCGCGACGAACGCATCGACGGGCGCGTCGAACGGCGCATCGATCCGGAACGCATCCGGCAACACGGCGTCGGGCATGCCGCCGTCGTTGAACGGTGCGTCGAAGCCCGCGTCGGCGGCGCCCCCGATCGGACCGCGGTCGACGATGCATCCGCCGAGCGCGAGGAGTGAAGAGGCGGCGAGGAGCTTCGAACAAGCCAGGCGCATCCGCCGAGCTTACACAAGCGCGCGCGGCGTCAGTAGTACCAAGGCACGCGGCCCCAGGTCGGCGAGCGCTTCTCGAGGAACGCGTCGCGACCTTCTCGTGCCTCTTCGGTGCCGTACGCGAGGCGCGTGGCCTCTCCTGCGAAGAGCTGCTGTCCGACCATGCCGTCGTCGACGAGGTTGAACGCGTACTTGAGCATCCGGATCGCCGTGGGGCTCTTCGCGAGGATCTTGCGCGAGTGCTCGAGCGCGACCTTCTCGAGCTCGGCGTGCGGCACCGATGCGTTCACCGCGCCCATCTGGAACATCTCGTCGGCGCTGTAGGCATCGCCGAGGAAGAAGATCTCTCTCGCGCGCTTCTGGCCGACCATCTTCGCGAGGTAGGCCGAGCCGTAGCCGCCGTCGAAGCTCGCGACGTCCGCGTCCGTCTGCTTGAAGCGCGCGTGCTCCTTGCTCGCGAGCGTCATGTCGCAGACGACGTGCAGGCTGTGCCCACCGCCCGCCGCCCAGCCGGGGACGACGGCGATCACGACCTTCGGCATGAAGCGGATGAGGCGCTGCACCTCGAGGATGTGCAGGCGCCCGAGCTTCGCGGGATCCGGCGCGCCGCCTTCGCCTTGGTACTGGTAGCCGTACTGCCCGCGGATGCGCTGATCGCCGCCCGAGCAGAACGCCCAGCCGCCGTCCTTGTCGCTCGGGCCGTTGCCGGTGAGGAGCACGACGCCCACGTCGCTCCACTGACGCGCGTGATCGAGCACGCGGAAGAGCTCGTCGACGGTGTGCGGACGGAACGCGTTGCGGACCTCGGGCCGATCGAACGCCACGCGCACGACGCCGAGCGAGACGTGGCGGTGGTACGTGAGGTCGGTCAGCGCGAAGCCGTCGACGGCGTTCCACTGCGAGGCGTCGAAGAGCGGAGAGATCGGGCGCGTCGTCATGCGCCGCCCTCTAGATCGCGACGGCACGGGCGTCCACTGCCGTCGCGTGGCTATTCTCCGCGCGCATGGACGCGATCGAAGACCTCGGACGCACGCGCCTCTGGGGCGCCACCGTCTCCGACTGGGGCATCGGCCTCGCGGTGGCGATCGGCGCGCTCACCGCGATCCTGCTGATCCACCGCTTCGTGCTCCGCACGGTGGACGCTCGGGTGGCCAAGCAGCGCGAGGCCGACGGCGTGACGCACACGTGGCTCGCCGACTTCGTGCAGTCGCCGCTGCGCTCGCTGAGCCTGATGTTCTTCGTCGTCCTCGCCCTCTATGCAGGCAGCGCCGCGTCGCCATTCCCGCGGGACGTCCACCACCGCCTCGACACCGCGATGCTGATCGTGTCGATCGTGCAGGCCGGCATCCTGCTCCAGCAGGTCTCGAACGCGCTCGCGGCGCGGTGGATGGCGCACCACGTCCACGCGGGGAGCGCGACGGTCGCGACGGGCATCCGCTTCGCGTCGCACGTCGTGATCTGGACCGTCGTGCTGCTGCTCGTGCTCGGCAACCTCGGCGTCGAGCTCTCAGGCCTCATCGCTGGCCTCGGCGTCGGCGGCGTCGCGGCGGCGCTCGCCGTGCAGAACATCCTCGGCGATCTCTTCGCGTCGCTCGCGCTCTACTTCGATCGTCCGTTCGACATCGGCGACTCGATCCAGGTGGGCACCGACTCGGGCACGGTGACGCGCATCGGCATGCGCTCCACGCGCGTGCGCGGGGCCGCGGGCAACGAGATCGTGTTCCCCAACGCCGACCTCGCGAAGAGCCGCATCCACAACTTCCGCCGCATGGAGGAGCGCCGCGTCACCCTCGCGCTCGGCCTCGTGCACGGCACGCACGCCGACGACATCGAGCGCGCGGTCTCCGCGCTTCGTCAGGTGATCGAGGCGCAGGAGACCGTTCGGCTCGAGCGCGCGCACTTCAAGGGCTTCAGCGCGACGTCGCTCGATCTCGAGGCCGTCTACTTCGTGCTGTCGGCCGACTACGGCGTGTTCATGGATCGACAGCAGACGATCAACCTCGCGATCCTGCGGCGCTTCGAGGCGGAGGGCCTCGACCTCGCGTTCCCCACGCAGTCGAAGCAGCAGTCCAAGGACGCCGCCAAGGCCGACGAGCCGTCCCCCCGCGCGCCGTGAGGCGTGGTATCTCGCGAGGCCATGACGTCATCGCGCCATTCGACGGGCCCCGCGGGTCGGGACGAGCTCGGCTGGACTCTCGATCGCCACATCCTCGAGCGACAGCGCCGCATCCCCGGCGCGAGCGGTGACTTCACCGGCTTGTTCCAGGCGATCGCGCTCGCGGGCCGCGTGATCGCGAGCAAGGTCGCGAAGGCGGGCTTGGCCGACGTGCTCGGCGCGACGGGCGCCGTGAACGTGCAGGGCGAGACGGTGCAGAAGCTCGACGATCTCGCGAACAACGTCCTGATCCGCTGCGTGGAAGCGGGCGGCCACGTGTGCGTGATGGCGAGCGAGGAAGACGAAGAGATCATCCCGATCCCGCCGCAGTACCCCGCGGGCAAGTACGTCTTGATGTTCGACCCGCTCGACGGCAGCTCGAACATCGACGTGAACATCTCGATCGGGACGATCTTCTCGATCCACCGCCGCGTGACGGAGAGCGGCCCAGGCACCGAGCGCGACTGCCTCCAGCCGGGCCTCGAGCAGGTGGCCGCCGGCTACATCATCTACGGCTCCTCGACGATGCTCGTCTACACGACCGGCGACGGCGTGCACGGCTTCACGCTGGACCCGCTGGTCGGCGAGTTCTTCCTCTCGCACGAGAACCTGCGCATCCCCGCGACGGCGCCGACGTACTCGATCAACGAGGGCAACCGCATCAAGTGGACGCCGGGCGTGACGAAGTGGATCGACACGCTGAAGAGCAAAGAGGCGCCCGGCGGCAAGCCGTACGGCCTGCGCTACGTGGGCACGCTCGTGGCCGACTTCCACCGCACGCTCCTCCGCGGAGGCGTGTTCGCGTACCCCGGCGATCAGAGCGCGCCGGACGGCAAGCTGCGCCTGCTCTACGAAGCGGCGCCGATGGCCTTCATCGCCGAGGCCGCGGGCGGTGCGGCGTCGAACGGGAAGAAGCGGATCGTGGAGATCGAGCCGACAGGCCTTCATCAGCGGGTGCCGCTCTTCATCGGATCCCGCGAAGACGTCGCCCTCGCCGAGCAATTCCTCGCGAAGGAGTGATCCGAGCGCGGGTGACGACCCCGTGAACCGTCACGGCCAGGGGGTTTCCTCACGGCCGCCGCCGTGCAACCTTCGCGGCCATGCGTATTCCCGCCGCGCTCCTCTTGGTCGCTTCGTCCCTCGTCCTCGCGCCGGTCGCCCTCGCCGACAACACTCCGCAGACGCTCCCATACTCGCAGAGCTGGTCGTCGACCGGGGCCATCACGACTGACGACTCATGGTCAGGTGTTCCGGGCGTGACCGGCTACCGTGGCGACGCGCTCACGACGATGAATGACGTGGATGCGAGGACCGTCACGGCCCCTGCCGTCGAGTTGAGCGACACCCCAGCGGGTGTGGTGGACGTGCTCGCCAACCAAGCGACGCCGAACACGAACAACACGGGCGGTGTCGCCGAGTTCGAGATCACCGATCCCGTTGTGGCCCTTCAAGGTTCGGGTACGGCGGATGCGCCGTTCATTCTGATCTCGATCGTCACGACTGGGCTCAACACCATCGTCGTCAGGTACACCGTCCGCGACATCGATGGGAGCGCGGACAACGCGGCGCAGCAGGTTGCGTTGCAGTACCGGGTCGGGACCAGTGGTTTGTTCACGGATGTCCCCTCGGCGTACATCGCGGACGCGACCACGGCGGGCTCTGCCACACAGACGACGATGCGGAGCATCACGATGCCGAGCGCCGTGGACAATGCCTCGGTCGTTCAGCTCCGAATCATCACCACGAATGCCACGGGGAACGACGAGTGGGTCGGCATCGATGACATCTCGATCACGGGCACGGCCATCAGCACCGGCCCCGTGTGTGGCAATGGGATGGTCGAGTCGCCCGAGCAGTGTGATGGCGGCGCTTGCTGCACCGCGACGTGTACGTTCCAGCCGTCGACGACCTCGTGTCGAGGTGCCATGAGCGACTGTGATGCGACCGAGTTCTGCACCGGCACCAGCGCGACGTGCCCTGCGGTCGACGCGGCCGTGACGCCCGGCACCGCCTGCGGGGGCGGAAGCGGGTTCGGCGGTGGTGGACCCGCGGCGCTGAGCTGCGATGCGCCGGACACGTGCTCGGGCACCGTCGGCGCGACCGCGGTGTGCGTGGACAACTTCCAGCCCTCGACGTTCGCGTGCCGCGCGGCCGTCGGCGAGTGCGACGCGACGGAGTTCTGCAGCGGCACCGGCCCGACGTGCCCCGTCGTCGACGCGGCGCAGACGCCCGGCACCTCGTGCGGCCTCATGCCGTCCGGCGTCTGCGACGCGCAGGACGTGTGCAGCGGCACGACCGGCTCGACGGCGTCGTGCTCGGCGCGCGTGCAGCCGAACACCACCGTGTGTCGATCGATCGCCGGCACCTGCGACGTGATCGAGCGCTGCAACGGCTCGACCACCGTGTGTCCGGGCGACGGCTTCCTCAACGCGACCAACGTCTGCCGCGCCAGCGCGGGGACGTGCGACTCGACCGAGTTCTGCTCGGGCAGCGCCGCCGCGTGTCCCTCCGACTCGGTCCTCCCGCTCGGCACCGCCTGCCGCGCCAGCACGGGCGTGTGTGATCCCGCCGAGAGCTGCAACGGCTTCGCGGTGTGTCCCTCGGATCGCTCGGCGGTCGACGGAACGGCGTGCGCGGACGGCACCACCTGCAACGGCGCCGAGACGTGTCAGATGGGCACCTGTCGCGCGGGCGCTGCGCTGAGCTGTGACGACCGCAACGCATGCACGGCCGACGCGTGTGCCGAGCCCGGTGGCTGTGAGAACACGGCGATCCGCGGGTGCTGCAACATCGACGGCGACTGCACGGACGACGGCGACGTCTGCACGACGACGCGCTGCTCGGGCACCGGCGGCTCGTGCGAGCACCTCCCGATCACCGGCTGCTGTGACAGCGACGCGGACTGCACGGGCGGCACCACCTGCCTCGCGGTCGCGTGCAACCTCGGGACGAACCGCTGCGAGACGACGCCCGTGATGGGCTGCTGCGACGCCGACTCGGACTGCAACGACTCGATCTCGTGCACGGCCGATCGCTGCACGCTGGCCACGGGCGCCTGCACCAACACGGACATCGACGGCTGCTGCGTGGGCGACGGCGACTGCGACGACGGCGACGAGTGCTCGACGGACCGTTGCAGTGGCGGCAGGTGCTCGACCACCCCGATCGACGGCTGCTGCTTCGGTGACACGGACTGCATGGACGACGACGGCGACGCGTGCACCACGCCGAGCTGCAACGTCGCGACCGAGCGCTGCATGGAGGACGTGGTCGACTGCGACGACGGCGACGGCTGCACGGCCGACGCCTGCGAGAGCGACGGCAGCTGCTCGCACACCGCGATCTCGTGCGACGACGCGGACGAGTGCACGGTGGACTCGTGCTCGGCGGGCGCCTGCGAGCACATGGACCTCGACGGCTGCGGCCTCAGCGACGCGGGCATGCCGATGGGCGATGCCGGCACGCCGATGGACGACGCTGGCACGATGGTCGGCATGGACGCGGCGCTGCCCGACGCGGGCTTCACCAACGACGCGGCCTCGCTCCGCACCGACGTGCCCGTCGACGCGGGCTCGCTCTCGAACGTGGACGCGGGCATCGGCGAGAACGACGCCGGCCCGCTCGACGTGAGCATGAGCAACTGCAGCTGCCGCGTCGCGAGCCCGGATCGCACGAACCGTGGCCTCTTCCTCGCGCTCGGCCTGCTCGCGATGGTCGCCTCGCGCCTGCGCCGTCGTCGCTGAACCCGGGAGAGAGCCGGGGCGGCCCGGTTCTCGCAAACACGGGAGAGGAGTGCCGGGCTGTGCCTGGCGCTCCTCTTCTCGTTTCACGAGGTCCCATGTCGAAGCCTGTCGTCGTCCCGTCCGCGCTGCTGATCGCGCTCTGCCTCGCCGGCTGTCCCGACACCCACGGCAGCGGTGACGCGGCCATGATCGGCTCCGACGTGGAGTGCGTGTGTGCGCCCGACGGGGGGCCCCTCCCGGACGCGTTCGCTCCGCCGACCGACGCAGGCATCGTCGCTTCGTGCACCCCTCAGGCTGCCGCGATCGATCTCTGCGCGCCCATCTGCGACGACATCACAGGCGCCTTCTGGGATGGCACTCGGTGCGTCGAGCATTCGTGCAACTGCGCTGGCGCCGACTGCGAGGTCTACCCGAATCGGGCATCGTGCGAGTCCGCGCACGCCGCGTGCGAGGCGTCGCTGTGTCTCTCGACGGGGGGCGCTTGGTTTGCACGGCCGATCTTCTGCGAGCACTTCGAGTGCGGCACGCCGCCGTCGGAGGACTGCCGCATGCCCTTTCACGCGTGCGACTGCGGGACGTACGGCATCTTCGTCGAGGGCGAGGGCTGCATGCCCGGCCCGCTGTGCGAGCTGATCGCGCCGCGTACCGACGAAGAGCGCTGCAGCGAGTCCGGCGGCACGTGGACGACCGGCATCTGCGGCCCGACGACGTGCGGTCGCTACAGCGATCTCGACTGCGCGGCGCCGGGCTGCGTGTGCGGCGCCTACGAGATCTGGGACGACGAGCGCGGCTGCATCCAGAGCCCCGACTGCGACGTCCGCTTCGTGGGCGAAGACTGCAGCGAGACGGGCCTCTGCGAGGGCTCGGTGTGCTGCACGGGCGGCGCAGGCCTCTCGCACTGCGAAGCCCCGCAGTGCGGAGACCCGAGCGGCCTCTGCGGGCCTCCGCGCCCCTGATCTCCGACTCAGAGGGCGAGCCTGCGTCGGAGCTCGCGCGCGCTCTGACGAGAGACCGGCACCTCGCTGCCGTCGTGGAGGATCGCGTCGTAGCCGCCGGTCGGGAGCGGACGCAGCTTCGCGACGTGATCGAGCGCGAGGAGCGCGCGGCGGTGGGAGCGCACGAGGTGCGGGAGGCGTCGCTCGAGGTCGGTGAGCGAGAGCTCCGTCAGCACGGGCTCGCTGTCTGCGAGGAACACGCGCACGAGCGTCTCTTCGAGCACTGCGTGCGTGATCGACGTCGCCGGCACGAGGAGGATCTCGCCGCGCACCTCGAGGGGCAGACGAGCGCCCGACGGAGGTGCGGCCGACTCGACCTCACGCGAGCTCGACGTCGTGCGCGCTCGCGCTCGATCGATCGCCTGCGCGAGACGTGCGGGCTCGAGCGGCTTGAGGAGGTAGTCGATCGCGCCGTGCGCGTAGGCCTCCACGGCGTGGTCGCGGTGGGCCGTCGTCATGATCACCTCGACGCCGAGATCCGCCGCGCGCGCAGCGGCGTCGAGCCCCGACACGAGGCCCATACGCACATCGAGCAGCGCGACGTCGACGTCGAGATCCTCGAGCAAGGCGAGCGCGTCCTTGCCGCTCTTGGCCTCGCCGACGATCACGACGCCGTCGATCGCCTCGAGCAGTCGTCGCACGCGGAGGCGCGCCATCTCTTCGTCGTCGGCGAAGATCACGCGGAGCGTGCGTGCGCCGGGCTCGCTCATGCGGGCCTCACGATCATGCGGGCCTCACGGGGCCGCTCGACGGGATCGACACCACGGCGAGGGTACGCGAGCCGCGCCCTTCGATCGTGAATCGGGCGCGGTCGCCGAACGCGAGGGTCAGGCGCTTCTCGATCATCGCGAGCCCGTGGCCCCCTTCACGCCGACCTGCGAAGGGACCCGGGTTCTCGATGGCGATCTCGATCGCGTCGTCGTGCCGCGTGACGTTCACCGACACTTCCCCCTCGTGGTCCGAAGCCGGACCGTGCGTGATCGCGTTCTCGATCACGGGCAACAGCAAGAGAGGTGGGACTTCCACGGCACCCATGTCGGGCCATGCGAGCACGAAGCGATAGCGGGTGCGATCACGCATCGCGTAGAGCTCCGTCACGGTGCGCACGAGCGCGAGCTCCTGGGTGAGCGGCCACGTGGAAGCGCGGGTCGCGTCGAGCATCGTGCGGAGCATCGACGCGAGCGCGAGCGTGGCCTCCTCGGCGCGGATCGGATCGTGGCGCGTGAGCTCGGCGATCGCGTTGAGCACGTTGAAGAGAAAGTGCGGATCGAGCTGCGCCCGCTGAGCGAGGAGCGCGTTCTGCTCGGCGATCAGCGTCGCGCGATCAGCGGCGATCGACGCGCGCTCTGCGTCGAGCCGTGCGCGCTGCGCCTCGAGCGCCGAGGTCTCCGCCCGCTCGGTGAGGTCGACGTCGCGACCGAGGCCCCAGCCGCCCACGAGGAAGAGCACGACGAGCACGAGCAGCGAGCCCGGGTCGATCACGTACGTCCAGCGCGGCGACACGCTCGCGACGACGAGCGCGACGAGGCCGACGCACGCGACGCCGACCGCCACGTACACGGTGAGCCCGACGGTGCCGAGCGGCGTGAGCGCTCGAAAGCCTCCGGGCGCGACGACCACGAACACCGCGAAGAGCAGCGAATCGAGCAACACGGTCACTACGGACTCGGTCGCGAGCGCCTCGGTGCCGAGCAGCGCCACGAGCACCGCCGCGAGCGCCGCGAGGCGCTTCGGATCGGCGAGGCCGCGCAGCCCGGCGAGGTAGCGATCGAACGACACCCGCGGAGCGTAGGCGAGGCGCCCGACGTCACCAGCGCGAGCTGGACGAGCGGTTCGGAGTCGTGATCGAACGGCGACTGAGGATCTCCTGGGCCGCGAGTCGAGCCCCCGTGCACGTCGGTCGGGCCGCTCGATTCGGGATCGAGACCGATCGATCGGCGCGCCTCGCGGCTCGTGAGATCGAGGACGGCGAAGCGTCGAGGTCCGTCGAAGCCTGCGCGGGATGGACACGCACTCGCTCCAGACGGCCTCCCCTCCTCGCACGCAGACCACGACGCTCGCGCGACGCGCGCGCCTCGCTTGGCTCGCGGTGCTCTCGCTCGTCGCGCTCTTCGGCTTCGTTTGGCCGGGCGTCGAGCTCGCCTGCGACCTCACCGATCCTGCGCTCGGTGGGCCCGGCATCCCGCGGCGCGCGGTGCGTCTCCATCGCGACTTGACGCCGCGGTTCACCGAGTGGGCCGAGGCGCGCGTCGCCACCGGTGCGGCCGCGGACGCGCCGCTCCACGACGTGCCCACGACCGAGTGGCCGATGTTCAGCGCCGTCTTCTACTCGATGGGCGCGCGCGAGCTCACCGAGGCCGTGACGCGCGGCGAGCTCGACGAAGCCGACCTCGGTGACGCGAGCGAGCGACGCCGCGCGATCGAGGCGGCGCGCGCGCTCTTGCTCGATCCCGTCCACCACACGTGGGTGCGCACGCACTGGGGCGACGACTACCTCCACGAGGAGAACGTCTTCTTCCGCTCGCTCCTGATCGGCGGCCTCACGGCCGACGTGGCGATGACGGACGACGCGCACGCGCGCGAGGTGCTCCGCGATCAGACTGACTCGCTCGCAGACGATCTCGATCGCTCCACGCTCGGGCTGCTCAACGACTACCCGCACGAGTGCTATCCGATCGACGTGCTCGCCGCGGTCGGCTGGATCCGTCGCGCCGACGAGGTGCTCGGCACCGATCACCGCGCGTTCGCCGATCGCGCGATCCGCGCGTTCGAAGGGCGGAACGCAGATCACCTTGGCCTTCCGCGCTTTCGCGTGCTCCTGCCGAGCGGCCGCGAGGTGCAGCCGTCGCGCGGCATCGGCACGTCGTGGTCGCTGCTCTTCGCGCGCGAGCTGTGGCCCGAGCGCGCAGACCGTTGGTATGCGACCTACGAGCAGCACTTCTTCCGCGATCACGGCTGGGCCGCAGGCTTTCGCGAGTACGAAGAGGGCACGGAGGACGAGTGGACGTTCGAGATCGACGCGGGCCCCGTGATCGACGGCTTCGGCACCGCGGCGAGCGCGTTCGGCATCGCGGCCGCGCGGCGCAACGGTCGCTTCGATCACGCGTACACGCTCTCGACCGAGCTCGCCGCCGCGAGCTGGGCGCTGCCGGATGGACGGCTCGTGCTCCCGCGCCTCGCGTCGCACGCGATCGACGCGCCGTACCTCGGCGAGAGCGCGATCCTCTACTTCCTCACGGTGCAGCCCGCCGAAGGCGTCGAGGTCCGCACCGGTGGCCGCGCGCCGTGGAGCGTGTGGCTCGCGTTCCTCGTCTACTTCGGCCTCCCGGCGATGCTCGCGGTCGTCGTCGTGCGAGAGGTGCGTCGCGGCGCGTCGACGCACGCTCGCGCGATCCGCGGCGCGACCGAGCGGCGCTGCGTGCCCTGACCCGAGGACGACGCGCACGTTCGCGTTGAGCGAGCGCGACCTCGGTGCGAACCTCGCGCGTGATGCTTCGACGCCTCTTCGCCGTGACCGCGCTCGCGCTCGCAGGTTGTCCCGGTCCCACGATGGTGCCCGACGCCGCGATCACACCGGCGCCCGATGCCTCTCGCGACGCGTTCACGCCGATCGACGCGGGGCCCGGACCTGCGCCTGCGATCGATCTCGTCGCCGATCTCGCCGATCCGTTCGCGCCCGCGCGCCTGCGACCGGGCACGCCGTACCTCGTGAGCTCGCGCGAGCCCGAGGCGCCCGAGGGCCTGCTCAACCGCGATCACAGCTACTACGTGCGCGAAGACGACGGCCGCAACGTGATGATCGATCGCGAGGGCCCCGGCGTCGTCACGCGATGGTGGATGACGATCGGTGATCTGCCGGGGCTCATGGATCCCGAGAACGTCATCGTGCGCTTCTGGGTCGACGACGTGGAGATCGATCCCGACGGCGGTGAGCCGGGCATCACGCTCGGCGCGCTCACGAACGGCGAGCTCGCGGGCCTCGCCGATCCGTTCACGCTCGGTCGCGAGGGCACGAGCGGCGGCTTCGTGGTGAGCCAGCCGATCCACTACCAGCGCTCGTTCCGCGCGGATGTGTCGATGAACCCGGGCTGGACGTACTTCCAGTTCGAGGGCTTCGACTACGACGCGGAGACCGAGGTCGTGCCGTTCGCGTGGCCGCTCGGCGCCGAGGCGAGCGCGAACCTCGAGGCCGCGGCGATGCTGTGGTCCGATCACGATCACCCGGGCCTCGAGCGCATGGGCGACGAAGGTCCGCTCGCGATCGACGCACAGACGGAGCTGTCGTGGATGGGCCCGGGCGTGGCCACGGAGCTCACGCTCGAGCTGTCGCGCGCGGATCGCGACGACGTCGCGCTCGTGGTCAGCGTGGACGGTGAAGAGGTGCTGCGCGCGCCGCTGTCGTGGGTCGCCGGCGGCTCGGCTCCTGCGGCCACATCACACGGATCGGCCTTGTTCGTGGTCGATCCGAGCGTCGTGCGCCTGCACTACCCGATCGCGTTCGAGGACACGCTGCTCGTGGCGCTCGTCAACGAGGGCGAGCGCGCGATCGATCGCGCGCGTGTCGGGGGGCGCGTGGTGAGCGGCCCGCTCGATCCCGATCTGGGTCGCTTCCACGGGGACTGCGGCACACACGGACCCGTGGACTCGATCGCGATGTGCGGCACGAACGATCCGTCGCTGCGCGCGCCGAACAACGTGGTCGCGTCGTGGTCGGGGGCGCGCGGTCACTACGTCGGTCACTCGCTGGTGCAGCGCGTCGCGAGCTCGTGGTGGTGCGCGCTCGAGCCCGATCACGAGGTGTGGATCGACGGCCGCTACGCCCTCCTCGGCACCGGCATGGAGGACTACTACAGCGCCGGCTTCTACTTCATGAACGGGCCCATCAGCTGGGCCCTGGCGGGCGCGAGCGGCTGGACGCGCAGCGACGTCGACGCGTCGGCCGCGACGCACGTGTACCGCCACCACCTCGTCGACACGATCCCCTTCGAGGACGAGCTCCGCTTCGAGTTCGAGAGCTACGTCGACGAGACGATCTTCGAGGGCTGCGCGTTCTTCTACACCGCACCGGAGTGACGCATCGGGCGGCGGGCCAGCGACGACCGATGCCGCCAAGCGCCTGGGTGCCCAGGCATCACCGTTCGTCGGAATCCGGGCGCTGACTGTTGAGCACCCAACCGCCCGGGCTGTGGACGTAGACCGCTCGCGTGCCGTGACAATCGACGCCGTACTGAGTGGTCACTGGCTTGTCGGGAGATTCAGCGAGGGGCGTGAGCAACAACTCGTCTGTCGTGCAGCCCATCTCGAACGCGGCGCGATCCCGCAAGCGTGCCGCCCGCTCCGCGTTCTCGGCGCGATAGTCCGTATGGCAGGCCGGAACTGCGAGAAGCACAGCGAGAACGTGTCGGAGGCGCATGGATGTTGGGTAGCCGAACCTGTCTCCGAACGTCAACGCATTCGCGGCACCGCGAAAATTGCGACGACGTGGGCGCGAAGCTGCGGTTGGTGGCGTCTTCGGTTGGAAATGCGGTGAGGGCCCGGCGACTCACGCGCATGCGTGACCTCCGGTTCCTCGCTCTCCTCGTCGTCGTGCTCGGCGCGGCGTGCTCCACCACCCACGGCACGGACGAAGACACCGGTGTCGCGCCGGGCATCGACGCGCCCGACTTCCTCGTGGACGCCGCGTTCCACGGCGACGCCTACGTCGACCCGTTCGCGCCGCCCGACGCGCACTGGGTGATCGACGCGGTGATCGACGCGCGCCCCACGATCCGATGCGGCGGCGAGCTGTGCGCCGATCATGAGGCCTGCTGCTTCGCCGACGGCCGCTGCTTCGACCCGGCGACCGAGGACTGCCGATCGATGGCAGACGCGGGCATGACGGACGCAGGCGACGACGTCTGCACCTCGCACAGCGACTGTGACCCCGGCTTCTTCTGCACGACGTACGCCTACGCGTGCCTCGGCGAGGGCTACTGCCAGCCACTGCCAGATGCCGAATCCTGCAGCCGCGACCACTCGCCAGTGTGCGGGTGCGATGGCGTCACCTACGAGAGCGGCTGCGCGGCGCTCGCGGCAGGTGCGCGCATCGTGCGCCAGCAGAGCAATGGCGGATGCGGCAATCCCATCATCGGCATCCACGGAGCCTTGCACACCGGCCCGATCGCCTGCGGCAACGACAGCTCGCACTGCGGAGGCACGGAGTGCTGCGCGGCGTCGGGTCTCTGCCTGCCGTCCGACTGCCCCGAGTGTTGCTACGTCACGCCCCCGCAGACCTACGCGTGCAACTCGGACGAGCTCTGCCTGCGCGCGGACGGCAACAGCTTCTGCGACGCGAGCGCGTGCGACAGCGAGCTCGGCGCGTGCGTTCGGCGTCCTTCCGTGGGCGAGTGCCCCGGCGTGTTCGACCCGGTGTGCGGCTGCGACGGCACGACGTACGTCAACGCGTGCCTCGCCCAGTCGGCGGGCGTGCGCGTGTCGCACGACGGAGAGTGCGACGGCTGAGCCTTCCACGTCGCACCGCGCGGATACGGCTCGCGCACGCGACGCGTCAGTCGGGGCTGCGAGATCGCGACCGACGTTCATGCCGAAGCTCTGCCGGGCGACCGACGATGCACGCGAGATCAGCGAGGCGTGGGAGGCGTACGCCGGCCGCACCCACGCCGACGTGAAGGTCCGCACGCCCCACGGGCCTCGTCGCGCGCACGTGCTGTTCCGCGCGGGCTCGTGGGTCGTGACCGCGCGCGACGGCGACGACGGCGTGCGGCTCACGCTCGGTCCGACGGGCATGGCCGTCGGAGGCGTCACGGGACGGACCGCGTGCCTCGACCTCCTGTCGGTGATCGTCGAGGCTGGCTACCGCGATGCGGCCGGCGTGAGCGGCGCGCTCGGCGCGGTGATCGACACGTGGGCTCGCTGTCAGGAGCCCGCGGCGAACGAGAGGCCGCGTCAGAGCCCTTCGGAGACGGCCGGGCCGTCGAAGGAGGCGTGAACCTCCGGATGCGCGCGGAGGTACGCGAGAATGCGGCGCGCCGAGCCGTAGACGATCGATGCATTGGGTAGCCAGAGCACGCCCCGCATCTCGACGCCGATCTCGGCGGCCAACGCCGTGTGCAGCTCCGTGACGAGGGCCTCGCGCGCCGCGATGATCGCCGCTCGCTCCCCGTCGGACTCCGCCCGTCCGATGTTCATCGCGGAGAGCGGCGGCGCGATGTCGCCGAGCTCCAAGACGATCTCGATGTCGGCATCTCCGTGGCTCGCGAGGCGGCGCAGCACAGCGTTCTCCTCCGCCACAGCGATGTCATCGGCTGCGACTCGCGGCTGCCCCGGCGACGGCGAGCCGCATGCAGCGAACGTCAGCGTGGAGACGAGCGTGAGCAAGGAAAAGCGCGTCATGTCGCGGTTGTCGCACGGCTCGATTCCGAGGCCAGGCGACGCGTCACGCCGTCGTGGCGGGTCACGCGTGGAGATGGAGTCGCCATGCGCACGAGCGCGGCGCGGCACGCGCGCAGCGACTCCAGCATGGGCACGTCGATTCGCGACACACTCGTTCGGCAGTCGGCACACACGTTCTCCTTCCACGTCGTGGCGTGTACCGTCCGCATCCCGCTCCGACGATCACGAGGCACACGATGGCGACGAAGAAGAAGACCCCCGCGAAGAAGATCGCGAAGAAGGCATCCGCCGCGAAGGCACCCGCGAACAAGGCATCCGCCGCGAAGGCACCCGCGAAGAAGATCGCGAAGAAGGTGTCCGCCAAGAAGGCGCCGGCGAAGACGACCCCCGCCAAGAAGGCCGCTGCGAACAAGACGCCCGCGAAGAAGGTCGCTGCGAAGAAGCCCGTCGACGACGTGATGCCGACGGGCGAGATGCTCACGATGGAGGCCGAGATCCCCGCGGCTCCCGAGGTCGTGTACGCCGCGTGGCTCGACGCCGCGCAGCACACCGCGATGACGGGCGCGCCTGCGAAGAGCAGCGCGAAGGTCGGCGGCGCGTTCAGCGCGTGGGACGGCTACATCTCGGGGCAGTACCTCGCGCTCTTTCCGACGGAGCGGATCGTCACGAGCTGGCGCACGAGCGAGTTCCCGAAGGACGCGCCCGACTCGCAGCTCGACCTGCTCTTCAGCGCGCACCGCGTGGACGGCAAGCCGGGCACGCGCCTGTTCCTCATCCACACGGGCCTCCCCGCAGGCGGCGCGTCGAAGTACGCGGCGGGCTGGGCGCAGTTCTACTTCGCGCCGATGACCGATCACTTCGCCGGCTGAGCCACTCTCGACGAGGCGCTCGAGGCCCAGAAGCCGAACGGCGAGCGAGCAGATCGTCGTCACGCGATCGCGACAGCGCCCGGCAGGACCGAGGG
>CAZCVE010000031.1:77871-109176 GCA_964502175.1 uncultured Sandaracinaceae bacterium
CTCGGACCTCCCGGACCCTTCGCCGCGCGCATCGCGTGATCCGGTACGTCACGGCTGCGCACGCCGGGGCTCGCATGCGCTTCGATGGCGACTCGATGTCGAGAACCGAACGAGCACACTGCCGCTGGCTTCGCGAGCGAGCAGATCGTCGTCACGCGATCGCGACAGCGCCCGGCAGGACCGAGGGGAGGTGCACGCGCCGCGCCCTCCCAATCGATGCCGCGACGGCTGCCGCGTTCGACGGCTCTGTCCTGCAGCGCATCGAGGATCTCCCCTCGGACCTCCCGGACCCTTCGCCGCGCGCATCGCGTGATCCGGTACGTCACGGCGGAGCACGCCGGCGACTCGGGCGCGTGAGGCGAGGACGAAGTGCGTCCGTCAGCAACGACGCGCGTGTTCGTCCTTGATCTCCGACGGGCGCCCGCTATCTTCGCGCCCTTCTTGGTGGCCGTAGCTCAGTTTGGTAGAGCACTGGATTGTGGCTCCGGTTGTCGCGGGTTCGAGCCCCGTCGGTCACCCTGACAGCGAAGCGCGAGCTTGGATCGCGCGTGAAAATCGAGGTTGTTGACGTCGACGTTTGTTGACAGGGAAGCGCTCCGCGCTAGGTAGCGGCCCGCTTCGCCGTGAGCGCTCGTAGCTCAGCTGGATAGAGCATCGGACTTCGGATCCGACGGTCGGGAGTTCGAATCTCTCCGGGCGCGCTTCCCCTTCGCTTCTGCTGCGTGCGATCGCAGCGTTTCCTTTGAAAAACTCGGGTCATTAGCTCAATTGGTAGAGCAGCGGACTCTTAATCCGTTGGCTCCCGGTTCAAGTCCGGGATGACCCATCACGAGGCCGTAGGTCCACCGGATCTACGGCCTCTGGTGTTCCGTCGACTCGATCCGCGTTGTCTTCGCGCGTGGTCCGATCTCCAATCGGGGACATGTCGATCGCGGTCACGGCCATGGGCTCCGAAGGAGATGTGCGGCCGTTCGTCGCGCTCGCGAAGGCGCTGCGCGCGCGGGGACACGACGCGTACCTCGTGGCGGCGGAGCGCTTTCGTGTGCGCGCCGAGCGGGCGGGCGTTCCGTTTCGTCCGACGGGGCAGAAGTGGGACGAGGCGAGCTACCGAGCGCTGATGGCGTCGGTGCTCGCGGAGACGAGCCCGATGAAGCAGATCCGCGCGTTCGTCGAGGCGGGCGCGACCGAGCTCACCGACTCGGCGACGGGCGTGCTCGAGGCGACGCGCGGCGCGACGCTGATCGTGCAGCACGCGGGCGACGTGAACGCGTTCGCCGCGTCGATCGTGCATGGCATCCCGCGCGTCACGGGCACGCTCGCGCCGGGCCTCCTGCCTGGAGGCTTCCTGCCGTGGATGACGCGCACGATGACGCCGATGCTGACGGACGCGCCGTTCCAGAAGGTGCTCGCGGCCGCGGGCGTGCCGCCGCGGAAGAAGATCGTGATCGAGACCGCCGAGTCGTCGCTCTTGAACCTCGTCGCGATCAGCCCGCACGTGCTCCCGCCTCACGCCGCGTGGAAGGGACGCTTCGAGTCGACGGGCTACTGGTTCCTCGACGAGCCGAGCTTCGAGCCCTCGCCCGAGCTGCGTGCGTTCGTCGACGCGGGTGAGGCGCCGATCGTGATCGGCTTCGGCTCGATGATGGATCTCGACGCGCGCGTGCGAACGCGCATCGACGCGGTCGTCGAGGCCGTGATCGCGAGCGGTCGACGCGCGGTGATCCAAGCGCCCGACGACGTGCGCTCCACGCGGACGAGCGACGCCGTGTTCTTCACTGGCTACGCGCCGCACGACTGGCTCTTCGCGCGCAGCGCGGGCGTCGTGCACCACGGCGGCGCGGGCACGTGCGCGGCGGCGATCCGCGCCGGCGTGCCGAGCTGCGTGGTGTTCGTGTTCGGCGATCAGCCCGAGTGGGGCAAGCGCTTGAAGGCCCTCGGCATCGGCACCGAGCCGATCGCGATGAAGGATCTCGACGCGGCCTCGCTCGCGAAGCGCTTGTCGGCGCTCGACTCGCCGATGCGCGCGAAGGCGCGCGAGCTCGGCACCAAGGTGCGCGCAGAGGATGGCCTCCTGCGCGCCTGCGAGCGCATCGAGAGCGTGCTCCCCGCCCGAGCGTGAGCCGACGCGCCTCGGATTGTTTCTGCATCTCGTCTTGGCGCCGGCCTCGTGAGAGTCTCCGCGCGCCTCTCGCAAAGGACCTCGTCATGACGCGAACCCACCTCGCCTCGATCGCGCTCCTCACGCTCGCTGGTTGCTCCTCCACGCACCTCAGCGTCGACGAAGACGCAGGGCCGATCGTGCTGATGGACGGCGGACCGGGATCCGGCACCGACGCGCGCGTCGCCCCGGGCGTCGACGCGGGGACGATCCTTCCGGGCGTCGACGCGTGGAGCCCGGGGACGACCGAGCCCGATGCGTACACGCCGCCGACGATGGGCGTGCCCGACGCGTACACGCCGCCGATGCCCGGCGAGGACGCGGGCGGCACCAGCACGACCGACGCGGGACCGCCGGGCGTCGCGTGCGGCGCCGAGGTGTGCACCGATCCGCAGATCTGCTGCGTCTCGTTCGGCGGCGGCCCGGGCGGCGGCGGGATGAGCTCGATGATGTGCACCGCGCCGGCGGACTGCATGGGCGTCGCCGCGTCGTGCGACGGGCCCGAAGACTGCGCGGCCGGTGAGGCGTGCTGCGGCATGCGCGGCATGGGCGGCGGAGGCGGCGGCTCGACGGGCTGCGTGGCCGACGCGATGTGCCGCTTCGGTCGCATCTGCCACGCCGACACCGACTGCACGGGACGCGACACGTGCTGCGAGTTCATGGGCGCGAGCGTGTGCTCGCCGTTCTGTCCCTGATCAAAAGAGGGCCGAGTAGCCGATCTCGACGCCGACCCTCCACTGGCTGCCGATCGGCTCGTAGAGCAGCGAAGGAAGGAGCGGTGTCGTCGCGAGCGCGGCGACGGCGTTCATGTGCAGCATGCCCGAGCGGCCCACGAGCAGATCGAGGCCGAGGCGCGGCGTCGCGAGGAAGCCCGCCTCGATGCCGTTCCACAGGACGCCGACGCCGCAGCCGATCGCGAGCCACAGGCGCGTGACGAGAGGGATGTGACCGCTCGGCTCGAGCGTGCCCGCGAACGTGACCTGGAGGCCGGTGTCGTCGACGTGCCTGAACACGAGATCGTTCGCGAGGCTGAGCTCGAAGCCATCGGTCACGAACCAGCCGACGTACGGACGCAGGATGCCGACGGCGCCGAGGTCCGACGCTGCGACCGAGGCGTAGCCGCCGGTCTCGAGCACGCCGGCCGCGCCGTACGTGATGGGCCCGCCGACGCCCGCTTGCTCGACGACGATGGTCGCGACGGTGCCCCCGAGCGAAGGCGAGACCGCAGGCGGCGTGGGATCGGTGTCGGCGACGAGGTCTTGCGCAGCGGCGCGCGGCGGGATGAGCGACGCCGCGAGCACGACGGCGAGGAGCGAGAGCGCGAGCGCGTTGGAAGGGGGCGGAGCGAGTCGAGGCATGGGCCGCCGACGGAGCAGCCCGCGCGCCAACACGAGGCTCGACACCCACTGCTGCGCGAGCGCGAAGTCCCGCATGAAGGACGGCTCCTTGGGTTCGCGGCCGTGCGGCTGATCGCCACACGTGACGCGCGGGTGCCACGACACCGCACCACGTCGCGCGACGGGTCGAGGTACGCTCGCGGCATGCGACACCTCGGGACCCTCGCGCTGGCGCTCACGATCCTCCCTGCGTGTGGTGGTGGCGATGCCGCGCCAGACACCGGTCGCACGAGCGATCCCGTCGACGCGTACGTGCCGCCGGGCACGGACGTCGGCCCGCTGCCCGATGCGAGCGGGGCGGACGCGTACGTACCGCCTGGCGAGGACGCGGGCGGAGGCTCGAGCGGTGATCGCCTGTTCCCCGACGGCGCGTGGTTCTACCAGCGCGTCGACGGCGCCACGCCCATCCGCAGCGACTCGCGCGAGACGACGCAGTGGCTCACCGACAACGGCGGCTGGGGCGTGGGGCGCATGCAGATCGACTTCTCGATCGAGGTGCTCACGGCGGGCGCCGACACGCCGCTGATGACCTTCGAGCAGACGGACGACTTCTACAGCCCGGATTGCGACGACGTGATGGTGCCCGTGCCGATGGGCGGCGTGCTCGAGGGCGAGACCGGCTACTCGTGCGAGAGCGACGGCGACTGTCACCTCATCGTGATCGATCGCCGCGTGAACCGTCTCTTCGAGATGTGGCGCGCGAACATCACGGGCGGGACGTTCTACGGCGGCTGCCTCGCCGCGTGGGACACGACGCGCGTGTATGCGCCCGAAGGCCGCGGCGAGCAGTGCACGAGCGCGGACGCCGCGGGCTTCCCGATCGCGCCGCTGCTCTTCACGGCGGACGAGGTCGCGTCGGGCGAGATCGATCACGCGATCCGCTTCATCCTCCCGAACGCGCGCATGCGGCGCGGCTTCTACGTGCGACCCGCGACGCACGCGGGCGGACCGAGCGCCGACGACGCCGACGCGCCGGTCTACGGCACGCGCTGGCGCCTGCGCGGCGACTACGACCTCGCGTCGCTCCCGAACGACGGCGCCCGCACCGTGGCCCGCGCGCTCCAGCAGTACGGCATGGCCCTCGCGGACGGCGGCAACATCGCGCTCACCGCGCGCAGCGATCGCTCGACGACGGCGCAGTGGGACGGCCTCCTCGAGCCGCGCGATCTCGAGGACATCCAGCCGAACGACTTCGAGGTCGTCGACACCGGCGAGCCGATCGAGCTCACCTTCGACTGCGTCCGCACGACCTACTAGAGCCCAGTGTGGCTTACGTCCCGCCGCTCGGGCTTCCGCTCGAGGACATCCGTGCCGAGCTCGACCGCCTGCGCCATCCGCTCCGCATCGCGGTGAGGCGCGCGAAGAACCCGTTCAACATCGGGGCCATCATCCGCACCGCGCACTCGTTCATGGTGCGCGAGATCGTGCTCATCGGAGGCGAGCGCTGGTACGAGCGGGCCGCGATGGGCATGCAGCGCTACGAGCACATCCGCGAGGTCGAGAGCGAAGAGGCGTTCGTCGAGATCGCGCAGCGCGAGGGCTGGCACCTCTCGGTGCTCGAGAAGGACGACGCGAACGTGTCGCTGTGGAAGTCGGCGCTGCCGCGCGATACGTGCATCGTCGTCGGCAACGAAGACGAGGGCGTCGGCACCACCCTGCTCGCGGCAGCGAGCGAGGTGATCGCCATCCCGATGTACGGGATCAACCACAGCTACCCGATGACGGTGGCCTCGGGCATCGCGCTCGCCGAGTGGGCACGACGTCACGCCACTTGACCGCAAGCCCTGGCGAACCCTCGCGAGGGTGTCCCACGGGCTTCGAGAATGCGATTCGCCGCGCTTCGTCCACGCGATGCGGACTCGACGGGGCGCGCAAGCCGGGTGGCGTGGATTCGCGTCCGCGGTGAACTCAAAATGGACTCGGAGGGCACGTCCAGAGGTCGGGCACGGCCCTCATCAGCGCATCGCACCAAGCGGCGGGCGCGCACAGTCCACCGGGCCCCGCTTGGATCTCATCTGCGAAGTCGGGTGGATCGGCGACGACGACACAGACGCGGCCCCCACACATGCCGCGGGCCACACAGATGGCGCCAGGCGGGGTGCAGATGCCAATGGGACGAACCTCACTGACGCCCCAGCAGGTCGATCGGTCCGTGTCTGCACAGGGACAGTTGATGGAACACAACCCCTCCTGCAGGCTTTCGCACGGGACTGAATCAGGAACTCCCGTCACCGCGGTCGTGTAGTCCGGATAGAGGCAGCCTCCTCGGAGCTCGGGTGGAAACTGGCTGTCGGCAAACAGGCAGCTCTCGGCGTCCAGACACACCGCACCCCCGATTGAGGGGCGGCTCGCCCGGGTGTCGACGCCTGCCGTCTCTGCTTCCTCGAGGTCCTGGTACCGATGGAACAGCCACCCAAGAGGACAGAGCCCCAAGACGACTTGGTTGTAGGGCGGGGGGATGCATGCCGTGAAGGGGCCGTGCTCCACGGCGAGCGGAGCCGGCGGCCGCAGTGCGATCCCCGGCACGGTGTCGGCGGGACAGCGACAGCCCTGGATCTCGGGTCGCGAGGCCGCGCTCCCTTCGACGTGTCGGCCGCCGATGATGCACGGGTCGAACGCGTCGACCGGTACGGACCCCACATCGCCTGCATCAGGCCGTGGTCCCGCGTCGAGCGTCGTGCCCACGTCCCTCGGGGTGTGGTCCTCGTAGCAGCCGTGCAGCAGCACGCTCAGCGCGCACAGCCACGGTCTCCCGGTGCCAAGGTGCCAAACGCCGAAGCGAGTCACGGCGCGAACCCCAAGACGCCCGTGGCGTCTGCGCCGCTGTAGATCGGCAGCGTGTCGCCGCGGCAGACCCCTTGGTTCTCCAAGACCCCGACGATTCCAGCCCCCGCCAGCCTCGAGAATGCCGTGTAAGTCGGGTCAGCCTCGTCTTCGGCGAGCACGATCTGCAGGCCACTCGGCAACATCTCGACGCGGTCGGCCTCGATGTTCCAGTAGCACACGGGCTCGCTGTCGACGCATGTCCCCGACACCACCACGCAAGACTCCTGATTGCCGCAGTTGGCGCTGGAAGTGCACTCCGCACCGAGGCCCTGTAGGCCCTGACACCGCCTCCGCAGGTCGCAACGACGCAGAGTTCGTGTTTCTCCACCACAGTCGCTGTCCACTGCGCAGGCGACGGTGGTTCTGCGCGCCTCACAGCGAGCTCGAATGCCCGTGAAGGACGGATCGCCGGCCACGAAGGCCATACAGTCTTGGTCCGGCGTGAGGCCCGCAGACGGTGTCGCACAACCGGAATTGAGAACGTACGTACCCAGCGGCCCGCTGCAGCTTCCGGGCGGGGCCGGGGGATCGACAGAGAACTCGCGCCTCACCGACGCCGCGGCGAGCCCATCGTTGAGCCCGCCGACGATCGCATCGCGGATCTCGTTCCGGACGATGTCGAGGTAGAGGCCCAGATCCGCGGGGCCTCCACAGAAGCGGAAGTCGTCCGTCGGACGCTGCGAACCGACGGGGACGAGGTCGAACTCACGCAGGTTGAAAACGAGGTCTCGAAATCCGCCGCTGGCTGGTCGCGTCCCGAAGTCGCCGCACATGCTGACATCGACGCGGTCGTACGTGCAGCCGGCGAACACCGGGAAGCCCACGGAGGAGACGAAGCAGTCGAGGACACTCGACAAGCGCAATGAGGCAGTCGCGCAGAACCGATCCGAGCGAGCAGCGCCAGCGATTCCGCTGCCGTTGAGTCCGAACCGGAAACACTCCAATCCAGGAAACACCGGACCGGGAATGTCGAACGGAGCGACCAGCGTGTCGGCGAGTGTGGTCAGTCGGTCGGCGATCCCGCAGTTGGCCGCATTCGTCCATCGCTCGTGCTGGGAGCACAAACCGATGTCGACGCTGCGCACTGTCGAGATCCCTTGGGCGAGAGGTGCGCCGATGAACAACACGCCGTCAGCGAGATTCTGCGTTCCCCACGGGAACTCGGCCCAGCTCCCCGACGAGATGCGGCCACCCGCAATCGGCAAGGGCGTGTCCACGAGAACGAGCCGCGAGTGATCGTCGCCGTACCACTCGATGCTCTGCGGTGCGGCTTCGAACGTACCTGGCTCGAACACCAGCGCCCGACCGACCGAGTGGGTGCTGGTCGAGCTTCGAGAGAAACGAAGCGCCCCACCGATGGGCTCACCCGACTCCACACGCCGGGGGTCAGTCCCACACGCCCCGTCACTCCTGCGTGCGCCGACCATCAGCACCGCCATCGCGATGATGGTCGCGGTCAGCCCCCCCCCTGCGAATCACATGCCTGAGTTTCTTCATGCGCCCTCCTGGCGAGTGACTCGATCAAGGCGCGTGCAGCGCCGGTTTGTCAAACGCGGTGCGTGTGGCCACGTCAGACGTGTTGCGCGCGCCGTGGAGCGACTGCGCGCGGCGGAGCCGACCTCTCTGTCTCGGCGAGCTCAGTGCCCGTGTTTGCCGCCCTGGCGGACCAGGTTCTTCGTCGAGAGGTACGTGCCGAGGATGAAGTCCCACAGCGGCGAGGTGATGCCGTAGCGGTGGTTCGGCGAGTCGTGGTGGTGGAGCATGTGGTAGCGCTTGATCCAGCGCAGCGGACCACTCTTGGGGTTGAAGTGGTGCGTGTAGTAGTGGACCCAGTCGTACGCGATGTAGCCCGCCGCCGTGCCCGCGAAGACCGGCCAGAACCACGCGCCGAACGCGAGCCACCAGAGGCCCGCGATGATCGCTGCGAAGGGCCAGATCCCGATCGGCGGCAGCACGAGGCGCATCGGATCGTTGGGGAAGTCGTGGTGGTAGCCGTGGAGGAGGAAGGCCTGGAGGCGCTGACCCTGGTTCTTCGGCACGAAGTGGAAGATGAAGCGGTGGAGCGCGTACTCGATGAACGAGGTGATCAGCCAGCCGCCCGCGAACGCCGGCAGCGCGAGCCAGCCGTGCGACAGCCAGCCCGCGTAGAGGCCGTAGACGACGAAGGGTCCGAACCAGATCCCAGGCGTGATCGGGTGCGCCTGCGCGAACCACTTCTCGATGAAGGTGTTCTTGAACACCTGGATGCGGAGCGGCGGCTTGGCCTTCTTGCCGTCGGGTCCGACGGCCGGCTCCGGGAGGTGGCCCTCGGCCGCGTCGTGAACTTGCTGGGTGAGATCGAGCAGGCCCATGGCGCGCTCCGTACCAGCGGAGTCGGAGGGGAGCAACGAAGCGCCTGACTGTCCTCACTGTCGGAGGTGGGGGTGCGCCGCCACTTCGTCACCGTGGGTGCGTGCGTTCGCAGGCGTTTCGAGGCTAGTCTCCGCGGCCCGATGGCAGACGCTCTTCCGCCGCTCGACCTCGAGAAGCTCCCCCGATCCCACATCGCCCGCGAGATCGCGAGGCGGTTCACGTTCTTGCGCCGCCTCGGCACCGTGGAGCTCAACCGCATCCTGGCGCCGCTCGGCGCGACGGCGCCGATGTACGCGATCCTCCTGCGGCTCAGCACCGAGGGACAGCTCTCGCAGCAGGAGCTCGCGCTCGACGCGGGCCTCGACGCGGCCGGCGTGAGTCGCCTCGTGGCCAAGCTCGCGGAGATGAAGGTCGTGACCATCAAGGTCGACGCGCAGGATCGCCGTCGACGCCTCGTGCGCCTCACGCCCAAGGGCGTGGCGTTCGAGCAGGCGCTCGAGCCCGTGGTCGACGCCGCGATGCGCCACACGGTCATCGGCCTCGAGGAGCACGAGGAGTACGAGTTCCTCCGCATCCTCGACAAGACCGTGCGCTCGATGATCGAGGTGCTGAACCTCGTGAAGCGCGACCGCCGCCGCAGCCGCACGCGCCGCGTGAGCCCGCTGCTCCAGCTCGCCGGCAGCGAGAGCGACACGGACGACGAAGACGAAGAAGACGACGTCGCGTCGTCCGCGTGACGCCCGGCGGCGTCGCAGGCTAACCTCGCGCCATGGTCGAACGAGGCTCGAGCGGCGCGTCCGCGTCTCCCCGAGGGGCGAGCACGCGGACGGACCTGCCGCTCTCGGACGTGGGCCTCGCGGCGACGGCGCTCGACGCCGACGCGCCTGCCGATCCGAAGCGGCGCTCGGGCGCAGGCTCGCCGAGCGAGCCGCCCGTCGACGTCGACGTCGACCCGTGGCTCGGTCGCGTGCTCGCGAACGTCTACAAGGTCGAGACGAAGATCGGCGAGGGCGGCATGGGCGCGGTGTACCGCGCCACGCACGTGCACCTCGGCAAGCAGGTCGCCGTCAAGGTGCTGACCAACGCGATCGCGCAGAAGCGCGACGCCGTCGAGCGGCTGCGACAAGAGGCGATCGCCGCGAGCTCGATCGATCACGACAACATCGTCGACGTGGTGAGCTTCGATCGCTTCGACGACGGCTCGGTCTTCATCGTGATGGAGTTCCTCCGCGGCGAGAGCTTGTCCGAGCGCATCGAGAGCCGACGCACGCAGGATCGCGCCCTCTCGGTGAGCGAGACGGTGAACGTCGCGCTGCAGATCTGCGACGCGCTCGGCGCCGCGCACGAGCGGGGGATCGTGCACCGCGATCTCAAGCCGGAGAACGTGTTCCTCGCGAAGAAGGGCGAGCGAGAGCGCGTGAAGGTGCTCGACTTCGGCATCTCGAAGATCAAGACGGCCGAGGCCGAGGGCGTGCGCATGACGCGCACCGGACAGCTCGTCGGGACGCCGCTCTACATGTCGCCCGAGCAAGCGCGCGGCGAGACCGACATCGATCGGCGCGTGGATGTCTACGCGCTCGGCGTGATGCTCTACGAGATGCTCGCGGGCACGCCGCCGTTCGACGGCCGCAACTACTTCGAGCTCCTCTGGAAGCACGGCAACGAGCCGCCCCCGTCGCTCCGCGAGCGCATGCCCGAGGTGGGCTGCCCGCCGGAGCTGGACGAGGTGATCAAGCGCTCTCTCGCGAAGGAGCGTGACGCGCGGTTCCAGACGATGGGCGAGCTCGCCGAGGCGCTCCGCGCGGCGGTGCCGGACCTGAGCCTGCCGGCGATGTCGATCCCGCCCGAGCTCCGCACGTCGCGGCCCTCGGGGCCGGACGGAACCACGCCGTCTCCCACGCCCTCCCCCGGCACCCCAGCGCCGCGCGCGACGCCGGCGCCCCGAGCGACCCCGGTCACGGGCAGCTCGAGCGACGACCTCGCGGCGATCCCCGCGCGCACGACGAGCCCGCTGCTCTGGGCCGGCGCGGCGGGCCTCTTCGCGATCGTGCTGGGCACGGGCGTGTGGGCTGCCATCGGCGCGAGCGACGAGCCCGTCCTCACCTCGACGCCTCCCGACACCGTCGTGCCTGCGACGACGCAGCCCGACCCGCCGGCGACGACCGCCGTACCGCCCACCACGGTGCCGCCGACGACCGGGCCGACGACGACGGGCACGGAACCACCCGCCACGGCGATCGCGGCGACCGTGACCGTGAGCCTCGGATCGGATCCGCTCGGCGCGGAGGTCTTCGATGGCGAGACGCGCCTCTGCACGACGCCGTGCCTCTCCGACCTGCCCGCGGGCGCCGAGGTCTCGCTGACGTTTCGGCGCGAGGGCTACCTCGACACCATCGAGCGGGTGACGCCCGTCGAGGGCGCGGCCGTGTCTCCCCGGCTGCGCGCGCGGCGGCGCGTGACCTCCGACGGAACCACCGGCGCGGGCGGCGGCCCGGCGATCAAGACCACGCTCTGACGGCGTGCGGTCCACGAATCGTGCGTGTCGCGCGGGTTCCGTCGTAGGATCGCCGCCTTGCCATGCTGACTTCGACTGGACTCCGCGGGGTGCGCGGCTGGCTGACCGCTCGCGTCGCGCTCGTCGCACTGCTCGCCACCCTCTTCGCCACGCCCCTCGCGCCCGCCCGCGTGCAGGCCGACGACGTCTCGGAGGCCGGCGCGTCGTTCGCGCGCGGCAACGAGCACTTCCAGCGCGCGATGCGGCTGCGCGGCGATCGTCGGCGGCGCGAGCTCGAGGCCGCGCTCGAGGCGTACTTCGAGAGCCTCTCGCGCGTGCGCTCGCGCAACGTGCTCTACAACACGGCGCTCGTGCTCGAGTCGCTCGAGCGCTCGGACGAGGCCTTCAACCACTGGACCGAGTACCTCGCGGTCACGGGTCTGAGCGAGGCCGAGCTCGCGGACGGGCGACAGCACCGCGACGCGCTCGTGCCGCGCGTGGCCGTGTTCGAGGTGAACGCGACGGCGGGGGCCGAGGTCTGGATCGACCGCCGTGACCTCGGCTCGCGCGGACGCGCGCCGCTCACGATCGCGCTGCCGCCGGGCGAGCACACCTTCTACTTCGCGGCCGCGGGCTACCGCGAGTCGCAGATGACCGGCACCGCAGCGATCGGCGAGACCGCGCGCGTCACCATGTCGCTCACGATGCTGCCGGTGTGGCTGCAGGTGCTCGCGCCCGAAGGCTCGGTGCTCGAGATCGACGGCGGCCGCGTGACGCCGGGCCAGTCGGTGCCGATCGAGCCGGGACCGCACCTCGCGCGCGTGTCGAGCGGCGATCGTGTGCTCGCCGAGCGTCGCTTCGAGGTGATGCCGGGCTCTGCGCCGATGGTGATCGACATGACGAGCGCGCTCGGCGCGGGCGGCCTCGGCGGCGGGATCGTCGAGGTCGTCGTCGATCGCGTGGCGCGCATCGAGATCGACGGCGTCGTGCAGGGCGAGGCGGACCGCGCGTCGACCACGCTGAGCCCCGGTCCGCACCACGTGCGCGTGACCGCGGCGGGCCACGACGCGTACGAGGGCAGCCCGACCTTCGAGATCTTCCCCGCGCGGCTCGAGGTGCGCTTGGCGCAGAGCTCGGCCGACTGGATCTACGTGGCGCGCGCGATCTTCGGGCCGCTCGCGGCGCTCGGCGCGATCGGCGGCTCCGTGGCGCTCGCGGGAGCGTCGGAGGCGTACTCGTCGAACCAGGCGATGCCCACGACAGACAACGCGAGCGCGCTCGAGGACCGCACGCTCGCGGTCGACGTCACGTGGTCGATCACGGCCGTCTTCGGCGCGCTGGCGTTGGTGTCGCTCGTGCTCGACCCAGGCGGTGGCGAGAGTGAGGCGTCGTTCTCGGTGCAGCCGACGGTGGGCGGCGCGGTCGCGTCCGTGTCGGGCCGGTTCGGGGGTGCGCTGTGAGTCGCTCGGTCTCGACGGTCTTCGCGATCACCACGCTCGCGATGGGGGCGCTCGCGATGGGCGGCTGCAGCCTCGTGTGGGGGCCGGTGTACCCCGACGCCGCCCCGGTCGACGCGGCGGAGATGGACGCCCCAGTGGACGCGTTCTCCGAGCCCGACGGAGGACTCGACGCGTACATCGTCCCCGACGCCTACGCGCCGCCGCCCGAGGAGTGCGAGCGGATCGGCGACGAAGACATGGACGACTTCGCGGACTGCAGCGACCCCGACTGCTACGGACACCCCGCGTGCTGCAGCGCCACCGCGGGCAGCGACGAGAGCTACGACGCGCTGTTCAGCGGGACGACGCGGCCCCTCGAGTGGAGCTCGCGCGCGGTGACGCTGTCGGCGATCGGCGACTCGACGCGCCTCGGGGCTGCCGGTCCCACGACCGGCTCGCTGTGGCGAGAGCTCTGCTTCCCGCTCGGTCAGGGCGGGCGATTCCGCTTCCGGCTGGAAGGGCGTTCGGAGGCGGGCTCCGGCAACACGCTCTCGATCGTGCTCAGCCCAGCGCCGGAGCCGGGACCGACGGGCTTCCTCGACGAGCTGGCCCTGCACGTCGGCGAGGGGAATCGACTGACCGCCACGCGCGCAGGCAGCTCGGTCGCGCTCGCGGGCGCGTGCGTCAGCGATGGCTCGGCGCAGCTGGGGACCACCACGACGTTCGAGCTCACGCTCTTGCCGGGCGTGGCGGACGACAGCTCCGCGTTGCTCGCCACGCTCACGGTGACCAGCAACGGTGGCTGCACGGAGACCACGACGCTCTTCGAGGACGAAGCGATCCTGGTCTCGGACCTGCGACGCACCCTCGACGCGTCGCGGTCGTGTCAGGACAGCCCCGGCCTCTGGTTCGCCCTCGACGTGCGCGGAGCGGGCGCGTTCGCCGTGTCTCCGCTCGGAGGGGCAGAGGCGGAGATCGAGATGCGACCGCTCGAGTGCGCATCGCCAGGCGTGTTCACGCGATCGACCGTGGTGCTCGACCGCGAGTCCGTGCAGGCCGGCTCCGCCATGTACACGAGCGGCGGCATCGGGGCGCCGGACCTCACGGCCGTGGGCGCGCAGTGGGCGCTCGCCTACGACGCGAGCCTCGAGGATCGCTCGGAGGAGATCTTCCGTCCGCTCACGCTCTCCCTCGGGGTCGCGCGAGGCGCGGCCGCCGACTCGTCGACATTCACGCCCACGTCTGCCGGCGCGGTGACGGTGACCGGGGCGCGGTCGCGCGAGCCCTCGCTGTCGAGCGTCGGGGGGCGGACGTTCCTCGTCTGGTCGCGCGAGATGGCCACGATGCGCGGGCACTACGAGCTGATCGAGGGCCTCTTCGACTCGTCGACGGGGACGACGACGGCGTCGACGCTCCTCAACCCCGCGGACGACTGCGATTCGCTCCGGGAGGCGTCGACGGCCGCAGCGTTCGACTCGACCGGCATCAACGACGGCGACTGGATCTTCGCGCGCTGCGACGTCGGGGCGATGAGCCGGCTCGCGATGTGGCGCCGCGTCGGATCCACCGCACCGAACCTGCGCGAGTCCAACCTGCTCGGGGGAGACCCGATCGCCGATCGCGTGATCGCGGCCGATGTGTTCGCTGTGCGCAGGAGCGCGAGGCAGACGTTCGGCCTCTGGGTGCTCGCGCGTGGGCCCACCGACGAGGCGGAGCTCCACCTGTATCTCGCGGATCAGGTCGTAGCCGGCGTGATGCCGCGCTTCTTCGGCTACGCCGGCAACCCGGTCCTCACCGAGGCGGACGGCAGCCTGCCGGCCTGCCCGGCGGGCGACACTTGTCGGCTCACGTCGGTCTCGGTCGCCCCGGTGTTCCGCTCGGGCCTGCCAGACGACATTCGTTTCCTCTTCGCTCGGTCACGGACCGGCGCGACGACCACCTACGAGATCGTCGCCGCCGAGCAGCGCGCGCTCTCCACCCTCGACGAGTGACCGTGAGGGGCGGCACGAAACGTGATGTGCGGTCGCCGGGTGCGCGCTTCGCTGTGCCACTCTGACCCCCCAGACGCTGATCCGGCAGAGCCCCCATGCCCAACCTCTCGCACCGTGCCTGCCTGCTCGCCCTGGTCGCCCTCCTGGCCTCGGCGAGCCTGACCGCGTGCGCAGCCTGGGGTCCTGCGGCCCGCGGTGACACCGATGCGCCCGCTCCGGACGCAAGCGAACCGTTCGGCGACGTGGGACCCGTAGGGCTCGGTGTCGACGTCGGGACCAGCGCCCCGTTCGACGAAGCCACAGGCGACAGCTCGGGTGGACGCAGCTCGTGCCTCGACTTCGTGGACAACGACGTCGACGGCGTCCTCGACTGCGACGAGCCCGCGTGTCGCTCGCTCACGACGAACAGCGCCTGCTGCGTGGGAAGCACTGCGACGGACTGCTGCGTCGACGTGGCGCCCGTTCTGGTCGCACCGCTCGCGACCTGCACCGGCGGGGCCGAGTGCCTCGGCGTGGACGGTGTCGAGCTGACCGCCACGCTCGGTCAAGTGTTCGACGGTGCCGCGGTCGCGGGGGCGTGTGCGGTTCCCTCGCCCGCGGTGTTCGCGCCCATCGGCTCGACGGGCGGCGCGAGCCACGGCGTCATGGTGTTGCCGACGGCGCTGAGCACGGAGACCTCGTACCTGACCGTCGAGGGCCGGCTGGGCGCGGCCGACGTCAGCGACGTGCGCGTGTCGGCGGCTGGCTTCGGTCTGTTCCGACCGCAGGATCTGGGCGTGCTGGCGCGCCCGCTCGTGGCCGTGATCACCAGCGCGACGGCCGACGAAGTCCGCGTCGTGGTGGGCGATCGCGTGATCGCGACCGCGCCCTACGGTGCGGAGCCCTGCGACCGCAGCGCGGAGTACCAGCTCTCGACGTCGCCGGACGGACGCTTCGAGGTGCGTCGTCGCGCAGCGGGCGCGATCGAGTGGGAGCCGACCTTCGCGGACGGCACGTTCGACGGCGGCAACGACCTCCGCGTCGCGATGTTCGGCCAGCAGCCGAACCCCACCAGCGCGCCCACCGCGTGGGTCGCTGATCTCGAGGTGAACGAGCGCGCGTGCGACGTCCTCGCCCCCGCGCGCGAGGCCTCGGTCGTCGCGGGCGATCGTGATCACGACGTGACGGGCATCGCCGTGTTCCCCCGCGACACGACGGGCGACGCGTGGGAGGCGCTCGTGACCGCCGGTGATCAGATCCACTGGATGGCGGTCCAGCGCACGTCCGGTGGCCTCGTGTCGAGCACGCCCGCCGTGCCCTTCGCCGACAACATCCAGCCTGCGGCGTGGCCAGCCGGCTACCAGCACGTCGAAGACATCGAGGTGTTCCGCGACGGAGGCGGCACGCTCCGCGTTCTCCTCGCGGCCGCGCCGACCGCGGACGCGCCGACGGTGATCGTCGCGACGACGTACACGCCGTCGCCGACGCTGGGGCGACCCGGAACGCTCGACACGCTGCTCCGCGAGGTCGTGAGCGCCTCCGCGTTCCCGACGCTTCCTCTCGGGGGCGCTCCGGCCGTGACGCCCGTCTCGGTCGATGGACCGACCGCGCGCCGCGTGGACGCCCTCGCGAGCACGCTGTTCCTCGCGCGCGTGCGCTACTCGGACGGTCACTCGGAGATCCGCGTGGTCCCGTCCCAGCCCGACAACGCCGCTGGGTTCGAGAGCGCCGATCCGGGAGCGGCGGGGCGTGACGCCGACGGAGTCACGACGAACGGCCTCGTGCACGCGAGCCAGCCGCGCGACGCATCGGCGTTCGATCGCGACGAGGTCGCCGACCCGCAGGTCGTGGAGATCGGCGGCGTGGTGCGTGTGCTCTACGCGGGTCGTCGCGGGACGCGCTGGTCGATCGGCACCATCGTCGCCTCGCCGGCGGTCAGTCACTTCATCCCCGTGAGCAGCGAGCCGCAGCTCTCGCCGACGGGAACCGGCTTCGACGCGCTCGGCGTCAGCGAGCCGCAGCTCGTCCTGCGCGCCGGGACGCAGTGGCTCTACTTCGCCGGCTCGGACGGGGCGCGACGCGGGATCGGCGTCGCCCACCAAGCGCTCGTCACGGAGAGCTCGCCATGACGACGCGGAGCAGACGCGCGCTGTGGGTCAGGTCGTCTGGGTGGACGCTGGGCGGGGTCGCGATCGCGATGATCGCGGCGTCGCTCGGATGCGGGAGCGCGGACTACGCGGACGCGGGCGGCGTCCCGCGGAGCGACGCGATGAGCTCCGTCGACGGTGGCCCCGAGGACCCGAGCTACGACGCGGGGCCCCTCGCCGATGCCGGCACGGCCCCCGCGCTCGCGGGCGAGTACACCGGCACCGACCGCGACGACGCTTCGGGCTGCTTCGACGGCGCGGACGCGGACGGCGACCTCCGCGTCGACTGCGCCGACGACGAGTGCCGCGGCACGCCGATCTGCTGCGTGGGCTCGTCCGACGTCGAGGCCTGCTGTGCGCCCGGCCCCGCGACGTCGATCGCGCTGTCGGGTTGTCCGCGCGACCCGCGTGACTGCGCGGAGCTCGGTGGCCGCGTGGTGTCGGGCACGCCGATCGTCAGCCTCGATCACGCGCTCGTGCCGGTCGCTGGGCGCGGCGTGGACGGCGCGCTCGACTTCCCTGCGATCGCGGTCTCTCCGCGCGCCGAGGCGGTTCAGCTCGTCGCCACGATCGCGGCGCCCGCCTCGAGCGTTCAGCTCGACGCGACGGCCTTCGGCCTCTGGGTGCCGCAACTGCCGACCGCGAGCGTCACTCCGCTCGTGGCCGTCGTCGTGAGCGCGACGCGCGGCGACGTCACGGTGGTCGCGTCCGGCCGCACGATCGACACGCTGCCGCTGCCCGAGGGCGCAGCGGAGTACAGGCTCGCGATCTCCCCGCAGGGCCTCGTGACCGTGTCGGTGGGCGCGACGACCGCGACACCGTTCTCGATCGCGCTGCCGCGAGAGCGTGTCGTGCCGATCGTCTTCGGCCGCGTCGAGAACGACGCGTTCGCCAGCGGCACCACGCGCCTCCTCGCGCTCCGCGTGGAGCGAAGTCCGTGCGACCTGCCGGCGGCGCTCGTGCGCGACGGCGCTGCGCTCGAGGCCGACGTCGCCACGCTCGACGAGACGCAGGTGAGCGACCCGAGCGTGCTGCTGGCCGCCGGCGGGACACGGGTCGCGTTCGTGGGCGCGGACGACGTGGCGAACGACGAGCGCTCGCTCTACGTGGGCGCGCTGCTCGACGGACAGATCACCGACGTCACCACGCTCCTCACGGTCGCACAGCTCCGCGAAGCGCTCACGGCCAGCGATGTCGTGGACCTCGGCGGCCCGCACCTCTACGAGCAGGATGGGGTCGTGTCGGCCTACTTCGCGTTCGAGCAAGCAGGGCGCTGGCGCCTGGGCCGCCTGCGCGACCTCGACGGCGATCGAGAGATCACCGCGCTGGCCACGCCCGACGGCAGCTTCGACGATCCCGCGCAGATGTCGAACACCGAGCTGCTCGCGAGAGAGCGCCTCGCCGACGGCGGCTCCCGCATCGTGTTGTTCAACCTGTCGGGCGACATCGGCACCGCGCTCGCCGGCGGGCTCTGCGCCGCGGAGTCGAGCTGCGTCGGCGACGCGACGCGCGCCGATGGCCACGTCGTGGCGCCCTCGTCGGACGCAGCGTTCGATCGCGACGAAGTCCGCGCGCCCTTCGCCGTCGTGCAGCGTGGCGTCACGCGCATCTACTACGCGGGTCGACGCGGCACGCGCTGGGGGATCGGCGTCGCGGTGCGGGGCCACGACGGCACGTTCTTCCGCGCCGCGAACGACGGCGCGCCCGTGCTCACGCCGAGCGCTTCGGGACCGGACGCGATCGGAGTGTCGGGCCCGAGCGTCTTCGTCGACGACGGCACGCTCACGCTCCTCTACGCAGGCAGCGACGGCGCGCGCTCACGGCTGATGTGGGCCTCGATGCCGATCCGCGAGTGAGTTTGCCGAGGGTCCATGCGGACCCTCCCCGCGTGGCGGGGCGCGACGTGCGACCATGCGCGGGTGAGCGGTCGTTACGAGCTCCTCGAGCTGCTCGGCGAAGGCGGCATGGGCCGCGTCTACCGTGCGCGCCACGATCCGAGCGGCCTCGCGGTCGCGGTCAAGACGCTGCGCGCCGAGTGGCGCGACGACGCTGACCGACGCCGTCTCTTCCTCGACGAAGCGACGGCCGCAGCGCGCCTCTCCGACCCGCGCATCGTTCGTCTCCTCGACGTCGGCGCCGACGAGCGCGGGGCGCCGTTCCTCGTCATGGAGCTCGTCGACGGCGTCGAGCTCGAGCAGTGGATCGAGCGGTGGCCCGGCTGGGCGCCGATCGAGCGTGTGCTGCTCGACGTGCTCGAGGGACTGTCGGCCGCGCACGCAGCAGGCATCGTGCACCGCGATCTCAAGCCGGCGAACGTGCTCGTCGAGAACGGCACTGGTCGCGCGCGCATCCTCGACTTCGGCGTCGCGGCGCTGTTCGACCCGCTGACTGCGCCGCGCGCGATCCGCATCGCGGGCACGCCGGAATTCATGGCGCCCGAGCAGCTGATGGGCGGCGCGCCGATCGGCCCGTGGACCGATCTCTACGCGTTCGGCGTCGTGCTCGCGTTCGTGCTCACGGCTCGGTCACCGTTCGAGGGCTCGGACGATCTCCCCGCGCTCGCGGCGCGCAAGCTCGGGCCGCTCACGCTGGAGGCACCTCGCCCCGGACTCGACGTGCCCCCCGCCATGCTCGCGCTCGTCGCGCGCTTGCTCGCGCCCCATCCACGCTCGCGACCTCGCTTCGCCGCAGAGGTGCGCGCCGAGCTCCTCGACGCCAGCGCGTCGGTGCGCGACGCCGTGCCGCGCGCGATCGGTCCGCGCACCACGAGATCGCGCGAGGCGAACGACACCACGCTCGACCCGAGCTTCGAGGCGACCTCACCTCCGCGCGCGGCAGACGTCGGCGAGCGCACAGCCTCGATCCTCCTGCCAGGCGAGCTGCCCGCGCCCGTCGATCCCGAGCACGGCGTCTCGCTCGCGCAGCTGCGCGATCGTGCGCTCGTGGGCCGTGAGCCCGAGCGCGAGCTCCTCGAGTCCTTGATCGCCACGGTGATGACCGAGGGCGGCGCGCACGCGGTCTTCTTCGTCGGCGAGGCGGGCATCGGAAAGAGTCGCCTCGCGCGGTGGGGCCTCGGCGAGGTCGAGCGCACCGGCGCGATGGAGGGCGCCGCCGGCGGCTACGATCTCGCTGGCGCGGGTGCGGCAGGCGGCCTCCGCCACGCGCTGGCGCGTCTCCTCGGCGCGCCTCCGCCACGCAACGATCCAGAGGCGCGCGTCGATGGAGAGGCGCGCGATCCGGCGATCGCCGCGTGGCAGTGGCTGACCGACGCCAGCGTCGCGCGCGCATCCTCGCCTGATCTCGCGGCGACGGGGCGAAGCTCGCAGGCCGGTGATCCCGAGCTCGATCGGGCGCTCCTCGCCCGCTTCGTACGGGCCGACGTCACTCAGGAGACGCTCGCGACCGAGGAGATTGCGCGGCTCGCGCACGCGGCGCTTCGTGCGCTCGGCAGACTGCGTCCGATCTACCTCTGGCTCGACGATGTCGCGTGGTCACGCGACGGCGCGCTCGCGCTCGTCGAGCGTCTGCTGGACGCGAACGACACGCCCATCCTCGTCGTCGGCACGGTGCGGAGCGACAGCACGCCCGAGGGCGATGCTCGCGCACGACTCGCGCGCCTCTCGTCACACCCGCGCTCGACCGTGCGGTCGCTCGGAGGCCTCGCCGAGGGCGCCATCTCGGAGCTCGCGAGCACGACGCTGCCGCTCGCGCCCGGCGTGGCCGAGTCGATCGCAGCCGTCGTCCCACACTCGCCGATGCTCGTACTCACGGCGCTGCGCGAGTGGGTCGCGTCGGGCGTGCTCGTGCCGACGCCGGAGGGCTACGCGCCGCGCCCGGGCTCCGACATCGAGCGCGCGATCGGTGCCCGGTCGCTCGAGCGCCTCGTCGCGAGCAGGCTCGATCGACTGATCGCATCGTTCGGAGACGACGCCACGCTCGCCGAGGGCGTGCTGGTGCGGGCCGCGCTGCTCGGCGCGCGCTTCGAGCTCCCCGCGCTCGCCGCGGTGCTCGCCGAGTCGCCGCACCTGAGGCCGCTCGTCGATCCTCTGCTCGATCGCGCGCTCGTGAGCGGCCTCCTCCGCATCGAGCAGAGCCAGCTCGCGAGCTTCGAGCATGGCCTCGTCCACGAGGCGGTGCTGGCGCGCGCCGAGGGCGACGCGCGAGCGCGCATCGACGTCGCGAACGGGCTCGTCCAGCGCTACGGCAAGGAGCGCGCGGACGTGTCGGCCCGCGTCGCGCTGCTGCTCCACGACGCGGGCGTGCTCGACAACGCGTGGGAGCGACTGCTCTCGGCGATCGATCGCAGCGCGTGGGCCAGCGACGATGTCGTCGCGCGACAGTGGCTCGCGGTCGCCGACGCTTGGCTCGTCGAGTCACCAGGCCACGCCGCGCGGCTCGCGCTCGCGCGGGCGAACCTGCACTACTTCGCGCTCCGCTACGAAGAGGCCGTGGAGGCGGTCACGCACGCGAGGAGCCTCGCCGAGGCGGCCGGCGATCGGCGGCTCGCGCTGCGCTGCGACGCGCTCTTCGCCGACATCGCGTTCTACCGAGATCGCCTGGCGACCTCACAGCACGCGGCGCTCGCCGTGATGTCCGAGCTCGACGTCGACGATCCCGAGCTCGCGGAGATCGGCGCGACGATCGCGCATCGCCTGAGCGACCTCGACGTGCTCCGCGGCGACCTCGACGCCGCGCTCGCGTGGAGACACCGCTGCCTGGAGCTGACGCTCGCCGCCGAGAAGCCGTGGCGCGCGCGGATCGCGCGGCTGAACATCGGAGAGATCCACCTGGCGATGGGGCGTCACGCGGAGGCGCGCGCCCTCTTCGCGCAGGCCCTCGCCGACGCGCGCGCGGATCACGACGACGAAGGAGCGTCGGCCTGTCTCGACTCGGAGGCGCACGTGGACCTCGTCACGGGCCGTCCCGATCTCGCGCGGCTGGTGAACGATCCGCTGATGGCCCGGCTCGAGGCGCGCGGCGATCTCTGGCGCCTCACGAGCGCGCGCATGGTCGACGCCGTCGCGGCCGCGTTCCTCGATCCGCCGCCCGAGCTCGAAGCGCGGGTTCGCGCGTTCGTCGTCGCGTACCGCAAGGTCCCGCACGACGACGCGTTCACGACGTACGGGGCCACCTTGCTCGAGCGCGAGCTCGATCGCCGGGGAGCGCGAGGCCTGGCCGAGGAGGTTCGCGTGCTCCTCCGCGAGCGACGCGCCGTGCTCGCGCAAGGCTTCTCGCGATGAACGCCTCGCTGACGAGTCAGAACACGTCGGCGAGCACGACGGCGGTGAGCACGCGCTCGGCGTACCGCTCGAGCGCTGCGAGATTTGCAGCGTCGACGATGCCTCGCTCGCGCGCCCCGAGCGGCCCGAACTTCAGCTGCAGCAGCTTGACGACGAGCGCGCGGCTCGCTTCGACGCGTCCTTCGACGCGTCCTTCGACTCGTCCTTCGACTCGGCCTTCGACTCGTCCTTCGACGCGTCCTTCGACTCGTCCTTCGACGCGTCCTTCGTCGATGAGCTTCTCGGCGATGCTGCGCATGGCTTCGTTCCTCGTCTTTGGCCCGATCGCGGTGACCCAGGGGATGACCTTAGCCTGATCGATCTCGTCTGCGTTGTGGAGCACGTAGTGGATCAGCGCACCGACCAGGTGCGCGGGGGTGTCCGTTCGCTCGAGGACATCGAAGAGCACGCGAACCTCCTCGAGTACGTCCATGGTGGGACGGTGGCGGAGATCGCGGAGCAGCCACAAGGCGAGGTGGGCCAGCGAGGTCAGCAAGCGCCGCTCGAGCTCCCGATCCGTCGTGCGGGCGAGGTCGTCGACCACGTAGCGGAAGCGCGGAACGAACTCGCGTAGATCGCCGGCCTCGGGAGGCAGCGCCATGGAGTCCTCGAACGCGAGCGGTGCGGTCCAGCCGCCCTCCGCGTGCGACACGACGACGGGAACGATCACGGGGAGTGCCTCGTCCGGGTGGTCGGCGGCGAACCGCTCCCAGATCCGAACCATGTAGCGAAGCAGCCGGAAAGACATCGCGCGATCGACCGTGCTCTGGTGCTCGAACAGCAGGTAGAGAAGGACCTTCCGCCCGTCGAGCATCACGCTGAAGAGCAGGTCGCTGTGACGCGCGGTCAGCGCTTCGTCGACGAAGCTGCCTCCCTCGAGCGAGAGGCTGGACCAGTCGATGCGGCGCGCCAGTCGACGCGGCAGCACGGCGCGCAGCTGGGCAGCAGCATGCTCGGGGGAGGAGAAGACGGCCTTGAAGAGCGCGTCGTGCGGGGTGCTTGTCATGGCGCCTCTCATCGGGGGCACGAGGCGCGGGTTGCGTGAAATCTCGCTGGGCTCCCCGCGGCTGTCGGGGCGCGGTACCGTCCGCCTCCGCATGCCCATCGATCCGAACCTCCGCCCCATCCAGGACGTCGCCGCCGAGCTCGGACTGCCCGAGTGGGCGCTCGTCCCCTACGGCCGCGACAAGGCCAAGATCGAGCTCGCCGCGCTCGAGACCGCGCGCGCGACGAACAAGAACAAGCTCGTGCTCGTCTCGGCGATCACCCCGACGCCTTCGGGTGAAGGCAAGACGACCACGTCGATCAGCCTCGCGATGGGCCTGCGCAAGATCGGGCGCAAGGCCGTGCCCTCGCTACGCGAGCCGTCGCTCGGGCCGGTCTTCGGCGTGAAGGGCGGCGGCACCGGCGGCGGCAAGGCGCAGCTCGTGCCGGCCAACGAGATCAACCTGCACTTCACGGGCGACCTCCACGCGATCACCACGGCCAACAACCTGCTCGCGGCGATCGTCGACAACGAGCTGCACTTCTCCGGGAAGGGAGAAGGCGCGAACCTCGATCCGCGGCGCGTGACCTGGCGCCGCGCGATGGACATGAACGATCGCGCGCTCCGGAGCGTGATGGTCGGGCTCGGCGGCCGCGCAGGCGGCGTCCCGCGAGAAGGCGGCTTCGACATCACCGCCGCGAGCGAGATCATGGCCGTGCTCTGCCTCGCGAGCTCGATGAAGGATCTCGAAGATCGGCTCGCGCGCCTCGTCGTCGGGCGCACCTACGACCAGAAGCCCGTCACCGCCGCCGATCTCGGCGCCAACGTCGCGATGGCGGCGCTGCTCAAGGACGCGCTGCTCCCGAACCTCGTGCAGACGGCCGAAGGCGGCCCCGCGCTGGTCCACGGCGGACCGTTCGCGAACATCGCGCACGGCTGCTCGAGCATCCTCTCCACGCGCATGGCGATGCACTACGCGGACATCGTCGTGACCGAGGGCGGCTTCGGCTTCGACCTCGGCGCCGAGAAGTTCCTCGACATCAAGTGCCGCAAGGCCGGCGTGTGGCCCAACGCGGTCGTGATCGTCGCGACGCTGCGCGCGCTCAAGTTCCACGGCGGCGTGGATCCCAAGAGCGCGGGAGCCCCGAACCGTGAAGCGCTCTCGCGCGGCATCGAGAACCTCGAGCGTCACCTCGAAACCGCGCGCTTCTACGGCCTGCCGACGGTCGTCGCGATCAACCAGTTCGACACCGACGGCGCCGAGGAGATCCAGCTCGTGCGTGATCGCGTGAAGGAGCTGGGCGCGATCGTCGCGCTCTCGCGCGGCTACGCCGAGGGCGGCGAGGGCTCGATCGAGCTCGCAGAGGTCGTCGCGTCGGTGCTCGATCGCGATCCGCACGGCGGCTTCCAAGGCCTCGAAGGGCGGCCTGCGCCGATCCACCCGTACGGGCTCGAGCAGAGCTACGCGGAGAAGATCGAGGGCATCGCGAAGAACGTCTACGGCGCGAGCGGCGTCGACATCGACCCGAGCGCGGCCGCGGAGCTCGAGCGCTTCACCAAGGATGGCTACGCGAACCTGCCGGTGTGCATGGCCAAGACGCACCTCTCGGTGTCGGACGATCCGAAGAGACAGGGTCGACCGCGCGACTTCCGAGTGACGGTGCGCCAGGCGCGGCTCTCCGCGGGCGCGGGGTTCGTGGTCGCGCTCTGCGGCGACATCATGACGATGCCGGGCCTGCCGAAGGTGCCTGCGGCGCGCAACGTGCGCATCGACGCCGATGGCCGCGTGCGCGGCCTCATGCAGAACGAGTAGACCTCGCCTCGATGGCCACCCAGCACCACGTCGCCGCGCCCTCGGACGCCGGCAAGACCCTCGCGGCGTTCCTCCGCGACAAGGATCCCTCGCTGAGCTGGAACCGCGCGCGCGAGCTCTGCGCGACCGGCCGGGTCACGCTCGACGGTGACGAGTGCCTCGACGCGCACGTGCGCCTCGGCGGCAGCGAGTCGATCACGGTCGATCCGGAGGGACGCAAGCGCCTCAAGGGCGTGCTCGATCCGCGCGACGTGCTGCACCTCGACGAGGACGTCGTCGTCGTGAACAAGCGCGCGGGCGTGATGACCGTGCCGTTCGAAGACGGCGACCGCGACACGCTCGCCGATCAGGTGCGCGCCTTTCTCCTGCGCGAGGCGAAGAGGCACGGACCGACGGACGACGCGCGCAACGCTGACGTGGGCGTCGTGCAGCGCCTCGACAAGGACACGACGGGCGTGATCGTCTTCGCACGACGCCACTCCGCCAAGCGCGCGCTCGACACGCAGATCCGTGCGCACTCGGCCGAGCGTCGCTACGTCGCGCTCGTGCACGGCGTGGCGCGCGACGCGACGTACACGAGCTTCCTCGTGCAGGACCGCGGCGATGGCCTGCGCGGCAGCTGGGGCACCCGTCGATCGCACGAAGGCGATCCACCCGAGGACGCGAAGGAGAGCACGACGCACGTGCGCGCGATCGAGCGGCTCGGCACGAGCGCGTCGCTCGTCGAGTGTCGGCTCGAGACCGGACGACAGCACCAGATCCGCATCCACCTCTCGGAGGCTGGGCACCCGCTGATCGGCGAGCCGGTCTACATCCGCGGCTTCCGCGGCACGCCGATCCCCGCGCCGCGCACGATGCTCCACGCCGCGAGCCTCGCGTTCCTCCACCCGCGCACGGGCCAGCGCGTCCAGTTCGACGCGCCGCTGCCGCGCGACTTCGAGAAGGCGCTCGCCGAGCTGCGAGACGCGTAGAATCGCCGCAGCGATTGGAGCAGACATGACCCTGACGACGTCGACCTCGCGTCTCCTCGTTCTCGGGCTGCTCGCTGCCTCCGCGCTCACGCCCGCATGCAGCTGCGAGCCGCGCAGCATCCGCGTGCGCGACACGGGGCTCGGCGAGCGCGACGACGCGACGATCGGGCCAGGCATCGATGCGCCCATCGCGCCGGGCACCGATGCGCCGACGGCGGCGATGGACGCGTGGAACATGTACGCGATGGAGGCGGGGCCCGGCTGCGAGATCGGCGGCCGCGCGTGCACGCCCGTCGAGCCGGGGTGCGGCGCGGTCGAGGCCTGCGACAACGGGCTCGACGACGACTGCGATCGACGGGTCGACGAGACCTGCGGCTGTACGCCCGGCATGGTGCAGAGCTGCTTCGCCGGGCCGCCGGGATCGCGCGACGTCGGCGCGTGCAGCGACGGCACGCAGCGCTGCGAGGGCACCGGCGAGTTCGGTGAGTGGGGCGAGTGCGCGGGCGGCATCTCGCCGAGCGGCGAGACGTGCGACCTCCTCGACAACGACTGCAACGGCTGCGCGGACGAGCACGACTGCTGCGGCGGCGAGCTCTCGTGCCCCGGTCCAGGCGATCCGCGCGTGCCCTCGGCGCGTCCGTTCGACGATGTGATGCTGGACGGAACGCTCTTCTTCAGTGGCGCTGCGGCGTCGTGGAGCTGGACGGTCCAGGGCGGACCGTGTGACGCGGTGATCCCCGTGCCGACGTTCACGACGAGCGGCGCGAGCGCCTCGAGCTTCCGCTTCACGCCCACGCTCTCGGGCGACTACACGGTGACGATGCGCGTGCGCACGAGCGAGGGTGAAGAGCTCGAGTGCGTGTTCCTCGTGCACGTCGCGGGCGAGGGCCTGCGCGTCGAGCTCTGCTGGCAGCCGACGACGGGCATCGGCTCGAACAGTGACCTCGACCTCTACCTCCACCAGCCCGACACGATGACGCCGTGGTTCTCGGGCTCGGGCAACGTCGTCTCGCCGGGCGTGACGCTCGGCAACTCGTGCAACTGGGCCAACTGCGCGCCGGGCCTGCGCTCGACCTTGCCGCGCGCGAGCTGGAGCCTGCCGAGCTCGCCGCTCGATCGCTGCGACCGCGGGCCGGCGGGCGCGGGCTGGCGCGGCATCGGCAACTGTCCGAACCCGCGCATCGACGTCGACGGGCACGGCTCGTCGGCCGAGCCGCTGCACGGCTTCCTCGAGAACATCAACGTCGACGATCCGCGCGACGCGCAGAGCTTCCGCATCATGATCCACGACTGCTCGGGCCCGAGCTCGCACCCCGTGCTCAACGTCTACTGCGGCGGGTTCTTGCGCGCGACGATCGGCGCATCGCCCGACACGATCACGCTCCCCGGCGGCACCGGCTGCTCCGCGGACGCCGACACCGTGTGGCGCGCGGCAGACGTCCTCGTGCACGTCGACGGAGCGGGCGTCACCACGGACTGCGACGTCACGCCGATCCTCGCGACGGGCGGCGGTCCGCGGTTCACGCGCGGCGACCTCGCGTATTGACGTCGCTCCGGGCATCCTCCGGCCGCTCATGTCCGACGCCCCGAACGACGACCTCCGCCCCGAGCCCGGGGACCTGAACCGCCCGCTCGACGCGCCGCGTGATCGCGTCTGGCTCCGCGCTGCGCAGCTCGGCGCTGCGCTCTGGCTCGCGTTTCACGTGCTCGTGCCGCTCCGCTACTACGCGCTCGCGGATCACGACGTCTACGACGAGCGCTTCGCGTGGCGCATGTTCTCCGCGGTCCGCGTGCAGCGCTGCGAGGTCGCCGTCGACGAGACGAGCATCGGCACGAACCGCCGCGTGAACCTCATGACGATCCTGCCCATGCCGTGGGTCGCGCTCGTCGAGCGGAACCGACCCGCCGTGCAGCGCGGCATGCTCGCGCACCTGTGCGAGCGGCCCACCGCGCCCACGCGCGTGGAGGTGCGGAGCACGTGCACGGACGCGAGCGGCGAGCGCACGCCGGCGCTGCGTCGCGCGATCGACTGCGAGAGCCGTGAGATCACCGAGTCGCGCGATGGCGGTGAGCCGTGAGCGAGAAGAAGAAGAAGAAGGGCGCTGGTCTCGGCGTGACGAGTGGCCCCGCTGACCCACCCCCTGCCCCTCCCGCTAGCGGGAGGGGTGCCCCTGCCGCTTCGAAGGGGGGCCTCGCTGACCCACCCCCAGCCCCTCCCGCTGGCGGGAGGGGTGCCCCGATGGATCCGTGGACGTCGTATTGGCTCGCGCCCGTCGCGGCCGTCCGTCCTTGGTTGATCCTCAAGATCACCCTCTTCGTGCTCGCGTTCGACGTGCTGCACACGCACCTCGGACCTGCGTGGCGTTACGGCGCGGGCGGCTTCAACGTGCCGCACTTCGCGTGGATGGAGGCGCTGCCGATCCCGACCACGGCCGCGTACGTGGGCATGCTCTTCTTCGTCAGCACGAGCGCGCTCGTCTGCGCGCTGATGCCGCGACCGCCGCGCCCGCTGCTGATCGCGATCGCCGTGCTCTACACGTGGGGCTGGTCGTGCTCGATGCACGACAGCTACCAGCACCACTACCTGATCAGCTTCCTGCTCCTCGCGATCGCGATGTTCCCTACGCTCGATGGCCGCACGATGTTCGGCGACGCGCCGTCGCCGGAGCGCGCGCCGAACGGCCTCGTGCCGCGCGTGCACGCGCTCGGCTACACGCTGCTCACGAGCGCGTGCGCCGTCGTGTACGCGTACACCGCCGTGTCGAAGACCGAGCCCGACTGGCTCAGCGGCGACGCGATGCGCAGCATCACGCACCAAGGCGAGAGCATCCCCGGGGCGATCGCGATCGGTGAGAGCTTGGGCATCGAGGGCGACGACTTCTGGTGGTGGCTCGGCCACGGCGTGGTGCCCGCGCAGGTGATCTGCGCGCTCGCGTACGCTGTCGCTCCGCTGATCGATGGGCCGAGCACCCGTGACGAACGCGAGCGGTTGAGCGCGCTCGCGACGACGCTCTGGGCGCGGGGAGGACGCGGGCCGGCCGTCGTCGCGAGCGGCCTCATCGGCTTCGGGGCCGGCGTGGTCCATGGGTTCGCGAGAGGCTGGGGCGCCTTGGGCATCGGCGTGACTGCGGTTCTCCTCGGCGCGGGCGGGATGGTTCCCTTCCTCGACACGAGCGCGAGGTCGCTCGCGTTCGCGCCGGTGCCGCTCCAGCCGCTGCGGATGCTCGCGCGCGTGGTCGCAGCGATCGGACTCGTCACCGCGCTCTCGTTCCACCTGGGCGCCGAGTACATCACGCTCGCGATCGGCTGGTTCAGCTACTACATGATCGCGATCGCGCTCGTCGCGTTTCTCCCGGCGCGCTGGCTCTCGCTGGCGGCGTTCGCGATGACGGTGCCGCTCCGCACGCGAACCACGGACTGGGCCTCGCCCGCGATGCTCCCGCGCATCGTGCTCGCGGTGCTCGCAGGCGGCGCCGCGCTCGTCGTGATGGGGCAGCTCGCGGACGTGCCCGGCGCGGTGACGGCGTCGTTCGTGCTCGTGGCCGTGCTGGTCGTGATCACGGTGGCGTCGCTCAACGGGGGCTTCTCGTTCGGGCTCCTCACGCGCGGCGATGCGTTCGCGTACGCGCTGGCCACGGCCGTCGCGGGGGCCGCGCTCTCGGGCTGGGTCTACGTCTCTCCCGCGCGCTTCGACTACTACCGCTTCGCGGGCGGCGACTTCCGAAGACGGCTCCAGTACGAAGACGCCGTACACGCGTACGAGCGCGCGAACCGCTACGCGCCTCCGGGCGAGAGCCGTGACGATCGGATCGAGGAGATGCGCGCGATGATCCGCGAGCGTCGCGGGGTGACCGAGCAGATCGAGGAGTGACGCCGTGACCGAGCCTGCCGCGAGCCCCTCGGCTGCATCGTCGACCGCGCCGAAGGCGAGCGTTCGCAAGCGCATCCTGCTCGCCTCGCTGTCGACCGTGCTCTCGCTCGGGCTCGCCGAGGCCGCCGTGCGCATGCTCGGTCTCTCCGATCCCGCGTTCCGTCGGCCGGATCCGGTGCTCGGGTGGTCTCCCGTGCCGGGCGCGGGCGGCCGTTGGACGCGCGAAGGCAACGCCGACGTCCAGATCACCGAGCACGGCTTCCGCGGCGTCGACGTGTCGCCCGACGCCCCACGACGCGGCCTCCGCATCGCCCTCGTGGGCGACAGCTACATCGAGGCGAGGCAGGTCGCGCTCGAGGACTCGATCGGTGGTCGGCTCGGCCGAGACACCGGCGAATGCGCGGGGCATCCGATCGAGGTGCTCGCGTTCGGCGTCAGCGGCTACGGCACCGCGCAGGAGTACCTGCTCTACCGTGAGCGAGTCGCCGCGTACCACCCCGACCTCGTCGTCTTGGCGTTCCTCACGGGCAACGACGTCGCCGACAACTCGCCTCACGTTCACGCGTCGGACTCGGTGCGTCCGTACTTCGCGGTCGGGGCGAACGACACGCTCGTGCTCGACGAGAGCTTTCGCGAGACCGAGGCCTACCGCGCGCGCGCGAACGAGCCGGCGTGGCGAACCCTCCTCCATCGCTCGCAGTTGGTGCGCGCGCTGAGCGCGCTCGGAGGACACGGCAACGGCTCGACGCGCGGCGAGCTGGGCTTGTCCGACGAGGTGTATGCGCCGCCGACGAACGACACCTGGCGAGACGCGTGGGCGCGCACCGAGTCGCTCGTGCGTCACTACGCGCGAGACGTGCGCGCCGACGGGTCACGCTTCGCGGTCGTGTCGCTCGCGAACGCGATCCAGTCCGATCCCGACCCCGCCGTGCGCGAGCGCTTTCGCACGGCCGTGCACGCCGAGAGCCTCGACTACCCCGATCAGCGCATCGCCGAAGCCGGCGCGCGCGACGGCTACCCCGTGCTCACGCTGGTGCCCACGCTGCGCGCGTACGCCGAAGAGCACGACACGCAGCTCCACGGCTTCGAGAACACCGCGATGGGCACCGGCCACTGGAACGAGCGAGGCCACGAGCTCGCCTCACGAACAGTCGCGCAGTGGCTCTGCGAGCAGGGCCTCGTCGGCCAGGCCGTTCCTTCGAGCGCTCCCCGCGCCGGAGAGCCCTGACGTGCCCTTCGCCACGCGGGGTCGCTCTCGAGCGTCGGCGCGTGCGGTCATGGGCTCTCCTACCGCGACGTCCGCTCGTGGTTCGCAGCGGGGCTCAGATGGGGACGGTCCTCGATATGTCGACAACTCACCGATCGCCGAGGAACGATCAGATGGGGAGGAACGATCAGATGGGGACGGTCCTCGATATGTCGATAACTCGCCGAGCGCTTTCGCGGACGCCCTTCTCGCGTCGCGAGCCCAACACGCGGATGCTTGGCGACGCCGCGACCCGCGAGAAGCATCGGGAAAGACGCGGATCGCAGGATATCGAGATATCGAGGTCGGGTCGCGGCGGGGGTTACCCCCCGCCGCTCCCACAGATCCGGACGTGCG
>CAZCVE010000032.1:0-100390 GCA_964502175.1 uncultured Sandaracinaceae bacterium
GCGCGAAGGGCATGCAGCCCGAGTCGAACCAGCAGTCGATCACCTCGGGCACGCGACGGTACGTGCCCGCCTCGCCAGGTACGGTGAACGTCACGTCGTCGATCCAGGGCTTGTGCACCATGAGGTGCTCGCTGAGCGACGGATCCTTCTGCTTGGCCGCGGCGAAGTGATCGAACGCGCTCGGGTTGAGCGCGAGGATCTTCTCGACCGAGCCCATCGCCTTCATCTGGCCCGTCTCGTCGTTGATCCAGATCGGCAGCGGCGTGCCCCAGAAGCGCTCTCTCGAGATGGCCCAGTCGACGTTGCTCTTGAGGAACTCGCCGAAGCGGCCGTCTTGGATGTGCGCGGGCTCCCAGTGGATCGCGTCGTTGTTCGCGATGACGTGGGTGATCTCTCGCGTGGTCTTGATGAACCACGAGCGGCGCGCGTACTGGATGAGCGGGTCGCTCATCTTGCGCCAGCAGTAGGGGTAGTCGTGGCGGTAGACCTCTTCCTTGAAGAGCAGGCCGCGCTGACGGAGGTTCTTCAGGATGTCGCGGTCGGCGTCCTTGCAGAAGCGGCCCTTCCAGTCGGTGACGCTGTCGACGAAGGTGCCGTCGGGCTTCACGAGCTGGAGGAAGCCCATGCCGTTCTCGCGGCACGCGCGGAAGTCGTCTTCGCCGAAGGCGGGCGCCGTGTGGACGATGCCCGAGCCGGTGTCGAGCGTGACGAAGTCCGCCGCGATCACGCTCCAGTACTTGCCGTGCTCGCGCTCTGCCGCGGGCGGCGCGAACGCCTCGAACGGCGGCGTGTACGAGAGGCCGACGAGCTCGGCGCCCTTGCGCGTCTCGATGACCTTGGACGTCGCCCCTTCTCCCTGCGTGCCGAACAGCTTCTCGACGAGCGCGGCCGCGACGACGAAGCGCTCGCCGACGTTGTCACCCTCGGTGATCTCGACCGTCGCGTAGTCGAAGTCCGCGCGCACCGCGAGCGCGACATTCGAGGGCAGGGTCCACGGCGTCGTCGTCCACGCGAGGAACGACGTGCGCTCTTGGCCCGCGACCGCGAACCTCACGAAGACCGACGGATCGTCGACCTCCTTGTAGCCCTGGCCGACCTCGCCCGAGCTCAGCGCCGTGCCGCCCTGCGGCCACCACCAGACCACCTTGTAGTCCTGGTAGAGCAAGCCCTTCTCGAACAGCGTCTCGAGCGCCCACCACACGCTCTCGATGTAGGGCTTGTGGAACGTGACGTACGCCGCGTCGAGATCGACCCAGAACGCGATGCGCTGGGTCATCTTCCGCCACTCGTCGATGTACTTGAACACCGACTCGATGCAGCGGTGCGTGAAGGCCTCGACGCCGTACTCGACGATCGCGCCGCGCCCGCTGATGCCGAGCGCCTTCTCGACCTCGACCTCGACCGGAAGACCATGCGTGTCCCAGCCGCCGCGTCGCGGCACGTAGTGGCCGGTCATCGCGCGGTGACGCAGGAACACGTCCTTCATCACGCGCGTGAGCACGTGGCCGGGGTGCGGCATGCCGTTCGCGGTCGGCGGGCCCTCGTAGAAGATGAAGGGCTTCTTGTCCTTGGCTTCCTCGACGGAGCGCTCGAACACGCGCTCGCGCTGCCAGAGGTCGAGGAGCCGCAGCTCCAGCTCGGGAAAGGAGACCTTGCTCGGTACGCGCTCGAACATGCGCGCGTCTTACCACCGCCCTACGCGCTTTGGGGCCGTCTCGATCGGAGCGCCCGGCGGGCACCGACGAGGTTCGCGAGCGAACGAGAAAAGGATCCGCCGATTGAACGCTCCGCGGGGCTGTGGGCACGCACCTCCGAAGCCCCCGGAGAGTCATGCAGCGAACCCTTCCCTATGCCTTCGTGCTCGGCGTCTCGCCGCTCCTCGCTCTTCCTTGCGCCGCGCAAGAGGAGCCCATCCCCGCCGACGCCGTCGTCGTCGCGACCCCGCCCGTGATCGTGATCGAGCTCGTGCCCGCCGAGCCGGTGGTGGCCGACATCGTCGTCGCCGCCGCCCCGCCCCCCATCGTCGCGACGCAGTACCAGGTCTTGCCGCCTGTGCCCGCCAGCGCGGAGGTGGATGACGCGACGGAAGGCGAAGACGCTCCCGCGAGCGAGCGACTCTTCTCGGTGGGCATCTCGGGCCTCTTCGGTGCGCGCGACGGCGGCGACGGACCGCTCATGACGTGGTCGGCCGGTGTCGATCTCGCGTACCGCGTCGCCCCGTGGGCGCGCCTCGGTCTGCGCCGCACGAACGTCAGCTTCGCCGAGACGTCACAGGGCGAGCGCTACGCGATCGGCGCCACGCCCGTGCTCGACCTCTCCGTCCCGCTCGGCGACGTCGTCGAGCCCTTCGCCGAGCTCGGCGTGAGCGTGCAGGCCCGCCTCGGAGGGCGCTCGCCGAGCTTCGGCCTCGCGCCGGTCGTCTCCGCAGGCACGCGCTTCCACGTGATCGACTGGCTCTCGCTCGGCGCGGAGGTCGCGCTGACCGTGCCCGTCACCGAGCACGTTCTCATCGGCCACGAGCTCTTCCCCCGTGCTTCCATCCTCGTGCAGATCGGCGCGAGCGTGGAAGCGCGCTTCTGATCCGAGGACACCGACATGCGACGCACTGTTTTCTCCCTCGCCTTCGTCTCTCTCGGGGCCTGCACGCTCAACGTGCAGCCGGTCGATCACCGCGTGACCGCGCGCACGACCGATCCGATCCGCACGCTCGACACCGATCTCCGCACGCTCTCGCTCGATGAGGTCGAGGTCGTGATCGGCCCGACCACGGAAGACCCCACGGTGGCCGTGCACCTCACCGGCCTCCTCGCGTTCGACCGCTCGATCGAGAGGCTCGTCGACGGGATGGTCATCGGCCTCGACGCGACGAACCCCGACGCCGCGACGCTGAGCTTCACGCCCGCCGCGCTCGAGGACGAGACCGTCTACGTCGACGCGCTCGAGCTCGCGCTGCGCGAAGGCACCGCGATCGATCTCGACACGACGCGCGGGAGCGTGGAGCTGCGCGGCCTCGGCGCCGCGGCGCACATCGCGGCGACGTCGGGTTCGCTCGACGTCGAGGACGCGACGGAGGTCGATCTCCGCGCGACCTCGGGCTCGATCCGCGTGATCGCCGACCACGGCACGCTCTCGTGCGACTCGGGCTCGATCGACATGACCATGACCGGCGCGGTCGACGCGACGGCGACCTCGGGCTCGATCCGCGGTCGCTTCAGCGGAGGTGGCGTGATGTCCGCGGACAGCGGCTCGCTCGATCTCGTGCTCGTCGGGCCGCTCGATCGCGACCTGGTGCTCGAGGCCGACAGCGGCTCGATCGATCTCGTCGTGCCTGCGGATCTGGCCGCGCACGTGATCGCGAACGCGGACAGCGGCAGCGTCGACGTGCAGGTCGGGGCGACCGACAGCGACGGACACGCGTTCGTCGGTGACCTGAACGGCGGCGGCGCGTTCACGATCCGCGCGACCACCGACAGCGGCTCGATCCGCATCGTGACGCGCGCGGAGGATTGACTGTGCTGCCGCTCGCAGTGCTCGCTTCGCTGATGTCGGCCACCTCCGCGCCGGAGCAGAGCCGCGCGTCCGCGCGAACCGCGGAGGACGTGCTCGTGGCGCGCCTGCGCCGCGGAGACGCGCTCGCGCTGGGCGAGACGTACGACGCCCACCACCTCGCGGTGCGCCGCTACGCGCGGCAGATCCTCGGCGACGACGCTTCGGCCGAAGACGCGGTGCACGACGTCTTCGTCGCCCTGCCGAGCGCGATCCGCCGCTTCGAGGGGCGCTCGTCGCTGCGCACCTTCCTCTTCGCGATCGCGACGAACATGGCGCGTCACTCACGCCGCGCGACGGCGCGGAGGCTCGGCGCGTACGAGCGCCTGCACGAAGAGCCGCGCGGCGCGCAGGCCTCGCTCGACGAAGAGAGCGAGCGGCGCGCGATGGCGGAGCTGATGGAGCGCATGCTCGCCAAGCTGCCGATGGAGCAGCGCCTCGTGGTGGTGCTCTGCGTGATCGAAGAGCACACGAGCGTCGAGGTCGCGGAGATCGTCGGCGTCCCCGAAGGCACGGTCCGCACGCGCCTGTTCCATGCACGAAAGAGACTCCGAGATCTCGTAGGTGAAGAGGTGCTGCGATGAGCGACGAAGCACGCGACGAGTCGATCGCGCGCGCGGCACGCGCGTTCAGGGACGAGAGCCACGGTCGCTCGAGCGAGTCCGACGCCACGCGCGCGCGGATCCTCGCCACGCGCCGACGAGACACCGAGCGCTCGACGCTCTGGCTCGCGGCTGCCGCAGCGCTCGTGCTCGGCTTGGGCGTTCCGACCGCGTGGGCGTGGTCGACCGGCAGGCTCGCGACGTGGCTCGACGGCGCGCCCGCCTCCGATGCTCAGCGCGATGCGCCCGCGGTCGAGACCCCCACGCCCGAACGGCCTGCACCCCTCGAGAACCCAGAGGTCGAGCGAGTCGACCCCGCGACGGATCCCGCGATCGACCCGGTGGTCGACCCCATGATCGACCCTCTGATCAGCCCCGATCCCGATCGGGGAACCGAGTCGACCGCTCGCGAGCCGTCGTCGCCCGACCCCGTCGTCGATCCCGCCGAGCGTCGCGCTCCGCCCGCAGAGGTTCATCCTCTCGACGAGGCGCCGCTGATGATCGCTCCAGGCGATGACTCGACGCCCGTCGATCCGGAGGAGCGGCTCGCGTTCCAGCACGCGGACGCGCTCCACACCGCGCGCGACGCCTCGGCTGTCGAGGCGTGGGACGCGTACCTCACGCGGTATCCGCAGGGACGCTTCGCGATCGAGGCCCGCTACGCTCGCGCGATCTGTCTGGCGCGGCTCGGACGCACCGACGAAGCGCGCGCCGCCCTCGCGCCGTTCGCTGACGGACGCTTCGGCCGCTACCGCGAAGGGGAGGCCGCGGCGCTGCTGGAGGCGCTCGACGAATGAACGCTTGGCTCGTGCTCCTCGCGCTCGCAGGCGCGCCCGATGAAGCCGAGCAGGCGAAGGACGATGCGAGCCCTTGTCGCGTCGTCCTCGACGTCGAGCTCAGCGCGTCGGTCGGCCTCGAACGTGAACCGCTCGAGCTCGCGATCGCGCGCGAGTCGCGCTGCGCGCTCGACACGAGCGCCTCGAGCGACGCGGCACACCTCGGGGTGCGCTTCTCGGATGCGACGCACGCGCACCTCGCGATGACGCGCGCGGACGGCCGTCACCTCGAGCGCGACGTGGTGCTCGATGCGGACGACGCGGAGCGTGTGCGCGCGATCGCGATCGTGGCCGCGCACATGCTGCGCAACGAGGCGGACGAGCTGCTGGCCGAGCTCGGCTCGAGACGCCGCGAGACGGAGCCGCCCGTCGAAGATGCCGTCCCCGTCGAGGAAGAACCGCTCCCCGCCGAGGAGGCGCCGATCGAGGAGCCGCCCGTCGAAGAGACGACGCCACTGGAAGAACCGACCGCGTCAGCCAACGCGCCTGGTCCGCCGATCGTGCGCATCGCGCTCGGCGGGCTCGTCGGGAGCGTGCCGCGTGGCGCCGGGTTCGACGCGACGTTCGTGGGCGGGCTCGAGGTCGCGGCGACGCCTTGGCCGTGGCTCGCGATCGGCGCGCGCGACCTCGGCGGTAGCGGGCTTCTCGCACCCAACGACACTTGGTCTGTGGGTGGTGCACCGTTCGCGGAGCTCGCGTGGCGCTTCGACGACACGTGGTCGATCCACGGACAGCTGGGCATCGATCTGCGGGTCCTCGGCGGCGCGATCCCACCGGACCTCGCGGTCGCGCCGCTCGTGACCGTAGGCGGGCGCGTACAGATCCTCCGCGAGCTCTCGCTCGCCGCGCAGACGGGCCTCCACTTCGCAGCGACCGACACGTGGGCCACCGCGCTCCACGCTCTGCCGCGAGGCGCGATCGTGTGGACGGCTGGGATCTCGATCGCCGTCCATCTCTGAGCACGCGCGAAGCGCCCTTCCCCCGCTACACTGGCCCGATGCGCCGCTCCCTCCTCGCGATCGTCGTGGTCCTCGCTGCTTGTGATGGCTCGCTCTCGTCGACGGGAGAAGACGCTGGCGGATCGACGCCCGTCGACGCGTACGTACCGCCAGGGGTCGATGCGCCGATCGCCGTGATGCCCGACGCGTACGTGCCGATGGGCGGTTGCGCGACGGTGACGTGCGGCGCCAACCAGCGCTGCGACGAGGCGACCACGAGCTGCGTGTGCCTGCCGGGCTTCGTCGACTCGGGGTCGGGCTGCAGCGCCGCGCCACCTGGTGATCCGAGCACGCGATCGAGCGCGGACTCGTGCGCGATCTGGGTCGAGGCGCACCGCACCACGGCGACCGCGCCGTGGAACGAGGGCGCGAGCATGTGCGACAGCGGCACCATGCCGCGCGAGGCCATCGACGACACGCTGCGCCGCATCACGGGCTACCGCGCGATGGTCGGCCTCGGTCCCGTGGTCGACATCCCCGACGTGGCCGCGCAGCAGCAGTCGTGCGCGCTGCTGATGTTCCGGAACGGCAGCCTCAGCCACGCGCCGCCGATGGACTGGCCGTGCTACTCCGCTGCGGCCGCCGCAGGCGCGGGCAGCTCGAACCTCGCGCTCGGCAGCGGCAGCAGCGCCGACACGATCGATCTCTACGTCGCGGACGACCGCGTCGACTCGCTCGGTCACCGTCGCTGGGTGCTGAACGGTCCGCTCGGTCGCGTGGGGATCGGCTTTGCCGGCAACGCGGGGTGCTTGTCCGTGTTCGACTCGTCGGGCTCGACCGCCCGTCAGTGGATCTCGTGGCCGCCGCCCGGTACCGCACCGCAAGAGACGACGACGGCGTGGTGGTCGTTCCAGTCGACGAGCGGCGGGAGCGTGATGGACGCGAACGTCGTCATGGTGCGCGTCAGCGACGGCATGGACGTGACGGGCCCGATCCACCGCATGCCCGACGGCTTCGGTGGCTCGTCGGTCGCGTGGGAGCCCACCGAGCGCACCGTGGGATCGCGCTACCGCGTCACGGTCACGAGCGGCGCGCTCGGTGAGATCACCTATGAGGTCGAGATCGTCGGCTGCTGACGCGACGTCTGTGGCGACCTGCCGCGCGACGACGCCGACGTGGCGATCGGTCTCATCCATGTCCGAGGGGACTTCTCGGACCGGGCGCGATTGCATAGCATCCGGCCCGTTGGCGGATTGAATCGACCTCCGGCGTGTGCCGGAGCGAAGGAGGCAACTGTGGGCTCGTTCTTCCGTGTGTTCTCGTTCATGGGTCAGGTGTTGGGCATGGTTCGCAAGAACCCGATGCTCCTCGCCCCGCTCACCATCAACGTCCTCGCGGCGGTTCCGCTGCACATCCTGTTCATCATCGCGCTCGTGATGTCGCCCGCCGAGTACGCGGGTCTCATCCAGATCCCGCTCATGGCGTTCGGCTGTTTCTGCCTCTACTTCATCGACTACTTCAGCGCGGGTCTGAACACGTCGATGGTCGCCGATCAGGTCACGACCGGCACGGCGTCGCTGGGCACGGCGTTCTCGCGCACGCTCAAGGCGAGCATCGGCATCACGATCTTCGCGGCGGTCTGCGCGCTGTTCGATCTCCTCGAGAACATCGCGAACAACCAGCGCGGCATCGTGCGCACGATCATCTTCGGAATCCTGCGCACCATCTGGACGACCGCGACGTACGTCATGATGCCGGCGATGATCCTCGAGAACCTCGGGTTCTTCGACTCGTTCAAGCGCAGCAAGCAGCTGATGGAGAACGATCCGACGCAGGTCGGCGTGGGCGTGGTCGGCCTCGGCATCGTCACGTGGCTCATCAGCTTCGTGTTCTTCGGCCTCGCGAACTTCCTCAACATCCAGATCTCGAACCGCATCAGCCCGATCCTCGGTCTCGTGGTGAGCCTGTTCCTCGTGAACTCGGCGTGGGCGCTCGGCGCGTACCTCAAGAGCACCTACTACACCTGCTACTACCTCTGGGCGCGCGAGTGCGAGCGCAACAACTCGGCCTCGACGAACCTCGCCCCCGAGCCCCTGCGCAACGTCCTCGGCGACGTGCAGCCGGGCGCCGGCGCTTGGTGATTTGGCGCTTGGTGATTTGGCGCTTGGTGATTTGGCGCGTGGTGATCGGCGCGTGAGGGTCGAGCGTCGCGCTCACGCGTGACGACACGATCTCGGCGAGCCCTCGGACATCGGTCTGGGGGCTTCGTCGTTCCGTCGTGCGTGCGTGCGAAGCGGCAGGCAGACGCGCGGTCACGTGGCATCCTCCGGCCCCATGAAGCCCCTCGCGATCACCGGCATCGGGACCGTGGCCCCCTTCGCGCTCGACTTCGAGGCGTTCAAGGCCGGGCTCGGCGACCCGGACGACGCACGTCGGCGCGCGTTCGCGGGCCCGTCGACCGCGCTCGGCGACGAGAAGCTCGCACCGCAGCCCAAGGGCGCCGTCGATTCCGTCGCGCTGGCGCACACCGCGGAGTGCCGCAGCTTCGACGCGAACGCGCTCCTCGGCGACAAGGGTCATCGCAATTTCGATCGGCTCACGAAGTACCTGATCGTCGCGGGCAAGCGCGCGCTCGAGAGCGCAGGCGTGAAGAGAGACGGCCAGTTCGTCGGTCCGATCACGGCCGATCACGTCGGCATCTGTTCCTCCACGGCGTACGGCTCGCTCGACTCGATCACGGAGCTCAACCTCGTCGCCGAGCTCGAGGATCCTCGCTACATCAACCCCGCGCGCTTCCCGAACACCGTGATCAACGCGGCCGCCGGCTACGTGAGCATCTGGGAGGATCTGCGCGCGCCCAACACCACCGTGGTGAATGGCAATTGCGGCGCGCTCGACGCGGTGCTCGTCGCCGAGACGCACCTCGCCCACCGTCGCGCAGACGCGTTCCTCGTGGGCGGCGGAGACGTGGTCACGGAGCCGCTCTACACGGCGTTTCGCAAGCTCGACGCGATCGCCGAGGGCGACGAGGCGTGGGAGCCCGGCAGCGATCGATCGACGGGCCTCCACCTCGGAGAAGGCGCGGCCTACGTGCTCTGCGAGCGTCGGGCGGACGCCGAGGCGCGCGGCGCGATGGTGCGCGCGGTGATCGCGGGCTACGGCACCGCGTTCGAGCCGCCGATGAACGAGGCCTTCCTGCTCAACGCGACGCCGGTCGCGATCGGCCGCGCGATGCGCCTCGCGCTCGACGACGCGGGCGTGCCGCCGACGTCGGTGTCGCTCGTCTGCTCGAGCGCCTCCGGACTCGCGCGCTACGACGTCGCCGAGCTCCACGCGATCGAGCAGCTGTTCGGCACCGAGACCGCGGTCGTCGCGCCCAAGGCCATCTTCGGAGAGGCGTTCGCGGCGTCCGCGGCGCTCGGCCTCGCGGCCGCCGTCGCGTGGATCGAGGGCACGGCGCCCGCGCCGCTGATCGCAGGCCGCGCGCCCGAGAAGGTCGACGTCGTGGTCGTCACGGCGATGGGCTACTACGGCAACGCGAGCGCGGTGGTCGTGAAGCGCGCCTGACCGGAATCGGCCGAACGGCCGAGGAATTCGGGCCGAACTGCGAAGCTCGCGTCGCACGCGTGCGAACCCTTCTACACGTTGAAAGTCGCGGGGTGCGCGGTAGTAACGGCACCCCATGACGACCAGTTGGATCAAGGACAAGGCCCACGGCGAGCTGGCGCGCATCCGCGAGGCGAAGGCGAAGCAGGTCTATCCCTACTTCCGACCGTTCGAGAGCGGCGGCCTCCACACCTCGATCGGCGGCCAGCCGCTCGTGAACTTCAGCTCGAATGACTACCTCGGTCTCACCAACCACCCGAAGGTGAAGGAGGCCGCGAAGGCCGCCGTGGACAAGTACGCGTGCGGCCTCTCGAGCTCGCGCGTGCAGGCCACGACGGTCGCGCACGTGGAGCTCGAGGAGCGATTGGCGGCGTGGTTCGAGATGCCCAAGTGCGTCGTCACGACCACGGGCTACCAGGCGATGGTCGGCACGATCATGTCGCTCGCCGACGTGGACACGACGCTCGTGCTCGATCAGCTGAGCCACGCGTGCATCCTCGATGGATCGTTCCTCGCGGCGGGCGTGCCGAAGAGCGGCTCCGAGATCCGCTTCTTCAACCACAACTCCGCGCGCTCGCTCGAGCGCGTGCTGAAGACGCGCGAGCGAAAGAACGCGCTCGTGCTGCTCGAGGGCGTGTACTCGCTCGACGGAGACCAGGCGACGATCGGCGAGATCCTCGAGGTCTGTAAGCGCTACGACGCGTGCGTCGTGCTCGACGACGCGCACGGCACCGGCACGCTCGGCACGCACGGGCGCGGCATCCTCGAGGCGCACAATCTGGAAGGCACGTTCCCGAGCGAGAAGCTCGTGATCGTGTCGACGTTCTCGAAGAGCCTCGGCGGCATCGGCGGCATCATCCTCGGCGACGAAGAGGTCGTGGATCACATCAAGCATCGCGCGCGCTCGTTCGTGTTCTCGGCGACGCTGCCCGTGCCCATCGTCGCGGCCGCGACGACGATCCTCGGCATGCTCGAGACCGACGGCCCCGCGCTCGTCGCCGAGCTGCACGAGAAGGCCGAGTACATGCGCACGAACCTCAAGGGGCTCGGCTTCGATCTCGGCCACTCGAACACGCACATCATGCCCGTCATGTGTCGCGACGAGCGCAAGGCGCTCTTCATGCACGTCGCGCTGCTCGAGAACGGCGTGATGATGGTGCCCATCACGTACCCCGGCGTGAAGCAGGGCGAGGAGCGCCTGCGCGTGAACGTCACGCGCGGCCACTCGAAGGAAGACATGGACAAGGCGCTCGAGCTGCTCGACCTCTACGGCCAAGCGTTCTTCGTCCAGAGCGGCGAAGAGCTCGGCCCGATGGAAGCCTGATCGCTCACTCGGCTTCGAGCGCGGACGTCGTCGCGATCGACGTCGCGCGCGCGCGAGGCACGAACTTCACGCGCACGCCGCGGTCCGCGGGCTGCAGCGTGATCGACGGCGCGTGGCGCAGCGTCTCGAACGGCAAGAGCTCGACCTCGAAGCGGCTCACGATCAGCGAGAGCATGAGGATCGCTTCCATCATCGCGAAGTGGTTCCCGATGCAGACGCGCGGCCCGCCGCCGAAGGGGAAGTACGCGAAGCGAGGCCTCGTCTTCTGCAGCTCGGGGAGGAAGCGATCGGGATCGAAGGCCTCGGGCCGGTGCCACCAGCGGGGATCGCGGTGCGTGAGCCACTGACTCACCACGGCCTGCGTGCCCTTCTCGATCGTGTGGCCGCTGATCTCGATCGGCTTGGCGACCTCGCGCCCGACGACCCACGCCGGCGGGTAGAGGCGCATGCCCTCCTTGATCACGCGCTCGACGAGCGCGAGCTTCGACACGTCGTCTTCCGAAGGCAGTCGTCCTCCGAGCACGTCGTCGACCTCGGCCTGTACGCGTCGCAGCACCTCGGGGTGCTTCGCGAGCAGGTAGAGCGCGTGCGTGAGCGCGAGCGAGGTCGTCTCGTGGCCCGCGAGGAAGAGCGTGAGCGTCTCGTCGCGCAGCTGCCCGTCGCTCATGCGCGAGCCGTCTTCGTCGACGGCGTTCAAGAGGTGCGAGAGCAGATCGTCGCGCTGCTCCTTGCTCTTGCGGCGATCGTCGATGATGCGGTGCACGAGCGCGTCGACGTCTGCGAGCGCGACCGCCGCGCGGCGGTGGTTCGGCGTGGGGATCCACGCAGGCAGGCGCACGGCGGCCTCGAGGCTGTTCGTGAGGAGCGAATTCATCACGCCGAGCGAGCGCGAGACCGTCTGCACGTCTTCGTCGGTGATGCCCGCGCCGAACAGCACCTCGGCGACGACCTCCATCGTCAGGCGCGACATCTCTTCGTGCAGCTGCGAGACGCGACCGCCCTCGATGCGCGCGAGGCCGCGGTCCGTGACCGCCGACATCGTGCCCGCGTAGCCGCGGATGCGCTTCGGCGTGAACGCCGTCGACGACAGGCGGCGCTGTCGCTTCCAGAGCTCGCCGTCGGACGTGAGCAGGCCTTCGCCGAGCACGCGGCGCAGGTACACGGCGAACTCGTCGCGCACGAGGCTCGCGTGGTTCGCGACGAGCAGCGACTCGACGTCTTCGGGATGCACGAGGAGGAGCCACGTCTGCGACAGCATCGGCATCTCGACGATGTCGCCGTGCTGCTCCTGCAGGTACTGGAGGTGCGCGAGCGGTCGCCTCAGCATCGCGTGCACGTTGCGCACGCCGATCGACGAGGTTCGAGTGCGCGATCCGAGCGGGCCGGTCTGCCGCGACGTCTGCATGCGCGGAATCGTACCCGTTCTGTCGTCGATCAAGGTCGCGCGGCGTCGCGCGTCCCCGCGGGCACGCGTCCGACGACGACGATGTCCCCCGCCTCGACCCTCGCGAGCGCCTGTCGCGCGACCTCGGCGTAGGGCGACGCGTTGCCGCCCACCGTGAAGAACGCGCGCAGGCTCCGCTGCGCGCGCGCACGCTCCGTCTGCGCCGAGTCGGGGTCCGTCGCACGCGCCGCCAGCGCCTCGTGCACGAGCGCCTCATAGCCATGCCGCTCCCAGCGCGGCTCGAAGGCGACGCCGGGATGATGCAGCGCCGCCGTCGGCCCGTGCTGCGCGATGAGCGATTGTGCGACGGTGTCGCGAGGATCGGGGATCCACTCGGCCGAGGCGGCCTCTGCGGACGCGAGCGCCTCCACGTGCGAGCCGTGTCGCTCTTCAGCGAGCGAACGCCCGAAGAGCGCGAGCGCGCGGTAGAGGGAGCGAGGTGGGCAGAGGACCACGCTCTCCTCGTAGTGCGCGCGCGCCTCGTCGAGGTCGCCGTCGAGCATCTCGACCTCCGCCTGGTTCGTCGCGAGCCCACACAGCGACGGCGGAAAAAAGAGCTCGAACAGGGTGCCCTCCTGATCCGTGGTCGGCGAGACGAGAGGCGCAGGCAGCACACGGGTGGCGATGCGGGCGCGCTCGTACTCTTCCGCGGCGCGATCGAAGCGATGCGCGCGCGTGTGGAGCAGCGCGAGCTGGTACGCGACGCTCGACGGTGCGAGCGCGGCGTCGAGGGCGCGCGCGCGCTCGAGCTCTCGGACGGCCTCGTCGGTCCGACGATCCGTACGTCCGCCCGCCTCTTCTCGGACATACGTCGCGAGCGCGACGCCGCGGTAGAACGCGAGCTCGGGATCGTCGGGGAGGACACGCGCCGCGCGATCGAGGCGATCGAGCGCTCGCTCCACCTGCAGCTGTGAGGGCGGCTCGAGCCCATCCGACGGCGCGGGCACCAGAGCATCGAGCAGCAGCACGAGCGCCTGGCGCACGAGGAGTCGTGCGTCGCGACGTGCAGGATCGATCACGTCGCCCCACGAGCGCTCGCCGATGCGGGCGCGGCCGTCGGTGAGCGGCAAGAGGTTCGCGTGCGCGACGTGCGCGGGACCGACGAGTGTCGCGAAGAGCGACACGGCCAGCGTCGTCGAACGAGCGACGCGAAGGCCGAACTGCCAGCGATTCTGTCGATCGCGCACGACCCGATGGTACGAGAACGTGCCGACTGCGCGAACCGGGTCGCCCGCGCACGGGTCCCTCGCTACCCTTGCTCGATGCTGCGACGGCCCACTTCGCTTCGTGATCGCGCTTCGTCCTCCTCGACCTCACGCATCCTCGGGACCGGAGCCAGCGTCGCGCTCGCGCTCTCGAGCGCGTCGTGTCGTCGCGAGCTTCCGCCCGCGCCGCCCGATGCCTACGTGCCGATGTGGGCAGACGCGGGCCCCGACGACGCGTTCATCGTGGTGCCCGATGCGCCGCGCCCCGACGCGAATCAAGACGCGAGCACCGAGTGCGCGGCTGCGTCCGTGGGCGCGCTCATCGAGCGCTTGCCTGTCGACATCATCTGGGTCGTCGACAACAGCTCGAGCATGGCGCCTGCGATCTCGGAGGTGCAGTCGGGCATGAACGCGTTCGCTGCGCGCCTCGGCGAGAGCGATCTCGACTACCGCCTGATCGTGCTCTCGCTGCGCGGCGTGGGTGAGACCACCGTGGGCGGCAGCCGACGCTTTCGCATGTGCGTTCCTCCTCCGATCGGCGGCGCCGACTGCGCGGACAACGCGCCGCGCTTCCACCAGATCGAGGTCGACATCAAGAGCACGCAGCCGCTCGAGCAGATCCTCGGAACGCTCGCGCAGACGGCTGGATACACGGAGGGCCAAGAGCGCGGGAGCCGACCGTGGCTCGATCTGCTGCGGCCCGAGGCGACCAAGTCGTTCGTCGTCGTCACGGACGACAACGCGCGCCTCTGCAACGGCCCGCGCGGCTGCGATCTCACCGGCTCACCGTGGACGTGCACCGTGCCCGGCTCGCGTCCGTTCGACGAGGCGTCGGACTTCGAGACGTATCCCGGCGGCGTGAGCCCGTGGAGCGCGGCGGTGCAGATGGGCCCTGGCCTGCTCGCGCCCGCGTACGACTTCCCGGACACGGGGCCGCTCTTCGAGGGCTACGTGTTCAACGCGATCTACGGCTGGGGCGACGACACCGACGACGCCGTGTTCTGCGGCACGTGCGGGACGAGCGGCGCAGACGTCTCGTCGCCCGGACCCACCTACAGCGCGCTCGTGCGACGCACGGGCGGCGTGCGCGCGCAGCTCTGCGACGGTCCGGCCGCGTGGGGACCGTTCTTCGATGCGCTCGCCACGAACGTGGTGGAGACGTCGCGGATCGACTGCGAGGTCGCCATCCCGCCGCCGCCGGACGGCATGTTCTTCATCCCCGATCAGGTGAACGTGGAGATCCGCGGACGCGATGGCGACACGGACGTGGGCCGCGTGATCGGTGCGGGCGCGTGCAACCCGACGACGGGCGGCTGGTACTACGACGACGAGGCGATGCCCACGTCGATCACGCTGTGCCCGACCAGCTGCGAGCTCGCGCGCGATCAGGTGACGAGGGTGGAGGACGGCGTCGACGTGAAGTTCGGCTGCGACTCGCTGCCGGGCTGATCACACTGGGAGGCGCGAGCTCCCACCGAGCGACGCGCGAGGTGTGCACGCGGGGTCGAAGCGGTGTGCAAGCGGGGCCCCGCGCCGCGGGGAGGGTCCGTTTGGACCCTCGGGAAAACTAGTCCTTGCCCATCAGCTCGTCGAAGGCCGCGTCGAGGTCCTCGCTCGGAGCCACCTCGCCGCTCTTGGGGCGACCCTTGGTCAGCGCGTCGATCCTGTCCTGCACGTTGAGGAACTTGTCGTCGCGCTTCTTGACCTTCTCGTAATAGTAGAGGGCTTCCTGCGGGTCCCTCATCGCCTCGTAGGCACGACCGAGCTCGAAGTAGAGGCCGAGCTCTTCGCGGTCGGTCTTGCGCTCGGAGTAGAGGCCCTTCTTGAAGGCGCCGATCGCCGCCGACACGTCGTTCTTCTCGAGGTGACAGAGGCCGATCATCGTGTGCGACTCGCACTCGCGTGATTGGTTCGCGATGCAGAGCTCGAACTCGTGGATCGCGTCGGGGATGAGGCCCATCTCCTTGTAGGCGATGCCGAGATCGAAGTGCGTGTCCGTGTCGTTCGGCGCGACCTGCTGCTCGACGCCCTTCTTGAACTGCGCGAACACCTCTTCGACGTCGAGGACGTCGCTGCCTTCGCGCGTGTTCTGACCGAGCTCGTCCGCGAGCTTCTCTGCGAGCTGGAAGGAGTTGTCGATCGGCGGCGGCGGCTGAGAGGCGTCCTTCATCGCCTCGCTCGCGCGCGCTGCCTGCTCTTCGATCTCGGCGATGCGATCCGAGAGCAGGCGGTTCTTCGGGTGCCCCGCGAGCGCGTCGCGGAGGACGCCGATGCCCTCTTCGAACAGGCCCTGCGCGACGAAGAACTCTGCCTCGTCGAGGATCTCTTCGACCTCGCCCGGCGGCAGCGACGGGCGCCCCGGCGCGATCTCTTCGACGGTGCTCGGACGCAGCGGGACGCTGTCGAACTCTTCGCGCGACATCGGCGCGAGCGGGTCGCCGCCCGGCGGTGAGGTCGAGTGCGGCGCGGCCTGTTGCACGTCGCCGAGCTCGGGGTCGAGCTCGGGGAACTGCGCCGGCATCGCGATGGACGGCTCGCCCGGGAGCAGGCCCTCGCGATCGTCGCCCACGGCGAAGGGATCGTCGGCGAGGGCGTCGTCGTGCGCCTCGCTCGGCGGTGTGAACATCGCGCCGCCGAAGACGGTGCGCTCGTCCTCGAAGAAGCCGCCTTCGTCGTCCGTGTTGGCGTGCAACGCGGGCGGAGACAGCGGCGAGGGAGTGGGCGCGCGCGGCGACAGCGGCGGCGGCGTGGGGGCGCGTGGTGAGAGCGGCGGCGGCGTGGGGGCGCGCGGTGAGAGCGGAGCCACGGCGGCGGGGGACTGCACCGCGGGGGATTGCACCGCGGGAGGCAACGCGATCTCTCCCGTGCGCGGCTCCCCGTCTGCGCGCGGTGAAGATCGCGGCGGCGATGCGAAGGGCTTGGCCGCGCCGGGCTTGGGCGCCGCGATGGGCGAGGGCCGCGCGCCGAGCGGCGCACCGAGCGGACGCGCAGGGCCGCGGATCCCGAGCGGGCTGCCGAGCGTGGGCTTGCCGGGCGTGGGCCCGGGCATCGCTGCCTGCGCGCCGGTCGTGCCCGCGGGCTTGCCGCTCGCGTCGAGCGCGGCGTTCGCTCCGGTCTGACCGGCGACCTTGGGGCCACGCTGCGCGAGGTACGACGTGACCGGCTGCGGCCGCGTCGGAGGCGAGGCGGGCTCCTGCCCGTGCGCGCGCTCGGCCGTGTCCTCTTCGGGCGCGTCTCGCTCGGAGCGCGGCGGCACCGGCGTCGGCAGCGAGGGCGCCGGCGTCGGCGCGCGCGGAGGCGGGTGCTGCGACGCGGTGTCGAGGCTCGCGAGACGCTGCCGGATCGCGGTGTTGCTCGGATCGAGATCGCGCGCCTGACGCAGGTAGAGCAGCGAGACGTTGGGCTTGTCGCCGACGAACTGATCGGCGAGCGCCATCAGCTCGAGCGCTGCGGCGGCAGTCTCGCCGCGCTCGACGAGGAGGTCCTTGAGCTTCTCTCGCGCCTCGACGTGACGAGGGTCGATCGAGAGCACGGTGCGGAGCTGCTCGACGACCTTCTGCTTGAGGCCGTAGCGGAGGAAGACCTCGACCTCCGTCATCAGCTTCGCGATGTTCGCTTCGCGTGCGACGTCTGGCGGGAGCGAGTTGCGAGGCGCGCGCTCGGCGGCCGGCTCGGGCTCGGCCGCTGCCACCTCCTCGACCGGATCTTCTTCGACGATGAAGACGTCCGAGCTCTCGTCGTTGCTCGGCCCGTCCGCAGACTCGGGCGCGCTGTCCGTCGCGCCGTCGGTCGCGTCTTCGACGCCACCGTCCGTGGCTTCGTAGGCGTCCGCCGCGGCCTCGACGTCGTCGTCCTCGGGCGCGATCACGTCCGCGTCGGCGTCTTCGTCGACGTACGCGATCACCTCTTCCGGCTCGGCGTCCGCCGTGTCGTCGTACGCGTCTTCGTCTTCGGGCTCGAGCTCTTCGGGAGGCTCGGACAGCGCGCGCTGTGCGCGGCTCGACTCGATCACCGCGCCGGGTGGCGGCGCGAGATCCTTCTTGATCGCGGCCGCCGCGGGTCGCGCCGGACCGGCCATCTGCGCGAGCGCCTGACGCGCCTCGGGGTCGCCCGGATCGAGCGCCACGATGCGCTTGAGGGCGCGCGCGCGCTCGTCGACCATGCCCTTGTCGCCGTAGAGACGCGCGATCTCGCGGAGCACCGAGATGGTCTTCGGGAGCTGCTGCACCTGCTCGAACGCGCGCGCGAGCAGCTCGAGGGTCGGGATGTGCTTGGGGTCCGCCTTGAAGAGGACCTGCAGCTTCGCGAGCGCGCGCTTGCCGTCGTTGCGCTCGAGGTAGAGCTCCGCGAGCTCGCGCGAGCGGTCGACGTCCTCGCGGTGGAAGAGCAGCCGCTCGACGACCTTGAGGTAGTCGTCCATGCGGCCCTGCTTCTTCAGCAGCTCCGCGCCCGCCTCGAACGCTGCGGCGGCTTCTTCGTTGCGTCCCGCGCGCGACAGCGCCTCGGCGTACTTGATGCGCGTCGGGATGTTCGTCGCGTCGAGCCCGACCATCTTGCCGAACGTCGACAGCGCCTTCTCGGCGTCGCCGAGGCGCCCGTACTCCGCAGCGATCTGCTCGTACGCGGCCATCGCGTCGCTCGTGAGCTGCATCGACTCGTGCATCTCGGCGAGACGCAGCTTCACGTCGAGGCGCGTGCCGTCGAGGTTGAGGATCTGCTTGTAGACCGCGACGGCCTTGTGGAAGAAGCCCTGCCCCGCGTACTGGTCGGCGACGCGCGCGTACGTGTCGATCGCCTGCGGCCGCTGGTTGAGCTTGACGTAGAGGTCGCCGATCTTGAGCCACGTGCGGACGTCGCTCGGGTCGGCCTTCACCAGCTTCTGCAGCTCGACGATCGCCTTGTCGTAAGCGCCCTTGCTCAGATGCTTCTGGGCCGCTTCGAGAATTTTGGTGCGATCGACTGCCAAAGGGCTGGTTCCTGGGGCGGGATGCGCGGTCGAGATCGTCTGCCGACCGAGGCTCGCGTGGTCGGGCTCGGTGAGGCGGCGAGCAGGGCCCACTCGAGCCGCGGAAAGGGCTCGGATCAGTCGCGAGGATACGGGTGCGCGGATCTCGGGGTCAACTACGATTCCGGGCGGTTACGCGCCGACGTGGGGGGCGGATCGGCGCACCGCGGCGGCCGTTGCGCGTGATAGCGTCGGCCGATGCCGGAGAGCGCGCGCGAGGCCACGCCGCGCCCCTCGTCGGGCGGTCAGGGCCTCCCCTCCGAGCCGCCCCCGACGCGGGCGGTCGAGTCGCGCGGTCTGCCCGCCGCCAACGTGTCCGGGGGCTATGCGCCCGTGGCGTACGAGCCGAGCCCGCTCTGGCGGTCGCTCTACGACCGCGTGTTCCGCCACATCCAGGTCGACGAGGGCTGGGCCGACGCCGTGCGGGAGGCGAGCGCGCGCGGTCACGTCGTCTACATCGGCCGCGCGCAGTCGTTCCTCGACTTCCTCGGCCTCGACTACCTGGTGAAGTCGAACGCGCTCCCGCTCATCCGGTTCACGAACGACCTCGGCATGTCGGTGTTCGAGCCGTTCGGCCGAGGCGCGCGCCGGCTCCGACGCGCGAGCCCGATCCCCGAAGAGAGCGCGCTCGCCGACACCCTCGCCGCGGGCGCGAGCGCCCTCCTCTTCTTGCGGCGGCCTCCGTCGGTCTCTCGCGCGATGACGACGGCCAAGGAGGGACGCGCGGGCGCGCCGCTCGACGTCGATCTCGTCCGCACACTGGTCGAGCTCCAGCGGAAGACCGAGAAGCCGATCATCCTCCTGCCGCAAACGCTGGTCTGGACCAAGCGGACGCCGAACAAGCAGCCGACGCTGCTCGACGTGCTGTTCGGGCCGAGCGACTGGCCGGGGCGCGTGCGTACGTCGCTGCAGTTCCTCTTCAACTTCCGCAACGCGATGCACCGCGGCGGTGAGCCCTTCGATCTGCTCGCGTTCCTCGGCGAGAACCAGGAGATGACCGACGCGCAGGCGGCCGACGCGGTTCGCTACGCCTTGCTCCGGCGCATGGAGCGCGAGCGCACGATCATGCTCGGGCCCGCCCACAAGACGAGCGGCCGCCTGAAGGACGAGCTCCTGCGCAGCCCGCGCCTGCGTCGTCACATGCAGGGCGCCGCCCGCGAGGCCGCGCGGCCGTACCGGGAGATCGAGGCCGAGACGCGGCGCGAGCTCGATCTGCTCGCCGCGGCGCCCGATCAGAACGTCGTGGGCTTGATGGATCGCGCGCTCCGCGTGGTGTGGGATCGCATCTACGACGGCCTCGTGGTGGACGAAGCCGGCATGGCGCGCGTGCGCGAGGCCGCGCGCCATGGGCCGCTCGTGCTCGTGCCTTCGCACAAGAGCCACGTCGACTACCTCATCGTGTCGAGCGTCTTCTACGCGCATGGTCTCGCGCCGCCGCTGATCGCTGCCGGCGACAACCTCGCGTTCTTCCCGCTCGGGATGATCTTCCGGCACGCCGGCGCGTTCTTCATCCGTCGGAGCTTCAAGGGGCAGAAGCTCTATCCGCACATCGTCGACGCCTACATCCGCAAGGTGCTGCACGAAGGCCACAGCATCGAGGTCTTCGTCGAGGGCGGCCGATCGCGCACCGGAAAGCTCCTGCCTCCGAAGCTCGGCATCCTCTCGATGATCGTGGACGCGGGGCTGAGTCGGTCGGCGTCGGGGCTCTCGCAGCCCGTTCAGTTCGTGCCCATCTCGATCGGCTACGAGCGGATCATCGAGGAGGGCTCGTACGTGCGGGAGCTCGAGGGCGGGGAGAAGAAGAAAGAGGACCTCGGCGGCCTCCTGCGCGCGCCGCGCGTCCTGCGATCACGCTACGGCCGCCTCTACCTCCAGTTCGGTCAGACCTTCGATCTCGGCACGCTCCATCGCGAGGCCGCCGGCGTCGATCCGCAGGCCACCGATCCAGCGCCCGAGCTCTCACCCGCGAAGCGCCGCGCGCTCATCTCACGCATCGCGCACCGCATCACCTACGAGATCGATCGCGTCACGATGGTCACGCCCGCGGCGCTCTTGGCGACGGCGCTGCTCGCGGGCAAGGCGCGCAGCGTGACGCGGCCGCACCTCGCGTCGGTCGCCGAAGAGCTCGTGCACGTGTTCCAGCGGCTCGACGCGCCGGTCGCGCGGGCGATCACGGACCGCGCAGGTGCGCTGCGCTCCGACACGTTCGATCAGGCGCTCGCGCTCTTCGTCGACGCGAAGCTGCTCGTGCGCACCGGCGAAGACGAGTCCGCCACGTTCGCGGTGCCCGACGCGCGCCGCCTGTCGGTCGAGTACTTCAAGAACAACGTCCTTCACTTCTTCGTGCCGAGCGCGCTCGTCGCCAGCTCGCTCGGCGCGCTCGGCTGGGAGGCTCCGATGACCGCGCTGCGCGAGCGCGTCCGCGAGCTGTCGCGGCTCTTCAAGCTGGAGTTCCAGTACCGCGCGGACGCGGGCTTCGAGGAGATCTTCTCGGACGCGCTCGGGAAGATGATCGAGGGCGGCGAGGTCGTGTGGGAGGGCGACGTCGTGCGTCGCGCGGCTGGCCCCGACGGCGCGCGCCTCGAGACCTACGCCCAGATGATCCGCACCTACCTCGAGGCGTACCGCGTGGCGCTCGACAGCCTCGGAGACGCCGCGCTGCCGATCACCCGCAAGGACTGGAGCAAGCAGGTCTTCGATCGCGCGCAGCGTGCGTTCGCGGCGCAGGAGATCTCGCTGCGAGAGACGGTCTCGAAGCCGAAGCTCGAGGCCGCGTTGGCCGCGTTCCACGAGCTCGGGATCGTCCGCCTCGAGGCCACGGAGATCGCTGCGTGCGACACGACGCGCGCCGAGATCGCGCGCTGGCAAGACACCCTGCGCGCGCACCTCGCCTGAACGCCGAGCTCGAGGCCGTCAGCGCGCGCGCCAGTGACGACACACCGTGCGCACGACGCAGGCGTCGCAGCGCACCGGATCGCGTCGGCTGGGGCACTGCCGCGACACGCCCAGGTGGCAGATCGCGAAGTCGTACTTCACCGGATCGGCGGGATCGAAGCGCGAGAGCGCGTCGGTGATCTCGATCGCCGTCTTCATCGAGGCGTCGGTCCGTCGCGTGAGATCGAGGTTCCTCGCGATGCGGTGCACGTGCGTGTCGAGCGGGATCACGAGCTCGGACGCGGGGAAGTCCGAGAGCCCGAGGTCGACGCCGTCGTCGCGCCGACACATCCAACGCAGGAAGAGGAGGAGGCGCTTGCACGCGCTCCCGCGACGCACGTCCGGCACGAGGTGCACGAGCCCGCTGCGGTGCGGCAGAGGACCACGGAGCGCATCGCCCAGCCCCGCGAGCACACGCGCGATCTGGGGCCGCGACGCGAGGGTGGGAGGGACGTCGAGGCGCGCGTCGCGCGCGAAATGCACGAGGGAAGCGGCGATGGAGCCGTGCTCGCGCCTGAGGCGCGCGGCGCCGACGAGCACGCGCGCGAGGTCCTCGCCGCGGTAGACGCGGTGCACGAACCCGTCGAGACGCGCCGCGATCTCCGTGTCGCTCAGCATGGCGATCGCGCGCGCGGGGCCGACGTTCGTGTCTCGCAGGACGCGATCGAGGAGGCGCGCGATCGACGTGCGGATCGCCTTCACGTTGCCGAACGCGAGCAGCGCCGCGACCAGCGCGACGACCTCGCGGTCGTGTGGATCCTCGTAGCGATGGACGAACGAGACCGGATCGTCGTCGCGTCGCCGCGTGCGGTCGGTCTGCGCGATCAGCGCGTCGAGGTGCGCGCCCGTCCCGACCACGACGAGGCGGCGCTTCGCCTTCGGAGTTGGCTTCGGGCGTGACGTGGACGAGGACACCGGCGACGCGTGTTATAGCGCCCGCAGTGCCTCCCCCGCGCACACGTTCGTGGCCGCCCTTCGCGCTCACCGTCGTGTGGCTCGCGGGCTGTGGCGCACACGACGGGGCGGTCGGCAGCACGCACGCGCGCCGCGAAGACGACAGCGTCGTCCTCCACCTGCGCAGCACGGATGGTCGCGTCGTGGCCCTCGAGGATCAGCGCGGCAGCCAGGTGCTGATCGTGGTGCTGGCGACGTACGACGGCGTCAGCCAAGCCGCGATGCGACCCCTGTCACGCTACGCGCGCGATCACGAGGACGTCATCGTGATCGGCGTCCTCGCGCAGCCCGACGCGGCGACGTTCGCGCCGCTCTTCGAGCAAGCGATGGAGTCGCCGTTCACGATCGCGTGGGACCCTGTGGACGGCGTGGCGCGCGGTGTCTCCGACCTCGGCCCGCTCGAGGCGGTTCCGTCGTACTTCCAGATCGACGCCGAGGGGCGCGTGTCGGAGCGGCACGTGGGCTTCATGAGCGAGGGGGATCTCGACCGCTTCATGGAGTGATCATGGAGTGATCACCGCATCGACCTCGCTTTGGTACGATGCGCGTCGTGAGCGCGCTCCATGTCGTGGTCGTGACCGGGATGTCGGGCGCAGGACGCTCGAGCGCCCTGCGAGTGCTCGAGGATCTCGGCTTCTACTGCGTGGACAACCTCCCGCCCCAGCTCGCGCCCGAGCTCTTGCGGCTGTTCGACGAAGGCGAGTCGAGCCGGCTGCTGCTCGGCGGCGCCGTGCGCCAGATCGGCCTCGGCATCGACGTGCGCACGGGCGCGTTCCTCGAGAGCGCGGGTGAGTTCGTCGATCGCGTGCGCAGCTCCGGGCACGAGGTCGAGCTCCTCTTCCTCGACTGCGCGGACGACATGCTCGTGCGCCGCTACAGCGAGACGCGACGTCCGCACCCGCTCGCGCCCGAGGGCGACGTGATGGAGGCGATCTCACGCGAGCGCGTGCAGCTCTCCACGCTGCGGCAGCGCGCGACGCACGTGATCGACACCTCACGCCTGTCCGTGCACGAGTTGCGGCGGGCCCTCGTCGAGTACGTGGGTCGCGCCGCGACCAGCGTCGCGATGCGCGTTCGCGTCGTGTCGTTCGGCTTCAAGTACGGCCTCCCCGTCGACGCCGATCTCGTCTTCGACGTGCGCTTCCTCGACAACCCTCACTTCGTGCCGCACCTCCGCCCGCAGACGGGGCTCGACGCGCCCGTCCGCGACTTCGTGCTCGGCTCGCCCGAGACGCAGGAGCTCGTGGGTGACGTGCTCACGCTGCTCGAGCACACCCTTCCCCGCTACGAGCGCGAAGGAAAGGCATATCTCACCGTGGCGATCGGGTGCACGGGCGGACGACACCGCTCGGTGGCGATCGCGGAGCACATCGCAGAGCGACTGCGCGGTACGCGCGAGATCGTCGTCGCGCACAGGGACGTCGCGCGATGAGCGTCGAGGTCTCGCCTGCGAGCGCGACGGGCTCGTTCGAGATCGTCAACGAGCTCGGTCTGCACGCGCGGGCGGCCACCAAGCTCGTCCAGCTCGCGGCCCGCTTCAGCTCCGAGGTCGAGCTCGAGAAGGATGGCCAGCGCGCCAACGCCAAGAGCGTGATGGGCGTGCTCCTGCTCTGCGGCAGCCGCGGAACCTCCGTCACGGTGCACACGACCGGTGCAGACGCGGAGGCGGCGCTCGCGGCGATCGGCGCGCTCATCGCCGACGGCTTCGGAGAGCGCTCGTGACGGCGTTCGACGACGACGGCCCTCCCACACGGCCGATCGAGGTGCCGCAGCTCCCTGCGCAGCGCGCGCTGCGCGGGCTCCCCGCTTCGCCGGGCGTCGCGATCGGGCATGTCGTGATCTTCGATCGACGCTCCGTGCCGATCACGCGGCGCGCGATCGAGCCCGACGAGGTGAAGGGCGAGATCACGCGCCTCCACGACGCGACGTCGCTGTCTCTCTCGACGCTCGAGGCGGTGCGCGATCGCCTCGATCCGTCGGTCGACGCGGAGCATCGACTGGTCCTCGAGACTCACCTGCTCTTGGTGAAGGACGAGCTCCTCGTCACGTCGACCGAGACCGAGATTCGCTCTGGAAAGTGCGCGGAGTGGGCGCTGCGCCACGTGGCCGACGACCTCACGCGCCGCCTCGGGCAGGCCAAGGAGAGCTACCTCCGCGAGCGCGTGCACGACATCGAGCACGTGGTCGAAGACGTGCTCCGCGCGCTCACGGGTGTGGGCACCGAGCTGCCGACGCTCGAGCAGCCCGCGGTGCTCGTCGCGAGCGATCTCAGCGCGGCCGAGCTGCTCGCGCTGCCCCGCGCGCGGTTGCTCGCCGTCGTGACGGAGCTCGGCACGGCCACGGGTCACACGGCGATCCTCGCGCGCGCGCTCCACATCCCCACCGTCGTCGGCGTGCGCGGCGCGACCCGCACCATCGAGGCCGGCACGATCGTCATCGTCGACGCGCGTCGCGGCGAGGTCCACGTCGACCCGTCGATCGAGGAGCGCGCGTCGGCCGAGGATCGCGCGGATCGCTACCGCTCGTTCACCGGACGCCTCCGCGAGTCGCGAGACACACACACCGCGCTCGAGTGCGGGACGCGCATCGAGATCCTCGCGAACCTCGAGATCGAGGTGGAGCTCGAGGAGGCGCTCGACGAGCGCGCCGAGGGCGTGGGCCTCTACCGCACCGAGTTCCTGTACCTCGACGGAACGCTGCCCGACGAAGAGCAGCTGACGGAGGTCTTCACGCGCGTGGGTCGGGCGTTCGCGCCGCGCACGGTGACGCTGCGCACGTTCGATCTCGGTGCGGACAAGCTCCCGCGCAGGCGCGGCGCAGAGGGGAGTCGTCGCCTCGCGGAGCTCGCAGAGGCTCCGAACCCCGCGCTCGGGCTCCGAGGCCTGCGCCTCGCGCTCGAGCTGCCCGAGGTCCTCCGCGCGCAGATCCGCGCGGTCCTCCGCGCCGCAGAGCATGCGCCGCTGCGGCTGATGTTTCCGATGGTCTGCACCGTCGAGGAGATGCGCGAGGCGCGCCGTGTGGTGGAGCACGCACGTCGCGAGCTCACACAGGCCCGCGTCCCGCACCGCGTGGTCCCGATCGGCGCGATGATCGAGGTGCCCTCCGCGGTCGTGCTCGCCGACGTGCTGGCGAACGAGTGCGACTTCTTCTCCATCGGCACGAACGACCTCGCGCAGTACGCGCTCGCGGTCGACCGCGGCGACCCCGCCGTGGCCGGCCTCGCGTCGCCGCTCTCGCCCGGTCTCCTGCGCCTCCTCCGCCCGATCATGGTCGCGGCCGCGCCTCGCTCGCTGCCCGTGAGCCTCTGCGGCGACATGGCCTCGCATCCGCTCGCGCTGCCGGTGCTCCTGGGCCTCGGGCTGAGGTCGCTCTCGATGCCGGCGTCCGAGATCCCGCTCGCGCGAGCGATCGCCGCGCGCCTCGATCTCGCGTCGTGCGTGGACGTCGCGAACGACGCCTTGGCGTGCGCGACGGAGGCCGAGGTTCGTCGGGCGATCGTCGCGCGCCTCGGCGAGCGCCTCGGCGATCTCTGGGACGAGCACGGCCTCTTGCTCTGATCGTTGTGAGCGAGGGCGTCAGCCGCCCGCTTGCCACGTGCGGATCGCGTCGACCGGGTGGATGAGCATCACGACGTTGATCGCGAGGCTGTCCCGCACCGTGAACACCATGCCGAGCTCGCACAGGGCGACCATCGCGATCCACGCGGGCCACCCGAGGCGCGCGTGGCGGATCACGAGCCACGACACGAGAAAGCCGGAGGTCGCGAAGATCACGTCCGACAGCGAGTTGAGCACCGCGTCGCCGTAGTAGTCGGACGACACCGTCGCAGCGCGGTAGCGATCGATGATGAAGCTCGAGTTCTCGAGCAGCTCCCACGCGCACTCCATCGTCGTCGCGGCGACGGTGCGCCACGCGAGGGAGAGCTTCGGGAACAGCAGGAGGAAGAGGAAGAACAGGAGGCCGTGCTCGAAGTGACTCGCCGAGTACGGATCGACGAAGTGCTGTGAGTTGTGGCTTCCGTTGATGTCGGCCGACCAGGGCACGAAGCTCCCGCACGCGCACCACCACGGCCGCCCGAAGGACTTCAGCGTGAGCAGCGTGGCGAGCGTGATGCCGAGGCCCGCGGCGATGTGCTTGGGCTCGAGGCCGAGCGAGCGCCCGTACTTCGCGAGGCGCGCATCAGCGCCGCCTGTGTCGCTGGATCCCTTGGCTTCTCGGGTCATTTCATCGTCGCCTTCTCCAGGCGATCCACGAACGCGCGCGCCCCGTGGTGACCCGAGCGCTTGAGCAGCTGGTTGCGCGCCGCGACCTCGAGCAGGACGCCCATGTCTCGCCCCGGTCGCACGGGGATCGTCACGAGCGGCACCTCTTGCCCGAGCATCGACGTCGTCACGTCGTCGATCCCGAGGCGATCGGCGTCTTCGTGTCGCTCGAACGAGCGGAGATCGATCACGAGGTGGAGCGTGGCCTCGTCGCGCACGGCGGTGGCGCCGAAGAGATCACGGATGTTGAGGATGCCGAGGCCGCGGATCTCGAGGTGGTGCTTCAAGAGCGGCGCGGGCCGACCCACGAGCGTGTTGTCGGCGGCGGACGTGATCTCCACCCGGTCGTCGGCCACGAGGCGGTGTCCGCGCTCGACGAGGAAGAGCGCGCACTCGCTCTTGCCGATCCCGCTCGCGCCGGTCAGCAGGATCCCGACCCCGTAGACCTCGACCATGACGCCGTGACGCCACTCGCGCGGCGCCAGGATCGTGTCGAGCACGCCGTGGAGGAGCGCGATCGCGTGGCTCGATCGCGCCGCCGCGATCGCGAGCGGAGAGCCAGTGCGCTCCGCGGCTTCGACGATCTCGCTCGGCGGATCGACGTCGCGCGTGAGGACGACGAGCGAGGGCGCGAGGGAGAAGAGGAGCGCCGCCCGCGCCGCGCGCGCGTCGGGATCGAGCGTGGCGAAGTACGTGATCTCGGTCTCGCCGAAGATCTGCACGCGCGACGGCACGATGCCGTGCAGGTGGCCCGCGAAGACGAGCCCAGACTTCTGGATGCGCGGGTGAGACAGCGCGCGATCGAGCCCGCGCGAGCCCGCGACGAGACGGAGCACGTCGCCGACGCCGGGGTGCGCGAGGAGCGCGCGCACCGAAGCAGGCGGGCCAGGCGGGATCGAGGGGGTGCTCATCGTGGGCAGGGCCATGGCGTCGCGAGGGTACGACGAGTTCCGAGCGCCGCGGAGATCGTGTCGCCACCTCGCGCGTCCGAACGCGCGCATGCCCTCCTCGTCGCGCTCCCTCCCCCCGCACGTCCCTGGCCTCGCGAGCCGAACGCGGCGCGCGCTCGGGCTTTCCGTCCTCGCGCTCGGTGTGTGGTGCTCGGTGATGGGTGCCCCCTCGCTGGCGCGCGCGGAGACCGAGCGCGCCGCGCACGTCGTGGGCTTGTTCGTGGATCAGCCCGCCGTCTTGCTCTCGCGCGATCGTGCGCTCGTGACGTCGATGCCCGACGGAGCCGTGAGCGTGTGCGCGTACGCGAGCGGCGTGTGTCGGCCGATCCGCGCGGCGCGTCCGTGCGCGTCCGAGTGCAACGGCGGCGTCGTGATCGAGCTCGACGGAGCGGCGCACGACGTGAGCGACTTCCCCTCCGACCGAGATGGAATCGCTCGCGAGTCGCAGTCGATCGCGACCGACGAGCGCGTGCGCGCCCTCTACGGTCACCTGCGCCAGCCGCCCGCGCCGACGCCTCCGCCGAGCTTCTACATCGCGGAAGACGAGTGGCGCTTCGAGGGCGCGATCGGCGGCGGCGTCGCGCTTCGTCCCGAGCTCAGCGTCGCCGTGGGATCGATCTTCGCGAGCCTCGGCTGGGGCACGGGCGTCGACTGGGACGGCGAGGACGTGCTGCACGCGCTCTTCGGCAACGTGATCGGCGCGGACCTGCGTCTGCGTGTGTTGCCGTCGGTGCTCGGCACGTCGTTCGAGCAGCTCTCCGTGCAGGTCGGCATCGGGCCGCGCGCCTTGTGGGCGCCGCGACGCGAGCCCTTCCGAATCGGCGCGGGGTACTTCTCGATCCTCCCGGAGATCGGCGTGATCACGCGCCCCGATCGCGACGCATCGTTCTACTTCGGGTGGACCTACCCCGTGTCGTTCGCGTTCGACGCGCACGTGGGCGCCGAGGTCCGCGCGTGGGCGTACCTCGTCGACGACTGGGTCGAGGGCGACGACGTCGGGTGGCTCGTGGGCGTCGACGCTGCGCTCTTGGTCTTCTGAGAGACCGAGAAGCTTTCGTTTCTCGGGATCGAATGGTCGTACGGGGTGGGGGCAAACCCCCCAGCGCGCGGCGCCTGCGCCGCGGACGACTGATGCGCGCGTCTCGTGCGAGCATGCAGCCCATGCACGGCGCCCGCTCCACACCGCCCGGCCTCGCGGCGCTCGCGGTCTTCGTCCTCGCGATCGGCGGCTGGTTCGGAGGCGCCTCGCTCGCGCGAGCCGACGTGGTCGGTCCGTGTCCGCCAGGGTTTCAGGCGAGCCACTCGGGCTGTCGCTTCGGTCCGAACGAAGACGACTTCATGCTCTGCGGCGGCTGCGGCTGCGTGATCATCGGCCTCGGCACGCTGAGCGCGCTGCTTCTCTTCCTCCGCAAGGGCCGCGCATCCGGCCCGCGCGAAGGCTGAACGTCAGGGACTCACGGTCGTCCGTGAGGCACCAGGCGCGGGGCACACGGGCTCGGGCTCGATCTCGATCTCGCACAGTTGGATGACGCGCGGCTGTACGCGCGGAGCGATCGCTTCGCCTGAAAGGACTCGAACGACGAGCTGTCGGAGCGCGAGGCCTCGCGGCTCGCCGCCTGAGAGGTCGACGAAGCCCCGCTCCCCGAGCTCGAAGAGCACCGACCCTCGCGCCACGTGATCGCGCAACGCGGTGGTCAGCAACCGTCGAGCGTCGGATCGGCGCGTCGCGAGGTCGCAGAGATGCTCGGCGTCGGCGACGTCGAAGCGACGCTGGACGAGGTGACCACGGATCCGTCGGAACGCGCGGTCGTCGTGCGCGGCGCGACGCGTCTCGTCGACGGCGCGACGCATCTCGTGGACGGCGCGAACCTCGGGAAGAGTCGTCCCGAGCGTCGCCGGAAACGCGTCGATGCAAGGGCAGTCCTCGTCGGCGAGACATGCGAGCGCGAGCGGTGCGAGCGCGTCGGTCGGTGGGCTCGGGAGTCGGAGCGCGGCCTCGCTGAATGCGCAGACCGTCTCGAAGTCGGATGCCTCGCGTGCAGCGTTCGATCGCTCGATGAGCAGGCGGGCGAGCTCAGCCCGGTGTTCGGGTCGGTGCATGGGCGGTCGAACCTCACACACAGATGCCCGCGTCAGGACTCGCACCGCGTCCGCGACGTCTCGCGGCGCGCTTGCGGGATCGCGGAGCACGGACATCCACCCGTCGGCGATGTCCTGCGTTCGAAAGTGCTCACGCACGAACGCGGCGAGACGCGCACGCTCCTCGGAGGTGATCGCACGTTCGCCTTCGTATTCGGCGCGGTTGTCGGCATCCAGAATGCTGCGGAGTGCCTGCGCGCAGGCCGCGTGAACCGGGCGAATGAACTCGTCTTCGTGGAAATTCTGGAAGCGCATTCGCCGCCACAGTCGCCACACCGACCGCGTGAACCGTTCGTCGTTTTCGACGCAGATCGTGAGCGCAGGCACGGCGCTTGGGCCGATGTCGATCAGCGCTCGCATCGCGGTCGCATCTCGAAGCCAGAACCCCCGCGCATTCTCGAGCGCGGAGATCCACGCGTTCACATCCTCGCCGCGGAGTGGGCAGAGCGGGTCGGTTGGCGTCATCGAAGCGGCTTCGATGATTTGGAGGGAGGCGATGTCGATGTAGAGAGCCACGCCCGACAGGTGTTCGAACGCGGCCGCTCGACCGCGGATGTCCGCGGCGTCCCTGCGAGCGAGCTCGTCATCCCCGCGCTCGTAGCGGGCGAGCATGCGTCGTGTCAGCCGATCGAGGATCGGTGCCACGGAAAAGAGCAGATCGTCGCTCGGGTCGCGTCCGGGCCATCGAGCGAGGTCCCCGCGGCCGCGATCGTGGAGTGCGATGCTGACGTCGAGGCCTGTGCATGCTTGGCTCTGCGCGCTGCACTCCGCTTCGACGTCGAGCGCGGGTCCGATGCGGGCGACTGGCTCGAGGACGCCCTCGATCACGGCCCATCGTGTGTGACTGCTGGCGGGGAGCACCATGGCAACGCTGATCCGGTTCGACCACGTGTCGCTCACGTAGTGCAGCTGCGCGCGTCGCAGGTCCGGGACGCCGAGCTCGTGCAGCGCGCGGACGACACGTTCCTCGGGCGTGCTCGCGTCGTCGAAGTACACGGTCGAGAACGCGGGCGGTTGCGCGCCCACGTCGACTTCGATGCCCTGGAGAGGGAGCGACGGCTCTTGTGCTGCCGTCGTGCTCGCGAGTGCGAGCGAGCCCGCGAACGCGATCGCCACTTGAGCGACGCGCGAGCGAGTCATGGGAAGAAGCAGATGTTGAGGCCGCTGCGCTGGTTGCACTGGGCGGTGCCGGGGCAGTCGCCGCAGGTGCCGCGCCAGTTCGAGTCGCTGTTGCAGACGCACTGGCAGCGCATGCCGTTGCCGTCGCCCGCGTCGTAGCAAGTCGCGTCGCTGCCGTAGCCCTCGGCGCGGCACTCTGCGTTCGAGACGCAGCGGCACGCGCCCGACACGCACGACCGTGATCCGCAGTCCACGCCGCAGACGCCGCAGTGGTTCGCGTTGTTGCTCGGGTTCACGCAGCTGCCGCTGCAGCAGCGGTTCGAGCCGCCGCACGTCGAGCCGTCTGCGCGTCGCGGGTGCGTGCACGCGCCGCCCGAGCACGAGTCGCTCGTGCACGCGTTGCCGTCGTCCGTGCACGATCCCGAGCGCGGGGTCTCGGTGCACGTCGCGCTGCCGTTGCACGCCCGCGTCACGCACTCGGACGAGCTGCACGTGATCGCCGTGCCGGCGCAGCCCGAGCCGTTGCACGCGTCGTGGTGCGTGCACGCGTTGCCGTCGTCGCACGTCGCGCCGACACAGTCGGGATCCATGCAGTCCGACATTCCGTCGCAGTCGTCGTCGCCGCCGTTGCCACACACCTCGGCGGGGCAGGAGAACGCATCGAAGAAGCCGGCGTCCTCGCCGGGATCCACGTAGGCGTCGATCACGACGAACGCGTCGGGTGCGCTCGCGTCGGGCGCGCCCGCGTCCGGGCGCAGCGAAGGAGGCAGCGGCAAGCAGCTGCGCGCGCTTCGATCGCAGTACTCGTCGGGCGCGCACGCCCCAGGCCGATCTTCGGCGATGCAGGCGCCGTCCACGCAGCGAGGCGTGGCGCAGGGCGCAGCCTCGCAGTCGGTCGCATCGTCGCAGAGCGCGAGCTCGACGCAGCCGATGCCCGTGCAGCAGTCACGCGTCGCCGAGGGCAGCGACGGATCGCAGCCGGGCTCGACGCAGCGTCCGTTGAGGCACTGCGACGCCTCGTCGAGATCACCCGCGCCTGGGCACGTGACGCCCACGCAGCTCGCGCCGAGCACCACGCGCACCACCCGATCGTTCGAGAGCGCGACGACCACGCGACGCTCCGCGAGGATCGTTCCGCCGTCTTCGGGCGCGCCCGGCGCAGCGGGCCTGCGCCCGATCACGCGCACCGTGTACGTACCGGCGGCGAGCCCCGCCATCTCCGCGACACGACGCGTGCGCTGGTACTCGCCGGCCTCGGGGAGCTGCGGCATCACCGCCGTGCGCCGCGACCGCACGCTCGTCGTGCCTCGCGGCACGCTGCCCTCCAGCACCTCCACCTCCAGCAGCCCGAGCTCGAGCTGCGGGACGAGGTCCGTCTGCACGTCGACGGTGATCGAGTGAAGCGGTGTCTGGCACGCCGCGAGGAACGCGGTGGCGATCACGAGCGCGAGCGCGGTCCACGGACTCGCCGTGATCGTGCGCTGATGTCGCGCATTGCCACATGCGCTCCGCTGCGAGCCTCGCGGGGGCTGATCGCGCCGCGTCATTCTCTGCAGAATTCCCGCATCGCCGTCGTCGGTCAATCGAGTCCACGGGCCTCTCGATCGAAGTGCGATCTCCGGGTCACGCCCCGCGCGAGTCTGTGTAGAGTGCGCCGTGATGGTCACGTCGCACTGCCGACCGCGCGCCGAGGCGGGCACACGACGATGAAGACGGCGAGCGCACGCTTCGCCCTCGCGTCGCTCCTCGTCGCGGGGTGCTTCCTCGCGAGCGTCGTGCGTGCGCAGGAGACGGAGACGATCGACGCCGCTGCGTCGCTGGGCGAAGACGCGGGCTTCGATGCTGGTTTCGACGCTGGCTTCGACGCTGGGCAGGCGGAGCGAGGCGACGCGGGATCGTCTTCCTCGCCAGACGCGGGCAGCTTCGATGCGGGTGCCTTCGACGCGGGTGCGCTCGACGGTGGCGCATCGGACGCTGGCGCATCGGACGCTGGCATGTCGTCGGTCGCGGAGGACGCCGGCCTCGCGCTCGTGAGCGACACCGAGACCGACGCGCACGGCGGCGCCGCGACGGTGAGCGCAGAGACGACCGAAGACGTCGTCCGCACGCTGCTCGGTCTCGTCGCGCTCCTCGCGCTCGCGTGGCTCGGTGGGCACGAGCGGGTGCGACGGCTCGAAGAGCGGCTGGGCGTCGCGCAGGTGATGACGAGCGGCTTTCCCTTCGTGCTGCTCGGCCTGATCGCGCAGGCCCCCGGCATCGACGTGCTCAGCGAAGGCACGGTCTCGCGCCTCACCCCGGTGCTGCAGTTCGGCCTCGGATGGATCGGTTTTCACACGGGCTTCCAGCTCGACTCGCGCGCGGCGTCCATCGTGCCGCGAGGCACCGCGACCGTCGTGATCCTCCTGACCGCGCTGCCGTTCTTCTTGATCACTGCGCTCGCAGGCGCCGCGCTGTGGGGCCTCGGGCTCAGCAACGATCACGTGATGCTCACGCGCGACGCCGTGATGATCGGCCTCGCGGGCGCGCTCTCTGCCCCGACGCTCGTGCGCCTCGCCCATGCATCGAGCCCGCGCGCGATCCAGCTCGTGCAGACGATGAGCCTGCTCGACGACGTGGTCGTCATCATCGCCTTCGCGTGCCTCGCCGCGTGGCTGCGCCCCGCGGGCGGCGACACCGGGTGGGTGCTCCCTGCCGTAGGCTGGGTCTTCGTCACCTTCGGCATGGCGGCCGTGCTCGGTCTGCTCACGGACATCGTGCTGCGCGGCACGGACTCGCGCGCCGAGAAGACGTCGCTCCTCCTCGGCGTCGTGGCGATCACGGCGGGCATGGCCGCGATGTTCCAGCTGCCCGCGCTCGTCGTCTGCTTCCTCGCGGGCGTGCTCTTCCGGAACCTGCCCGCGAGCGCCGACCGCCGTGAGATCGAAGACGCCTTCGGTCGCCTCGAGCGGCCCATCTACCACCTGTTCCTCATCATCGTCGGCGCGCTCTGGAGGCCGGAGCTCGCCGCGGGCTGGCTCGTGCTGCCGCTCTTCTTGGTCGCCCGGACGCTCGGACGTTTCCTCGGCGCGCGCATGGCGCGCTCGCTGCCCGAAGACGCGCGACCGAGCTCGCTCGCGGACACGCCCGACGCGGATCTCGTGCTACCGCCCATGGGACAGCTGGCGATCGCGTTCGTGATCACGGCGCAGACGCTCTACGAGTCCGCCGCCGTGCGCGCGATGGTCACCGCCGTGATCGGCGGATCGATCGTGATGGAGCTCGTCGTCCAGCTCGGCGCGCGCCGACGCAGCTCCGATCCCGCTGCGGCGTCGACCACACCTCCCGACTCGTCCGAGGATGCGTCGTGAACGTCGTCAAGCGCATCCTCATCGTCCTCGCGGTCGGCGCGCTCATGCAGGCCGTGCAGACGATCGATCCGGGTCGAACCGCGGGCGGTCGCGCCGCGAGCCTCGTGCTCGGGGTCGGCTTCGTCCTCGTGTGCGCGTGGTTCGTCGGTCGCCTCGCGGCGTCGATCGGCCTCCCGAAGCTCACGGGCTACTTGGCCACCGGCATCGTCGCGGGACCCGCGGCCTTGTCGTTCCTCGACGCGCAGACCGTCGGCGATCTCGGACTCGTCAACGGCATGGCCATCTCGCTCATCGCGCTCACCGCGGGCAGCGAGATGGACTTCCGCTCCATGCGGCCGCTCCTGAAGTCGATCGCGTGGATCTCGCTCGTCGGGGTCGTGGGCACCTCGCTCGCGCTCGCGTTCGCGGTGTTCCTGTTGAGCGGGCAGATCCAGTTCCTCAGCGAGATGCCCTTCACCACGCGAGTGATCGTCTCGATCGTGCTGGGCGTGGTCGTCGTCGCGCAGTCGCCCGCCGTGGTGGTCGCGATCCGTGCCGAGACCGGCGCCGATGGACCGGTGGCGCGCACGGCGCTCGGCGTCGTGGTCCTCGCAGACCTCTTGGTGATCGTGCTCTTCGCGGTGACGTCGTCGGTCGCGACGGCGGCGCTCGCGGGATCGTTCGACGTGGGCCTCGCCGTGCAGAGGCTCGCGTGGGAGCTCTTCGGCTCGCTCGGCATCGGCATGGCCGTCGGCGGCATCATCGCCGCGTGGCAGCGCTTCGTCGGCGAGCGAGGGCTCGATCTCTTCGTGCTCGCGACGTGCTTCGTGAGCGCAGAGGTCGGTCGACGACTCCACCTCGATCCGCTGCTCCTCATGCTCGCCGCGGGCCTCATCGTCGAGAACGTCGCGCGCCGCGGTGAAGAGCTACGGCACGCGTTCGCGGACGCGTCGCTCCCCGTCTACATCCTCTTCTTCACGGTCGCCGGCGCGTCGATCCACCTCGAGGCGTTGCCCATCGTCGCCATCCCCGCGGGCATCCTCGTCCTGACGCGCGGCGCCGGGCTCCTCGCAGGGTCGCGGGTGGGCGCGCTGATCGCCGGCGCCCCACCCGCCGTCGTGACGTTCGCGGGCTTCGGACTCTTGCCGCAGGCGGGCCTCGCGATCGCGCTCTCGCTGCTCTTCACCCGCACGTTCCCCGAGTTCGGCGAGGAGGCGAGCGCGCTCACGCTGAGCATCGTCGCGATCAACGAGCTCATCGCGCCCGCGGTGTTCCGCATGGCGCTGATCCGATCGGGAGAGGCGTCTCAGTCGAGCGCGACGTCGTCGCCAGGCACTGCGATCGCGGGGGCGGCGACGTCTTCCGCCGAGCCCGCCGTCGAGCCCGCGGCGGGGACCGACACGACGCTCTCCGAGACCACACCCGTCGCCGAGTCGAGCGAGTAGCCAGGAGCGACGCGCACGATGCGGTCCGTCGGTGGATAGCGCAGCGTACGACGCTCGGTGATCGCGCCCGCGCTGCCCGGGATCGTGCTCGCGTGCACCGTTCGACGACGCTCGATCACGAAGCCGGGCCCGCCGTCTTGGCTCACGCGCGCCTCGCCGATCGGCACGGTGGCGTCTTCGATCACGCGCTCGTCGTAGCTCGTGCGCGCGAGGATCTCGCGATCCCACTCGACCTCGATGGGGCGCGCGCGCGCCCACAGCGCGATCTCGAGCTGCCCACCGGACGCGTGCGCGCGCACCGTGATGGGCACCGCGAGCGAGTTCCCGATCACGAGATCGACGTCGGGATAGACCACCGTCGCGTCGAGCCCCATCGGGATGTACGCCGACGGGCGAGAGTGCGAGCTGTGCTCGTCGATCGGGAGACCGGCGAGGAACGCTGCCGCGTGCAGCGTCGAGGCCACCTGACACACGCCCCCGCCGATGCCGTCGATCATCTCCCCGTCGTAGATCACGTGCGCGACGCGGTAGCCGCGGCCCGTCGTGCGGGGACCGACGCGCTCGTTGAACGAGAAGCGTGCGCCTGGCGCGATCACCGCGCCGTCGAGCGCCTCGGCCGCGACACGCACGTTCACCGCGCGCGGTCCTTCGTCGCCCCGCATCCGATACCGGGTGAGGTAGCTGCCCACGATGACCGGCTCGCGCGCGCGCGCGATGCGCGCGGGATCCACCGGCGCGGGTCGATCGTTCACGACCAGATCGAACCGCATCTCGCTCCTCGCGAGGCCCTCGAGCACCAACGTCAGCGAGCGCTCGACGTCGATCGAGCGACCCGGCTCTGCTCGCGCGACGAGCCGACCCGAGTCGTCGATCTCGGCGCCGACGGCGGCGCGATCGAAGCGACCCGCGAGCGAGAGGATCGCCACGCGCACCGCGTCCGCGTCGAGCGAAGGCGTGAGGTTCACGCGCACGCGACCGAAGCGCGCACGCCAGCGTGTGCCGAGATCCGCGAGCACGTCGTCGCTCCGACCGATGAGGAGGATCGCGCGCGCGCACGCGTCGACGTCGAGCGAGTAGCCGATCTCCGCACGCCTCAGGCGCTCCGTCCGCGTGCCCGCCTCGAGCCAGATCTCTTCGTCGAGCCACCGCGTCGCGTGCTCGCGCACGACGGCGCGCGGATCATCGTCGCCGCCGACGCGCACGCCCTCGACCCAGACGCCTTCGATCGCGCGACCTTCTCGCGGCGTCAGCATCCACGCGAATCCCGCGGCGCCGATCGCCCCGATCAGCGCTGCCACGATCAGGACGACGACGCCGACACGCACGCGCTTCAGTCGGCGGTCGCGCCCGCGAGCGAGTACGTCGCGCGACACGGCAGCGACGGGAATTGCCCGCCCGCTCCAGTGGACACGAGCGCGAGCGAGCAGTCGAAGCCGGGCACCACGCCGATCTCGATCGTGTTCGTCGCGTTCATGACCTGCGCGGCCGCGGGTCCTGCGTCGGAGCTGCCCGCGTCATCGGGGGATGCTCCCGCGTCGCTCACGGCAGCGTCGATGGGACCTGCGTCCGTCGTGTCCGGCGCGACCTCCACGTGACCTTCGATCGTCTCGGTCTGGACGAAGCGACACGCGGGGATCCCGTTCACCGGATCAGCCGCCCAGCCGTCGATCTGAGATTGTTGCCGAAAACGGAAATCACCGTCGGCGTCGATCGTGCCCTGCGAGCGAGGGCCGGTGCCGCCCATGCGCCAGTACGCGATCGTGTCGGCGCGCCGCAGCTCAGCCGCGAAGGCGATCGACGGTGTCGGCGCGAAGCCTTGTCCACACGTGTTCTCTTCGAGCGTTCCTTCGACCGCGAACGCGCCCACGAGCGTTCCGGGGGCCGCGGGCTCTTTGCAGGCCATCACCGACAGGAGGAGCGGCGGCGACGAGAGCGCGAGGACCGCGCCGACCAGGATGCGCACACGAGGCATGCTCGCCGGTTACTGCGACCGCGATCCTCGCGTCCAGTTTTCGGCGCGGCGTCCGCGAACTGGATCGCGCCGCGCGAGGCTTCCTACGATCGCGCGATGACCGCTCGGATCAGCCCCCGCCGTCTCGCGTCCGTCATCGGAGGAGCGTTGGCGCTCGCGTCGGGCGCAGTGACCGCAGAGCTCACGCAGGCCGCAGCGCCGACCCAGCCGCGCGTGACGGTCAGCGAGGGCGTGATGCCCGAGGGCATCGTCGTCGACCGCCTCGAGACCACGGTCCTCGAGCTGCCGCCCGCGCCCGCACCCGACACCACGCCGACGAGCGAGGATGAAGGTGTACACATCGAGCGCGCGCCGTTCGTCACGAGCGTGGACTCGGTCTCGTCGAACCTGCGTGGCGGGCGCCTCATCACGGGAGCGACCCCGCATCGCTTCATCCTCTTCAGCTTCGACGACGGCCCCGACGTTCGCTACACGCGACCGCTCCTCGATGCGCTCGACGAGGCCGAGGTGCGCGCGATCTTCTTCCTCACGACGCGGCGCTTCGAGGGCCCGACGCCGTACGAGCGCAACCTCGCGGCGATCGCCCGCGAGATCTCGGAACGCGGTCATCGCGTCGGCTCGCACTCGATGGATCACGTGCAGCTGCCGCTCGTGTCGACGCCCGATCTCGCGACGCAGGTGGACGCGAGCGCGAGCGTGATCGAGCGCGAGCTCGGCGCGATCCCCGCGCTGATCCGTCCGCCCGGCGGATCGCGCTCGCCGCGCATCGACGGCTACCTCGCGCAGCACGGCTACACGCAGGTGCTGTGGAACCTGGGCACGGGCGACGTGCAGGTGCGCAGCGCGGACGCCGTGCTCGACACGTTCGTGCGCGTGCTCGAGGTGCGCGAGCGTGATCACGACGAGCGCGGCGGCATCGTGCTCCTGCACGACATCCACGCCTGGAGCGTCGAGGCCTTTCCCCGCATCGTCGCGTACCTCGACCGTCGCAACTGTGATCTGCTCGAGAGCGGCGAAGAGCTCTACGACTTCGTCGACGACCCCGCGTTTTTCTTCGAGGCGCGGCATGAAGGCGACGCGAACGACGCGATCGCGAACGCCGACGTCCCCGACGCCACCGTCGCGACACGCCAGATTCGGGCGCGAGCGCGAGCGGAAGCGCGCTGCGACGATCTCCCAGCATTGGACGCCCGCATCGCGGGCAACTGACCGCCGCTACTCCGCCCTCAGGTAGCCGCCCTTGAGCAGCTTCACGAGGATCGTGCTCGTGTCGACGTCGGACGCGAGGCTCTTGTTGAGCACGGTCTCGACGCTGCCGTAGTTGTGCGCGAGCTGGAGCACGTCGAGATCCTCGGCGGCGAGATCACGCAGCGGCGGAACGAGCGGCACCGACACCTGCACCGACGCGCGGAGCGGAGGCATGTCGTCGCCGAGGCGCCTGATCTCGTCGATCTGACGCATCGCCTCCATGAGGATGCCTTCGGTCGACATCTCGATGCGCTCGGGGAACTGACGTCCCTCGTCGGGCGCGTCCATGTCGAACGAGCCCGTCTGCCATCCGAGGATGCGCATGAGGCTCTTCATCGGCGCCACGTCGTAGTGCTCGTTCACGACGGCGAAGATGACCTTGCCCTGATCGATGAAGAGCTTGCCGGTGTCGTTGCGATCGGTGCGGATGACGAGGAGGCCGCTCTTCTTCGACGCGCTGAAGAGCTGCAGCAGATCAGGGAGCGGGATCTCGGCGATCGAGCCGCTCATGGTGCGCACCTGCGAGGTGCGGCGGCCTTGGCTGATGTCTTCCATCAGCGCCTTGGCGTCGCTCGCGTTCGCGGCGTCACCGGCGACGACGACCTTGATGATCGAGGTGCCGATGAGGATGCGGTCACCCTCGGAGAGCGCCGAGCGCTTGATCTTCTCGCCGTTGACGAACGTGCCGTTCGTCGAGCCGAGGTCTTGGATGAACATCTGATCGCCGGTGACGGTCAGCTTTGCGTGGCGACGCGAGACCATGTCCTCGACGAGCACCATGTCGAGCTCGCTCGAACGCCCCACCACGATCTCCTTGTTCGGAGGAAGTGGGAACTCGCCGCCCTGGTATTTGCCCGAGATGAAGCGCAACGCGTACTGCTTCGCGGCTGCGGCTTGCCTCATGCTCGGGGGCGGCGGTGGGACTTTCGGAACCGGAGGCTCCATCGGTGCGAAAAGCCTAGAGAACTCGGGGGCCCGCGGTCAAGGCTTGTGCAGAGATCGGCGCGCATTCCTGGTCGGTGTTTCCCACCGATCCGTCGGCCGTCTTGGGCATGATGAGCGCGGATGCGCACTCCGACGCCGCGCGCTCGGCCCCCGGAGCCCACGAAGGGCTCTGATCCGGGCCGTAATGCGCGCATCGGACGCGACCGGGGCCTGGCGTCGGCGCTCGTCGCGTGGCTCGTGGCGTCGCTGATCGCATGCACAGCGTCGGTCGGCTCCGCGCAGGCACCGGACCCACTTCTCGACTGGCGGACGATCGAGACCCCTCATTTCCGCATCCACTACCACCAGCCGCTCGCGCTCCTCGCGCGACGTGTCGCGGCCGTCGCGGAGCGCGCGCACGGAACGCTCACGCTCGTGATCGGCAGCCAGCCGAGCTCGCGCGTGGAGATCGTGCTGTCGGACGAGTCGGACTCGGCGAACGGCTCCGCGAGCGCCCTGCCCTTCGACAACATCCGGCTCTACGCCGAGGCGCCCGACGATCTCTCGCCGCTCGCGGACTACGACGACTGGATGACGATGCTCGTCACGCACGAGCACACGCACATCCTCCACCTCGATCAGGCGACGGGCATCGCCGCGTTCCTCAACGCGATCCTCGGTCGCTCCTACATGCCGAACCACGTGAGCCCTCGCTTCCTCCTCGAGGGAGTCGCCGTGTGGCAGGAGACTGAGCTCACGTCTGCGGGCCGCCTGCGCTCGACGCAGTGGGACATGTACATGCGCATGGACGCGCTCGAAGATCGCATGCTCGATCTCGCGCAGGTCACCAACGAGGCCGATCGCTGGCCGCATGGCAACGGCGCGTACCTCTACGGGAGTCGCTTCGTGCAGCGCACGGCGCGCGCGCACGGTCGCGAGGCGATCGCCGAGGTGATCCGCGACTACGCAGACTCGGTGCTGCCCTACGGCGTGAGCCGCGTGTTTCACCGCGCCACGGGTCGGTCGCTCGACGAGCTGTGGGAGGACTTCCGGCGCGAGGAGATCACGGCCGCGCGCGCGACGCTCGCCCGCGTCGAGGCCGAGGGCCGCGTCGAGGGCACGCGCCTCACGCACCACGGCGAGATCGCGCGCGCTCCTCGCTACCTCCGCGATGGGCGCCTCGTCTACCAGCGCTCCGATGGCCGATCGCGAACGCGCCTCGTGGTGGTCGATCCGCGCGGCGACGTCGGCGCCGAGCTGGTGCGCATGAACGGAGGTGGTGAGGCCGCGGTTCTCGCAGACGGCCGCACGATCCTCTACGCGCGAGCGGACGCGTTCCGCGACATCTACACGTTCTCCGATCTCTTCGAGCGCGATCTGGTGACCGGCGAGGATCGACGCCTCACGCAGGGCCTCCGCGCGAGAGAGCCCGACGTCTCGCGCGACGGTCGCTGGGTGACGTTCATCACCTCGCGCGCGGGCGCTTCTCACCTGTGGATCGCGCAGCGCGAGGACATCCCGAGGACCATGCGTGAGCTCGCGCGAGGCCCGCTCTACGCGCAGCTCTACACGCCGCGCTTCTCACCGGACGGGCGCACGATCGCCTGCTCGCGCTGGACGCCGGGTGGCTACCGCGACGTCATCCTCGTCGACGTCCGAGAGGATCGCGTGACCGAGGTGACGCACGACCGCGCGATGGATCTCGGGCCCGTGTGGTCGAACGACGGCGAGACGCTCTACTTCTCGTCCGATCGCACGGGCATCGCGAACGTCTACGCGCATCACCTACCGACGGGCGGGCTCTCGCAGATCACGAGCGTGATCGCGGGCGCGTACCAGCCCGCGATCTCCGACGACGGAACGCGTCTCGTGTACGTGGGCTACACGAGCTACGGCTTCGATCTCTTCGAGCTCGACCTCACGCGCGTGACGCCGCGACCGGCGCAGCCGTACCGCGACTCGCGCCCTCCGCCCGCGACGACCGACGCGCTCTTCGACGCGGAGAGCCACGACTACGACCCGCTGCCGACGCTCTACCCTCGCTCGTACCTCCTCGATCTCGGCGCAGACTCGTGGGGCCCGCAGATCGGTGTCTCGTTCGCGGGCGAAGACGTGCTGTCGTTCCATCGGTGGGCGGCGCGCCTCGGCGTGGGCCTCACGCGCGGGACGTGGCAGCTCGACGGCAGCTACTCGTACAACCGACAGCCGCTCAGTGTGTCGGCGCGCGTGTTCCGAACCGAAGGGCGTGCGGGTGGGCTCGAGGTGGCGGGCGAGGATCGCGACTGGACGCAGGAGGCCGTCGGCGCGAGCGCGGGCGTCGGCTACCGCTTCCCGGAGTCGTTCCGCTCGATGTCCGTGGGCCTCTCGTACGGAGCGACGTACACGCGCGCGACCGAGCCGTTCGCGCGCGCCGACGAGCTCGATCCGAACACGCCTCCGCCCGTGAGGCCGCAGATGGGCTTCTTCTCGACGCTCCGCTTCGGGTGGAGCTACTCCGACGTCGAGCAGTACACGTACGACATCAGCCCCTCGAACGGGCGCTCGCTCTCGATCTCCGCGTCGGTGTCCGATCCGGTGATCGGCAGCCAGTACCAGGTGCTCACGATCGACTGGTCGGTGCGGCAGTTCTTGCCGCTCTGGGAGCAGCACGTGCTCGCGTTTCGTTACGCGGGCGGGATCAGCGGCGGAGATCTCGAGCGCCGCGGGCTCTACGCGGTCGGAGGGTTCCCCACCGTGAACCCCTTCGACTCGATCCTCGCGCCGGTCGTGCTCGGTGGCGCAGCGCTCCGCGGCTACGCCGCGAACGCGCGCATCGGAACGCAGTACCACCTCGCGCAGGCCGAGTACCGCTTCCCGATCTTCCGCTTCAACGCGGGCTACGCGACGGTGCCCGCGTACCTGAACCGGATCTACGCGAGCGTGTTCTGCGACGTGGGCGATGCGTTCTTCGGCAACTTCGACGTCGCGTCGCTACGCGTGGGCGCAGGCGCGGAGATCCTGATCGACTTCACGCTCTTCTACCTGCTCGCGTTCACGATCCGGGTCGGTTACGCGCACGGCTTCATGGAGGGCGGTCTCGATCAGGTCTACGGCCACCTGGGCGTGCCCTTCTAGCCGGGTCGAGAGGCCTCCGGCCCCTCGAGCTCCCCGTCGCTCACTACGGCGCTCCGCGCCTCCGCATCGCTCCCGCTCCAGGGGTCAGCCGAGCTGACCCCGCCGCGAGGCGCCCCGTCTGACTTCGACTCACTTCGTCGTTCGGTCACTCGAGGAGGAAGAACGTCACGATGTTCTCGCCCTCGGCACCGACCGCGCAGAAGTGCAGACCTCCGACGTCTGCCTCCTGTGTGACGTCGGCTTCGGGGTAGATGCCGACGAGGTTCCCGAAGGCGACGGGCAGCGTCTCCTCGATGGCGCGATCGAAGTCGAGCGGCTCACCGGCCACGACGTCGCTCCGCTCGAAGCGTCGCACGCTCACACCGCCGGTGTCGGGGCCGCTCACGATCACGATCCACGTGTCGTCTTCGAGGAAGCGTGCGCGAAACGTCGTGGGCGCGAGCACGTGCGGCGCGCTCCACACGCCGGCCGAGGGACCCGCGAAGGGTCGGTGGTAGTAGACGGCCGCGCCGCTCGCGGAGCGCGCGAGCAGGTGCGCGTCGTGGGTCGTGCGATCGACGAAGAGGTCGTTGGTCGACGCGATGGGATCGCCGGGCGGCGCAGCGAGAGCGTTCGTGAACGTGGCAGCGCTGGTCGTCGTGAGATCCGCTTCGCCGACGAGGGTGGAGAACGTCCATGCGGGCGCGAGGCCCGAGACGACCTGTCCGAAGAACGTGAAGCGCGGGTTCGCTCCGTCGAACGCGGCGTGCGCGTACGCGAAGTCGTTGTAGCCAGCGATCGGTCCCGTGCGCGGGCCGTTCCATCCGCCGCCGTAGTCGACGACGTACGAGAACGTGCCGCCGCCACCGTCGACCACGTTCGTCCACCACGCGAGCCGGTCACCCGCGGGCGAGATCGCAGCGCCGACGTAGTTCGCGCTCGGGCCCGTCGCGATCCCGATGTGTGCGCAGCTGCTGCTCGGCGTCGCGAGCTCGGTCACGCACTCGGTCACGCGTCCCGCGACGACGTCGACGCCGTAGGTATGGAGCGCCGTGTCCGAGCCGATCGTCGCGGTGTTCTGCTGGATGTTCGTGAGCGGGATCGTCGCGATCTGCGTCCAGCCGGTGAAGTCGCGGCGGAACACGCCCACGCGACGGTTCACGTTCACGTCGCAGTCACCGGCGACGATCGGATCGCACAGATCGTCCACCCAGTAGAGCTGATCCGCGACGCGCACGAGGTGTCCGAGGTGCGGGCCCCACCCGCCGAACATCGCGCCTGGAACGACACGGTGCTGCTCGGTCACCCGCTCGACGGTGATGCGAATGGGCATCGGCGCCGCGTCTTCATCGTCGGCGTCCGTCGAGGGCGAGTCGCTCGCGACGGGTGTGTCGAGCGCCGTCGCGTCGAGGCCTCCGTCGATCAGCGTCGCGTCGATCTCGATCGCAGCATCGGTCCCCGCGTCGGGCGTGGTCGCGGGATCGCCGCACGCACCGAGCAGCGCGAGCGAGCCGTAGCGGACGAGCGAGCACGAGCGATCCACGAGACCAGGGTACGCGCTGCGACGCTTGAATGGACCTGGGCGCTCGCGCAACGATGGGCCCCATGACTCATGAGCGTCAGGGGTGGGCTCCGTCGGTGATCGCCGCGACGGCGTTCTTGGTCGGTGGATGCGGGCCGGGCGACGTGCCGACCGACACCGGCAGCCTCGATGCGGCCGAGAGCGCGGATGCCGGTCGCGACGCTGCGTCGACCCCAGCCGACATCGGTGTTCCGAACGACACTCCCGAGAGCGACGACGATGCGGGGATGGAGCTCGATGCGGGGTCCGACGCCGCGTCGGACGACGCGCCCGACGCCGCGTCGGACGACGCGCCCGTCGTCGATGCGGCGATGCTCGACGCGGGTCCGCGCAGGGTGCTCCACGGGTTCGCGCAGAAGGGACCCTTCTCCGCGGGATCGAGCGTGACGGTGACCGCGCTCGACGCGGACCTCTACCCCACGGGCGACACCTTCTCGACCGAGACGTACGGCCCGCTCGGCGAGTTCGATCTGGGAGGGCTCGATCCGGGCACCTACCAGATCGACGTGACGGGGACCTACGACTCCGAGGGATGGCTCACGGTCAGCAGTGATCCGATCACCCTGCGCGCGATCGCGACCACGGACTTCGCCTCCGCGATCACCGCCTCGGTGACGGTCATCACGCACCTCACGACTCCGCGCATCCGCGTGCTCGTGCGCGCGGGCATGCCGCTCGAAGACGCGCGGCTGCAAGCGGAGCAGGAACTGATCGTCGGCCTCGGCGTGACCATCCCCGGCTTCGACCCGGGGCCGATCGGCACCGTCGCGACGCCGCTCTCCGCGGACAGCCCCGCGTCGCAGTTCGTGCTGTTGGTCTCCATGATCCAGATTCGGTCGGAGTCCCTCTTGTTCTCGATCGACGCGGTGGCCGACGATCTCCGCGACGGCGTGATCGCTCCCAGCGTACGCAGCGGTCTCGATCGTCTGCGCCTGAGCGACGCCTCGCTCTACGACCGCGTTCCCAGCGCATGGGAGCGGTTCGGCTACCCCGGTACGCCCGCGGACTTTCGCGTGATCCTCGACACGGACGACGACGGGGTCGCGGACGCGCCCGACAACTGCGGCCGCATCCCCAACCCTGGCCAGGCGGACGGCGACGGCGACGGTTTCGGCGACGCGTGCGACGGCCATCCGTCGGGACCGTGTCCGATGGGCACCACGGTCTACCGGAGATTCGGCGTGGCCTACTGCCACACGCCCTGTGTGATGGGACTGACCTGTCCAGGGGCCCTCATCTGCAGAACCGACGGAGGCAGCGGTGCGACGTGCGTCACCACGTGCGATCCCACGGACGTGGATCCGTGTCCGGATCTCTACGGGTGCAGCGCCGGTGGGTGCGTCTGGAACCCGACCGTGATCGTGCCCGCGCGGTGCGACGTCGAGACGGACTGTCCCGACGGCTACGTGTGCCAAGGGTCGGTGTGTCGGCGTCGGTGCGACCCCGCTGATCCGGTGCCGGTGTGCGGTGCGATGGCGTGCGTGCGCGCGAGCGGGAACAACTACTGCGCGCTGTGATGATCAGAGGCCGGCCACGACCTGGGCTTCGGGGATGAGGATGCGAACGCGCGGCGGCGTCGCGGGATCGTCGTCGACGACCACGGTGCCGACCTCGACGTCGAGCGTGCCGCCCGCGCCGATGGTGAAGCGGTCGCTGCCGAGGATGTCGACGAGCACGGTGCCCGCGGGCTGGCTCGTCGTCATCACGTCGCCCTCGAACGAGGTGCGGCTCGCGTGCCTGCCCTGCGTGTTGATCACGACGAGCGCGTAGTCGCCGCTGTCGATGCGGCGCTCGAAGGCCACGACGCCCGCGTCGCTCTCGTCCGCGACGCGCGAAGTCGTCCACACGATGTCGAAGCTGCCGTGCGTGAACGCCGCGTAGCCGCGGCGGACGCGCGTGAGGCGCGCGATCCACTGGAACGTCGTGCCGTCGGTCTCGTAGCCCGACCACCAGAGCGGCTCGCGGTTCGCGGGATCGTTGCCGCCCGCGAAGTCCTGCTCGGTGCCGTAGTAGAGGCACGGGATGCCATCTTCGGTGAGGAGGTACGCGAGCGCGGAGCGCAGCGCGTCGGGGCCTCCTGCGTCGGGGCGGTTGTAGAGGAAGCGCGGGACGTCGTGGTTGTCGATGAAGTTGACGAGCACGTCGCGCGGCCTCGCGCCGATGCCGTTCTCCTGCGGCGTGGACGAGTAGTTCGCGTCGCGCTGCGCGTAGAGGTTGCTGATCTGCGTCGTCGGGCCTTCGTTCGTGAAGACGTCCGAGAAGACCTGGAACTTGTGTGAGAAGTAGAAGACCGAGTCGAGCATGCCGGGCTGCGTGTACGAGCCGATCAGCGCGTCGTCGCCGTCGAACGCCTCACCGAACATGAAGAAGTTCGTCTTGCCCGCGGCCGCGAGGTTCTGGCGAATGCGCGGCGCGAAATCGAGCCAGAAGCCGTCGTCGACGTGCTTGAGCGTGTCGATGCGGAAGCCGTCGATGTCGGTGGTGAGGATCCAGTTCGTGTAGACGCGCACCATCTCGTCGCGCACGCGCTGATCTTCGGTGTTCAGATCCTTGAGGCCGCCGGGGAAGTCGCCGTAGAGGACCTGCTCACGGATGTCGTAGTTGGTGACGCGACCGCGGCGGTTGTAGACGCTCGGATCCTGGAAGAGCACGGGGTTGGGCGGCACGCGGAAGATGTCCGGCATGTCGAAGAAGCGGATGGGCGCGGGCCCCGACTCGCCGAGCGACGTGTACGCCTGGATGCCGCGCGGATCGTAGTCGGGGTCGTACTCGGTGATGCGCGTGAGCGGGCTTCGCTCGCCACCGCCGAACAACGTGTCGTCGGGCTGACCGTTGTTGTTGATGTCGTAATAGAAGACCTGCCCGAGGTGGTTCGTGACGATGTCGAGGATCACCGACATGCCGCGCGCGTGGGCCTCGCGGACGAACGCACGCAGCGTCGCGAGGTCGCCGAAGTGTGGGTTCACGCGCTCGAGATCGACGGCCCAGTAGCCGTGGTACGCGTCGAAGCCCGCGTCGTGATCGACGTTGAGGACGATGGGGCTGATCCAGAGCGAGGTGACCCCGAGATCCTCGAGGTAGTCGAGCTGATCGATGATGCCTTGCCAGTCGCCGCCCTGGTACCGCGCGAGCGCCGAGGGCGCGATGCGGTGATCGGTCGCAGCGTCGCCGTTGGCGAAACGATCGGTGAGCAGCTGGTAGATGATCTCGTCGCGCCAGTCGTCGACGTGCTGCTCGAGCTGCACGTCGCCGAGCGTGCCGAGGCCGTCTTGCGCGCACGAGCCGAGGGCGAGCGATGCCCCCAATGTCGCGAGACGCCCGAGGCGCGACGCGATCGACCACCCTCCCCCGTCTCGCGAGGGAGGGCCGGGGCGGGGGGAAGCGGGACGTGCCTTCATGTCGGTGCTCACGGTGCGTAGGAGGTGGAGCTGAACCACCACTCGACGCTGACGCCGAGGAAGTGCTCGACGTCGCGCGAAGCGCGTGGATCTGCGGGGTTGAGGAGCGCGCGCGCGCCGGCATCGCGACCGCTCACCACGTACTGGAGGCGGATGTGCGGACGCGAGTAGGTGCCGCGTCCCCACGGCGACACGAACGGCATGATGCCGAGCTTGAAGATGCTGCCGCCTTCGCCGTTGCCCGTCAGCTCGTTCAGCGAGAGCGACTGCATGCCCTGGTAGGAGAGATCGAGCGCGACGCCCGCGACCTGGCCGAACCACACGTGCGGTCGGATCGCGATCGCGCCTTCACTCAGCGAGCCGCGGTTCCACACGGCCGGATCGGCGTCGTGGTGGATCTGCCACCACGCGCCGAGCTGGAGACCTACGCCGACGTCGGGGTTCTCGGTCCACTCCCAGTTCGCCGACAGCGCGAGGCGGATCTGCTCCGCGCGTCCCGTGGTCACCACGGTGCCGGTGCGGAACGGAACGCCGAGCGGGTCGTAGGCGCCGAGGCCACGCGCGTAGCGGAAGAAGAGGTTCGCGAACGTGTGTGAGTCGCTGAGGTAGCCGCCGAGCTGCGCGCCGACGACGAAGCCCGAGTCCTCGGGGAGGCCTTCGACCGTTCCGTCCGAGCGTGTTCGCTGCCCTGCCGCGAGCCAGTGCTGCTCGCCGTAGAGCACGGCCTTGAAGCCATCGCGCTCCATGCGTCCGAGAGGCCAGTACGTGAGGCGCCCCGAGAGCACCGTGCGCGGTCGATCGAGGATGTAGATCTCTTCCGGCAAGAAGCCGGTGCGCGCGGGCACGAGATCCGTCTGCCGCTGGAACGGGTTGTTCGGCTGCGACATGCCGACCTGGATCGCGAGCTCGAGATCGTCTTCGAGCGCGTACCTCAGGCCGCCGCCGACCATGTTGAGGTTGTCCATCGGCCAGAAGTTCATCAGGTAGACGTCGTCGCCGCGGACCATGCGCGAGCCGCCCCAGATCGAGAGGCCTCGCGTGAGGATGTGGTTCGCCTCCGCGAAGAGGTTGCGGATCGCGATCCGCTCGGAGAACTCGCCGTCGTATTGAAAGAGAGGGCCCGCGTACGCGACGGTCGCGACGATGCGCGTGTCGACGCCGAACATCGTGTCTTCGCGACGCAGCTCGAGCTCGGCATACGTGTCGTCTTCGTCGATGCGCGGCGCGAAGGTGACGATGCGCGTCTGGTGTCCGCTCATCCCGCGGAGGTCGGTCGCGGCGATGATGCGGCCGTAGGAGCCGAAGCGAAAACCGTCGAGGAACTGCAGCGCGGGGTCGCGCGGTGAGGGGGCCGGTGCGTCGTCGTCGTCCTCCACGTCGGCGTCGGCCTCGACCGTGTCTGCAGTCGCGGCCTGAAGCAGCGGGGCGCTGTCGTCGGGAGGCGCCTCGACGGGGCTCGGGTCATGCGCGCTCGAGCTCGTCGGCGGCTCGAGCTCTGCCTCGGCGGTCGCGTCCTGAGCGAGCGCGGACGACAGGCCACCGAGCACGATCGAGCCGAGCGTGAGAGAGGCGATCGCGAGCGGCGAGAGGCGCATGCGCGCCGACCATATCTCGCCACGCACACGGGGCGAAGGGTGTTCTAGAGCGCGTCGCGCGGACCGATCTGCGATAGCGTCGGGTCGTGACTGCGCTTCGCGCGCTCCTCTCGCAGCATCGCGCCGCGCTCGTCGCCGCGGGCTGGCTCAGCCTCGCCGGGGCCCTGGCCGCGCTCGCGCTCGCGGACGTCGGAGGTCGGGTGCTGCACGCCGCGCTCGAAGGCCACGTCGTGCTCTCGTCGCTGCTCGCGCTGGCGGCGCTCGGTCTCGCGCGGATCGGTCTCGCGTGGGCACAGAGCACGGTGGCGATCCATGTGGGCCATCGCATGGCGAAGGAGCTGCGCGGCACCCTGCTCGGGCGTGCGGTCGCCGACGCTGGTGTGGTGCCTCGCAGCACCGGCGAGCTGACGACGCGTGTCGCTCACGACGTGACGCAGGTCCAGTCACTGATCGCGTTTCGTCTCCCGAGCCTCGGCGCAGATGCGCTGTCGACCGCCGTCCTGATCGGATACGCGATCTGGCTCGACCCGAGGGTCGTCGCCGTCACGGTCGCGCCGCTCGCGATCATCGCGCCGCTGGTGCTCTGGCTGACGGTCCGCGCGACGCGCAGGCAGGAGCGTGCGCGCTCCGAATACGGTGAGATCGTCGAAGGCATCGTCGAGACGCTCGAGGGCGCGCTGGTCCTCAAGCACGCGAGCGCCGACGGCCGCGCGCTGAGCCTCCACGCGCAGCGGCTCGATCGCTTCGAGCGCACTCTGCTCGCCGCGCGCAGCGCGGGTGCGTTGCCCCTGCCGATCGCGCAGACCGCTGCGCTCGTGGGCGTGGCCGCGCTCGCGCTCATGGTGGCCGCGGGCGTCGACGCCGAGCGTCTCGCGAGCGAGCGAGGCCTCGCGCTGCTCGCGGCGCTCTCTCTCGCCGCGCGCCCGGCGATCCGTGCGGCCACGACGCTCGCCGAGAACACCGCGGGGCTCGCCTCGCTGCGTCGCATCCGCGAGCTCCTCGACGGCGCGGGCGCACCGTCGACCAGGGCCGAGGACGCTGCGGCGCCCGAGACGGGACTCGTCGTCCAGGCGTTGGGCGTTCGACGCGGAGCCCGCACGGTGCTTCGCGACGTGAGCTTCACGCTGGCGCCGGGCGAGCGCGTCGGCGTTGCGGGCGCGAACGGGTCGGGCAAGACCACGCTGGCGCTCGCCATCCTCGGGCTCGCGCCGCACGACGGCTCCGTGCGGTTCGCGGGGCGCGATCCGCGCGCGTCGATCGCGTGGGTGCCGCAGGAGCCCGCGCTCTTCGCGGGGACAATCTTGTCCAACGTGACGCTCGGGCAGACGATCGATCGCGACCGAGCGCGTCGTGCGATCGAAGCGGTGTGTCCGCCGCGTTGGCTGGACGAACGTGGCGGGCTCGACGGGCCGATCGACACGCGCGGTCGCGATGTGTCGCGCGGGGAGGCACAGCGTCTCTGCCTGGCGCGCGCCCTCTATCTCGATCGACCGCTCGTGATCCTCGACGAGCCCACGGCGGCGCTCGATCGAGCGAGCCTCGACGCGTTCGTGCGTGTTCTCGAGAGCACGCTGGCAGGTCGCACCGCCCTCGTGATCTCGCATGAACCCTTGCTGCTCGCCGCGTGCGACCGTGTGCTCGAGGTTCACGACGGCACGATCACGGAGAGGTCGGGCGGCACGGAGAGGTCGGGCGGCTCGATCCGCGCCCTTGCCGACGACTCACTTCGCGATCGGCAATCGGATGCGTGAGGCCTCTGCGCGTCCTGTGGCGCCGCCGGCCCACGCGCCGCGCCATCGATCGCGATCGGCGGCCGCACCACCCACACCCTCAGCCGTCCAGTGCGGCTTTCCGAACTGCTTCTGACACCAGTTGCAGGGGAGCTCGTCCCACGGTCCCAGCGTGCCGTCGGCGATCTCTTGGAGGCGGCGCCGCTGGAGCTCGTGGATCAGCGCGAGCGTTCGCCCGTGACCTTCGGTCAACGACATGTCGCGCAGGTCGCCAACATGATCGGAGAGCGAGCCCTCCGACGGAGTGTCCGAGAGCTGGCAGCAGAGGCTGAGCTGGCCTGCGACGTTCACGTGGAGCGAGTCGCTCTGCCAGGGACCACACACGTGAAACTTCTGCTTGCTCGGGTAGCCCTCCGGCGCGTTCACGCGGATCTGGAGTAGCTGCGAGAGACGGTCGAGCCTCGCGTGGATCGTGTCCCATGCGCGACGAGGCAGGCGGAGCTCCGCGTCGATGTGGGTGCCGGTCGGCGTCGGGCTCGCGTAGCTGACGGCCTCCGCGCCGAGCTGCGCGCCGAGCATGGCGTGGGCCTCGATCTCGTGCTCGTTGCGAGCATGCACCGCCATTTGGAGCGCGAACTTCGCGCCGACCGCCGTGCAGAGCGCCACTGCACCCATGACCTCTCGGTACGAGCCCGCGCCGCGGATCGCGTCGTGAGTCGCCTCCTCCGCACCATCGAGGCTCAGTGTGATGTGCCGAAGGCGCTCGAGACGAAGCGCTCGCCGCCCCAGGACCTCCGTGAGCGTGGCGAGGCGAGAGCCGTTGGACACGACGCGCCACGTCATCCCACGATCCACGATGGCATCCACGATCGCGACGATCTCTGGGTGGAGAAAGGGCTCTCCGCCCGTGAGCGCGACGTGGTCGATGCCGTAGGGACGCGCTTGGTCGAGGACCCGCGTGATCAGGGAGAGCGGGAGGTCGTCGGGTGTGAGGGCTGGGTCGCGCAGGCAGTGTCGGCAGTTCAGGTTGCAGCGATCCGTGACATGCAACCCGACGTGCGTGACACCCATCTCACTCCACCGGCGGCGACGACCCGGTCGTGCTTGGACTGGTGAGCACCGCCGTCCGGAGCGACCTGCGCAGCGTCACGCGCGGTGACTCGTACGGGCGACGGGTGTCCGGGGTCGACTCTGTCGACTTCGGGGCGGCCTTGTCCTTCTCCTCACGAACGCTCATCGCTCCTCCGTCCAACCTTCGTTGCGCGTCGAAGTCGCGCATTCAGCGACCATATCGCACGGGTTCGGAGGTGTCACGCGAGCTTGCCGGAGCAGACAGCGCGTGGGACCTTGCACGGCTTTGTCGAAGCGGGCAAATCGCGGAGGACGCATGCAAAGGCTTGTTCTTGGTCTGGGCGGAATGTTGATCGGGGGCGCGCTGCTGACGGCCTGTCAGGAGAGCGGTGACGCGCCGCGTGCGGCGAGCCTGCCTGGGATCGCGAGCGACGCCGTGCTGATCGGCGAACTCGAGGTCTTCTTCGACGAGGACGGCGTCCAGCAGATCCGCGAACGCGACCTGCGGAGTGCGGATGTCGCCGCAGACCTCGGTCTCGCGCGCGAAGCGCTGACCGAGTACAGCCTCGCGTCGATCGTCGGACGCGGCGTGAACCCGCCGGACACGGCGGAGCTCGTCACGTGCCGTCCCACGACCAGCCCAACCTGCGACACTCCCTATGGGGCCGGCACCTGGATGAGCATTCCGGCCGTCGCAGGCGTGTCGCCGGAAGGCCTGACGAGCGATCCCGGCATCTGCGGACCGATGGCGGCGGGCCGCTCCGCGAGCTGCATGGCCTACGACATGGAGGTGCGCTCGTTCCGGGGCGAGGACGTCTCGAATGTCACGCTCGAGTTTCTCAACTTCGTCGAGCGCACCAGCCCCACGACGACCGTGCCGCTCGATGCTCGACCGTACGGCGGCACGCCCGGGAGCCTCGGCCTGGCCTCGCCAGGTACGGTGTTCCGCCACGGAACGCTCGAGCCTGCGCCCACGCCAGTCAACCTCACCGCGCCGCCGTTCCAGTCGGGCTTGCGCCGGGTGCGGTTCTCGTTCCCCGCCGGCTTCACCAACTTCTTGTCGGTGAGCTACGTCGTGCGCATCTGGGGCACGGTCGGCACACGCCACGCCCCTCACCAGATCAGCGTGTCGGACCAGGGCGATCCGACGCCCGACGAGGCCAGCGTTGGATGCATCACCAGCGACGGCGACTACACGGTGTTTGCGTCGCGTACGCCTCTCCTCGCAGCCGTCTCGGGCACGACGTCGCAGATCTATCGACAGCGTCGACGAACCGGTGCGATCGAGCTGATCAGTCGTTCTGCGAGCGGCATTCCGGGCGACGCGGATTCGACGCACCCGTGCATGACGCCCGACGGCGCGTGGGTGGTGTACGAGTCCGAGGCGACCAACCTCGTGGCCTCCGACACGAACGGCGCCACGGACGTCTTCACCAGGGAGATCGGCGCGGCGGTCACCACGCTGGTCTCGGCTGGCGCGAGCGACTGCGGCCGTGGCGGCGGAAGCAATCGCGGGCAGATCTCGGACGACGGGGCGGTCGTGGCGTTTGCGTCCACATGCTCGAGCTTGTGTGGTGGACGCTCTCGGGAGACGGGCTGTTTCGCGGGGCGTCGACAGGTGTTCCGATGGATTCGCTCGGGCTCGACGCTGGAAGGCGTCAGCGTCCGTACGGGCACGTCGGGCACCATCGGGAGCGCCACGCGGTGGGGCGGCGCTGGAGCGCCGCTGTCCGCAGGTACCCACAACTCGCATGTCGGTGGCATCAACTTCGACGGGTCGCGCGTCGCGTTCTCCTCGACTGCGTCGGGTGCAGGCTTTCTTGGCCCGGACGCAGTCGACACGGCGACGCGAGACGTCTTCGTGCGCCACGTCGCGACGTCCGAGACCACGCGGATCTCGAACGATCGCGGGGGCGCGGTGGGTAGCAGGAACATCCGGATCGCGTCGAACGGGATGTGGGTCGCGTTCGAGACCGCATCGAGCACCATGCTCGACGGAGATGACAACGGCAGCGTCGACGTGCTGCGCTGCCCCTCTACGGGCGCACCGTGCGCGATCGTGAGCTCGCCAGACGGCACGAACACGGTGACGGCGGACGGAGACTCAGGTCGTCCCTTCCTGTCCGCCGACGGGGCCTACATCGGGTTCGAGTCGGCAGCGACGAACCTCGTCACAGGCGACACGAACGGCGCGGTGGACGTTTTCGTCCGCGACTTCAGCGGGACAGGGCTCTCGGTGCGCGTGCAGAGCGTCAACGGGGCAGGGTCGTTCGGTGAGGGTGACTCGACGAACGTTCGGCTGTCGGCGGATGGCGCGTACGTCCTCTTCCAGTCAGTCGCCGAGAACCTTCAGGAAGACACCGCGGGTCGCTTCGACGAAGACGGCACCGGCACGGACGTGTTCGTCATCCGCCGCTGAGTGCGGCGAGCGCAGTCTCGATCGAATGGCGCATCCGCTGAGGATCCGCCAGGGCGTCGGGACCGGGAGACACGACGAGGGCGGGGACGCGGTCTGCGAGCGCCTTGAGGGCCGCGAGGTGAGGCTCGACGTGCGTCGCCCCCGTCATCGCGAGGATCGCGCTCTCTTCGAGCAAGTGGCCCATGGTGGCTGCGGCGCCGAGAGGGTGCACGGTGGTCGCAGCCGCGGCTCCTGCGAGGAGGAGAAGCGCCGTCGGCGTGACGTGGGGTCGAACGGCGGAGACGACGGGGACATCGAGCTTGCCGAAGCGACCGGGCATCGCAGCCGATCGAAGGGAGGCGATGCGGGCACGCGTCGCGGCGTCACCGGACGCCAACGCGTCGAGCATGGCGGGATAGAGATGAAACGGACGCGAGACGGGCGAAATGCGCGCTCCGCTGGTGAGCAACACGGCGTCGTCGGCGAGCGCGGTCAAGCCCGTGAGCGAGAGCGCGAGGGCCGTAGTGGACTTGCCCGCGCCACTGGCGCCGACGAGCAGCCAGCCGCGACCCGGCGACACTTCGACCAGACCTGCGTGCAGGTGGAAACGCCCATGCTCGCGGAGAGCGAGGATCACGGCGATCCAAGCCAAGAAGCGCGTGTCCGTCTCTGCGATCGTCTCCGGGACCACGATCGCCACGCGCACGTTCGATCGATCGCGCCGCACCGTTGCCCACGTCCGGTCGTCGACGAGGATCCAACCGTCGTCGTCGACGCCCACGTGCACCGTGCCCTCGAAGAACGAGCGGGTGCGGGGCCACGGCGGCGAGAGGTCGGCGTCGATGATGAAGGTGACGTCGATGTCCGCGGTCTCGTCGGCGAGGACGCGGTCCCGCCATCCCTGGACGAGTGGTGCGCACGTGCGCCTCAGCTTCGCCTCATCGAGCGGCGCGCGTACGACGATGGACAGGTCGGCGAGCTCGAAGCTCAGCGCACTCATGACGCATCCAGGTCGGTGCCGGCGATCCGCTGCCAGCGCCGCACGTGCAGCCGCGTCAGGCTCGCGTGTGCCGCCGTGGGGTCCTGCCGCACGAGGTACTCGCGGGCGGGCACGAGTGCGCGCAGGAGCAACCCATCGCGCGCGAGGACGATGGCGCGTCGCGTCCCACGCTGCCATGCGTGGAGCATCGGGCTCTCGCGGCACGGGCTCGGATTCTCGAACGCAGACACCGACGCGAGCCAGCCGAGGGCGCGGGCAAGCACCCTCGAGGCTCGTGCCGCTCCGTGGACCGCTTGGGGATCGAGCCGGCGCAGGAGATGGAGGTCGACGACGAGGCGGGCTTCGAGGCGGGTGTCGGGCTCGTGATGATCGATGACGTGCGAAGCGAGGCCGTCTGCGAGGGCAGCCGTGGTCGGAAAAGACGCGTCGGAGGAGGGCGACGGGAGCGGACGTCGCGTGAAGTGGAGATCGAGCGGGGTGCCGAGAGGTCCCTCGACGTCTGCGCTCGTGCCGTCGCGCTCGAGCCGTGCGTGCACGCCGTCATGCCGAACGAACGGGACGTGTGCGAGGCCGCGCGCGCGCACGTGCGCCGCCACCCGCATTCGGTCGCGCTCCGAGAAGAGCACGTCGACATCGTCCAGCCATCGGTCCCCTGGGTGCGCGAGCTTCGCGAGGAGAGCGCCGCCCTTCACGACGCGATGGGGGATGCTCGCCGCGACGAGTCCGCGCACGAACATCGCAAGGGCGTGGCCGAGCAGGGTGTTGCGGGCCGCGATGTCGAGGCGGGCCACATGCAGCGCCTCGGTGTGCTCGCCCGCGCCGACACCGAGCGCATCGAGACGCGTGAGCAGGGCGCCCGAAAGGTAGAGACGACCTGCGCTCTCGACGAGCGCGGGGATCTCCACGTGCGCGACGTGGCTTCGCGCGCCGACGAGGAGAGCGAGGAGCGCGCGATCAGGTTGTGTGAACGAGCCTCTCATCGATCATCTCGTGGAGCAGAAGCTCGAGGTCCTGGCCCGCCGTCACGTCTACGACGGCATAGCGCTCGACGAGCGCGCGCGTGACGGCTTCTCGCGAGCGTGGCCCCTGGGCCAGCGTTTTCCACACGAACACGCCGGGCTCGTTGAGCGTGAAGTAGAGCTTCGTGCCGAGATGGAGGAGGAGGCCAGTGCCGTCCTCGAGCTCCGTGAGGATGACGCGCGGCTCGACGCGGAGGACCTGGTCTCGGGGCTCGGTCATGGCGGGCTCGCGGTGCCGTGTTCTACGGCGAGGGTTCGTGTGTGTCGAAAGGAGAGGACGAGCCGCGGGACGGCTTCCGCGAGGAGCGGGGCGCCGTGCACCTCGACCCAAGCGTGGCCGAGCTCCATCGCCTCGGCGTCGTGGACGCGCGCCGGATCGATGCCGATGCACAGGACGGGCGCGTGGGTCTGCTCCGTGAGCAAGCCGTAGCGGGCCAGGGCCCGTGAGAGACAGGTGTCGGCGCCCTGGCGGACGACCCGCGCTCGGCGCGCCGTGGCGACCAGCGCATCGCCGATCTGGATCGCGAGCTCGAGATCGCGCAGCGACGCGTGGGGGCGTCGAGGCGCTCCGTCGAGGTGCGCGAGCACGGTGTCGAGGGCTCCGAGGTCGAGGCTGCGCAGCGTGGTGAGACGGAGCACGAGGTAGCGTGCGACGTGCGCGACCATGGGACGCGGCGCATGGGAGAGCGCCGCGAGCGCCCGGTGCCGCAGACGAGTCATGGCAACGCACTGGCCTTCAGCACGTCGCCAGAGACCATGTGCGAGGCGCCGACCAGGTCGAGCCCCACCGAGCCGCGTCCCGTGGCCATCACGCACGAGGTCTCCGCCATCCGTAGGACGGTGCCGGGCGCCGCCTCGGCGCGCTCGTCGAGCACCCGCGCGCTCCGCACGATGACGGATCCTCGAGGTCCAGTGAGGTGCGGCGCGCGATCTTCGTAGGCCGCGACGCGGCGCGCCAGCGTGCGAGCGTCGAGCAGCGGATCGAGGCGAACGAGCGCCAGTGGGACGCGCGGCTCGTAGGCGCCACGCGATGCGGGCCGCGGTGCGAAGCCGCGCGAGCACTGCGCGATCGTCTCCGGCATCGCGCCCGCGGCCATCGTGAAGAGCGCCCGAGAGATCCCGACGAACGTGGGCTGCACGTCCACCTCGAGCGTCGCCTGCCACCAGATCGGACCACCGTCCATCACGTCGGTCATCTGGTGAATCGTCACGCCGAAGCATTCATCGCCGCGCAAGATCGCCCAGCGCACGGGCTGCGGCCCGCGCCCGGCGGGCAGGAGCGAGGGGTGGACGTTCCAAGTGCCGAGGCGTGGCGCGGCGAAGACGTCCACGCCGATGCGCGAGGGGTACCCACAGACGACGAGCAGATCCAGCGCTTGCGCGTCGCGTCGCGGCGGGACCCGCGCGAACACGACAACCTCGTGTCCGGCCATCCGCAGGGTGGTCGGGATCTCCTTCCCCGGGCCGAGGCTGCCGATACGCACGACCGCATCGTGGGCGAGGCAGGGCGGGTCGACAACGTCGGTTCCTTCTGCGCCGCGCTTTTGGCATCGTGCCCGCTGCGAACGGTTCGACCGAGCCGCGCAACCGCCACGCGCCCATGTCAGAGACCGAGCCACGACGTTCCCGCCCGATGCGCACCGAGCAGCTCGCCATCGGGATGCTCGGCCTCTCCACGGTGTGCGCGCCGCTGCTGTTCGGAGGCGTGCTGGGCTGGACGGTCCCGGTCATCGCGACGCTCGCGGCGCTCTCGGTGCTCGCGTCCGCGCTCGCGGGCTTCCGCGCGTCGCGCCCGCTTCCGCACGGGCTGCTCCTCGTCACGCTCGTCACCGCGACGCTGTGGACCGCGCTCCAGGCGATCCCCCTGCCCTGCTCGCTCACCGAGTGGATCGCGCCCGAAGCGTTCGATCACGCGTCGCGAACGGCCGAGCTGTTCCGCGTCGATGCTCGCTGCACGCTCTCCGAGGATCCCGGCCGAACGCGCGAAGAGGTGCTCAAGGGTCTGGCGCTCGTGTCGCTGTTCGTCTCCGCGAGCCTCGTGAGCTCGGTCGCGAAGCGAGACACCGTGCTCGCGATCGTGGTCGTGGCGTGCTCGAGCGTCGCGGTCACCGCGTTGGTGCACACGGTGCTCGCCGCGGATGCGATCTGGGGCGTCTACGTGCCCATGCACGGCAGCGCGCGCCTCGGTCCCTTCGTGAACCCGAACCACCTCGGCGGCATCATGGCGATGGGCGTGCCGGTCGCGTTCGGCCTCGCTGCGTCGAGCCGCCACCGCGAACGACGCCTGCCGTGGATCGCGTCGGGGCTCTCGATGCTCGGCGTGATGGCCCTCTCCCTCTCGCGCGGCGCCGTGCTCGCCGTGCTCGTCGGCCTCGCGCTGTTCGGCGCGATGCACGCGCGCGCGCAGGCGGGACAGACGCGCGCGGACGGTCGCACCGCCCTCGAGCGCCTCCTCCTGCGGCCCGCCACGATGGCCGCGCTCCCCGTGTTGCTCGGGCTGATCGTCATCGCCGCGAGCGCGGGCCTCGAGGCCGTCACGCGCGATCTCGGCGACACCGATCACGGCAAGCTCGAGATCGCCGCGCGCGCGCTCACGATGGCCGTGACCGGTCCGTGGGTGGGCGTGGGTCGCGGCGCCTTCGCCGTCGCGTTCCTCGAGCGCGCCGACACGGGGCGCGTCCGATACGAGTACGCCGAGAACTTCCCCGCGCAGTGGGCGGTGGACTGGGGGATCGTCGTCGGCCCGCTGATCGTGGTCGCGCTCGCCTACGTGGTCGTCCGCGCGACCGTGCAAGCGGATCGTCCACATCTCTTCGGAGGGCTCGCGGGTCTCGTCGCGTATGCCGTGCAGAACCTCGTCGACTTCGGCATGGAGGCGCTGGGCAGCGCTGCCGTCGGGGTGGTGCTGCTCGCGGGCGCGGCCACGGGGCATCTCTCGTCCAGCGCCGTCGAGCCCGTGGCCGTGCGCCGATCCGTGGCGCTCGCGATCACGACGGGCGTGATGACGCTCGTGGCCGTGGTCACCCTCGGACGCGCGGTGCAGGAGCAGCGCGTCGAGGTGGCGCGCGTCAGCCTCGAGCGAGCTCTCACGAGCGACGATCGGACGGCGTTCGCCGAGTCCGTCGCGGAAGCGGCGACCGCACACCCGCGCGAGCCTGCGTTCCCGCTCCTGGCCGGCGCCGAGGCCGCTCGGCACGACGAGCGACGCGCGCTCGCGTTCCTCAACCGCGCGATGGTGTTGGCGCCGAGCTGGATCGCGCCGCGGATGGTGGCGGCGCGCTACCTCGCGACCCACGGACACTTCGACCAAGGGCTCATCGAGATGCGCGAGGCGCTCGAGCGGGACCCGGAGCTCGCGGGAAGTGAGGCGTGTCGCATCCTCCAGGCGCGACCGAGCGCCGAGACGCTCCTCCGCATGGCGGCCCGCAACGAGCACCGCATGACCACCCTCTCCGCGCTCGTGGGGTGCCTGCCGCAAGACGCGGCCAACGCGGACGAGGTCGACGTGGCCATCCTCGAGATGGAGCCGAGCTTGGTCGAGCCGCGCGTTCGCCGGATCGAGCGCGCGCTCCGCGCGGGTCGCATCGAGGAGGCGCGCGGGTTCGTCGGTGCGTTCGACGACGAAGAAGATGCGCGGGTCACGCTGGCCCGCGCGCGCGTTCACCTGGCCGCGGGCGAGAACGAGCGCGCGAGGGAGAGCGCGAACGTCGCCGAGCGACGCCTCGAGGACCCGTGGCCGGCGGTCGCCCTGCGTGCGCGGGCGGCCGCAGGAGCGAGAGACTGGGGGGCGACCCGCGACGCGGTGGGCGAGCTGCGCGGCCTGGCGGGCTCGGACGTCGCGCGGCTGGGTGACGCCGAGGTGCTGTTGGGCGAGCTCGAGTCCTCGGGCGGGCACCGCGGCCAGGCCCTCGCGGCCTACGAAGATGCGTGGCGAACCTTCGAGCGGCTCGACGCGCTGATCGAGATCGCGCGCCTCTCAGCGGCGCTCGGCGACGCGCCTCGCGCCGAGGCCGCGCGCCGCACGCTCTGTGAGCACGACGTCGCCGGGTACTGCACGCCTGCGCCGTGACGATGAATGCCGCGCGCGGGTGGTGAAACGATCGACGGACGACGCCTCGCCCGCGCGACGACTTCGCGCCAGGATGCACGCCCCTCATGCGCCGAACCGACATGCTCCGACGTGACCTGCGGCCAAGCCGTCGGTGTCGCGCCGCGTGTCGTGGAGTCAGCGCGTGAGGGCGTCGCTCGGCGCGCTCGTCATGGCGCTGATCGTCGCGGCGGCCGTGACTCCGCTCGTGCGCAACATCGCGCGACGCGCGGGCGTCGTGGACACGCCGGGCGGACGCCGGGTTCACACGAAGGTGATCCCGCGCCTCGGCGGCATCGCGGTGGTGCTGGGCTTCTTCGCGCCGCTCGCGGCGCTCGCGTTCACGCAGAGCGACGTCGCGGGGATGTTCTTCGCGGAGCCTCAGCGCGCGATCGGCCTCGCGGTCGGCGGTCTGCTCGTCGCGTCGCTCGGTGCGTGGGACGACATCCGTGGCGTTCGTGCGTGGCACAAGCTCGCGGTGCAGCTGCTCGCGGCGCTGATCGCGTGGGGATGCGGCTTCCGGATGGAGCACCTGACGCTCCCGTTCGTCGGCGAGCTCGACCTCGGGGTGTTCGGGCTTCCGTTCACGCTGCTGTGGATCGCCGCGGTCGTGAACGCGATGAACCTGATCGACGGCCTCGACGGCCTCGCGGGCGGCATCGCGTTCTTCGCGTGCCTCACGAACTTCGTGGTCGCGGCGCTGAACGGCAATCCGCTCGTGATGCTCCTCGCGGCGGCGCTCGGGGGCGCGATCCTCGGGTTCCTCCTCTACAACTTCAACCCGGCGACCATCTTCATGGGCGACTCGGGGAGCATGTTCCTCGGCTTCGTGCTCGCGACCACGTCGATGATCGGGTCCTCGATCCAGGGCTCGACGACCGTGGCCATCCTCGTGCCCCTGATCTCGCTCGGCGTGCCGATCATGGACACGCTGTTCGCGATGCTTCGCCGCATCATCGAGAGGAGACCGATCTTCTCGCCGGACCGCGGACACATCCACCATCGCTTGCTGGATCTGGGCATCACGCATCGGCGCGCGGTGCTGATCCTCTACGGCGTCTCGGTGCTGTTCACGGCGGGCGCGATCACCATCGCCCTCGGGCGCAACTGGGAGGTCGGCGTCGCGCTCACCGTGCTGACGGTCGCGATGCTCGGCCTCGCGCGCTTCGTGGGCTACTTCGAGTACCTCCAGATCCGACGCCGCCAGAAGCAGCACATCCACTCGCGCGGCACCGAGCGGCTCCGGGTCGCCGTGCCCGAGCTCATCCGCGCGCTCGAGGACATCGATCGCGACGACATCCCCGCGATGCTCGAGCGCTTCGCGCAGGTCGCCGAGCTCCTCGAGATCGAGCTCGAGCCGCGCGGCGAGATGCCGATGCGTGGGGTGCAGCCGGTGCGGTGGACGGCGTCAGAAGGCGCGTATCCGACGGGCGCCCGCGAGCCCGTGCGCGCCTCGTTCGACGTCGCGTCCGCGCACGCGAAGCTCAAGGTCTCCTGGCTCAGCGACGACGGCGACGTCTCGCCGCAGGCGGACATCCTCCTTCAGATCGCCGCGGATGCGATCGAGCGACGCGTGAAGGCGAGCATCCCGGCGCCCGCGATGGACCCCGTCCAGGTGCTCTCGGCCGAGATCGTGGAGCCGCTGCGCGACTCGCGCCCGGCGTGACGTCCGCTGCTCGCGGGCACCCCGAAACGAAACGACCCGCAGCCGTGAGGCGGCGGGTCGCGTGCGTTCGACGACGCAGAGTGGTCAGGTGCAGGCGCCGCGACCGATGTACGTGGTCGCTGCGCAGGTGCTCATCTCGCGCACGTCGCAGCAGTCGCGATCGTTGCAGTCGATGAAGGTGTCGCCGTCGTTGTCTGCCATGTCGCTGCACTTCGCCGCAGTGTCCTCGGCCATGTCGCGCCGTGCGCACCCGGTGCCGGCGCCACAGGTCACACGATCGCAGCAGTCGAAATCGTTGCAATCGGCGAAGCCGTCGGGCTCGTTGTCACATCCATCGCCGCACGCGGCGGCGGTGTTCTCCGGGCCCGCCGTGGCGCAGGCCTCGGCGGGTGGTCCGGCGTCCACCATGTCTCGGCGGCCGCATCCCGTGTCGGGCCCGCACGTCACCAACCTGCAGCAGTCGAAGTCGTTGCAGTCGGCGAAGCCGTCGGGCTCGTTGTCGCAACCGTCGCCGCAAGAGGCGGCCGTGTTCTCCATGCCCGCCGTGGCGCACGCGACGACCGACGCGTCCGCGCGCACGCCCGCGTCGCTGCGACCGCACGCGGTGCTCGGACCGCAGCTGACGACCCTGCAGCAGTCGAAGTCGCCGCAGTCGAAGAAGCCGTTGCCGTCGTTGTCGCAGCCGTCGCCGCAGGCCGCCGCCGTGTCCTCCGGGCCCATCGTGGCGCAGGCCGTCACGGCCGCGTCGGGGCGCGGGCCCGCGTCGGAGCGATCGCCGCAGCCGGTGCCGGGCGCGCAGCTCACGACGCTGCAGCAGTCGAAGTCTTCGCAGTCGGCGAACGCGTCGTCGTCGTTGTTGCAGCCGTCCGAGCACGCGGCCGCCGTGTTCTCGGGGCCCATCGTGCCGCATGCCGCCACGAAGGCGTCGTTCTGCGGGATGTTCGCGTCGATGCCGACCGGGCCGCTGTCTCGCGGGCCACTGCCACCGCAGGCCGAGAGACCGAGAAGGGCCACCACCACCGAAGCCATCGTCATCCGCGTCATCGTTGTCTCCTCGCGCCCTCGTGGAGGGCAAGTGCGCTCCTTTAGCGCGGAGGTTCCTCGGGGAGCAAGGCAGCAGCGTCGCGGTCGGGCGCCGAGATCGTGACGTGGTCGCGGACGCTCGCGAGGATCGCAGGTCCGATGCCCGACACGTCGTCGAGCTCCTCGATCGCCCTGAAGGGGCCATACGTCTCGCGATGCTCGACGATGCGACCCGCCAGCGCCGGGCCGATGCGCGGCAGCCGCTCGAGCTCCGCGGCGGTCGCGGTGTTGAGGTCGACCCGGCTGTGCGAGCGCGGTGCGGCGACGATGGGGCGCACCACCTCGAGCTCGTCCCGGTCGCGACGGCCGAGGGACGAGATGGCGAGGCACGCGACGAGGACGCCGAGCGCTGCGAGTGGGGAGGAACGTACGGACGCGGCCACGGGCGCTCTCATCGAGCACCCGGCGCTCGAGTTGCGTCCCATCTGCTCACGGTAGGGGCGAGGCATGCCTCGCCCCGACGGAGCACGTCAGTCGCCCAGCCCGAAGCCGTCGTGGAGCGAGCGCACGGCGAGCTCGTGGTACTTGGCGGCCACGAGGCAGCTCACCTTGATCTCGCTCGTGGTGATCGCCTCGATGTTGATCCCCTCGTCCGCGAGGATGCGAAACATCTTGGCCGCGACGCCCGCGTGCGAGCGCATGCCGAGGCCGACGATCGACACCTTGACCACGTCTTCGCGGACGAAGAGCTCGTGGTTCTGGAAGACCTTGCCGGCGATCTCTCTCGCGCCGGCGAGCTCGCCCTTCTGCACGGTGAACGTCATGTCCGTCGAGCCGTCGGGCGACGGATTCTGGATGATCATGTCGACCGAGATGCGCGCCTCGGCGAGCGCCTCGAAGAGACCCGCCGCGCGACCCGGCTTGTCCTCGACGCGACGGATCGTGACCTTCGCCTCGTTCTTGTCGGAGGTCACGCCTGCGACGACCACGGACTCGAGCGACTCGTCTTCGTTCACGACCCACGTCCCTTCTGCGTCCGAGAAGCTCGAGCGCACGTGCACCGGCACCGCGTACTTCATCGCGAGCTCGACCGATCGAATCTGCAGCACCTTCGCGCCGAGCGAGGCCAGCTCGAGCATCTCTTCGTAGCTGATGCGCTTCACCTTGCGGGCGCTCGGGCACACGTTCGGATCCGCCGTGTAGACGCCCTCGACGTCCGTGTAGATCTCGCAAGGAACGGCCTGTCCGCCGGTGCCTTCGGAGAGCGCCGCTGCGATCGCGACCGCCGTCGTGTCCGAGCCACCGCGACCGAGCGTGGTCGTGTTGCCCTGATCGTCGATGCCCTGGAAGCCCGCGACCACGGGGACGACGCCCTCGCGTGCGCTCTCGATCAGCCGCTCGGCGTCGATGCCGCGGATGCGCGCCTTCATGAACGACGAGTCCGTGCGGAGGCGGACCTGGTGACCGAGGAAGCTCCGCGCGGGGACGCCGATCTCGGTGAGCGCGATCGCGAGCAGCGCGACGGAGACCTGCTCCCCGGTCGCGACGAGCGCGTCCATCTCGCGGGGATCCGGGCGCGGGGCGAGCTGCTGTCCGAGGCCGATCAGGCGGTTCGTCTCGCCGGACATCGCGCTCGCGACCACGACGACGTCGAAGCCTGCCTCGCGCGCGGCTGCGACGCGACGGGCCACGGCCTGGATCCGCTCGATCGTGCCGACGCTCGTGCCACCGAACTTCTGGACGATGAGGCGACGCGCGGCGGGCTTGCGGCCATCGACCGGCGCGGTGACGGGCGAGTCGGAGGGCGAGGTGGAGGTCGACACGGGGCGCGGATGATAGAGAGGCGCCGCGCCGCGTCAATGACGCCGTGGGGCGAAACGCGCCACGCTGCTCAGGGCTCGGTCTCGACCTCTCCGCCACGCTCCGTGACCGTGCCGATGGCGCGTCCTTCGATGAAGAAGAGCGCGATGCCGACGGTGGCCAGACCCGCCGTGGCCGCGAGCAACGCGTCCGACACGGCGCCCCAGGTGCGCGGCTCCGCGTACTGGTCGAAGCTCGGGTCGTAGGTCGTCGGGACGAGGCTCGCGGCGTGGATGCCGACACCGATGCTGGCTCCGAGCGAGGCGACCGCGAGGCCCCAGGCCACCCACGCGAAGACCGGGCTCTGTACGATCGCGCGGTGCGTGCGCGCCGGGAGGAGCGTCACGTGGGTCGTCGTCGTCACGCCGATGTCGAGCGAGACCTCCGCGAGGAACGGGAGGTGTCCTTCGAGCGTGGCCTCGACGCGATGGCGACCGGGCGGGAGCTCGAGGCCCTCGGCGATCGGCGTCTGCCCGACGGGCGCGTCGTCGACGCTGACCGCGGCCCCGTCGACCTCGGCCTGGACGCGGAGCGTGCCGTGCGTGGCCGTGACCGTCTGCGCGGCGCGCGCGGCCTCGAGGCGCTCGGCGATCACCGCGATGTTCGCCTCGACCTGAGCGCGATCGGGTGGATCCACCTGCTCCGTGAGGTAGCGGCGGTAGTGCGCGATCGCCTGCTCGTAGTCCGTGAGCTCGCCGCGGCTGCGCGAGAGCTGCTCGTAGGCGCTGGCGATGTTGAACCAGAGGTCCGCCGACGGAATCAGCGACGCCGCGACCTGGAAGTCGTGGATCGCATCCACGTAGCGCTGCGCCTGGTAGTTCGCGACGCCTTGCTGGAAGGCCTCGCGCGCGCGCGCTGCGCTGTCACCCTGCTCACCGACGGTCTCGTCGGTGCGCGGCGTGGGCGTCTGCGCCTCTTGTGGCCGGGCCTCCTGTGCGACGGCAGGCGCCGTCGCGAGGATCGAGGCGACGCAAGCCACGAGGAGGACAGTCGAGAGTCGACGCGACGCGGGAGCGACGAGCGCAGTGCAAGCCACGGAACGACGCTAACACGACGCCTCGGCGCGCGTCCTGCTCCGGACAGGCGCTTTCTGGGACCACCCTCGGAGGGATCGTATGCTGCGCGCAGTGCCTCCCGCGCTCTCCATCGTCACCGACGACGCCGACCTGGCGGTGGAGATCGCGCAGATCGCCGAACAGATCGGCGTGGCGATGGCCCCGCGCGTCGTGGCGAGCGCGCTGCTCGACGCAGGAGACGCCGCCGGGGTGCTCCTGCTGGACGCACCCACGCCCGACGCGATCGTCGAGATCGTGCGACGCGGCGCCTCGTCGGTCGTCGGCTACATCGGCACCTCGAGCGTCGACCTCGTCGGTCTCGGACAAGATCTCGGCGTGCCGATCGTGCGCGAGACGCGCGCGCTGGTCGCCGCCGTCGCGCTGCGCGCGCTCGGCGTGCCCGCGTGGGGTGCGCAGACTCGCGCCGTTCCACGCGCGGTGCGGGCGCGGCTCGAGCGCGCGGGATGGGTCGTCGATCGCCAAGGCGGCAAGCTCGCGATGCTCGATGGCGGTCTCGTCGGCTGGCAGCGAGACGACGACTCGCTCGCTCCCCTCGGTGAAGCTGCAGACCTCGCAGACGCCGCGGGGGCGATCCGTCGCAGCCTCGCGGGTGCGCCGCCCGGACGCGCGAGCGTCGAGGGGATCGATCGCGAGGCAGTGCGCGAGGTCTTGTTCGGACCGGGGCGCGCGCTGTCCGACCCGGCCAGCAAGTCTGCGCTCGCACCCTACGGCGTCCCGCTTCCGATGGAGGAGCTCTGCGCGAGCCCGTCGCGGGCGGCGTCGGAGGCGGCGCGCATCGGCTTTCCCGTCAAGCTCTCGCTCGCCTCACCCGACCTGCGCGTCTGGGATCATCCCGACCTCGTCGTGCTCGGCGCGAGCTCCGCCGCGGCGGTCCGCGATGGCTTCCGAACCATCACGACGATGGCCGCCGAGCGCGATCCGTCGGCACGCCTCCTCGGCGTGCACGTGACGGCCGAGGCGGCCTCGTCGCTCGGCCTGCGCGTGACGCTGCGGCCGATCGGGGAGATGTGGGCGCTCGCCGAGATCGCTCGCGCCGACGACGCCGAGCGCGCGACGCTGGCGGTGCTTCCGACCAACCCCGAGCGGCTGCGCGCGACGCTCTCGCGCATCGGCGTGAGCCCCCCGCGAGGGCGCGGCGGGATCGAGGCGCTCGTCGACGCGCTCAACCGCGTCGCCGTGTTCGTCGTCGACCAGCGCGACGCGGTGACGAGCGTTCGTGTCGATCCGCTCTCGGTACTCGTCGGTGGCGGCGTCGAGCTGCGCGAGGCGTGCGTGCTCGTGAACGATCTGTTCGAGCGCTCGCTCGGCGCGGCCTGAGCGCGGTCGGTCAGGCGGCGCGGCGATCCGGCAGCTCGTTCGTGGGCCGGCGGCCGCCGCGCGTGTCGGACGCGCCAGCAGCGGCCACGGCCTCCGAGGCGAGCGCGGCGAGCGAGGTCACACGCACCGAGAGGGCCGGGGCGAGCGATCGCACGACCTCGAGCAGCGCCTCGTTCGCGAGCGCGCCGTCCTCGGAGTCGGCGACGATCTGGACCGTCGTGTCGAGCGCGTCGCTGGCCACGTGGCGGAACAGCGTGAGCCGACCCTCGAGCGCCGCCGCCGTCAGCTCGGGCGAGCAGAGGAGGACGATCTCACGGGGCGCCGTGCCCTTCCACGGCCGCTCGCGGAGGAACTCGTCGTCGTCGTTCGCTTGCACCAGCGTGGTGAACGGCTGGTGACCCAGAGAGAGGCTCCGGAGCGCGCGCAGCCAGTCGGTTCCGCGCTCGGCGATGAGCATGCGGGCGTCTCGCGGCTGCGGCAGCGTCGTGGCGCGAAGGTGAGTGTCGGGGGCCATGGTCTCTCCAGTACGTCGCTCCCTACGTACGAAAGGGGAGCAACAAGTCAGTCGAAGGAAGAGCAAGACGAAGGCCACCGACATCTCGCCGGCAAAAGGAGGCGAGGACGTGGGGTGGCCGAAGGAAAAGGAGGGTGTCGAGCGTGCGGGTGTTGGCGATCGCCACACAGGGTGGCGGCAGAGTGGCAGGCTCGCACCAGCCGGCCGCCATCATGTCAAAGGCTAACGCGGCGCGTCAAGCCCCATCCCGGCGGGCCTCGTCCTTCGCGCCGTCTCCTGGTTCGGGACGCACGACCTTCATGAACCTGACTCGGTGCACGCGACGCTGGCGGACGTCCTCGACGACGGCGACCCAGCCGTCGAGCTCGATCCGATCGCCGGGGCCGGCGAGGCGTCCGAGGCGACCGAGCACGTAGCCGCCGACCGTGTCCGAGTCCTCCTGCTCGGGGAGCTTCCATCCCTCGAGCTCGAGATCGTCCACGGGCAGCGAGCCGTCGACCGTGACCGAGCCGTCCGCCTCCGTGTTGATGCGCGGCTGGCTCGCGCCCTTCATCTCGTCGGTGATGTCGCCCACGATCTCGGCGACGGCGTCCTCCAACGTCACGAGGCCGCTGGTGCCGCCGTACTCGTCCACGACGAGGGCGATCGGGATCTTCGAGCGCTGGAACTCGGTGAGGATCTCTCCGACCGTCCGCGACTCGGGCACGATGAGGATGTCCCGCTTGAGCGACTCGAGCGTGGGGCGCTCGCGACCTTCGCGGAGGAGCAGGTCCTTCACGTAGACGTAGCCCACCACGTGATCGGGGTTGTCATCGGTGCACACCGGATAGCGCGAGAACCCGTGCTTTCGGATTCGGCCGAGCGCGACGTCGAAGTCCTGTGCCAGGGAGAGCACCTGCATGTCGACGCGCGGCACCATGATGGCGCGCACCGGCCGATCGGTCGCTCGCAGCACGCGCTCGAGGATCTCGCGCTGCTGGTCGGCCTCTTCGCCCGTGAGCGACGCCGCGATGAGGAGACGCAGCTCCTCGAGCGAGAGCTTGCCTTCGGCGTGATCGGGCGCGGGGAGACGCAGCGCGCGCAGCACGAACGTCGAGGCGTGGTTGAGGACCCACAGCGCGGGGAACGACACGAGGTAGAACGCCTTGAGCGGACCCGACGCGAGGCGCGCGATGCCGATCGCGTTGGTCAGGCCGAGCGACTTGGGGACGAGCTCCCCGATCACGATGTGGAACATCGAGATCACCGAGAAGCCCACCGTGGCCGCGATGCCGTGGATCACGGACTCGCTGAGGTCGAAGCGCTCGAGGAGCGGCTCGAGCAGCCCGGCGACCGCGGGCTCACCGAGCCAGCCGAGGCCGAGCGACGCGAGCGTGATCCCGAGCTGCGTGGCCGCGAGATAGTGGCTCAGCCTCCCGTGGACCTCGAGCGCGCGCGCCGCTGCGGTGTCCCCGGTTCGGGCTGCGGCCTCGAGCGAGGTCGGGCGCACCCTCGCGAGCGCGAACTCCGCGCCCACGAAGAACGCGTTCGCGAGCACACAGACGATGGCGGCGGCGAGGGCCAGCAAGGGAACGACCGTATGCGGCCGGGGACTCCGGCCGCAAGCCGACGAGAGGTCGTCGGCTGCGGCGACGGTTGGCGCTCAGCGCTTGTGGAAGGGGATCGGCGAGCGAAGTCCGCCCGACGACGTCGGCGGCGCAGCCTGGTTGTCGGCGGCGTCGCCGTCGAACGTGGCGACCGCGGCGAGGACCTTGTCCATGCCACCGGCGACGGCGGCGGGACGCTGGAAGAGCTCGACCGCGCGAGCGAGCCGCAGGCTCGTCGTCTTGCCGAGCTCGATCTCGCGCTCGAGGAACGCCTCGAACGAGCCGTAGCCCTTGGCCTCGTAGAGCCGCTTGTCACGGATGTCGATCAGGATGAGGCCGACGTCCATGAAGCTCCGGCTCAGCGTGCGCTTGAGGCCGCGGATCTGAGCCGTCGCCGTCGCGAGCGCGCCGATCTTGGCCTTGAGCTCGTCGGCGCCCACGGGCGCGCGCACCGTCAGCTTCGGCGGGATCTTGCTCCGACGCTCGGCGAGCGGCGCTGCGACCACGTCCGGCTTCTTGGGCTCGGGCTTCTTGGGCTCGGGCTTCTTGGGCTCGGGCTTCTTGGGCTCGGGCTTCTTCGGCGCAGCCACCTGCTTGGGCTCGGGCTTCTTGGGCTCGGGCTTCTTCGGTGCCGGCGTCGGCTTGTTCGTCTTGGCGACCCCACCCTTCGGTGCGGCCTTGTTCTTCGGTTTGGCTGCCACAGAGGCCCCTCCGTCGGGTGCGGGGCCTGTAACACCCGGGACAGACGTCTGTAAAGACCTTGTTTCACGGTCGAGCCCCACCGACCCGAAACGGACCGGTGAGGATCGAGCGCGCGACGTGGGTCACTCCTCGCCGGCGCCGTCTTCGACCCCGAAGTGGAACCACTCGTCCGTCATCCGCGGCGTCTCGAGCAGGCTGCCGTCCGGGCCGTCGCGGCGCACGACGAAGGTGCGTCGCGAGATCGACTCGTCGCTCTCGCGGGCGAAGACGACGATGTAGTTGATGCCGGGACGAAGCGGCACGTTGGCGTCGAAGCGCGCCTCACGCGGCTGCGGCGCGTCGCGGTTCGACTGGTAGAAGACCTTGCGCAGGCCGACGTAGACGTACACGTCGCGCACACGCTGGTCGTCCGCCGCGAGCGCACGGATCGGGAACGATGCCTCGCGCGTGACGAGCGCGGGCGCCGTCTCGACGTCGATGCGCGGGGGCATGTGGTCGAGGTTGAGCGCGACCGAGCCTCCGCTGCCGCGGCCGCTCGCATCGGTCGCGAGCACCCACGCCGGGCGATGCTCGCCGATGTCGAGGCGCACGTAGCCATCGAGCTCCGCCTGGGCCGGGGCCGAGACCGCGCCGCCGCGGATCGTGCCGATCACGCGCCCGTGCGGCCGATCGTAGATCGACGCGTTGGCGCTCACCGTCACGTTGCCGCGACGCGCGGTCGGCGCCGTCGACACGTCCTCCGCGATCGGGACATCGACGCGCTCGGTGAACGACTCGCGCAGATCCACGTCGCCGATCTGCACCTCGAGCCGAGCGCTCTCGCCCTCGAAGTCCGGCAGGACCTCGAACGTGAACGCCACCGTGCGCTCCTGGCCGGGCGCGATGTCGTCCACGCGGAAGCGGCCCGCGTGGAGCAGCACGCCGCGGCCCGCGAGGCTGCGGAGGTTCGCCTGTGTCTCGTGCGTCGGACCGAGGCCCGTGTTGCGCACGCGCACGTAGATCGTGCCCTCTTCACCGCGCTGGACGACGCCGTCGCCGTTGCCGCGAACGTCGTCCGCCACCTGGATCTGGTAGGCGAACTGCGGTCGCGGCAGGCCGTGCACCTGCGTCCGGATCTCCGCGGGCGGCGGCGCGTGGCCGAAGCCCTCTTCGAAGTCGAGGCGGATGCCGTCCGATCGATCGGAGATGTCCATGGGCAGGCGGCACGAGCGCTGCCCCTCGACGAGCTCACAGAGGCCGAGCGTGGTGGTCCACTCGCGCGTCTCGCCCGGCGCGATGCGGCCGAACGTGAGCTCGCGCTGGTTGAAGAGCGCGAAGTCGCTGTGGGTGGTGGCCCGGAGGCGGCTGAGCGGTGCCGTGCCCGTGTTCGTCACGCGGACGCGCAGATCGAACGGCTGACCCGCGGTGCCGGTCGAGTCGGCCTGCACCGTGGACACCTCGACGGTCACGGGGCTCGGGCCCTGATCGGTGCCGGGCGACCAGTCCACCCCGAGGCGACCGAGCTCCTCGATGGCGCGCGCCATCTCCTGCTCCTGCATCTGCGCGATCACGGGGCTCGCGTCCGAGAGCAGCTCACGGCGGCCCGAGCGCGTGGCCCGGGCGAGGAGCGAGCGCGAGAAGCGCAGGAGGAACTCGTCCTCGTCGGTGTTCTCTTCGGCGTCGGGCCCCGCCTCGCGGAGCGCGAGGCGCGTCTCGGTCGGCAGGTAGTAGCGGAGCGTCAGCGCTGCGCGCTCGCCGGACTCGGCGCTGTCGTTCGTGAGGTGCGAGGACAGATCCGACTCGCGCAGGTACTGCTGGTCGACGGTGAGATCCATCTCCTCGCGGTCGACCGTCATCGGCTCGATCTCGATGTCCGGCGTGATGCCGACGCCCTGGATCGAGACGTCACCGGGCGTGAGGTACTGCGCGATCGTGAGCTTGAGCGCGGAGCCGTCGTCGTAGTCGTAGAGCACCTGCACGGAGCCCTTGCCGAACGTCGTCTCGCCCACGATGAGGGCGCGATCGTGGTTCTTGAGCGCGCCCGCGACGATCTCGGACGCCGACGCGCTGCCGCCGTTCACCAGCACGATCATCGGGTAGTTCGGCTCGGTGCCCTCGCGTCGCGCCGTCTTTTCGTCGCGCTGCTCGGGATCGGTCGACTCCGTCGTGACGATCGTGCCCGTCTCGAGGAACGCGTCGGCGACGCGCACCGCCTGATCGAGGAGACCGCCCGGGTCGTCGCGGAGGTCGAGGACGAGACCGCGCATGCCCTGCTGGTGCAGGCGCGCGAGCTCGCGCTGCATGTCGTCGAACGTGTTGCCCTGGAAGCTGTCGATCGAGATGTAGCCGATGCCGTCTCCCAGCATGCGAGCCTCGACCGACTCGATGTGGATGATCGCGCGCTCGAGCGTGAAGCTGCGCGGATCGGTCCAGCCGCCCTCGCCTTCGCGCACGACCCACACGTCGACCGGTGAGCCGGGCGGACCGCGGAGGCGGTCGACCGCCTCTTGGAGCGGCATGTTCAGCGTGGTCTCGGCGCCGATGCGCACGATGCGGTCGCGGCGATGGAGGCCCGCGCGATCGGCGGGCGTGCCGGGGATCGGGCGGATCACGGTGAGCTGGTGATCGCGGATCGAGATGACGATCCCGAGGCCGCCGAACTCGCCGCGCGTCGTCATGCGCATGTCCTCGTACGTCTGCGTGTCGAGGAACATCGAGTGCGGATCGAGCGTGCGGAGCATGCCGTTGACGGCGGCTTCCTCGACCTCGCGGAGATCGACCTCCTCGTCGTGGAGGTTCTCCTGGATGAACGCGAAGATGTCGCGGAAGCGCTCGGACAACGCCCACGGGCTGTTCACGTCGTCGACGCGGAACTGACGCCGCGCGGTGTCGACCTGCAGCGTCAGCATCGGCGCGCCGTCTTCGTAGTCGACGAGCACGGGCGCGACCTGACCCTGGATCGCGTTGAGCCCGCCGAGGAGCATGCGGCGCGGCTGGATGCGCTCGGGCTCCACGTAGTGCTCGACGACCTGCATCAGCACGCGGTTCATCAGCACGCGCTGGGTGAGATCGTACGGCTCGTGGGCGCGGACCTCTTGCGCGCGCGCGGAGTTGTCGATGTCGAGATCGAGCCCGTTGCGCTCCGGGTACAGGTACGTGAGCGCGAACGCGCCCGCGATCGCGAGCGCGCCGACGCCCATCTGGAGGAGCCGGGTGGCTGCAGATCGCGTGGGGAGTCGCGTCTCGTCGCCGGTGGCGCCCGCGGATGCATCTGGGCGGCTCGGTCGGGCGCGCCCTTCGGTCTCGCGCACCTCGTGTCCGGGCTCGTTCGCGTCGTTCATCGGTCTCCTCGTGTCCTACGGTCGTGCACTCGACCCCATGTCGCCGGTCGGGTGGCCGGGCAGTATAGCCTGCCGCTCATGGTCTCGACCCCGCGTCACTCCACCCCATTGGCTGGGGGCGTCCCGCCATCTGCTCCGTGGAGCCGAGCGCGTCCAAGTCAGCGGAGGACGGCATGAGCGACGAGGCGGAGATCGGCGCGCTGCGCCCCAACATGCGGCCGCTGCTGACGGCGGTGTTGCTCAACGTGCTCTTGGCGCTGGGCCTCTTGGGCTGGCCGTACTACCGAGGTCGCGAGCGCGCCGGCGCGTCGGCGCACGCGGTCGTCGAGCTCTCGGCATGCCTCCTCGATGGTCGACCTCGCGCGACGCTCGGCCTCGCGCTGCCGCTCGGTGAGCGCGAGCGCTTCGCGACGCTCTACGAAGGTGCGCCGGAGGACTGGCCGGGCCGCTGTCGTCCGCTCGTGGCGCAGGTCGGACACGAGCCGGCCACCTTCGTCCTCCCGTCCGCGAAGGCCGCGGAGCTCGATCTCAGCGAGGCGATCGAGGACCTCGAGACTGCGCTGCTCGACCTCGAGAGCGCCCGACGCCTCGGCCGTGGCGCGGTCCCGGAGGAGCCGCTCGAGGCGCTCGGGCGGGTGCGCGGGATGGTCGCCGCGCTCCTCCTCGCCAACGATCTCGAGATCGAGGTGGAGGCCGTGGGGCTCGACCTCGGGCCCATCGAAGAGACGCTGCCTGCGCCGAGCCGCGTGCCGCTCCGGACCGGCGCTGGGTTCTTCTACGCGGACACCCGCGAGGGCGTGGTCCTGCGGGTCGTCGCGGCCGACGGTGTAGGCATCGCCGAGGTCGAGGTGGAGCCTCCCGCGACCGACGCCCCCGCGAGGGTGCGCGTGCTCCAGCTGCGTCGGCCTGGCGGCGCGCGTGGCGTCCTCGTCGGACCCGACGACGCGTGGCTCGCGTGGACCACGCCCGAGACGACCTGCGAGACCGACGAGCGTCACTGCGCGATGCGCGCGACGGGCCTCGGACGACTCCTCGAAGGCAGCCGCGTGATGCGCCCCGAGTTCTGGATCGCTGCGCATCCGGCGGGCGCGATCGAGCGATCGATCGTCGTGGCAGACGCGCGCTTCACGATGGTCGCGCGGACGCCCGAGGGCGGCTTCGAGGCGCGCGTGTTCGAACGCGGCGAGCCGATCCCGCCGCCCCCGCCGAACGAGCGACCCGAGCCGCCTCCGCCGGTGCAGGCGACGGCGACGCGCGTCGTGGAAGGTGTGCGCGACTGGGTGCTCCGCGACGGCGGTGCGTTCGTGCTGCGTGACACCGAGGCGGGTCGCGACGTGCTCTCGATCGACGTCACCGATCCTCTGCGCGATCTCGTGTCGGGCGCACCCGAGGGCGCGGAGATCCTCGAGGGCTGCGGACACCGCATCGTGGCGTTCGGTCCGCGCAGCGCGCAGGTGGTCGGTGAAGCCGTCGCGTGGCCGACGATCGAGCACCACGCGCGCGTTCCGATGCGCGGGCCGTCTCCTGCGGAGTCTTCGATCCACCTCGCGTGCGACGCGTCGGGTGTCGTGATCGGCGTGCTCGAGCAGGACGGAACGCTCGTCGTCCATCGCTGCGCGGAGGGCGCCTGCAGCAGCACCACGTGGCCGATCACGCACGTCGAGGCCTTCGACGTGGTGCTCCACGAGGGCAACGTCTGGGTGGCCTCGAGCGGGGGCGAAGACTCGCCGCAGATCCGCGTGGGACGCCTCGACGCCACGTCCGAGCCTCGCGTCGCCGGAGCGTGCTGGAGCTCCGGCCACGGCATGTGTGGACCGGGGCGCTGGGCGAGCGGCGTCCACGCGGGCCTCGTGCTGACGGCCCGCGACGGCTCGGACGCGCTCGCGCTCGGGCTCGACGGCGAGGACTTCGTCGGCCTGCCCGGGCTCACGTCCGGGCTCTGAGCTCGTCCGAAGTCGACGCGTCGAGCGGAGTCTGTGAGAGACTCCGCGCCGCAAAAACGCCGATCACCAAGGCGTTCGGGAGGCAGGCGTTCATGACGCAGCACGAGAGCAGCACGTACCCGTTCCACTCCCCGCTCGTCGGACGCGACCGCGAGCTCGCCGATCTCGACGAAGCGCTCGCGCGCGCGATCGATCGCCAGCAGCTGAGCGCGGTCACGTTCGTGGGCGGTCGTGGCGTCGGCAAGTCGCGCCTCGTCGACGAGGCGATCGAGCACCTCTCGCGCCGTGAGCCGAACCTCCGCGTGCTCCGCGCGAGCGCGCGCGACGGTGGCGGCGGCGCCTACGATCCGATCGCGCGGCTCCTCCGATCTCGCGCGGGCGTGAGCGAGGGCGCGAGCGAAGGCGACGTGAGGAGCGCGTTCGCGAAGATGATCGGCGAGGTGCTCGGCGGCACGGCCACGGCCGAGTTCCTCCACGTGCTCGGCGCGTACGTCGGCTGCTCGTACCCGGAGTCGCCGCTGCTCGCCGCGGTCGACGACGATCCGGTGCAGCGCGGCGCCCTCCAGCGCGCGGTGGTGCGCCGCTTCCTCGAGATCGACGGCCGCAGCCGGCCTCTGATGTTGGTGCTCGAAGATCTCGAGCGCGCGAGCGACGACGCGCTCGATCTCGTGCACAGCCTGCTGTCGTCCTTGCGAGGCGCGCCCATCCTCCTCGTGGCGACGACGCGGCCCGAGCTGCTCGTGCGTCACCCCGACTGGTCGGGCGCGACGGTGCCGGGGGCGTCGTCCGCCACGCTGCCCGGCAGCGTGCCGAGCGATCACGTGGTGCACGAGCTCTTGCCGCTGCGGCCCGACGACGCCGCGCAGCTCGTCCTCCACCTCCTCGATCCCGTGGGCGATCCGCCCGAGGATCTCGTCGACGCGGCCGTCGACGTGGCCGGCGGCAGCCCGGCGCTGATCGAGCAGATGGTCCGCGCGTACGTCGCGAGCGGCACGCTCCAGCAAGGTGAAGACGGTCGCTGGCACGTGCACCTCGATCGCCTCGACGACGCGCAGCTGCCGCTCTCGGTCGAAGACGCGATCGCCGCGCGCATCGCGGCGCTGTCACCGGTCGAGCGAAAGCTGCTCGAGCACGCGGCGGTGATGGGCGGCGTGTTCTGGCTCGGCGGGCTCGTGGCGCTCGGCCGGCTCGAGCGCGAGGCGCCCGATCTCTGGGGCGGCGCGGAGGACCTCGCCGCGCACTACCGCGATCTCCTCGATGGCCTTCGTGAGCGCGACTACGTGCTGGCCCTCCCCGACTCCGCGATGTCGGGCGAGAGCGAGCTCGCGTTCAAGCACAACCTCGAGCGCGAGACGCTCTACAGCCTGATGAACGCGAACGAGGTGAAGCGCCTTCACCTCCACGTCGCCGAGTGGCTCGAGGCGCGCTTCCCGGCGCGCGCTGGGGCCCGCAGCGAGACGGGCGGCCGCAGCGAAGAACAGTGCGAGCTGCTCGCCACGCACTTCGAGCGCGGCGGCGCCACGCGTCGCGCGGGCTACTTCTGGCTCGAGGCTGCCGATCAGGCGCGCGCGCGCTTTGCCAACGCACGCGCCGCCGAGCACTACGAGCGAGGCCTGAGCTTCCTCGGCATCGAAGACGAGGTGCGTCAGATCGATGCGCTGCACGATCTCGGCGACGTGCTCCAGCTCGCAGGCAAGAACGACGAGGCCATCCAGGCGTTCCAGCGCATGCGCCGCATCGCGTTCCGCCTCGACCTCAAGGCCAAGGGCGGCGTCGCGCACAACCGCATCGGCCGCGTGTACCGCGCGATCGGCCACCTCGACGTGGCGATGCGTCACCTCGGCAACGGGCACGCGCTGTTCGATGCCGCCGCAGACTCGCGCGGCGTGGCGTCGTCGCTCGACGACGTGGGCAAGGTGCACTGGATGCGCGGCACGTACGACGCGGCCGAGCGCTTCTTCCAGAAGGGTCTCGAGCTCCGTCGCGAGATCGGCGACGCGCGCTCGATCGCGCTCTCCCTCAACAACCTCGGCCTCGTCTACCAGGACTCGGGTCGCTTCGAGGCGGCGCGCGACGCGTTCAGCGAGGCGATCCAGCTCCGCCGCGAGATCGGCGATCGCACGGGCATCGCGCAGACGCTCAACAACCTCGGCTCGATCTACCAAGACCAAGGCGATCACGGCCGCGCGCTCGACCACTACCGCGAGGCCCTCGAGCACTCGCGCGCCGTCGGTGATCGCATGAGGCAGGCGGTGATCCTCACGAACCTCGGCGAGACACAGTACCGACAGGGCAACCCGGAGCAGGCGATCGCCACGCTGCGTGAGGCCGAGCAGATCAGCGCGTCGCTCGGTGATCGCATCCTCGAGGGTGAGATCCTGCGCGGCCTCGCGAAGGCGCACCTCCTCACCCACGACGTGGGCGAGGCCAAGAACCTCATCGGGCGATCGATCGCGCTCTTCGAGCAGGCCAAGGGCAAGGCGTTCCTCGCGGTGGCGCTGCGCACGGCGGGCGAGATCGAGCAAGGCGCTGGCTGGGGCGGCGGAGAGGCGCACACGCGCGCGCGCAGCTTCTTCGATCGATCGATCCAGCTCCTCGAAGAGCTGGGCAACGACGTCGAGATCGGACGCAGCTACACGGCGCTCGCGAGCTTCCTCGAGCTCGACCCGGACGCGGCCACCGATCCGGTGCGCGTGATGGAGATCCAGCGGATGCGCACGCGCGCCGCGGAGATCGCCGATCGCCTCCACGGCGCGCAGTCGGTGCCCGAAGAGGCCACCGACCCGAACGCGAATGTCGAGGGATGACGCGGTGAGGTTCCAGAGCCCGGAAGAGGTCCGTCTTGCGTGGGACGAGCAGCAGATCTCACGGCTGGACTACGTCACGAGCGTATGCCCGTTCCTCACGGCCCAGACGATCGACGAGATCGCGGGCGCGATGCCTCGCCCCGTCCTCGACACGTTCGAACGCTTCGCCCGTGGCTACTGCGATCAGGAGCAGGTCTCCATCGGGCGCGGCCCTCGCCTGGCGGACCCCCCTGATCTGGGGAAGACCCTCGTCTCCTGGTTGGAGCGACGCGCTTGACCGTCTGTCTTCGTTCGAACGCTCCGAAGCGCGGCCTGAGTGGCGGTCCCACCGCGGCGTTCGCCGTCGCTCGACCCGCAGCCGCCCGGTCGGACCGCGAGAGGACGGGACGGCTCGTCACAGAACACGCGGTTGGACCGCTCTTGCGATGGTCGCCGTGACCACGTCGTGAGCGGTCGGACCGCCCTGCGTGTGACGAACTGACTGCCGCTGACGCGGTGCGACCGCTACGACCGTGACGAGCCGACACGGGCGTGGGCGGTCGAGCCGCGACATGTGCTCGGGCGAGGAGCGCGAAAAAAGATCGACGACGTGCGCAACCCGCGGAGGGAGCCGCCGACAAGGGTGAGTTCGCGGCGCGGTGTCACTCGAACGAGTCGAGAGATCTCCCGCCGCGGGCACCGAAAGGATGGCTCCCATGGACACTGATCGCTCCGTTACCTCCACCGTTCCCGCTTCCTCCACCTTCTCCGAGGCCCTCGCGAGCATCGAAGCCGAGATCGCTGCTCTCGATCCCACTACGCTCGAGGCCGTCAACGTCGACATCCCCACCGCCGTCACGACGGCGCTCGGGGTCCGCGCCGAGCTCCTCGCGTACAAGGCGCCGCTCGCCTCGCGCTTCGACGACGACATCGCGTCGCTCGTCGATCGGCTCGACGTCTACGCCCGCGCCACGCAGCAGGCGCACGCCGTGTACCTCGCGCCGTCACACGCGGGCCCCGACGTGCAGGCGCTCAGCAAGCGCTGCGTGGAGCTGCGGGCGATGCTGGTCGCCGACGCGACGTCGTTGATCCACCGCAAGGTGCTCCGCGCCGACGCGCTCTCGGGCTTGCTCGGCCCCGTCGGCTTCCGCAACCAGGTCAGCGATCTCCTCCAGCTCGTCGTGATCTTCCGCGATCACTGGGACGCGGCGAAGCAGCTCTCACCCGTCACGATGCAGGATCTCCTCGACGCCGAAGCGGCGGCGCAGACGCTCCAGCGTGCGGTGGGCGAGCGCGAGCAGGCGCCCACGATGGCGAGCGCCGCGGGGCAGACGCGCCAGGCGGCGTTCACGCTCTTCGTGCGTTGCTACGAAGAGCTGCGGCGCGCGATGAGCTACCTGCGGTGGCACGAGGAAGACGTCGACACGATCGCGCCCTCCCTGAGAGCGAAGCGAGGTACGCGAAAGAAGGACGCGGAGCCCGCGCCCGCGCCCAGCCCCGGGCCGGTGCCCGCGCCAATCGACCCCGACATGCCCCTCCGGCCGGGACAGCCGCCTCCGTTCATCGACGATCCGACGTCGTGACCGCCGACTCCTGGGCGTCGTCCGACGCATCGCGCGCGGCGGCGCCCAGCGCGTCTCGGAGCACCGCGTAGATCGCGGGGTGGTTCTGCATCTGGTGGTGCAGCACGCCGCCGAAGCGCGAGGTGTCGATCTCGAACGTCGCCTCGCGGATCTCTTCGCTCGCCTGCGGCGCGCTCTGCTTCGGCGCCGTGCAGTGTCTCTCTGCGCTGGGGACTCGCACGAGCAGGTCCCCGATCAGGCGGCCGAGCGGGTGCGCGGGGTCGCGGGTGATCGTCGCCGAGACGAAGTGGTACGCGACGTTCGGCAGGAGCGGGATCTCGGCGCGACCTTCGTCGAGGAGCGCGTCGGCGTCGCGTCCGGACCAGTCTTCGTCGACGAGCGAGCCGTGCCGCAGATCCTTGATGCCCGCGCTGCGCCCTTCGAGGATGCGCGCAGGGACGAGCGTGCCCGGCAGATCGATCGCGCCGAGCACGCCCGTGAGCACGTTGCCGAATTTTTCGAGCGGCGCGCCGTGGTGCGGCGAGCCCAAGCAGAACACGCGACGCACGTGCGCGAGCCAGGGTGCGCTGGCTTCGCGCCCGTAGTGGCACGCGCTGCGGAGGACGAGGCCGCCCATGCTGTGGCCCACGAGCACGAGCTCCTCGATCGGCACCGGGTACGCGGACACGAGGTCCGTCAGCATCGCGGTGAGCGCGCGACCGTTCTCGGAGACGTGCCGGCCCGTGTTGTAGCGAACCAGCGCGGCGGTCGTGCCGAGGTCGCGGTGGAGCAGCGACGCGAAAGTGGCCGTCGGATCACCGTGGTACGCGGCGGACTCGAGGCACCACGACCACTCGGTCGTGCCGAGCCCGTGCACGAACACCACGAGCCGCGCGCTCGGTGTCTGATCGACGCGCGCGAGGGCCGTGGTGATCGCGTCCTTCGCGTGCGCCGAGGTGAGGTCGACGTAGAAGTCGCCGACGCGGAGGCTCATGCCGAGATCGAGGCCGTTGTCGCGTCGACCGAGGTGATCGCCCACCGCCGCGTTCACGAGAGCCACGGCCGCGTCTCCGAGCCACGCGCCCGTGTCGAGCGCGTCGGATCGCATCGGGACCGCAGGCTCGAGCGCGCGCTCCACGGCGTCGGCCGCCTCGGAGCGCACGCGGGCGCGCTCGGCGAGGTCGAGGCCCAGGTCGGTGACGACCTCGACGCCCCGGTTCACGAGGCGGATCGTTCCGAGCACCGCGTCGGTCGAGAACCGCCGCACCCCGTCGACGCCGCGTGCGGGCGCTGCGAGCGGCTCGATGCGGTCGGTCACGCGCATCACCGCGCGTGAGGTCGACTCGTGCCCTTCGCGCACGAGGTGCGTGGTCACGTCGATCGCGTCGTGGACGAGAGCCTTGAGCCCGCGCAGGCGCTTCATGCGAGCGAGCGTGGCACGAAGCACGCGCGAAGGAACGCAGACGCCGTCAGGTCGCTGGTCAGATCGCTGGTCAGATCGCTGGCACCCACGTGATCTGCACGGGGTTCGACTGCCCCGCGGCCGTGCACGTGCGGATCGGCGCGCGCTCCCCGCACACGCTCGTCCATGCCGCGAATGCCGTCAGGAACCTTCGATGGGGCCTGCCCCACGTGCGCCGACCCCAGGCTAGGGCGATTGACAAGATCGGACGAAACGGTGCTCCTACCCACGTGCTCGTCTCGCTCCGAGACACCCGGTCCGCCTCGCTCGGCACGCGCGTCTCGACCTTCGCGCTGCTTCATCCGTCGCTCCGCGTGCACGTCGTGAGGAACGAAGGCGTGGTGTGCGACGACCGCATCGCGCTCCGGGCGTTCGATCGCAAAGGTCGCCTCGGACGTCCCGTGATCACGCTGCTCGCCGAGGGGCGCGCGTGGCTGCGCGTGGGAGATCGCGAGGCGTGGATGGAGCCCGGCTCCATCGCGCTCTTGCCCGACAAGCTCGTGGTGGAGATGCGGCAAGAGGCCGACCCTCGGTACACCGCGATCGTGATCGAGTGGGACCCGGGGGTGCTGCTCGGTGAACGCCCCGAGCGCTTCGAGATCGTCGCAGGCCCGAGCCCCGACACGATCGGCGCGCTCGCGAGCGAGCTCGAGTCGCGCCATGCCGAGGCGCTGCCCGCGTTGTTCGACGCGCTGGCGAGCCACCACGTTCGCGGAGCTGGGCTGACTCCAGCCGTGGTCGATCCGCGCGTCGTGAGCGTCAGCGCCGCGCTCGATCGCGCCCTCTCGCTGCTCGACGCGCAGCCCATGAGCGTCGACCTCGAGCGCGCGCTCGGCCTCTCGGCGCGTCAGGTGAACCGCCTCGTGAGCGAGCTCCACACCACGTACGGCTTCAACGCGGGGACGTGGCGCGACGCGCGCAACCGACGTCGGATCCTCGTGGCCGCTGCGATGCTGTCGCGCGCAGACGCGAGCCTCGCGGTGGTCGCGACCGCCGTCGGGTACCGCTCGGTCACGGCGCTCTGCCGTGCATTCGCCGACGCGGATCTGCCCTCCCCTCGCTCGATCGCGGATGCCGTGGCGAGCCCATGACGACCTCGACCGCGCGAGCCGCACCCCAACCAGAACGGACGTCCATGCACATCGAGACTCGAGCGTTCCTCCGACGTGAACCCGAACACGAGCGAGCGCTGCTCTGGGTCGGATGTGCCCTGGGCGTTCTGATGTCCGGATGCGGCGGAACGAGCGCGAGTGACGCTGGCGTCGATGCGGGTGTCGGCACCAATGTCGATGCCAGCGTCGATGTGCGGGGCGAGAGCGATGCGGACCTCGACGTGGTCGACGCGCGCGGCGACGGCGGCATCCTGCGCGACGTGGGTCCCGCGGTGATCCGCGAGGTGCCACGCGCGGTGGCTGTGGCTCGCGCGACGGAGATCCCGGCGTGCACCGTGTACGTCGATGCAGCGAGCAGCGGGCCGCCCGATGGGTCGGCGTCCAATCCGTTCACGACGATCGGCGCGGCGGTCAGCGCGGCGACGGAGGGCGCGGTGATCTGCGTGGCCGAGGGCGTCTACGCCGAGACGATCCTCCCGATGGACAAGGCGTTCACGCTCGCTGGCGGGTTCCAGTCGGGCCGCGGCTTCACGGTCCGCGACTCGTCCGTCTACGTCACGCGGGCACAGGGCAGTGGCACCGGATCGTTCCTCCGCATCGAGGGCGACGTCGCGCCGCGCGACATGCAGCTCACCGCGATCGACGGCTTCGAGATCACCGGATGGGACCGCGGCATCTACCGCGTCACGTACTTCTCGCAGCGCTTCGACATCACGAATTGCTACATCCACGACAACCGCTGCTCGGACGCTGCGGAGCGCGGGTTCGGTGGAGGATTCCTCCTCACCAACGTGACGGGGACCATCGCGGCGAACGTGATCGCCGCCAACACGTGTGGCTTCGGCGGCGGCGGCGCGATCATCGAGGACCCTCCGCTGGCGCACGCGGTGCTCGTCGAGCGAAACCGGGTCGAGGGCAACGAGGGCATCGACGTCGACTGCCACGGGGGCGGGCTGCACCTCCGCGCGGACGATCTGACCGTGCGCGCCAACGACTTCGTCGAGAACCGCTGCGCGTCGTGGGGCGGCGGGCTCTACGTCGGCTCTCAGCCTCCGCAGCGCACCGACGCGACGATGGAATGGAACGTCTACCGAGCGAATCGGGCCGGCAACTCAGGTGGCGGCTTCTTCTGCGACGACAGCGCGGTGTGCTCCGCGGATCACGAGCTGTTCGACGCGAACTGCGGCGGCAACGTCCTCTTGGACAGCGGCTTCGAGCCTACGCTGCCGACCCTCGCGAGCTTCGATCACGTGACGAACGTCGGCGCGCTCGACACGGACTGCACGGCGCCCGGGGCGGGCGTGATCGTGAACAAGTCGAACGACGAGAACAACGTCTACACCTTCACGAACGCGATCTTCTGGGACAACGGCGACGACCTCGCCGCCTTCTGCGACATGGGGTGCGCGACGCTCACGATCGACGTCACGTACTCCGCGCTCGAGCTCGCGAACGCCGGCAACGCGACGGTCACGTTCGGTGCTGGCAACCTCGACGCGGTCGATCCGCGGCTCGTCGATCCCGCGGCAGGCGACTTCCACCTGAGCTCGACGAACGGTCACTGGACCCCGAGCGGCTACGTGGCGGACGCCACGGACAGCCCCGCGCTCGCTGCTGGGGATCCGAGCGGCGACGCGAGCCAGCAACCGCCGCGCGCGGGCATGCGGAGCGAGATGGGAACCTACGGCAACAGCGGCGAAGCCTCGTACGTGGAGTGACCCGCGGCGGGCGCGGGCGTCAAGGATCGTACGTGCCGTCGAGGATGCCGCGCGGACGGTCCGCGAGGAGCGCCTGGCACTCCTCCTTGCCTGCGAGCGCGCGAAGGCGATCGATCGCCTTGGCCATCACGTCGACGTCTTCGGGTCGGTGCGTGTCGCTGCACGCGGCGTCGTAGGCGCCCTCTTCGAGCATGCGCTCGGCCGCGCGACGAGGACGGTCACCGTACTTGCCGACGAGCGACATCGTGTCGAGCAGCGTCATCGCGCCGACCTCGAGCAGCGGGTCGAGCGGGTCGGTGCGATCGAAGAGCGCGTTGTAGCGCTCGGGGTGCGCGATCAGCGGCCGCAGCCCCTTCACCTGCATGCGGAACAGCTGCTCCTCGATCTTGCGAGGCCACGACTCGTAGCGGAACTCGACGAGGATCGCGTGGCCGCCGCGGTATGGGAGCACCTGGTCGCTCGCGAGCAGGTTGAAGAACACGTCATCGCAGAAGTGCTCGGCCGAGAGCGAGAGCCGCGGCGTCTTCTCGCGCTCGAGGATCGACACGAGCTCCGCGAAGCTCTTCTCGAGGCCCGGCTTGCGGTTCTCGAACATCGCCGTGCGGATGTGCGGCGTCGCGACGACCTCCGTGTAGCCGAGCGCCGCGAGCCCGCGCAGCACGCGCTGCGACTCGTCGAGGGTGCGCACGCCGTCGTCGACCCCTGGGATGTAGTGACAGTGGAGATCGACGTACCCGCTCATCGCTCGGCCTCCTGCTTCGGCGCCTCGACACGCGAGAGCTCCGTCGCGCGCGCGAGCAGCGCCTCGCTCACGTTGCGGCTGGGATCGTCCATCACCTCGTCGAGCAGCCGCTCGAGCACCTCGCCGAGCCAGCGTCCGGGGCCTCGCTCGGCCACGCGCATCACGTCGGCGCCCGTGATCGCGAGAGCCTTGAGACCGATGGGATCGCCCGCGGCGACGATGGCTCGCACACGCTCGCCGAACGACGAGACGGCCGCGACCGCCGCGGGCCCGTCGAGCGCGGCGCTCGCGGAGAGCGCCTCCATCACCCACGTCGCGTGCTCCGTGCCGATCGCGCGGAGCGCGCGCCGCGTCGCAGGCAGGTCGAGCGCGATCGATGGCGTCTCGATGTGCGCCACGATCAGGAGCACCGCCTCGCGCTCCTCGTTCGAGAAGCGGAGCGAGCGGAGCCACGCGTCGATCTCTCGCCGCTGCGCCCGCTCCTCCCAGACGAGGCTCGCGAGGCGCGCAGCGGGCTCGCGCGGAGAGGCATCGAGGCGGCGCATCGAGCGCTCGAAGCGTGCGTGGTCTTGTCGATCGAGGAGCGCGGCGTGGATCGCGAGCATCCCCGTGCGCCGCATCACGCGGAACGCGCGCGAGGGCTCCTTCGCGCGGAACGCCTTCATCCACTCCTCGCGCACACGCTCCGGCGAGACCTTCGCGAACGTCGGCAGGTTCGGCCGGATCGCGGCCTCCGTGTCGGGATCGAGATCGAAGTCGAGCGACGCGACGAAGCGCGCGGCGCGCAGCACGCGGAGCCCGTCTTCGGCGAAGCGCTCGCGCGCGTCGCGCACGGCGCGGATCACGCGGCGCGAGAGATCCTTCTCGCCCTCCCACGGATCGACGAGCGCGTCGCGACCGGGGTCGTACGCGATCGCGTTCACGGTGAAGTCGCGGCGACCGAGATCCTCTTCGATCGACGCGCCGAACGTGACGACGTCGGGCCGACGACCATCGGCGTAGCCGCTCTCGCCGCGCAGCGTGGTGACCTCGTACTTGTCACCGCGGAGCAGCACCGTGATCGTGCCGTGATCGATCCCCGTGGGCACCGTGCGACGGAAGATCTTCTGCACGTCTTTGGGCAGCGCGGTCGTCGCGACGTCCCAGTCGCTCGCCTCACGACCCATCATGACGTCGCGCACGCAGCCGCCGACGACCCACGCGTCGTGACCTCGCTCACGGAGCACGGAGCACAGCTCACGCACCCCCTCGGGGAGCGCCCGCGCCAGTGATTCCGTGGATCTCGGGCTCATCGATGGGCTTGGTAGCAGGTGCGTCGAGCCCTCGCCCGGGCCCTCGACGACCATCTGGTTCTCGGAATCGATGAGTGACCTGTCTATCATCCGCTCGCCGCGCGAATCGCAGTCGCGCGCGAGGAGGCCACCATGGCTCGTCAGATCTCGACTCGTGCTGTTCTCGGTCGGACCACCCTCGCGTGCGCGGTCGCGCTCGTGGGAGGAGCGAGCGCTGGTTGCCCAAGCGACGACGACAACCGTCGTGTCGACGCGGCGGTGCATCAGGACACGGCGATCCCCGTCACGTGTGACTCCACGCAAGACGCAGACGGCGACGGACTCTTCGACGCGTACGAGACCGATCGCGACACCGACGCGGACGGGACACCGAACCTCCAGGACACCGACTCGGACGCAGACGGCTATCCGGACATGGACGAAGCGGGCGCGCTCGGTGGCTGCGCGGCGCGCGACACCGATCTCGATGGCCTGCCCGACTACATCGACAACGACAGCGACAACGACGGCCTCAGCGACGCCGAGGAGCGCGAGCGCTACTTCACGAACCCGCTCGTCGCCGACAGCGACGGCGATGGCTTCGATGATCTCGCCGAGGCGGTGAACGACGAGGCCAACCCGCTCGATCCGGACGTCGGCATCGATCCCGAAGACTTCTACGTCGTGCTGCCGTACCAAGATCCCGCCGTCGATCGCGAGCTGCGCTTCAACTCGCGCGTTCGCCAGGCGGACGTGTTCTTCATGATGGACCGCACCGGCTCGATGACCGAAGAGGTCAACGAGCTGAAGGACAACCTCGCGACGGTCGTCACGGGGATCACGGACGCGATCCCGGACATCGGCGTCGGGGTCGGCGGCTTCGCGGGCTTCGGCGGTCCGGCCGCGGGACGCCAGTGCATGACCGTGCCCATCATCGGAGAGGTCTGCACCGATGGCGAGGGCGGCGCCGACGACGTGCCCTTCAACCTCTACGGCGTCATCACGACCGACCGCGCACAGATGCTGCGCGACGTCGAGATGCTCGAGGCCGACCAGGGCGGCGCGACGTGGGCGTCGTGGAACGAGGCGCTGTTCCAGGCCGCGACCGGCAACGGCGTTGCGCCGTGGCTGCCGCGGCAGAACTGCACGGCGATCCCAGATGAGGTGGGGAGCCGCTATGGCTACCCGTGCTTCCGACCTGGCTCCCTTCCGATCATGGTCGTGCTCACGGACACGTCGTCGAAGAACGGCCCTCACACGATGGGTGTGTCAGGGGGCACGTACGATGCGTCGTCGTTCACGATGGGCAGACCGGCCACGTACGCGCAGTCCCTCGACTCGCTCACCGACATCGGAGCGCGGGTCATCGGGGTGATGTCGATCACTGGTGGCGGGATGGACTGCGGCCCTCAGGTCTCGAGCCCCGACTGCGTCCAGCAGTTCGAGACGGTCGCGCGAGACACCGGCACCGTCGATGCGTCAGGCGACCCGATCATGTTCGAGATCGGCTGCGACGGCTCGGGCCTCGGCACAGGCCTCGTGAACGCGATCCGCGTGCTCGCGAGCGAGACGCCGCAGGACATCCGCGGATCGGTGCGCGACGGCGAAGACTTCCCGCCCGAGGTCGGACCGATCGACGCTTCCCAGTTCGTGAAGGCGATCACGCCGATCCGTCTGCTCGCAGATGGAGGAGCGACCACCATCGCGTGCCCGATGGACGGCCGGTGTGACGACCGCGACTTTTTCGGCGTGGTGCCTGGCCAGCTGATCGAGTTCAACGTCCGCTTCGAGAACGACTTCGTGCCGCCGCGCCGCACCTCGCAGGTGTTCCGCGCGACGATCTTCGTCCTCGGCAACCGCGTGGCGGAGCTCGACGCGCGCGACGTCACGATCGTCGTCCCCGCGGGCTCGGTCATCGATCTGATCTGACCTCTCCTCGTTCGAGGCGCGTGTTCGACGTGCGCGGGGCGTGGCGCTACGCCTCGCGCGTGCATCGGCGACAGCGAGCGCGCGCGCGGCGAGGACGTGAGGGCAACACGCTCCTCTACTTCGCGGGCGGCTTCGCGCTGATCGGCAGCCTGCTCGCCGTCGCGATCCCCGCGTTCGTCCGCGAGGTGCGGCTCAGCAAGACGGCAGAAGCCGCAGAGATGCTGCAGACGATGCACCTCGGTGCGTCTGCGTACTTCGCGAGCACGCAGTCCGTCGAGGGCGTGGGCCGCACGCGCTGCCTGCCCGATCACGCTGGCCCCACGCCGCAGCGCCCTCGCGTGGAGGCGCGCGCCGTCGACTTCTTCGACGAAGAGGTGCACGACGCCCCGACCTGGCGCGTGCTCTCGTTCCGCAGCGAGCGGCCGCTGCGCTTCAGCTATCGCTTCGATCCCGTCCAGGCCGGCTGCGATCTCCGCACGCCCGAGCACACGTACATCGTCACCTACAGCGCCGAGGGTGACCTCGACGGCGACGGCCTGCGCTCGCGCTTCGAGCGTCGCGACGCAGCGTCGAGCACCGACGACGTGCTCACGCCGATCGGCATCTTCTACGAGCGCGACCGCACCGAGTGACGACTCACGGCGACCTGAATGGGTCGGGAGAGCCGCTCACGGCGCAGGGATCGTGAGGCGGACCACGCGCGTGGACGTCTCGCCTGCCGTGATGACGATCGTGAACGACTCGCGCGCGTTGAACTGCGGGTTCACCAGCTCGACGCGGTGAGAGCCGGCCGGGAGCGAGATGTTCATCTGCGGCGTGTTGCCGATCACGCGGCCGTCGACGATCACCTGCGACCACGGCTGCGAGTTCACGCGGAGGATGCCCGTGCCGCCTCCACCACCACCGCCGCCAGTCGGGCGCGACGTCGTCGGCGGGTCACTCCCACCACCGCCGCCACCACCGCCAGCCGGACGAATCGCGACCGGGAGGCTTCCGCCACCACCGCCACCGCCGCCGCCACCACCGCTCACGCGAGGGCCACGACCGCCACCGCCACCACCACCACGACGCTCGATGAGCGAACCAGAGTGCGCCGTGCGCGCGACGCCATCGGCGAGCACCAACGCGGACTCGTAGTCCTCGTAGCCGCCGCGGCTCATCGTCACGTTCCACGCGCCGCCGGTCACCTCCACGTTGGCCGTGACGGGCGTGCGCCCGATCGCGCGACGCTCGGCACCACGCGCGAGGAAGACCTCCGCGCCGTCGGGGTTCGACGCGAACTCGACCGTGACGTTGCGGAGCGTGAGCCGCGCCGTCTCGAGCTGGAGGATCTGACCCTGCGGCACCGTGATCTGCGTGACCCAGGGCGCGTAGTTCTCGCCGTGCTCCACACGGATCCCGTAGGTGCCCGGCGCGAGGTCGGCGACGCGCACGGGCGTGCGCTGCGGAAGCTCGCGATCACCCACGAACACCGTCGCGCCGCTCGGGAGTGTGTCGAGCGCGAAGCCCGAGCCGGCGGGCGCCACGGCTCCGCCGCCACCGGCCACCAGCGGTCCGACGGGCGGTCCGCCCACGGCGGTCCCAGCTTGTGCCGTCAGCGCGACGGGCGGGAGGCTCAGCTCCTGCGCGGACGCGAGCTCGATGCGCGTCGCCCACGTCTCGTAGCCTGCGCGGCGGACCTCCACGAGGTGTGATCCCGGCGGCACGTTCGCGAGCACGAACGGGCTCGAGGTCGACGACGACGCGGGGCTGTTGTCGAGGAAGACGATCGCGTCCGACGGCTGCGTGCTGACGTGGATCGTCCCCGGCTGCGACCGGAAGAACATGAAGTAGCCGCCGATGCCGAGGAGGCCGACGACGAGCGCCGCCGCGATCGCGAGCAGCGCGCTCATGCCGTTGCGTGATCCCTCGCGCTTGTTGCGCGTCATCGCCGTGGGCTCGCGACCCGCGGTGGGCTGCGCCATCGGCGACGGATCGAAAGGCGACGGCGCGCCCATCATCGGCGCTGCCATCACGGGCGGCGCGGACATCACGGGAGGCGAGCCGACGGCCGGCGCCGAACCGAGGGCTGGCGCCGTTCCCGCGCCGAGCGAGGGTCGCATCGCGCCGCTGACCTGCGGGCTCATGCCCATCATCGGTGCGCCCATCGAGCCGTGCTGGCCGACCGGCGGACCACCGATCGGCGGACCACCGATCGCCGGCCCCGACATGGGTACGCCGACCGGAGCGCCCAGGCTCGCGGGACCTGGCCCGCCGAACGGCGACGGCATGCCGCCAGCGCGCGGGACCTCCGGGAGGTCGGGGATGCCGGGGCCGCCGAGCTCGGGCTTGTCGTAGATCTGGGTCGACAGCTCCTCTTCGTCCCAGTCCATGTCGATGCCACCGCCTGCCGGTGTCGGCGCGGCAGCTGCGACTGGCGGAGGAGGCGTGGGCATCGAGGCGCGCGGCGGAGGCGGCGGAGGCGCTGCGCTCACGCGCGGCGGAGGCGGCGGCACGGCCGCTCCCATTCCGCCCATGAGCGTGGGCTTCTTCGTGTTGCGCGGCGGCGGAGGAGGTTGCGGTTGGGCCATGGCAGCGGCGAGGGCTGCGGGCGCCGGCTTCTGCGGCGCCGCGGTCGGGCGTGGGTCGGGGACGTTCACGGACGGCTCGAGCGGCTCGATGTCGTCGAACTGGTCGAGGCCGCTGTTCGTGTTCGCGCCGGGACGCTGGAGGTCGGCCTCCATGCGGCGGTACTCCTCTTCGCGCGCCGACTCCTTCGCGATCTCTTCGGCGAAGGCCTTGCGCTGGTAGGCCGAGAGGTCCTTGCGCGAGAAGAAGTTGCCGCTCGTGTACATGAACGACTGGAGGTCGTCATGGAGGTCCATCGCGGTCTGGTAGCGATCGTCGACGTCCTTCGCGAGGCCCTTGAGCACGATCTGCTCGAGCTCCTCGGGGATGCGTCGGTTGTAGGTCGACGGCGGCATGATCTCGACGTTCTTCACCTTCTCGAGGGTGGAGAAGTCGGACTCGCCGACGAAGAGCCGCTCACCAGTCAGCAGCTCGTAGAGCACGATGCCGACGGCGAAGATGTCGCTGCGTCGATCGAGCGGCAGGCCACGCACCTGCTCGGGCGACATGTAGCCGAACTTCCCCTTGAGGATGCCCGCCTGCGTCTTGCCCGCCTTGCCCGCGGCCTTGGCGATGCCGAAGTCGATGACCTTGACCTCGCCGTCGTACGACAGGAGCACGTTCTGCGGGCTCACGTCGCGGTGCACGAGGTGGAGGTCGCGACCCGCCGCGTCCTTCTTGTTGTGCGCGTAGTCGAGGCCCTCGCAGACCTTCATCGCGACGTAGCAGGCCATGGGCACCGGCACGGTCTCGCCGCGCTTGCGGGCCCGATCGAAGATCGCGCGCAGGTCCTTGCCGTGCACGAACTCCATCGCGATGAAGTACGAGTCGCCGACGCGACCGAGGTCGAAGATCTGGGCGATGTTCGCGTGCGTCAGCTGCACGGCGATCTTCGCCTCGTCGACGAACATCGTGATGAACTCGGCGTCCTCGGCGATCGACGGAAGGATCCGCTTCACCGCCACGAGGCGCTCGAAGCCCTCGACGCCGAAGGCCTTCGCCTTGAAGACCTCGGCCATGCCGCCGACGTTGATCCGCTCGAGGAGCAGATATTTCCCGAACGGGATGGGCTTCTTCACGTTCGTCCTCGCTCACGAAGCCTGGGACCGACGACCCATCGGGCAGCGCTTCGACCCGCACGCGCGCCAGCGTCGGCGAGCTGCGTGAATCCGAGAAGGGTAGCGGTTCGAGGACCGCAAAGGAAAGGACCAGACAGGGAAACCTCGGGCTCCTGGGCGGAGGCCGAGGAGAACGCGACACGCGGGTGTCGCGATCTGCATCGAGTCGGCATCGGACGTGGCCAGCATCCGCCACCGACTCGTCCGGGCGCCCGCCTCGCGGAGGGACGCTCGCGCGCCACTCGCCGCTGCGGTTGCGCGGGCGCGGAGTCTAGAGGCTCGTCGCGAAGAGGGTCAACAGCGCTGTGCGCTGGATCTCGCAGGGACGACACACCGAGGACACGCGCCCAGACACTTCGGGCCATGGGGACAGAGACCCCGCACCCCCCGCCCGCCTTTGGCAGCGCCCTCCAGCCGGCCAGGTCGCGGTCGCGTCAGAAGCTGATGGCGACGCCCGCGCCGACGACGCGCACGGGCGGGCCCTGGTCCTCGACGCAGCGGCCGAGCGACGCCCGCACGGACTCCGGAGGCGCGCCTGCGTACTGCAGCTCTACGGCGAGGTCCCAGCTCCTCCGGCCCTCGCCCGAGCGCCGGAGCTCCTCGAGCGGGTTCGCCACCAGGCCCAGAATCAGGTTGCCGACGAGCACGACGCCCGCGCCAGCAGAGGACATGGCGCCCATCGCGGTTCGCAGATCGGGGTTCCCGAGATCGACCGCCGCGAAGATGCCGCCCACGGTGCTGGTCGCGCCGCCGACCCCCGAGATGATCGCCTGGAGGATCGAGACGATCTCTGCCGTGCCCCGGTGATCGTTGAGGCGGTCGGCGCAGCGCACGGCCTCCGCGTGGATCGCGCTCGAGGTCTCGTCATCGCGCGCGACCGCCGCCGAGCCCGCCTCGCCGCCGCCCGTCGGCGCGCCGCTCTCGGGGAAGTGAGCGTCGAGCTCGTTCGCGTAGACCGGGGTGGGCAGCTGGCCCGCGCAGCCGACGGCTCCGGTGGCGACGAGCGACAGCGAGAGGACCGCGAGCAGGCGACCGAGGTGGTGCATGGCGCGCCGTCAGCAGGACGCATGCCGCGACGCCCATCTTCGGAGTCCCAAGGATGTGGGTGTCTCGGTCGCGTCGAACGACGCACCCCGTCGTGCGGTTGCCCTCAGCTGTGGGGCAGCAGCCGACGCTGCGGGTCACGGAGTCGCGGTCACCGCCGCCCACGGGTCCTCGCCTGCGATCCAGAAGTTCCTTCGAGCGATCGGTGCAGCGTCTGCGCCGGAGCACGGGTGGTCGGGTCTTGAGCCAGCAGCGAAGCGGCCCGCTGCAGGTGCAGTCGGAGTCGAGCAACGACGCGAATCTCGTCGTCGGGCCCGCGATCGGGATGGCCGCGTGATCGAAGGCAAGGTGGTCGACGTCATCGGCCTGATGTACGGGACCGCGAACGCCAATACGCGAGCGGTCATCAATCGCGGCTCGGACCACGGCGTCGCTGTTGGGCAAGAGTTCCTCATCTACACAGTCGGCAACGAGGTCGTGGATCCCGACACGGGAGAGAGCCTCGGACAGATCGAGATCGTGCACGGGCGCGGACGGGTTCAACATGTCCAGCCAAAGATGGCCTCGCTGGTTTCCTCTGAGACCCGTATGGAGACCAGGAAGGCTCAGTGTCGGAGACCTCGTCCGCTCGATCGATCTCCGCGGTCGGTAGCCAGCCGCGAGGCCAAGACCTCGCCGAGCGGTGCCTGACCCGCCGGCGGGTAGGACGCGATCGCGGGCTCGAGGGCGGGGGCGACTGGGGAGCGCTCGCCGCGGCGAAGTGGGCCGCGCGACGGTTACCATTCGCTCGCGTCGATCACTCTTCGGGGCGCACGAAGCGTGGGGCCTGCGTGGGGAAGTAGCGGACGCGCTGGCCCTGGAGGTAGCCCCACTGGGAGTACGGCGTGGGCTCGTTGTCGGGCCAGAGGACCTCGGCGCTCGGTGCCTCTTCGGCGAGGAGCGCGATGCCCGCGCCGAGCGTGCGCGCGTGGCCGTCCGGACCTGCGGTGCCAGCGTCCGTGTCGAACGCGAGCGCGGGCTCGCCGAGATCGATCGCGCTCGTCACGCCAGCAGCAGCGAGCAACGACATGGCCTCGGGCCCCTCGGCATAGACGAGGAAGCCGTCGCGGTCGGTGCCCATCACGGACGTGCTCGACGGGCTCGCGAGGTTGCCGCGCACGATCTCGGTGCCGCTCGATCCCATCGGTTCGACCGCGAAACGATGACCCACGGTCTCCTGCGTGGCGACGAGCACGTGGGATCCACCGGCAGGTCCCGCGAGGTGGGCGAGCGCGCGGGTGTGTCGCTCGGTCGCGAGGGGGCGCGGCACGGCGCGGGTCGGATCGATGCGCACGATCCAGCTCGCGCCTGCGCTCGAGGGCCGGGACGCGCGGGCGAACGCATACGGCCATCCTGCGTGAGGGAGGCCGTCGCTCGAGAGCGCGGCGCCGCCTTCGAGCGCGGGCCCCGGCAGCGTGGGACGGAGCGTCAGGTAGAAGAAGTCGCGAGGGTCGCGCGCCGTGTAGCGAGGGAAGCGCATCTGCATCGAGCGCACGGCCTTGCGCGCGCGGAACCGCATGCCGTCGGCGCCCGGGAAGTCGCCGTCGAACTCGCTGTCGTGATCGACCGAGGCGACGAGGGGCAGCGCGGGATCGCGCGGATCGGGCGTCTCGCTGTAGGGGCGGAAGAACTCGAAGCCGCAGTGGCCGCTGTTCATGTCGAGGTGCATCGAGCGCGTGCAGCGCGCGGAGATCATGGCTTGGCCGAGCGCCTCGGGGCCGAGCGAGCCGCCCCAGAAGAACGCCATGAAGCCCTCCTCGGTGATGCACATGCCGCTGCGGTGCGTGAAGGTCTGCTCCGTCGCGCCCGGTGGCGCGGCGCCCCACCACCATCGCTCCCACGGGTTGTAGACGCCATCCTCGACGACCGACGTGAGGTTCTGCCGCATGTCGACCATGGCGGCGGGGATCTGTCGGTTGGCGAGGTTCTCGTCGAAGTAGCGGCCGTTCCAGTCGGGCGCGGGCCAGCTGCCCATGCCCACGCGGCCGTCCTCCATCACCGCGACCGTCGCGGCCCACGGCTTGGGCGGCAGGTACACGCGGTCGTCGCTCATCATGCCGAACTCGCCGTGCATCGCTTGGAAGCCGCCGTCGAACGCGCCGACGAGGAGGCGCGTGGTCTCTGCGTCGCGCGGGATCGATCCGGTGCCACGCTGTCCGGTCGCGCTCTCGGGCTCGCGCGTGCCGCTCATGATCCGCAGCTGCACCTGCCGCGGATCCCACAGTGTGATGAAGACGTTCACGTAGGGGCGCTCGCGATCGGGGCGCACGAACGTCTGCGCGAACGCGGCCGGCGCGTTCGGGTATGCGTTCACGAAAGGATCGTCGACGACCGGCACCCACACGCCCTCGCCCTCGATCTGCTCGGACAGCGCGCCGCGGATCGCGGGCGGCGGAAAGCCGATCTCCGCCGCGGCCTCGTCGAAGAGCTCGCGCTGCTCTTCGGTGAGGTGCGTCTCCGCAGGCACGGCCATCTCTGCCGCGGCTTCTGCGGCGACGTCGGCGTCGTCGTCACCGCCGAGCCACGCGTAGCTCGTGCGATCCCACCAGTCCTTCATCGCGAAGACGCGGTTCTCGAGCCACTCGATCGGCTCGGGGCCCACGAACGAGAGGTTGCGCACCGTGTCGACGACCCACGTGATCCCACCGGGCACGCCCTTGTCCTGCGGGTGCACCTCGACGAGCTCGGCGCCTTCGGTGGGCTCGAGCGTGTCGAGCGCGATCCGGATCGCGCCCTCGCCGGTGGTGGCGCGCGCGATCCCGCGCTCTGTCGTGTCGAGCGTGATCGAGGTGTCGGGCGTGATCAGCTGGTAGCGCGTGACGCCGAGGCCATCGCTGCGACCGGTCTCTTGGTAGTTCGAGATCGCGTTCTGCGCGCGCTGGACGCGCGTCCACTCTTCGGTGAGCGACGCGGGCTCGCCGCGCACGTCGAGGATGGTCACCGCTTCCACGCCATCGGCCGCGCGCGTCGCGAACACCACGTGATCCTCTGCGCGGGTCAGCTGCTCCTCGGCGGCGCCTCCGCTGCGCGTGAGGTTCGCGACATCGCTCACGTCGAGCACGTCGCCGCCCGTGCCGAGCCGCACGCTCGCGCCGAACACGTCGGCGGGGCCCTCGCCTTCGCTCGCGAGGAAGATCGCGGGGGTCTCGCCCCAGCTCACGCGGTCGTCGAGCCACACGATCGAGCCTGCGTCGACACGCCACCCGGCGCGCTCCATCACCGCCGCGAGCGAGGCCTCACGCGAACCGGCGGACGCGCCGTCGCGCGCTGCGTGCACGCCGAGGGTCGCGACCAGACCCGCGCCGAGGGCCGACAAGTAGGGCTTTCGCGGGCCGAGCCAGCGCGCGAGGAAGGTGCCTCGCGAGGCGCGCTGCGTCGTTCCTTCGGGCTGCGATCCTTCCGGATCGACGCGCTTGATGGGCTCCGCGAGCGTGGCCATGGCGCCGACGGGTAGCACGGGCCGATCCAGCCGACGAAGTTTGAGGAACGGGTCGCCCGGGCGGAGGCCACGGACAGGCCGATCCCCTCACCCCCGCGCTTGCCCTCCCCGTCCGGCTTGGCCAAGCTCGCGCGCTCCGAGACCCGGCAGCCGATCGGCGCGTCCCAAGCGCGCTGCGGCTCCGTGGGTTTCTCTGTCCGACTCCTCTCTCGCCTTCCATCTCGCCACCCCACCGCCTCGATCTCGGGGCAAGGGCACAGGTCGTATGCGACGCGCTCCGTGGACTCTCCTCTCTACCGTTCTCGCGCTGACGTCCGTCATGGTGGGTCTCGGCCTCTCCGCGGCCTCCGCCGACGCGCAGCAACGGCGCGCCCCCGCCCGTCGCCGCGCCCAGCCGACCGAAGCGGTCGAAGGCGGCCCGGCGCCCACGGTCGAGGATCTGCCGACGATCTCGGCGCGCCTGCGCAGCGCCAACGCCGACGAGGTCCGTGAGGCGATCACGCTCCTCACGATCATCAACGACGACGCCGCGATCGCGCCGCTCTCGGAGCTCCTTCGTTCGGGGCAGAACGACGTGATCACGGACGCCGCGCTCGAGGCCCTGCAGCGCCTCGCGATGGCGCCGAGCATCGACGTCCTCACCGAGTTCACGCACCACCGTCGCGCGGGCGCGCGGCGTCGTGCGTACGCCGCGATCGCGGCGATCCGAACCGATCGTCGCGTCGCGCCGCTGCTCGAGCAGGGCCTGCGCGACAGCGATCGCAGCATCCGCGAGGAGACGGCCGAGGCGCTCGGTCGCATCGGCGCGCGCGGCTCGCTCGAGATGCTCTTCCGCGCGTTCGAGCGCGGCGTGCTCGGCGCGGGTGTGTCGATCGGTCGACTCGGCAGCGACGCCGACGTGACGCGCTTCAACGCGTTCCTCGGGCGCATGCCCATCTCGGTCATGCTCGGCGGCTACGACCAGCTGCTCCAGCGCCGCGACATCGCCGACTCGGTGAAGATCGACATCATCGGACGCCTCCGTGAGGTCTCCGGTCGCATGGTCTGCCAGTCGCTCCTCACGTACCGCGACACGCTGCCGCCGCTCGGCAGGCAGTCGCCCAACGAGCTTCGCCGCGCGCTCACGCTCGCGCTCGATCAGATCGCGTGGGACGGCAACACGCGGTGTAGGAGCCTCGACCGACCCGCAGCGGCCGCGGCGGCCGAAGGAGGTGCGCGATGAGCCGCTTCGATGCGCACGTGCGCGCCGCCGTCGCCCTCGCGCTGACCACGCTCACGGCGTGTGGCGGTGCCGGCACCGGCACGCTGGCGTTCAGCCATCAGTTCGCCGACAACCAGGCCGAGGCGTTCAACGCCGTGATGGAGCGGCTGCCCGCGCCGCAGGCAGCGAGCCGTCCCGAGAACGCGACCGGCGGACACCTCGCCGTCGTCACGACCCACGAGGCGCCTCGCCAGGTGGTCGCGATCGATCTCGACAGCGGGCAGACGCGTTGGTCGTTCGCGCTCGACGCGCAGACGCGCCCCGAGATCCTCGGCGACGTGGTGCTCAGCTCCGAGCGTCATCGTGTCGTGGCGATCGATCTCGCGACCGGCCGTCAGCGCTGGGAGCTGGCTCTCCCCGATCTCGCCTACGTCGGCGCAGACCGTGATGGCGCCACGATCTACCTGTCGTTCACCGTCGGCGCGCTCGGCGGCGCACGACGCGACGGCCACCTGGTCGCGGTCGACGCGCTCAGCGGCGACCAGCGTTGGCGCCACGAGATCGAGGGCGTGTTCGGACAGCCCGCGGCGGCTGGCGGCATGGTGCTCGTGCCCTACGAGCGCCAGAACATCTCGGTGCTCGACGAGCTCACGGGCTACGAGCTCGCACGCCTGCGGTCGACCGACGACGTCGTCGCGTGGATCCGCCACGATCCGACGGGCATCTACTACGGCCACCGTGGCCTCTACCGCCTGACCCACGACTCGGTGCACGGCACGCGTGATCGCGCGATGCACATGGAGCCGCCGATCCCGAGCGTGCCGCCGCTCCACGAGGGCGAGGCAGAGCGCCCGGTCGATCTCGAGGACGAAGGCTTCCTCCCGAAGCCGGGCACGCGCACCGCGCGCGGCCGCATCCGTCTCTACTTCGCGCCGCGCCTGGCGCAGGGCGAGGAAGAGGTGGGGATCCTCGGCGACACCTACTACTTCGTCTACTACCGCTACGTCTTCGGCATGAACGCCGACGGCTCGCTCCGCTGGGCGCGCATCCTCGAGCAGGACGTGATCGGCGCGCAGGTCATCGAGGGTGGTCTCTTCACCGTCGGCGAGCAGGGCCAGATGCGCGTGCTCGGCCAGAACAACGGCCAGGACGCGTGGTCGGGCGGGAGCCCGATGCAGCTCTCGTCCGTCGCGCTCGACGTCGCGGGCTTCACGTCGTCGCCGACGGACGCTCCGCCGCGCGCGCTTCGCGAGGCCCTGAACGAGGTCGCGCTCGATCCCGACAACCGACTCGTCGCGGCGCGCGCCTACGCCGTTCGGCTGCTCGCGGCGCTGCCCGAGCCGGAGATCACGCGCGACCTCCTCGACCTCTACCAGCAGCGCTCGATGCCCCGCGCGCTCCGCGACGCGATCGCCAACACGCTCCGCACGCGTACGTCGGGCAGCGAGCACCTCGTCGCCGCGCTCTCGCGTCGCTACGACTTCATCGAGGGCACCGAAGGCCCGCCGCTCGAGCTCATCGTTCCGTCGCTCATCGACATGCGCGCCACCCAGGCCGTTCCGGGCCTCGTGCAGCAGATGAACGATCACGAGACGTCGGCTTCGGCGCTGGTGCTCGTGGTGCGAGCGGTCGCGGAACTGGGTGATGCGTCCGTCGTCCCCGCGCTCCGGAATTTCCTCGTCTTCTACCGAGCCGACTCGTCGTTCTCCGAGAACGCCGAGGCGCTCTCGTGGGCGGCGCAGGGCATCTTCCGCCTCGGCGGTCCCGAGGGCCGACAGCTGCTCAGCGCGCTCGCCGCAGACGCGCGCACGGTCGCGCCGCTCACGGCCTCGATCACCGGCTTCTACGAAAACGAGACGCAGGAAGCTGCGCGGCTCGCGGCGCAGCAGGAAGCGGACGCGGCCAATGCCGCCGACGAGGCCGCGCGTCAGGCCGCTGCCGCACTGCCGACGCGCCTCACGCAGGAGCAGATCAACCAGACGTTCGCCGAGCACACGGAGCCGCTGCGCGCGTGCGTGGCCGCCGAGGTGCAGCGCAATCCGCTCCTCGGTCAGGTGCGCCTCGTGTTCATCCTCACGAGCGACGGACACGCGAGTGAGATCGGCGTCGCGCCGTCCACGCCCGAGCTCGTGCAGTGCATGACGGGGCACGTCGCCTCGATCCAGTTCCCCCAGTTCCGTCAGCGTCGTCAGCGCGGCGCGTTCACCGTCGCACTGCGCGGCGGGCAGCCGGTGGCGGCCACGTCGCAGAACGCGCTCGAGCAGCGCCTCGCGCCGGACGCGCCGTGGTGGACGTGGTGGAACCGCCGCGCCGAGGCAGGCGCGGTCACGACCGTCGCGGCCGCCGAGGGCGTGACGCTGGCGTGGTGGGATCACCGCGCAGCCCCCGAGCGCGCCTCCACGCAGAGCATCCCGGCGCCCGCGGTGCCCGAGGGCACGGACGTCCACACGACGACGGTCGGATCGGGCACCGACGTCGAGACGTCGAGCGGCACGGGCGCGGGCACGACCGGCACCGAGACGAGCGGTGGTGGTGGAACACCGTGGTGGATGGGCGCTGGCGCGACCGACACGCCCGACGAGACGGCGCCGACGCCGCCTC
>CAZCVE010000033.1:0-83465 GCA_964502175.1 uncultured Sandaracinaceae bacterium
GCGTCCGGCAGGTCCGCGGGGAGAGCCGATCGTCGAGACCCTTCTCGATCTCGATCTCGACGTGCCGGTTTCCACCGTGAAGGGACCACCTGAGGGCTGAAATTTTCAGCTCGAAGGGACCACCCGTTTTCAAGTTCATGGGACCACCCCATGCCGGACGACGAACGGGTGCACGCTCGCGCGTGATCCGCCCGTTTCAGGAACCTCGAAGCGACATTTCCGCCACGCCCGTGGCAGACGTGCGCAGCACGACCGTCCCTCCTCTACGGCTCACAGAGGCGACCGAATGCATCGCGCGCGAGGGCGCCGACGTCGACCGGTGGCCGCTCGCGGCCCTCGAGCGGACCACGACACGCGAGCGCGAGGAGGTGCATGTCTGGGTAGAGCTCGCGAGCGAGCGCGACGGTTCGCAGCTGCGGCACGACGTAGACGCACTCGCCGTCGATGCCGTCGGCGCGCCACGTGTCGAGCTGTTCGGCGGACTGCGTCGTGGGGTCGAAGGGGGGCGTGAACGCGTACGCGCCATACACGACGGCGCGCTCGCTGAGGATCTCGCGCAGCGCGTCCGAGGTCCGCGTGACGGGCGGGAGGTTGGCGTCACAGCAGTGCGGGTCCTCGCGCTCTCCGGTGCACACGCCGACACTGCGCGGGACCATGTGGAGGCGACGAGAGCAGTCGTCGCGGCGATCGGCTTGTTGCATCAGCACCACGAGCACGTCGTCGCGCTCCTGGTACGCAGCGTTGATCGCCAATGCCAATCTCGAACCCGCGCCACTCCCAGTCATCGACCAGCTGAGGCTCGCCGCGACCAGGGCCCAGCGGCTCCCCGGGAGCGATCGGCTCAGGGCGCGCGGAGGCAGCCGTACATCGAGAGATCGATCTGCAGCCAGAGGTCGATTGGATGTCCGATTCGCATGCTGTTCGCCTTCTCGCATGAGCACTTCGTGTCAGCTGGACCACATGCCGTCATCACGCATCACGAGCTTCAACTGACCCGGTCGCGCGCGTGCGCGCAGCGCGACCCGTTCGCTCTCGGATGGGAAGAATACGTCGTCACACATCAGCGTGATCTCGTCGCACCGCTCCAACATCGCGAAGACGTGCTCCATCGCCCACGGCGAGCGCTCTCCGAGGAGTACCAACGTCTTCGTGGAGATCGTGCGCGCGAGGAGACCCATCGACTCGGAAGCGAGCTCATCGCAGCCCAGGAAGAAGAGAGAGAGTTTGGGTCGGGACACGAATGCCTCCCAGACACGAGGACCGTGTGAGAGACGCTCGGCGATGGCGGCGATGTTTGCGCTGATGTCGGTCATGGACTCTCGTCGAGCGAGCCCGCCGAGCGCCTCCGCGGTCAGAGGTTGCATGCCGCCGCAGAAGGATGACAGTCTCGGAAAGCCCACTGCGAGCGCCGCTTCGAGGTCGTCGGGATCGTGGGTGCACATGGGGAGTGAGAGGTTGCGCGTCTCGGAGAAGCGCTCTCCACATGCCCTCAACACGCCGGCCTGCAACCGAGCGAAGGTGTCGCGCCGCGAGACGATCACCCGCGAGACGCGCGCAGCGCGTTCAACGCTCGTCGCAAGGATGCGCGAGGCCGTCGTCTTGGAGGTCAGTCGAACGACGTGGGTCATCAAGGGTTCACGGCTGGATTTGTCGCATTCCCAACTAGAGATCCCGTTCTCGCGACTCTTCGATACCGTCTGCCGTGGCCAGCGTCATTCGAAGGCCAGCGACCTGTGAGCCTGCCGATCCCGTGACCACCAGTTGCGCCCGCTGCCCCGTAGCAAGCCCACCTTGCTCCATGCCTACCCAGTCACGGACAAACGTGGCGGTGCCGCGGAGCAGGCAGCCATAGCGCCCCTCACCCAATGCCGCGATGCAATCGTCGGATTCGGCGCCGGGGACGGTGTTCCGGTGATGGTTCTGATACTCCGTTCCGTAGCGCTCGCCCCACGCCGTGCTGATGTCCTGCAGCGCCTCTTGCAACTGTGCTTCGCCCGTCACGCGAACGCGAACGGTGACTTGGCAGAGCCTTCGGCCGGGGTCGCAGCCGCGCAAGAACACTGACTCGACGGGGTACCCGACCGACTGAAGGGTGTCGGAGCAGGTGCCCGACATGTGGGACGGATCCATGTCGAGACGGTGGTGGGCGCGCGTGCATTCGAGCGCGGCGCTCGGGAAGCCGTCGCCGAGGCGAAATCCGCCGATGGATGCACGCGGGGCGCGTAGTGGCGCCCGACGCGTCAGCGGTTCATTGGGGTCATACGTCGGCTGTGGTCGGCCTCCACATGCGGAGGAGGCGAACGAGAGGAGGAGCACGCACAGAGTCCAACGCATGCGCGAGCCTACATCGTCACGGGCCTGCGCACGCCTCGTGGTCAGACTTCAGCCGCACTGCCAATCGAACTCGAGTGGCGGTCGCGGTGGCCTGGCCCTCGCCCTATCCCTCTCCCGCAAGGCGGGAGAGGGGACTTGCTCCCGAAGTCGGCGCGAGCGGCGGGGTCTCGCGGACCCTCCCCTGACCCCTCCCGTGGGAGGGGCTTCCTGTTTGCTCGGCGAGGTTCGCGGTCGTGCTGGGGGCGGCCCCGCTGACCCACCCCCGCCCCTCCCGCTGGCGGGAGGGGTGCCCGTTCGTGCCGACGGGTCTCGTGTTGGTCGGGGCTCACCAGCGGTCGAGGGCGACGCGGACTCCGTTCTTCGGTCTCAGCGTGATCATCGGCTCTGGCTCGATCTCCTGGCCCGGGACCAGCGACACGCGGAAGCGGCGGGTGATCTGCGAGAGCGCGAGGATGCTCTCGTGCATCGCGAACGCTGCGCCGATGCACATGCGGGGGCCGGCGATGAACGGGAAGTATTGGTGCTTGAAGGCCATCTCGTGCTTGCGCTCGGGAGCGAAGCGGTCGGGGTCGAAGCCCTCTGGGTCTGGCCAGAAGTCGGGGTGACGGTGCGTGATGTACGGGACGATGAAGAGCAGGCTGCGCGCGGGGATCGTGTAGCCGCCGAGCTCGAGCTCCTCGACCGTGCTGCGGCCCACGATCCACACCGGCGGGTAGAGGCGCAGCGCCTCGCTCACCACGCGACGCGACAGCTCGAGCTTGCCGATGTCCTCGGCCGTCGGAGAGCGATCGCCGAGCACCGTGCGCGCCTCGTCGCGGAGCGCGCGCGCCACGTGCGGGGACTTGCCGAGGAGGTAGAGCGCCCACGTCAGCGAGTTGGCCGTGGTCTCGTGGCCGGCGAGGAACATCGTCATGATCTCGTCGCGCAGCTGCTGATCGTTCATGCGCGCGCCCGTGTCGGCGTCCGTCGCCTCCATGAACATCTGCAAGAGATCTTCGTGCGACGACGCTTCGCCGCGGCCGAGCGCGCGACGACGCTCCTCGATGATGCCGAGCACCGTGCCGTCGAGCGTGTCCATCGCGACCTTGCGGGCGCGGTTCCTCCGCGTGGGCCAGTGCTCGGGGAGCGTGACGAGCTCGTTGATGCGGTGGTTGGCCTCGTGCACCAGCGTGGTCACCGCGCGGCCGATGGGCTCGGCGATCGAGCTGCCGTTCGTCTCGGTGTCGCTCGACAAGAGCGTGAGCGACGCGATGCGCAGCGTGAGGCGCATCATCTCCGCGGCGACGTCGCGCTCGTGCGTGACCGACAGCTCGCGGTCCCAGCGGTCGAGCATGTCGTCCGTCGCGTCGGCCATCGCGCGGGCGAAGCCGTCGACGCGCTTCTTGTGGAACGCGGGCTGCGCGATGCGGCGCTGACGCAGCCAGAAGTCGCCGTCGCTCGTGAGCAGGCCGTGGCCGAGGAACTCGCGGAGCTTGTCGTAGCCGCGCGTCTTCTTGTTGAACTCGCGGTGACGCGAGATCAGCACCTCCTCGATCTGATCGGGGTGCGTGACCATGTGCGCCGTGATCCACGGCAGCTCGAACCGCACGAGGTGACCGTTCGAGAGCGAGGCCTGCATCATCGCGTTGAGGCGCTCGCGGCTGCCGGCGCGGAGACCGAGCATGGGGACGGTGGCGCCGGTCGGGGCGCGGCGGCCGGTGGGCTCGGGCGTCCGCGAGACGCGTCGCGCCGCGCGACGGAGCACCGTGGTGAGCGTCGTCGTGTCGATCATCGCCTTCGAGTAGGCCCGAGAACGGGCCGTCCCGCGCTACGCAAAGATTTCCGAGCCCGCACCGAACGCATTGGGGATTTCCCATCATTTCGCCGAGAGAACCGATCGCTGTAGGCTGGTTTCATTGGAGATCCTCGCGCTGCACCCCGAAGGTCCGTGCATTGCTAGGTCCTAGGTCTCCCGGAGGCGTGATGGCTGCCCTTCTCTCTGCTGTGTCTCCCGTGTCGGTGTCCGAGCGCGCACGCGCGGCGTCCCTCGCATCCGTCGTCGTCGCGGGCCTCGTCCTCGCGGGCTGTCAGAGCCCCGGCTCCCAGAGCGGGGCGTCGAGCGAAGGGCTCGGAGGCGCAGGCCCGAGCGTCGCGGTCGACGCAGGCGTGTCGTGCGCGACCGACCCCGAGCACGAGGGATGTCCCTGCTCCGACGAAGGACAGGAGGTCGACTGCTACCCCGGCTACGCCGTGGGCGACGATGGCTCGCTCACCTGCGAGGTCGGCACGCGCACGTGCGACGGCGGCCAGTGGACGTCGTGCGGAGACGTCGAGACGCACGTCTACGAAGGTGGCGCCGCGCTCATCTCGCCGCTCGACACGTGCAACCCGTGTAACCCAACGTGCTTCCGCGCGGTCGACAACCCGATCTGCGATCCGGCCGCTGGCGCCGCGTGTGATCTCTGCACGCCGGAGCGCTCGGCGCGCACGGGCTGCATCATCAACACGGGCTCGACGTCGTACTCGCCCGAGCGCGGAGGCATCACGCCGCGCGTGATCTCGATGGGCGGCATGGCCCCGCCGCTGACCGACACCGACGGCGACGGCGTGCCCGACGTGGCCGACGAGTGCGTGGGCCGTGGTGCGTTCCGCGCGGCCGATGGCACCTGCTACGGCGACCTCTTCTTCTATCACCTGCTCCCGTACGGCGGCCCGTCGGCGATCGACCCCGCGCCCATCTTCACGCAGATCCGCACGGCCGACGTCTACGTCCTCATGGACACGACGGGCTCGATGGGCGGCGAGCTCTCGCGCCTCCGCACGGACCTCACGAGCGGCACGTTCCTCTCGGGGTGCGGCAACGGCATCCTCGGCGCGATCCGCTGCACGATCCCCGACGCCTGGTTCGGCGTGGGCTTCCACGACGACTACGCGTATGCGCCGTTCGGCCAAGGAGGCTGCTCGGGCGGAGACCTGGTCCTCGGACACCGCACCGACATCACCGACTCGATCTCCGCTGCGCAGACCGGGGTCAACGGCCTCAACCTCCACTGCGGCTACGACGGGCCAGAGTCGAACATCCAGGCGATGTACGCCGTGGCCACGGGCGCGGGCTTCTCCGGCTACCTCGCGAACCGCAGCGGCTGCGGCGCTGGCCGCTGGGGCTATCCGTGCTGGCGCTCGGGCACGATCCCGATCCTCATCAACATCACCGACGCGCCGTACCACAACGGCCCGCCCGATCCGTACGGCACGTACCCCTACTCCGGCGTGCCCGCGCCGACGTGGACGCAGGTGGTCGATGCGCTCAACGCCCGCGACATCCGCGTGATCACGGTGCAGAGCTGCGGCTCCTGGTCGAACCAGTACTGTCTCCAGGGCGAGCGGGTCGCGCGCGCGCTCGGCAACGCCACGGGCTCGCTCGGCTCGAGCGGCACGCCGTACGTGTTCCGCATCAACGCGGACGGCAGCGGCATGTCGTCCACGATCGTGAACGCGGTGCGAGACCTCGCGAACTACTCGCGCCTCGACATCTCGGCGCGCGCCAGCGGCGACACGCAGGGGTTCACGCGCTCGATCACCGCGGCAGCGTGGGGCCCGCGCGGCTCGTGCACGGGCATCTCGGGCGGCACCGTGTTCACGCAGTGCCTGCCGGGCACCGACGTGCGCTTCAACGTGGAGTTCCGCAACACGACCGTGATGCCCACGGCCGTCGCGCAGGTGTTCACCTTCGCGATCGAGATCATCGGCGACGGCAGCATCGTGCTCGCGCGCATCCCCGTGCGCATCGTGGTCCCGCCGGGCGCCGGCGACCTGTACGAGCCCATGGGCACGTACTGGCGCGACTACGACTCGACGCCCATGTGCGACCCGCGCACCGACTGCGCGGACTGGAGCACCTTCGAGTGGACGGCGGACGTACCGGCCGACACGAGCATCCGCTTCGAGTTCCGCAGCACGAACTCGAGCGCGGGCCTGCCCGGCGCGATGCCTGTCGCGACCTACACCGTGAACACCTCTGGCGCGGGCACGCTCGACATCGGCACGCTGCTCGAGACCCAGGGCGCGCGAAACCTCCTTCCGTTCCTCCGCGTGACGGCGGTGCTCATCTCGAGCCCCGATCGCACTCGCGCGCCAGCGCTCTCGCGCTTCGAGACGCAGTTCGCCTGCGCGTCGTGTATGTGATCGCGTGCACGTGATCGGCTGCCTCTGATCGGCTGCCTCGGATCGGCTGCCTCGGATCGGCTTGCGGGGTCGGCGCGGACCCCGCATCGCTCGCGCATGACCCAGACCGGAAAGCCGCGCGCGATGTTCTTCGGCACGCCCGAGATCGCGGCGACGTGCCTCGATGCTGTCGCGTCCGTGTGCGACGTCGTGCGCGTGGTGGCGCAGCCCGATCGTCCGAGCGGCCGGGGCAACGAGCTGCGCGCGCCTGCGGTGAAGGTGCGCGCGCTCGAGCTCGGGATCCCCGTCGAGCAGCCGGCGAAGATCAAGCCACCCGAGGTCGCCGTGGCGTGGAAGGCGCTCGACGTCGAGGTCGCCGTGGTGGTCGCGTACGGACGCATCCTTCCGAGGGCCGTGCTCGAGGCGCCTCGTCGCGGCTGCGTGAACGTGCACGCGTCGCTCTTGCCGCGGTGGCGAGGCGCGGCGCCGATCCAGTGGTCGGTCGTGGCGGGCGACGCGGAGACGGGCGTGTGTCTCATGGAGATGGACGAGGGCCTCGACACCGGCCCGGTGATCTCGCGGCGCACGACGGCGATCGAAGAGAACGAGACGAGCGGTGAGCTCTTCGCGCGCCTCGGACGGCTGAGCGCCTCGCTCCTCCGCGAGGATCTGCCGCGGTGGCTCGCGGGGCAGCTCCCGGCCGTCGCGCAGCAGGGCGAAGCCACGCACGCGCGCATGCTCGAGAAGGCAGACGCGCGGATCGACTGGAGCGCGAGCAGCAAGGCCGTGCACGATCGCGCGCGCGGGCTCCATCCGTGGCCGGGCGCCGAGACGTCGATCGGCGGACAACGCGTGAAGGTGCACGCCACGCGCGTGATCGATCACGACGGCTCGCACGGCGCGCCCGGATCGCTCGTGCGCGTGAGCGAGCGGGGGCTCGAGATCGCGTGCGGACGAGGCCTGATCGTGATCACGGAGGCACAGCTCGACGGCAAGAAGCGCGCGCCCGCCGCACAGCTCGCCAACGGCCTGCGCCTCACGGTCGGTGCGACGTTCAGATGACGATCACGTCGAGACACGAGGGCCGCGGGGTGGGGTCGTAGCGAAGCCCAGGACGCTGCGTCCGCAAAGCGAAGCGGAGGCCCCACCCCGCGGACCGACTCCGACGTCTAGGACGGGCTTGCTTCGGCTCACGCGTGCCCGTAGCGTTGCCTCTGCGCGTCCCTCTGTACGGTGCGAGGGGTCCATCGGAAAAAGAAACTCTTACGACCTTGTGAACCTCGGGAGCGACTCTTGGGCGTGGTGAGCAGAACCAGCGATCTTCACTGGGGAGCCTGAAACGTCCTATACCAGCACCCACCTTTGGGGCGACCAGGGTTTCTTTCCAGGATTCGGCGGCCGAGGCGGTAAGGACGCGCACTATTTCGTCGAGTCGATCACCCCGGTGGTCGACTCGACCTCTTTCGTCGAGAGAGGAGCGCGAGATGGCAGACGTGGCGTGGCTCGGGACGGGGCTGCTCGGTGCAGGCTTCGTCGAGGCGATGTGCAAGCGCGGAGACACCGTCCACGCGTGGAACCGAACGCTCGACAAGGCGCGCGCGCTCGAGGCGCACGGAGCGATCGCGTGCGCGAGCGCGATGGACGCCGTGCGCGGCGTCGAGCGTGTTCACCTGTGCTTGTCGGACGACGCGGCCGTCGACGCGGTGCTCGCGTCGATCGAGGGCCTCGATCCGAACGTCGTCGTCATCGATCACTCGACCGTCTCGCCCGACGGCGCGCGTGCGCGTGCCGCTCGCTTCGCGAAGGAGGGCCGCGTGCTCCTCGGCTGCCCCGTCTTCATGGGCCCCGCGAACGCGCGGAGCGCCAACGGCATCATGCTGTGCGCGGGCCCCGCGGACGCGATCGAGCGGATGCGCCCGGTGCTCTCCGCGATGACCGGCAAGCTCATGGTGTACGGCGAGGACCTCGGCGCGCCCGCAGCGATCAAGCTCTTCGGCAACGCGCTGATCATCGGCGTGACGGGCGTGCTCTCGGACGCGCTGAGCGTCGCGAACGAGAGCGGCGTCGCGCCCGCAGACGCGCTGCAGCTCCTCCAGCACTTCGACGTGGGCAACATCGTGAAGGCGCGCGGCGCCCGCGTCCTCGAGGGCGACTACCGCGCGAGCTTCGAGCTCACGATGGCCCGCAAGGACGTGCGCCTGATGATCGAGGGCGCCGGCGACCGACCGCTCGCGGTGCTCCCCTCGCTCGCGTCGCGCATGGACTCGCTCATCGCGAAGGGCCACGGCGGAGACGACCTCGCGGTGATCGCCAAAGACTCGGTCACCCCCTGAGGTCAGCAGCTGTCGCGGGCGGCGACGAGCGCGCGCACGACGTCGCTGACCGCGGTCTCGAACGAGCTCGCGCAGATCGAGCTCACGCTCGTCTGCACGCCCGCGCGATCGAGATCCCGCGCGACCTCCACCATGCGGCGCGCCGGGTAGGCCGTGCCGTTGGTGCTCGTGCAGACCGCCAACATGCGATCGGGGCTCGCCGGGTCGGGCGTCGGCGTCATCGTGGGATCGGCGAGGAGCGCGTCGTAGCTCGCGAAGTCGCCGACCGGCGTGCCGGTGATCGCGGAGTACACGAGCAGGCCGGGGTGAGGACGCAGCGACGTGAGGCCGCCGACGTAGCGCTCGATGCCGTAGAGCGCGTCGGGGTACGTGATGCAGCGAACGTTCAGGCCCGTCGGCATGTAGCGAGGATCGGACACCTCGAAGAGGCCCGTCTCCGGGACGGAGCAGTCGTCCTCGTCGGACACGATGGTGAGCGCGAGGACCGAGTCGCTCCGGAGGAAGCCCGCGTTCACCGACAGCGCTTGGCCCGCGCTGCCGTCGCGGAAGGTCGGCGGCACGAAGCCCGAGCGTGTCCACGCGGTCGGTGACGACGGCGAGAGCGCACGCAGCGAGGCCTCGAGCTGCTGCTCGAAGCCGCATCCACCCGTCCCTGCTTCGGCCACGCACGAGAAGGTCTCGGCGAACACGTCGGCGCTCACCGGGCCGGACGGCATGAACTCGAAGACGCCCGTGGGATGCGGATCGGCGCACGTCGGCCCCATGCGACGGAGGATCCCGTCGTCGCCCATGCCGGTGCGACAGCTCGCGACGCTTCCGTCGGTGCCGAGGTCGGGCGTGACGACACCGAGGTGCAGGCTCCGCACCGGCGCGAAGTCCCGCGTGCCGTCTCCGTTCGCATCTCCGGAGGCGAGCACGCGCACGAGGCGCGGCAGCTCGTTCGCGAGCACGACCTGCTCTTCGACCATCGAGTTCGAGGTGTCGACGAGGAAGAGCCAGTCCACGTCCTGCGCGCACGGCACGGGCCCCGGATCGCACACGCAGCCGCCGCTCTCGCAGTAGCCGAGCGCGCCCGCCGGGCAGTCACACGCAGCACCGCGCACGCAGCCGGGCGGAGGCGCGTCACGGCCCGGCGCGGGCACGTCGAGCGGCACGCCGATGTCGACGGGCATGCTCCACGCGTCGACGGTGGGATCGACGAACGCATCTGGCAGCGCGGCGTCGAGCATCACGCCGCCGCAGACGCACGCCTCGAACGTGCCCATCGCGTTGCACACCTGCGCGCCCGTGCGTCCGTCCGTGCACACGCAGCCCTGCGAGGTGCCCTCGACGCAGCGCGTGCGACTACCGCACGAGACGAGAAGGGTGAGGCCGACCGCGCACGAGGCGCCCGTGATCCAGCGAGATCGCGACATGAATCCTCCGACGCACGGGAGCATGACGCGCCGAGCGGCTCGCTGTCTCGCGTGGCTCAGCCCTTTCGTCGACCCACCCACGGGACGTCGACGACGCCCGCGCGGTGGTTCGCGAGGCGCGCGAGCGTGAAGAGCAGATCGCTCAGACGGTTCACGTAGCGCACGAGCACGGGCCTCACCTCGATCTCCGCGGCGAGCACCACGAGGCGTCGCTCCGCGCGACGGCACACGCAGCGCGCGACGTGCAGATCCGCTGACATGCGGGCACCGCCAGGCAGGATGAACGTCTTCTGCGGCGCGACCTCGGTCTCGGCGCGATCGATCGCGCGCTCCATCGCCTCGACGTCCTCGTCGTCGACGAGCGGGATGCCGAGGTCCTTGCCCTTCGGGTTCGAGAGCTCGGCGCCGAGATCGAAGAGCCGCGACTGGATCGTCGCGAGCAGCGCGTCGAAGTCGTCGGGCCCCTCGCGACCGAGCGTGCTGGTGCGCACCACGCCGAGCACGCTGTTGAGCTCGTCGATCTCGCCGTACGCCTCGACCCGCGTGCTCGCCTTGCTCACGCGCTCGCCTCCGAAGAGGCCCGTCTCACCGCCGTCACCGGTCTTCGTGTAGATCTTCATGTCCTCAGCAGACCTACCACGCGGTCAGGGGCCGACGACGCGCGTGACCGCTGCGAGGCGGAGCCCGGCGGTGGCGGTCAGCGCGAAGCCGACGTCGCCGCCCGGATCTTGCTGCGCGTAGAGCGTCGTGCCGAACGTGACCGCGAGCGGGCCTGCGAGATCGAGCGCCATGTCGAGCTGCCCGCGCAGCTGCCAGCGGTTGTCCTCGAAGAGATCGATCACGAAGAAGTCGGCGTTGCCTTCGAGGGTGAGCGAGCGATCGCCGGCCTCGAAGATCGTCCACGGCCTCAAGAGGAGCAGCGCGTCCGCGCCGGCCCGAGTCGGTCGCGCGCGGGCCGCGCCACGACGCCATCGAGCGCAGCTGGATCTGATCGTTGGCCTCGATGAACTCGCCCGCGGTGTCGGGCTCGGTCGAGGGCGCCCACTGCGTGCGGAACGAGCCGTACACGCGGTTCTCCCAGGTGTAGTCGGGCGCGGTCGCGTCGATGACGAGGTTCACCTCGAGGCCCATCGCGATCGAGGTCTCCGTCGCGAGCAGCGCGGCGTCGTACATCGACGGATTGCGCACGTTCGAGCCCGCGAAGTCGCCCTCGATCCCGCCACGGATCACCCACTCGGGAGGGGTGTTCGGATCTGCGCGCGCGTCGCGTGGATCGTCCGCGTTCTCGCGCTCGAGGGCCGCGACGACGACGTCGCGCAGCGAGTGGTAGCGCGCGGTTCCGTCGGGCAGCGTGTGCGTGCCCTCGGGGAGCACGGGCAGCCCGCCATCGCCGCCGGCCGCGAGGAAGCGAATGGTCGCCACGCGGTACATCACGCCTTCGACGGGCGCGCGATCTCGAACGCGCAGATCGCTCGTCTCGGCCTCGGCGAGCTCGTCGGCCTCGTGATCGAGACCCGGCGTGGCGATGCCGCGCGCGCGCGCTCGCTGGAGCGCCTCGAGCAGCCACACCGCGGGCACGTCGGCGACCTGCAGGGGCTCGTCGTACTCGAGGGCGACGTAGAAGTCGCTGCGCGACAGCTGCTCGGGATCCGCGGGGTGGAACGCCGTGTTGATCGCGCCTTCGTTCAAGAACGCGACGTCGGCCCCCGAGAACTCGCGCACGATCTGCGCGGCGAGGCCCGCGATCTCGGGCACGTCGATCTCACGCTCGAGGTGACCGCCCGGGAGGTGCGCGCCGTACTCGCGGCAGTAGGCCTCGCCGACGGCCGTCGCGAACGCAGCGCCCGCGGGCGCGGCGGTCTCGTCCGCTTCGTCGAGCGGCACCGCGAGCATCTCGAAGCCCACCGACATCGCATCGCTCCGCCCGAGCAAGACCTCGACACCACCGCCGCGCGGTGGCGCGGAGATCGCGGGGATCACCGACGCCGGGCGCGCGAACAAGAGGTCCTCGCCTTCGTGCGCGAGCAGCACGAGATCGGGACGCGCGTCGCTCGGCAGCTCACGCGCGAGCGCGAAGGCTTCGCCGCTCGTCAGATCGAGGATCACGTCGCGTCGATCCGTCTCCTGCGCGCGCGAGGGCGACGCAGAGGCGAAGAGCACGACGAAGAGGACCACCCCGAACCATCGAAGAAGGCGCATGCGCCGCGACTTCTAACAAAGGATGCCGCGCGCCGCGAAGACGGGGGACGAGCCTCGTTCGGAGGCAGAACGGACGCAGAGGGCGCAGAGAAGCGCAGAGGACGCGGAGTCAGAGAAAGAACTTCTCCTCTCTGTGCCCTCTGCGTCTCTCTGCGTCCTCTGCGTCCCTCTCCGTTCTCCGCGTCGAAATTCCGAGCCTCTCGAGGTCAGCGACGACGACGACGGCGCGGCGGCGCGGCCGGGCCGGTCCCGCCGCCACCGCCCGAGAAGTCGTACGTCTGCGTGCCGCTGCCGGTGGAGGGCACGATCTCCTGCGGCATGCCGTTGTAGATGTTGATGATCCACACGCCCGGCAGGCCGACGTTCGACTGACGACACAGGCCGAGCACGCCGTCCGTGCGCGAGCCCGGCAGCATGCGCGCGACCTGTCCGTCGCCCGCGTTGAAGCCTGCCTGCGCCGGCGTCCCGCCGCGTCCGCCCTGTCCGCCGCTCGCGTCGCCGGTCGTCCACTCGCAGCGCGCGTAGCGGAGCTCGACGCGCCAGATGTGATCGAGATCGAGCATCGCGTTGCTCTCGATCACGAGCTGGAACGAGTTCTGGTGATCGTCGTGCGTGCCGTAATAGCCGACGTTGTGCCACGTCACGACGACGCGTCCGGGGCGGATGTCCCAGTAGACGCCGTTGCGCGAAGGACGCCCCGCGCCGCGCGTGTCCACGTCTCCCCAGAACGGCGCGATCATGCGCTGCCCCGCGAGCGGGAAGGCCTCCGGCGTGTACGAGCCCACGGCCTGACCGAAGGTCACGTTGCCGTTGTTGTTCACGTAGAAGCTCGTGAACCGCTGGCCGAAGTAGTCGAGGCCGTTCGGGAACGCGGGGCGGAGATCGATCTCCGCGCTCGAGCCGTCGTCGTTGTAGTCGAGCACGCCCGTGCCGAAGCCCGCGTCCCCGCCGAGCCCCGTGAGAAGTGGCCCCGCCTGCGCCTCGGCCGACGACGCGGACGCGACGAGACCCAGCAGCGAGAGGGCGAGGCCGAGGACGAGGGACTTGGACATACGGGCTCCATGGACGGACGAGCCGCCGCGATGTTCTACGGACCGCCCGCCGACTCTGTTCCTTTGCGTCGCGGAGCGCGAGGGCGTCCGGCAGAGCGCGCAGATCAGGCGCGAGCGCGGCGGGCGGCGAGCCACCCCCTCAGCTCGGCGACGCTGCGCGCGTTCAGCACGTCCTCGGCGGTGAGCCCGGCGCGGCGCGCGATGGTCACGCCGAACGCGAGGTGCTCGAACTCGTCGGTCGCGTGCGCGTCGGCTGCGATCGAGACGAGCACACCGCGCGCCTTGGCCATCGCGAGGTGCTCGGCCGACAGATCGAGGCGGTGCGGGCTGCCGTTGAGCTCGACGGCTGCGCCATTCTTCGCGCAGGCGTCGAGGAACGCCTCCATGTCGAAGTCGTTCGGCGGACGACCCAGGAGCAAGCGTCCCGTCGGATGACCGAGCACGTCGGTCCGCGGGTGGCTCGCGGCCTTCACCATCCGCGCGGTCGTGTCCTCGCGCGAGAGACCGAAGCGTCGGTGCCCGCTCGCGACCACCACGTCGAGCCCCGCGAGCTCGTCGTCGCGGTAGTCGAGCGAGCCGTCCGCGAGGATGTCGCTCTCGACGCCCGACAAGAGCATCGGACCCTTCGGATCGCGCGCGTTCTCGCCCGCGATCTCGCGCTCCTGCGCGCGGAGGCGCTCCACGGTGAGGCCGCGCGCGTAGTCCGCGCTCTGGCTGTGCTCGGAGATGCCGAGGTACTCGAGGCCCGCCTTCTTCGCGGCCTCGCGCATCTCCGCGAGCGTCGCGGTGCCGTCCGACGCGACCGTGTGGTTGTGCAGGGCGCCGCGCAGATCCGCGAGCGTGACGAGGCGCGGCACGACCTTGCCGACGTGCACGAGGGGCGTGACGCCTTCGCGCCGCTCGACCGGCGTCGGGACGAGGCCGATCGCGCGGTACACGGCGCCCGCGTCGTCGCACGGCACGATGCCGCTCGCGCCGACGAGCGTGCTGTCGCCGAGCGTGAGCCCGCGCGCGCGCGCCTCGGCGACGAGCGCACCGAAGTGGGCCTCGGACGACGTGAGCGCGAGCTCCGCGACACCCACCTCGTCCGCGCGCGCCGTGTGCACGATCACCTTGGTCCCGTCGAGCTTGCCGCCCGCGACGCCGACGCCCGCGAGCGCCTCCGACGCCGGGCCGACCTCGCCGACCACGAGCACCTCGAGGCGATCGACGGTCTCGTCGCCGCGCACGAGCGCGCCCACCGCGCGGGCCGAGATTCCTCGCGCGTGGAGCGCCGCGAGGAGCTTCGACATGCGCTCTTCGGCGCCGTCGCGCAGGAGCGTGCCTTCGTGCGCGCGCAGCTCGGCGATCGCGCTCGCGACGTTGTCCTGCGTCTTCTTCCCGAAGCCCGCGAGCTCGACGAGACGGTTCTCCGAGCACGCCTGCTCGAGCTCCGCGAGGCTCGCGATCTCGAGGCCCTTCCAGAGACCGCGGATCTTCGCGGGGCCGAGGCCCTTGATGCGACGCAGCTCGAAGAGCGAGCTCGGGATCTGCGCCTCGAGCGCCGTCAGCTCGTCCGGGATCGCGCCGCCGAGCACGACGCCGATCACGCTGAGGGTCGTCGGGCCCAGGCCGCGTACGTCCGCGAGCGCGCCCGAGTCGTGGAGCGTCGCGAGATCACCCTGGAGCTGCCAGACCGTGCGCGACGCGGCCGCGTACGTCTTTCCGCGCTGGCTCTTCTCGTCGAGGAGCTCGTGCGCGAAGGAGAGCCGCGAGAGCACGTCGGCCACGGTGCGCTTGTCACCCACGCGTCGTCCTCATCAGCCCTGGGCGAGCGGCAGCGACGAGTGGTGGGCTGCGATGAGCAGCTTCTTGCCGACGACGACGTACACGAACGTGTAGTCGACCACCTGTCGCGTCACGGCGAGGACAGGCTTGCCGTCGCCGCCCATGACCGCCGACTCACGCTCGAACACGTAGCGACCCACGGCGACGGCTCCGCCCTCGTACGTCGTGATGAAGCGCTCGCACCTCGGATGACCCTTGGGCGCCGCCGTCGAGCTGAACCACACGCGGGTCCAGCCCTTCTTGGCGAAGCCGGGCTTGTCGCTCGTGCCTTCGAAGTAGGCCCTCGTCCCAGCCTCGTCCGCCACGAACGCGTCGTCGAGCGTGGGGTTGAAGGCCACCCGCGCCGTGCCCCGAGGCGATCCCGTTCGCTCACGTGACCAGCGGGGCTCGCTGAAGTCGTAGAGCGCCACGAGCTCCTCGACCTTCCGTTCGACGACGTACCTCGCCCACGTCGCCTGCGCCTGCTCCACCTCGCTACGAGTCGGCTTCGTCATGTTGGTTCTCCCTCGCACGGACGCTGTCACGGTCCGCGCGCGGCGAGCAAGGAGTCTCACGCTGTGCCCGTCACTCCATGAAGCAGGCGATGCCGCCGTCGGCATCGCACGCGACGAGATCGGTGCTCGCGCCGCGCCACGCGAGGCCGGTCACCTCGCTCGGCATCGACGCGAACGCGACCGGCTTGTTCGACTTCTTCGGCTCCCACACGAAGATCGAGCCGTCCTGGCTCGCGCTCGCGAGGAGGCCCTTCTTCGGGTGGAAGACGAGCTGCGTGATCGGCTTGCCGTGTCCCATGAGCTGCACGGGCTTGCTGCCCTCGGGGCCCTTGCCCGTGAAGCTCCACACCACGCACGTCGCGTCGCCGCCGGTCGCGAGCATCGTGCTCGACGCGTCGAACGCGATCGCCTTCGGCTTGCCCGGGTAGCCGCTCATCTCCGAGTCGTTGCCGCCCGAGACGCGCCAGAAGTGCACCGCGCAGTCCTGCGTGCCGCACGCGACGACCTTCTCGTCGGGGCTCCACACGATGGAGATCAGCGAGCCCTTCCACGCGAGGTTCTTCGCGCGCGCGCCCGTCGCCGGTCGGTAGGTACGGAGGCCACCGTACGACGCGATCGCGAGCTCGGTGCTCTTCCGGTTCCAGACCATGCCCATGATGGTCGAGGGCGCCGCCTCGATCCGATGGAGGAGCGCGCCCGCGCGATCGACGAAGCGCAGCACCTTGCCCGACGCGATCGCGATGACCTTGCCGTCGGGCGCGAACGCGACGTGCTCGACCCACGCGCGCGGCTCGCCGTCGATCACCGCGCGCTCCTCGCCCGTCGCGATGTCGAAGAGACGCGCCTTGCCGTCGTTGCCCCCCGAGACGCCCAACGCCCCGCCCCCCGACAGCGCGCCCCCCGACAGCGCGCCCCCCGACAGTGCGGTGGCGAGATCGATCGACTGCACGCCGCCCGCGTGCGCCTCGCGACCGAAGCGGAGGCTGCCGCTCGCGCCATCGAGCGCCGTGAGGCCGCCCGCACCATTGCCCACCACGACGTGCGCGCCGTCACCCGAGACCGAGAGGCACGTCGCGTAGTCCGCCGCGTCGCCTCTCCATCGGTACCGAAGATCGTCCATGACGAGCGCGCTCCTACCGCGCGCTCGTCACGACGACAACGCACGCGGAAACGATCTCGCGCCGTCCTCGCGCGGCGACCCGCTCATCGCATCACGGTCTCAAACGACTGTTGGTTGCATTTGCAATACGTCTGCGATAACGACGCCTCCGCATGCACCGCTCGGCGCGCCGCGAGTCCGTCGCCACCTCGTCTCGAGGTGCGAGGTGGCTCGTGCTCGTCGCGACGCTCACGACGGTGCCCGCGCGCCTGCTCGCGCAAGACGCTGCGCCCGATGCGCCCACGCCCGACACAGCTACACCCGAGGCGCCCGCGGCCGAGGCCGAGCGCGACGACGACACTCGCGACGACGTCCCGCAGACGCTCGTTCCGCCGCGCCTCCTCGAGGCGAGCGCGCCCGCCTACCCCGAGGATCTCGAGGACGAGCTCGTCGAGCCCACGGTGCTGATCCACTGCGTCGTCGAGATCGACGGCACCGTGCGCGACGCACACCCGGAGACGCCGCACGACGCCACGTTCGATCGCGCGGCCGTGGAGTCGGTGCTCACGTGGCGCTTCGAGCCCGCGACGCGCGGCGGCGTTCCGATCCGCGCGGCGGTGCGCGTCAGCGTTCGCTTCGAGTCGCCGATCCCGCACTTCGACCTGTCGGGCACGCACAACGAGTACGGCGAGGGCGAAGAGGCGCACAACACCGACGACGCGCGACCGCACGTCGACCCTGCGGTGAGCCCCGATGCTCACGCGCACGAGGAGCCGACGGAACCGCCGAGCGCTCCCGAGGCCGAGCTGCCGCGGTTCTCCGCGACGGGCACGGTCGATCCGATGCGCGAGGCGCGCGCGCCCCGATCGAGCTCCACGTACGAGCTCGATCGAGGGCTGCTCGATCTCGCGCCGCACCGCGACGCCACCGACATGATGAACGTGGCGCCCGGCATGTTCGTCGCGCGCACGGAGGGCGACGCGGTCGCGCCGCGCGTGTTCCTCCGCGGCTTCGACGCCGAGCACGGGCAAGACATCGCCTTCTCCGCGGCGGGCGTGCCCATCAACCAGCCCTCGCACCTGCACGGCCAGGGCTACGCGGACCTCGGCTTCGTGATCCCCGAGGTCGTGCGCAGCGTGCGCGTGACCGAGGGCGTCTACGATCCGCGCCAGGGCGACTTCGCGACCGCGGGATCGGTCGACTTCGATCTGGGCGTGGAGCGCCGCGGCATCCAGCTCGCGGCGTCGTACGGGATGTTCCAGACGTTCCGCGGACTCGCGCTCTGGGCGCCGCAGGGCGAGCGAGAAGAGACGTTCGTCGCCGTGGGCTATCGACGCACGGACGGATTCGGCGCCTCGCGAGAGGGTCAGTCTGGCGGCTTGCTCGGACAGGTCGTCTGGGGCGACGACCGCATGCGCTTCCGCCTGCTGACGACCGTGCACGCCGCGCGCGCCGGCATCGGCGGCGTGGTGCGTCGCGACGACGTGAACGACGGCCTCGTCGACTTCCATGGCCTCTACCCGGTCGCGGCCGCACAGGGGCAGTCTGCCTTCTCGCTTCGCGCGCTCGCGGCCGCCTCGGTCGAGACGCGGGGCGACGGCGGGAGCTTCGGCGAGCTCGCGGTGTTCGGGGGATGGACGGGCTTTCGCTATCAGGCGAACTTCACGGGCTACACGGAGATCTCGCGCTTCGACCCAGACTGGCGTGGACGCGGAGACATCGTCGAGCAGCTGGACGAGGCGCTCTTCGTGGGCGCGCGTGCCCGCTACCGCACGCCGCGGTTCACGCCCTTCGACTGGCTCGCTGGCCACGTAGAGCTCGGCGTCGATGGACGCGTGGACCTGCGCGAGCAGGATCAGAACCTGCTCCAGGCGCCGCTCAACCAGACTTGGGATCAGCGCGCGGATGCCAGTGTGCAAGGCGGCGACATCGGTGCCTATGTCGATGCCGACCTGCACCTCGGTGAGCACGTGCGCCTGCGCGGCGGCGCGCGCGCAGACTTCCTCTTCTATGGCGTGGACGACCGCCTCGGGAACTTCATCCCTCGATTCCGACGCGACAGCTACATCCTGGGCTTCCGACGCACCGCCGCGGGCATCGCCGCCGGCCCGCGCGCGACGATCGAGTGGTCGCCCGTACGCGAGCTGACGCTCTCGGTGGCCTACGGAGAGGGCTATCGCTCACCCCAAGCGCGTCAGCTGCGAGATGGCGAGTCTGCCCCGTACGCGAAGGTCTGGTCGGGCGACGTGGGCGCGCGCCTCCGGCTCGGCGATCACGACGAGCTCACCGCGTCGGTCTCTGGCTTCGTGACGGCGCTGTCGCGCGACGTGGCGTTCGATCCGAGCGAGGGGCGCCTCGAGCCGCTCGGGCCCTCGACGCGCATCGGCGTCGCGGCGCAGGTCCGCGCACAGCCGTTCTCGTTCCTCACGGGCCAGGTGTCCGTCACCTACGTGCGCGCGACGCTCGACGCGCCGCCCGTGCCGACCATCGAGGTGCCCAATCCGCCCTACCAGGCAGGGCAGCTGTTGCCCTATGTCGCGCCGTTCGTGCTGCGCGCCGATCTCGGCCTGCGAGAGCGCTCGTTCGATCTCGATGGCGTGCCCTTCCGCGGCCGCATCGGCGCCGGCGTCTCGGTCTTGTCGTCTCGACCGCTGCCGTACGGCGAGTCGTCCGAGCCCGTGGGTCTCCTCGACGCGAGCGCTGGAGCCGAGTGGCACGGCATCGACCTCGGCGTCGACGTCTACAACGCGACGAACAGCCGCTACGCAGCGACCGAATATGCGTTTGCGTCGGACTGGCAAGATCCGAGCTTCATGAACCAGCCTGGCGGCGTGACGTCGCGACTTCCGGCACGTCACTTCGCCGCAGGACAGCCCCTCACCGTGATGGTGCAATTGGGAGTGCAGATCCCATGAAGGCATCCGTACGCTCGCCTCGCAGCGTCTCCTCCCTCCCCCCGCGGGGGAGGGCGGGGGTGGGGCTGGGCGTGGCCGTCTTCGTCGCACTGACGGCGTGCGGCGAGACCGGCCAGTCACGCACCACCTTCCCGATCTCCGCCGCCGGCGATCCCGCAGAGACGATCGCCGTAGGCGATTGGGACGTGACGGTCCGCGAGGCACGTCTCGCGTTCGGCCCCGTCTACTTGTGTGAGAGCCAGAACGCCGGCCTCGACTCTTGTGCTCACGCGGCGGCCGAGCATCTCCAGGCCACGAGCTTCGACGCGCTGTCCGGCACGCCCACACCGATGGGGACGATGACGGGCACGAGCGGCGCGACCGTGCTGTCGGGCATGTGGGACTACGGGCGCACGTGGCGACTGTCCGAGTCCGAGCCACGCGCGCTGCCCGGCGCTGTCGACGGCGTTCACTCTGCGGTGATCGAGATCGCCGCCGTCCGGCGCGACGACGGCGAGGAGCGTGCTTATCGCTTCGCGCTCGACGTGGACGGTCGCACCCAGCCGAGCGGCAGCACCGCCGTGCGCGCGCGCCTCGCTGAGCATCGCATCGCGGCCACGGAGCGCGGGCTCGTGGTTCGGTTCGATCCCACGCTGTGGGCCTCGATGCTCGACTACGACGCTCTCGCGCTCTTGCCTCCTCCTTCGGCGGGCGCGGCCCTAGATCTCGACTCCACGGATCCGGTCTCTGGCGCGCTCGCCATCGCCATGACCACCACGGGACTGCCCTCCTTCGAGTGGCCATCCGGGGACTGACACCCTCATCCGCCGATCGCGACAGTCCGCTCGACGGCTCGTCGCACCTTTTGTTTTTCGACCTGGAGACACGTCATGCACTCAGCACCTGCTCGTCGCACCGCGCTCTCGATCCTCGCCGCAGGTCTCGCGCTCGCCGGCTGTGGCGACGCGATCCCATCGATGGGCGACGTGACGTTCGCCATCCAAGCCGAAGACACGATCTCGGACGGCCTCACCGCAGGCACGGGAGACGAAGAGATCGTCGACGGCTGGAGCGTGGCGTTCGACCAGTACGTCGCGACGTTCGGCCTGATCCACCTGATGCCGGCGGCAGGCGGCACGGACTTCATGGTGCAGCCTCGGCTCGTGCTCGACCTGACGACGGTGCCCGAGACGGGCCGCATCCTGCGAATGGGCGCGCTGCCCGAGGGTCGCTATTCGCTCGAGTACACGATGCCCGTGGCCACGGCCGAGATGACGCGCGACGAGTCGGTGCCGCAGGCGGACTTCGATCGCATGGTCGCGGAAGGCTGCAGCTACCTCATCCGCGGCACGGCCACGAACGGCGCTCGCACGATCGCGCTCGACCTCTGTCTCGACGCCGAGGCGAGCTACGACTGTTCCTCGATGGAGGGGATGGAGGGCATCGTGGTGTCCGCGGGCTCGACCACGACGTTCCTCACGGTGCACGGCGATCACATGTTCTTCAACGGCTTCCCCGACGGCGACGAGGGCACGATCGTGCGCCGCGGCAGCTGGCTCGCGCTCGTCGACGACGCGACCGGGGCAGACGGCACGATCGACGCCGCCGACCTCGAGGCGACGCCGATCTCGGTGCTCCCCACGAGCGACTACGTGCTCACGGGCGCCCCGACGGTGGAGGGCGCAGCGGTCACGAACATGGCGCTCTACGTGCGCGCGCAGCTCTCGACGCAGGGCCACCTGAACGGCGAAGGCGAGTGCCTCGCGAACGGCGTCGGCCACATGCACCTCACCGTAGGCCCGTGATCTCGCCCGACACACCTCTCCCGCTTGCGGGAGAGGTCGAGACGCGCAGCGTCGAGGGTGAGGGCTACGTGGGGGATGTCTCGCGACGGTTTGGCAACCGCGACCGCGCTCGTGCACTCAGGGGCTGCTGCACGTTGTCTCGAATGTGCGTACGTACTCCTGGCACTCGGTGAGCGCCGAGCACTCACGAGTCGAGCACATCGCAGCATCGCTGAAGATGCGCTGGCAGTTGTCGTTGTAGAGGCCGATCATCTGCGCACACCGGGCGACGTCCTCTTCCTCGGAAGTGCCACCGAACGTGCCCAGCGTGTACGTGCCGCAGCGCATGCCACTGTCGACGATCGTCTGACAGGCGACCTCGGGAGAGAGGCGACTCTGACCGCAGGCGCAGAGGATCACGATGCCGACGAGGATCCAAGCAGTCACCCTCACGAGCCACCGGAATCCGTGACCGATTCACCGGCGTCGAGCGTCACGCCCGCATCGAGAGACGGAAGAAGCCGGATCTCGGCGACCCACTCGTCGAAGCAGCTGCGGCATCCCGACATGTACCGCTGCAGGCGCAGCGGGGGCAGCGCTCCTTCCACGGCCCGCTCGCCGAGTGGCGTGCGATCGAGCGAGGTCGACCGCAGCGCGAAGAAGCGCCAGTACCCGCCGCAATAGGGAACTTGAACAGAGGTGAATCCGACACCCGCGAACCGCGGGCTCGAGAAGTCGACATCCCCTAAGGCGCTCTCCGGCACGACTGTGTAGAGGAGGCACCCCGCACCGGGAGACTGGTCAGACACGACACGGAACACGTAGGTTCCCACCCCGAGACCATCGGTCTCACCGCACGACGGCATTCCGCTCTCTGGGAGGTCTTCCCAAACGAACGAGCCGTCGCGGGTGTATGGCTCTACCAGAGTGAACTCCACCCGATCGCCTACCGTCAGACGCTCGTAGCAAGGTTCGGCCACTGGCGGAGGAATGATGGGGCAGCCGCAGACGCACGCGAGGATCGCGCCTGCTCCTGCTGCCCGCGCGAGCATGTTCATGGCGCGATCCAGAAGCCGGGGCACGCGCCGAGCGGCGTGTGGAGCCCGTACATGTTGCAGATGGTCCCGGTCGAGACTCCAGCCAACCGGAGCGTGCGCGTCATTCCGTGCATCATCGTTCCCGTGCGGAGGACGAGACTCTCCACGGGCAGCATCCCTGGTCCGCCTACGGGTACAGCGCGCGAACCCTTGCGATGTCTTCGAGCGCGAAGCGGATGTAGCGAACAACCTTGAACGCGTCGTCGAGTGACACGGCCCCGGCCCCATGAGCGGCCAGGTTGCGGGCACTGAACGTCCACGTGACCTGAGACCATCGATCGGCACCCCAGCGGTCGGAAAAGGACTGACCGAAAAGAGCTTTCGAGTAGCGGTCGAGCCGATCCTTGATGCCCGTCGTGCCTTTCGTCGCCTCGCCGTAGTACGCATCCAGGAATACGGTCAGCGCGGGGGTGGCAGAACTCTTGTGCGCCGCCACCGCGGCCTCGGCAGTCGCGAGCCACGCGGACTCGAGGGCCGCGCGCGCACCCACGACGGCATCTGCAGTTCGACCAGCGCAGGCCGCTTCTAATGCCGCTTGCCAAAGCGCATCTGGAGACTCGAGCAGGTTCAGCGGCGCGAGCGTCGCGGTCACCTCCGCTTGATCGAGCAATCTGGCGACGACGGCCGACCGTGGCGGTTCGGTGAGGATCATCAGCACGCGGGCACTACCACCTCCGTCCTCGCCGACCACGAACTCCCGAACCTCGCTCTCATGCAGACCGGGTAGGACGTGTAGGGGGCTCTTGGAGAGCAGGCGGGCCACGCAGATCGTCCGGTTGATCGCGAGCAGAGCCACCTCGCGGACGCTGCTGTAGATCCGCTCGTCCGGGAGCGTGTCGTCGGGTTCCTCGATCGCGGTCGTCACATGCGAACCACGGAGGGTGGTGGTCCCGACCAGCGCCTGCTTCGGGGTGAAGGTCACGTCACACTGTCCGGAAATCGTGTGCACGGAGAGCGGACCGATGGACAGCTCGCGCGGCACCCAGCACGTCGCGACGAAGCGACGCATGGTCAGACGCTTCCGCTGCGCGGAGCCGAGTAGGGGTCCATCACGATCCGCACGCGATCAGTCCTACGGCTCTCCTCGTGGAATGCGTCGTCCGCGAGCGCCTGCGCATCGCGCATCGGAACGTTTGGCGCCTTGGTGAGGAACGCCAGCCACTCGCGCTCTGGCGTGGTGAACAGGTGCACCTCGACGAGCCCGCCCTGGTAGCGGTAGGAGGCGACATAGTTCCCGTACGTGGCGCCGAACTCACCGGGCACGAACGGATCCTCGTAGCGGACGCGTGTCACGGTTCGACGGTAGCACACGGGACGCGTTCGCCTCATGTCGGGCAACGCAGGCGTGGACGCGGAGCTCCTCGCTCCCCGATCATTGGGGCGCGCGTGACCAAGAAGCCCAGCACTACCGAGACGGTGACGGCCTCGGCGCGACCCAAGAAGAAGCGGGACGCGGAGGCGACGCGCGAGCGCATCGAGCAGTCGGCGCTCGCGCTCATCCGCAAGAAGGGGTTCGACGCGGCGACGATGCGCGAGATCGCGGCGAATGCCGGCGTGTCGCTCGGGCTCGCGTACCACTACTACGACAGCAAGGAGGCGCTCGCCGTCGCGTTCTATGGCGATCACATCGCGCGACACGACGAGCTCGCGCGCGCCGCGCTCGTGAGCCGTCCGGCGCTGGTCGATCGCATCGAGGCCGCGCTGCTCGTGGGCCTCGACGTGCGGGTCGCGGACAAGCCGGTGCTCGTGGTCATGGCGCGCACGGTGCTCGACGCGCAGAACCCGATCTCGCTGTTCTCGAAGGAGACCGAGGCGCTGCGCGCGCGATCGATCGCGCTCTTTCGCGAGGTGGCGGACGTGCCCGACGTGGACGAGACGCTGAAGGAGCCGCTCGCGCTCGCGCTGTGGACGCTGCACCTCGGCGTGCTCTTGCGCTTCGTGCACGACGACTCGCCCGGGCAGAAGGAGACGCGCGCGCTGATCGAGGGCGCGGCGCGGCTCGCGTCGGAGGTGGTGACGATGCTCAGCCTGCCGTTCCTCGAGAGCCTGCGCGGTGATCTGCTCACGGTGATGCGCCAAGGCGGCCTCCTCGGCCCGAGTCCGACCGCGATCGTGTCGCCTACCGCGCTCGCGTCGGGTCCGGGCGCCGCAGAGTCGGAGCCCCATGGTACAAAGCCGCGCGATGCGTCTCTCGTTGCCGAACTCGATCCTCACGCTGGCGCTCCTGGGCCTGGCACCCACCGCGCTGGCCGCGACCGCGTGTAGCGGCCGCACGGCGACTCCGCCTCCCACCGCGACTCCCCCGGTGACGCCGCAGATCCCCGCGGATCAGGTGCTCATCACGGTGTCGGCGGCGTCGAGCCCCGCGGGCGCCACGGTGACGGGCGGCGGCGCGATGCTCGGTCACACGCCGTTCACCACGCAGGTGCCGGTGCCCAGGCCGCGGCCGGGCGAGTCGCAGACGTTCGAGTTCACGTTCCAGCTGCCCGGCTTCCAGACGCAGACGCTCACCGCGACGCCGGTGAACAACACGCTCACGCTGAACGTGCTGATGCAGCCCGATCAGGCGCTCGCGCCGCCGGGCACGGTGGCCACGCCGCCCGGCACGATCGGGACGCCGACCACGCCGACCACGCCCACCACGCCCACCACGCCGACGACGCCGGGTGGATCACGCGCGGTGACGGTGCGCGGTCGCGGCGGTGGCCGCATCGTCGATCACTCGCAGGCGGTTGGCAGCGCGCACGTCGACGTGAACTGCGTGATCGGCGATCTCGACGTGACGCTCGTCGGCAACCACACGTTCTTCCACGACCTCACGGTCACGCTCGTGGGCCCCGACGGCCAGCGCTACCAGCTCCAGAACCAGACGTCCGCCAACCCGTTCCGTCGTCACTCGGTGCGACGCGCGGTCGGGCACACGTCGGCGGGCGACTGGCAGATCATCGTGCGCGACGACGTCAACGCGGACTCGGGCAACCTGCGCGGCTGGTCGATGGACCTGACCTGCCAGTGACTCACCGACGGCACTGAGCGGCGTAGGTCCCTCGGTAGCGCGCAGCCTCGGGGCTCGAGGGGAACTGCTCGATGAGCCGCGCGAGCGTCGGGCACGAGCTCGGCACTCCCGTCAGCGCGCGTTGCGCTTGTGCGAGGAGCGCGAGCTCCTGCGCGGAGCGTGCGCGACCGTTGCCGAGGAGGCGGATCACGCACGCGGAGTCACCGCGACCGAGACACACGCGCGCCTCCGCCGCTGCGGACGGCGGCTGGGCGAGCGACGCGCTCGGATCGGGATCGTTCGTGGGCGCAGGCTGGAGCTCGGGCTGCGGGTCGGGCTGGTCTAGGACGATCGAGGGCGGCACCACCGAGACCGGCGGCACCACCGAGACCGGCGGCACGGGCGCGAGCGGTGCGCCGATGCGCATCGTGGGCGCCGGCTCGGGCTCGATCGCGATCGGCGTCTCCTCGGCGCGCGGCCAGAGCAGGCTCCACAGCACGCCGGCCGCGGTGATCGCCGCGAGCACGGCCGCGATCGCCGCGAGGCGACGGCCGACGGTCGGCCGCGACATCCCGGTGCGGCTCGCGATCTCGGACTGATCGAAGCCCGCCGCGCGCAACGCGAGCAGCGGTCCGGCGTCTGCGCTCGATCGCTCGACCTCGCGCTCGAGCTCCACCGCGTCGAGCATCTCGTCGGGGCGCGGCGGCGGCGACGCGAAGAGCGCCTTCCGCGCCGGACCACCGTGCACCTCGACCATCGGGCCATCGTGCGAGGCGCTCGTGAGCAGCTCGGCGCGTCGCGAGTGCCGACGTCGCAGCTCGCGCAGGTGATCACGCAGTCGGTCGCGGAGGAAGAGCCGCAGCGGTGGTGCGCTGTCGTTCCTCAGCCAGTCCTCGAGCCACCGCTCGTGTGTGCGCAGCGCCAGCTCACCGAGCGCATCCTCCTCCGAGCACACGTCACGGAACGCCGGCGCCGTCTGCGCCGCGATCGCCTTCAGCTCGTCGAGCAAGAACGGCCAGTCCGCGGAGTCACGGCGCGAGAGCCGCTCGCGCACGGCCAGCTCGGCCGGGTCGGGGGACGTGGGTGGAGGCGCCATGAGTCCGGGACGGGGAGACATGGAGAGTACGGGGGGACGACCCCGCCAGCGCGCTCACGCCAGGCGCAGGTGACCGAGACGGGGTGACCGAGACGGGGTCACTCTCGGCTCTCCAACGTCCCGAGATCGCTGAGGAAAAAGACGCCCAATGACGCGATGCCACGTTCGCGGGCTTTTCGCGCGGAGGAGCCGCGCGTTCACGGGATCTCGGGGCAGCCCTGCGCCGGGTCGACGGCCATGCAGGCGTTCTCGCAGCCGTCCACCCCGCACGGGTAGCAGCAGGCCATCCCCGAGGGGCACTCGGCGTCCGACGTGCAGCCTCCCCGCGTCGGGCCGGGCCCCGTCTCGGCGGGCGGGCTCGCGCCGCACGCGCCGACGACGAACATGAGGAGGACCGCGCGACCGATGCTCATCCGAAGACGATCGGCCGTCGACCCACCCCGTGACAAGGCCGATCGGCCGCGCCGCGCATCGTCGAAGCGCCTGCGAAGACTCTGCTGGTCACAAACGGTCTGGTCGTGGCGACATGCCGCTGATGCAGCCACTCTCGACCGCTCCTTCGGGGGCCAACGTTCCGGGCGCAGGGGCCGACGACCCCGTGCTCCGGGCCATCCAAGCGGGGGCGTTCCGCGACGCGACCGCCCTCGCAGCGCGCCTGCACGGCGCCTCGATCGGCCGCCTCTGCATGGCGATGCTCGGCAGCCAAGCCGAGGCCGACGAGTGCACGCAGGAGGTGCTCATCGCCGCGCACGACGCGATGGGCGACTTCCGCGGTGAAGGCACCGTGCGCGCATGGCTGTTCGGGATCGCGCGGCGCATGTGCGCCAAGCGGCTCGAGATGCGCGGACGACGAGAGAGGCGGCTGCGCCTGGTGCACGACGCCGATCACGACGCGCGTCTGCCCGACGAGGTGCTCGAGGCACGCCGACGAGCCCAGCGCGTGAGAGACGCGCTCGAAGAGCTCAAGCCGAGCGAGAGAGACGCAGTGACCATGCGGTACCAAGCCGGGCTCGACTACGCGGAGATCGCGTCGGCCTGTGGGATCGACGAGGCGGCGGCGCGCAAGCGCGTGAGCCGTGGCCTCGCTCGCATGAAGGAGCTTTTGGCGGAGGTGGAGCGATGAGCGCGCGGACACAGAAGATGGAGCAGTACCTGGACGAGCTCGCGCAGATCGTGGACGGCGATCGAGACGCGATCGCCCGACACGCAGACTTCCTCGCGGACGACGACGAGGCGCGAGATCTCCGACACGAGGCGAGCGGCGTGGTCGCCAAGATCGCGAGCTCGGGCGCGGACTACGTGGCGCCCTCGGACCTCGAGTCGAAGCTCCTCGCGGCGCTCGACGCGCGAGGCACCAAGAGCACGAGCGACGCCGAAGCATCCTTCGGCACGAGCCGAAAGACGGATCCGGGCTTCTCGCTCGATCCCGTCGGCGCGGCGGTCGTGGGCGCTTCGAAGCGCGCCGATGCGCACGCGTCCACCGAGGCGCTGCCTCTGGTCGTGCCGCCGACGATGTCGGGCGAGATGCCCGTCGTGCCGGCGACGCGGACCGGGTTGCCCTCGATGACCGAGGCAGAGATCACGGCGCTGTCGCTCGCGGCAGAGGCGAGCGCGAAGGCGGCCGAGCGCGCCGCGAGGGCTTCCGAACAGCCCGTGAAGGCCTCCGAGGAGCCCGCGAGGGCTTCCGAGACCGTCGTCAGCGACAACGTCGTGTCCCTCGACGCAGCGCGGGCACAGAAGTCGAGCGCGTCGAGCGAGAGCGCGAGCAGCAACACGAGCAGCGCGAGCAGCACGAACAGCGGCAGCGGCTCGAAGATGGGCCGCGTGATCATGCTGTTCGGCGGCTTCACCGCGATCGCGGCGGCCGCAGCGGCAGCGGTCGTCACGATCGGCGGCAGCGGCTCGCTCGGCAGCCTCGTCGGCTCCGGGCTCCTCGGCTCCGCGGGCACGGGCACGGGCACGGGCGGCGAGACGCAGGTCGTCGCGAGCGCCGAGGCCACGACGGCGCGCGTGATCGAGATCGTGCGCGCGGCGGGTGGTGATCCGGGCACGGGCGTCGACGTTCGCGCGGCCGGCGGCACCTTCGCGCAGGCGAGCCCCGACGGCAGCGTGCCCGCGGGCGGCACCATCCGCACCGACTCGCGCACGCGCGTTCGGCTCGCGCTCTCGGACGGCTCGGAGCTCACGCTGAACCACGGCACCGAGCTCAGCCTCGACGCCGAGGTGCCGCGCCGCTTCCGCCTCGCGTCCGGCGAGGTGCTCGCGGACATCGAGCACCTCGAAGCCGGTCCGAACGCGTCGTTCACGACGCCGACGGGTCAGGTCGAGGTCGTCGGCACCAAGTTCGACCTCGCGGCGACGGACGAGCTCGCGAGCGTTCGCGTGACGCGCGGCAAGGTGCGCGTGTCGAACGCGGGCGGCACCGTCGAGGTCGATCAGGGTGAAGAGGGCGTGCTCCGCGCGAGCGGAGCGCCCGTCGTGTCGCCAGCGATCGACCTGGCGCGCGCCGTCGCGTGGGCCGATCTCGGCGGCGATAGCGCCACCGCGGGCATCGTGCCCATCGAAGAAGAGGCGGCGATCCCCGGCATCGGCTCGCTCCGCGCGCGTCGGCCCGGTGAGCGTGAGGATCGCGAGCGTCCGCTCGCCGTCTCGAGCGCGAACGTGCGCATCCGCATCAGCGGCAACATCGCGCGCACCGAGATCGAGCAGACGTTCCAGAACGACGGCGCCGCGGAGCTCGAGGGCATCTACCGCTTCCCGCTGCCCGCGGACGCGCGCATCGCGCGCCTCGCGCTCGACGTGAACGGTGAGCTCGAAGAGGGCGCGTTCGTCTCGCGCAATCGTGCGCGTCGCATCTGGACGGGCGTGATCCGCAACGCCACGCCGGTCGCCTCGCGTCGTCCGACCGAAGACTTCATCTGGGTGCCGGGCCCCTGGCGCGATCCGGCGCTCCTCGAGTGGCAGCGCGGCGGGAACTTCGAGCTGCGCATCTACCCGATCCCCGCGCAGGGCAGCCGTCGCGTGGTGCTCGCGTACACGCAGGTCGTTCGTCCGCAGGGCAGCGAGCGTCGCTACGTGTACCCGCTGCCCGTGTCGCGCGATGGCTCGACGCGCATCGGTGAGCTCAACGTCGACGTGCGCATCAACGGCGCGCAGGCCGTGCGCAGCACGGGCTACGCGGTGACGCAGAACCAGGACACCACGGCGACGACGCTCACGTACCAGGCGCACGACTTCGTGCCGAACGGCGACCTCGTGATCGACTACGCGCTGCCCGGCAGCGAGAGCGAGGTCACGTACTGGTCGTACCAGGGTCAGGCCGCCGCGGCGCCGCCCGAGCACAGCCGTGATCGCGATCGCGAGGTCGTCGATGCACAGCGCGAGGTCGCGGCCGATCAGCGCGGCTACGTGACGTTCGCGCTCCGCCCGCGCCTCCCGGCGCGCACCGAGGGCCGCACGAACGACTACGTGATCGTCGTCGACTCGAGCCAGTCGATGGTGGGCGAGCGCTTCACCCGCGCGAGCCGCCTCGTGACCGGCATGCTCGCGGAGATGGATCGCCGCGATCGCTTCACCGTGCTCGCGTGCGACTACGAGTGTCGCTCGCTCGAGGGCGGCGCTGCGGTGACGAACAACAGCGGCGCCGCGCGCTTCCGCGCGCCGACGTCCGACGAGGTGCGCACGGCGAGCGAGTGGCTCGGTCACGTGGAGCCCGCGGGCGCATCCGATCTCGGTCAGACGCTCCGCCTCGCGGCGCGCGTCGCGAACAGCGGGACGCGCGACGCCACGCGTGACGTGCACGTGATCTACGTGGGCGACGGCGTCGCGTCGGTCGGTCATCGCGCGGCGGGCGCGCTCGCCGAAGAGGCCGAGCTCGTCGCGAACCGCGAGCACGTGTCCATCACGACGGTCGGCATCGGCGGCGACGCGGACACCGTGGCGCTCTCGGCGATCGCTCGCGCGGGCGGCGGTCACTACGTGCCCTTCGTCCCCGGAGAGCGCACGAGCGGTACGGCGCTGGCGGTGCTCGAGACCACGTACGGCGTCTCGCTCGAGGACGCGACGTTCGAGCTGCCGCACGGCCTCTCGGACATCGCGCCGACGGAGCTCCCGACGATCCGCGCAGGCGAAGAGGTGATCGTCTCGGCGCGCCTCGATCAGGCGAGCGTGACCGGCGACGTGATCGTGCGCGGCACGGTGGGCGGTCAGCCCTTCGAGCAGCGCTACCCGGTGAACGTCCAGCCCTCGACGGCCGCGGGCAACCTGTTCGTCCCCGCGCAGTGGGCGTCGAGCACCATCGAGCGACTCGAGCTCGAGGGCCGCGGTGAAGACGAGGCGCGCATCGTCGCGCTCAGCAAGGCGTACTCGGTGATGTCGCGCCACACGTCGCTGCTCGTGCTCGAGAGCGAGTCGATGTTCCGCGCGTTCGGCATCGATCGTGAAGAGCAGCAGCAGGCGGCGTGGACCGGTGAAGAGGCCGCCGAGGGCGTGGCGGCTGCGGGCGAGCTCGGCGTGATGGGCGAAGAGTCGCTCCTCCAGGGCGCGCTCGCTGCCGGAACGCTCGGCCACGGCGCGGGCCTGGGCGGGCTCGCGGGCTCGGGTGAGGGCGGCGGAGGCTCGGGCTCGGGCTACGGCATCGGCGGCGGTAGCGGTCGCGCGGGCGGCATGCGTGGACGCTCGTCGCGCGTCGGCGGCGCCTCCGACGGCGACATGGCCGAGCTCGACGATCGTGCCGACCGCGCAGCGTCGGAGCCCGCGCCCGAGGCGGAAGCCTCTCGCGAGCGGCGTCAGCAGCAGGCCGCGCGTCGTCCCGCGGAGACCGCGACGGCCGCGCCGTCTCCTGCGACGGGGAGCACCGCGATGCCGTCGCGATCGCCGACGGTGCCGCGCGGTCCCGGTCAGTGGATGCGACAGGTGTGGGTGCGCGTCGGCGACGTCTCGAGCTCGAACGAGATCACCTTCCGCGAGCAAGAGACGGCGCGCGTGGCCGAGCAGCAGCTCGCGGCGATGCCGGACAGCCGTGATCGTCACCGCGTCGCGGTCCGCGCGCTCGCCCGTGCAGGCAACGTGAGCCGCGCGCTCGAGGTGGCCGACGCGTGGATCGCCCGTGATCGCATGGATCCCGAGGCGCTCGCGGCCCGCGCCGATCTGCTCGCGCGCTCGGGTCATCGCGACGAAGCGCTCCGCGTGCTCACGGGCATCGTGGACCTTCGTCCGGACGACGCGCTCCTCCAGGAGCGTCTCGCGAACGCGTTCGATCGCGCGGGCCAGTCGGAGCGCAGCTGCGCGCACCGCGTGGCGATGGCGGAGATCGACACGACGAACGCCGACCGCGTGGGCAGCGCGCTGCGCTGTGAGCGCGCCACCGGCCGCAGCTCGATGGCCGACGTGCTCCTCCGCAGCGTGCGCACGGACACGGTACGAACCCGCGCCGAGCGCGTGGCGAGCCAGCCTGCGACGGCCCTGCCGACGCGCGGCGATCTCCTGCTCGACGCGAGCTGGGCGGGCGGCGACGACGTGGACCTCACGCTCATCGCGCCCGACGGCAGCCGCATCTCGTGGATGGGTGGTCGCACGAACGTGGTGGCCAACGCGCCGATGGGCAGCGGCAGCGAGACGCTCGGCCTTCGCTCGGCGACGGCGGGCAACTACCTCATCGAGGTGAGCCGCACGGGCACCGATCGCCGCCCCGTGACGGGCACGATCCGAGTGCGCGTGCTCGACGCGACGGAGACGATCCGCTTCACGCTGCGCGGCGAGCGGGAGATCGTCGGTCGCGCGGTGGTGCGGCGCGAGCAGCGCATGGAGACGGTGAGCGGCGGCGGCGGCTGGTGAGCGTGCCGGGAGCGCGACGACGTATGCTCGCATCGATGCGTTCGATCGTCGTCGCGCTCCTCGCTCTCTTCTCGCTCGCGTGCGTGGGCCTCGCGGCCACGCCGCACGTGTCGGCCGGTGCGTGCGCGATGCCGCAGCTCTGGGTGCGCATCGCGCCGCCGGTCGCGCACGCGATCCCGAGCGACCAAGGCATCTTGCTCGAGGTCGGCACCGACCCGCGTCGCGCGATCGGTACGGGGCCCGCGCCGTACTCGGGAGCGACGGAGATCACCGCGGCCGCGCGCCTCACGCGCGAGGGAGAGACCGACATCGCGCTGCGCCTCGAGCAGCTCGCGCCCTCGCTCGCGCGGCTCGTGCCCAGCACCGCTCCTTCTGCGGGACGGTGGCGCGTGGTCACGGACACGCACACCGAAGAGGTCACGTTCGGCGCGCAGCCTGCGCGTGGAACGGGGCCCGCAGCACCGCAGCTCGTGTCGGTGTCGCGCACGCAGCAGTCGATCCCCGGACCCCGCGGCACCGACTCGTACCTCTCGGTGCAAGCGCGGCTGCGTGGCGCCCTTCCCGCCTCGGTCGCAGGCGTGGTGCTCTTCCAGGTGCGAGGCGAGACGGAGCGCGCCGCGCTCACGCAGAGCCGTCAGAGCATCCAGTCGCTCTCGACGCGCGGAGGACAGCTCGTGCTCTTCTCGAGCGGTGGTCGCTGCTCGGTGTCGCTGCCCGGCCAAGACCCGCAGGTCCGCGGACCCGTGCGCCTCGCGGCCTACGACCTGGACGGTCGCGTCGGCGCGCGCTCGCGAGACGTGACCGTCACCAGCGACTGAAGGAGCTCGCACGGCGGCGTCACTCGCCGTGCATGGAGGTCGGGTCGTGAGCCGAGCCCGTGCGCCGGGCCCAGGTCGGTGCGTCGAGCACCTCCTGCCGGTAGGTCGCGTGACAGCTCGTACACGCTGCGAGCGTGTTGGCGGTGGCTCGGAGAACGCTCGGTGCATCCTGCGAGCGGGCGGCGACGCCGATCGCCTCGGCGCGATGGTGGAAGTCGAGCGCCGCCTCGGTGAAGCCCTCTGCACCGGCCCCCATGTGCTCGCACATGCGCTGCATCTGCGGCGACGTCTCGATCAGCGCCGACGCGTCAGCGATCTCTTGCCAGTCCTCGCGCGCGAGCCCGTCCACGATGCGCTCGATGGCCACCAGGTGCGCCATCATGTTCTGCTTCTGGTGCCACGCCATCATCGGCTGAAGAGGCACTGGGCGCCTGGGGTCCATCTGCGCGAGCTCCGCCACCGCAGCGCAGGAGGGGTCCGGGCCCGCTGCCGTCCGCGACGATGTCGTGAGAGCGGCGTGCGGGTCCTCGGACGGCTCGTGTGTACAGCTCATCACCCATCCGCAGAAGAGCAGGCATGTGACGGGGGCGGCGCGAGGGTGGATGCTCATCTCGGATTCCTCTCGGTGGCTACACTCCGCATCGCTTCCGACAGCGCTTCGAGGGCGGAGACCACCGCGGCGGACGGCGGGAGCAGTCGGAGGATGGACGCGAAGTGCGCGCTGCTCGCGACGTCCACGGCCTCCGCCGCGCGTTCTCCCCGACGACTGAGCACGAGGCGCCAAGCGCGGGCATCGCCCGGCTGTTCGTCACGGGTGATGTCGCCCGCCGCCTCCATGCGGGCGCAGAGGCGAGACACGTTGGTTCGATCGATCGAGAGCTGAGCGGAGAGCTCGGTCACTCGCATCGGACCGTGTTGGCGGAGGAGAAGCAGCGCCCACGCATGCGGCAGCGGAAGCGGCGTTCCGCACGGACGCCGGACCTCGTCCAACGTCGAGTGCGCCACGATCAATCGTCGGACGGCGTCACGTAGCTCGCGCGCCGAGTCGGAGGGCGTCGCCTGGGCGTCCTTGCGTGCGTCCGCTCGTTTCGGCCCAGGACGTCGCGGCCGGCGCGCTCGTGAGGTGCTCGTGCTCATCGAGGCGACCGTAGCGCAGGAAACGTGCGATCGCACGTTTGTTCCTCCGCTGGCCCGAGCCGCAGCGGCGTCAGGGGGCGAGCAGGTAGGCGACGGCGGCGTCTTCGTCGTCGAACACCTCGGTCGCGAGGATCGACGCGCGGTTCAGCCGCTGCACCTGCAGCTTGCCGACGAGCGTGCGCACGAGCGTCGCGCGCTTGCGGAAGCCGCCGAACAGCTCGTTCCTGCGGCTCGCGACCGCGGTCTCGAAGGCGTCGTCGTTCCGGCCGGGCACGAGTCGGATGTCGGTGAGCAGCGAGAGCTCCGAGCGCGGTAGGCCCGCGTCGACGCCACCGATCTCGCGGAACTCGTTCATGGCATCGTCGAGCGACGCGAAGGGCTCGGCGCTGCGCGTGTAGCGAACGAGCCGTCCCGTCGCATCGAGCTCGAGGCGCGCGAACCTCGACGCGTAGAGCACCTTCATGACGAGGTGATGACCCACGGGCGCGCCGAAAGAAAGTGAACGAGTGTTGCGAGCGTCGACGCTCGGGGATGCGAGAGTTCGGCGCATGAACGGCAACACGCTGTGGGTGGGCGTCTCTGCGGGCTGCGCGCTCCTCTTGATGGTGGCGATGTGCGCAGGCGGCGGTGCCGCCTACTTCTACTTCTCGAACGACGTCACGTCGGCTCCGTCTCAGGTGACGCCGAGCTCGGCGTCGCCGTAGAGGAGCTCGCGAGCACGTCGTCGACGTCGCCCTTTGCGATGCCGAGTGCGCCTGCGAACAGCTCCACGAGATCGCGCGCGGTGATGCCGGTGATCCGTCCGTCGGGGAGCTCGAGCTTCGGCAGCCGCGCGCCGTGCTCCGCGAGGTGCGCGACGTGACGAAGCGTCTCGCGTCGTTGCTCGCGATCGAGCGCCAGCGCGAGATCGCCGACCTTCGTGGCGAGCCACGCGGGGCTGCGCAGATCCTCGGCGCTGGCGTCGACGCGGTAGAGCCGATCGGCCGCCACGACGGGCTCGTCGTCGCCCACCTCGGTGCGCGAGAGCGCCGCGAGCTCCTCGCGCGTGACGTGTCCATCCGCGAGCGCCGCGAGCGCGACGATGTCGGCGATGGCGCACGCGTGCGAGTCCTTCGTCGCCTCGCTCGGCTCCCCCACGCTCGCCCCGAGCTTGCCCGCGACGTCTCGCACGATGAGCTTCAAGAGACCGTGGAGGTCCATGGCGAGGACGATAGCGCACCCCGCTCTGACCGCGGTCCCTCGCGCGAATGCGCTGCGCTCACAACGGAGCGCGAAGCACGTCGAGACCGCTCGAGCAGCGCCACGTGTGACTCTCCTCGATCCTACCGGGCGCTTTCGCGAACGCCTCGTCCCGAACACATCGCTCGCGCTACGCGACGCCAGCGGACGTCGCACCTACCGAGCGAAGCATCGCGTGCAGACCACGCGAACGCGTCCACGAAGCGCCGTCAGGCCCGAGGGGAGACCCTGAGTACGACGACCACACGAACCGCTATCCTCGGCTCGAATGGAGCCGCTGCGACGACGCTACGACCTGACGACGCGTTCGGGACGCGTCACGCAGCTCACCATCTCGCTCGAGGCCTCGCGCTCTGTCGACAGCGGCGCGAACCACGCGATCGATCTGGTCACTCACTGCGCGGGCGATCACTCACTCAACCACCGGATCACGATCTTCGGCGTCGATGGGATCCAAGCCACGCTCCTCGCGGTTCGCACCGCCGACGCGCGACTCGAGTCGCTGCGCGCGGCGGGGCACCGCATTCGATGGGAGTGCGCACTCGTCGGCGAATCGGACGGGGTCACTCTCGCCGCTGCAACCGGCCGAGATCACAGGCGTTTTAGACACGCAATGACGCGATGCCTTTTCCTTGGGCATTTCGCGCGGAGGGCCGGAATTCCTAGAGAAAACGGCATCGCGTCATCAGGCGTCTTTTTCCTCAGCGATCTCGGGAGCTTGCAAGGCCGAGAGTGACCCCGTCTCCCTGACCCGGTCTCAGCGCTGCGCTCAGCTGCGCTCGACGGAGAAGACGCCGTCGAGGCTCTGGATCTTGCGCATCAGCAGCTGGAGCTTCGCGGCCTCGTTCACCTGGAAGTGGAAGAGGTTCACCGCGGTGCCGTCCGTGCCGACGCGGCAGTTCGCTTCTTGGATGTTCACGCCGGACTCGGTGAACGCGGCGCTGATGTTCGAGAGGATGCCCGGCTTGTCCGTCGTGATGATCTTCAGCGACACCGGGCGCGCGGCCTTCACGCGCTCCGACCACGTCACGTCGATGCGGCGCTCGGGGTCGAGCTCCATCGCGCGCGCACAGCCTCGACGGTGCACCGTCACGCCGCGGCCTCGCGTGATCCAGCCCGTGATCGGATCGCCCGGCAGCGGGTTACAGCACTGCGCGAAGCGGATGACGAGATCGTCGACGTCGTCGATCGCGATGCCGCCGCCCGTCGAGCCCACCGTGTCGGTGACGGCGCGCGTCGCCTTCTCGAAGAGCGTCGGCTTGAGCTGCGTCGGCGCGCCCTCGGCCGCCATCGCCGCCTCGAAGACCTCCTGCGGCTCCACCTTGCCGAAGCCCACACCGGAGAAGAGCTCCTCGGCGTTCGCGAACTTCAGCTGCTTGGCGACCTTCTCGACCTCGCCGCTCTTCACGAAGCGCGCGAAGCTCATGTCTTTCTTGTGGAACGCGCGCTCGATGAGATCGCGCCCGAGCTTGATCGATCGCTTGCGCTCCTCGGCGCGCACGTAGGCGCGGATCTTCGATCGCGCGCGGCCCGTGGCGACGAAGTCGAGCCAGTCCTTGGTCGGATGCTGCGCCGGCGTCGTGAGGATCTCGACCGTGTCGCCGTTGCGCAGCTGGTAGCGGAGCGGCTGGATCGCGCCGTTCACGCGCGCGCCCGTGCAGTGCTCGCCGACCTCGGAGTGGATCGTGTACGCGAAGTCGATCGGCGTGGCGCCGCGCGGGAACACCTTGAGCTGTCCCTTCGGCGTGAAGACGTAGACCTCGTCCGCGAAGAGATCGACCTTCACCGAGTCGAGGAACTCGGCGGGATCCGAGACGTCCTGCTGGAACTCCATCAGCTGACGCAGCCACGCGAAGCGCGCGGCGTCCTTCGCGTCGAGGCCGCCCGAGCCCTTCTCCTTGTAGGTCCAGTGCGCCGCGATGCCGTCCTCTGCGGTGCGGTGCATCTCGTGGGTGCGGATCTGCACCTCGATGCGTCGCTGCCCCGGGCCGATGACCGTCGTGTGGAGCGACTGGTACATGTTCGGCTTCGGCAGCGCGATGTAGTCCTTGAAGCGGCCCGGGATGGGCGTCCACTGCGAGTGGATCACGCCGAGCGCCGCGTAGCAGTCGCTCACGTTCTCGACGAGCACGCGGAACGCGATGACGTCGTGGATCTGCTCGAAGTCGACGTTCGTCTGCCGGATCTTTCGGTAGATCGAGTAGAGGTGCTTGAGGCGACCCGAGACGTCGGCGGGGAAGTTCCGCTCGATCAGCATCTTCTGGAGACGCTTCACGACGTCCGAGATGTAGCGCTCGTGGTCTCGCTGGACCTTCTTCGTCTTCTGGACGAGGTCCTGGAACTGCTCGGGGTAGAGGTACTTGAAGCTGTGGTCCTCGAGCTCGCTCTTCAGCCAGTTGATGCCGAGGCGCCCCGCGAGAGGCGCGTAGATGTCCATCGTCTCTTGCGCGATGCGGACCTGCGACTCGGCCTTCATGTGGTCGAGCGTCCGCATGTTGTCGAGACGGTCGGCGAGCTTCACGAGGAGCACGCGGATGTCGCGCGCCATCGCGACGAGCATCTTGCGGAAGCTCTCGGCCTGCTGGTCTTCCTTCGAGGTGAAGTTGACGCGGCCGAGCTTGGTGACGCCGTCGACGAGGAAGCCGATCTCGCCGCCGAAGCGCTTGGCCATCTCCTCGTCCGAGACGTTGCAGTCCTCGACGACGTCGTGGAGGAGCGCGGCGCAGACGCTCGACGCGTCGAGGCGCATCTCGGCGATGAGCTTCGCGACGGCGACGGGGTGGGTGATGTAAGGCTCGCCCGACTTTCGGAGCTGACCTTCGTGCTTGGCGTGAGCGAACGCGTAGGCGCGATGGATCAGATCGAAGTCAGCGTGCGGCTGGTACCCACGCACCGTGTCGACGATGTCCGTGAACCGAGCGGCGCCTTGCAGCTGGCTGACCATGGAGAGCGGTTTCGCGTCCGACGGTCTCGTCGAGAGTCGATCCTTCCGAGCCGAGGATCTCGATGGGAGCCAACGTCGCTCCACGCCGAACGCCGGCGGAAAATATCACCGCCCTCCGGGACCGTCGAGGATCCGGCCCATCCGTCGTGGCGGGAGCCCCGCGCCCGCCCGTGATCGTGGAGAGATCCGGCCCCTCTCACACGAGGCGGGGGCGCTCACGGCAGGAGCGAGCCGAGCTCCTGGTAGCGCGACCACGGCGTCAACGCGACGCTGATCGCGAAGGCGCGACGCTGCGTGTCCGTCGCGAGCTGCGCGCGCGCCTCGGTGACCAGCGCCTGGTCGTCGAGGAGGCTCGCGCACGCGAGGGTCTGGAGGCCGTGGTGACGGCTGCCGTGAAGGAGCGCGATGCCGTCGCGCAGCGTGGCGTGTGCGCGCGCCGCGTCGCGCGAGGACGAGTCTGCCGCGAGCGAGGTGCAGAGCACTCCGAGGGGAGCAGAGCGCCAGCCGTCTTCCACGACGAGCTGCGCGGCCGAGTTCGTCTGCGCGAGCTCGACGACGCCGCGCGCGATCATCGACCAGCCGCGACCGTACGCCGCGCCCCAGCCCGGAGCGGCCGTCTCGGCCTCGAGCAGCGCTGCCTCCGAGGCGACGAAGTCCGCGGGGTCGCGCGTGAGCTGCGTGCGCTCGACGAGGCGCCGCGCGAGGAGCACGCACGCCGCGGCGTGCGTCGGGGCGTGTCCCGCGCGGAGGCCGTTCGCGCGCTCCGTCAGCGTGGTGATCGCCGCGTCGTAGGTGGGCCCGATCGTCCCGTCGAGCTCGCCGCGGTGCCACCGCTCCGCCTCGGTCGCGGCCGTCGCGGTCTCGAGGTTCGGCACGCGCGCGACGCGCTCCGCGAGCGTCGTGAGCGCCGCCGCGTCGTCGATGCGCTCGAGGGCGTCGAGCTCCGTCTGGTAGGGGTTCGTGCGCTGCGGAGCGAGGACCTGCGCTTGTCGAGCGACCTCGACGGCCCGGCGCAGGCGCGGCTCTTCGCGCAGCGCGGCGAGCACGGCGTCGTGCTGCGAGCCCGACAAGAGCCAGTCGACGAGCTCGTCGGCGGAGCGACCGTCGAGGTGGAGCTCGCGCGTGTGCACGAAGCCGTCGAGCACGGCGACGTGACCCGCGTAGGTGATGATCTCGGAGAGGTTCGACGCGGTGATGCCGCTCTCCGGCGCGCGACGCAGCGCCTGCTCCATCAGATCGACCGCGCGCGCGAGGTGCGCCGGGTTGCCCGAGCACTCGTAGCGCTGCTCGAGCGCGATCGCGGCGTTGTTCAGCGCCGCTTGGTCGTGCGACGACAGCGCGAGGAAGCGCTCGGCGACCTGACCGAAGAGGCGGTCGGCCTCGCGCAGGTTTCCATCGCGCGCGACGCGGCGGGCGCGGACCTGGAGCAGGTTGATCTGCACGAACTCGTTCGTCTGGTCCGCGCGCGAGAGCCACATCTCTTCGTCTTCGAGCGTGGTCGTGAGGAGCGACATCAACATCGCGGCGGCCTGCGCGTGCGGCGCGGCGCCCGAGTCGTAGACGCGCTGCGCGATCTCCGAGGTCTGCGTGGTGAGGCCGAGATCTCGGTACGTGTACGCGGCCTCGAGCTCGAGCGCGGGCTCGCCCATCGCGAGCACCTGCCCGATCTCCGCGTCGCCCTCCTGGGTGCGACCGAGGCGGTGATAGACCTGTCCGAGACCGAGGTGGAAGCTCGGCAGGCCCTCGGCCTCATCGCGGATCGCGAGGAAGAGGCGCTCGGCCTCGCGCAGGTGCCCCGCGCGCGTCTCGCCGCTCGTGTCGTTGCCGAGGCGGAGCTCGAGCATCGCGAGCTGGAGCACGCCAGGCACCACGCCCGAGGTCGCGTCGAGCTGGGTTCGCAGCGACGCGAGGTTCGCGTCGTTCGTGAGCTGCGTCATGAACCACGTCTGCACGATGCCGCGGACCTCGTCGTCGTCGACGACGTTGCGGACCTGGTTCTCGAGGTCCATCGGCGGATACGGCGAGCGCAGCTGCGCCTCGAGCTCGGCGGTGCGCGCGTCGAAGGCAGTGCGGTACGCGCGCTGCGCGCTCTGGAACGGAGGGAGATGCGCGGCGACGTGATGCGAGAGCAGCGTCACGGCCTGATCGAGGTGGCCTTCGTCCGCGAGGAGGTTGGCGCGCGCGAGCTGCGCCGCGCCCGAGAGGCGGCCCGGTGCACCGAGCGGATCGAGGAGCGCGTGCGCGCCCGCGAGATCGCCGCTCTGCCGCTTGGACTGCGCGAGCGCGGCGATCGTCTCTTGATCGCCGGGGTAGCTGTCGAGGACGGCGTTCAGCGCCGCGGGCTCGCCGGACTCGAGCGCGAGGCGACGTCCCTCGTCGGCGGCCATGGTGCGCGCCGCGTCCATCGCGAGCGCGATCGTGTCGCGAGGCTCGCCTGCGTTGGTGGCGTGGAGGTAGCGGGTCACCGGCGTCTCCACTTCGAGGAGGAGCGATCGCGAGCTGGAGAGCTCGCGCAGCGCCGTGCCCGCGAGCTCGAGCGAGCCGACATCGCCCGCGAGCGTCCAGTGGTCGATCGCCTCGAGCGGCCACTCGGTGGCGAGCTGCTCTCCGAGCACGCGATGGAGCAGCGCGCGTCGATCGACGAGCGTCGGCGCCGACGAGTACGACGGAGCGCGCGCGCCGTAGAGCAGGCCCTCGGCGTCTGCGAGCGCCGTGGTGGCCGCGTCGCTGGCGCTCAGCGCGTCGAGGACGCGCATCGACGCGAGCGCGTCGGCCTGCGTGGCGGAGCCGATGTCGTCCTGCCAGTCGAGCACGCGCCCGAGCACCATCTCTTGCTGCGCCGCGCCGTGCGCGAGATCCGGCAGCGCGCGATGACGCGCGAGCGCCGACTCGACCTCGCCGATGCGCGCGACCGTCATCGGGCTCGCGACGCCGTCGAGCAAGAGCCGGGTGAGCTCGGTGCCCGTGGTCTCTCGGGCGTCCGTCGTGAGCGAGCCGCCGCGGCTCTGCGCGAGGCCCTCCCACGCGCGGAGCGCGTCTTCGCGCGGCATCGACGCGACGCTCGCCGAGACGTCCGCGAACTCGTTGGCCGCGAGCCGCCGCGGATCGTTCAGGTAGTCGCCGGCCATGCTGACGACGACGCCGAGGCCCATCGCCGACACGAGGAACCAGCGGTAGCCGCGCGCGAACGCGCTCACGGGCTCCTTCGCCATGAACTGGTAGCTGCCGTTGCCGCCGTCCTTCACGCGGTACGCGCTGATCGGCCACACGGGGATGAAGAGCAGCGCGACGCAATAGGTCGTCACGTACGAGCCGTCGCTCCGGCGGTCTCGCTCGCCGTAGATGCTCGCGCCACAGCCGTTGATGCGGAAGAGCGGCGGCACGCCGGTGAGCGGACGAGCGCCGCCGAGCTGCTTGGCGATCGCCGCCTTGATCACGGGATCCTTGGCCTTGCCCTTCGCGGCGCGGAGCACGCGATCGCCTTCGTCCCACTGCTGATGGCGCTGGAGGTAGCGCGCGCGCATGAGCTCCACCCAGGCGGCCGTGTCGGCGATCGCGCCGTCGACCTCGGCCTTGATGTTCGTGCCGTCGGCCGCGGCCGCGGGCGCGAAGCGCGAGATCTGGAGGAGGACGCGCTGCGCGTCGTCGGTGCGCTTGGACGCGTAGAGGAGCGAGGCGAGCTCGGCGCCGATCCACGCGACGTTCGCGCTGACCTTGAGGCGCAGATCGCTGCCCGACGGCATGGCGGCGAACGCCTCGTCGATCACCGGCAGCACGTCGCCCTTGTAGAGCCCGTGCGCGGCGTCGATCTGTCCGCGCGAGCGCGACCAGTCCATACGCGACTGATCCGGCTCCATGTCCGAGGCGTCGAGCACCGGCGTGATCTCGCGGAGCGCGTCGGCGATCTGCGCGAGCGGATCCTTGCTCGGGGCGCGGTAGGCCTTGGGTCGCTCGCCGGGATCCATGCTGGGAGCAGCACCGCTCTGGGCGCCACTGTTGGGGGGCGGCAGCGGGTCCGGCGCCTGCGTCTCGTTCGTGTCCACAAGGTCCTCGGTTCTCTGCGCGGCGCGCGCGGCTCGTCCCGCTCTCTCGGTCGGAACGCGGAGGATACGGGAGAACGAGAGCAATCTCCCTTGCTCGCCCGCGCCACGGGCCCTATTTCCGGCCGCATGTCGAAGCAGCACCTCCTCCTCTCTCTCTGCGCCGCGCTGATCGCGGCCGCGGCCCTCGGCGCCTGCGGTGAAGACGCGCCCCCCGCGACGAGCCCCGAGGGCACCACGACCACGCCGACCGCGCCGGCCACGCCCGCGATCGAGCCGCTGCCCGTGCCCGAGGTGGCGATGAACAAGGTGCTGCTCGGCCGACGCCTCTTCCACGACACGCGCCTGTCGGGCGACGGAACCCTGTCGTGCGCCACCTGCCATGCGCTCGACGCGGGCGGCGCCGAGCACCGCCCGGTGTCGGTCGGCATCCGCGCGCAGAACGGCCCGATCAACGCGCCGACGGTGCTCAACTCGGCGCACAATTTCGTGCAGTTCTGGGATGGTCGCGCGGCGACGCTCGAGGAGCAGGCCGCTGGTCCCGTCGCGAACCCGCTCGAGATGGGCGCCTCGTGGGACACGGTCGTCGCCGCGATCGCCGCGAACCCGATCGATCAGACCGAGTTCGCCGCCATCTACCCGGACGGCGTCACGCAGACGAACATCACGAACGCGATCGCCGAGTACGAGCGCTACCTCGCGACGCCCTCGCGCTTCGACGCGTTCCTCCGCGGAGACGCGACCGCGCTGAGCGAGCAGGAGACGCGCGGCTGGGCGACGTTCCAGGAGGTCGGGTGCACGGCGTGTCACCGCGGCGTGAACGCGGGCGGCGGCATGTACCAGCGCATGGGCCTCCTCCGCAGCTACTTCGATCTCCGCGGCACGCCGCTCACCGAGGCCGACAACGGCCGCTTCAACGTCACGCACGACGAGGCGGACCGTCATCGCTTCAAGGTGCCCACGCTCCGCAACGTCGAGCTCACGGCGCCCTACTTCCACGACGGCTCGCAGACGGAGCTCACGAGCGCGGTGCGCATCATGGGCCAGGTGCAGCTCAACCGAGACCTCACGGACGCGCAGGTGAACGACATCGTCGCCTTCCTCCACAGCCTCACGGGTGAGCTCCCCGCCGAGGCGCGCATGCCGACGCCCGCCACGGTGGTCGAGCCGACGGCGGCGGCCACCGGCGAGCCTCCTGCGGTCGTCACGGGCGAGCAGGAGCCGAGCCCCGGCACGCCGCCGGGTGCGCCGACGCCCGCGCCGAGCGGCGAGACCGCCACGCCGGCAGGTCATTGAGCGCAGGAGACGAGCCCGACGACGAGTCGCCGGCGGGCAGCTACCGAGAGTCGCGCGTCATGCGGAGCCGCAAGGCGCTGCGCTGCGCGCGATGTCGGTACTCGCTCACCGTCTGCCTGTGCGACGAGATCGTGCCGATGCGGGTGCGGACGCGCGTGCACGTCGTCGCGCACTACATCGAGCTCCACAAGACGACGAACACCTCGCGGCTCGCGGTGCAGGCGCTCGCGGGCGCGACCGTTCACGGGCGCGGTCACCCGGAGCATCGCGAGCACGGGCCGGTGCCGGACGGACACCGCGTGGTGCTCTTCCCGAGCGAGGGCTCGCGCGTCCTCACCGCCGCCGACGCGCGAGACGACCTCGTCCTGGTCGTACCGGACGGAACGTGGACGCAGGCTGGTCGCATCGCGCGCCGCGACCCAGCCGCCATCGACGCCGAGCACGTGCGGCTGCCCGAGGCGGGCCCGTCTCGCTACGCCCTCCGCTCGACGGATCGCGAGGGCGCCGCTCCGAGCCTCGAGGCGATCGCGCGCGCGCTCGGCATCCTCGAAGGCCCCGCCGTCGAGGCTCACCTCCTCGGCGTCTTCGACGAGTTCGTGCGACGCGCGCTGCGCCGACGCGCAGGCCACGAAGGCCCCTGACCGAGGCGTCGGCTCGAACCCTACGACACGTCGTCTGGACCCCACACCTCACCGAGCGCGCGGTCATGGGATGTCGAGATCACCCGTGATCCGCCGCGGAACGCTCCTTGCGATGGGTTGACGTGGTGCATGGGCCCATCGTCCGAGATCACGCTTCTCTCGACCTCGATCACGTCGCACGCCGGCCCGGAGCTCCGCACATGAGCGATGACTCCGGGTACGACCGCGACTCCTACTCCGATCCCAAGTGGCTCGACCCCACGCTCGAGGTGCGCCGCTACCTCGGGGGCGGCGCGACGAGCCGCGTGTACGAAGGCTTCGATCACGCGGCGCAGCGCGAGGTCGCCCTCAAGGTCGTGCGCGCAGACGTCGACGCGCGCACGCGGGCCCGGCTCGAGCGAGAGCTCGCGGCGCTCACGGCCGTTCGACACGCGGGCGTGGTCGCGGTGTTCGGGCAGGGGACGCTCTCGGACGGTCGCCCCTACCTCGTGATGGAGCTGATCCACGGCAGTCCGCTGCACGACGTGCTGAACGCCGCGCCCGATCGGCGCTTGCCGCCTCGCGACGCGGTCACCATGGCCATCGCGCTGCTCGACGCGCTCGCCGCGCTCCACGACGCAGGCATCGTGCACCGCGACGTGAAGCCCGCGAACCTGATCGTCTCGGACGATCGCGGCCCGGTGCTCGTGGATCTCGGCTTCGCGCGCCTCTCGGACGGCGGCCCGCGCCTCACTCCCGACGGCCGCGTCGTCGGCACGCCAGGCTTCATCCCGCCCGAGGTGCTCTTCGGCGTGGAGGCCGCGCCGAGCGCCGACGTCTACGCGCTCGGCGTGCTGCTCTTCCAGATGATCTCGGGCAAGGCGCCGTTCGAAGGCGAGCTCTCGAAGATGATCGTCGCGATCATGCGCGGCCCCCGCCCCGACCTGCGCGCCGTCGTGCCCGAGATCTCTCCCGCCCTCGCCGTGCTCGTCTCCCGCGCGCTCTCCCGCGAGGCGAGCGCGAGGCCCACCGCCATCGAGATGGCCGACGACCTCCGCGCCCTCGCCCACGGCGAGTGAGCCGAGGTCTCAGGTCGAGAGCACGTCGATTCGATCCGTCTCCACCGCGCGCACCGCCGTGCGCGTGAGGCCCTTCACGCCCTCGATCATGAACGCGTAGCGCGGCTCCTGCGTGAGGCCGCGCGCGTAGCGCTGGTAGAGCTGCTGCGCGACGACCGCGAGCTTGAAGAGCGCGAACGCGAAGTAGAAGACGAGGTTCGTCACCGGCCGCCCCGTCTTCTTCGACCACCGCTCCACGAGCTCCATGCGCCTCAGGCTGTTCGGCGCGTCCGTCGGCCCGAAGCGCATCGCCGTGAAGAGCGGCGGGTCCGTGGCCTCGACCCAGTACGAGAGCGCGGTGCCGAGATCCATGAGCGGATCACCGAGCGTCGACATCTCCCAGTCGAGCACCGCCACGATCCGCGAGAGGTCGGGTGCGTAGACCACGTTGTCGTACTTGAAGTCGTTGTGGATCAGCGCGACGCCGGACTCGGTCGGCGTGTTCGCGGCGAGCCACGCGGCGATCGTGTCCACGTCGGGCACGTCGTCCGTGCGCGCCTTCGCGTACCGCTCGGTCCAGCCCTTCACCTGTCGTGCGTTGTAGCCCGCGGGCTTGCCGAGCTCGGACAGGCCCGCGGCCGCGACGTCGACGCCGTGGATCTCCGCGAGCGTGTCGATCAGCGTGGTCGAGAGCGCGCGTCCATCGAGCGACGCGAGCTCGATGCCCTTGGGCTGCCGCGCGCGGAAGATCACGCCGTGGCTCCGCTCCATCACGTAGAACGGCGCGCCGATCACCGACTCGTCGGGCTCGTAGCCGATCGTCTTCGGCACCTTGTCCCAGACCTTCGCGAGGCCCGAGAGGATCGTGTGCTCGCGCCCCATGTCGTGCGCCGACGCGATCTTCACGCCGAGCGGCGGACGTCGCAGCACGATCTCGCGCGCCACTCCGCCCTCGGGCGTAACGCGCAGCAAGTACGTGAGGTTCGAGTAGCCGCGCGGGAACTGCAGCACCTCGATCGCGCCCGGCAGATCGTGCGACGCGAGCCAGCCCGCGAGCTTGTCGAGATCGAGGCGCGCGTTCTCACGCACGGCCTCGGGCCGATCGAGCGAGTCGTTCATCGACGCCGAGGATACAGGCTCACCCCGCTTCGGAGCCGACTCGTGAGCGCGAAGGCCCAGAACCCCTTCCGTCGACGAGACGCGGGGCCGTGGTGACCGCGATCGCTCTAGGCTCGACGGCGTCGGTTCGTTGCCCCCCCGTCTTCGACACCGGTACCCTCGGCGCGTCCCATGCTGAAGTCCATCGCGTTCGACAACTTTCGCGGCTTCCGCTCCTTCGAGGCCGCCATCCGTCCAGTCACTGCGCTCTTGGGGCCGAACAGCTCGGGGAAGACGACCGTGCTCCATGCGATCCGCTTCGGCTGCGACGCGCTTCGACTCGCCGTCCAATCCGACCAGCACGCACGACTTCGTGCAGCAAAGAACAGAGGGCACGAAGTTGTCGTCGCGGACGGCCTCCTGGTCGACTACGCGCAGCTTCTCGCGCTCTCGGATTGGCGAGCTCTCTTCACCGACCAGAAGGTAGGCGAGGGTATCGCCCTGAAGGTGGAGCTCGGGTTCGATGACGGGGATCCACTGCAGTCCATTGCCGTGCGCCTCGTATGCGCCCGAAACGACCAGCTCAAGCTCTCGGTCACCGTCCGCTCGCGCCGCGCGGTCGAAACCGTCAAGGGGCTCGCCGCGAAGTCGAAGTTCGTCAAGGATCGGCTCGCCGAGTTCCTGAGGCAGCACGCACCCGTCGCGGTGTTCGTTCCACCGTTCTACGGTGCAGTGCGCCTGGAAGAGTATCGGACGCGCGCGATGGTCGATCGAATGCTCGGCGCGGGTGACCAGAGCCACGTCGTTCGCAATCTGGTGGTTGGGCTCGACGCGACTCAGCTCGAGCGACTCAATGGCTTCCTCAAAGACACGATCGGTGCTCAGGTCCTATCGCGCACTCCGACTGACGAAGTTCAGGACGCGACTCATCTGGCGGTGACATTCCGCGACGACAACGGCGAGATTGAGTTGTCCGCCGCTGGGGCCGGTCTGGTGAATCTCATCGCGCTCTACACTGCACTCTCACGCTGGAGACGCGAGAGTGGCGACCGAGCGGTCCTCTTCTTGCTCGATGAGCCCGAAGCTCACCTGCACCCGCGGCTCCAAGCCGACATGAGCGAACGGCTGGCCCAACTCGTGACGGACGAGTTTCGCGCGCAAATCGTGCTGGCCACTCACTCCGTCGACATCCTCAATCGCCTCTCCACGAGCGGAGCGCTGCTGGTTCGTTGCGACCGACGGGCACAGCCGAGTGCCGTCACGCTGGACGGCGACGCGGCGCTCTTCGACGACCTTGCGACGTGGGTCGACCTCGCCCCGTACACTGCCATCAACTTCCTGGCCTCACGCAGCATCGTCTTCTGCGAGGGCGACGATGAGGTCGCACTCCTTCCCAAGCTGGCCGCGCTGAAGTTTCGCGGCGATCCGACTCGCAACGAGGTCTTCCGTCGGTGGGCGCTCGTGCGTCTGCACGGCGCTTCGAACAAGCCGATGTCCGACCTACTCGTACGGCTCGTCAAGAGTGATGCTGTGCGGACTAGGGCGAAGACGGGCCTGTTTCGCATCGAGCTCGTCTTGGATCGTGACCACGAGCGCGCTCCCGGGAGGGTCGAGAACAAGACCAACGGCGTGGAGGAGGCAACGACCATCTGGTCCCAGCACAGTCTCGAGTCCCTTCTTCTCGATCCGAGAGTGCTCGCAACATGGATCGGTGCGTATGGCGGTGACGCTTGCCCTCCCAACCTCCCAGAGCTCATCACGCAGGCTGTCGAGTCGGCCAACGCAGACCCGGAGCTGAACGATGCAGCGGAGGCACAGCTCATCGCCAAGCTCATGAAGGGCGAGATGCTGGACGAACGGGGCAGGTCGCTGGGTGGTGAGCAGAAGACGGTCAGTGCGGTCCGCGAGGCGAAGAGGCTAGTCGCTGCAGAGCCCGCCGTTTGGCAGCGTGGCAAGGACCGCGGCCGGTTCGTCTTGGGCCAGATCCGTCACCAACTACCTCCCAAGCTCAGGAACCAGTTTCCGACGGATGTGGTCCGTTTGGTCGAGAAGACCAACTCGGATCGCATCGGCGATCCCTCGGCGGCGATTCCGACGGATGTCCACGAGTTCTTGCGGCATCTGGTGCGGACGTGAACTCGCCCCCGCACATCGTGCTCGAACACGAGCCAGGATCGCGCACGGCCATCACTGTGTCTGCGCGAGCGACCGCACTTCGTACGCGCAGCCGAGCGCGCCGCCCACGTCGAGCGCCACGGCGAGCGTGCGCGCCTCGGCCTCCGCGGCGACCAGCGTGCCCGGGTTGCCGAGGGTGATCGTGGCGTGACCGCCCGAGATCTCCTGCATCACCACGGGCGCCGACATCAGGCGATCGTCGAGCACGATCGCGACGCGTCGACCGACCGTCGCGCGCGTGAGCATCGTGAACGCAGCGTCGCCGGCGGGCGTCATCGCGATCGACACCTGCGGCATGCCGGTCCCTTCGTCCATCACGACCTCGGCGTGCTCGATGTGCTCGTTGGTGAGTGACGGAGGTGTGCGCACGAACGCGCCTTCGCACTCGGTGGCCCCGCTCGTCGTCGTGCAGCCCACCACGAGCCGCGAGCCCGCGGGCGCCCACGACGCCATCACGCCGAGCTCCGTCGGCGAGCTCGCGAAGTAGCCCTCGCCGTCGCTGCCCACGGGACGTCGCGTCACGCCGGACGGCAGCGCGACCACGCTCGTGATCGCTCCGTCGAGCACCTCCGAGATCGCGAGGCGCTGCGGCACGAGCAGCGCGCGCATCACCTCGGGGCCGGCCACGCGATGCACCGTGACCTCGAGCGTGCTCGCGTCGGGGCTCGTCACCGTGCCCTCGATGCCGAGCGCCTCGAGGCGCGCCGCGATCACCGCTGCGTCGGCGACGGCGTTCGTGGCGGTGCCCGTCGGGCACTCCGCACGCGCGCGGAGCGCCGCGGTCCCCACGAATGCAGCGGGCGTCTCGCGACGGCTCCGCGAGAGGAACACCGCGGCGATCCCACCCACACACGCGAGCGAGCCCACGAGCAACGCCGCGACACCGACGATCACCGAGCCACGCATGCGCCCCACTCTGCACGCCTCCGCGAGAAAGGCGACGGATAGAAAGGTATCCCCTGCTACTTGAACCGATGTTCAGTCCCCGCTACAAGGGCGGATGTCCTTCGGAAAGAACCCGCACGTCGCCAAGGCCCAGCTCGCCGAGCAGAAGGCCGAGCTCGCCTCCGACGATCACGCGCGAGAGCGCGCCTACCGCGAGGCCGCGCACCTCTGGGATCGCGCGGCCACGCGCGAGCAGCCCGGCAAGCGACGCACGGAGTACGAGGCCAACGCCGAGCGCCTCCGCGCCATCGCCGACGGCGAGCCCTCGAGCGATGAGGGCCACGACGAGCCGCGACGCGCGACCGAGCCCGCCGCGACCGCCGCGTTCGTCAACTGAGTGCGGGAGCTTCCTCCGAACAGCCCGAAGGGCATGCAGCGCGGAGCGATGCCCTACTGCCCCTGGCTTCAGCCAGTGGGCACAAAGCCCGCGTGATGCCCTACTTCGCTCACCGCGGCGGGTTGCCTGCCCGCACACGAACGGTGCGACCACCCTGCCCGTGCACGTCTTCTTCGATCACGAGCTGGTGGGTGCTCGACAAGAGGATGAACGGCCCCTCGCGGGGCACGTGCTCGATCACGACACGACCGAGCGCGAAGATGTGATCGCGCGGCAGCGCGCACGCCCACTCGACGCCGCCCGCGTCGGTGGGCACGTCGAAGCCCGCGGCCGCCTGCATCGCGTCCGTCCATCGCTCGCACACGAGCGTCACGGCCACGGCAGAGGGCGGCGCGTCGATGCGCGGGACGAGCGCCAGCGAGAGCTGCTCGCCGGACCAGCTCGGGGTGACGTCGTACGAGACGCACTCCTCCGTGGTGCGCGCGTCGCTGCCGTACACGTCCGTCCCGCGCGAGGTGCGCGTCGCGACGCTGCGCGCCCCATCGAGCGTGATCTCGAGCGTGCACGTGCCCACCGCGGAGAAGTCGATGCCCTGCTCTTCGGTGCGATGCACCGTCGTGGTCAGCGTGCGGGGGAACGTGGAGCCACCGCAGCCCACTGCGAGCCATCCCAACACGACGATCCCCAGGATGTGCTGGGACCCAGCACCGCTGACCCACCCCCAGCCCCTCCCGCGGGGCGGGAGGGGAGCCCTCCTGCTCCGGCTCCGCTCGAACGCCTCGTCCTGTCGAGCGTCGTTCATCGGTGAAGAAAGATCGGGTTCGTCACGCCAAACGGCATCTGGCCTCGCAGCACCGGCTCGAGCGCGCTGTCTCCGTACACGGCGAAGATCACGTAGCTGCCGTCGCCGCCCGCGACGTCGACCTCGATCTCGCGATCGAAGCGGATCACCGGGTTCTCCGTGTCCGCATCGCCCGGGAGGATCTCGATCGTGTCGACCGTCACGCCATCGACCACCACGTCGATCGCGTCCACGTCCACCCACGACGCGGCCTGCACGCGCAGGCGCACCGGCGTGCGCATGCCGACGGCCATCGCGTCACCACCGGGGCTCACCGTGCCCGCGCTCGCCCACGAGTCCACGTAGATGCCGCCGAAGATCGTCGCGCGACCCGCGAGCAAGCGATCGCGCACGAGCACCGGCGTGAGCTCGCGCGGATCGTCGGTGCCCACGTCGATGCACGTGCGCGGGTAGCCGATGGGCGAGCCGCGCAGGCCGTGTGAGTCGCTCGAGCCCACCGCGAACACACGTCGACCGTGATCGAGCAGCCCGAGCCAGCTCGGCACCACGCGGCCTCCCACCCAGCTCGCGCTGTTGAACACCTCGAGCAGCGTGAACTCCTCGTCCCAGCGCTCGGCGCGCGCGGGCAGGCCCGTGATCGGGTCGTAGCCCGAGGACCCGAAGTAGTCCTTGTCGCCCATCGGGTGGTTGATGATCACCGTCGGCGCCTCGGGCCTCGCGCGCACGGCGTCGAACACCTCGGGCGGCTCCATCGTGCGGAGCGGCGTGTCGGGCGTCTCCACCTCGGGGAAGTCCTGCCAGCGCGGCGCGCCCATGTTGCGCTCGCCCGGCAGCGGCTCGAGCGGGAACACGCCCATGTGCCCCCAGATCTCCATGCTCGTCATCTCGATCGACGAGATCGAGTACGCCCACCGCTCGACGCCGAGCGCCGCGATCTCCTCGCTGAAGTCGCCCACGTACTCGTGATCGGATCGCACGGGGATCTCGAGACCGTCCGCGACGACCGCGCGCATCTTGAACGTGCCGTCGTCCGGCGCGTCTGCGCTGCGTCGCGTGTGGATGTGGAAGTCGCCGCACTGCACGTTCGTCGTGTCCACCACGCGCTCGAGCACGGCAGGCACCTCGATCACCGCGTCGTCGGCGACCGTGATCTCGGTCTCGACGATCTCGTACTCGAAGCCGCGCGAGACCACGACGCGGTAGCGACCATCGGGCACCGGCACGGACACCTCGCCCGTGTCCGCGTACTCGACGATCACGCGCCCGTTCGGGTCGAGCTCTTCGCCCCACGCGTCGGGCGGGTTGCTGAGGGTCGTGCCGTCGATCGGCAGGATCGAGACGCGCACCGGCAGCGGCTCGCCGAGCACGTCGTCGACGGCGGTCACGTGCACCACGCCGCGCACGGCGAGCGTGAGGTCTTCGCTGCCGTCGGTCGCCGCGAGCGCGATCGGTCCGGTCACGCGGCCGCCGCGCCGCCACGCGTGCAGCTGCACCGCGAGGCCGTCGGCGACGTGCAGCTCGTAGCGCCCGTCGTCGCTCGTCGGGAGCGAGCGCGTGATCAGGATCCCTTCTGCATCGGTCGCGTACACACGCGCACCGAGCGCCGGCGAGCCATCCGCCTCGCGCACCACGCCCGTGATCGTCCGCTGCGCCTCGTCGTTCTCGCGTGCGCGCACGGCGCGCGCCGCGTCCATGCCGCGTCCGTCGCCGATCGTGAGCCGCGCCTGCAGACGTCGCTCCGCGGTGCACGGCCGCACCGAGTAGCCGCGCCCCACACGACCGACGAAGCCCGACTCCGTGATGCCTCCGCCGAGCGAGCCGTTGGGCACCTCGTAGGTCCAGCTCACGCCGCGATCGTCGGTCCACGTGAGCTCACGGATCGGCCCATCCGGCAAGGCGAACCCGACGTCCGGCACGAACGCGAGCGCGCGGTCGGCGTAGAGGAAGCCGTGCAGCGTCGCGCCCGTCTGGATCAGGCGCTCGCTGCCAGACGCGGTCTCGACGTAGACGTCGACGTGATGGCTGCGGGGCTCGAGCACGTAGTCGATCGCCGCGCGCACCTGCCGCAGATCCGCGCTGAGCAAGCGCGCCGTGATGTTCTCGAAGAACGGCAGCGGCCGTAGCCAGCCCACCGCGCGCACGACCGCGGCCTCGCCGTCGCTTCCGTCGTTCAGCACGGTGACGCTCTCGGTGAGCACGGTGTGTCGACCCGAGAGCACGAACATCTCGCCGAAGTCGGCGGCGTCGACGAGGCGCCCGTCCTCGACGCGCGTGATGCCGACGGGCCTCCCGCCCCACGGATCGTAGAGGTCGGAGCGATCGACGTCCTCGATCAAGATCGCGACGTGCTCGTTCGCGAGCACGAAGTCGCGCGGCTCCCACACCGCGAGGCCCGACCACGACACGGGCAGATCGGCCTCGGCGATGCGGCCCGCGCGCGAGGCGCCGTCGGGCACGGGGATCGGCGCGGCAGCGCCTTCGTCACCGATCGCGAGCGGCGGAGGCTCGTCACAGGTGATCGGCGGCGCGTCGAAGCTCGGCGCGTCTTCGCTCGGCGCGTCGTCTCCGACGCTCGCCGCATCGGGCGTCGGGTCTGGGCCCGGGCAGCCGAGGATCCCGAGTGTCGCGAGCGAGGCGAGGCCGTGACGAAGACGCAGTGAGCGAGGCATGAGGCGATGGTACGCGCGGCGTCCGGGAGACGGAATCGCAACGCGCGCGTTCGCGGCGGAGCACGAGCACGGGCTACACTGCGGCCATGCGCGTGCGCATCGCTCCGTGGATCTCGGGCGCGACGGCCCTCTGGGTCGCAGCCTGCAGCGCGATCGTGCAGCCCGACACGACGCGCCTCGGCGGCCACGATGGAGGCCCGTCGATCGACGCCTATGTGACGCCCGGCGAAGACGCGCCGCCCGTACTGACCGACGACGCGTACGTGCTGCCGGGTGAAGACGCGCCGTTCATCGAGCCCGACGCGTTCTCGAGCGAGGTCTGCAGCGAGCCGTGCGTCGACGGCACCGTGTGCGTCGGCGGCGCGTGCATCTGCCCCGAGGGCCTTTGTTGCCCGGCCTGCGGCGACGGCTCCGTGTGCATCGACGCCAGCTGCGAAGACTGCGGCGGTGAGGGCGAGTGGTGCTGTCGCGGTGGAGCCTGCGAGAGCGGCACGTCGTGCGAGGCCGATCACTGCACGCCGTGCGGCGGCGTCGGCGAGCGCTGCTGCGCAGGCTCGTGCCGCGATGGCGTGACGTGCAGCCCCGAGGGTGTCTGCGCCACCGACTGCGGGCTCGTCGGTCAGCCGTGCTGCGAGGGCGCGTGCTTCGAGGGCGACTGTCGCGGTGGCTTCCCGTTCGGCGAGGCCACGTGCCAGGCGTGCGGCGGTCGCGGACAGGAGTGCTGCGACGGCGACCGCTGCGACGGAACGCTCTCGTGCACGAGCGGCACCTGCCGCGGCTGCGGGGCCGAGGGCGAGCCGTGCTGCGGCGGCATGCGCTGCGAGGGAGAGCTCTTCTGCAACGGCAGCCGTCAGTGCGAGGGCTGCGGAGCGCGCTTCCAGGCCTGCTGCCCCGGCAACGTCTGCCGCGAGGGCTCGTGCACCGGCGGCGTCCGCTGCATCTGAGGCTCTGTCGTCAGAGGAGAGGCCTTGCGCGACGCGCGCGCGTCGGTCACGACCGCGCCGCATGAAGACCCTCCTGATCCTCTCGTGCGCCCTCGCGCTCTCCCTCGTCGGCTGTGGCTCGTCGTCGTCCTCGTCGGAGACCGCCTCGAGCGGTGAACAGGCCGGTGGTGAAGAGCATCACGGAGAAGGCCACCACGGAGAGGGTGGCGGCCATCACGGCGCGATGTCTCCCGCCGTCACGTCGCTCCACGACGTGCTCGCGCCCACGTGGCACTCCGAGCCCGGCGCCACGCGCGCTGCGCTCGCGTGCACGAACGCCGCGCAGCTCGAGGAGCGCTCGCGCGCCGTCGCCGCCGAGCCCGCGCCCGAAGGCCGCACGGCCGAGGCGTGGACGGCCCTGACGACGACGCTGACGGAGCGCGCGACGGCTCTGGTCACCGAGTGCAGCGCGTCGGGCCCCGCCGCCGAGGAGCGCCTCAGCTCGTTCCACGACGCGTTCCACGCGATCATGGAGCGAGCGCCTCGAGCGCCCTCGATCAGGTGCCGAGGATCTCTTCGACGTCGGCCTGACCGAGCGGGATCGGCTGGTAGTTCCTGCCGTACACGCGCTTCGGATCGGTGACGTAGCAGCGCACGGCCTCCGCTCCGGCGCGCGCATGGTCGAGGAGATCTTCCTCCCAGCGCGCGTCGAGCATCACCCACTTCCAGCGCTGCGACGCGAGCATCGCCTTCGCCTCTTCCTTGGACGCCGCGAGGCTCAGCGTCACGGCGTGGCCGCCGAACGCGCGCAGCAGCGCAGACGTCTCGGTGGCGCGCTCACCGATCACGAGCACCGCGCGCGGCGGCGGCGCGAGCGGACGCGTGGTGCGCTGCCGCGTGCCGCGACCGGTCTTCTTCCGGCTCTGGCGATGCTGGAGGTGCTCCTTCGAGCGCGAAGAGGCGACGGCGGTGTCCATGCGGCCCCCCATCGCAAGCGGCGGACCGGCGGAAAACCACGCGAATGTGAGCGTTTCATCGCCCCTGTGGCCCCGAGCCGAGAGCCTGCCGCCCACGGACATCGTGCCTCGGGGCTACGGCCCCACCGCGAGTGATGGTCAGGTGGCGATCTTCGCCAGGCGCTCTTCGACGATCAGGTCCGCCACGCGGAAGCTCGGCACGTTCGTCTTGGTCGCGCGCTCGACGACCTCGAGGATGGTGTCGTGGATCGCGAGCACCTTGTCGCGCGACGCCTTCGCGTCGAAGCCCTTCCCCGTCGCATGACCGTGGTGCTCCGCGTGCACGTTCACGAGGCCGCCCGCGTTGATCGCGTAGTCGGGCGCGTAGACGATGCCGCGCGCGTGGAGGGCCTCGCCGTGGCGCGTCTCCGCGAGCTGGTTGTTGGCGGCGCCCGCGACGATCTTCACGCGCAGCTGCGGCAGCGTCGCGTCGTCGAGGATCGCGCCGAGCGCGCACGGCGCGAAGACGTCGACGTCCTGCGCGAAGATCTGATCGTTCGGCACCACCGTCGCGCCGAGCTCCTCGCGCACGCGGTTCGTGCGGCCCGCGTCGATGTCCGAGATCGTGAGCTTGGCGCCGAGCGCGTGGAGCTCCTTCGCGAGGTAGTAGCCCACGTGGCCCACGCCCTGGATCGCGACGCGGATGCCGCTCAGGTCGCGTCCGTACACGTGCTTCACGCACGCCTCGATGCCGCGACGAACGCCGAGCGCGGTGAGCGGTGAGGGATCACCACCACCGCCGTCGTTGGGCGGCAGACCCGTGACGTGCTTGGTCTGGCTGCGGATCGTGATCATGTCCTCGACGCTCGTGCCCGAGTCCTCGGCGGTGATGTAGCGACCACCGAGGCCGTCGACGAAGCGACCGAACGCGGTGAAGAGCGCGTTGCGATCGAAGGCCTTGCTGGGCTTCATGATCACGCTCTTGCCGCCGCCGAGCGGCAGGCCCGTGATCGCGGCCTTGTAGGTCATGCCGCGCGCGAGGCGGAGCGCGTCGATCAGCGCGAGCTCTTCGTGCGCGTAGGGGATGAACCGACAGCCGCCGAGCGAGGGCCCGAGGCGCGTGTCGTGGATGGCCACGATCGCCGACAGGCCCGACGCCGCATCGCGACGCACGTGGACCTCACCGTACTGATGCTTCTCGAGGTGCTCGAAGAGGTTCATGTCGGCGCCCTTATCCGAGCGATCTGGACGTCGCAACGACGCACCGCGTTGTTGGTCCGCGGGGGTAGCATCGCGGCCCATGTCGAAGCCCAGCTCCGAGCGTGAGCTCACCGTGCGCGCCGTCGTCACCGGCGCCGTGCTCGGTGGCGTGCTGTCGCTCTGCAACATCTACAGCGGCCTCCGCATCGGGTGGGGCTTCAACATGTCGATCACGGCCGCGCTGATCGGCTGGGGCTTCTGGTCGCTCGCGCGCACCGCGGGCGCGGCGCCGTTCACGAAGCTCGAGAACAACCTGAACCTCACGGGCGCGAGCGCGGGCGCCTCGATCTCCTCGGCCGGCCTCGTCTCCGCGATCCCCGCGTGGACGATGATGACGGGGCAGACGCTCTCGTTCACGTCGCTCGCGATCTGGACGTTCTGGATCAGCATGCTCGGCGTCATCGTCGGCATCGGCCTGCGCAAGCAGATGCTCGAGGTCGATCGGCTCCCGTTCGCGAGCGGCATCGCTGCGGCCGAGACGCTCGACAAGATCCACGGCGACGAGACCGACGCCGCGACGAAGGGCAGCGCGCGACAGAAGCTCTACGCGCTGCTCGGCAGCCTCGGCCTCGCCGCCGCGTGGAAGCTCGTGATGCACGCGTACGACCTCGCGCAGCAGGCGATCCCCGGCTCGATCGCGATCGGCACGGTGAACGGCGTCGCGCGCCGCGCGAGCCTGATGAACCTCACGATCGGGCTCGATCTCTCGCCGCTGATGATCGCCGTCGGCGCGCTCGGCTCGGTGCGCACGGGCCTCACGCTCTTGCTCGGCAGCCTCTTCTCGTGGGGCGTGCTCGCGCCGTACGCGATCGAGCAGGGCTGGTGCACACCCGGCGCCGACGATCCGAACGTCGCGTGGTTCGCGCCCGTCGTGCGATGGCTCCTCTGGCCCGGCGTCGCGATGATGGTGACGAGCTCTCTCACGTCCGTCGCGTTCTCGTGGCGCTCGTTCGTCAACGCGCTGGTTCCCCGCGCCTCCGGCGCTCGAGGGTCGGGGGGCCAAGCCCCCCTGACGACCCCCCGCTCGTCGATCGTCGAAGACTCCTCCTCCTCGCCGCTCCCGGGGTCTGCTTCGCAGCCCCCGCCGCGTGGCGCCCCCATGGAGAACGTGCCCGCCGACGCCTCGCACGAAGAGAGCAAGCCTGCAGTGCCTCTCGTGTCGACGGGCCCGGATGTCTCGCAGACCGAGCTCCGCGTGTTGATCGTGATCGTCACGATCGGATGCGCGATCGGGCAGTGGTGGCTCTTCGACATCCCGCTGTGGATGGGCGTCTTCGCGACGCTCGTGACGTTCGCGCTCGCCACCGTCGCGGCGCGTGTCTCGGGCGAGACCACCGTCACGCCCATCGGCGCGATGGGCAAGGTCACGCAGCTGGTCTTCGGCGCGCTGCGCCCCGGCGACGCGACGGCGAACCTCATGACCGCGAACGTCACCGGCGGCGCGGCCGCGCACACCGCGGACATCCTGCACGACCTCAAGTGCGGTCTCATCGTCGGCGCGTCGCCACGCGCGCAGTCGATCGCGCAGGCCGCGGGCATCCTCGGCGGCGCGATCCTCGGCAGCGCGGCCTACCTCGTCCTCATCCCCGATCCGCAGCACATGCTGCTCACCGACGAGTGGCCCGCGCCCGCCGTCGTCACGTGGCGCGCGGTGGCCGAGCTGTTCTCGCAGGGCCTCTCGGCGATGCCCGCGGGCTCACGCGAGGCGATGGCGATCGGCGGCGCGATCGGCATCGTGCTCGCGATCCTCGAGAAGACGCTGCCGGAGAAGGCGCGCGCCTGGGTACCGAGCCCCGCGAGCCTCGGCCTCTCGTTCGTGATCCAAGCGTGGACGTGCTTCGCGCTCTTCCTCGGGTCGATCCTCGGCTGGGCCCTCCGCAAGTGGGCGCCGAAGTGGTCCGAGCAGTACCTCACGCCGCTCGCGTCGGGCGTGATCGCAGGCGAGAGCCTCATGGGCGTCGCGATCGCGGTCTACGCGATCCTGTTCGGCGCCAGTGCTGCAGCCGGCCACTGAAAGCTCGATACTTCGTCCGTTGGGGCGCCTTGCGGCGGGGTCTGCGTAGCAGACCCCTGGAGCAGGAGCGATGCGGAGCGCAGCGGAGTGAGCGACGGGGAGCTCGAGGGGCCTGGGTCCCTCGACCCAGTCAAAGGAGCCACTTGCCCCACTTCACCTTCGGCGCGATCAGGGCGTCGACCGAGAGGCGCCCCGGGCCTGCGATCGCGATCACGATGCCCGTCGCCAGGTAGAGCATCGCGAGCTCCTTTCGGCTCCACGGATCGTCGCCGTGCACGATGAAGCCCGCGACGATCATCGTGAACGAGAAGGGGATCGCCGCGAGGCGCGTCATCACGCCGGGCAGGAGCAGCGCGGCGCACACGAGCTCACCGAAGATCGCGAGCGCGAGGCTCGTCGCGTGACCGACGCCCATCGGATCGGGGAAGTCGACCGACATCTCCGACCAGCCGGTGAGCTTGCTCCAGCCGTGCACCATCATCATCGCGCCCGCGGCGACGCGGAGGAGCAAGAGGCCCACGGACATCGTGATCGGCTCGCTCGAGACCGAGCCCTTGGACGCGTCGCTCATCGATCACGGCTATCAAGCCGGCGCCTGGGGCGCCAGCCCGCCCACGGGACGCTCGGTTGCGACATCTGAACGTGAGCTCTCGCTGGCGATCGCCGCCCGACGACCCGCGAAGTGCACCGCCACCGAGACGAGCGCGCCGAACGCGCAGATCGGCGTGAGCATCATCGCGGCCTGCTCGAGGTCGCGGCTCGACGCGTGCGCCGACCACCCGAGGAAGAACAGCAGCACCGCCGCGTGGTGGACGACACCGTGCACCGCGCTGCGGGTCGAGGAGCGCGCCGTGCCGTCGTGTCGACGCACGAGGCGTGACGAAGCGCGCAGCGCGAACGAGGCCTGAGCGATCCCCGAGAGGACGACGACCGCGAGCAAGGCCGCGGAGATCCGCTCGTCGCTCTCGCCGGAGAGCATGAGCGCGAGCAGCGATCCGGCCGCGGCGAACGCGTAGGTGCACACGGCCCACAGCGACGCGAGCACCGAGACGCCGACGACGTCCCAGCGGATCGCGACCGCACCCTCGGTGACGCGCGGTGCCTCGCGGTAGTCCCCATCCGTGCGCGAGCCTGCGCCGCGCCAGCGCGACACGTGAAGGGCGAGCTGAACCCCGAGCGAGACGACGACCAACCCCGCGAACACGATCGCAGCGATCACGTACGGTTCCATGCGCTGGCCTACGCCGACGTCGTGCGCGCTCTTTCCTCGATGACCGCGCGGTGACGATGCAGCGCGAACGGTGACGCGACCGAGCCGGGCGCGGACGGGTCGCTCGAAGCGAGTACGATGGGCGCGTGCGATCGCGCGACATGCTGCCGCTCTTGCTCGCGGCCTCGAGCCTGCTCGGCTGCCGCGGCGTGCCCGATCGACCCGACGCACGTCGTCGCGACACGGGCGCGCGCGACGCGTTCGAGGATCCCGGAGCAGAGGACGCGTTCGCTCCGTTTCCGTTCGATGCACCGGGCCTCGAAGGTGTCGACGCGCCGTTCGACGCGGGGCCCGGTGAGCCGCCGTGCTTCGTGGACGTCGCCGCAGCGGCGGGCCTCGCCGACGCGTTCGGCCCGTACCGACGACCGCCCGAGTGTCGCTTCGACGATCCTGCGAACGACGGAGCTGGCGATCACTGCGATGCGGAGTGGGGGCTCGCGGGCACGGCCGTCGGCGACGCGAACGGCGATGGGCACGACGACCTCTTCGTCACGCGCATCGATCGCCCGCCCTCGCTCTACCTGAACGACGGCGCCGGCCGCTTCACGGACGCGGCAGCGACGCTCGGCATCTCGCTCACGGACGCCACGGCCGCCGCCGCGTTCGGCGACATCGAGGGCGACGGGGACCTCGATCTCTACGTCGCGACCTTCGGGGGACTCACGCACCACTTGTTCCTCAACGAGGGCGCGAGGTTCCGCGACGTGGCGATCGCGCGCGGCGCAGCGATCTCTTCGATGCGTCCCTTGCTCGGATCGAGCGTGACGTTCGGCGACTACGACGGCGACGGCGATCTCGATCTCTTCGTCGGCGAGTGGCGCTTTCACACCGTGCACGACGGACCCTCGAACGCGCGCCTCCTGCGCAACCGCGGCCCTGCGATGCCCGGCTTCTTCGAGGACGTGACGAGCGCCGCGGGCGTCTCGATGGAGAACGCGTGGACCGGCGTCGCGATGCCGGGCGTCTACGTGTACGCCGTCGCGATGCTCGATCTCGACGACGACGGGAGCGTCGATCTCGCGGTGAACGGCGACTTCCGCACGAGCCGTCTCTTCTTCGGGCGCGGCGACGGAACCTTCGTCGACGAGACGCGCGCCGCGGGCGTGGGCACCGAGACCAACGCGATGGGCGCGAGCTTCGCGGACCTCGACGACGACGGCGATCTCGACTGGCTCGTGACCTCGATCTGGATGGACTTCGGGCCCGACTGGGGCAACCGCTTGTTCCGCAACGACGGTGCCCGTCGCTTCACGGAGATCACGCGCGAAGCCGGCGTGCTCGAGTCGGGCTGGGCGTGGGGAGCCGTGTTCTTCGATCACGACAACGACCGCGACTACGACCTCGCGATCGCGAACGGCTGGGACTTCGCGCCGCACGCCGACGACGCGATGCGCTTGTTCCGCAACGAGGGCGAGACCCGCTTCACCGACGTCGCCGCGCGCGTGGGCATCGACGATCGGAGCCAGACGCGCGGCGTCGTGGTGTTCGATCCCGACGAAGACGGCGATCTCGATCTCTTCGTCGCGCGACAGGGCGCGGTGCCGAGCCTCTACGAGAACCGCTGCGCGGACGACGGCGCGTGGCTGCGCGTGCGCGTGCGCGGTGGTGAGGGCGCGCTCGGTGAAGGGCTCGGCGCGCGGGTCACGATCCGCGAGCGCTCTTCGAGCACGCCGCGCACGTTCGTGATCGGACAGAGCACGCACTACCAAGGTCAGAGCGAGCGCCTCGCGCACTTCGGCCTCGGCGATCACACGGGCAGCGTCGCCGAGGTCCGCGTCGCGCTGCCCGATGGCCGCAGCGTCACGCGCACGGACGTGACCTCGCGACAGGTGCTGGAGATCACGGTCCCGTGAGGCCCGGGCTGCTCGTCGCGCTCGGCCTCGCGTGCGCCTCGTGCGCCACGCAGCCCATCGCACGCGACACGAACGACGACGCGCCTTTGGTTCCCTGGGTGGAGATCGGCACGGGCCTCATGGCCTACGAGGCGCTTCCGGACGAGGGTGCGACCCTCGAGCTCGTGCACGGCCCACAGGGCGGCTGGCACGTGCACCTCTCGCTGCGCGTGCACGACTTCGCGCCGACGGGCCTCACGTACGAGATCACGCGCGTACGCGACGGACGCGTCGTGTGCCTCTTGCCGCTCGGCGTGCGCGACGGGACCTTCACCCGCCGCGACGACTTCGAGGAGCGCGTCGGCGACTTCGCGATCTTCGACGTGCGCGATCCCGCAGAGGTCGTGGGCGAAGCGGTCGTCGTGCGCGCCACGCTCTACGACGCCACCGCGAGCTCGATCGAAGACACGCTCGAGGCCCGAGTGATCGACGCCGTGCCGTGAAGCTCAGACCACGAGGCGTGAGGTCGAGGTCTCGTCGGGGAGCGTCTGGCCGCGCTCCTTGGCGCGCATCAGCTTCCAGATGTGCTTGCCGAGCACGTCGATCTCCGTCGACGTGAAGCTCTCGCCGCCGAGGCGCCGGATGCGATCGGTCTGCTGCGCGAGGATCAGCGCGTCCTGCAGGAACACGCGCATCGCGAGCGGCTTCACGGCGGGCGCGATCAGCACGCCGGGCGCGCGCGACTTGAAGCTCACGATCGCGTGCATGCGCGTGACGAAGTCGCTCACGGGCGTCGCGACGCTGTCGGCGAGGAAGTGGTTCTCGGTGCCGATGCGGTACTCGACCTGCGCGATCGACGGCAGGATGAAGCGATCCCAGTGCTGCACCTCGCCGCCGCTCGGCGAGAGGATCCGCGCGACGAGACCCGGCGGTCGCGGCTCACCGATGTACTGCGCCTCCACGCGGTCGTGCTTGCGCGTGACCTTGACCTCGAGCTCGATGCCGCGGCTGTCCGAGCGGAAGAGGCCCTTGTGGAGGAAGGCCGTGTGCGGCACGTCGAGCGCGTTCTCGATCAGCGAGTACATCGAGCACTGCGCCTCGACCGTCTGGTGCACGGTCGTGTACCCGGGCGCGTCGAAGAGCTCGAATCGGTGCGGTCTCGACGAGGGCATCGCGCCGCCGACCGAGGGCGTCATGTAGACCCAGAGCCAGCCGTCTTGCTCGACCACGGGGAACGTCGTGGCGTTGCGCGCCTTGATCTCTTGCGGCGTGGGGGCGACGTCGCCGACGAGCGAGGGGATCTTCCGACACACGCCGCCGCGGTCGAAGCGCCAGCCGTGGTACGGGCACTCGAGCGTTCCGTCGCTCAGCACCTTGCCACCCGACAGCGGGACGTTGCGGTGCGGACAGCGATCGAGGAGCCCAGCCGGGACGCCGTGCTCGTCGCGGAAGAAGACCATCGGCAGGTCTTGGATCACGAGGCCCATCGGCTGCTTCTTCAGCTCGCTCGAGGCGCACGCGATGAACCACACGTCCTTGAGCTTCACGACCGACGCGCGGCCCTTCTTCTCGCGGCCGTCGGGGCCCGTCAGCGTGAGGAGCGCATGGCCTTCGTGCGCGACGTTCTCGAGCTCGTCGTTCGTGGTGCTCGACATGGGCGCGAAGCATACGCGCGCCGGGCGTGATCGCGAGCGCCGCGAGCGCCGCGCTTGTCGCGTGTCCGCGCACGCGAGAGCATGCGCCTCGTGAGCGAGAGCACGAGGGTCGGCGTGGTTCCGAGCGGTCGCGCGAGACCGCTCTTGTTCGACGCGTTCCCGGGGCTCGGTCGCGAGCTCGCGTTCACGCCGCTCGCGCACGCGCCCACGCCCGTCGAGCCGATGACCGCCTTGCGCGATCTCCTCGGCGAGCGCGTGTGGATGAAGCGCGACGATCTCTGCTCGCCGCTCTACGGCGGCAACAAGGTCCGCCGCTACGAGCTGGTGCTCGCGGACATCCGCGCGCGCGGCAAGACGCGCATCGTCACGGCGGGCGGCCTCGCGTCGACGCAGGCGATGGCGACGGCGCTCTTCGGGCGCGAGCTCGGCTTCGCCGTGCGCATCGTGCTGTTCGATCAGCCGATCACGAAGTTCGCGAAGCACGCGATGCTCGTCGACGCCGACGCGGGCGCGGAGCTGATGTGGGGCGGCGGCTACGTGAGCACCGTGTTCCGCACGTGGCGCACGCTGCGCGCGGAGAAGAACGAGAACGCGCTCATCCTCCCCGGCGCCGCGAACCCGCTCGCGAACCTCGGCTACGTCGACGCGATGCTCGAGCTCGCGCAGCAGGTCGAGGCCGGCGTGTGCCCGCGCCCCGATCGCATCGTCTTGCCGACAGGCAGCTCGGGCACGCTCGCCGCGCTCGCGCTCGGCTGCGCCCACCTCGGCTGGCCCACGGTGATCCACGGCGTGCGCATCACCACGGCCTTCGCCGCCAACCGCGTGACGATCGGCGGCATCGTGCGCGCGACCGATCGCTTCCTCCACGCGCGCGATCCGGAGCGCTGGAAGCGTCAGAGCCACCGCGTGAGCTACGTGCTCGACGGAAGCGCGCTCGGCCCCGGCTACGGCCACCCGACGGACGAGTCGATCGCCGGCATCGAGCACGTGCGCACGCTGACGGGCGAGCCCGGCGAGGTGACCTACAGCGGCAAGGCGATCGCCGCGCTCACGCGCATCGTGCGCGACCACCCGAACGAGAACGTGCTCTTGTGGAACACGCTCTCGACGCCGCGGCCCACGCCCGGGCCCGACGCGCGCAGCAAGGTGCCGAAGTCGCTCCAGTGGGTGCTCGACGCGCCCGAGGTCGCGTGAGGGCGCCCCGGACCACGCGCGCCGCGCGCGTGTAGCATCCCGGGACATGGCGACGGCGGCTCTGCTCGCGGTGATCGGGATCGTGGTGGTCGCGATCACCGACACGCTGCTCGCGCTGCGTGTCCTCCGTGCCTACCGAGCGAGCCGACGCAGCGCGCACCTCGTGATCGTGCTGGGGATCACAGCGTCGTTCGTCGCGGTCGTCGGCATCGCGCTCGTGCTCGCGATCCACAGCGAGCCCACGCTCACAGGCACGACGCTCCACACCGTCGCACGGTGGCTGTCGTTCACCGGCGCGGGGCTCGCGTACGGCTTCGTCGGCGTGTTCGCGTCGCTCGCCTTCGGTGAGCGCGTCGCGCGCGGGATCGCGGTGCTCGGCCTCGTCGGTCTCCTCGGGATCGGAGGGCACGCAGCAGAGACCGACGCGAGCGTGGCGACACCGGCGACGATGGACTGGGCGCTGCGCGTGCCGTTCGTCGCGATCGCGATCGCGGGCTCACTCTACGGCGCCGTCTCGGCGAGGCGCCTCGCGCGGCTCTACGAGAAGGCGCGCGCGGCGGGGCGTGACGTCGATCGCGTCGCGCTGGCGCGCATGCGCACGATGGGCGGCGGTTTCTTCGCGATGTCGGCGAGCCAGCTCGCGCTCGCGGGCTTCGCGCCGCACGGCGCGTTCGACACGCCGCTCGGCTTCTCGCTCGTCGGGGTGATCCTGCTCGGCGCGCTCGTCTTCGTGCTCGCGTGCGTCGCGACGTGGTCCACGCCCGCGTGGTTGCGCGCGCGGTGGGAGCGATCGTGAGCGCGCTCCTCGACACGATCGGCGACGCGCTCGCGAAGGCCACGGGCCTCACGAGCACCCAGGCGCGAGGCACGCTGCGCCTCGTCTTGAAGGAGCGCGGCGTCGACGCGCGCATCGCGCGCAAGGCCGACTACGTGGCGCTCCTCGGTCCCGCGCTGCACGACGCGCTCGCGAAGCGGCGCATCACCGTCGCCGCCGACCTCGACGACACGCTCCGCCGAGCGATCGACGCGAGCGCCGAGCTCGAGGACGCGTACGACCTCTTCAAAGACATCGAGTGAGCTCTCGAGTGAGCTCTAGGGCGCGACGTCGACGAAGAGGTGCGGCTCGGCGCCTTGGAGGATGAGCGAGCCATCCGACTGACGGATGGAGAACGGGTAGCTCGACCCGGGCGACGACACGCAGCCGGTGCCGCCGCCGCTCGGCAGCGATCCTCCGACGGCGTCGGTGCCGAAGACGAGCGCGTACCAGCCGGGGCTCAGCGCGACGTCGACGTCGGCGCCCACCACGATCGGCGTGGCCGACGCGGGCACGGTCACGTCGACGCGCGCGATCACGTCCGCACCCGAGAGATCGGCCGCGTCGGGCGCGTCGCTCGATCCGGTGAGGCGTACGAGGCCCGCGAAGAAGGTGCCCGCGCGGTCGGGCGTGAGCTGGAGGCCCACGCGGGTCGCGCGTGTCGGGCTCGTGATCTCGAAGCGGAAGCCCGGCCAGAACATCGCGGAGAACACGAGTCCCGCGCTGGCGCCCGACGGCACGACGGGCGCGCACGCGAGCGTGCGGCTGGTGACGCCGGTGTCGATGCGCGTGTCGCTCGCCGCCGGCGCGTCGCGGGTGAACGCGTCCGGCGCGCGCGCCGCGTCGATCGACACGAGCGCGTCCATGCCTGCGTCCGGGTCCATGATGACCGCCGCGTCGAGCCGAGCGTCGGGGTTGAGATCGGTGTCGCGTCGCCCGGAGTCGGGCCGCTCCGGTGCGTCGAGATCCGGCGCGTCGATCGAAGGCGTCGCGTCGTCTCCCGCGACGAACGCGTCGCGCGGCGTTCGACGCTCGTCGCAAGCGGGGAGAGCGACGAGGAGGAGCAGACACGAGAAGAGCGCGCGCGGCATGAGCGCGATCGTATGCGAGTCCGGGGCGCGACCCCACGTCAGCGATCGGCGCGGAAGCGCGGCGCGAGCTTCTCCTTCTGGAAGTGGGCGACGAGCAGGTCGACGAACACGCGCGTGCGCTGCGGCAGGTGCCTCTGGCTCGCGAAGTAGACGTACACGGGCCCCGCGTCGGCGTACCAGCGCGGAAGCACACGCACGAGCGAGCCGCGCTCGAGGTCGAGCAGCACCTGCGACGTGGGCGCGAGCGCGATGCCGTGTCCGAGCCGCGTCGTGGTCACGAGCGCATCGACGTCGCTCGCGATCACGCGCGCAGGTGGATCGGCGACGACCTCGCGACCCTTGTCGTTCTTCATCGTCCACGTGCGCAGCTTGCCGGTGCGCGACGTGCGGAATGCCACGATGTCGTGCGTCTCGAGCTCCTCGATCGTCTTCGGCGCCGCGCGCTTCGCGAGGTAGCTCGGCGCAGCGACGGCGATGATGTGGATGCGCGCGAGCTCCCGCGCGACGAGGCCCGCCGAGAGCTCGTAGCCCGTGCCCACCGCGGCGTCGTAGCCCTCGGCCACGAGATCGACCTGTCGGTTCTCGTAGCGCCAGTCGGGCGTCACGCGCGGGCACGCCGCGAGGTAGGGCGCGAGCACGGGCAGCACGTAGTCGCGACCGAACGCGGGGCCGAGGCTGAGCTTGAAGACACCGGTGGGCTCGCGGCGTGCGCTCGACGCGCGCTGCAAGGCCTCGTCGAGCGTGCCGAGGCCGCGCGAGGCATCGGTGAAGAGGGCTTGGCCCACGTCCGTGAGGCTCAGCTTGCGGGTCGTGCGATGGAAGAGGCGCACGCCGAGCGAGTCCTCGAGCTTCGCCACGCTCTTGCTCACCGCGGCGGGCGTACGCGTCAGCGCGCGCGCCGCCGAAGAGAACGATCCGAGCTCGGCGCTGCGCACGAAGGCCTCGAGCGAAGAGAGCGATTCCATGTTCGAGAGGCTCGCATCGCGCCCGCGTACCTTCAACCCTGGGTTGAAGGTGATGTGGCCGATTCCTCTCTACCGGGAACGACTGGCGCACCGCATCTTCAGGTCATCGGAACGACGCGACGCGACGAGACGAAGCGCCGACACCGAGACGAACGTGAGCGAGGCCGATGGCCTCGGGAGAGACCGAGAGAGCATCTCTCGGGAACGAACTGTCGTACGGGGTTTGGGGGCAACGCCCCCGACACGCGGCGCCTGCGCCGCGAACAACAGAGAGAGAAGGACACCATGGCGAACCCGAACATCCTCATCCAGAGCGGCTCGAACGCGGCCCCCGACACCATCGTGCTGATCCACGGCCTCTGGATGACCCCGCGCAGCTGGGAGTCGTGGGTGGCCTTCTACGAGGCGCGCGGCTACCGCGTGCTGACCCCCACCTACCCCGGCATGGAGGGCGAGGTCGAAGCGCTCCGCGAGGACGCGAGCCCCATCGCCGCGCTCAGCGTGCAGAAGGTCGTCGAGCACCTCGACGCGTACGTCCGCGCGCTGTCGAGCGAGCCCATCCTCATCGGTCACTCGTTCGGCGGCACCCTCGTGCAGCTGCTCCTCGATCGAGGCCTCGGCGCAGCAGGCGTCGCGATCGACTCCGCCCCGGTGCGCGGCGTCTACCCGATCCCCTTCTCGCAGGTGCGCTCGACCTTCCCCGTGCTGCACAACCCGTGGAACGTCAGCCGCGCGGTGCCCTTCACCCACGACCAGTTCCAGTACGCGTTCACCAACACCCTCGGCGAAGAGGAGAGCCGCGCTGCCTACGAGCGCTACGCGATCGCCGCGCCGGGCCGCATCCTCTTCGAGGGCGCGAGCATCAACGTCGACTGGAACACCGCGGCGCAGGTGGACTTCCGCAAGGCCGATCGCGCGCCGCTCTTCTTCATCGCGGGCGAGCACGATCACATCATGCCGCCGAGCGTGAACCTCGCGAACGCGCGCGCCTACGCGTCGGGCATCGTCGCGTACCAAGAGATGCCGGGCCGCGATCACTACATCGTCGGCGAGAAGGGCTGGGAAGAGGTCGCCGGTCTCGCGCTCGGCTGGGCACGTGCCCCGGAGGCGATGGGCCTCTCGTGATCGTCGAACGAACATGTGGGGCGCCTCGCGGCGGGGGCAGCGCAGCTGACCCCTGGAGCGGGAGCGATGGAGGAGCAGAGCGACGATGAGCGACGGGGAGCGCGAGGGGCCGGAGGCCTCTCGCCCGGCCACCAGCGGCGTCGTACAAACGGCGCTCCCTTCGGCCGTTCGGCCACGTTGGAGGTCTCATGCACACGTTCCTCTCTCGCTCGGTCCTCGTGTCCTTCGTCGCGCTCGCGCTCACCGGCTGTGGCGCATCGGCGGCCAACTGCCCCGAGGGCACCACGGCTGCGAGCGCGTCGAGCACGCTGCGTGAGCCGAACAGCGCGCCCGAGTCGATCGCGGTGACGATCGGCGGGCTCGAGGCGAACGATCGTGTGCCGCTCGCGAGCGTGTTCGGCGGCTTCGGGTGCGAGGGACAGAACCAGTCGCTCGCGCTGAGCTGGCAGCCGGTCGAGGGCGCGCAGAGCTACGCCGTCGTGATCCACGATCCCGATGCACCGACCGGCGTGGGCTTCTTCCACTGGATCGCCGTCGATCTCCCCGCGAGCACCGTCTCGCTCCCGCTCGGCGCGAGCGGCAGCGCCATGCCCGCGGGCGCGATCGAGACGTACACGGACTTCGGCGCCACCGGCTACGGCGGCCCGTGCCCGCCGCCCGGCGATCCGCACCGCTACGAGGTCACGGTCTACGCGGTGGACGTGCCCTCGCTCGGGATCCCCGCGGGCGCGACCGGTGCGCTCGCGCGCTTCATGCTGCGCGGCCACACAGTCGCGCTCGGCCGCGCCACGGCGATCTACGGACGCTGATGGCTCGCATCGACGACGACCTCGCGACGCCGATCGAGCACCTGCACGACGCGGAGGGTGCGCGCTTCCGTGAGTGGCGAGAGACGCCGCGACGCTGAGTCAGCCGAGCGAGACCGCGAGCCTCAAGAGATCGGCGAACACGCCGCCCGCCGTGACGTCGGGACCCGCGCCTGGACCGCGCACCACGAGCGGCTGCGACGCATAGCGCTTGCTCGTGAACGCGATGACGTTGTCGGTCGCCGCGAGGCCCGCGAACGCGTGCGCGCGCGGGTACGGAAGGAGCGCCACCTTCGCCCTGCCGTCGCTCGACACCACGCCGACGTAGCGGAGCACGTTGCCCTCGCCGCGCGCCTGATCGAGGCGCGCCTTCATCGCCTCGTCGTGCTTCGGAAGTGCGTCGAGGAACTCGCTCGCGGACACGTCGCGCAGCGCCGCGGGCACGAGGCTCTCGATCTCCACGTCCGAGAGCTCGATCGCCACGCCCATCTCGCGCGCGAGGATCACGAGCTTGCGCGCGACGTCCATGCCCGAGAGGTCGTCGCGCGGATCGGGCTCGGTGTAGCCGAGCGCCTTCGCGTCGCGGACGACGTCCGAGAAGGCGCGCTCGCCGTCCCACACGTTGAAGACGTACGAGAGCGTGCCCGACAAGACGCCCTCGACCTTCGCGACGCGATCCCCCGTGCGCACGAGATCGCGCAGCGTCGCGATCACCGGGAGGCCCGCGCCGACGGTCGCTTCGTAGAGCCACGAGACGCCGCGCGCTTCGTGGGCGCGGAGCGATCGGTAGCGATCGAGCGGCCCCGAGCCGGCACGCTTGTTCGGCGTCACCACGTGCAGGCCCATCGCGAGCCAGCGGTCGTAGTGCGCGGCGATCGCCTCGCTCGCGGTCGCGTCCACGAGGACCGCGTGCGGGAGATGCGGCGCGCGCACGTGCGCCGCCAGCGCGTCGAGATCGAGCGGCGTCGAGCTCGACTCGAGCGCGATCAGCGCACGCTCCGGCGAGAGGCCCGTCTCGCTCAGCACCATGCGCTTGCTGTCCGCGACGGCGCGGAGGCGCAGGTCGAGGTGGAGCGTCTCGCGCAAGACGGGCGCCTGCTCGGCGAGCTGCGTGAGCAGCGCCTTGCCCACGAGGCCCGGTCCGACGAGGCCCACGGAGAGCACACGATCACTCAGGACGAAGCCCGCGTGCACCGCTCGGAGCGCGCGCGTGGAGTCCGCGCGATCGAGCACCGCCGAGATGTTCCGCTCGCTCGATCCCTGCGCGATCGCGCGCACGCTCACGCCGGCCTTCGCGAGCGCGGAGAAGAACGTCGCCGCGACGCCCGGCGTGTGGGCCATCTGATCGCCGACGGCGGCGAGGATCGTCTGGCCCGGCACGAGCTCGACGCGCTGGATGAGCCCTTCGCCGATCTCGGGCGCGAACGCGCGGTTCACGACCTCTCGCGCGATGCCTCCCTGCGACTCGGGCACCGCGAAGCAGATCGAGTGCTCGCTCGATCCCTGCGAGATGAGCACCACGGACACGCCTGCGGCGCGCAGCGCCCCGAAGAGACGCTCGGCCACGCCGGGCACGCCGATCATGCCGCTGCCCTCGAGGTTCACGAGCGAGATGCCGTCGAACGTCGAGAAGCCCGCGACGGCGCGGCGCGTGAGGCCTTCGAGGCGCGCAGGCGATGCGATCAGCGAGCCCGGCCGCTCGGGCGCGAAGGTGTTCTTGATGCGGATCGGGATCTGCCGCGCGATCGCGGGCTCCATCGTGCGCGGGTGGAGCACCTTGGCGCCGAAGTACGCGAGCTCGCAGGCCTCGTCGTAGCTCATCGCCTCGAGCACCACGGCCTCGGGCACGCGGCGCGGATCGGCCGAGAGCACGCCGTCGACGTCGGTCCAGATCACGATCTCTTCGGCCTCGAAGAGCGCACCGAAGATGCTCCCCGAGAAGTCGCTCCCGTTGCGCTTGAGCGTCGTGGGCACCCCCTCGCGCGTCGACGCGATGAAGCCGGTGATCACCACGAGCGCCTCGGAGCGCGCGGCGCGGAAGTCGTTCAGCCGCTTCTCGCTCAACGCCCAGTCGATGCGCGGACCCGTCTCGCTGCTCGTGGTGACGACGAGCACGTCGCGCGCGTCGAGCCAGCACGCGTGATGGCCCGCGGCGATCAGGTGCGCAGAGAGCAGCTGCGCGGACCACAGCTCGCCGTAGCCGGACACGAGCTCCTCGGTGAGCTCGGAGGCGCCGCGTCCGAGCCACACCGCCCGCAGCACGTCGGCGAGATCGCGACCGTCGCGCTCGAACACGCCCGCGAGGCGTGTGGCCTCGCCCTCGGGCAAGAGCTCCTTCGCGGTCTCGCGGTGCCGCGTGATCAGCGCCTCGAGCGCAGCGACGTACGTGTCGTCGCGCGTCTTGGCGCGCAGCACGAGATCGAGCAGCGCGTCGGTGACCTTGGACATCGCCGAGACGACGATCCCTTGCGTTCGTGGGCGATCCGCGTGCGACGCGTAGGCCGGGCCCGTGACGATCGACGCGACGTGGCGGTAGCGATCCGCGCCCGCGACGCTGGTGCCGCCGAACTTGTGGACGATCACGGAGGAGGAAGGAGAAGACATGCGGCGCGAGGCATACCGCGGATCGCGCGTCGATCGATCGCATCGATGGATCAGGGCGCGTCGGTCGATCGGGGCCGTCGATCTCGCGACGTGCGAGGAGCCGTGCGCGTAGGATGCCGACGTGCACGCCGCTCGGCTCCACGTCGCGCTCCTCACCGTCGCGATCGCGCTCGTCGCAGCACCGATCGCAGCGCAGCGCGAGATCGCGCCCGAGGCCGCGGTCGAGGTCCGGCTCGAGGCGCCGAGCGCGCCCGTGCACGTCGGCGATCCGATCGAGATCGTCGCGCACGTCACGCTCCGCGGCGGCGCGCGCGGTCCGTGGATGCTCGCGCCGACGTCGGACGGTCCCGCCGTCGAGGTGGTGCGCGGACGCCTGCTCTCGATCGACGCCGACGTGCTCGAGGACGACGCCGATCGCGTCGAGGCACAGCTGCGCATCCCCGTCCTCGCGCGGGCGATGGGCACCACCGTGCTCCGCGCGCGCGTCGAGGCCTACGGCTGTCGCGACGGACGGTGTCGCGCGATCGACGGCGAGGGCTCGCTCGTCCTCGAGGTCGAGCCCTGACGGCTCCGCGCGCGCGAAGAGCTCACGCGAGCGCGAGGTCGAAGGGATGCTCGCGCACCACGAGGCCGAGCACGCGCGCCTCGACCAAGACGCCGAGGGTCACGATCAGCGACACGACGGCTCCCCACCCGAGCGCGGGCCACTCCAGCGCGGGCCACCCCATCTCTGGCCATCCCGTCGTCGCGGCGCCGAAGAGCGCGACCCCCACCATCATCGCGACGCCGACGGCCACCAGGTGCACGATGGCGACGGCGAGGAGGAGCGCGCACGGGACCAGGTAGGAGAGGCCCACGCCGAGCGCGAAGCGGATCGGAGCGATCGGATTCAGCGCCGCGACGAAGCTCTCGCGCGACGCGACGACGATCTGTCCCGCGGGCACGAAGAGGCAGAACACCGCGATGCCTCCGACGACGAGCAGCGTCTGAACGGTCGGAGAGCGCACGCCGAGCGCGCCGGACGCGAGCGCGGCGAGGAGAGGAAGGCCACCGACGAGCATCACGACGAGGTGGCGGAGCACGGCGCCGGTCGCTCCGTCACCGCCGTGCTCTCGATGGGTCGTGTGGATCACGACGGCGGCGCAGGTCGCGAGGACACCGATCGCGAGCGCGCGCCCGGCGACGGCGACCTCTGCGACGCCGAGCGCGGATGCGTAGGTAAGGATCCAGACCGCGCACGTGACGCCGAGCAGCGTCGGGAGAGCGCGCCAGGCGAACGGCCATCGGAGGGCCTCGACGAGCTCCCAGCCGAACGAGCTCGGTCGCGGAGGCAGCTCTCGTCGGGCAGCGCGACTCGCGGCGCCGCTCACCTGCGGCGCAGGATCGACGCGCGCGCCCGAAGAGGCGCTGCCGCCCAGGTAGCCGTTGCACACCGCGCACACCGCGAGCCTCTTGCGCCCATCGCGGGTGATCATCTGGATCTCGGCCCTCGGGACGCGTCGCGCGCACGTGCGGCAGTAGTCCGAGCCCGGCACCTCCACGATCGTCGACGCGCTCGCTCGCTCGACGGCCTCGAGCGGCGGCAGCGCTGCCTCGGGCACCAGTTCTTCGGGCACCAGTTCTTCGGGCACCGGTTCTTCGGGCACCGGTTCTTCGGGCACCGGCTCTTCGGGCGCGCTCACATTCCGTGGCGGGGCAGCGTCTCCGAGCCTGGCGAGCGCGCGAGGAGGCGGTGGCGGCGGACGGACCGGCTCGGGACGGAGCTCGATGGGTTCGACGACCTCTGGGACGACCTCTGGGACGACCTCTGGGATCGCGCTCGCATCGCTCGCGCCGGCGTCCGTCGCGATCGCGGCCGCGAGACCGTCGACGAGCGGCGGCAGTCTCGCCAGAGACCTCCGCGGGACTGCTGGATCAGGGATCGCGCGCGGCGGCTCGTTCGCGACCGATGCCCCGCCCTGCATGTTCGCGCGAGCGAGCATCTCCTCGAGCGGCGGCAGCCTGGCGATCGAGCGTCGCGGTGGCGCTGGCGGATCGATGCCCGCGGGCGGATCGCCCTCCCCCGCCGACTCCGCGTCCGTGCCCTCGCTGCTCACGCCGGGCCGAGGATCGCGCAACGCGCGTTCGGCGGGTAGTGCTTCGTCGGGTCACGCGTCGAGCGACGTGAGCGGCGTCAGGTGACGCGACGGAACAGATCGACCACTGCGCCTTCGCGGCCCGCGGTTCGGGCTCGACCTCGGGCCCACTCGCGGAGCTCCTTGATCTGCTCTGCGTAGGTCTTCGACAGCGGCACGACGTCGCGCGCGGCGTGACGCAGGTCGCCATCGCCCGCTTCGCGACCGAGCTTGAACGCGCGGTGCAGCGCGGCGACCACGACCTGCTCGAGCTCCGCGCCGGAGAAGCCCTGACACAGCTCGGAGAGCATCGTGAGGTCGGCGGTCGCAGGATCGCGCGAGCGCTTGCGCAGGTGGAGCGCGAGGATCGCCTTTCGCGCGTCGAAGTCCGGGAGATCGACGAAGAAGAGCTCGTCGAAGCGACCACGACGCAAGAGCTCGGGCGGGAGACGCGAGACGTCGTTCGCTGTGGCGACCACGAACACGCTGCCGCTTCGTTCTTGGAGCCACGTCGAGAACGCGCCCAGCAACCGCGCAGCGCGGCTGTCGCCGCCGCCCGTCGATCCGGCGAAGCCCTTCTCGATCTCGTCGACCCAGAGCGCGACCGGCGCGAGCGTCTCCACTGCCTCGAGCGCGCGGCGCAGGCCCTCTTCCGCGCTCGGTCCCTCGCCGGTGCTGCCGAGGACGCGCGGCAGATCGAGACGCACGAGCGGAACGCCGAAGCGCGAGGCGACACACTTCGCGGAGAGCGACTTTCCGCATCCCTGCACGCCGAGCAGCAGCACGCCGCGAGGCGCGGCGAGACCGAAGCGCACGGCCGCGGGTGAGAGCGCCTCGGCGCGCTCGTCGACCCACTCCTTGAAGCTCTCGAGGCCGCCGAGCGCGTCGATCGAGTCGCTGACCGCGACGTGCTCGATCCCCAGATCGTGCGCGAGCATCGATCGCTTCTCCTCGACGATCCGCGCGAGCGCCGTCGGGCCGAAGCCTTCCTTGCGGTCCACCGAGCCCGCGAGGCAGCGCCGCAGCTGCAGGCTCGAGAGGCCCCGCGACGCGAGGACGAGTCGATCGAGCTCCTCCGTCGACACGCGCGCGCCGAGCGCGGCGATCGTCGCGAGCGCGAGCTCGGTGCGCTCACGCTCGTCGGGCGGCGGCGCGACGATCACGCTGGCGTGCGCGCGCAGCGACGACGGCAGCTCTGCGCGATCGCCCACGAAGACGAGGCGCCGATCCTCGGCGTCGAGCACCGGCAGCAGATCCTTGACCCGTCGCAGCGTGCGCGCGTCTGTGAGCCACGGCTCGAAGTCGAGCAGCACCGCGATGATCGGAGCCGGGGCCGTGGCGAACGCCTCGAGCATCGCGAGCGGCTCGCGAGCCTCGGGCGCGAGAGGCGTCAGACCGCGGTGGCAGCTCCACACGGCGAGCTCCGCGCCGACCTCGGCCGCAGCGGCCGCGCAGCGCTCGATCACGCGCGTCTCTTCGTGAGTGACGACCTGCACGATCACCGTGCCCGCGCGCCACGCCTCGACGAGCTCTCGCGTGATCGACATCAGCGCTCGAGATCCGAGGTCGCGCGGAGCGCCTCTTCGAGGGCCGTGACGCCGAGCGCGACCTTGCGCACTGCGTGCTCGCGCAGCACGCGCATGCCGTCTTGCAGCGCGGCGCGACGGAGCGCCTCCGGCGTGACCGCCTCGGCGATCAGCTGCCGCATGCGCGTGTTGACCGAGAAGAGCTCGAAGATCGCCGAGCGCCCCCAGAAGCCCGTGTAGCGGCAGCGCGCGCAGCCGGGGCCGCGCCGCGCCAGGAGCTGGCCGGCGTACTCGTCAGGGTGGCGCACGCCGAGCGCGGCCATCTCGTCGACGGTCAGCACCACGTCCTCGCCGCACGCCGAGCACACCTTGCGCACGAGCCTCTGCGCGACGACGCCCGTGACCGTGGCGCCGACGAGGAAGGGCGGAACACCCAGATCGGACAGGCGCGCGACCGCACCCACCGCGTCGCTCGTGTGCAGCGTGGAGAGCACGAGGTGTCCCGTGAGCGCCGCCTGCGCGGCCTGCTCGGCCGTCTCGCGATCGCGGATCTCGCCGACCATCAGCACGTCGGGATCTTGTCGCAGCACGTGACGCAGCGCCTCGTCGAAGCTCGTGCCCGTCTTGGCGTTCGCCGCGACCTGGGTGATGCCGGGCATCACGACCTCGATCGGATCCTCGATGGTGAGGACGTTGAGCTCGGGCGACGCGAGCGCGCGCAGCGCCGCGTACAAGGTCGTCGTCTTCCCCGAGCCGGTCGGACCGGTGACGAGGATCAAGCCGTTGGGGCGCGACAGCCAGTCTTCGAGCGTGCGCTTCTCGTCGTCGAGGAAGCCGAGCTCCGACAGATCGCGCAGCAGCATCGAGGGATCGAGGACGCGGATCACGAGCTTGTCCCCGAACGCCGTCGGCAGCGCGCTCACGCGCAGATCGAGATCGCCGTCGGGCCGCCCGATGCGGATGCGCCCGTCCTGCGGCTTGCGCGAGGAGATGTCGAGGCGCGACATCACCTTGATGCGGTTGGTGAGCGCCCCGTGGAGGTCGCGTGGCACGCGGTAGATCGGGTGCAGGACTCCGTCGATCCGCATCCGCACGACGCACTCGTCGCGCTGAGGCTCCACGTGGATGTCGCTGGCGCGCTGATCGAACGCGTAGTTGAGGATGTAGTCGACGGCGGCGACGACGGGCGCCGCGGCGGGGTCGACCTCCGTCGCGCCTGCGAGGCTGAAGAACTGCTCGAGGTCGTTGCTCTTCGTCGCGCCGACCTGCAGCTGCGCGTGCTTGATGGACGCGCGGAACCCGTAGATCTCGGCGATCGCGCGCTGGATGTCGCTCGGGCTCGCGAGGATCGGGACGACCTCCCTCCGCACGAGCGACCGCACGTTGGCGAGGAGCTCGAAGTCGAACGGGTTCGAGATCGCGAGGTGGAGGCCGTCGGCGTCGAGGCCGAGGGGCAGCACCGCGTGCTTGCGCGCGTAGGCGCGAGAGAACGTGCGCGTGATGAGGGTCGCGTCGAGCTGCAGGCGATCGATGCGGCGAAACGGGATCCCCGCGTAGCCCGCGACCGCGACGACCAGCCGATCCTCGTCGAGGAGGTCCGTGCGCTTGCGCGCGTCGGGGAACTGGAACGACGCCAGCAGCTCGATGGGCGAGAGGTCGCCGCCTCGCAGGCCCATCGCCTGACGTGCGGGAGCCTGCACGAGCTTCATGCGGTGCGCCCGCTCGCGCGCCGCGGCGAGCTTCCGCTGCTCGTCGGTGATCGCCTTCAGCTCGAAGGCCAGCTCGAGGAGCACCTCGAACGTGAACTCCGAAGCGCGCTGAGGCTTTCGCATCGAGGCGACGACGCTACCAGCGAGCTCGACGCCGTCACAGCGTTCTCTCGACGGCTGACGGAACGGCCCTACCCCTCCGCGGTCGAGCCCGTCACCATCGAGGCATGCGCGCGCGTGTGTCACTGGCCCTCGTCACGGCAGCCGCTCTCTCGTGGATCCTCGTCGCGTGGGTGGCAGAGGGTCAGGACGTCGTCGGCATCACGGTCGAGCAGCGCACGCTGCCGCGCGCGTCGGAGGTCGGAGTCGGCGATCGCGTCGCGACGATCGTGCGCTTCGATCTGCGTCGCTATCGGCTCACCATCCTCACGGGCGCCGATGGCCCCGCGCGCACGCTGCGCGCGTGGGTGCGCGACTTTCACCTCGTGGGCGGGATCAACGCGGGGATGTTCCTCCCGAGCGGCCGCCCCGTCGGCTTCGTGCAGCTCGCCGGCAGGAGCCTCAGCGCGCGACGCGCCGGCAACCACCGCGGCGTGCTGGCGTTCGATCCGTTGGCATTCGATCCGCCGGCGAGCGCTGCGCCCATCGCGGTGGGTGGACACGACTGCGGGACGCTCGAGAGCCTCGGTCAGCGCTACGGCTCGCTGCTCCAGGGTCGTGAGCTCCTCGTGGACTGTCACGGTCAGGCGGTCGACTGGCGAACGCGACGCTACTCGTCGGCCTTGCTCGGCACGGACGACGCGGGACGCGCGGTGCTCGTGCACGTGCGGACGCCCTACCGGATGCAGCACCTCGCGCGGATGCTCGCGGGTCTCGACCTCGGTCTCCGCGGCCTCGTGTACATGGAGGGCGGTCCCGAGGCCTCGATCGTCGTGCACGGAGAGGGTCGAAACGTGGAGGCGATGGGCAGCTGGGAAGATGGCTTCCACGAGGCCGACGATCTCCACGAGCAGTGGGACCTCCCGAACGTCGTGGGGCTCGTGGCGCGATGAGGATCCTCGCGGCGCTCGCGCTGCTGGTTTTCGGGATCGCGGCGTGGCACGAGCGAGCGACGGCGCAGCGCGCGGTCGACCTCACGACCGCACCCGACGGTTGGCTCGCGGCGCTGCGAACGCGCCTCGCGCAGTCGGACGAGCGCGTGGTCCGTCTCGGGTTCTGGGGCGCGTCTCACACGGCCGAGGACCAGTACACGGGCGCTCTGCGCAGGCGCTTGCAGGCGCGCCTCGGTGACGGCGGCGCAGGCACCTTCGCGCTGAGCGCGCCGTACGCGCTCTACCGGCGCACCGAGGTCACGCACGTGCGCGCGGCCGGCTTCGTCGGGCTCACGACGCGCGGCACGCACGGACCGCTCGAGGTCGGCGCACACGGCATGGCGACGATCGCGCGGCGCGGCCGCGCGCGCGTCTCGTTTCGCGCCGGCGACCGAGGCTTCGTGTGGGCCTGGGCCGAGGGCACGGGCGGCACGCTCGTCCTGCGCACGCCGGGCGCGGACTCGGTGAGCACCGCGCTGACGAGCGAGCTGATCGAGGTGCCGTTCATAGCGACCGCAGGCCGCCTCGACGTCGAGGCCGAGGGCGCGCGCGTGCTCGGGGTTCGCGTCGAGGGAGCGCGTGGGGTGACCGTCGACTCCGCGGGCGTGCCCGGAGCCCGCGCGATCGACACGGCGCGCTGGGGGGGCTCGTTCGAGCGGCACCTCGCGCGGCTCGACTACGACCTCGTGGCCTTCGCGTACGGGACGAACGAGTCGCTCGGAGGCGGCGCGGTCGACGACCACGCGACGGCGCTCGCGCGCCTCTTGTCACGCGCTCGCGCGGCCACGCCCGAGGCGCACTGCGTGGTGATCGGGCCCTCGGCGACGCGACGCCTCCGCGCGGGGCAGTGGCGATCGAACCCGCGCACCCTCGCTGTGCGCGACGCCTTTCGCGACACCGCGCTCGCGAGCGGATGTGCCTTCGTCGACCTCGCCGCGTTCCAGGGAGGCGATGCGGGGCTCGACGACTGGCTCACGCGCGGCTGGCTGCTCTCGGATCGCGTGCACTTCACCGATCCCGCCCACGACGCGTTCGCCGCGCGCCTCACGCGTGAGTGGCTCGGCCAGTGAGCACGAGAGTGAGCGCCAGTGTGAGCACGAGTGTGAGCACCAGTGTCGGCGCTCTCACAGGGTCCCGTGGACGAACTTGTCGAGGACGCCGACGAGCTCGTTGGGGCGCTCGTCGTGGATGGAGTGGCCCGTGTCCTGCCAGATCAGTGCTTGTCCGCGCGCGGACATCTTCGGTCCGAGGTCCCGCACGCGATCGGCGATGTTGGTGTTCGCGAAGTTGTCGCCCGTGCCCGCCATCAAGAGCAGCTCTCCGCCGACGAGGCCATAGCCTGGCAGGTTGGTGCCCGAGCCGTCGCGCGCGACCACGCGGTCTTGGTGACTGAACTTCACCTGTTCGTGCGCGACCATCCAATGCCACCGTCGAAAGCGCGCAGAGTAGGTCTCGTGCCGCGCGAGCCAGCTCTCCGCGAGGGCACGGCGCTTGTCCGGCCAGCCGCGGCGATACCACTGCTCCGCCTGGCGAATGACCACGACCCAGATGTGGTCGACGTTCATCCACCGGTTGAGGTGATCACGCCTGCGGTCGTCCGTCTCCGACTCGTAGCTTCGCGAGTGCGGCTCGCCGGCGGCGATGTTGGGTTGATCCCAGAGGCACGCGGGAGACCAAGACGCGATCCGCTTCATCCACGTGAGACGCGGATCCACCCACGCATGCCGCTGCGGCGCATCCCACGGCGCCACGGCAGAGAGCAAGAGACCCAGATTGCCACCCAGACTCCCGCCCGCGACCAAGTCGATCCGCGGAGGGAGGTTGTGCTGGGCGAAGACGTGCGCGACGAACCGGTGAATGGTCTCGAGCAGGAACCGAAGGACGTAGAGCGAAGAGTGCCTGTCGGTGCGGCGCGGCTCCTTCGCATAGGGGAGCGGGACCTCGCGGATCGGGTCCTCGGCGAAGAGAACGTGCTTGTGATCGAGCTGACCCGAGTAGCCATTGGTCGGCAGGTCGAGCGCGAGCACGACATAGCCCTCTCGGACGAGCCCAGCGGTCAGATGCTCGACCTCCTCGAGGCGCGAGCTGTGACCGTGGAGCAGCAGCACGTTCTTGCTGGTCGCCGTGGGCGTTCCCGCGAGCACGTAGCGGAGGGGCACGTCGAGACCCCACACGCGCAGGGTCACGTCGCGCTGCGGGTGATCGGTCACGCCGACGTTCACGGGGCGCAGCGGCAGGTCGTCTTCGCCCGAGACGGCGATCCAACCGAGACCCGCGCGGAGCGGGCGACGCTCTTTCTCGTTCAGCGTCAGGTACGCAGCGACCTTCTGTGCGCGAGAGAGGGCGCGCTGCACGTGCGCTGCAGTCGGCGCGACGAGCGGAGGAAGCCCCTCGATCATCCGTCGCGTCTTGGTCTCCGGCAGCACCGCGGCCGTGAGCGCCGCCTGCTCGAGGCGCGCCCAGTCGATCGGGTCGCCGACGCCGCTCACGCCCAGGCTGCGCAAGGAGTCGCGGCCCGTGACGCAGAGATCGGTGATCGCATCACCGAAGAGCGGCTCGCCGATCGCGTGGTGCGCAGCGGCCGTCGCGAGCCGCGCGCCGATCGGCTCGAGGCCACCGAACTCGCCGCGGATCGTCTCGCGGAAGTACGGACGCACGCGCCCCGACTCGTAGTGAGGGATGGAGATGGTGTCGCCGTCGTAGCCGACGACCTCGTTCGCGTGCTTGGTCGGCGCGACGAGCCAGCTCGGAGCCTTGGGCGGGAGCGCGGTGTTCGAGGGCTCCGCGGCCGTCGGCACGTAGTCGCGGAGCAGGAGGGACGGCATCGACGGATGCTCGGCTGCGCGGCCCCCCTCGCGCAACGCGCTTCGTTCGACTCGCGCGACGCGCTTCGTGGAACCCCGCACCGCCCGCACCACGCGCTTCGATGGACCTGCGCACGCGTCCAGATGGAGCCCCGAGCGGGAGGCCTTGGTGCGTCGGCGAGGGGTCGTGGCAACATCGCGCGGTCATGCATCGCTCCGTCACCCACACGGTCCTCGTCTCGCTCGCCGCTCTCGCCCTCGTCGGCTGCGGCGCGACGGCGTCCACGTCGCTCCATCCGCGCATGGGCGATCGCGGCCTCGTCTCGGCGCGCGGCCAGTTCGGCATCGAGCACGGCGGCGCGCGACGCACGCGCGTGGCCACGCCCGCGTGGAACATCGCGAACTTCGGCGCCGACGGCACGACGGCGCGCGTCGACCCCGAGCACGTGCACGTCGCGCGGCTCGATGGGACGGCGCGACAGAGCGAAGACGTGTTCGAGCTCGAGCTGACGCACACGCGCCTTCCAGCGCGGATGTGGGCGCGCACGGTGCCGCTGCCGCGCGCGCTCGAGCAGCGTGACCTCGCCACGCTCGCGCCGGGCATCGTCGAGCGCTCGGTGAACCAGCGCTACTGGCTCTTCGACGACGTCGAGGGCGCGGGACCGCTCACCTACCAGACGCGCGTGATCGGCAGCCAGCCGTGTCAGCTCGATGGCCTCCCTGCGCACGAGGTCCTCTACGAAGCGCGCACGCGCGCGGGCGACGCGAACCACGTGCACCTCGTGCTGTTCCACGCGCCCAAGCCGTGGATCGCCGCGCCTGCGCGTGCCGCCGCGGGCGGCTCGTACCGCCCGCTCGTCGTGCTCGGCCTGAGCTCGCGGCCCGAGGCGCACCCCGAGCTCGCGCCGCAGCTCGCCGATCTCGCGCACCGTGTGCGCGTGTTCGACGCGAACGGTGCGGCGCGCTCACCCGGCACGTCGACCTGCGGCGCGCTCCGCTCCGAGCCGCTGCGAGGCACGCGCTACCGCGTCGGCGACTACGTCGTCTATCGCTTCTCGGGCTCGCGCTTCGCGGCGCCGCTGCTCATGCGCGAGGAGGTCACCGATCAAGACGGCGATCGCCTGACGATCGAGGTCACCGTCACGCAAGAGGGCGGCGCGATCGTGCGTCGCTGGGCACAAGAGCTGATCGACACGCCCGAGAACCAGTCGACCAACCACATCGAGGCGCTCTGCGTGTTCGACGGCGAGGCCTGCCACGATCAGCCCGTCGAGACGCTGCCGCAGCTCTACGCCGACGTGATCGTCTCGCCCGACGCGCCTCCTGCGAACGTGAGCGAGACGACGGAGACGCGACCGATCGGCCCGCTCCAGCTCTCGTGCAGCGTGCGCGCCGGCGACACGACGATCGGCGGCCGGCCCACGCGCTTCGAGGAGCTGCGCTGCCCCGAGTTCCTCTGGACGAACGGCAACGCGGCGTTCGTCGACGTCGAGACGGGTGACTTCGTCGTGCAGGTCGACATCGTCGAGTTCGGCTCGCCGCTCGGCCCGTGGCGCTGGGGCACCTTCGGCGCGCCGCTCGCACACTGAGCTCTCTGCGGCGTCGGTCGGCGCGGCTCTTGCGATTCGGCCCCTGGCCGGGTGCCCGCGTGTCGCGGTGTGCCAGCCACGAGGAGCCATGAACGCCACCGAACTGCTTCGCCGCATCGCGCTCGGTCTGCCGCTCGCCGCGCTGCCCCTCGGCGCGGGCGTCCTGATCACGAACACGGCGTGTCTCTGCTCGTGCCCCGATCCGCTCGAGTTCCAGCGGTCCGTGACGTCCGACGACCAGGCCATCCTCGACGACACGACCGACTTCAACGCCGCGAACATGCGCTGCATCACGCTGTGTGAGTCGCAGATCCTCGACGCGGGCCCGATCGAAGCCGGCGGCACGGA
>CAZCVE010000033.1:83565-99221 GCA_964502175.1 uncultured Sandaracinaceae bacterium
GCGTGAGCGACGCAGAGCGACGCGTCCTCGACGAGACGCGCGACCAAGGCGTCGCATCGCTGCACACCACCGTGACCGCCGAGGAGCCCGACCGTGCGCTCGCGCTCGCCGGGCTCCCGAGCGCCACGGCCGCACACGACCTCGCACGCGCGCTCGTCGCTTGATGAGCCCGTGACAGAACAGCTGTCCCTCAGGCAGCCTCTCTCCATGGGCATCATGGATCTCGGGGACATCCGTCGCGCCATCGCGCGAGGCCACTCCTTCTCTCTCTCGCGCGGCATTCTCGTGGCGGGCTCCCTGGCCTGCTCGGGATGCAGCGGTAGCTGCGGACCGTGTCCCCCCACCACGCTCACGCGCGATCTGACAGACGAGCTGCGTTTCGCGCTGGGGGACGACATTCCCGATCAGGCCGCGTGTCAGAACATCTGCAACAGCGGAAACACGCTCGGTCGAATCGACGACTCGGGCACATCCGATGCTGGCCCGAGGTTCGATGGGTGGGGGATCCGATGGACGTGCGAGCTCGACGATCCGGTCGTTCGGTGTGCGGGCTTCTCGTCGTGCGGAGAGGGACGTGCGCCCCAAGCGCTTCGACATCCCGCGACACGACGAGCGGGCTCCCGGGTCGGTGCGCACTTCGCGTCGGTGGCGCACCTCGAAGCGGCAGCCGTGCCCGCGTTCTTCGAGCTCGCCTCGGAGATGAACCTGCACGGCGCCCCGCACGCGATGTCGCGCGCCGCGCGTCACAGCGCACGACAGGAGATCGTGCACGCGCGCCTCGTCGGACGGCTCGCACGTCGCTTCGGCGGCGAAGTGCCCGTCGTCCAGCGAGGCGAGACAGCGCCCCGATCGCTCTTCGACATGGCCAAGGACAACGCCTTCGAGGGCTGCGTGCGCGAGGCGTACGGCGCGCTGCTCGCAGCCCATCAGGCCACGCATGCGCGCGATCCCGACGTGCGAAGCGTGTTCGCGCGCATCGCGAAGGACGAGGCCGAACATGCCCTCTTGTCTCTCGCGCTCCACGACTGGGCACGTTCGCGCGTGAGCGACGCAGAGCGACGCGTCCTCGACGAGACGCGCGACCAAGGCGTCGCATCGCTGCACACCACCGTGACCGCCGAGGAGCCCGACCGTGCGCTCGCGCTCGCCGGGCTCCCGAGCGCCACGGCCGCACACGACCTCGCACGCGCGCTCGTCGCTTGATGAGCCCATGACAAGACGCCTGTCTCTCAGGCAGCCTGTGTCCATGGCTATGACCGATCTCGGGGACATCCTCCGCGCCATCGCACGCGGTCACTCCTTCGGTCTTGCGCGCGGAGTGCTCGTGGTCGGCTCTCTCGCCTGCTCGGGCTGCAGCGGCGGCTGCGGCGGCAGGTGTCCCGACCCGATCATCCTCACCCGCGAGCTCTCAGACGAGGAGCGCGCCGCGCTGGGCGATGCGAGCCGACACGACGAGGCGTGTCAGAACCTCTGCGCGACGGGAAACCTCGAGGGCATGATCGGCACTGGACGCGCGGGCGACGCGGGTCCCGTCTACGATCGGTACTACGTGGAGACTTGGCACTGCGCAGAGGACTTCCCAAACGTGCGATGCACGGGGTTCCCGGTCTGCATCGGCGGACGTGCGCCTCAGTCGTTCCGTGAAGGTGCACCGCGACGCACACATTCGCGGTTGGGCGATCACTTCGCCTCGATGGCGCACCTCGAGTCGGCCGCGGTCCCTGCGTTCTTCGAGCTCGCCTCGGAGATGACCCTACACGGCGCCCCTCCCGTGATGTCCCGCGCAGCGCGACACAGCGCACGACAGGAGATCGTGCACGCGCGCCTCGTCGGACGGCTCGCACGTCGCTTCGGCGGCGAAGTGCCCGTCGTCCAGCGAGGCGAGACAGCGCCCCGATCGCTCTTCGACATGGCCAAGGACAACGCCTTCGAGGGCTGCGTGCGCGAGGCGTACGGCGCGCTGCTCGCAGCCCATCAGGCCACGCATGCGCGCGATCCCGACGTGCGAAGCGTGTTCGCGCGCATCGCGAAGGACGAGGCCGAACATGCCCTCTTGTCTCTCGCGCTCCACGACTGGGCACGTTCGCGCGTGAGCGACGCAGAGCGACGCGTCCTCGACGAGACGCGCGACCAAGGCGTCGCCTCTTTGTTGGCGACGGCGTCGCTCGAAGAGCCCGAGTCGTCGCTCGCCATCGCGGGACTTCCGAGCTCGACGGCGGCAAACGATCTCGTGCGCGCGCTCGTCGCCTGAAGGGCGCGTGAGTGATGTCGATACCGTCTCGAGAGCTCCTCCGTCGAGTCGCGCTCGGTCTTCCTCTCGTCGCGCTCCCGTTCGGCGTGGGGGTCCTGGTCACCAACACCGGCTGCTTGTGCTCATGCCCCGATCCGTTGGTGTTCCAGCGGTCGGTCTCCGACGAAGACCAAGCCGTCCTCGACGACACGACCGATCCCAGCGCCGCGAACATGCGCTGCATCGCGCTGTGCGAGTCGCAGATCCTCGACGCAGGCGGGGCGGAAGCGGGCGGAAGCGACGGCGGCGTGGTGTTCAGTCGCACGGGACGCGCGTGGCGCTGCACGAACGTGTCCGAGGGCGTGATCCACTGCAGCGACGGCGTCCGGTGTATCGGTGGTCGCGCGCCGCAGTCGCTCTTCTCCCACGCGCCGAGACACCGAGCCTGCTCGAGTCTCGGCGAACACTTCGCCTCGATGGCCCACCTCGAGTCGGCCGCGGTCCCTGCGTTCTTCGAGCTCGCCTCGGAGATCAACCTGCACGGCGCCCCGCACGCGATGTCGCGCGCCGCGCGTCACAGCGCACGACAGGAGATCGTGCACGCGCGCCTCGTCGGACGGCTCGCACGTCGCTTCGGCGGCGAAGTGCCCGTCGTCCAGCGAGGCGAGACAGCGCCCCGATCGCTCTTCGACATGGCCAAGGACAACGCCTTCGAGGGCTGCGTGCGCGAGGCGTACGGCGCGCTGCTCGCAGCCCATCAGGCCACGCATGCGCGCGATCCCGACGTGCGAAGCGTGTTCGCGCGCATCGCGAAGGACGAGGCCGAACATGCCCTCTTGTCTCTCGCGCTCCACGACTGGGCACGTTCGCGCGTGAGCGACGCAGAGCGACGCGTCCTCGACGAGACGCGCGACCAAGGCGTCGCATCGCTGCACACCACCGTGACCGCCGAGGAGCCCGACCGTGCGCTCGCGCTCGCCGGGCTCCCGAGCGCCACGGCCGCACACGACCTCGCACGCGCGCTCGTCGCTTGATGACGGTGACAGGACCTCGACCCTCGAGCAGCCTCATTCCGTGGGAATCCCTCGAGTGGCTCGTGGCACGGCCGTAGAGGCTCCCGAAGCGACTCGCCTCGTGGCCCTGCCGCGAGACGCGCGATCGGACACGTCGCTTGCAGCGTCCGATCACGCGGAGCTTGGTCAGCAGCGAGGTGCGCCGCGAAGCGTCCGGCAGGATCGAGGGGAGAACCCAGTCGCCCATTCGCGGGTCCTCTTCGAGACGTCGCACGTGGTCGACCCATGAGTCGTCTCGTCCGACAGGCCCGTCGTGGAGCTCGCGTCTCCCGTCGACCCTGACGGCGCTTCGACGGACATCGTCCTCCCATTGGCTCGTGGAGACGGCCGTAGAGGCTCCCGAAGCGACTCGCCTCGTGGCCCTGCCGCGAGACGCGCGATCGGACACGTCGCTTGCAGCGTCCGATCACGCGGAGCTTGGTCAGCAGCGAGGTGCGCCGCGAAGCGTCCGGCAGGATCGAGGGGAGAACCCAGTCGCCCATTCGCGGGTCCTCTTCGACACGTCGCACGTGGTCGACCCATGAGTCGTCTCGTCCGACAGGCCCGTCGTGGTGCGAGCCTCTCCCGGCAGGATCGAGGGGAGAACCCAGTCGCCCATTCGCGGGTCCTCCGCGAGACGTCGCGCGTGGTCAGCGAGAGGGCTTCTGGAGGATGAAGAGGTAGTTGAACCCGCGCAGGAAGAAGTTGCCCTCGTCGGCGGCGCGTCGGTAGTTGCCCTGCTGGAGCGTCTTGTGGTGACGCGTCACCGAGACGATGTCGACGGGGCGCAGGTGCTGCGTCGCGAGCGCGAAGAGCTCGAAGCCCACGCACGCGAGGCCCTTCTGCTTCTCGAAGTAGTCGCAGACGTAGAGCCCGAAGTGGCCTCCGGGGGCGAGCATGCGCGCGCACTCGGAGATGACCTTGCCCATCTCCTTGTAGAAGCGCGGGTCGTACGCGGAGAGCTTGCCGATGCAGCGCGGGTCGTCGGAGTAACTGATGTGGTCGCCGTAGGGCGGATCCATGAAGACGAGGCGCGCACTGCCGCTCTCGACTGGCAGCTTGCGCGCGTCGGCTCGCTCGATGTCGGGGCGGTACGGGCTCACGTCGAAGCCGCGACCGCGGCGACCGGTGTCCTTGCAGACGTCGAGCGTGGTGCCCGAGCCGCACATCGGATCCACGACGAGATCTCCTGCGCGCGTGTAGCGCTGGATCAGGTTCCACGGGATGTACGACGGCGTGGCGCCGACATAGCGCGAGTCGCCCTGCATCGCGGAGCCGTCCGCAGCGCCGTAGTGCTGAGAGGGATAGTCCCAGAGCGTCGTGACCTGAACGCGCAGCGGTGGCTTGTCCGGACGCGAGACGGGCTTGCCGCGGAACGGACGCGCGTCACTGGCAGCCTGCCGACTGCCACCTTGCGGAGCCGGCCGACTCGCACCTCGCGCGCTCTGCCCACTGGCACCTTGGCCGCCGGGGCGACCGCCTCCACCACGTGAATTGGGAGGTGCCACGCTCAGCAGACCGTGCCGTCGGAGAGACAGACGTACGCGCCACCGCGGCAGAGCTCGCAGTGCTGGCCGGGGCCGCAGGGCGGGTCGCAGCGGCCGTCCGACGAGCACTCGCCGGGCATCGCGGCGCGCTCGCCCGCGGCGTTCGCCTCGCACTCGTTGCTGTAGGTCACTCCGTCACAGCCGCACACGGGCATGTAGATGCCGGGGCAGATCTCCGGGCGCGACTCGCAGCTGCCCGCCGTGTCGCAGCCCGTGCCGTTGCAGAGCTCGTCGCGGTTGCAGTCGAGGTTGCTGCGGCAGTCGCCGCCGGTCCTGCACTCGCCCACCGACGCCACGCGCGCGCCCGCCGAGGCGGCCTCGCACGAGTTGCCGTACGTGTTGCCGTCGCAGCCGCAGACGGGCGCGTAGATCTCGGGGCACGCGTCCGGCATGCCCTGACAGCGGCCCTCGCCGTCGCAGCCCGTGCCCGCGCAGTACTGGCCGCGGCCGCAGTCGACGTTCGAGGCGCACGTGCCGACCGTGCTGCACGCGCCGCGCGAGGAGACGTTCACGCCCGCGTCGTTGGCGAGGCACTCGTTGTCGTAGGTGACGCCGTTGCAGCCGCACACCGGATCGCGCGCGTCCGGGCAGCTGCTCGGGAAGACCCTGCAGGTGCCGATGGCGCCGCAGCCCGTCGCCGCGCACCACTGACCGCGGCCGCACTCGGCGCTCGTGGCGCACGCGACCGGCACGAGGAACGCGTCCGTGCCGGGCGCGATGTACGCGTCGGACGCGACGTACGCGTCGGTGCCCGGCGGGACGTACGCATCGGGCGCGATGGGCGCGTCGGTGCCCGGCGTGACGAACGCGTCGGTGCCCGGCGTGACGAACGCGTCGATGCCCGAGCCCGTGTCGGTGCGGCCTCCACCCCCTGCGTCGTTCGTCTCGGTGCCTCCGCCGCAGGCCGCGCCGGCGAGCGCGAAGCTCGCGAGCCCGAGCGTGAAGAAGATCGAGCGAGGCGAGCGAAAGGTGGTGTAGGTCATGGCGCGAGGATAGACGACAGACCACCGACGCCCAAGCCGGCGCGGTCGAGCGAGGAGACTGAGCATGCCCTGGACCTCCGATGCGATCCCCGACCAGCGCGGCAAGACGTTCGTCGTCACCGGCGCCAACAGCGGCATCGGCCTCGAGGCGACCGCGATCCTCGCGAAGAAGGGCGCGCACGTGGTGCTCGCGTGCCGGAGCCCGTCGCGCGCGAAGGACGCGCTCGAGACGATCGGCAAGCGCGCGAGCGGCTCGAGCGTCGAGGTGATGTCGCTCGATCTGTCGAGCCTCGAGAGCGTGCGCGGGTTCGCGGCCGAGCTCGCGGCGAAGCATCCGAAGATCGATGGCCTCGTGAACAACGCCGGCCTCATGGCGCTGCCGTACGGCAAGACCAAGGACGGCTTCGAGATGCAGCTCGGCACGAACCACCTCGGCCACTTCGCGCTCACCGGTCTGCTCCTTCCGCAGCTCCTCGCGACGAAGGGCTCGCGCGTCGTGAACGTCGCGAGCACGGCGCACCGCTGGGGACGCATGCGCTGGGACGACCTCATGGGTGAGCGCGGCTACGACGCGTGGGGCTGGTACGGACAGAGCAAGCTCGCGAACCTGCTGTTCACGTACGAGCTCGCGCGGAGGCTCGAGCAGAAGGGCCTCGGCACGACCGCGCTCGCTTGCCATCCGGGCTACGCGGCGACCGCGCTCCAGCACAAGGGCCCCGAGATGGAGGGCTCGCGCTTCAAGGCCATGTTCATGACCGTGGGCAACACGATCCTCGCGCAAGGGCCGGAGATGGGCGCGCTGCCAACGCTGCGCGCGCTCTGCGATCCCGACGCGAAGAACGCCGAGTACTACGGACCGCGCGGTCCCTTCGAGATGGCGGGCTATCCGGTGAAGGTGGGCTCGACCAAGCCCTCGCACGATCGCGAGTCGCAGCGTCGCTTGTGGGACGAGAGCGAGAAGCTCACCGGCGTGCGCTTCGAAGGTCTCGCCTGATCGCCAGCGCGACCGGTGAGGGCTGTCACGCGAGGGTGAGCGTCTCGTTCCTCGAGACGGACACGAGCCTCGCGAGGTCGCCACGCAAGTGAGGGCCGCGACGACCGCTCCGCCCAGCTTCTCTCCGTAGAACACCCGAACGAACACGGCCGCGGCGGACCGACTCAAGCGAAGGGATCGGGCAGGCCCGCGATCGACGGATCCGCGAGCCAGCCGCGGATCGTCTCGTAGCCGCGGTGGGCCCGCACGCGCGCCGCGCCTTCGCTGCAGCCGAGCGCTCTTCCCACGTCAGCGAACGACTTGCCCTCGAGGTAGTGGAGCTCGATCACGCGGCGCTGCGCCTCGGGCAGCTTGGTCAGCGCCTGGCTCGCCCAGCCGAGCAGCGCCTCGGAGGTGGGCACGCCGTACTCGGGCGCCTCGACGCGCGGCTCGATCGGGCCGTCGAGCTCGAGCGCGTCTTCGCGACGCACGTAGTGACGACGCAGGTGATCGCGCACGACGTTGCGCGCGATCGTCACGATCCACGGGCGAACCGGGGCGCCGCGACGAAAGTCGTTCTTCGCGCGGTGCACGCCGAGGAACGTCTGCTGGACGACGTCGCGCGCCTCGGCGTCACGAAGACCGTGACGGCGCGCGATCGCGAGCACGGTCGGTGAGAGCAGCTCGAAGAGCTCGCGGAACGCGCGCGCGTCGCCGTCGAGCCAGCGCTCGAACAGGGCAGACTCGGGGCGCGCCGGCTCCATGCGCGGAATATCTCACGGTCGCGTAACGAATCATTGCGTCGCGCATACTGGAGGCGTGGCCAGCCCCTCCGATCCCGAGCCGACGTCCCGCGAGGAGGACGCGTCACTGCTCGCGGCTGCGTGGACGGGGCTCGAGACGGATCTCGCGGCGGAGCGGGGCCTGGGCGGACGCCTCCGTCGCCTCTCGACCCCCGCGCGCGCTGCGATCGCGATCGGCCTGGGCGCTGCGCTGCCGACGCTCGTGATCACGCTCGCGCCGCGCGACGACCTCGCCGGGCTCTCGCTCGAACGCGCCGTGCTCTGGGCCGCGGCGCTCCTGCCCGTGCTGACGCTCGGCGCGCTCGTGGCGACGCGATCGATCACGTCACGCGCGCTCGAGGCCTCGCGCATCGTCGCCCTCGCGGCGGCGGCGCTGCTCGCGGTGACGTTGCTCGCGCTGGTGCCGCTCGGCGCCGCGGGCCCAGATCCCGAAGGCCATGGGCCGCTCCCGTGCGGCGTGCTGGCCGTCGTCGTGGGCGCGATCACGTTCGCGCTCGTGCACGCGGCGCGACGCGACGCGATCGGATCGAGCGTGGGCGTCGCGACCGTGTCCGCCTGCGCGGCGTTCGCAGCGGCGGCGTTCATGTGTCCGATCGACGCGCTCTCGCACGTCTCGCTCGGTCACGCGCTGCCCGCCGCGCTCCTCGTGCTCGCAGGCCTCGCGCTCGATCGACGTCGCACCGTCGCGGCCTGACACCGGGCGAGGCCTGCTCGCCCGTACGCGCCGCGTGGATCACTCGGCCGGCGTGCCGTGTCCCTGGTCGTGCGTCTCGGGCTCGTTGCGCGTGAAGATCCGATCGACGACCTGGAAGGGCCACACGATCGCGCGACCCGCGAATTTCACGAAGCGCGAGTGGGTGAGGTCGTCGAGCCAGCTGTACACGACAGGCGTCGCGACGAGCGTGAGCAGGAGCGACAGCGTCTGGCCGCCGATGATGACCGAGCCCATCGCGCGGTTCGTGCCCGCGCCCGCGCCCGAGCTGACCATCAGCGGCAGCATGCCCGCGACGAACGCGACGGTCGTCATCAGGATGGGTCGCAAGCGGTCCTTGTTGCCGACCATGACAGCGTCCGCGCGCGAGAAGCCGTCGCGTCTCAAGGCGCGCGTGTGATCGACCTGGAGGATGGAGTTCTTCTTCACGACGCCGAACAAGACGAGGATGCCGAGCGCCGAGTAGAGGTTCAGCGACTGCCCGAGCACGACGAGCGAGAGCAGCGCGAACGGGATCGTGAGCGGCAGCGACGTGAGGATCGTGATCGGGTGGATCCAGCTCTCGAACTGCGCGGCGAGCACGAGGTACATGAAGATGAGCGAGAGGCCCACCGCGATGAGGAACGAGAGGCCCGCGCGGCGGAGCTCGCGCGAGCGGCCCGTGAACGCCGCGCGGTAGCCCGCAGGAGGCTGCGCCGCGACGAAGCCCTCTTCGAAGCCCGTCATCACGTTGGCCTCGGAGAACCCGGGGCCGACGTTGCAGTAGACGGTGACCTGACGCTGACGCTGGTTGTGCTGGATCGACGCGGGTCCGCGCGACTCGACGATCGTGGCCACGTCCGAGACGCGCACGGACGCGCCGCGCGACGTGGGCACCGTGATGAGGCCGATCTGCTGAGGGTCGGCGCGCGCGTCGAGATCGGCGCGCACGAGGACGTCGTACTGCTCGCCGCCCTCGGCGAAGGTGCCGACGGGCACGCCGCCGACGGCGAGGCGCAGGGCCGTCGCGAGATCCGCGACCGTGACGCCCAGATCGGAGGCGCGCTGCCGGTCGATGTGCACCTCGTACGCGGGGCGTCCCGTGATGAGCGTGGTGTTCGCGTCCACCGCGCCCGGCGTGGCGCGCACGCGCTCGACGACCGTCTGCGAGATGCGATCGAGCTCCGCGAGATCGGGCCCGCGGATGACGTACTGGATGCTCGCGCTCGAGGCGCCGCCGCCCCCGAACGCGTTCACGGGCGAGACGATCGAGCGCAGGTTCTCGCTCGCGTAGCGCGGGAGGATCTCGTTGCGCACCACGTCGATGATGTCGTTCTGCGTGCGCTCGCGCGTGCTCGCGGGGTGGAGGCCCACGTAGACGCTCGCCTCGTTGGGGCCGCGGCCGCTCGCGTCGCCGGGCGGGCTGCCCGCCGTGACGACGACGTGCTGCACGCCGCCCACCGCGCGGATGTCGCGGGCGATGCGCTCGGCGTAGACGCCCATCTGCGCGAGCGAGACGCCCTCGGGCGCGCGCACGGTGACCTCGAAGCGCGACTCGTCCTCGACGGGGAGGAAGTTCTTCGCGACGGCGCGGCCCAGCGGGACCATCGAGCCGAGCGTGATCACGAGGAGGATGCCGACGACCCAGCGGTGCCGCATCGCGTGCGCGAGCACCCAGAGGTACGCGCGCTCGATGCGCCCATAGAGGCCCGTCGAGGCGTGACCGACGCCGTGGGTCGCGTGGCCGCCCTCGCGGTCCGCGCCGTCCGGGAGCGGCTCGAGCACCGGCACGCGCTTGCCGCGCGCCCACTCGAGCAGCTGCGCGCGCTCTTCCTTGCGAGAGCCGGGCGCCGGATCGACGCGCTCCTTGGGCGGAGGCGCCTTGAGCATCGCCTCTTCTTCGTCTTCGCTCAGGTTCTTCGGGCCCTCGAGCCAGCGCGAGCTGAGCATCGGCGTGAGCGTGAAGCTCACGAAGAGGCTGATCATGATCGCGAAGGCCATCGTGAAGCCGAACGACGACATGAAGCGGCCGATGATGCCGCTCATGAACGCGACGGGGAGGAAGACCGCCACGAGCGAGAGCGTGGTCGCGAGCACGGCGAGGCCGATCTCGCGCGTGGCGAGCACGGCCGCGACCCTCGGCGGGACCTTCTTCTCCTCGATCCATCGGACGATGTTCTCGAGGACGACGATCGCGTCGTCGATGACGATGCCGACCGACAGCGTGAGGCCGAGCAGCGTGATCGAGTTGAGCGTGAGCCCCATGAGGCGGATCAGCGCGAAGGTCGCGATGACCGACGTGGGGATCGCGAGCGCGGCGATCAGCGTCGAGCGTCCGTTCCAGAGGAAGAAGAGGACGACGAGCGCGGCGAGGAAGCCGCCGATCACGAGGTGCTCTTCGACCGCGTGGATCGAGTTGCGGATGAACTCGCTCTCGTCGCGCACGATCTCGATGCGGAAGCTCGGCGGCAGCTCCGCCTGCGCCTCGTGGATGCGCTCGGTCAGCGCGTCGACGACCGCGACGGTGTTGGTGCCGGACTGCTTCTGCACCTGCACGATGACCACGCGCTCGCCGTCGAGCGTGGCCGCCGAGGCCGCCTCTTCGTCGGTGTCGTCGATGCGCGCGACGTCCGAGACGCGCACCACGCGGCCGTTGCGCGTCGCGACCGCGATGGACGCGAGCTCTTCGGTGGTGCGCGCGCGGCCGAGGATGCGCAGCTGAAGCGTGCGCGGGCCTTCCTGCACGTCGCCGCCGGGGATCTCGGCGTTCTCGGTCGCGAGCGCGCGCTGCACGTCGCGCGCGGTGAGACCGAACGACTCGAGCGCCGACGGATTGAGCACGACGGCGATCTCGCGCTCCTGACCGCCGATGACGGTCACGCCGCCGACGCCGTCGAGCGACTCGATCATGCGGCGCACGCGCGTCTCGGCGATCTCGGTGACCTCGCGACGGCTGCGGTTCGAGATGACCGCGAGCTGGAGCACGGGCGCTGCGCCCGGATCGACGCGGAGGATCTGCGGCGTCTCGGTGCCCTCGGGCAGCTGCGAGAGGATGCGGTTGATGCGGTCCGTGACCTCTTGAGCGGCCACGTCCGTGCGCTTCTCCATGATGAAGCGGATCGAGACGACCGAGAGGCCCTCGTAGCTCTGTGACGTGAGCTCATCGATGCCGGAGACGGAGCTGACCGCCTCTTCGACACGATCGGTGACGTCGCGCTCGACCTGCTCGGGCGAAGCGCCCGGCAGCTGCGTCGTGACGATGACGATGGGGACGTCGATGTTCGGGAAGCGATCGACGCCGAGCCCGAAGAACGAGGCACCGCCGACGACGACGAGGCCCATGACGAGCACCCACGTGAAGACGGGGCGGCGAACGCAGATCTCAGCGAGCCATTGCATGGGTCAGCCTCCCGTCACCGGCTGCGCCTGCGCGCCCGTGGGCTGCGCGGGCGTGGCCGTGGGCTGCGCGCCCGTGCCCGCGGCCTGTGCATTTTCGACGACCACGGCCGCGCCGTCTCCGAGCTGATCGAGAGCGCTCGTCGCGACGGTCTCTCCGCCGCTGACGCCGACGCGCACGATCACCTCGTCGTTGTTGCGCTCGAGCACCGTGACGACGCGCTCCTGCACGCGTCCGTCGGCGACCACGAACGCGCGGCTCACGCCCGCAGACGTGGTCACGGCGGCGGGCGGGAGCACGGCGACCTCTTGCGTGCCGCCGAGGCCGATGCGCGCGGTGACGAACATGCCGGGCCGCAGGCGTCCGTCGGTGTTCGGGATCACGGCAAGGACGACCATGGCGCGGCTCGCGCGATCGACCGACGCGCTGATGTAGCGGACGCGACCTGCGAAGTGCGCGTCGACGAACGCGTCGACCGTGACGTCGACGACCTGATCCACGCGGATCTCGGCGACGCGCTCCTGCGGCACCTGGAGCTCGAGGCGGAGCGGGTTCGTGCGCACGAGCGTCACGAGCGCGGACTGCTGCGTGACGAACTCACCAGGCGACACGCTGCGGTCGGCGATCTCGCCGGCGAACGGCGCGCGCACGATCGACTCGGAGACCGCCGTGGACGCGATCGAGAGCTGGGCCTCGGCGGCGCCGAGCGCGGCGATCGCGCCGCGAACGTTCTGGAGCGCAGAGGCGTGCTGATCTCGCGCCTGCTGGGCACGCGCGCGCGCCTCGTCGAGCTGCGCGGGCGTGAAGACACCGCGCTGCGCGAGCTCCTCGGCGCGACGGAGGCTGTCCTCGGCGAGCGTCTGCGCAGTGGCGGCAGAGCGGACCTCCGGCGTGTCGTCGGGTGACGGCGGGCGCGCGCCCTGCTCGATGCCGAGGCGGGCGCGCGCCTGCGCGAGCTGCGCGCGCGCGCTCGCCGACTGGAGGCGGTAGTCGACGTCGCGCAGGCGAACGAGCGGCTGGCCAGCCTCCACGACGGCGCCGCGATCGACGAAGACCTCGACGACGCGGCCCGGCATGACCGGCGCGATGCGCGACTCTTCATCGGCGAGCAGCGTGCCCGTGAGCGCGAGCACGTCCGGGATGGTGCGGGCTTCGACCGACGCGGTCGTCACGGTGGGCGCGGCGGGCGCAGCGACCGCCGTGGTCGCGGCAGGGGCGGCGCCGGAGCTGCAGGCCGGCGCGAGGAGCGCGCTCGCGATCGCGAGCGCGACGAGCGACTTCTGGGACGAGGACACGAACCCGAACGACTTCACGAGGCACCTCCGACACGGGGGGTCGATGACTTGCGAGCCGCGCGCTTCGGACGCGCTGCGGTCTCGGGGCGAGCGCGCACACCGGTGCGCGGCTCGAGCGGCGGCGAGGCGGACTCGACGCGAGGTGTGATGACGATCGGCTGACGATCGCGCGGCGCGAGCAGCCCGAGGATCGTGTCGACGCTCGGCACGGGGATGACGCGCGTGCCGCGCTGCTTGGCGGCGCAGCTCACGAACATGCCGCGCACGAGACAGAACGTGAGCGCGGCGAGCTCCGACGCAGGGATGCTCGCGTCGACGACGCCGGCCTTCTGCGCCCGCTCGAAGAACGCCGTCGAGCGGAGCAGCGCCTTGTGCGCACCGTCCGCGAGGTTCTTGCGCAGGCGCATCGGCATCGCGTCGTTGAGGAGCGCCTGCGTGATCATCAAGCTCGTCTCGGGCCGCTCCGACGCGTCGGTGACCGTGCGCGTGAGGAGTGCGCGCATCGCGACCTCGATGCCGTGCTCGCGCTCGAGGCGATCCACGTCGCCCCACGCGGCCTCGCGCTTGTCGACGAGGATGGCCTCGAAGATGGCCTCTTTCGACGGGAAGTAGTGGTAGACGAGCCCGTGCGACAGGCCCGCCTCGGCGGCGATCTCGCCGATCTTCGTGTCGGTCAGCGACCGCCGCGCGAAGAGCTTCGTCGCTGCCTTGAGGATGTCCGCGCGGCGTGAGTCGCGGATGTCTCGGTTGGTGGAAGGTGAGCGGGGCATGGCGTTCCGATCGGCGACTGGATCTCGCGATCCGGGGTTCACGGATCTTTTGATTGACTCGTCAGTCAACGACGCCCAAGGTGCGCTCGTGCCTTCCATCGGTCAAGCGCTCTCTGCCACTCACACCCCTCGCGGCGTCGTGAAGAACGATGTCGCCGCCTCGTCGTCACACGGCGCATCTCCGTTCGTTCGCGGGCTCGCGCGGGGCCTCGTCGCCTCGCTCGCGTCGCTGCTGACGCTCACGCCGTTGTCCGCCACGGCGCAGGACGCCGAGCGCGCGTCCGGCACTCCGCTCGAGCTCGAGCAGCTGATCGCTCGGGCCCACGACGACAACGCGGATCTCGCGGCGGCGCGGGCCGCGCTCGCGCAGGCGAGGAGCCAAGCCGACGAAGCGCGCGCGCGCCTCCTGCCTTCGTTCGTCGCCACGGGCTCCTACCAGCGCAACGAGATCCAGGTGCAGGTCCAGCTCGCGCCCGACCGCGTCGCGACGATCACGCCCTACGACCAGCTCGACGCGCGCTTCGCGCTCAACGTGCCGATCCTCGATCTCTCGTCGTGGGCGGGCTTCTTCTCCGCCGAGTCGGTCGGCGATGCCGCGAGCGGGCGCGCCGATCAGGCCACCGACGACGTCGAGGTGGCCGTGACGCAGCTCTACTACCAGCTGGTCGCGGGCCGCGCGATGATGGAGTCCGCGCAGCGATCGCAGGCGGTCGCGCAGCAGGCGCTCGTCTTCGCGACCGCGCGTCGCGAGGCGGGTGTGGCGCCGATCTCCGAGGTCGCGCGCGCCGAGGCCGAGTCGCTCCGCGCCACGCAGATGCTCCAAGAGGCCACGCTCCAGATCACGCTCGCGGAGCGGAACCTCGTGAACCTCACGGGCGTCGATCTGCATGGCCGCGCGCTCGCGCCGCTCGAGGGCGTCGACCCGACGCCGCTGCGCGATCTCGCGAGCTACCTCGAGCAGATCGACGCGCTCCCTGCGACGCGCGCCGCGCACCACGACGTCGTCGCCGCCGAGCGTCAGGTGCACTCCGCGTGGCTCGCGCTCGCGCCGACCGTCGCGGGCAGCGCCGCCGAGCGCTTCACGAACGCCGCGGGCTTCGGTCCGAGCAACCAGTGGACGCTCAACATCACCGCGACGTGGCAGCTCGACTTCGGTCGCGCCGCGGCGATCGGCACGCGCGACGCCACGCTGTCGTCGGCGCGCGCGCGCCTCGAGCGCGCCGAGCAGCAGGCGCGCCTCCAGATCGAAGACGCCTGGCACCGCGCGAACGCGCTGTCCGCGCGCCTCGAGACCGCCGAGGCCGTGCTCGTCGCCAGCACGCGCGCCGCGGAAGACACCCGCGCCCGCTACGAGGTCGGCGTCGCGTCGCAGCTCGAGCTCGTGCAGGCCGAGCGCGATCTCTTCTCGGCCGAGGTCTCGCGCACGCAAGCGCGCGCCGATCTCGCAGTGGCCCGCGCCACGCTACGCATCCGCGCGCACTGACCACGTCACCGAGCGCTCACCGCCTCGATCGTGAGGCGACCACATCCACGACGATGTCGTCGTGCGGAGACGCTCGGTGGAGGCCAGACATGCGCCACGTCGCCGTGTCTTCCGGCGGCAGGCCGGCGGCTCGGACGGGCGTCCACTCGTCATAGCCGTCGTCGAGCGTGTCGTCCTCGTTCGGGCTCTCGATTCGCGAAGCCTGGGTCATGGGCGTGTTCCCTTCGGTGATGCGTCGCGTTCAGGTTCGTCCTGAGCGCGTCCGTCTGGGTCCGCACGCCTCGAGGGCGTTCAATGAATTCCGGGACGGTCCTGCTTAATTGCATTGTTCGGAAGCGGGCACGGAAACCCCAACGAGTTCGTTGGTCGTGCAGCCGTGTTCAGGGACGTCGGGAATGCAATTAAGCAGGTCGGGTCGCGGCGGGGGTTACC
>CAZCVE010000034.1:0-91903 GCA_964502175.1 uncultured Sandaracinaceae bacterium
GACGTAGCGCTTCGAACGGTCCTGAGACGAGGCCTGTCGCGGTGTGCGGCGGGAGGGGTGTGCCCGCCGACTGTCGAGTCGAGCGGGCTGCTCGTGTTGGTGGCGCGGGCGCGGTGGTCACAGGCGAGTCTGAGCGCGGCACGAGGGCGGCGCGGCTGCGTGGGGGCGGGAACGACCTCGACCAGGCCCCCGACCGCGTCGATCACGCTCCCCAGCTCGACGGCCAAGACCGAGGTCTGACCTCCGAGCCGTTGACCCCCTCAGCCGTCGACCTCGCGCACGATCGACAGCGCGTCTTCCGAGCTCGTCGCCCGCTGCAACCGCTCCCGCACCGCGTCGTCGCGGAGCAAGCGTCCGATTCGGGCCAAGCACTTCAGGTGCTCGCCCGCCGCGCGCTCCGGCCCGATCACTGCGAAGAGGATCGACACGGGGCGCCCGTCGATCGCTTCGAAGTCCACGCCGCCGTGATGGATCGCGAGCGCGCCCACGAAACGGTCGAGCCCTCCGACACGTCCGTGCGGGATCGCCACGCCGCTGCCCACGCCTGTGCTCTGGAGCGCCTCGCGCGCCTCGAGGACGCGACGCACGTCATCGATGGACGCGCCCACGCCCGCCTCCGCGGCACCCTCGCAGAGGAGCTCTGCGAGGGCCGCGAGGGCAGCGTGCTTGCTCGTGGCAGTGAACTCGGCGTCGATCCGACCGACGTCGAGGATCTCCTGAAGGCGCATCGACAGACGTCAGTATTCGTTGCCGCCGCCGTGCTTGCCGCTCATCTGCGTCACGCCGCCCGTACCCTTGCGACGATCCGTCGCGGCCGAGTCCTTGGCATCGCGCAGCTGCCGATCGATCTTGTCGAAGACGAGATCGATCGAGGCGTACATGTCCCCCGACTCGTGCGTTCCACCGTAGCGGTGGCCATCCCCGCCGACCGCGATCTCCACGCGGTGTAGGTGCCGCTCGTGCGAGAAGATCACGTCGGCACGTAGCGGGGTTCGAACGTACTTCTGGAGCCGCGTCAGCTTCTCCTTCGCATAGTTCTTCACCGCTTCCGATGACTCGACGTTGCGGAACGTGAACGAGACCTCCATCGCTACCTCCTCGCGTGCTCGACGCTCGACACTGCGGCACGCAATGAGGAGACCGTCGAGGAGCGCGCACCCTTCCGGGCCGCGCTGGAAAGAACGTTCAGAAATACTTCTTTCGCTGCGCCGAGCTCAGAATCCCCAACATCTCGCGATACTTCGCGACGGTTCGACGCGCGATGATGATGTCGCCCTGCGCCAGGACCTCCACGATCTTCTGGTCGCTGTGCGGGTTCCGCGTGTCCTCCTCTCCGATGATCTTCTTGATCGCCTGTTTGACGCTCTCGGACGCGATGTCCTCCTGCGACTCGCGACGAATCGCGGAGTTGAAGAAGAACTTGAGCTCGAGCACGCCACGCGGGGTCGCGACGTACTTGTTGGAGGTGACGCGCGAGATCGTGCTCTCGTGCATCCCCACGGTCTCCGCGACGTCGCGGAGGATCATCGGCTTGAGGTGCTCGATGCCGAAGTCGAAGAAGTCCTTCTGCTTCTCGACGATGCACTCGGTCACGCGGACGATCGTCTTGCGTCGCTGGTCGATGGAGCGGATCAGCCACTGCGCCGAACGCAGCTTGGTCTGGATGTACTCCTTGGCCTTCGGATCGCCGGCCATCGCAGCGCGATAGAACCCGCTGATCTTGAGGCGCGGCATTCCGTCGTCGTTCGCGCTGACGACGTAGCCCTCGCCCACCCGCGACACGTACACGTCGGGGACGATGTAGCGCGGCTCCTCGCTGACGTAGTCGCGGCCCGGCCGCGGCTCGAGCTCGGCGATCGCCTGCGCCACGTCGTAGATCTCTTCGACGTCGACCTTGAGGTCGCGCGCGATCGCCGCGTAGTTCTTCTTCTCGAGGTTCGGCAGGTGCTTGTCGAGCACCGCGACCACCAGCGGATCGAGCTCCTGCACCGCCGCCTGCACCAAGAGGCACTCGCGGAGATCACGTGACGCGACACCCACCGGGTCCATGCGCTGGATGATCTTGAGGACCTCTTCGGCGTCTTCTGCGTCGAGCTCGGCCTCGGCAGCGAGCTTGGGCACCACCTCTTCGAGCGGCGTGTCCTCGAGCTTGAGGTAGCCGTTCTCGTCGAGGTTGCCGACCACGAGCGCGGCGAACACGAGCTCGTTCTCGGACAGATCGGACAGCCGCACCTGCCACGCGATGTGCTCGGCGAGATCCTCGCGCTTGCTCAGCGTCGCCTCGACGCCCGGCAGATCCTCGTCGGACATGCGACCGGACGACGGCATCGGCGCCTGCATCGAGTGGTTCTCGAGGTAGCGCTCCCAGTCGATCTCCTGGACCTTCTTCTCCTCACCGGCGACCGACTGCTCGCTCGCGCGCTCGTCCTGGGCGACGGCCTGCTCGATCGATCGCGACTCTTGGTTCGAGGGCTGCGCCGACACCTCGGCGACGCGCGGGCTGACCTCACCGATCTCGGCCTGGTCCTCGAGGATCGGGTTCTCCATCAGCTCTTCGCGGACCATGTCCACGAGCTCCATCCGCGACATCTGCAGCAGCTTGATCGCCTGCTGGAGCTGCGGCGTCATGACGAGCTGCTGGGACTGCCTGAGCTGTTGCTTGATCTCCATCGAATCTCGGAACCGGTCTGCTGGTCGCTTGGCGGTGCTGGGTACTCGTTACTGCGGTCCGTTCGTCTTGCCGTCTACCGTTGCACCTCGGGTGCCAGCACCCGGACCGTCAGGATACTCCGCGGACGTAGCGGACGGAATCACTACGTGACGAGGCCTGGGCGTTTGTCCTCACTGCACCAGCTCCGACAGCACGTCGCGAAGGGCGCGGAGCGGATCGTACGTGCGCGTGCGCAAGGCAGACTCGTCACGGCCGGCCTGCGCGGCGCGCGTCTCGAGCTCGGTCGCCAGCGCCTCGAGGAGAGCCTCGAGGCTCGCCTCCAGCTGCGGACGCAGCACGTCGCGCGGTGAGGCACGGAGGGAGGCGAGCGCGTCGGCGACAGGAGCCTCCGAGAGCGTGAGCGTCGGCAGCACCTCGTCGAAGAACCGTCGCACCGTGCCCGACTCGAGGAGACCGGCTTGATAGCCCGCGAAGTGCGCGAACGGCGCGCCCACGGACGCATCGACCCGCGAGCGCACGAGCTCCGCCCACCCTGCGTGCCCCGCCGTGGGCGCGAGAGCCTTCGAGGCCACGAGGATCCTCTCGGCGAGCGCGCCCGCGAGCCGCGTCGCGACGCGATCGGTGAGCTGCTCGAAGCGACCGACGAGGAGCTCCGTGAGGAACGCGCGATCCTCGGGATCGGCGTCGTGCGTACCGAAGCGGCCCGTGCGCGGCCGCACGAACGACAGCACCTCACGCGCGGCCTCGACGATGGCGGTGCTCTGTCCCGCGTCCATCTCGTCGAGCGCGCGATCGAGCTCGGGGGTGAGGCGACCGCTGACGTCCCGCAGCGCCTTCGCCGCAGCGCGCGCGTCGTCTGCCGCGCGTCGATGGATCGCGAGCGCGTCTGGCTCGGTCGCGAGCGCGTCGTCGAGCAGCGCGAAGAGACGCCCCGCGCAGGCGCGTCGCTTCAGCGGTCGCGCGCGCGCGAACACGTCGCGCTCGAGGCGCTCCATCAGCGCGGGAAAGCCGCTCGCGCGGTAGGCGTCGTCGTCGCCCGCGAGGCGGGCCTTGAGCGCTGCGCGCGCCGACAGCGCCACGGGCTCGCCGCCGCCGCTCGGAGACGACAGCTCGGGCATCGTGGTCACGAGCGTCGTCATCACGCGCGTGAGCTCCTCGGGCTTGAGTCGATCGACCTTGTTGAGCGCCGCGATCACCTCGCGACGGCTCGCGCGGATCCCGGCGAGGATCCTTCCCTCGGTGGCCTTGCCTGCCTGCCCTGCGTCGAACACCCACAGCGCGACGTCGGCGCGACGAAGCGCTTCTTGCGCGAGCGCTTCGTGCTCGGGGTTCGGCGCGTTCGAGCCGGGCGTGTCGAGGATCCACACACGCTCGAGCAGCTCGGAGGGCAGCGTGATCTCGACGCGATCCACGATCGCGCCTTCTTCTTCGGCCTCGGCGAGCAGCCCTCGGAGCGCCGCGTGCTCGCCCTCGCGCGTCGTGCCGTCCTTGCGCACCACACGCACGAGACGCTCCGCGCCGCCGCGGAGCACGTTGAGCGTCGCGGTCGTCGGCAGGATGCCCGTCGGCGCGACGTCGGCGCCGAGGAACGCGTTCACGAGCGTGCTCTTGCCTGCGTTGAACTCCCCGAGGATCGCGAGCAGCAGCGGCCGATCGAGCTCGTCGCGCAGCGCGAGGCCGCGGCGCTCGCCGTCAGCCAAGCCACGCTCCCGCGCGAAGGCGACGACGCCATCGATCGCGGCCGCCAGATCGACCTCCGCGTCCGGCCCGCGCCAGAGCGCGCGCAGCGCGTCGCGCCGGAGCTCGCTCGCGAGCCGCGCGTCACCACGCCGCAGGAGGCCCGCGCCCTCGGCCTCGGCGCGATCGAGCAGCGCGAGCGTCACGCCGGGGGCGCGGTCGAGCAGCGAGAGGCGGGCCGCCGCGAGCAGCGCGCGCGGCTCCGTGAGCGGCTCCACGAGCAGCGGCCGCGCGGCATCGATCTGCCCGCGGAGGAGCAGCGACCACGCACGAAGCGCGCGCGTGCTGGCGAGGCCGGGCACCGCACGATCGGCCGCATCGGCGACGCGATCGATCTCGCGTGGCCCGTCGCCCTTCGGTGAGGTCCGCAGGGGAACGAAGCGCGTCGCGCGCACGAAGATCTCGGGATCGCCGGTGGCCGACGCAGCCGTGAGCAGCGCCTCCGAGGCCTCGGACTCGCGACGATCACGCGCGGCCGGATCGGGAGCGGGCACCGCGCCTTCGGCCTCGAACGCGAGCACCTCGGCGAGGAGGGCGAGCGCCTGCGCGCCTCCGCCTCGCGCGACGGCCATGCGCGCATGACCCTCGGCTCGCTCGGCCGCCCCTTCGGCGAGCGCGTGTCGAGCGAGCGCGCCGAGGGCTGCCGCTTCTCCGCGCGAGGCGGCCCGCTCGAGCCAAGGCAGCGCGGCGGCGCTCTCGCGAAGTCGTGCGAGCGCGAGCCCGAGCGCCAGCGCTGCGCTCGGCTCGACGCGATCGACGGGGAGATCTTTCAGCGCGCGGAGCGCTTGCGTGCGCTCCCACGCATCCGCAAGAGCGACCACGAGCGCCACGCGATGACCGAGATCGTCGGGCGCTGCGGCCACGGCCTTGCGGAGCTCGCGCGCGGCGCGATCCGGGCGACCACGGCGCGACTCGACGCTCGCGCGCAGTGCACATGCCTCGGCGAAGGCACGACCGCCTTCGCCGGCGAGACGTCGCGTCGCCTCGCGCGCGGCGGACAGCGCGGCGCCCAGCTCACCCGCTTCGAGCGCGAGGCGCGCGGACAGCACCGCGAGACGCGGATCGTCGGGCGCGACCTTCTGCGCTTCGGCGAGCGCCACGCGCGCGCCCGTGAGATCACCGAGCTCGAGCAGCGCGCGCCCCCACCCGAGGAGCGCGCGACCCAGCTGCGGCCGAGCGTCGATCACCCGTCGGAACGCCGCCTCTGCCTCTTTCGCATGCCCATCGGCGAGCAGCTTCTCCGCGCGCTCGATCGCTGCGCGCGCATCGTCGGGCAAGAGCGCGTCGTCGAGGAAGCGGGCCGCGCGATCGAAGATGCTCATGGACCTCTCAGCTCATCCGGTACTTGTCGCCGTCGAGGATCAGGGTGCGGCCGTCGGCCGGCGCGCGGGCGAGCTCGCCCTGGATCGTCGTCTTGCGAGGGCGGAAACCATCGGTGAGCGGAAGGGCTTCCACCCAGCGCAACAAGCGAGGTCGTTGCTCGGCGGGGAGCGCCTCCGCGATCTCGCGCGACACCGCATCGAGGTCGGCCGGCGGCTTGCCCGACACCATCGCGGCGAGCACCCGCTGACCTCGCCACTCCACCGACACCACCGCGGCCGCGCGGATGGCGGGGATCGTGAGGAGCGCGTCTTCGACGGCGTGCGTGAAGATCGGACCGCTCGGTCCCTTCGCGACGTCGGTGATGCGATCGACGAACCAGAAGTCGCCATCGGCGTCGCGCCGAAGGAGGTCCCCCGTGACGAACCACGCGTCGCCCGACTCGAAGAGACCACGCAGGATCTTGTTGCCGCTGTTGCCACCGACCGCGTCGCCCTCGTAGCCGTCGAACGACGCCATCGGATGCGACGGATCGATGCGCGCGACGAGCGCGCCCGGCTCGTCGGTGCCCGCGAGCATCACGGTCTTGCGCTCGTCGCGTCGGATCGCGTCGCGCCCGAAGTCCCACGCGGCGAGGGCGAGATCGGCGCTGCCGGGCAGCGCGCGTCCGAGCGCACCGAGCTTCTTGCCGCGGGCGTTCGCGAGCACCGCGTTGCCCTCGGTCGAGGCGTAGAACTCGAGCACCTTCGCGCGCGGGTACCGATCACGCAGCTTCTTCCACAGGTCCGCGCGCATGCCTGAGCCCGCGAAGAGCCGCACGGGCACCGCCTCGTCGAGCGCGCTGCGGGGCGAGTCCACGAGCGGTCGCAAGAGCTCGCCGGCGTAGAACACGACGCTCGCGCCGTAGCGGTGCACCTCTTGGACGAAGCGCTCGGGCACGAAGCGACCGTGATCGAAGCTCTCCCCCACCGCGAGGCGCGAGCCACCGACCAGCGCGCCGCCCACGGCGACGAGCATGCCGGCCGCGTGATGGAGCGGGAGGCAGCAGTACACCGTGTCGTGCGACGTGAGCGCGCAGCCCGCGGCCGCGCCCAGCGCCGAGAACGCCCAGCGCCGGTTGGTGATCCGCGCGGGTCGTGCCTGCTCACCACGCCCCGCGGTGAAGATGATCATCGCGAGATCCGCGGCGCGCGCATCGTCGGGCGCGAAGCCCGCGGGGAGCACCACCGACGCGGGATCGATCGCCTCCATGTCGATCACGCCGTCGGGGAGCGACGGTCGATCGGCCGTGCCCGGCGGTCCGCCCCCGAGCGCGAGCACCGGTCCGGTGAAGCCCTCACGCGCACGCGCTGCGTTCTCCGGATCGCACACGAGGTGCTGCATGCCCGCGAGGCGCGCGGCCTCGGAGAGGGACACGCGCGAGCTCTCGGGGCTCAGCAGCACCGCCACGGCGCCCATGCGGTTGAGCGACGCGACGATCGAGAGATAGCTCGGTCGCGGCTCCATCAGCACGCCGACCTTGTCGCCCGGTCGCACGCCTGCGTGGAAGAGGCCGTGCACGATCGCCGTCACGCGTCGATCCGCGTCGCGGTACGTGAACGCCCTGCCCTTCCACAAGAAGAACGTGTTGTCGGGGATGGCGCGCGCCTGCTCCGCGAGCGCGAGGCCCAGGCCGATGCGCGTGTCGGCCTCGACGGAGCGCAGCTTGTTCAGACGCGGCACCTGCCAGCGCAGGTTGTCGATGAGGTCACCGACCTCCTTGCCGTAGCGGCCGACGCGCTTGGCGACGGCGTCGATCGCGCTCGTCGCCACGTCGTAGAAGAGCTCGGCGTTGACGGGCACCGCGTCGAAGTCGTCGTCGTCGAGCTCGTCGAGGCTGCGCGGGCTGTCGTCGGTGCTCTCCGCGAGCGGCTCGGGGATCGGTCCGTCCGCGTCGAGCCATCGCACCCACTCGATGACGGTGGGCCACGTCACGCGCGACGCGGTGGAGCCCACCACGATGCCGAAGTGCCCAGCGCGCACGTCGACCTCGTACGTGTCGGCGCGCGGCGCGGCTTGCTCGATCGCGCGCACCGAGGGTGCTCGCGCGATCTCGTCCTTGGTGCCGACGAAGTAGAGGATGGGACAGCGCACGTCCGCGAGCGTCACGGTGCGTCCCTCGATCACGAAGCCGCCCGAGGCCATGCGGTTGCCGACGATGAACTCGTCGACGAACTTGCGGAACGCGGGGCCCGGCCACGCGACGAAGCCCTCGCCCGCGAGGAAACGACGACGGCTCTCGCGCTGCTCGAGCTTCTCGCGGTCGTGCAGGCTCGCGACGAACTCGGCGACCTGCTGGATCTCTTTGCGGACCGACAGGAGCTTGAAGCCCGTGGCCGTGAGGAAGCCCGGCAGGCCCTCCACCGCAGCCAGCGGGCGCGACGCAGCGCTGCGCGCGAAGTCGATCACGCGCTCCGCGGCGCGCGCGCTCACCGGCAGGTTGAGGCGAATGTCGACGGGGCTTCCGAACGTGACGAGCGACGCGATGTCCTTCGACTCGCGGAAGGCCGCGACCTGGTAGCAGAACATCCCGCCTTGCGAGTAACCCGCGAGGTGCACCGACTTGCCGGTCGCGCGCACGATCTCGTCGATGCTCTCGGACACGCCGCGCACGTGATCGTCGAGCGTGCGCTCCATGCCGCCCTCTTCGCGCTCGGGCGCACCGAAGTCGGTGAGCCAGACGTCGAGGCCGGCATCGATCAGGCGCTGCACGGACGAGAGCTCGGGGCTGATGTCGTAGACCTCCGACGCGACCATGAGCGGCGGGACGAGCAGGATGGGCTGGAGCGTCGCGTCGATGGGCAGCGCGCGGTGCGCGCCCTCGCCGGCTCCGTAGTGACGCAGCCGGTACGTGCGCTCCTCGCGCGCGATCTCGAACTGCGCGCGGTAGGGCGCGCCGAGTCGGCCCATGCGCATGAGCTCGGCCGCGTTCTGTGCGCCGCGCCCGACGCGATCGAGCACGCGGCTCACCTGTCCTCGGCCGAGCCCGCGTCGACCGCGGCCTCGGACGCGCTTTCGCTTCGGTGTGCCCTCGCGGTCCTTCGTGTCCTCGACCCGGTCTTCGCTCACGGGGCGGACTGTACCGCGACGCGTCCGCGCGAGGGCGCGTCGGGATCACGTCGTCGGATCGCAGGGCTCGCCGCGCGTCACGTCGCCGCGCCGGATCGCGCGCGCCGCGCGGGCGCGGAACACGCGCACCTGTTGGTCGTCGAAGCGATGACGCTCGGCCGGCGCTGTCGGAGCGCGTGACGCGCGCGGATGGTCTCCGGCAGCGGCTCGCGCATCACATCGTGCGGCGCGCGGACTTGGGCGCCTGCGATCGCACCTTCACCTCGAGACGCTCGGCACGTGGGAACACGACGTTGCCCTCGAGGTGCATGTGCCGGATGAGGTCTCTCTCGTGGGCGTCGAGCGCTTCGTAGAGCGCGCGAACGGTCGCGGGCGTCTGCTCGTTCGTGACGTAGCCGTTGGTGAGCTCGCGCATCGCCTGCATCTCGAGGTCGCAGCGCTCGTGCTCTTCCTCCATGTCGTGGAGGACGTCCGCGATGCTCGAGAACAGCGCGGCGGGCGCCACGGATCCGGGCCTCTCCGCGGCGCGCTCGAGGGAGCGCACGTAGGGAAAGAGGTTCTTCTCTTCGTGGACGAGGTGCGGAAGGAGCGACGCGAAGAGCTTGCCTGCGCGCGTGCGGAGCTCCGTCACCGTCGGGTCGCTCGGGGCGGCGGCGACCGCGTCGTCCGCCAGCGCGCGGATGCGCTCGGCCGCCGCGCGGCTCGTGACGTGGTGCCCATCGACGAGGTTCGAGACGACGTGATGGAGCGGCACGTCGAGCAGCTCCGCGTCGGTGGTGCCGCCGCCCTCGCGCTCCTTCGCGATCGTGTCGAGCACCCACTCGACGCGCAGGCCGAGCTCGGTGGCGACCTGCCGCAGCGTCTTGGCGCCGCCACAGCAGTAGTCGATGTGGTGCTTCTCCATCGCGGCCACGCCGCCGGGCACGTTGAGGACGACGTCGCGAACGAGGCTCTCGGCAGTGACTTCCATCGCGCGCAAGCATACCCGCGCCCCCCTCCGTTTCGTCCCTCCGGTATCGTCGGGCCACGCATACCCACACGTCGCGGCTACAACGAGCGCGATCTCCCACGTGGCGCTGACGCGGCGATCGCCCGGAGCCGTCACGGTCCTGACCGCACCCGACGAGCTCGCGGCTCGGCTCGGTCTGCGCGGTGAGCCCGTCAGCGGCGGGTGATCGCGACCTCGTAGGGCGCGGCGCGGCACTCGCGCGGCGTCACCGTCACGGCGTAGTCGACGTTCGCGTCGAGGTCTCCGCTCACGCGGCTCACCTCGCCTTCGCGCGATCCCGTCGCGAGATAGAGGTCGGGGCTCATCGCGAACAGACGCAGCGACACGGCCACGTCGGAGCGGACCTCCCAGTCGTAGTTGCCGCGCTCGGTGGGTCGGAACGAGAAGGCGAGGCGATCACACGGCGGCGTCAGCTGCCCTGCGAGCGGCGCGTCGAGCGAGAGCGCCTGCGCGGAGTCGGCGAGCGCGGGCTCGTCCGCACCGCGACCGGGCGACGCGCCGCAGCCACCGAGCGACGCGGCCACGATCGAACCCACCGCGATCGAACCGAGCAGTGAGCGCGCGACCCGCGCGTGGGATGACGACGAGAACGTTCGCGACACGAGACACCTCCGGGTGCCGCTCAGACGAACGAGCTCCGCAAACGATCTGTCCCCTCTCGAGACGTCAGTGCATGCCCTGCGAGAGCGCCGAGAGCATCCCGCCGCCCATGCCGAGCAGCAGCATGATCACCACGATGACGATCGCGGCGACGACGAGCCCGAAGCGCGCGGCGCCGAGCACCATGGCGATGATGCCGAGGTGAGCGGGCGCGCCGTCGCGCCTCGCGTTCCGGAACGACAGCGCGCCCAGCACGATCGCCGCGCCGGCCATGAGGAACGCGATCAGGTTCCCGACGAGACCGATGAACGGGATGATCGAGCAGCAGCACAGAAGCCACGAGACGACACCGAGCCCGAGGCCAATCCACCCGAAGTAGTCCTCGTCCCGCTGGTACGGCGCCGGTCCGGGCGTGAACCCCGAAGGCGGCAGCGCGAGCGGCGTGCTGGCCGGCGGCGTGGTCGGCGGCTGACCGAAGGGAGCGTTCGGGTCCTGCACGAGTTCTCCTGGTCCTGCTGCCCGGAACTTCGTTCCGGATTCGTCTGGTCCGACGGGCTGGCCGGCAGCGTCTCACAGTCCAACGCATGACGCCCTCGGTCCATGTCAGCAGCCGAAGGCCAGCCCGTGAAGGTCAGCCCGTGAAGGCCAGCCCGTGAAGGCCAGCCCGTGAAGGTCAGCCCGTGAAGGTCAGCCCGTGAAGGTCAGCCCGGCTTGGGCTTGGCCTTGCGCTTCTTCGGCGGCGCCTGCGCGAGCAGCCGCTCTGCACGCTCGAGGATCACGGTCGCCGACAGCGTGCCCTTGAACATGTAGAGCGAGGCGCCGGTCGTCTCGGGCAGCACGGCCTCGCTCACGCGCAGGCGCTCGCTCGCGCAGAAGAGCACGGGCTCGGGCAGGCCCTTCTCCGCGAGCTCCACGCGCTTCCACACCGCATCGCGGCTCCAGTGGCCGAGCACCTCCACGTGCACGACGCGCTTGGTCTTGCGCTCGCGCAGCGTGAGGTCGGGCACCGTGAGGCCGACGCCGGGGATGTCGAGCAGCACATCGGCCACCGACGCCTCGAAGCGCTCGCTCTTGGCGCGCAGCTTCTCGAGCACCGCGACGACCTCGTCGGGGAGCGCGCTCTCGATCGATCGACGCTCACCGAGGAGGGGACTCGGCGCCTCGATCACGTAGCGGAGCGGCAGCCGCTCCTTGCCCCACCGCAGGTCCGCCTCGACGCGCTCGGGCGCGCACGCGAGCACGCTCGGCAACGCGACGGCGAGCGCGAGGCCGTAGCGGGTCGTCGACTCGAAGAGCGCAGACGGACCGTCGATCGTGAGCACGGTCGCCTCGCCGAGCTTCTCGGCGGAGAAGAGCAGGCGATGAAACTTCAGCTTCCGGAGGAGCGCGCGCAGCGCGAGCACCGGCGTCTCTCGCAGCGTCACGACGATACGCGTCGCGCGGAGCAGCACCGACTGCGCCTGCGCGAGATCGTAGCCCTCCACGATCGCGCGCGCGCCGCCGGGCACGAGCGCGATCGCCGCGCCCGTGCGATCGATCGACGGACGCAGCACCTGCGCGCCGCGCAGATCCGCGTAGAGGTCGGCCTCGATCGCGTCGACCGTCGTGTTCTTCTCCGCCGCGAGCTCCGCGAGGATCGCCGCGCGATCGAAGCTCGGCTCCGCGCGCCGACGCGCCGTGGCGCGTGCGAACACCTCGGCGCGCAGGGCCACCGGATCGACGTCGTCCCGTCCGTCGAGATCGAGCGCGTCCTCGATCAGCGCGACCAAGCCATCGCGCAAACGGATCTCGCGCGCAGGCACGTCGAGCGCGCCCCACGCCGTCTCGAGCTCCTCGCGCGTGCGCCCGACGTGCGCCTCCGCGATCTCGACGAGCTCGCCCGCGAGCTCTCGCGCTCGCTCCATGCGGTCACCGAGCGGCGTGACGACGAGCCGATCCTTCTGCCGGCGTGAGTGGACGAGGTCGTTCGGCAGCACGGCTACCTGTTGTACGCGGCGTGATCGCGGCGCCGCTCGCTCGTGTAGGACTCGGACGTCTGGTCGGTGACGATCTCGTAGAGCAGCGCGAACTTTCCGTCGCGCTTGCGGAGGATGCGGCCGAGGCGCTGCACGTGCTCCCGCACCGAGCCCGAGCCCGACACGATGATCGCCACGTTCGCGTCCGGCACGTCGACGCCTTCGTTGAGCACCTTGCTCGTCACGACCGCCCCGTACGTGCCGTCGGCGAGGCCGCGCAGGATCGCGCTGCGCTCCTTGATCTTCGTCTGGTGCGTGATCGCGGGGATCAGGAAGCGCTTCGAGAGCGCGTAGCAGGTGGCGTTGTCTTGCGTGAAGAGGAGCGCGCGATCGTGACGGTGCTCCCAGAGGAGGCGCGCGACGTAGTCGAGCTTCGCGGGCGCGGAGAACGCGAGCTCACGCTGCCGCCGGTAGCCTGCCATCGCGCGGCGGCCGTCTTCGCTGCGCGCGCTCAGCATGATGAACTGCGACCAGCCCTTCGGATCGCTCATGCGAATCGCGTTGCGCGAGAGGAACGAGCGGTAGATCGCGCGCTCGGCTTCGTACTCCTGCCGCTCCTCGGGCGAGAGGGACACGGACACGTGCACGGTCTCGTAGTCGGCGAGGTAGTCGCCCGCGAGCTCGACGATGTCGCGTCGGTAGACGGTCGGGCCGATCAGGTCGTCGAGCAGCGACTCGCGTCCGTCCATGCGCTCCGGCGTGGCCGTGAGGCCCAGCCGAAACGGCGCGATCGCATGCCGCGCCGCGAGCGCGTACGTGGCCGAGGGCAGGTGATGGCACTCGTCGAACACGAGGAGGCCGAAGCGGTTGCCGAGGTTCTCGAGGTGGATGTACGCCGAGTCGTAGGTCGTGACCGTGATCGGCTTCACGTCGTAGTCACCACCACCGACGACGCCGATCGGCTGCGCGAAGGTCGACGCGAGGAGGTCGTGCCACTGCCGCACGAGATCGAGCGTGGGCGCGACGACGAGGGTCGACCGTCGCTTGTCGTCGATCGCCATCACGGCCACGTGCGTCTTGCCCGCGCCCGTCGGCAACACCACGACACCCGCGCCGCGCGCCTTCTTCCACGCGGCGACCGCCTCGCTCTGGTAGGGCCGCGGCTCGCGCGACACGAGCGGGCCGTTCGTGAGCTCCGTGTAGGCGCGGGCGCGATCCTCGACGTCGATCTTCTTGTCGCGGAGCGCGCGCAAGAGATCCGCGTAGTCGTTCGCGGGCGCGCGGAACGAGGCCGTCCGCGGATCGAGCACGCAGCGCTCGGGCAGCGGGCTCGGCGTCGAGGCCAGCAGGCCCTTCAGCTCCAGCGTGCCCGCGTGGAACTCGAGCGTCGGCAGGCTCCCCGCTGGGTTCGGCGAAGCGGCGCTCACACGACGAGCTTGTAGCCCATGCCGTACACCGTGAGGATGTGGCGAGGCTTCTCGGGCTGGGGCTCGATCTTCTTGCGCAGCTTCACGATGAAGTTGTCGACGGATCGGTTGGTCGGGCTCGAGTCCACGCCCCACACGCGATCGAGGAGCTCGTCGCGCGACACGACCTGCCCCGCGCGCTCGTGGAGGTAGCGCAGCACTTGGGCCTCGTAGAACGAGAGCTGCGACTTCTCGCGGCCCACGGTGAGGGTCTGCGCCGACGGATCCACGCGCGCCTCGCCGATCGAGAAGCTCTCGTCCATGCGCGGGGTGCGCTCGACGCGGCGGAAGATCGCGCGGAGGCGCGCGACGAGCTCGCCGATCGAGAAGGGCTTGGTGACGTAGTCGTCGGCGCCCGCGTCGAGGCCGCGGATCTTGTCGGCCTCTTGGCTGCGCGCGGTGAGCATCAGGATCGGCACGAGCGGCGCCTGGGCCCGGACGAGCTCGCACACGCGGTAGCCGTTCGTGTCGGGGAGCATCAGGTCCAAGATGATCGCGTCCGGCCGCTCTTTGGTCGCGAACTGCACGCCGTCGTGACCGGTGCGCGCGTGGGTCACCTCGAAGCCCTCGAACTCGAGCGCGTCGACGAGGCCGAGCGCCAGCGCGGGGTCGTCTTCGACGAGGAGGATGCGGCGGTTGTCGCTCATCTCGATCGGCGGCCGGTATACCACGCAGCCTCTGGCGGAAGGCCCGGGCGCGCTCGCGCGTACATCCATGTCAGAATCGCCGACACACGCGGACGTCCAACGCGTGCCGCCGCGGTCGACGGGGCGGAGAGTCAGAGAGAGAGGAACGACCATGGAAGAGCTCGCCACGCAGGTCACTTGGGACGACGCGACCCTCGCGCTCTCTTGGATCCCGACGATCGCGCTCGCGATCTCGCTCGCCGCGTCGGCGGGTCTGCGCGCCTTCCTCCCTCTGCTCATCGCGGGCGTGCTCTCGCGCGTGGGCGTGCTCGAGCTCGGCGAGGACTTCACGTTCGTCGGCTCGTGGCCCGCGCTGGTCTGCTTCGGCGTCGCGACGATCCTCGAGATCGCGGGCGACAAGATCCCCGCGGTCGATCACGCGCTCGACGTCGGCGGCACCTTCGTCCGCCCCGTCGCAGGCTCGCTGCTCGCGGCCTCGGTGATGTGGCAGATCGACGAGCCGCTCTGGGCGCTCGTGCTCGGCGTGATCGTCGGCGCCCCCTCCGCCCTCGCCCCGCACGCCGCGAAGGCCGCCACGCGCGGCCTCTCCACCTCGCTCACCGCGGGCATCGCGAACCCGGTGCTCAGCGTGATCGAAGACGTAGGCGCCGCGGCCATCGCGATCCTCGCGATCCTCGTCCCCACGCTCACCGCCATCCTCCTCGCCGTCACCGTGTTCCTCGGCTGGCGCTGGTGGAAGCGCCGCAGCGACAAGAAGGCCGCCAAGGCCGCCGAGTCGATCCCCGGCACGACGTGACGCGATGAGCCCCGGCCGAGGTTCTCGAGCGGGGAACCTGCGTCGCACGGCGCTCGTGTGTGTGTTCCTTCTCGCGACGGGTTCGCTCGGCGCGTTCACGCGAGTCTCGGCCCAGTCCGAGCAGGCTGAGTCGATCCGGCTGACGGACCTGCTCGACCGCCACTGCACGGGAGCCGGGGCATCGAGCGAGGGTCTCGGGGCCTATCGGGGACTCGTCGACATCGCGCTCGCAGCGGGCGACGGCGATGAAGCGCGCCGCCTCTCGCGATGGATCGAGGAGCACCACTGCACGTTCGCGTCTGGGCGGCGATGGCGACCGGCGGGGGCGTTCGCGACGGCGGTGATCGAGGTCCATGACCCGGCGCTTCGGGCGCTCGCGGAGCGTGCGTGGGCCTCCGAGCGCGATGAGGACACGCAGCGCGCGCTGCACGCGTACCTCGAGCTCGCGCGTCGGAGCGGCGCTGCATCGACCAGCGCGGACGCGCTGAGCCGCGCCGCAGGCCTACTGCTCGCGCGGGGCGATCGAGAGACACTCGTACGCGCGGTGCGTCACTTCCTGCGCGACGCGCGCAACGCCGGCGTGATCGACGCGCGCCTCGACGTGCAGCTCGCGCTGACGAGCCTCCTGGTGACCATGGGAGATCGCGAGAGCGAGGCGCGTGCGTCGCGCGACGCGGCGCTGTCGCTGGCGGAGTCCGTCGCGTTTCCGCCCAGCTGGCCGATCGCGCGGAGCGTCGCGACCGCGCGGCTCGAGAGGGCGACCGAAGACTTCGCCTCGCTCGAGCCCTCGCTCGTCGTGGAGCCTGGACCGCAGGCGACCGTGCGGTCGTTCGTGCAGGCAATCCGAGATCAGATCCATCGAAACGCGGAGCGCGTGCGCGAGTTCGAGGCGTCGCTGGTCGACGTGCGTGTGCACGAGGAGCGGATCCCCGCGCTCGTCCTGGTCGCGCGTGCCTACGACGCGCTCGCGAGAGGGATCGCGAACGCCGTCCTGCTGCCGCAGCCCGACGATCTCCAGCGACGTATCCGAGGTGCCGCGCTTCCCCAACATCAGGTGCAGATCCAGTTCGAGGACCAGGTGCGGCAGGTGCTCTCCGAGCAGGTGCACCCGGTGCGGTGCGTGGCGGTGGCGCGCTACGCGCAGGCGCTGGCGGACGCCGAAACCCTCCGCGTCGAGCACGACTCGCTTCGCATCGCGCGCGACCGGCTGCGCGCGAGCGCGGACGACGTCGAGGGATGTCTCTCCGCAGAGCCGCGGCTCCTTCGCGTCGCCCTCGCCGCGGCGAGCACGCCCGCCCTGGGCCTCACCCAGGACGACGCGACGCACGGTCCGCCGGCGCTCGCGCGTGCCGAGTGATCAGTCGGAGAGCGACAGCGTCTGCTGGAGAGCGCGGAGGATCACGGGGCGCCACGAGACCCAGTCGTGGCCGCCGTCGAAGACCTCGGCGGCGTGCTCGACGCCGCGCGCGTCGAGGTGTTGGTGGAAGCGCTCGCTGCCCTCGCGCACGAAGTCGCGATCGCGGCGGCCCCACGCGAGGTAGAGGCGCGCGGCGACGTCGTCGTTCGACTCCCACACGATCCACGGATCGTCCGCGCGTACGCGTGACAGCGGCTCGGGCGGGCCGAACACGTGCCACGTCGGGATGATCGCGTTGATCAGCGGATCGCGCAGGAATTCGAGGCGATGCGCCGTGTCGTAGCTCGGGCCGCTGATCGCCGTGACGCTCGACCACGTGCCGCGGCGGTGCATCGCGAAGCGGAGCGCACCCTCCGCGCCCATCGACACGCCCATCACGTGGCAGCCCTCGGGACATGGCGCCGTGTGGAAGCGACGCGCGACGCGCGGCATCACCTCGTCGACCACGTAGTCCTCGTAGCGGCGGCTGCCGTCGTACCAGTTCGCCCAGAACCCGAGGTTGCCTTCGGGCACCACGACGACCGCGCGCGGCACCGAGCCGTCGACCATGCCCGCGAGGAGATCGCCCGAGATCGCCGAGCGATCGAGGCTGTCGGGGCCGTCGCCACCGCCGTGGAGGAACACGACGAGAGGCAGCGACTCGGTGGGGCGCAGATCCTCGGGCGCGAGGATCGCGACCTCCATCCACACGTCGCGCATCGCGGGCGAACGCACGCGCTCGTAGGTCATCAGGCGCGGAAACGTCGCGCAGCCCGCGCCCACGGCGCCCAGCGTCGCGAGGGCGAGCGCACGACCGGCGGCGGTCGCGACGAGGCTCAACGCGAGCGTCTCCGGCGCGCGCGTCGCGCGAGACCGAAGGAGAGGCCGAGCACCGCGAGCATCGCGCCCGTCGGCATCTCCGAGCGCCGTCCGCGCGAGACGCTGCAGCCCTGGAACGCGACCTCCATGACGGGATCGAAGCACTCCTCGGCGTCCGACATCGTCACGTTGCCCACGCCGTCGACGACGCCGAGGCGCACGCAGACGGGCGACGCGGCCTGCGAGCCGTCGAGGAAGAGACGCAGCGTGATCTCACCCGCGGAGAAGTTGCGCACGCGATCGACGAGCAGCGGCGCGGTGAGACCATCGGCCCGCGTGAGGAAGAGGAAGTACTCGAGCGAGCCGCCCGGGCCGTCGTCCGTGGCGGCGCCCGCGAACACGCCGACGCGGAAGCCACCGTCGGGAAGCTCGCAGCCAGGGCCGACCTCTTCCGAGCTCACGCGCAGATCCTGACCGAACGACGGCGGCGATCGGTCGGGGCCGGCGCCGGTGCAGAACCGGAGCGAGAGCGAGGTCTCGAGGCCAGCCGCCTCGCCGCCGTACTGCGCGCGCGGATCGAGCGGGGCAGCCGGGACGAAGAAGAGGTCGTCGCCGTAGACCTCGACATGACCCGCGACCGGATCGCCCGAGTCGCACGTGTCGCCGCACACGCCGCAGCGGAAGAGACCGAAGAGCGAGGCGGGATCGCCGCCGGGCCCACCCGGCTCGAAGTAGCCGCTCGTGTAGCGGACGCGCACCCACGCGTCGGTCGTCACCCCAGGCGCGCCCACGGCGGGCAGCGCATCGACGGGACCGAGCGCCGGCTCCTCACACTGCGCCGCGAGCCGTGCGGGCCACGCGAGCGCGAGCGCGACGAGCGAGGCGAACGCTGCGGCGATCGTGATCGGCGTGGTCTTCGAGGGGCGGGGCGCGAGGCGCATCGACGCCGAGTATAGGGCACGAGATCGCACCGCGGCACGACCTGCCGCCTGCGCTCGCTAGTTGGGCTCGCGACTTGGGCGCTCCCCGCCTGGGCACGGGCCGCGTGGGCAGCGCCGTCGAGGGGTGTCCCGTGATAGTCGTTGCGCGTGCAGCGCCCCGAGACGATCGCCGGCCTCCTCCTCGCCGCGTTCGCGCACGCGGGCGGCGAGGCGCCGCTGCGAGACACCGCGCTCGCGACCGACCTCGCGGCGCGCGCACGCGAACGGCTCGTGGCCATCGGCGCCGAGGATCCAGCGGTGTCCCGTGAGCACATGCTCGCCGCCCTCGCGCGACAGGCGGTCGATCCGCCGCTCGATGCCCTCCCCTCGAGCCCACGCGCGGCCGCGCTGCTCGCCCCGATCGCGACGCAGAAGGCCCGCGCCGCGGCCGTCGCGCTGCCGATGCCGCGGCGTGGGTACCGCCCTCCGCCGGGGCTCCGTGATCACCTGCGACGCCTCACCGCCGCGGACCTGCGCGCGCGACGCGCCGCCGAAGAGCGCGCCCGCGTGGAGGCGCGCGCATGGCCCGCGTGATCCGCGCCGGGACGGCGATCACCAAGGCGAGCGTCGTCCGCGCGAAGGACGAGGCGCGGGTGATCCGCGAGTCCGCCGAGTCCGACGCGAGAGCGATCCGCGCGAGCGCCGAGGCCGACTCCGACGTGCTCCGGCGCGAGGCCCGCGAGCGCGGCGCGAGCGAAGGTCGCGCGTCGGTCGCGGCCCTCGAGACCCGCGCCGCCACGGCGCGCGCGAGGAGCATCGACGACGCGGAGCGAACCGTCGTCGGCCTCGTCACCCGCATCGCAGAGCGCGTGCTGCACGCCACGCTCGCCGACGCGCCCGAGCGCATCGTCACGGCCGTGCGCGCCGAGCTCGATCGCGTGAAGCGCGCGAAGCACGTGGAGATCCGCGTTCATCCCGACGACGCGGCCGCGCTCGAGGCTGCGCTGTCGCGGGGTGAAGCATTGTCGAGCAGCGCCGTGCGGATCACGCCCGACGCCACGATCACGCGCGGCGGCTGCGTGCTCACGAGCGACCTCGGCACCCTCGACGCACGCCTCGAGGTTCAGCTCGCCGCGTTCGAGCACGCCCTCCGCGAGGGATCGTGAGCGAGCCCCCCACGAAGACCTCGGACGGGGCAGCAGCCGACACGACCGCCGAGCCGCCGGAGGAGCCGAGCGCACACGGCCTCGCCGCGTGGCGCACGCCCGTGCTGCTGTTCTTCGCGACGCTGATCACGACGTCGTTCGTCGGCGCCGAGATGCACGGCCTCGATCCGATCGCGGCCTTCGATCGCGGCGCGGGCCCGGCGCTCGAGACGCTGCGCGCGGGGTGGGACTTCGCGCTGCCGCTGATGTCGATCCTGCTCGCCCACGAGCTCGGGCACTACGTCGCGGGGCGCCTGCACCGCGTCGACATCTCGCCGCCGTACTTCATCCCGATGCCGCTCTCGCTGCTCGGCACGATGGGCGCTGTCATCCGCATGAAGGGCCGCATCGCGCGCCGCGACGCGCTCCTCGACGTGGGCGCGTCGGGTCCGCTCGCGGGCCTCGCGATCACGATCCCCGTGCTCGTGTACGGCATCGCGACCTCCCCCGTGGAGCCGCTGCCCGAGAGCGGCAGCTTCATCATCGAGGGTCGCTCGATCCTCTACCTCGGCCTCCTCTACGCGTTGAAGGGCCCCATCCCCGAGGGCCACGACATCATGCTGAGCGCGACGGCGTTCGCGGGGTGGGCGGGCCTCTTGGTGACGATGATCAACCTCGTGCCCGTGGGTCAGCTCGACGGCGGTCACATCGCCTACGCGCTCTTCGGCAAGGATCAGGATCGCTACGGACGCATCGTTCGCTTCGGACTGCCCGTGATCGCGATCGCGACGGGCGCCTCGATGGGCGTGCCCGCGCTGCTCGCAGCGCGACCGTGGAGCGAGGTCACGACCGAGTGGATGAGCGGCCTCCACTGGATGGTGTGGTTCGTCGTGCTCACCGTGCTCGCGCGGCTCACGGGGGACGCGCACCCACCGACCGACGACGACACGCTCTCGCCCACCCGCCGCATGATCGCGATCTCGACGCTCGTCACGTTCGTGCTGCTCTTCATGCCGTGGTGGGTCCGCCCCGGCTGAAAACTCGCGGGCGATCGGGTCGGTCGCTAGGGTCGGCCCATGCGCGGGCTCCCTGCCCACGGTCTTCGTCTCTCTCTGATCCTCGCGATCGCGCTCGCGTCCTTCGCGACGCCGGGCTCCGCGCGCGCGTGGACGGACGCGACGGTGCGGAGCGCGCGCGCCGAGGTCGCGCTCACGGGCGACGGCCGCGCGCACGTGACGATGTGGGCCCGCGTGCGAGTCGACGGCGGCTGGCTCGAGGGCATGGAGCTCGAGGGGCTCGACGAAGACGCGGTGCTCGACCCCGAGCACCCGCTGACGTTCCGCGACGTGAACGGCCTGGCGCTGCCCGTCATCGTCACGCCGCGCGACGGGGGCCGCGTGTCGCTGCGCTTCGCGCGACGGAGCGCTCCGCGCCGCGGGGAGTACGACATCGACGTGGCGTGGACGACCGGGCTCTCGGGCTCACGCGCGCTCGACACCACCACGCTCGAGGCGCACTGGGTCTTTCCTGCGTGGCGCTACGGCCTCGACGCCGTCGAGGTGCGCTGGATCGTTCCGGCCGGAAGCGCCCCGCTGCCCGCGGGCGAATTCACCGCGCCGGTCGAGGTGCAGACGCAGCCCGTGCCGGCCGACGACCTGCTCGGCGCGAGCGATCGCATCGCCATCTCCTACCAGCGAGCGCACCTCCCGCGCACGAGCGACTGGGACACCGTGGTGCACGTTCCACGCGCGCTGTGGCCGCACGCAGCCGGCGCCGACGTCGACGTCGAGCTCGATCCCGTTCCGGTTCCCGTCGTTCGCGACGCGAGCCCGTCGGGCACCACCGCCTCCGTCGCCGCGGCATCGAGCGATCAGCCCACGCGGACCCGCTGGCTGATCTTCACCTCGCTCCTCGCCCTCGCCGCGCTCCTCAAGCGCGCGGATCTCGACGTTCGCGCGCGCCGCGTGCGGCAGTCGGTGCGGTGGCTGCTGGCGACACCGCGATCGATCCACGTGCTGCTCTCCCTCGTCGTCGCAGCGCTCGGCGCGCTCACGTTCGCGCTCGAGTGGGACGCCTCGGCGTGCCTCGTCGCGTCGGCGCTGCTGGTCGCTGCCACGTGGCAGCGCGCGGCGATCGATCCGCCGCGTCCGCGCGTCATGCCGCTGAGCGCCGTCTCGACCGACGAGAGGGTTCGCGCCGAGCGCGCCGGGTACCTCGAGTGGCTCGGTCTCGGCTCGCTCGTCGAGCCGACCCGCCTCGGGCTCGTCAGCGCGAGCGCGGCGATGCTGCTCGCGTTCGACAGCGACGCGCCCTCACGTCTCTTCGCCGCACTCTTCGTGGCGCTGGTCGTGTCGGGCTCGCGCGCGCGCCTCGCGATCTCGTCGGCCTCCACGCTGCGTCGCCTCTCGCAGGTCGTGCGCAGCGTGCGCCTCGACCTCGGTGCGCCCTTCGTGTCGATGCGGCTGCTCGGTCGCGGTGCGATCGACCCGAGCGACGTCCGCGTTCACGTCGGGCTCGCGGACGAGGGCGCGCGCGCTCGCCTGCTCCTCGATCTCCGAGTCGAGATCGTCGCGACCGAGTCGCTCGCGCTGCGCATCGCGGCGCGCGAGGAGACGGGCGCGGATCTCGCGCTCCGCGCGTGGGCCGAGAGCGAGATGGTCGACGTCCACGACATCGCGCGTCGCCGCGCCATCCTCTTGCCCGTCGACGCATCCACGCTCGGACCGACGCTCGAGCGCGTGGTGCGCGGCATCCTCGTTCTCGCGCCGCGAGAGCAAGACGCGACGCTGCGCGAGGACGAGGCCTTGCTCGACGCGGCCGAGTGAGAACCGCTACATGCGCTGCTTCAGGTAGCCGCGGAGCTCGCCCGCGCCCTTCACGGCGCGCGTGACGGCCTCTTCCTTCAGCTCGAGCCGCTCGATGATCGCCTCGTGCACCGAGTCGTAGAGCCACGTGATGCTCTCGTCGTCTTTGGCGCAGCCCGGCGCGTCGTGACCTTCGAACTGGAGCTTCGGAAGCTGGTCGACCGCGCGGTCGAGCACGGACATCAGGTCACCGAGGTGCTCACGGATCGCGTCGATCTGCTCGCGCATCGCGTCGAAGACGTCGGGGTCGTCCTCGAAGTGCGCCTTCGCCACGTCGGGTGACGCGACCGCCGCGCGCTCGACGACGAGCCGCATCACGATCACGTCGTCCGCGAGCGCGAGCGTGCCCTTCGCACCCGGGATCGCGTTCGTGCCCGAGAGCACGTGGAGCAGCGCGCCGCAGGCGAGCACACGACTGTCGTCGTCGAGATCGGGGTCTTCGGCGAGCCGCAGCATCGCCTTGCAGTCCTGGGGAAGACTGAGCATCCCGTCGCGCAGAGCAGCCGAGAACCGATCGAGAGTCATGGTCGCGTCGCCAGGTCGGCACGTCCTCGTCGTGCCTCACGCGCACTTCGCGCGTGCCGCGTCAGCATCGCAAGATCCCGCGCCCCGGATCAACCCCCTACGCGGTCGACGGAACGCGAACGGGCCCTCCGAAGAGAGCCCGTTGCGCGGTTCGATGAGAGCGGCGCTCTCGTTGGCGCGCTCAGCTGGAGGGGACGAGGTCGCGGCCCGCGGGGCACGCCACCTCGACGCCCGTCGGGCCGTCGGTGGTACGGAGGATCTTGAACTCGACGCGACGGTTCTGCTCCCACGCCTCGGGCGTGTGGCGAGGATCGAGCGCGCAGCGCTCGCCGTAGCCGGCGCTGCGCATGCGCTCGCGCGCGACGCCACGCTGGACCATCGCCTCGAGCACGGCCGCCGCACGGTCGGTGGTGAGGCGGATGTTGTACTCGTCGCTCGAGCGCTCGTCGGCGTGACCCTGGATCTCGATGTACTGGATCTGGGGGTTGTTGATGAGCGTCGTCGCGACCGCGTCCACGATGGGATAGCTGCGCTCCATGATGACCGCGCTGTCCGTCTCGAAGTAGATCTTCTCGAGGATGATGATGCCCTCGTCGGTCACGATGACCGAGCCGCGATCCGGGCAGCCGTCTTCGTCCTCGGTGCCGTTGTAGGTCTCGGGATCGTTCGGGCAGCTGTCGTCGCGATCGAGGATGCGGTCCGCGTCGTTGTCCGGGTCCGGGCAGCCGTCTTCGTCCTGGAAGCCATCGCGATCCTCGGGATCGTTCGGGCAGAGGTCGTCGACGTCGAGGATGCCGTCCTGATCGTTGTCCGGATCGGGGCAGCCGTCCTCGTCCTGGAAGCCGTCGCGGTCTTCCGGATCGTCGGGGCACTGGTCGTCGGCGTCGAGGATGCCGTCGCCGTCGCGGTCACCCTCGTTGCCCTCGGGGCAGCCGTCTTCGTCGCTGTCGCCGTCGCGGTCCTCGGGGACCATCGGGCACTCGTCGTCCACGTCGAGGATGCCGTCGCGATCGTTGTCCGGATCCGGGCAGCCGTCCTCGTCGCCGAAGTTGTCGAAGTCTTCCGGCTCGTCGGGGCACTGGTCGGTGTCGTCGCGGTAGCCATCGCCATCGCGGTCGCCGATCGACGGCTCGAAGATGAAGCCGACCATGCCGCGCACGTCGGCGCTGAGGAGGCCGCTGATCGGGATCGCGCCGCCGCCGGAGAGCACGAGGTAGCTGTTGCGCTCGACGAAGATCTTCAGGCCGCCCATCGCCTCGAGCGAGTTGCCGCCCGTCTGGCCGATCGACTGGAAGATGCTGCCGCCGTAGATCTCGGCGGTGAGCTCGAGGGGCGAGTCACCGAGGCGGAAGCCCGCGCCGAGGCCGTACGTGAGGTACGGGCCGTAGCCGACGTTCGTGCCCCCCGTCGTGGTGCACTGGTACATCCCGTTCATCATGTCGCGGCCGCAGACGGCGTTGCCCACGCCGGTCGCGAGCTCCGTGCGACCACCGACCGGGATCGTCGGCGTGTTGCCGAAGAAGAGACGCGCGCCCACCTGGAGGCCGAAGCGGACGTAGCGATCGACGCGGTACTCACCGAGCACCATGGGCCAGATGCCGATCGTGTTGTCGCCGACGAAGCGCTGCGCGTTGCCGGTGGGGAACTCGACCTGGAGGCCGATGCCGAGGCCGAAGCCGCCGTTCCGCTCCGCGCGGAGGATGCGGAGCTTGCTGTGCACGATCAGGTTGCCGAAGCCCTGGTAGCCGATGCCCTGACCCGCGCGACCCGTGTCGTAGTCGTTGAGGATGCCGGGGATCGTGAGGTTCGGGCCGCTCGAGAACCCGATCGGGATCTGGAGGCCGACCTCGAGGATGTTCGCGAGGCCGAGGTTCGCGTGCAGGATGCCCGTGAACACGTAGTCGACCGCGCGACCACACAGGATCCCGCTGGGGCAGCGCTGACCGGCGAGGTCCGCCGCGCCGACCGTGCTGTCGTTGTGGAAGCCCTGGAACGGCACGAGGCCGAAGCCGCCGTTCACGATGAGGCCGAACGAGAAGTCGAGGTGGCCCAGGATGTCGGTGCCGTTCACCGACAGGTAGCCCTTCGAGTCCATCGCAGGACGGAAGAGCTGCAGGTCCATGCCGAGCCCCACGTTGCCGGCGCCAGCCGTCAGGCCGTTGCCCGTGAGCATCTGTGCGGAGGCGGCGCTCGGAAGCGCGGTCGACAGAAGCGATGCCGCGACGAGCGACAGGACCAATAGAGCGCGGTGAGCCACGCGACGCATGGAGACTCCTCGATGAGATGAACGCCTCGCGTGCACACGCAGGCAAGCCCTCCAAAGGCGCAGAGCCCCACGAAGGGTGGCCGCGATTATCTCCGAGCCCCCTCCCCTGTCAAACTCGAATCCTCGGCGAGGGCCCCAAAAACACAGCCGTTTGACGCGATCAGGGCGTCGGCAGCGGTCGGCCCCCGAAGAAGCTCGCCACCAGGCCGGGTCGCTCGAAGCGGGCGCGCGCGTCGGCGCCTGCCGTCAACGTCGCCGAGCGTACGGGCCCGGGCTCCCGCACCACCACGTGATCGAGCACCGCGCCGCTGCCTTCGAACGCACCGCTCGCGCTCGACACGAGCACGCCTTGCGTCGTGACGCGCACGGTGATCTCCGCACCGTCGGACGCGCGGTGGACCTGGAGCTCGTCGCCGAGCCGCGCGTCGACCCAGAACGCGCGGTCTCCCGACACGGTGATCGCGTAGCCGCCCTCGCCGTCCACGTTCTCGATCGGACACCCGTTCGAGATCGCGTCGACCGCGTCGGCGTCGACGAGGTCTTCGTCCTGGCAGTGGTACGTGGGCCCGGCGGCGCCCAGCGTGATCGTCCGCTCGGTCACGAGCGTCGGCACGGACACGACCTCGACCGTGGCCTCTCCGTCCCACACGAGCACGTGCGTCGCGTCGAGGATCGACAGCGCGCTCCGCTCGGTGTCGAAGCGGCGCTCGCTCGCGCGACCGCCGGCGAAAGGAACGAACACCAGGCGATCGCGCGCCTGCGGATCCAAGAGCGCCCATCCCGTGTCGAGCTCGACCCAATCTTCGAGCTCGTCCCATCCGGTGGGATCGCTCGGCCGCGGCGCCCCAGGAGCGGGCACGAGCGAGGTGGCGCCCGACGCGCCGAAGATGCGGATCCACCGACCTCCGGGCGCGACGAGCGTGTGGCCCGGACCCGGCGGGAACTCGCGCTGCGCGATCGATCCGAGCGCGCGAGTCGGGCGCGCCGGATCGTAGAAGTCCCAGCCCACGAGCTGTGTGCCCTCGACGCGCGCGCGCACGCAGCGGAGCGGCGCCACGCTGTTGCACACGGGCTCGAGCGCGAGCGTCGGCACCACCTGGTGATCGGCCTCTGCTTCTTCCGCCTGGTACCGCCACTCGTTGAACGCCGCCACCTCGGGTGACGAGCCGCCCTCTCCGTCTTCGGGATAGATGAAGCGCTCGATGAATCGTGAGCGCGACGGATGCGCGGGCGCGGCGATCGGCGACGTGATCTCGCCCATCCGCAGGAGCCCCTCGCGCGGGAACACCACACCGTGTCCGCCGCGGAGCTCCGCGCCGATGCCCTCGGGTCCGAGCAGCAGCGTCGTGCTCGACGTGCTGATCGCGAGGTGCCCGCCGGATGGCTCGAGCGCGACGGAGGGCAGGCCACGCGCTCCGATGACCGCAGACATCGGCCACGCCGTGGGCACCGTCGCGAGGGGGGGTGTCTCGGGGACGGGCGAGTCGCTCTCGGTGAGCACCAGCGATCCGTCGCTCGACGCGCGCACGAGCCACGCCTGATCCTCGTCGCCGACGTAACACTCGGCCGGTCGCCCCGGCGCCCACCCCAGCTGATCGACGTGCTCCTCGCGCTCCTCGACCGCAGCGACGGTGACGCCGAAGACCTGACCCTCCGCGGGGCTCACGGCGACGACCGTGGGTCCCACGCGCGCGAGGAGCGGCGCGGCGTAGCCGAGGCTGCGCAGCTGCTCGATCGTGTCCGCGTCGAGATCCCAGCGGCTCAGCTGGCCCGCCCACGGACCTCGGAAGCCATCCTGATCACCGTTGCCCACGACCGCATGGCTCGCGGGTCCCCCGGCGGGAGTGAGGAACACACCGCTCGCGCCGTCCGCGCCGAAGGCGAAGCGATGGCTCGCGCGCACGTGACCGTCGGGACCGACGAGCGCGATCGTCCCGGCGCCTCCCACGAGCCGCAGATCGCCCACCTCGTCGAGCACACGTGCGCCGCGCACACCATCCACGAGCACTGCGCGCGCGCCCGGATACACCGGCGCGCGAGGCGCGGGGGCGACCACCGTCGCCGGCTCGCTCGGCGTGCTCGCCAGAGGCGTGGTGCGCGCGTCGTCCTGCGCGCCTCCACACGCCGAGAGCCCCACCCACAACGCGCCGACGCGCGCCGCCGAGCGGCTCGCCCGACACACGATCGAGCCGCACACGATCGAGCCAGAGAGCTTCGATCCAGACATGGTCCTCCTCTTCGGCGTGACGCCAGCGCCTAGCCTCGCCCCTCGATCGGGTCAAACGCGGGGGACGCTCAGCGGCCCGCCGCGAAGAACGCACGGACGACGCCGTCGTGTTCCGTCCCTGCCGCCGTCAGCGGCCCGGTGTCCCACGCGTCGGCCTCGACGCGACCGAGCGACGCCACGTCCGTCGAGCCTTCGATCTCGAACGCGCCGTCCGCGGTGGCCGCCAGCATCCCGTCGGTGAGCAAGGTGATCGTCAGCGTCGCGCCGTCGCGCGTGCGGTGGATCACGACCTGATCGATGCGCCGCGCATCGAGCCAGAACGCGCCGCTCGACGAGATCGTCACGCGCCCCGTCTCGGCGTCGCCGATCGCGATCGGACACGCGCCCGGCGCTCCGCTTCCGTCTGCGTGGGTGAGCGCTTCGCCACGACACTGGAGCACGCGGTCTTCGTTCGCGACGCCGAGCGCGATCACGCGCGTGGTCTCGAGCGTCGCGACGTCGATCACGTGGCCTTCGTCGCCAGTGTCACGAGGCACGCGCAGGAACACGTGCCCGTCGTCGACGATGTCGACACGATCGAGCGCCGCCTCGAAGGTGCGCTCGATCGCAGGGCCCACGTTGCGCAGCGCACGCAGCACACGACGATCGACCGGATCGACGACGACCCAACCCGAGGGCAGCTCTGCCCAGCCGTTCGTGATCTCGGTCCACGATCCTTCGCCCACGACGACGCCGCGCGCCGTCGCGTCCGAGGCATCCGTCGCGTGGATCGCGACGCCGCGCGTGGTGTCGCGCACGTAGCGACCGCCCGGCGCCACGCGCACATAGCCGGGCCCCGGAGGAAACGTGCTCGGCAGCCGGGCACGCACGACGTCGGGCGTGCTGGGGTCGAAGAGCTCCCAGCCATCCACCGACGTGCCGACGAGATGCGCGCGCACGCACGCGTGCGGCGCCTCGCTCGCGCACACGGGCTGGATCGGAAACGGCGGGACCGGCGTGCCCGCCGCGATGGCTTCCGTCGCCTCGCGCTGCCACGTTCCGTACGCCATCAGCGTCGGGATCGTCCACGCGTCCGCGTCGACGACGCTGCGGACGCGCGGCTCGACCAGCGAGGGGCCCGGGAGGGTCGTCACGTCGGTGGGGACGAGCACACGACCGCACGCGAGCATGCCGTTCGATCGCCACGCGCAGTCCTGGCTCGGCGGCGTCAGCGCGCGCACGCCCTCGGCGGACAGCACGTACATGCGCAGTCGAGATCCCACCCCGACCACGTCCGCGCTGGGCGCGAGCCCCATCCACTCGATCTGCTCGACGTACGGCCCGACCACGCTCGCCGCTTCCGCGCGAGGCGCCGCCGGTGGCGCTTCCGCTGCGCTCGTCGCGATCGTCCCGCTCGCGTCTGCGCTGACGAGCAGCCAGTCCGATCCGCGGCGCACGAAGCATGCTCCGTCGCGCTCCGCGAGCTCCTCTGCCTGCGCTCCCGAAGGCACGAACGTCTCGGCGCCGATCGAGACCAGCTGTCCGTCTCGGAGCGCGATCGTCTGCGCGCCCGATCGACAGAGCGTGGGGTTCGCATCCGGCGCGGGCGCGAGCGTCGCCACTTCGTCCGTCGTCACGTCCCAGCGCACGAGCGTCCCGCTCGACATGCCGAACGGATCGCGCGGGTTCGCGAAGCCGCGACGCCCACCGTCGTCAGCCGTCGACACCACCACGAAGCGAGCGCCACCGACGAAGCGCCCCGTCACCCGCGACATGACGAACCCGAAGCGGCGGCGCGCCCTCACGCCTCGCACGTCGCGAACGATCAGCTCTCCGCGCGCGCTCGAGACGAGCTCGAGGCCCTCGATCTCGTCTTCGTGAGCGGCGCCCTCGATCCCTTGGAGGACGATGCGAGAGGGCACGCTCATGTCGGCCGCGGGCCGCGAGCCCGCTCCTCCACATCCCGCGAGCACCACCGACACGACCGAGCACGCGAGCCCACGACGCACCATGAGCGCAGCGTACACCGCGCGGAAACTCAGTTCGCTGCGCCACCGATCGCGCCGCCGAAGAACGGCAGGAGCGAGGTGAGGTCGTTGTCGTCGAAGCGCAGCATCGCGCCGAGGAAGAAGTCGACGGTGCGCTCGTTCAGCACGTCGTCGGCGCCGCCGAGGATGAACAGGGTCGGCAGGATCTCGTACGAGAGGCGGAAGCGCAGCCGCGGGAACTGCGAGTCCGAGAACTGGAAGACCTCGGCCGTGATCTCGAGCGCGTCGTCGAAGAAGTTCAGGTCGAGGCCGAGACCGCCCGACGACTCGAGGATGCCGAAGCGGAACGTCGCGAAGTACACACGCTGCGCGAGCATCACGGACAGGAGCAGGGAGTCGCTGGTGGTGATGCGCTGCTCTTCGTAGAACTCCGGCTCGCCCGGCGCGACGGGGCTGCGGCGCACCTGCACCGTCTGCATGTCGACGCGACCGCGCGGATCGTCGACGAGCTGGATGTAGAAGTAGCGACCCTCGCGCGGGAGGATGCGGAACGTGAAGTAGTTCTTGAAGCTGTTGGAGAGGAAGTTGTACTCGCTGCGCAGCTCCACGATCGTGCGCAAGCGCGTGATGCCGCCGATGAAGTCGGACAGCCCCTCGACCGAGCTCTCGACCTCGTCGATGAGGTGATCGTCGCTCGTGAGCCGGCCCACGGTGCCCTCGCCCGCCGCCGTGCGCTCGGTGATCTCGCCGAGGTCCGAGAGCACGTTCTCGAGCTGATCGGACGCGCGGTGGATCGACGCGACCGTGTCGTCCACCTCGCCGACGCCGCGATCGATGTCGTCTTGGTTGCGCTCGACGAGCTCGCGCATCTGCTCGGTGATCGCGGAGATGTTGTCGAGGATCTCGCGCATGTCCGGCCGCGCGTCGTTCGTGATCTGCTCGATGTTCTCGAGCGTGTGGTTCACGACCTCTTGGTTCTGCTGGATGATCGCGTTGACCGTCGCGAGCGCCTCCGAGAGGTTCCGCAAGGCCTCGGTCATCTGTCTGCCGGCCTCATCGGTGCCGAAGGATCGCTCCATCTGCGCTGCCACCGTGCGCACCGAGGCCGCGATCGCGCCCACGTCGTTCAAGATGTCGCCCATCGCCGCGGTCTCGACGACGGTGCCGATGCGATCTCCATCGACGAGCTGCCGTCTGCCCTCGGTGCCCGGCGTGATCGCGATGAGGTACTCGCCGAGCAGCGACGCGCTCGTCCGCTGCGCCGTCGAGTCTTCGAAGAGGACGACGCCCTCATCCATCTGGATGTCGATGCGGGCCATCGTGCCCTCGAGGCGGATGCTCTCGATGCGACCGACCGAGATGCCCGCGATGGTCACGCGCGACTTGGTGATCAGGCCCTGCGCGTTGCCCATCAGCGTGTAGACGCGGTAGCCGTCGCCGCGCGAGCTGGTCTCGTCGACCGCGCGGTAGAGGAGGAACGCCGCGACGAGGGCTGCCACCACGAGGGCACCCACCTTCGCTGCCGCGACGACCTCCTTGTTCAAGCGCGCACCGTAGACATCGGCAAAGCGCCGCGACTCTATCCCAAGTCACGCGCGCTCGCGGTCGGAGAAGGTCACGCCCCGGGGGTCGCGATCGGCGCAGTAGGCTTGGGTGCCCGCCACACGACACCCACGAGCAGTCCCAGGCCAGCGAGCACGTACTGGCAGAAGCGCGCGATCAGCGCGATGCCCACGGCCGCTGCAGGATCCGCCGACAGCCCGAGCGCCTCTGCGAACATCCAGTACGCGCCCTCCGTGATGCCCGCTTGGTTCGGGACGAGATCGCCCGCGCCCGCGCCCACGAGGTGGATGCCCTGCGAGATCAGCGCGCTCACGATCCCGAGCGAGCCACCGACCGCGAGGAGGATGATCCCGTACTGCACGGTCTGGAGCGCGCGACCGAGGGCCGAGAACATCAGCGGCGGACTGATCGGCGTCTCGGTGCGGAGCGCCTCGTCGAAGCTCGTGCCGTGCTTCTGGAGCGCCTTGAACTTCGTGCCCAGCCAGCCGCCGACCTTGCTGCGCCGCGAGAGCAAGAGGATGCCCCCGCCGATGACCATCGTGACGAGACCGTTGCCGAGCACGAGCCACGGCAGCGCCCCGCCGCCGCCTGCCCAGAAGCACGCGATCGCACAGGGGATCGAGATGAACGTGTTGCCCAGCATCGTGGCCGCTTGCAGGCGCGTTCCGTACGCAGCGGCCTTCGCGCCCCCCGTGTACGGCGCGAGCTGCGCGGCGCGCACCACCTCACCCGCTGCCCGACCACCGGGGAAGAGCACCATGATCGAGTACGCCATCAGCCCCGAGCGCACCCACACGGCGAGCGGCACGTCGCGCGCAGGCGCGCCGATCAGCGCACGAAGGCTGAGCACGTCCATCGACATGAAGCCGGCCTCGAGCGCGACGATCACGGGCACGAACACGCCGGCCCCGAGCAGCGTGCGCCACACGTGCTCGGGCCCAGCATCGTTCACGACGTAGACGATCGCGGCGACGCCGAACACGAAGAGCGCGACGCGCGCGATCGTCTTCGGCCACTTCCACCGATCGGGCGCCTCGATCACGACGTCCGTCATCCTCGTCGCCTAGCACGGGGCGCCCTGCGGCGGGGGAGCGAAGCTCCCCCTGGAGCAGCGAGGATGGAGGAGCGGAGCGACGAAGGACGAGCGGGGGTCACAGGGGGCCCAGGGGCCCCCTCGTGAGCGCCGGAGGCGCGGGAGACAAAGCGATCTCGACGAGGCGCTTGCGGTCGCTCCACACCTTGCGGAACGCGTCGGCGTAGAGGTCCACGGTCTCCGCGCTCTGCCCGATCAGCGGGCACGTCTGCGAGAAGAGCACGAGCGAGCTGTCGATGAGCCGACGCGTGACCGGATAGCTCGCGTGGTAGTTCGCGCGCAGGCGCTCGAGGTCGCTCGGCGAGCTCCCGCTGAACGTGAAGGGGAAGCCTCTGCCGAACCCCTTGAGCTCCGCGAAGAGCGGGTGCGACGGCAGCGCCTCGCCCTGCCACATCACGACCTCGCAGCCCTCGGCGCGGAGCGCCTTGATCGTCGCGTCGCGCAGGTCGGTCGGCGAGAGATCGACGCCCGCGGCCGCGCCGTCGAGCCACACACGGTACTTGTGGAACACCGTCGTGCGGTCGCTCGGGATCGAAGGCGGCAGCACGCCGGGCAGCTCGCGCAGCGCCTTCGCGAGGCGATGACCGTTCTCCTGCGAGCGCTTCGTCAGCTCGGGCAGTCGCGAGAGCTGGCTCTTGCCGAACGCCGCCATCATCTCGTTGCCTCGGTACATCGATCCGATGCCGAGCGAGACGAGCGCCTTGTGACCATCGAGGTTGCGGTGGAGGTCGTAGTGCGCCGCGTCCGCGCGCACGAGGTTCTGAGAGAAGTTGCGGACCTGGTTCGCGCGCTCGAACAGCGCCTCGTCGTTCGTGAGGTAGAGGCCGCCCTCGCCCGCCGAGAGGTTCTTCGAGCTCTGGAGCGAGAAGCCCGAGCCCTGCCCGAACGTGCCCACGGGCTTGCCGTCGTACGTCGCGAGGTGCGCCTGCGCGGCGTCTTCGATCAGGAAGAGGTTGTGCTTCTTCGCGATCGCGCCGATCGCGCCGAGGTCGCACGGACAGCCGTGCACGTGCACCGGCATGATCGCCTTGGTGCGCGGCGAGATCGCGGCCTCGATCTTCGACGGATCCATGTTGCCCGTCTCGGGCAGCACGTCGACGAACACGGGGATCGCGCCCTGCTGCATCACGGCGATCGCGGTCGCCACGAACGAGTACGCGGGCACGATCACTTCGTCGCCCTCGCCGAGCCCCAGCGCGCCCACGGCCACCTGCAGCGCGCTCGTGCCCGAGTGCGTGAGGAGACCGAACTTCGCGCCGTGCAGGCGCGCGAACTCCTCCTGGAACGCCCGCGCCGCCGGCGCCTCGGAGCCCGACAGGATGGCGCGATCGAGCACCTCCATGACGGCACGCTTGTCGGCGTCGGTGACCTGAGGCCACTTGCCGTGACGACCGTTGTCGAAGAGCGGAGCACCACCGAGAGCAGCGAGCGTCATGGAACACCTCTCGCGGGAGGAGGGGCTCCTCCCGTCGTGTCGAAGATGAAGGGGTAGTGCACGAGCACCGAGCCGCCGCCGGTCGGTGGGAAACGAAACGTTCGGACCACGGTCTCGAGACACGAGCCCACTGCGGCGGCTCGCTCACCGGCAGGAGTCATCGACGACGACGCGGCGACAGCGGTCACGACGCTTCCGTCGCCGCCGATCACGATCGACATGACGATGCGTCCCTCGAGCGTCGCCTCGCGCGCCAACTCCCGCTCGAAACAAGCCCGCACTTGCTCGAGGTTGGCGCGGATGACGCGGCGGATCGCTTCACGCGGGAGCGAGCCGCGCGGGCCCGCATCGGGGTCCTCGGCGAGCGCGTGTCCGCCGCCGACGAGGGCAAAGAACGCGAACGCGAGGGAGAGGAGGATCGACCGCTCTCCCCCGCGCTCGGGCACGTCAGGCCTTGGCGCCGATCTTCTTGGCCCAGTCGAGGAGCATCGTCTCCTGGATGAACGGATCGTGCTGCGGCTGCTCGCCCGACGTCGCGTAGGGGCTCTTGAAGAAGAGCGACATCTGACGCTGGATGCCCTTCTCTCCCTTGGCCTTCGCGACCTCCATGATGCGCGCCATGTCGAGGACCAGCGGCGCCGCGAGGATGGAGTCCTGGCAGAGGAAGTTGATCTTCATCTGCATGGGCACGCCGCAGAAGCCGCCGATGTCGATGTTGTCCCACGCCTCCTTCGCGTCGCCGCGGGGCTTGTAGTAGTGGATGTGGACCTGGTGGTTCTCCACGCGGTAGCCGACGATCGAGTCGAGCACGGCGGCCTTGCTCATGACCTTCGTCTTGTTCGACGCCGGGTTGTCGAGGATCAGGCCGTCGTTGTTGCCGAGGAAGTTGACCGAGTACCAGCCCACGACCGTGAGGTTGCGGACGCGGAACATCGCCGCGAGCGCCGTCTTGAGGAGCGTCTGGCCGGTCTTGCCGTCCATGCCGCAGTACGAGTTCTTGAGCTCGTTCGCCTGCTCCTCGAGCGCCGGGATGTTCGTGAGCGACGGCGCGAAGTTGCAGTACGGAACGCCGAGCTTGTTCGCGACGTAGAAGTAGCGCATCGCGGGCGAGATCGCGCTGTGGTTCTCGTCGACGGCCTTCTCGAACGCCGCGAGCGACTTGTGGCAGTCGGCGAGCTCCTGGTAGCGCTCGGTGGACGCGAGGTTGACCATCACGACGGTCTCGCAGTCGTTGGCCTTCTTGAAGTCCGTGATCGTCTTCTCGATGTGGGCGAGCTCCTCACGGAAGTTCTTCACCTTGATGACGTTCTCGCCGCGCACGTTCGCGGCGTACTCGCCCGAGAACACGGCCGACCAGGGCTTCACGGCCTGGAGCTCCGTCTTCACCTGATCGAGCTCCGAGAGCGGGAGCACCTTGTGGTGAACGGCCGCGGCGTACGCGTCCGAGAACTGGAGATCCCAGCCGCCGATGACCACGTCCTCGAGGGCGCGGAACGAGAGGTGATCCGTGAGCTTGTTGCCCGGGGCGGGGTTGCCCGCCTCGGTGATCATGCCGACGCGCGGCACGATGCCCTTGACCATGAGGGCGACGCCCGCGATGACGGTCGAGCTGACCGCGCCATTGACGCCGACGATGACGATTCCGAGCTTCTTACCCATTTGGATCTCTCCTCTATCCAGGCTCTCGGCCTGTGAACTCCTGAAAACTCGTGCGTTTCGTCCCCGCAAGCGGGGTTGGGGCCCCGCGCGCTGCCCGACGGGGAGCGGGAGGGGGCCCCACGAAGTGGGGAGGGGTCGCACGACCCCTCGGGGAACTAGCTCGCGACGTAGCTGCGGAGGAGCGTCTTGCGCTCGTCGTCCAGGATGCGCGGGAACTTCGACTGCACGCTGTGGTTGCCGATGTCCTTCATGAAGCGCTTCACCGAGCCGGTCGGCAGCGCGATCGCCTCGGCGGCGAGGATGCCCACGTCGTCCTTGCGGTGCTCGCCGTACACGCGGTTCTCCTTGCGGAGGCCGTCGTCGAACGCCGCGGCGAACGAGCGCATGTCCGGCGCGGTTCCGTCGAACTCGACGAACAGCACGTAGCGAGACTTCGCCGTGCCGTTCACGCCGACGTCGGCGCCGCAGCCGTAGTCGACCGTGGTGCCCGGGTGACGCGAGAGCGCGTGCTCCATCGCGCGCTGGATCTCGACGTGCGTCGTGAGCTCCTGCGTCGTCGACAAGCAGCCCGAGAGACGTCCCGCGAACTCCATGCGGTGCGGGTTCGTGCTCGTGAAGCGCACGAGGTCACCGAGGCGGTAGCTGTAGAGGCCCGAGGGCGTCGTGACGTGGATCGCGTAGAGCTTGTTCTTCTCCACGCCCCAGAGCGGTACGCGCGCCGGCCAGCTGCCGATGCCGTTCAGATCGGCCGCGCTCTCCACGGGCACGAACTCGAAGAACACGCCGCGGTCCGGGATCATCAGCATGCCGCGCTCACCCCGCCCATCCGAGCCGACACTGTGATCGCTGGTCGCGTAGATGCCGCCCTCGGTCGCGTTGTAGGTGTCGACGAGCGTGAAGTCCTGACCGAGGCGCTCGCGGATCACGGGCACGTACGGATCGGCCGCGACGCCGCCGCCGAGGAGCACGCGCAGGTTCGGCCAGAGCTCGGAGACGGTCTTCACCTTGCGACCGCGGCGCTCGGCCGCGAGAAGCAGCTTCTCGAAGAGGATCGAGAACCAGCACGTCGTCCCGGCGACCGCGCGGATGTCGTGATCCATGTAGCGCTCGACGATGCGATCGAGCTTGTAGTCGTAGTCCGAGATCTCGCGGATCTCCTTCTCCGGCAGCTGCACGGGGCGCGTGAACGCCGGCATGCGCAGCGACTGGAGCGACGGATTCGTCGTGATGAACACGGGACCTTCGCGGCGCATCGTCGTCGGCGGGAAGAGGCCGAGCGTGAAGCCGTCGGTCATGTCGCTGACGCCCTTCGCCACGAGGTAGCGGAAGAGCGAGTCCGACGCGGAGCCGCGCTGGTAGGTGATCTGGCGCTCGCCGATCGGGAGGAACTTCGGCTTGCCCTTCGTCGAGCTGCCCGACGAGTTGCCGAAGTACATGATCTTCTCCGGCACGAGGATGCCGGTCTCGCCCGCGCGCATCGCCTCGAACGCCGTGGAGAAGGAGTCGTAGTCGCCGACGGGCACGCGCGCGGCGTACTGCTCGTAGGTGCGGATGTCGGCGAAGCCGTAGCGACGGCCGAACGTCGTGTCCTTCGCGTGCTTCACGAAGTCGCGCAGCGTCTTGGTCTGCACCTCTTCGAGGCGCGACAGCGAGCGGTCCCACATGGCCACGCGCACGCGGGCCGCCGCGTAGAGGCTCTTGCCCACGATACCCGGGTAGGGCGACTTCTTGAGCGTGCGCGGTCCCACGTCGGACGACTCGCTGGCTCGCGTGGTCGCGGGCTGGCTCTGCGTGGCCTCGGAAGGATGGGCGTCGACGTTCATGGAAGCCTCGTTGCCTCTCTCACACCGTCACGGCCAGGATCGATCGAGCAAACCGAAGCTCGACGAGGCCGTGCGACGAACACCGATGACGAAGCGCGGACGGAAGGGGCTACACGAAAACGCGAGGGACGCCCGGATGGAACACGGGTGCCGCTCGCGCGAAGGCCGCGACTATCCCACTGTCCCTCGGTCGCGCAAATCGAGGGGCCGGTGGCGGCGGAGAGCGTCCTCACGCGACCCCCGGCGGCAGGGACGGTGCCCCTGCGAACGTCTGGACGAGCGTGGCGTGGATCGCGCCGTTCGAGGCGAGGAGCCGCCCGCCGTGGAGATCGAGGGGCGAGCCGTCCATGTTGGACACGCGTCCGCCGGCCTCGGCGACGATGACGGCGCCGGCCGCGAGGTCCCACGCCTTGAGCCCGAGATCCCAGAAGGCGTCGTAGGCGCCATCGGCCACGAGGCAGATCTCCATCGCCGCGGCCGCGCACCGACGCACGCCGTGCGTCTGCGAGTCGAGCTCGAGGAAGCGCGCGTAGTTGTTGTCCGCGTTCGCGCGGCGGCTCGCGGGAAAGCCCGTGGAGAGCAGCGCGTCCTCGAGGCTCGCGTTCGACGACACCGCGATGTGCTCTTCACCGAGCGCGCTCTTTCGGTGCGCTCCGAGACCGCGCGCGGCCGACCACACGGTGCCGAGCGCAGGGGCGATCACGATGCCGGCGACCGGGATCTCGCGATCGTCCTCGCGCGCCACGAGGCCCATCGCGATGCAGAAGAACGGATGCCCGTGCGCGAAGTTCGTGGTGCCGTCGATCGGGTCGACGTACCAGACGAGCTCGCGATCACGCTGCTGCGGACCCTCGGCCTCTTCGCCGACGACGCCGTGCGAAGGGAACGTCTTCGCGAGGAGCTCGCGCAGCAGGCGCTCGCTCTTCGTGTCGTACTCGGTGACGAGGTCGCTCCTGCCTTTGCTTCGAATGCTCGGAGCTCGACGCCACCCCTCGAGCACGAGAGAGCTGGCTTCGCGCGCGATCGGGTGCGCACGGTCCAGGACCTCACGGAGCTCGTCGGGGCGGAGCGGCATCGTCGCCGCAGCCCTTCGCAAGCCCCGGGCCACACATGTTCAGTCGCCTTGAAAAACAAGGCATCCCAAGATTTCGGCCAATTGGCCGGTGTGCGACACGAGACCGGCCGGCCGCACCGTGAAGGCCTTGCCTCAGTCGTCTCGTCACAGCGCAACGAACTGCGCGGTGCTGCGAAGCAGCCTTCGCGCTCCCCTCACTACCAGACGCGTCGCACCCCGTAGCGCTCGAAGAGCCCGTCGGCGCTCAGGATGGGGAGCCCCTCCACCAGCGCCTGCGCGATGAGCAGTCGATCGAACGGGTCTGCATGACGCTGCGAGACACCCTTCGCGTCTTTCCAGTCGACGTCGGGCAGCCCTGCGATGCGCAGGCAGTGAGCCTGCTCGATCGGAAGAACACGCATGCCGAGGCGCACGAGCTCCGTGCCCAAGACCTTGGCGACGTCACCTCCCAGGTCGAGCTTGCCCAGCCGCGCCTTGATCACGATCTCCCACGTGCTCGCGGTGCTCCACACCAGCTCGTTCTTGCGGTCTGCGAGCGTGTTCCGCGCGCGGGCAGACAGCTTCGCGGGCGTGAGCAGCCCGTGCAGGAGTGCGTTCGTGTCGACGAGGATCGAAAGCGCCACGCTCATCGCGAGCGCACGCGCCGCGCGCCTTTCTTCGAGCTCGGCTTCTTGGCTCCGGCAGGTCTGTCGCCGCCTGGCGTGAGGAGGACGTCCTCCGAGAGTGGGGCGTCGAAGTCGTCCGCGACCCAGCCCTTGCCTGCGAGCGTGCCGAGCTTGCGCGGCGCGTCGGTCGAGGCTCCGACGATCGCGACGAGCCGAGCCACCGGCTGCCCAGCCCGCGCGATGACCACGTCTTCCCCTGCTTCGGCGCGGTCGAGCAACCGCGAGAGCTGCGTCTTGGCCTCGAGGACGTTCACCTGAACCGCCATGCTGCCTCCTTGGCCAAGGATGCAGGCGCTTGGTCAAGGCCGCAAGCGCCTCGTCGGTCCGACGTGGCCCTCGCTCACGGGCTGGCTCGGAGGAACGCGCTCACGTCTGGCGCGAAGCGGCGGTGGAGGATGACGCCGTGTCCGGTGCGCGCGTAGACGTGGCGTTGGGCGCCCGGGATCCGGCGCTGGAGCTCGGCCGTGAGATCGAGCGGGTAGCTCGGGTCCGAGTCGCCGCACACGAGGAGCGTGCGGGCGCGGATGGACGAGAGGCGGTCGCTCAGATCGAAGCGCTCGTCCGCGCGCAGCGTCGCGACCGCGTCTCGCGAGTCCCACGTCGGTCGCAAGACGAGAGGCGCGAGCAGCCAGCCCATCGTCGCAGCGAGACGTCGTGCGAGCGGTGAGCTCGACGCGACCGCCGCGAGCGCGACCTGGAAGCCGCGCCGGTCGCCCGCCTCGGCGCGGCGTGCTGCCTCGGCGCAGGCGGCTCGCGCGAGATCGCTCATGCGGTGTGCGCCGCTCGCGACCACGATCGAGCGCACGACCTCGGGAGCGGTCGCGGCCATGCAGAGCGCGAGCGCGGCGCCGGTCGAGAAGCCGACGACGTCGACAGGCTCGCTGGACAGCTTCGCGATCGCGGACGCGGTGCGCGCGGCGAGGTCCTCCATCGTCGTCCCCGACGCGAGCCCGAGCGGTCGGTTGATCTGCGTGACGCGGAACCCCTGCACCGCGATCGCGCGCTGGATCCGCGTCTCGATCCACCCCGAGAAGCCGCGAGGGAGCTCGTGGTAGGGCGCGAACGGCGGGAGGTACACGAGGAGCGGCCCCGTCCCCACCGTGCGATACGGCAAGCCATCGAGCGTCCCCGTCTCGATCGAGTCGGCGTCTGTGGCGAGCGGTGCGCTCACGGTTCGATCGCCACGGTCCTCGGCCTCGTCAGCGCACCTGAGCGATCGAGCGCAGCGCGCTCGCGACGGCGCCGCGCATCGCGCTTCGACGCATCGCGGCCTCGGTGCCGCCGCCTCGCACGCCGGCGCGGCCCTCGAGCATCGCGCGCACCGATCCGCCGCGCGCGTCGGCGACGACGATCGACACGCGGCAGCGCACCTCGCTCTCGCTCTGCGTGAGCACGCGGTGCGAGAGCTCCACGAGCGAGCCCGTGACGATGAAGCGCGCGTGGCTCGCGTCCGGAGACACGGTCACCGTCGGGTGCGATGCGAGCGCCGAGCGGATCGCGAGCTCGAGCTCGTTGTCGCTCCCGGCATGACCCGACAGCGACGCGAAGTCGCCGATCGCGATCGCCGTATGCGCGTTCGCCACGGTGCGCGCGCGAGGGCGCGACTGGGCATCGAGCGAGGCCGCTCCGGAGAACAACCCTACGAGCGCGCAACAGAGCGCGACCACACGCGAGACACGACGCATGCGACCTCCCAAGAGTGGAGAACTCCGACGTCCGCTCGCTTCGCCCGCGAGCCTCGATCGTCGAACGACCCCGGTGATAACGGCGTGTGATCGCGAGCACAAGAAACCGGCGACCTTCGCCTGACGGACCGAGCACTGGCGGACCGAGCACTGTTGCGATCACAACCACCGGGCTACCTTCCCGCCCCATGGCCCTCCGAGAGCTGATCGCCCAACGCGCGTCGATGACGGAAGTCGCTCGCTACCTCGACGGTCTCGCCGCCGACGTGCGCACGCTCGAGGCGAACTCACTGGGGCGCCGCGATCAAGCGCAGCTCTTCGACATGGCCGCGGACGCGCCGCCGATCCGCATCTCCCACTTCGTCCCGGACGACGTGCCCGCGCAGCAGGCGATCCACCACCCGGGGCGCAACACGGTGCCCGTGCCGACGTACTTCAAGCACTTCCAGAAGCGCTTCGCGAAGTCGCCGAAGGCCGAGCACGCCGGCCTCCTCGGTGGCTACAACCACTCGAACGCGTTCTTCATCCGCCCCGGCTACTTCGTCGGCTACGAGACCGACGGCAAGCACCTGCCGACCGAGAAGCAGTCGATGAAGGACACGTACTGCAAGCGTGGCCCTGTCGTGATCGACTACTTCCTCGTGCCCGAGGGCTGGCTGCTCCCCGAGAGCTGGCCCCGCGTGGTGCCGAACTCGGTGGGCCTGCAGCGCCTCGTCTACTACCGCACGCGCGACTTCATGCGCGGCGTGTCGCAGCACGTCTCGATCGGCCGCGCGGCGACCGAGGACAAGAAGGGCGACCGAGACCTCGACTTCTGGTTCACGCTGGTCCGCGAAGACCGCCGCCACCTCGCCCTGAACGGCTGAGGGTCACACCGCGGCGCGGAGACGGCGGGTGATCGCGAAGGCCATCTCGAGGGCCTGGCGGTAGTTGAGGCGCGGGTCGCAGGCCGTCTCGTAGGCCGTGTCGAGGTCGGCTTCGCTGAGGCCGTCGGCGCCTCCGATGCACTCGGTGACGTCTTCGCCCGTCAGCTCGAAGTGGACGCCGCCGAAGACCGTGCCCTCCTTCGCGTGCGCCTCGATCGTGTGCTCGAGCTCGTCGAGGATCGCGCCGAAGTCGCGCGTCTTCTTGCCCGTGCTCGTGGTGATGCCGTTGCCGTGCATCGGATCGCAGATCCACAAGCAGCGGCGGCCCGCGTCGCGCATCGCGCGCAGCAGCGGAGGGAGCTGCGCGGCCACCTTCGCGTGGCCCATGCGCGTGATGAGCACGAGCTTGCCGCGCTCGTCGTCCCGGTTGAGCGCGCGAGACAGCGCGAGCACGTCTTCGGGCGTGGTCTTCGGGCCGAGCTTCACGCCGATCGGGTTCTTCACGCCGCGGAAGAGCTCCACGTGCGCGCCGTCGAGGCGGCGCGTTCGCTCACCGATCCAAGGGAAGTGCGTGGTGAGGCAGTAGTGGCCGTCACGACGAGGGACGCTGCGCGTCTGCGCGGCCTCGTACTCGAGGTGCAGGCCCTCGTGGCTCGAGAACATCTCGACGCGCGTGAGCTCTTCGATGCGGCTCTCGCCGATCGACTCCATGAATCGGATCGCGTCGAGGAGCTGCTGCATCGTGCGGCGGTACTCGATCGCCACGTCGCTCGGCAGGCGCGCGCCGGACGCGAACGAGAGATCCCACTGATGCGCGCGGTGCACGTCCGCGAAGCCGCTCGCAGCGAGCGAGCGCACGAAATTCATCGTGAGCGACGCGTGCTGGTAGCCCTCGATCAAGAGGTGCGGATCGGGCGTGCGCGCGGCCTCGCTGAACTCCGCGCGGTTCACGAGATCGCCGAAGTAGTTGGGCAGCGTGACCTCGCGGCCGTCGATCACGCGGGTCTCGTTCGGCTGCGATCGCGGCTTGGCGTACTGGCCTGCGAAGCGGCCGATGCGCACCACCGGACGCTGCGCCCCGTGCACGAGCACGAGCGACATCTGGAGGAGGATCTTGAGCTTGCTGGCGATGACGTCCGAGCGGCAGTCCGCGAACGTCTCCGCGCAGTCGCCGCCCTGGAGCACGAAGCGACGGCCCTCTTCCGCATCGGCGAGCTGCGACCGGAGACGCTCGATCTCCCACGACGTGACGAGCGGCGGCATCGAGCGGAGGCGCGCCGTGGCGGCCTCGAGCGCGCTCGCGTCCGGGTAGTGGATCGCCTGCTCGATCGGGCGCGCGCGGAACGAGTACGGATGCCAGTCGCTCACCCGCGCAGCGGTAGCACGCACGGCCCGCGTTGGAACCTCACGCTGCCCTGCTCGCTCCACCCATTCGCGGGGCTCGTCCGCACCCGGAACGCGCACTAACCTCCCCGCGCATGTCCGCGAACCCGCTCCTCGGTCTCGGTCTCGACATCCCCTTCGATCGCATCGACGCCTCGCACGTGAAGCCGGCGGTCGAGACGCTGCTCGCGGACGCGCGAGCCGCGGTGCGAGACATCGCGAGCGAGAGCGCGCCGCCCACGTACGAGAACGTGCTCGGCGCGCTCGACGAGCGCCTCGAGCCGCTGTCGCGCGCGATGAGCGTCGTCGGTCACCTCGAGAGCGTCGCGACCACCCCCGCGCTCCGCGAGATCTACACGGCGGTGCAGCCCGACGTGAGCGCGTTCTACGCGTCGATCCCGCTCGACGCGGCGCTCTACGCGCGCCTCGTGGCCCTGGCTTCGAGCGACGGCGCGAAGGCGCTCGATCCCATCCGCAAGCGCCACCTCCAGAAGACCCTCGAAGACTTCCGCCGCCACGGCGCCGAGCTCGACGCCGCCGGCAAGGCGCGCCTCGAGGCGATCGATCGCGAGCTCGCCGAGGTCACGACGAAGTTCTCGCAGAACGTGCTCGACGCGACGAACGCGTTCGAGCTGAGGGTCGACGACGAGGCACGGCTCGCGGGCCTGCCCGAGTCCGCGCGCATGCAGGCCAAGCAGAGCGCCGAGCAGAAGGGCAAGAGCGGCTGGCGCTTCACGCTGCAGGGGCCGAGCGTGATGGCGGTGCTCACCTACCTCGACGACGAGGCGATCCGCGAGGCCGTGTGGCGCGCCTACAACACGCGCGCGGCCCAGGAGAACGGGCCGCTCATCGCGAAGATCCTGTCCTTGCGCAACGAGAAGGCGCGCCTCCTCGGCAAGCGTGATTTCTCGGACCTCGTGCTCGCGGATCGCATGGCGAAGAACGGCGAGGCCGCGTACCGCTTCGTGCGCGATCTCGAGGGGCGCACGGCGAGCGCGTTCGAGCGCGAGAAGGCGGAGCTGGCCGCGTACCGCGCGGAGACGTCGGGCTCGCGCGAGCCGATGAAGCCGTGGGACGTCGGCTACTGGTCCGAGAAGCTGCGCATGGAGCGCTTCGACTTCGACGAAGAGGCGCTGCGTCCCTACTTCGCGGCCGAGCGCGTGCTCAGCGGTCTCTTCGAGGTGGCGCGTCGCCTCTACGATCTCCGGATCACGCAGACGGAGGGCGTGTCGACCTGGGATCCTTCGGTGCGCACCTTCGAGGCGAAGACCGCCGCCGGCGAGCGCGTCGGCATCTTCTACGTCGACCTCCACCCGCGCGAGAACAAGCGCGGCGGCGCGTGGATGAACGGCCTCATCGCAGGCGGGCCCACGGCGAGCGGCTTCGATCCCCACGTGGCGCTCTTCTGCGCGAACGCCACGCCGCCCGTGGGCACAGACCCCGCGCTGCTCACGCACGACGAGGTGGAGACGCTCTTCCACGAGTTCGGACACCTCTTGCACCAGCTGCTCTCGCGCGTGCCCGTGAGGGCCCTCGCGGGCACGAGCGTGGCGTGGGACTTCGTGGAGCTGCCGTCGCAGATCATGGAGAACTGGACGTGGGAGCGCGACGCGCTCGATCTGTTCGCGCGTCACGTCGAGACGGGCGAGACGATCCCCGACGCGCTGTTCGATCCGATGAAGCGCGCGCGCACCTTCCGCGCGGCGAGCATGCAGATGCGACAGGTCGGCTTCGGCGTGGTCGATCTCTTGATCCACCGCGAGCTCGACGTCGTCGCCAACCCGGACGTGCTCGCGTTCGCGCGCGACGCGATGGCGCCGTTCTCGACGACGCCCGTGCCCGACGACTACGCGATGCTCGCGGGCTTCACGCACCTCTTCGCGCACGGGGTCGGCTACGCGGCCGGCTACTACTCGTACAAGTGGGCCGAGGTGCTCGACGCCGACGCGTTCTCGCGCTTTCAGAACGAGGGCCTCTTCAGCGCAGACGTGGGCGCGCAGTTCCGAGACCGCGTGCTCTCGCGCGGTGACTCCGCGGACGCGGCGGAGCTCTTCCGCGACTTCATGGGGCGCGAGCCCCGCCTCGACGCGCTCCTCGAGCGCTCCGGGCTCGGCGAGACCGCGACCGCCACTTGAGCGCCACGACGTGACGATCCCCATCGAGAACGCACCTCGCTACGAGCGAGGGCAGAAGCCGCCACCGCCAGACGCCGACGAGGCCAGGGAGATCGCGCGCCGCGCCGGGCTCGAAGCGTCCCTCCGCATGGACACCGCGCGGGGGACTCGCGTCATCCGCGTGCCGCGCGGCTGTCTCCTCAGCGCGCTCCTCCTCGGCGGTCTCGCGGCCGCGTGCGGCGGCGCGATCGCGTGGGGCATCCTCGGCGGCGGCTTCGACGTCGTGCGCGACCAGGCCCTCGCGAAGATCGTCGCCGACCTGCAGGCCACCGCAGTAGCTCAGGGCTCGATCGAGCAGAACCGCGGCGCGCTCACGCAATTCGACGAGCTGCGCATGCGGCGTCGCGTCGACTGGCTCGCGTTCTCGGTGCTCATGAACCGATGGACCGACGTGAAGGTCGACCACGTGATCACCGAGGCCGAGCTCGAGCGCGTGATGCTCGTCGTCCGCGACATCGACTCGCGCTCGGGGGGCATCGACCCGGCCGACTACCCCGAAGGCCGCTGAGCGGGGCGTTCAGCTGATTTCAGGTGGGGCGGGGCCGGGATCGATCTAGTCTCGCGGGGCGCGGTGCGGGGTGCATGGCGCCAGGACAAGCGAGGCACTCATGGGTCTGTTCGACATGTTCGGGGCGGGCGGCGGTTCGCTGACCATTCAGCCCGTCTCTCCGCACGTGACGCCGGGACAGGCGTTGGTCGGAAACGTCGTGTTCCAAGGCGGAGGGCGCGCGCAGCAGATCAACGCGCTCACGATTCGTCTGACGCAAGAGACGAAGACGATGCAGATGACCAACCAGGGTCCGCAGCCGCGCACGGACTCGCGGGACGTCGTGCCGGCCACGCCGCTGACGAACCCGTTCACGACCACGCCGGGTCAGCCCGCGACGCTGCCGTTCCAGCTGCAGGTGCCCGCGGGCCTGCCGAACTCGATGCCGCAGCAGGTCACCTACCACCTCCGCACCACGGCCGACATTCCGGGCGAGGTCGACCCCGGATCGTCGATCGAGATCCAGGTCGTCGGTGGCATGCAGCCGCAGATGGGCATGCCTCAGCAGGGCATGATGCAGCCCGGCATGCAGCAGGGAATGATGCAGCCCGGCATGCAGCCCGGCATGCAGCCCGGCATGCAGCCCGGCATGCAGCCCGGCATGCAGCCCGGCATGCAGGGGATGCCCGGCATGATGCAGGCAGGCATGGCGGCGATGGCTGGCATGCAGCCCGGCATGATGCAGCCCGGCATGATGCAGCCCGGCATGCAGCCCGGCATGATGCAGCCCGGCATGATGCAGCCCGGCATGATGCAGCCCGGCATGCAGCAGGGAATGGGCATGCCCCAGCAGCAGATGGGGCAGATGCAGATCGCCAACGGAACGCGCGTCCACGCGCAGTACCACGGTGATGGTCAGTTCCACCCGGGCACCGTGACCGGCATGCAGAACGGCATGTACGCGATCGACTGGCAGGAGCAGCGCCTGGGCGCGACGAGCTACGTCTATCCGCAGCAGATCCAGGTGCCGTCGGGCCAGCCGGGCATGGGCGCCCCCATGGGTGGGCAGATGGGCGGCCAGATGCCGGGACAGATGGGCGGCATGGCCAAGGGCCACGATCCGTACGGCAAGGACATGCACGGAAAGGGCGACCCGTACGGCAAGCAGCCGGACATGCAGGGCAAGGGCGTGCCGCAGCAGGACTACGGCAAGCAGCAGCAGCACGACCCGTACGGCAAGCAGCCGGACATGGGCAAGGGCGGCGGCATGCCGCAGCAGCAACAGCACGCGGCCCCGCAGAAGGCCGTGGGCATGGGACAGCACGTGTCCGCGCAGCACCCGAACGGCAACTGGTACCCGGGCCGCGTCGCCGCGCTCCAGAACGGCATGGTCGGCGTGGACTGGGACGATCCGAACCTCGGTCAGTCGACGTGGGTTCAGCCGCACCAGGTCCGCGGCTGAGCTGACGCCTCGGCGCTGACTCTCCGCCCATCGATCACGCGAGCACCTCTCGACGCAGACACGTCGAGGCGGTGCTCGCGATCGTTTCTGCGCTCGAGCTCAGTTGTCCGCGGCGCAAGCGCCGCGCGTTGGGGGCGTTGCCCCCAAACCCCGTACGACGGTTCGATCCCGAGAAACGAAAGTTTCTCGGTCTCTCAGTTGTCCGCGGCGCAAGCGCCGCGCGTTGGGGGCGTTGCCCCCAAACCCCGTACGACGGTTCGATCCCGAGAAACGAAAGTTTCTCGGTCTCTCAGTTGTCCGCGTAGAGGAACGCCGTCACGCCGTCGACGGCGAGCGTCGCGCTGATCGACTGACAGTCGCCGGCCATGTCGCGCTCGAGGTCCGCGTACGTGCGGAGCACGAGCATCACGGCGCCCATCAGATCCGAGGGGATCGTGAGTCCCTGCGCCACCTGGATCATCTCGTCGACGGAGATGCCGCCGCCGAGGATGCCGCTCCATCCTCCATCGTCCGTGCGCTCGAGCCGGATCTGCGAGTCCTCGACATGGAGCGTGAAGCGCGCGTCGAGCACCTGCACGGGAAGCGCGACGGGCGCCGGGCCCACCGACAAGACGCCATCGACGAGCTGCGCACCTTCGATCGTCGTGACCTCGCCGTCGGGATCGATGTCGAACGTCTGCCCCGGCAGTACACGCCCATCGGTGCCGAGCAGCGGCGTGCCCACCACGGGCCGGAGGCGCACGGTGACGCATGGATCGTTCATCGGATCGTCGACGCCGATCAGCTCGAACGCGATCAGCAGCTGACCGTTGTCGATCGCCGTCTGGAGCACGTCGTCGAGGCGGAGGCCGCCCGTCTGTTGCTCGATGAGCGGCAAGAGCTGCGAGATCTGGTTGTCGATGCCCATGCGCCCGTCGGGCGCGACGAAGTCCGACTTTCGGCACGCCTCGACGTCGCTGCGATCGGAGGTGCGGCCGTCGAGATCGAAGCCGTCGCTCGTGCCCATCGCCTCGCGCGTGAACGTGATCCCGCGAAAGAGGATGACGGTGTCGTGCTGACCCGGCTGCGTGGTGCAGAGCAGCGGCTCCTCCGCGCAGCCCGCGGCTCCAGCCGCGAGCGCCGTGCTCGAGAGCCCGAGCATCGAGAGCGCGAGCAGCGTCGTGCGTGTCGTCGTCGTCATGTCTCGATCGCTCCCAGGCTGTCGCGCGTCTGCGCCTCGCCGAAGCCGTAGTCGTCCGCGCGCGCGCCGACGGCGCGGAGCAGCGTGAGCATCACCTTGCTCGCGTTCTCGTTGGCGGGTGACCGGTAGTGGACGTTCGTGCGCAGCGCGCCGCTCGCGCCGCCCGCGATCAGCATCGGGTAGTCGTCGAGCGCGTGCGTGCGGCTGAGGCTGCAGTCGGTGGTGAAGAGCACCGCCGAGTGATCGAGCAACGTTCCGTCGCCCTCGGGCACCGCGGCCATGCTCGAGGCGAGGTACGCGAACTGCGAGACGATGAAGCGCACGATGCGCTGGTGCTCGGGCTGCGGATCGGGCTCGTCGTGCGTGAGCTGGTGGTGCCCCGACACCGCGTCGAGGAACAACATGTTGTTCACCGACTGCGAGAACGCGTCGTAGAAGACGCGCGTCTGATCGCACGCGAGCGCCATCACCAGAAGATCGCAGATCACCCGGTTCTTGAGCTCGAGCTGCGGTCGACCTTCGAGATCCGGATAGTCCATCTCCGGCATGTTCGGGCGCGAGCACGCGTCGAGCATCGGCGGGTCTTCTTCGAGGCGCGCGAGCTGGCTCTCGAGCTCGCGAATGCCCGTGAAGTGCTGATCGAGCCGCGCACGATCCGCGGCGCCCACGCGCGAGCGAAGTCGCTGCGTCTGATCGGAGACGGCGTCGAGCACGCTGCGACGAAGGCCGAGGCGCGGATCGACCATCCCCATCTCGCCAGGCAGTCGAAAGCCCGCGCCGAAGATGCGCTCGTAGAGCGCGAACGGGTTGGTCTCCGGCGGGTTCACCATCGCGGGCCCCGTCATCGAGTGACAGAAGTCCGAGACCTGCACGCCGACCTGGAGCGAGCGAAAGCGCGTGGCGCCGATCTGCTCTGCGATGCGCTGATCGAGGCTCGGACCGACGAAGGTTCCGTCGACGAGATCGGCGCCCGCGAAGAGCCCCGCAGGCCCCGAGCCGTGCGGGTTGGTGTTCGTGGTGAGCACCTTCGTGCCCGACACGACCGTGCACTGCTCCTTCACGGCGGCGAGCGGCTCGAGCATGCCCGTGGCCTCCCACTCGTACGTGTCGGGCGCGAGCATGCGACCCATCGGCGGGTTCCACACCGTGGGGATCACGCCGTTGCCGAAGAAGAAGATCCCGAAGCGCGTCGGGAAGCCCATGCCTCCCGCGTACGCGGTGCCCGACTCGTTCAAGAAGAGATCGAGCGCGGGGAGGCCCACCGCCACGGTCGTGCCCGCGAGCATGCCTCGCAGCATCGAGCGTCGCGTGATGCCGAGCTTCGCGAGCTTCTGCGCCACTCCGGACTGAGCCCGCTTGCTCATGGCATCACCTCTTCTTCCGACGCCGGGCTCGCCTCGCGGAAGGCGCGGCTCACGACGATCTCGACCATCAGATCGCGGAACCGATAGCCGCCGTTCGCGAAGCGCGTGTAGACGCGGCGAAGCTCGTCCTCTTCGCCCTCGGTCTCGTGGCGACCGACGGCCACGCGGTACGCCTGCGTCGCCAAGCACTGCGGGAAGCGCGGGCTCGCCTCGATGTGAGCGGCGAGGTCGCGCGCGTCGTCGTAGTCCATGCCGTCGAGCGAGCCGTGCGTGTCGACCGGAGCGCCGTTCTCGACGGTGCGGGTGCGACCGAGCGAGTCGAAGCCCTCGAGGCCGAAGCCCGCGTTGTCGAGGAAGACGTGACAGGTCGCGCAGACCTCCACCTGCTGGTGCGCGACGAGGCGCTCTCGCAGCGTGCGCGCCTCGGGCGACGGCTCGGGGATCGCGGTGTCCACGTTCGCCGGCGGCTGGGGCACGCGATCACAGAGCAGCCGCTCGCGGATGAACGCGCCGCGGCGCGTGGGGGACGTGGCGGTGGGGTGTGCGTTCGGCGCGAGCACGCCGACCTGACCGAGGAGACCTCGCCGCGGGCCGTCCTCCGGGAGCTCGAGCCGACCGAAGTCTTCGCGCGGCGCGCGCACCTCGTAGATCGCGGCGAGCCGTCGATCGACGAACGTCACGCGCGTGCTCATCACGGTGCGGATGTCGTCTTCTTCGTCGAAGACGAGGTTCTGGAACACGCGCACCGTCTCTTCGCGCGCCGCGGGCCCTACGTCCGGCGAGGCGTGCACGAAGAGCGTCGGGTCCTTCACCATGCGGTCGAGCTCACGGAGCGCGAGCCAGTCTTCGACGAAGGCGCGCACGCCGTCTCGCGCCCGCGGGTCGGCGAGCATGCGGACCGCCTCGGTGCGCACACCTTCTTCTTCGTCGAGCAGGCCTTCGTCGGCCGCGCCGAGGAGCAGCGCGTCCGGCGGCGCGTTCCAGAGGAAGTACGCCATGCGGCTCGCGAGCTCGTGACCGTCGTAGCGGAGATGCTCGGGATCGCCCGGATCGACAGGCGATCCGAGCTCTTCGCGGAAGAGGAACGAGGGCGACTGGAGCAGCGTCGCGATCCCGAACTCGAGGCCGTCGTAGAAGTCGCCGAGCGTCTCCCCCGCGTGCGCGGCCACCTCGGTGACCTCGGCGAGCTCGGTGTCGGTGAGGTCGCGACGAAAGAGCGAGCGACCGATCGGCGCGAGCGCGCTCGAGGCGCACGCCGCGTCACGCGATCCGACCGGCGTGCAGCGCACGAACGACTCGCGCGACCCCGGCGCCATCACCTGCTCCGCGATGTCGTAGGCCGCGGACTCGTACTGCTCGATGCCGCGCGGCGAGATGGTGGTGACCGTCGTGCCCGACGCGACGAGACCGTCCACCGGCGTGTCCGGCTCGAGGCTCGCTGGCGGAGGCAGCACGATCGCGTCGCCGAACGTCGACCTCACGCTCGCGGCGTACTGCGGTCGCGTGAGGCGTCGCAGGCCCGACGGCGCGGGCTCGAACGTGGGCGTCGAGACGCGTCCTGGCTGCGGCGGATAGAACGGCTCTTCGGGGCCGAGGCAGCCGACCGACGCGCCACCTACGGCGAGCAGCGAGACCAGCGTGATTCGTGCGTGTCTCATGCGAGGGGAGCTCATGGGGTGGGGCTCGGGTGAAAGGTGCTGAGATCCACGGCGACCGAGCCATCGACGATGCCGCGCGCGGTCGCGTCGTCGTCGTCGAGCAGGTGCACGCGCGCGAACGCGAGCGCGTGCGTCCACGTGATGCGGCTCGCGTCGTCGGCGTCGATCGTCGAGCACTCGAGAGTGGGCACGGCGAAGCTGTTGTGACACGCGCCCATGACCTCGACCCAGTCGAGCACCACGGGCGGAGCGACTTCGAGCTGCTGCGCGGCGCCGTCGACGCCGTCGGCGCTGCCCGTCATCGAGAGCAGCGGCACGGTGACGCTCTGGTGGCCGGTGTCGCCGAAGAAGCTCTCGTCGATGTCGCCCGCGATGGGCATCGCCGCGACGATGCGCGGATCGCCCACGCCCTCGCCGAACACCGTGAGCTCGGCCTCGGTGCAGGTGCCGGCGGGCATGCACGACGCGCGGATGCGATCGACGTCGAACGTGGCGCCCACGCTGGCCCACACCGTGTGCACGCCGAAGCTGTGCCCCGCGAGCACGAAGCGATCGGTCACGGTGCGCGACAGCGGATCACTGCTCGGCAGCGCGTCGAGCCAGTCCACCGACTCCGTCACGTCGAGCGACCGCTCGTAGTAGTGCGCGATCGGCCGCGGATCGATGAAGTTCGTCAGCGTGCTGCCCACGTGCTCCGGCATCACGACCACCCACCCGTGCGACGCGAGCGCGTCGAGCATCGGCCAGCTCGCGCCCGCGAAGCCTCGCCAGCCATGCGAGTGAACGAAGAGCGGATAGCCGCCGTCGTGCAGCGGATCGGCGGCAGGCGCGTCGACGATGGCCGTGTCGTCGCGGAAGAGCATCTCGTAGCGAGGGTGCTCGCCGTCGACCGCGAGCGTCGGATACCAGACGTGCACGGAGATCTCGCGCGCCTCGGTCTGTCCGCGCGGCACGTAGGAGAGCGGCGCGGTTCGGTAGCCGACGTTGAACGGACCGAGCTCGGTCACCGGCCAGTCGAGCGGATCTCCGGTGGGCGGCGTGAGCTGCGCGTCGGGCCGGGGCCCTGCGTCGACCGGCGTCGCCATGAACGCATCGACCGCCGCTGCGTCGTCGGCGGCGACGACGAACGCGTCGGGCACGTCGGCGCTCGGTCCACAGGCCGCGGCCGAGCCTGCCAAGGCCGAGATCCCGAGAGCGACGACGAGGCGGGACGATGTCTGCACGGACAAGGATCTCACGTCGCCCGATCCGGCGCGTCAAGCGTCTCGTGTCGAGGGCACGGCTGGGTCGTCCGGGCGCGCGGAGCGCGTGCTATCGAGCGCCCGTGCGGTCGCTGCCTCTCACCCGTCTCGTCGTGCTCTGCGCGATCGGCCTGTGCGTCCTCCTCGCCGCACCGCGCGGCGCCGTTGCCGAGGTGGTCGTCGAGCCGCCGACGAGTCTCGCGCAGCCGTGTCAGGGCATCACGCCGGCGGGCGTGCGCGTGTGCTCGGGGCTCGACGCAGCGGGACGTGGGCACTGGGCCGAGGCGGAGGCGCTGCTCGAGAGCGCGCTCGTGCTCGAGGACCCGATGCTCGCCCTCCACGCGGACGAGATCGCGAGCGCGCTCGCGGAAGCGCGCCTCCACCTCGGCTCCCTCGAGGTCCACTGCGCGCCACCCGGCGCGACGATCGCGATCGACGGCCTCGAGCGCGGCCTCGATCCGCTCGATCGCCCGCTGCGCATGACGATCGGCGCGCACGTCGTGCGCTGCACCGCGCCGGATCACGAGGCTGCCGAGCAGACCGTGGACGTGGCCGCCGGGGCGCTCGCGTCGCTCACGCTCACGCTCACGCCGATCGATCGACGCCCGATCCTCGAGCGCGTCGGATCGCCCGGCGAGTCGCAGCGCATCGTCGGCATCGTCTCGCTCTCGCTCGGGGGCGTGTCCGTCGCGATCGGCCTGGGCACGTTGTTCGCGGGCCTCGGCGCCACGGGCAGCGAGCGCGAGCCTTACTTCGACGTCGCGCGGGGAACGCTGATCGCAGGCGGCGTGCTCGTCGTCGCGGGCCTCGTGCTGGTGCTGACCGCCGAGTAGGGCTGAGTCGCGCGCCGAAGTCGATCTCACGCCCGGGCGGGCCGACGCTTGCGACCTCGCGCGCGCTCCTTGTCGAGCTCGAGCAGGTACTCGTCGAAGTCGACCTGCATCGTGTGCCTCGCGCTCGGCACGTAGCGCTCGAACATGCGCGCGCGCTCGCGCTCGATGTCGCGGTCGATCTCGCCGCGTGCAGGCAGCGTGTACTCGCCGCGGAGGTGCTCGGCGATCCACTCCGACTGCGCGTCCGCGAGGGGCATCACGGCGCCGAGCGGCTGGAGGAGGCCGATGAAGAAGAGGCCCGGGATCTCGGGGTGGAAGACCCGGCGAAAGAGCGGGAGATCGTTGTCCTTCGCGCTGACGAAGCCCGGCTCGAAGAACGGGAACGTCACTTTGTAGCCAGTGCCGTACACGAGGACGTCGGCCTTCTCTTCGCTCCCGTCCACGAAGCGGATGCGATCACCGCAGAGCTCCGCGATGTTCGGTCGGTACGTGATCGCCCCGTGCGTCATGCGATCGAGGATGCGGCCGCTGATCGTCGGATGCGCCGAGCCGAAGCGGTGATCGGGCGCAGGCAGCCCGTAGCGCGTGAGGTCGCCGACCATCGCGTGGAGCATCGCCTCGCCCATGCGGCGCCGGATGCGAAACGGAACGCGCGGGTCGACGAAGATCGTGTCGAGCGGACGCCCGAACATGTACTTCGGCACGATCCACGCGCCGCGCCGCGAGCAGATCACGACGCGCTCGGCCACGTACGAAGCCTCGACGGAGATGTCCATCGCGCTGTTGCCCATGCCGAGCACCACGACGCGCTTGCCGGTGAAGATCGACGGCTCGTCGTACGCGTGCGCGTGCATCACGAGCCCGTCGAAGTGGCCGGGGAACGGCGGATCGGGCCAGCGTGGATCCCAGTGGTGGCCGTTCGCGACGATCACGGCGTCGTAGGTGCGCGTCTCGACCTTGGGCTGCTCGCCGTACACGTCGAGCGCGACGGTCACGTCGAAGCGGCCGTCGTCGCGCCGCACGACGCGGCGCACCTCGCTCTCGAACGTGAGGAGCCGGCGGACGTCGAACCGATCGACGTACGCGTCGAAGTACGTGGCGATCTGCGCGTGGCTCGGGAAGTCCGGGTAGTCGCGCGGCATCGGGAAGTCGTGGAACTGCATGCGCTCGCGCGACGTGTTGATGTGCAGCCAGCGGTAGCAGGCGCTCATCCCGTTCTTGTTGTGGTGCACCCAGTTGCCGCCCACGCGATCGCTCTTCTCGAAGCAGTCGAACGCGAGGCCACGCTGCGAGAGCACTTTGGCGGCAGCGATTCCCGAGCTGCCCGCGCCGACGATGCACGTCTTCGGAGGTGACACGCCGCGAGGGTAGCGTGCGGGCGCATGCATCGGCGCCCGAAGCTGCACCGCTCGCCGAGCTCCGCGGGCGCTTGAGCGACGACGGTCGAGTCGCATAGGCTGGTGCGCTGGTTCGGAACTTCGATCGGGTCGTCGTTCTGCCCGGAGCGAGCTGCCGGACCGACGTACCAGAAAGACCCGGAACGAAGTTCCGGGCACAAGCACAGCCTCGGAGGACTCATGACGATCACCGCTCGCACGCTCACGTTGCTCACGGCCACCGGCCTGTCTCTCGCGCTCACCGCTTGCGGCGGTGGTGGTGGCGGCTCTTCGGGCGGCGGCGAAGGTGGCGGCGGCGGCACGAGCGGCGGGGAGACCTCCTACGCGGGACCCATCGGTTCCACGGACGTCGCCCTCGGACAGCAGCGCTACGACTCGCGCTGCGGCAACGCCTGCCACAACTCCGGTGGTGGCCCCGCGCTCGCGAACATCGGCTGGACGCCGGAGCGCACGCGCCGCCAGATCCGCGAGGGGTCGGGCGGCATGTCGGCCATCGGCCCGTCGCGCCTCTCGAACGAGGACATGGAGGCCGTGCTCGCGTACCTCGCCTCGATCGGCGCCGTCGTCGACGAAGGCGGCGCGGCGCCGGTCGCCGCCACGGAGTGAGCTCCGAGCTGGCTCAGCGATGGGTGCGGCGGGCGCCCATCATGCTCGTCTCGTCGTGATCGATGCCGCCGATCACGTCCTCGCCGTCGTCGCCGAAGTCGAGGCCGTCGTCGTGGCGATCGGTCGGCTGCGTGCGCACCTCCGTGCGAACACGATCGGGGCGCGTGCGCGCGGGGCGTGAAGCAGCCGCCGTGACCTCCGACGGCGCGGCCTCGGACGCGACCGTCTCGACGACGACCGGCGCGGCGGCGAGCGGCGCGGCGACCGGGACCTGCACGATGACCTGACGCTCGACCTCGACGACGCGGGGCGCCGACTGCGCCTGCATCACCACGAGGCCGGCGAGCGCTGCGGCGACCACGCTCGAGAGACCGAACGCGAGCGGCCACGCGCGTGACGGAGGCTGCGCGAGCGGCGCGCGGTTCGCCTCGATCACGCTGCGGTGCATCTCCTCGCGCTCGGCGGCCACACGCGCGAGCTCGGCGCGCATGCTCGCCATCCGCGCGTCCTGCGCGACCTCGGCCTCGACGCGGAGGCGGGCCTCGGCCTCGGCGACCGCGCGGGTCTTGATCTCGCGATCCGCCGCCTGACGCTGCGCCTCGGCGAGCGCCGCCTCTTCGCGCTCACGCTCGAGGCGCGCCTGCTCCATGCGGCGGTCGGTGCGGCCCTTCTCGTCGGCGAGGCGATCCGACTCGAGCTTCGCGAGCTCGCCCAGCGCGAACATCACGCTGTTCTCGCGCGGCTCGGCGGTGTTGCTCTCGGTCTTGCTGCTCGTCGTCTTCGCGCTGGCCATGGAGTCCTCCTCGGTGCCTCCGCCCTTCGCGTCGGCGACGAGGGCATTGCAGCGGGCGGGCCAGGGGCGTTTGGTCAGGAAAACGCAAAATTCGCTGGAGAACACTGATCCGCGAGATCGGAATCGTAGACCACAAATCTACGATTCAACGCTTCTTGGCGCGCACGCGCAGGCCGAGCTGGTTGAAGCGGAGGCGCACCTTGCGGGCGGAGGCGGGGTCGTCGCGGCCGAGCAGCGCGCGGGCCACCTGCGCGAAGTCGCCGTCGTGCTCGGCGTGGAGCTGCTCGTAGAGCTGCACCTCGAGGCCACGCGCGACCTCGTGCAGACCGTCCGCAGCGCGGACACGCACGGTCCGCATGTCGCTCGATCCCGCTGCGGCGTGAGGGCTGACCGCGTGGGCGTGGCTCGACGGGTGGCTCGCGTGCGCCTCATCGCGGAGCAGCTCGCGCACGAGGCGCGCGGGCACGGGCACGATGCGCGCGGCGTCACCGCTGGCCGCCCTGCCCTGCTCTGCCGCTTCGAGCGCGTCCGTCAGCGCGAAGACCACGGCGTTGGTCACGAAGAGCTCGAGCTCGCGCACGTTGCCGGGGAAGCGATGGCGCTCGAGGTCGCGCACGCTCTCGCGACCGAGCACGAACGCGACGCCGCGCGAGCTCTTGGGCGCGCGACCGAGGTGGACCTCCGCGTGAGGCACGCCCGTGATCGACGCGGCCTCCATGTACGCGGCGAGGAGCGCGCGATCGGCGCCCGCGGCGAAGCGGCGACGCAAGAGATCGCCGATGAGCTTCGGCACGTCCTCGGCGCGCTCGCGGAGCGGCGGCACCACGAGGCGCGCCGCGGGATTCAACCGTGCGTGGAGATCGGCGCGAAACGTTCCGTCCGCGACCTTCTTCGTGAGGTCGGCGTTCGTCGCGGCGATGAGCTTCACGTCGACCGTGCGCGGCGTGCTCTCGCCGAGGCGCGTGACGCGGCCATCTTGGAGCGCGAGCAGCAGCATCCGCTGCGCCTCGAGCGAGAGGTTTCCGATCTCGTCGAGGAAGAGCGTGCCGCCGTGAGCCTCTTCGAAGCGTCCCTTGCGATCGAGCGCGCCGGAGAACGCGCCGCGCGCGGTGCCGAAGAGCTCGGAGGCCGCGATGCTCTCGGGGATCGACGCGAGATCGATCGCGACGAACGGCCCCTTTCGTCGGGTCGCCGGGTGGACGACGCGCTCCGCCAGCGCGCTCTTGCCGGTGCCGGTCTCGCCGAGGAGCAGCATCGGGAGAGACGTGCGCGCGAGCGCGAGCACGTCGCGCCGGAGCTTCGCCATCGCCGCGCTCGCGCCCCACGTGTAGCCGCCGGCCTCGGGAGACTCGCGGCGCCGCGCGAGCACGCGCTCGACGAGCAGCGAGAGCGCGCGCGCGTCGAACGTCGCTTCACCGGCGAGCGCGACGAACTCGTCGGCGAGCAAGGCGTGGTGGGCGTCGCGCGCGACCTCGTCCTCGGACGTCATCAGCACCACGGGCAGATCACCACGACGCTTGCGGAGGTGATCGAGGATCGAGAGGCCTTGGAAGCGCTTGCGTCGCGCGAGCGGCTCGCTGCTCGGGAGGAGGCGCTCGACGGGCACGTCGAAGGCCACGTCGAGGAGCACCACGTCGACGTCGCGATGGCGCTCGAGCGCCTCGTCGGCCTCGTGCGCGTCGTGCGCGTGCGTCAGCGCGCAGCCCTCGCGTCGCTCACACGTCCAGCACGGACCGGGTAGCTCGCAGCGCGTCGCGTAGTCGTAGTCACGCAAGAACGCGTGAGCGAGCTCGACGTAGCGATCGCCGTCGTCGACGAAGAGCAGCTTGGGCTTGCCGCTCATCGCTCAGCCCTCGGCGCCGTCGACGCGCACCCGCGCGAGGCGCACCTTGCGGAGGGCCATCGAGAGGTGGAGCTCCACCTCGCGCGCGTCCTCGAGCACGCGCGCGACGGCCACGGGATCGAGCGCGCGGACGGCCGTCTCCGCGTCGTCGATGCGCTGGAGCGCTCGCGCGGCGTCGCGCACGGGTGGCTGCTCGGCGAGCGCGGCGGGGAGCACCGCGACGAGCTCGGCGAAGCGCGCGGAGGCTCGGGTGCCCTGGTGCGTCTCGTAGAGATCCTTGAGCAACATCGCCCCGAGCGGAGAGGGCACGGGCGCGCCGCGCGCCACGTTGCGCGAGACGCGCGTGATGTACTTGCCCACGTCGTGGTGGAGCACCGCCAGCGTCTCCTCGACCGGATCGAGCTCGGCCGAGCTCAGCTCACGGAGCGACTCCGCGAACGCGTCGAGCACGGGCGTCTCGTCGCTGCTCGAGATCGTGCCGCTCACGACGAGGCTCCCGCGCCCCGCAGAGCAACGGCGCCCCTCAGGGCAACGGCGATGGCGTCCGCGTCGAACGTCGGCACCGCGTGCACGTCGCCGTAGAGCTTGCGCAGGTTCGCGAGGCGGTCCGGCGGGAAGTCGTGCACGAAGACGGCGCGCTGCGTGAAGCCCGCCTTGCGGAGATCTCCGAGGATCAGCGTGCCCTGCTGATCCTTGGCCCAGCGCCGCGCGCGCTCGAGATCGCCCGCGAACATGCGCCGCGAGAGGTCAGGGAGATCGCCGACGAGATCCTCGGAGCGCGCCCGCTCGAAGCGCAGATCCACGAGCAGCGCGTCGATCGCTCGCGCGGGATCGTCGCGGCCCGTCTCGAGCCTGGCGCGCGCCTCGGCGCCCGTGTGCACCGCGTGGATCTCGAAGCGGTCGCCGAGGAAGTGACGCGCGAATTCCTCGTACTCGTGTCCGTCTTCGATCAGGAGGAGCCGCACGCGTGGTTGTTCGCACGAAACCGCGGACCCGAGCAAGACGTCAGGCCTCGCGATCGAACGCGCGGAAGAACCGAATGCAGATGGCCTTGCGGTAGGGAGGCGCGGCGTCCTCGACGAGGATCGCGCCGTCGTAGCGGGTGAGCGCGGCGGTCACGAGGCCGAGGCCGCGATCGACGCGGCGCTCCACGATGGCCTCGGTGGTGAGGATCTCCGGCGAGCTGTCGAGCACGCGGAGGACGACGTTCTCTTCGCCCGTCGGCAGGAGCTCCACCTGCACCTCGATCGCGATGCGACGCGGCGCCTCCGCGCGGCCCACCGCGAGCACCGCGTTGCGCACGACGTTCTTGAGGATCAGCACGAGGTCGACGCGGAACACCTCCACGTAGGGCGCCGGATCCGGCACGTCGATCGCCACGCCATCGAGCTTCACCTCGCCGGCCGCGATCTCGCTGCGCACGGCGTCGAGCACCTCGCGGACGAGCGCAGCGTCGAGGCGCGTGCGCACGAGCCCGGCGACGAGACGCGCGAGGCTCCCATCGAGCGCGCGGAGCGTCTCTTCGTGTCGCGCGAGCGCCGAGAGCGCGCCGCCATCGCCGCGTCGGATGCCCGGCTCGAGGCGCGAGATCGCGCGCATCGCTCGGTCGGCGGCGCGGAACGCGAGGTCGCGGCGACGCACGTCGAGCTCGGGACCGAGCGCGCGCTCGAACGCGCCGAGGTGGCTCTCCCACGCGAGGAGGAGCGGCTCGCCGCCGAAGAGGCGATCGGCCACGAACGCGCGCTGCGCGTCGCGTCGATCGTCGGACGGGCCGCGCGCGGAAGCGAGCGAGCGCACGCCCGAGCTCACGGCGCCGATGCGGTGCTTGAGGAGCTCGTGCCGGATCGTCGCGACGAGGTACGCGATGGCCGGATGGAGCTCGGGGCGCTGCGCGGCCATCTCCGAGAGCGAACGCGACGCACCGCGTCGCCGCACGATCAAGAAGAGCGCGACGAACGCGAGCGTGAGCGACGCGAGGGTCAGCGCGGACGCGATGCCGAGCTGCGAGCGCGCCTCCGCTCCAGCGTCGGGCGCGAACGCGCTGGTCGTGGGCTCGAGGAACTGCGTGGCGCTCGGATCGAGCTCGTCGAGCTCGCGTCGGGCGTCGGCGATGCGCGGATCGTCGGGCGCGAGCACGAGGAACTTTCGGTAGTACTCGGCGGCGCGGATGAAGAGGTGTGGGTTGTCGGGCTGGAGCTCGGCCTGACCGCGGAACGCGCGCGCGAGCGGCAGGTAGAGGCGCGGATCCATCGGCGCGATCGACACCGCCTCGCGAAACGCCTCGCGGGCGTCGGGGTCGCCCGTCTCGACGAGCGAGATGCCGCGTCGGTAGTGGCGGTCGGCCTCGCGAAGTCGACGGTGAGCCTCCGCGCCCTCCGGCGTCTGCTCGTCGAGCGCGCGCCACTCCGCGTAGGACGACGGATCGTGGCTCTCGTCCCAGTGCGCGAGCGCGCTCTGCCAGCGGGCGCTGCGCGCGGCGTCGCTCTCGCCGCAGCCCGCGAGCGAGCTGAGGAAGAGCGTGAAGAAGCACAGCGTGAGGAACGAGGCGAGTGCGCAGAGCGCGCCGAGCGATATCGGGATGCGCTCGGCGCGAGGGTTCATCCGCCGAGCTCGACGACGGTCATGCGATCTCCGCCCTCTTCGAAGCTCCCGGGACGAAAGCGCTTCACGTAGCGGCTCGCAGTCTTGAGGTACTCGCGCACCGCGTCGCGCAGCGCGCCAGTGCCCACGCCGTGCACGATGAAGCCGACGGACGTCGAGTCGCCATAGAGCCGATCGAGGAACGTCTCGGTCATCGTCACCGCATCATCGACGCGGAGGCCGCGGAGATCGAGGGTGTTCGAGTCCGTCTGGATCGCGCGGCGCGGTGACTCGCGCGGCTCGTCGCGCGACGCAGCGTCGCGAGCGTCGCGGGCCGGCGCGTCATCGCGGGGGGCGCTGCGTGATCCCTCGGCCCCTCGCGAGCGCTGGGCTTCCTTGGACGGACGCAGCTCGTCGAGCTCGACCCAGAGCTTCACGGCGCCGGCCGCCACGCGCACGCGCCCCTTGGTCGGGCCTTCGACGATCTCCACCTCGGCCTTGAGGCGGGGCACGAAGAGGCGCTGTCCGACCGCGAGCTCTTCGGCCTGCGGCGCGCGGCCCGCAGGCTCGACCTTCTCGGGCGCGAGCGCGGAGCCGATGTCGCCACCTTCTGCCGCGAGCAGCGCAGCGCGCTCCACCGCAGCCTTCGCGGCCTCGATCAACCCCGCGTCGGTGGGGCTCTTGCGCATCGACTGACGCGCCGCGCGGACCTCGTCGCGGGTCTCACGGATCAGCGCCAGCAAGCGCTCGCCTTCGAGCGAGAGGCGCGTCTTGTCGCGCTGCTTGATCTTGTCGAGCTCGCCCTCGATGCGCTCGCGGACCTCTGCGGCCTGACGCTGCTCGCGATCCATCGCCTCGCGGCTCTGGCGCACGGCGTCGTGCTCGGACTCGAGCTTGCGAACGAGCGCGTCGAAGGTGCGCGCTTGCTCGGGCAAGAGCTCGCGCGCGCGCTCGATGACCAGCGGATCGAGACCGAAGCGCGCGGCCACCGCGAGCGCCGACGAGGCGCCGGGGACGTCCATGCGGACGTGGAACGTGGGCGACATCGTCTGCACGTCGAAGCCCACCGACGCGTTGCGGAAGCGCGTGTCCGAGAGCGCCATCGCCTTGAGCGGCTCGTAGTGCGTGGTCACGCCGACGGCCGCGCCGCGACGGCAGAGCGAGTCGACGATCGCGCACGCCAGCGCCGCGCCTTCACCCGGATCCGTGCCGGTGGCGACCTCGTCGAGGAGCACGAGCGTGCGCGGTCCCGCGAGGTCGAGCGTGCGCGCCATCGACCGCACGTGGGCCGAGAAGGTCGAGAGGTTCTTCTGCATCGACTGCTCGTCGCCGACGTCCGAGAGGACCGCGTCGAAGAAGCCGACCTTGGCGCCCTCTTGCGCGGGCGTGGGGAGGCCCGCGCGCGCCATCAGCGCGACCATGCCCAGGAGCTTGAGCGCGACGGTCTTGCCGCCCGCGTTCGGCCCCGAGAGCACCAGCGCCTGCCCCGCCGCGATCGAGAGGTCGTTCGGCACCACGGCGACGCCGTCGAGCGAGAGCAGCGGATGTCGTCCCGCGGTGAGCTCGATGCGCGGCTCCGCGAGGATCTCGGGGGGCCACGCGCGGAGATCGTCGGCGAGGCGCGCGCTCGCGTCGCGCAGGTCGGCGAGGTCGAGCGCGTCGAGCGCGGCGCCGAGCTCGGGGGCGCGCTCGCGCACGAGGTCCGAGAGCTGCGCGAGGATGCGGAGCTCTTCGCGGTGCATCTCGGAGGTCGCGAGGGTCAGCCGGTTCTGCTGCTCGACCACCGCGCGCGGCTCGACGAACGCGGTCGCACCGCTCGAGCTCGTGCCGTGCACGATGCCCGGGATCTTGTCGTGCGCGTCGGTGCGCACGGGGATCACGTAGCGGCCGTCGCGCTGGGTGAGGAAGCGGTCCGAGATCACCGCCTCGTGCTCGAGGAGCATCTGCTCGAGGCGCGAGACGATGCGCGCCCGCAGGCCCGCGACCTCGCTGCGGAGTCGTCGCAGCTCGGGGCTCGCGTGATCCGCGATCGTCCCGCCGGGCTCGATGCAGGCTGCGATCTCTTCTTCGAGGCCGTCGAGCGCGGGGTCGAGCGCGCACTGCACGGAGAGGCGCGGAAAGCGCTGCTTTCGTTGCGCGAGGAAGCGGCGGAGCACGCGCGCGGCGCCGAGCGTGGAGCGTACGTTCCAGAGCTCGAGCGCCTCGAGGACGCCCAGCTTCACGACCCGCGCGAGCGCGCCGCGCACGTCGCGGACGCCATCGAGAGGCAGAGGCTCACCGTCGCGCCTCGCGCGGAGCGTCTCTTCCGTCTCGGCCATCCACGCGCGCGCTACGTCGAGCGAGCCCGCGAGCGGGAGCGCTTCGCCGTCGTCGCCTCCGAGTCGCGCGCCCAGCGGACCGCGACATCGCGAGGCCACCGCCTGGACCAGACGGTCCCACTCGAGGTCGCGGAGGGTCTTGGCTTCGGCGCGCTCGGCGTCGGTCTCGGAGCGCTCGTGTCGTGTCGAATTCATGGCCGTGCCCCAGAAGAGCTCAGGGAGGAGAGACGAACGGAGTGGGTGTCGAGGAGGCGCGCCGAGGACGCGTGGGCTTCGTGCTCCTGACGGCTCACCTGACGGCTCACGGGGCACCACCAGGGCTGCGCGGCGGAGGCGTGCGCGGTTCCCGCACCTCGAGCGCCTCGACCGTCGTCGTGGGCAGCGAGCCATCCTTCCGACCACGCCGCGCGACACCGTAGAGGAACATCGCGCTGCCGAACATGAGGGCGCTGAAGACCCCGCACCCCAAGATCGCCCAGATGTAGCCGAGGTAGCCGAACGTCATGAGGCGCCGACTCTGGCACGGCGGGCGGCGGGCGCATGCCGGTCCGGGCAGGTCGGTCCTCGCACGTTGGCCCTTCGCTCGCCCCCCTGGACCTCGCCGCCTTTGGTACCATCGAGCGGTGACCGGACTTCCTTCGCGCTGCGAGCCTCGCTCGGTGGTCTTCGGCTCGGCGACTCGCACGACGTGCGTCGTGCTCCTCGCGGCCTTCCTGTCCGCGCTCGCGGGCGTCGGATGCGCCCAGCAGGAGAACGTGATCCTGCTCGAGGTCATCTCGCCCGAAGACGTGGGCGACCTGACGATCACGGTGATCCCGCTCGACGGGATGGGCAGCCCCAGCTCGGCGCCGCGTCCCGTGAACCAGACCGCCGCCGAGATCCGCGAGACGCCGCTCCACATCGCGATCCGGCTCGAGTCACCCCGCGACGTGATGGTCGTGCTCTCCGCGCCGGGCCCCACGCCCGACGTCACGCTCGTCGCGCAGCGCTGCTTCGTCGTCACCGGCGTGATGCGCGACTCCGTCTGGCTCGTGGCCCTCGGCGCCAGCGAAGACGCCGATCGCGATCGCTTCCCGCGACGGGCCGCCGCGACGTGCGCGCGTCCGTCCGAAGACGGCATGACGCCGGTCCCCTGCGCGGGCGCCGATCCGGTGCTGTGCGCGGCGATGGGCGAGATCGACTGCGACGACGACGACGCGGCTCGCTTTCCGGGCGCGATCGAGATGTGCGCCGACCGCATCGATCAAGACTGCGACGGCGTGGACGCGCCGTGCGAGGACGCCGACGGCGACGGCTTCAGCGGCTGCCGACCGGGCGCGGTCTGCACGATGGACGAAGAATGCGAGCCGGAGGAGACCTGCGTCGATGGCCGCTGCGCCGCCCCGTGCGACTGCAACGATGGCGACGCGACCGCCTTCCCCGGCGCCCCGGACTCGTGCATGGACGCCGCGGACTCCGACTGCGACGGCCAGAACGATCTGTGTGACGCCGACTGCGACGGCTACCCGGTGCGCATGGGTGGCCCGGATGCGCCCTACCTCGACTGCGACGACAGCGACGCCGAGAGCCACCCGAACGAGACGCTGCGCGGCGTCTACGATCTCGCCGACGGCGACCGCCTCGCGCGCGACTGTGAGCCGTTGCCGATGACGACGGCGGCGTCCGACCGGTGCATGCCGGGTGCGGGCGGCGAGCCGGTGGGCGACGGCCTCGACCAAGACTGCAACGGGTTCGTGGACGACGGCGCGGGCTGCACGGACACGACGGATCGCGATCGCGACGGGTCGCGCGCCTGCGTCGGCAGCGCGACGATGGGCTGCGACTTGAACGACTGCGATCCGGGCATCGCACCGTCGCGCCGTGAGATCTGCGGCAACGGGTTCGACGAAGACGGCGACGGCACCGCGCAGCCGTGCGCCGCGAACGATGCCGACTCCGACGGCTTCGTCTCCGATGGCGCGGGCGGCGACGACTGCAACGACGGCGACCCGCACGCGTTCCCGGGCGCGCCCGAGAACTGCGACACGCCCGTGTCCGAGAGCTGCACGGAGAACATCGCGTGCTGCATGCCGGGGATGCCGTGCACCTCGTTCGGCGGCGATGCCGACGACGACAACTTCTTCGCGGAGCTCGGCGACTGCGACGACGACGACGCGACGGTGTTCCCGTTCGCGGCGGAGGATCCGTGTGATGGCATCGACAACGACTGCGATGGCGTCGTCGACGAGGTGCTCCGCGCGTCCGACATGTCGCCGGGCGTGGCGGATGGCTGTGTCCGTACCGGCGGCGGCGCGACCGACGTGGACTACCACCTCTCGGCGCAATACTCCGAGTACTGTGGCGGCTGCGGTGTCGTGACCGCGGCAAACCAGGACTGCTGCACCGGCGTCCCCACCGGCGTCGATCAACCGACCTCGTGCGGCGCGTGCGGCTACGACTGCGGATCTCACACGGCGTGCCCCCGGAGCGGCACCGACAGCGGCGGCGACATCCACGCGTGCGCATGCGCGCCGGACGCGACGGGCGACTGGGCCGACTGCGACGACTCGCTGCTCGGCGCCTCGGGCGGCAACGGCTGCGAGACGGATCGCGACACCGACGAGGCGCACTGCGGAGCGTGTGGAAACCGATGCGGGATGAACCAGACGTGCGTCGCGGGCGCGTGCACGTGCGACGCGCCGTACCTCGACTGCGATGGCATGCCGGCGACGGGCTGCGAGATCAACGGCTCGAGCGACGTCAACCACTGCAACGGGTGCGGCAACCGCTGTACGTTCGCGAGCGGGAGCCCCGAGTGCTCGGGCGGAGCGTGTCGCCTCGGAGGCTGCGATCCGGGCTTCGACAACTGCAACGGCCGCGACGACGACGGCTGCGAGACCCCGCTCTCCACGCTCTTCGACTGCGGTCGCTGCGACGAGACCTGCAGCGGGACCATGAACGCCGTGGAGATCTGCAACACGTCACGCGCGTGCGACTACTCGAGCTGCGACACGGGCTTCCTCGACTGCGGCGGCGGACGCGTGAACGGGTGTGAGACCCCGTTCACCACATCGAACTGCGGCTCGTGCGGCACGGTCTGCGGACCCCGCGAGGGCTGCAACACGGGCGGCGACTGCCAGTGCGGCACCGGGCCGACCGCCGCCAGCGGCGAAGCGTGCGCAGCCGGGTTGCCGGACTGCTGTGGCAACGCGTGCGTGAACCTCGCCAACGACACCAGCAACTGCGGCGGCTGCGGCGTGCGCTGCGGCCCGAGCGAGACGTGCATGGGCGGCCAGTGTCGCTGCGGCTCGACGAGCGCGACCGGCGGCGAGGCGTGTCCAGGCGCGGGCAACGAGTGCTGCGGCGGCGGCTGCGTGGCGGTGGCGTCGAGCACCACGCACTGCGGCACCTGCGGCAACGCGTGCGGCCCGAGCGAGATCTGCAGCGGCGGCCGATGCGCGTGCGGCGGGACCACCGCGAGCGGCACGGGCGAAGCGTGCAGCGGCACGGGCAACGAGTGCTGCGGCGGCGGCTGCACGGACATCCGCAGCACGGTCTCGAGCTGCGGCATGTGTGGACGCAACTGCGCGACGATCGCACTGAACTCCGTGGAGACGTGCTCGATGTCGACGTGCGGCTACAGCACCTGCGACGCGAACTACCTCGACTGCACGGGCGGCACCGGCAACGGCTGCGAGACCGACAGCCGCGCGCTGCCGAACTGCGGCAGCTGCGGGAACAACTGCGCCGCCATCCTGAACGCCGTCGAGATCTGCTCGTCGAGCGCGTGCGACTACTCGAGCTGCGACGCGAACTTCCTCGACTGCGCGGGCGGCCGCGGCAACGGCTGCGAGACCGATGGCCGCCTGCTCCCGAACTGCGGCGGCTGCGGCAACACGTGCAGCGGCGTGCAGAACGCCACGGCCTCGTGCGCGAGCGGCACGTGCGACTACTCCGGCTGCGACATGAACTTCGGCGACTGCGACTCGATGCGGCCGAACGGCTGTGAGACCAACCTCACCAACACCGTGAACCGCTGCGGGGCGTGCACGACGAACTGCAACGCCACGCTCCTCAACACGCAGGCGGCTGGCCGCATGTGCTCGTCGTCGATCTGTGACTACGGCATGTGCAACGCCAACTTCGGCGACTGCGATCCGATGCGCACCAACGGCTGCGAGACCGACCTGCGCACGACGCTCACCGCGTGCGGCAGCTGCATGACCAACTGCAACACCACGCTGCAGAACACGCAGATGGCAGGGCGCACGTGCGCCACGTCCACCTGCAACTACGGGACGTGCAGCGCCAACTTCGGCGATTGCGACATGATGCGGCCCAACGGCTGCGAGACGGATCTCCGAACGACGCTCACCTCATGCGGCTCGTGCATGACGAACTGCAACACGACGCTCGAGAACACCGCGGTCGCCGGCCGCGCGTGCGTGGCGAGCGCGTGCGACTACGCCACGTGCACCGCGGGCTTCGACAGCTGCGACTCGATGGACGCCAACGGCTGCGAGACGACGCTCGGCACGCTGATGGACTGCGGATCGTGTGGACACGCCTGCGGCACCGGCGAGACGTGCAACGGCTCCGGCGAGTGCGCGTGCGGCGGCACCGTGAACCCGACGGGCGAGGCCTGTCCCGGCGCCGCGACCTGCGTCGCGCTCGCCTGCGTCCCGTGACGGAGCGCGCAGGACCGTGAGCACGCCTTGACGGGCGTTGTGCGGCACACGATCGTCCGCCGCCCATGCCCGAGACGCACACCTTCGGCGCGCACGTTCCGCTGATCGCGGTTCTGCCGTTCGCCATCCTGCTCGGCTGCATCGCGATCCTGCCGCTGGCGGCGCCGCACTTCTGGGAGCGCAACCGGAACAAGGGGATCGTCACCGCGCTCGTGTCGCTCCCGATCGTCGTCTATCTGGTGGTGGTTCACCCGGTGGGCCTGGGCCACAGCGCGCTCGAGTACGTGTCGTTCCTCGTGCTCTTGGGCTCGCTGTTCGTCATCGCGGGCGGGATCCACGTCTCGGGTGACCTCGAAGGACGCCCGTCGATCAACACGTCGATCCTCGCACTCGGCGCGGTGCTCGCGAACGTCGTCGGCACCACGGGCGCCAGCATGCTCTTGGTGCGGACGCTCCTCCGCACGAACGGGCAGCGAAAGCAGCGGAGCCACATCCCGTTCTTCTTCATCTTGATCGTGTCGAACTGCGGAGGGCTGCTGACCCCGCTCGGTGATCCGCCGCTCTTCCTCGGCTACCTGCGCGGCGTGCCGTTCGACTGGACGTTCAGCCTCTTGCCGTTCTGGGCGCTGGCGAACGTCTACCTCCTCGTCGCGTTCTACTTGGCTGACGTGCGCGCGTACCGCAGCGAGACGGCGGCCGACATCGCTCGCGACAAGACGCACGTGGACCCGGTGCGCGTGCGCGGCCTCTCGCACGCCGTTCTCCTGGCGGGCGTGGTCGGCGCGGTGTTCCTCGACAGCCCGTGGCGCGAGGCCGCGATGATCGCGCTGACGCTGATCTCGGTGTTCGGCGCGGACAAGGCGCCGCGCACGGCGAACGCCTTCAGCTATGGGCCGATCCTCGAGGTCGCGATCCTCTTCGCCGGCATCTTCGTGACCATGGTGCCCGCGCTCGCGCTGCTCGAGGCGCGCGGCGCCGAGCTCGGGCTGACGCAGCCGTGGCAGTACTTCCTCACCACGGGCGGCCTCTCGAGCGTGCTCGACAACGCACCCACGTACCTGACGTTCCTCGCTGCGGCGCAGGGCCTGACGGAGGCCCGTGGTCTCGACGTCGACGTCGTCGGCGTGCCCACGGCCTTCCTCACCGCGATCAGCGTCGGCGCCGTCTTCATGGGCGCCAACACGTACATCGGGAACGGCCCCAACTTCATGGTGAAGGCCATCGCCGAAGAGGCGAAGTACGAGATGCCGTCGTTCTTCGGCTACGCGGGCCGCGCGATCCTCACGCTCGCGCCGGTCTACGTCGTGATCGTCGTCTACCTCTGGCTCGCCTGAGCGCGGCCGAGCGCGTCGAGCGTCTGGCCGAGGAGCGCGTCGCGCGACGACACGACGCGCGCGCGAAGGACCTCGAGCTCGGTGAGGAGCACCTCGTGTCGATCGACGGCGATCGCGAGCCGCGGCCGCGCCTCGAGGATGCGCACGAGGACCTCGCGTACGAACGCAGGCTCGCGGTAGCGGTGCGGCGTTCCGTGCTCGGCGAGTCGCAGCTGGAGTCGACGAAATCGCTCGGTCCCCGCGTCGTCCTTCATGACGACGTGAGCACCGAGCGCAGCGGGGCTCGCCGCCGCGATCGCCGACACGTAGTCGAGCGCTGCGCGCTCGTCGTCGTGCGTGAGCTCGCCGTCGAGGAACAGCTCCGTGCCCACGTGCGCGACCGCTCGCGCCGCGCCCCACGAGAGCCCCGCCGCCTCGAGGCGCACACCCGTCTCGCGGCAGATCGAGACGAAGCTGTCGATCGCGTGGAACGCCTCGTCCGTGCGGTGATGCTCGGCGACACCTGCCGCGATCTCGGGATGCGCGATCGCGCCGAGGCGGGCGCCCGACATCGTGGCGAAGTCAGGCAGCATCGCGCCCAAGAGAAAGCCCGGCTCTCGACGCACGCGCCGCGCGACGACCAAATGCGCGAAGAAGTTCACGCGGCGCCCTCCAAGAAGCGCGCGGTGCGGACTGCGATCTCGGCACCGTCGAGCGCGCCTGCGTCGAGGTGCGCGTCGATGCCCGGCTCGCTCCGAAACCACGTGCGCTGTCGGCGCGTGTAGACCCACGTCGAGCGAACGATCGCCTCGCGCATCGCCTCGAGCGTGGTCTCGCCCGCGAGGTGCCCCACGACCTCGCGGTAGCCGACGCTGCCGAACGCCCGCGCCTCGCGCGGCCAGCGCGCGAGCAGCGCGTGAACCTCGTCGACGAGACCCGCGGCGATCATGGCGTCCACGCGCGAGACGATGCGCGCCCGAAGCGCCTCGCGCTCGCGGTCGAGCGCGAAGAAGAGTGTCCGGTAGCGCGGCGCCCCGAGCGCGTGCTCGTGACGCAGCTCACCGAGCGCGCGCCCCGTCTGCGCGTGGACCTCGAGCGCTCGCACGATCCGCAGCGCGTCGTTGGCGTGGATGGCGGTGGCGGCGCGGGGATCGAGCCTCGCGAGCCGCGCGTGGAGAACAGGCGCCCCCACCGCTGCGACCTCGGCCTCGAGGCCCGCGCGCGTCTCGGGATCGGGCGTCGGCAGCGCGACGAGCCCGCGGACCAGCGCGCGCAGCCAGAGGCCGGTGCCACCGACGACGATCGCGACCCGGCCTCGCGCGTGAACGCCCGCGATCGCCGCGTCCGCGAGCGAGGCGAAGCGCGCGGCGTCGATCGCCTCGTCGGGATCGATCACGTCGATCAGGTGGTGCGCGACACCGCCGAGCTCGCGCTCGGTCGGCTTCGCGGACCCGATGTCGAAGCCTCGGTACACCTGCACCGAGTCGGCGCCGATCAGCTCGCCCCCCACGCTCCGCGCGAGCTCGAGCGCGAGCGCCGTCTTCCCGCTGGCGGTCGTGCCCGCGACGACGATGAGGTCACCGCGCGAGCCCGAGGCCTCGCGCTCCGTCACGTGCGACCCACGCGCCGCGCGAGCTCGTCGATCGACACGGCGTGGAGGATCGGTCGCCCGTGCGGACAGTGCCCCGCGAACGACTCGACCGACGCGAGCGCCACGAGCAGCGCGCGCTGCTCTTCGATCGAGAGCACGTCGCCCGCGCGGATCGCGCCGTGGCAGGCCATGGTCGCGAGCGCGGTGTCGATCGCATCGCCGTACGCACGCGAGCCTCCGTTCGAGAGCTCCGCGAGCGCGTCGCGGAGCAAGCGCTCCGGGGTGCCGCGACGGAGCAGCGCGGGCGTGCCCGACACGAGCGCCGTGCGCTCACCGAACGTGCGCGCCTCGATGCCCATCGTGAGCAGAAGTCGCTCGTGCTCGATCAGCGTCGCGGCCTCGCGATCGGACAGCGTCACGCGCTCGGGGATGAGGAGCCGCTGGATGTCGACGGCTCCGTCGCGGTGCGCCTCGGCGAGGCGCGCGAACTTCACGCGCTCGTCGGCGGCGTGCTGATCGAGCACCACCAAGCCGTCGGGTCCTTCACACACGAGGTAGGTGCGCGCGATCTGTCCGAGCACGCGGAGACCGAGGTAGTCGTGGCCTGACGACGTGTGGCCTCCCAACGGGCCTGCGATCGGGCCCCCCGAGGGGCGCGATGACGTGGCCAGGCTCGGCCCGTCCGACACGCGCCCGGGCTCGGAGCTCTCGACGCTCGGGTAGGTGCGCGGTGCGATCGGCGCGTCGTTCAGAGGCTCGCCCCACGCTGCCTGTGCGTCGTCGGTGCTCGCGAGCGTGCCGGTGGCCGCGCGCGTCTCGCGTCGTCGAAACGGTGACTGCCCGAGGCCCGCCGCGAGCATGCGCGTCACCGCGTCGAGCACGCTGCGCGCGTCCGCGAAGCGCACCTCGGCCTTCTGCGGGTGCACGTTCACGTCGACGCGCTCGGGATCGAGCTCGATCCACGCCACGCCAGCAGGGAAGCGCCCCGGAGGCAGCGTGCTCCCGAACGCGAACGCGATCGCGCGAGAGATCGCCCGATCGCGCACGATGCGACCGTTCACCGCGACGTAGAGCTGTCCCGCGCCGTTCCTCGCGCGCTCGGGCGCCGAGAGCATGGCGCGCACGTGCACGCCATCGCGCTCGCCCTCCACCGCGGCGAGCGACTCGTCCGGAAAGAGCTGGAGGGCGCGCTGGTAGCCGTCGCGCGCGCTCGCCCACTCCCGGGCGCGGCGACCGTCGCGCAGCCACGAGAGCCGGAGCGACGGACGCGAGAGCGCGAGCCGCGTCAGCGTGTCGCCGACGTGGCCCGACTCGGTCGCGAGGCCCTTCAGGAATTTCTTTCGCGCCGGCACGTTGAAGAACAGCTCGTCGACACGAACCGTCGTGCCGGGGCTGCCGCCCGCGACCAGCACCTCGCGCGCCCCGCCGCCCTCGATGCGGATCTCGGTGCCCTCGATGGCATCGTGCGGTCTCGTGCGCAGCGAGAACCGACTGACCGAGGCGATCGACGGCAGCGCCTCGCCGCGGAAGCCGAGCGTCGCGATGGCGCGCAGATCATCGAGCGTCGCGATCTTGCTGGTCGCGTGGCGGGCGACCGCGAGCTCCGCGTCCTCGCGCGTCATACCGTGGCCGTCGTCGCTGATCGCGATGCGCGCCAGGCCCGCCTGCTCGGTCTCGACGCGGATGTCCGTGGCCCCCGCGTCGATGGCGTTCTCGACCAGCTCCTTCACCACGCTCGCCGGTCGCTCGACGACCTCGCCCGCGGCGATCTGATCGACGAGGGCGCTCGGCAGCGCGCGGACACGCCGCACGACGACGGGATCGGGGCGGGCCGCGATCGACATGCCGCGCGAGGCTCGCACGCGCTCGGCATGCGCGCACCCTCGCGCAACCTCCCAAGATCCGCGCCCAATTCCGGGTCCCGACGTTGACCCTCCTCGCGGGCCGGTGTTAGCGTCGCCGCGACTTTCTGACGGCGATCTGCCGTCGCGGCGAGCTGCGTCGGTCCGCGCGCGTCGGCCCGGCGCTCCGCTCGTCTCTCCCTTCGATCTGAGGCTCAGTGCTCAGCAAGATCTGCCCCGTCTGCAAGTCCGAGTACGGCGCCGGAGAGGTGTTCTGTCCGAACGACGGCACCCGGCTGGGCAGCGGCTCGCAGGTGAGCGCGCCCGCCAAGCCCGCGGAGAAGACCGACCCGCTGCTCGGCGCCGTGATCGACGAGCGCTACCGGATCCTCCGCCGCATCGGCGAAGGCGGCATGGGCATCGTCTACGAGGTCGAGCACGTCGTCATCGAGAAGCGCCTCGCCCTCAAGGTCTTGCGCGACGACTACTCGAGCCGCCCCGAGGTCGTGGCGCGCTTCCGCCAAGAGGCCAAGAGCGCGTCGCGCATCGGCAACGAGCACATCGTCGACATCTCCGACTTCGGCGAGACGCCGAGCGGCGCGAGCTACTTCGTCATGGAGCTCCTCGACGGCGAGGACCTGGCGAACACCCTCGCGCGCGAAGGCACGCTGCCGCTCTCGCGCGCGGCCGACATCGTCACGCAGTGCGCGCGGGCGCTCGCGGCGGCGCACGCGAAGGGCATCGTCCACCGCGACATGAAGCCCGAGAACATCTTCCTCACGAAGCGCGAGAACCGCCCCGATTTCGTGAAGATCGTCGACTTCGGCATCGCGAAGATGAGCGACATCGAGACCGACGGTCAGCCCGGTCGAAAGCTCACCAAGACCGGCATGATCTTCGGCACGCCCGAGTACATGTCGCCCGAGCAGGCCGCGGGAAAGAACCTCGATCACCGCGTCGACATCTACGCGCTCGGCGTGATCTTCTTCGAGCTCCTCACGGGACGCGTGCCGTTCTCGGGCGACACGTTCATGGGCGTGCTCACGCAGCACATGTTCGAGACGCCGCCGTCGCTCCTCCAGGCGAACCCGAACATCCAGGTCCCCGAGTCGACCGAGGTCTTCGTGCGTCGCGCGCTCGCCAAGGATGCGAGCGAGCGCTTCGCGAGCTGTGACGAGCTGGTCATCGCGCTCGACAAGACCGTTCGTGGTGTCTCGCTCTCGACGCCGCCGCCGGTCGAGGGCGCGTCACCGGCGACCGGCAAGTCGACGAAGATGGGCTACGGCGTGCCCGTTCGTCCCGCAGCGAGCACGCCGCAGGCGCTCGCGATCGACGAGACGGACGAGACCAGCACCAAGAAGCCGTCCAACGCGCTGCTCTTCCTCGGCATCGGCCTCGTCGCGATCGCGCTCGCGGGAGGCGGTCTCTACTTCTCCGGAGTCTTGGGGCCGACGCCGACCGCGGGGACAGGCATCACCTCGACGACGACCACCACGCCCGAGCCGCCCGACGCGGCCGTGGCGCGACCCGACGCCTTCGAAGAGCCGGACGCCGTCGTGCCCGGCGACGCGGGCCCCGAGATGGTCAGCGTGGGCGTCGTGAGCACGCCAGCCGGAGCGCGCGTCGAGCTCATGGGGTCGGAGGGCGTCGCGTGCGAGTCCACGCCCTGCAACGTGTCGCTGCCGGTCGGCGAGCACGTGCGCCTGCAGGCTCACCTGCGCGCGCGCAGCGCGATCGTCGAGGTCGACGTCGTGCGCGAGATGGCCCCCGTCATGATCCGCATCCGCATGGGCGGCGGTGGGACGGCGCAAGAAGAGGATCCCGGCGGCACCGGCCCAGCCGGACCGCTGAAGATCCCCACCGCGCTTCAGGGTCCCGGCCGCCACTGAGGGTGCTGGCGGCCGGTGCTTGCCGGGGGCGCTCGATCGCTCACGCTCGCATGCGTCCGCACGGGATCCTGCGTTGACAGATGAACGACGCGTCGTGGCATACTCGCCGACGCTCGTGCGTCATCGCGGAGGCGCGATGCGCCGATCGTCCGATCCGGATCGTGAGTCTGAAAGGTAGGCCATGAGCACGGCTTCCGCGGGCAATCCTCGCGTCTCCCAGCCGCCCCCGATTCCTTCGCGCCCAGGCACGCCGGCTCCCGGCGCACCGGGGGGAAGCTCGCCCGCGGACCTCGAGGCGATGCCGCGTCGCTTCGGCAAGTACACGCTGATGCGCAAGCTCGCGATCGGCGGCATGGCCGAGCTGTTCCTCGCGCTCCAGCGCTCGGTCGCCGGCTTCGAGAAGCTGATCGTCGTGAAGCGGATCCTTCCGCACCTCGCGAAGGACAGCGCGTTCATCGAGCTCATCCTCCAAGAAGCGAAGATCTCGGCGACGCTGAACCACCCGAACATCTGCCACATCTACGATGTCGGCGAGGCGGAGGGGCAGTTCTACATCGCCATGGAGCACATCCACGGCGAGGACCTGCGCTCCATCGTCCGGCAGATGAAGAAGGTCAACGAGACGACCTTCCCCGTCGAGCACGCGCTCGCGATCGTCCTCGGCTGCTGCGCGGGTCTCGCGCACGCGCACGAGAAGGCGACGCTCGACGGCGAGGCGATGAACATCGTCCACCGCGACGTGTCGCCGCAGAACATCCTCGTGACGTTCAACGGAGACGTGAAGCTCGTCGACTTCGGCATCGCCAAGGCGGGCCGCAGCTCGATGGAGGACACCGGCTCGGGTCAGCTCAAGGGCAAGGTCCCCTACATGAGCCCGGAGCAGGCGCAGGGGCAGATGCTCGATGGCCGCAGCGACATCTTCTCGCTCGGGATCATCTTGTTCGAGCTGACGACGGGACGACGCTTGTTCCGCGGCAACAACGAGATGGACACGCTGCGGATGATCGTCGACGGCGAGTACCCGCGACCGCGCGATCTCAACCCCGGCATCCCCGACGCGCTCGAGAAGATCATCCTGCGCTCGCTCGAGAAGGACACGGCCAAGCGCTACCAGAGCGCGCGCCAGATGCAGGGCGATCTCGAAGACTTCATCCGCGCCGCGCAGCTCAAGGTGAGCCCGCTCTCCGCCGGCGAGTGGATGCAGCGCCTCTTCGCGGAGAAGCTCTCGCAGCAGAAGGCGCTTCTCGCCGAAGGCCGACAGCTCGCCGACGTGATCGCGGCGCAGGTCGCGGCCGAAGAAGAAGCGGCCGCGCGTGAAGCGACGATGTCGGGCGTGCGCGCGCGTCAGGCGAGCCGCACGCCGTGGATCGCGCTCGGCGTCGTCGGCCTGCTCGCTGCGGCGGCCGCCATCGGCGTCGTCGTCATGATGCCGGGCGGTCCGCCGGTCGGCCCCGGCGTGATCGTGATCGAGAGCACGCCGCCGGGCGCCGCGATCTCCATCGATGGTGCGCGACGCCCCGAGCGCACGCCGGTGACGCTCCGTGAGCTGCCGCTGGCGCACTACGCGGTGCAGGTCTCGAGCGAAGGCTTCGTCGCGCAGACGCGCGACGTCGATCTCACCGAGGCCGCGCCCGAGTCCACGGTCACCATCACGCTCGAGCGACCGTCGGCGTCGAGCTTCGCGATGGCGAACATCGCGAGCACGCCCGTGGGCGCACAGATCCTCGTCGACGGCACCGACCTCGCGCAGCTCACGCCGTTCCGCGTGCCGAACCTCGAGCCCGGCATCGAGCACACGATCGCCGTGTCGCTCGCGGGCTGGGTCTCGCAGTCGCGCACCGTCGTGCTCCGCGCAGGCCAGGTCGAAGACCTCACGTTCTCGCTCGAGCGCACGCCGCTCGGTCCGGACGAGGCGCTCCTCGTGCTCACGACCGATCCGCCGGACTCGCGCGTACAGCTCGACTCCACCTGGTACGAGACGGGCAGTCCGTTCGAGATCCGCACGAGCGCGCGACAGCATCGCCTCCGCGTGACCCACGAGGGACGCCGCATGCACGAGCAGGATCTCCGCCTGCCTGGCGCGCAGCAGACCGAGCTGCGGGTCGATCTCGAGCGCGAGCGCCAGACGACCGGCGGCGGTGGCGGCCAGACGACGACGACGACCGGTGGCGGCGGCGGCCCGCCCACTCCGTCGGGCCCGGGCTCGGTCACGATCGCGGCGACGCCGTGGTGCAACGTGTCGATCGACGGCCGCGCCGTCGGCGAGACGCCGATCGTCAATCACTCGCTCTCGTCGGGGCGCCACTCGATCACGTGCGCGAACCCCGAGCTCAACGTCACGCGCACCCGGTCGGTGGAGATCAGCCCTGGCGAGAACGCGCGCGTCCGGATCGAGCTCCAGTGAGCGCGGCCGTGAGGCGACTCCGTTCCCGAGGCGCGAGGAGCACGCACGCGTGAGCGTTCTCGTGTCTCGAGGCGTGGTGGTCCACGCGTGAGCGACGTGTCGTCTCCCAGCGCCGAGCCGGCGCCCGCGAGGCCCGACGAGGCGAGCACGTTGCGGCGCAAGCGCGTGATGATGCTGCTGCGCATCGGCACCACGGTCGGCGCGATCGCGTACGTGATCTCGCGCGTGGACGTGAGCGCCGTGGGCAGCGCCCTCCTCCGCGTCTCGCCGCTCGCGTTCGTCGTGGCCTGCGTGTCGACCGCGCTGAACCTCGTGGTCGGCAGCCTCCGCTGGCAGATCCTCCTGCGCGCATACGGCGCGCCGCACGTGCCCCCGCTCGGTACGCTGGTGCGCCTCAACTACATCGGCTTCTTCTACAACACGTGCCTGCCGGGCGGCGTCGGCGGCGACGTGGTGCGCGGCTACGCGTCGCGCGCGGCGTTCGGCGAGGAGGGCGTGACGGGCGCAGGCGCGGTCGTGCTCGTCGATCGGGTGCTCGGCCTCGTGGGCCTCCTGCTCGTCGTCGCCTTCACCGCGACGGTGTTCCCGCTGCCGGTCGCGGAGTCGAACCACGTCACGGCCATCGCCCTCGCTGGCATCGCCGTGAGCGCAGCCGCCGTCGTCGCGATCGCCCTCGGACGTCGGCTCGCGCCCTCGCTGCCCAGCTTCCTCCGCACTCGCGCCGAGCAGCTCCCCGAGATCCGTCACGCAGCCCCGTTCGTGATCGCAATCCTGCTCTCGCTCGTCACGCAGTCCGGCGTCGCGTGGACGGGTCACGTGATCGTCGCGTCGCTCGCGCCGAGCATCACACTCACGGATTCGCTGGTGATCGTGCCGCTCGCGATGGCGAGCGCGTTCCTACCCTTCCTCGTCGGCGGAACGGGCGTGCGCGAGAGCATCTTCGAGTCGCTCTACGGACCGCTCGGCGTGCCGAGAGCCGACGCGATCGCCGCCGGCCTGCTCGTGTGGTTCACGCAGATCGTCGTGGCGCTGATCGGCGGCGTGCTGCCCATGCCGAAGTCCGACGCAGCGAACCCCGACGCAGCGAAGTCGGACGCGACGAAGTCCGCCTGATCGCCAGCGCGCGCATCGAGCGCCGCAGCAAGATCAGCCGAAGAGGCCGAACACGTACGCGCCTGCGATCGCGCAGAGCAGCAGCAGGAAGAGCACGGCCGAGCCGACGCCGACCCAGAGGATCAGCGCGTTGTCGTTCGTGGGCGGCGCGTAGCTCGGCGCGCCCGCCGCAGACGGAGCGCTCATCGGAGACGGAGCGCTCATCGGAGACGGAGCGCTCATCGGAGACGGAGCGCTGGTCACGCTCGGAGCCGACGCTGCCACGGGCGCGGACGCGCCGAAGGCCTGGGCAGCGCGCGGCGTGGCCGTCGCGAGCGCCGCTTCGATCTCCGCGAGCGGACGCCTGCCCCACGACTCGACGGCCGCGCGATCCACCGCGCCCCCGGCCGGGATGAGGCCTACCGCGCCGAGGACGTCGGCGGCGAACGCCACACAGCCGTCGTGGCGCTTCTTCTTGTCCTTCGCGAGCGCGCGCTCGATCACATCGTCGAGCGAGGCGGGCATGCCTGCGCGCTGGCTCGAGAGCGGCGGCGGCATGTCGTTCACGATCTTCATCAGGATCTGCGCGACGGCCGCGCCATCGAACGCGATCTTTCCGCAGAGCATCTCGTACGTGATCGCGGCGAGCGCGAGCAGGTCCGTACGGTTGTCGACGTCGGCCTTCCCCATCGCTTGCTCGGGCGACATGTAATACGGCGAGCCGAGCGTGGTCCCGAACGCAGTGAGCTTCGGACCGGTCTCCATCTGGAGCTTCACGGAGCCGAAGTCGAGGATGCGCAGCTCGTCGCCTCCGTCGGTCTTCACGAGGAAGACGTTGTCCGGCTTGAGATCGCGGTGGATCACGCCGAACGCGTGCGCGTCCTCGAGACCGCACGCGAACTGCGCGAGGATGCGCAGCGCGCGCGCCACGGGCTGCGCGCCCTCGCGTCGCAACAGCGTGCCGAGCTCTTCGCCGTGGAGGAACTCCATCGTGAGGAAGAACGAGCCGTCGCCCGTGTCGCCGAAGTCGATGACCTGGACGACGTAGGGCGACTCGATCTCCTTCGCCGTCTCGTACTCGCGCTTGAAGCGCTCGACCGCGATGCGATCTTTCGCCACGTCGTCGTGGAGGATCTTGATCGCGACCTTCTGCCGCGTCGCAGCGTGTCGGCCTTCGTACACGCGGCCCATCGCGCCATCGGCGACGCGCATGACCACGACGTAGTCGCCGAAGCGACGGCCCAAGCGCCGATCGGGCGCCTCGTCGTCCGGCTGAACGTGCACGTTGACCGTGCCGTCCTTGCCGCAGAACGAGATGGCATCTTCGTAGACGGTCCCGCAGCTGGGGCAGCGACGGCTCACGGGCCGGATGCTATCCGGCGGGAGATCCCGCTTCAACGAACCTGCAGGTCGTTCAGCGGATCAGGGCGCGGAGCGCGACCGTGTCGAGGCGCGCGGCATCGAGGCGCTCCGCGGCCAGGCGCGCCGGCTCGGCCGCCGCCGACACACAGGCCACTGCGCGGATGCTCACCGTGGCGGCGGCCTCGGGCAGCACGGGCGCGATCGCGACGAGCTGCGCGGCGGCCAGCGCGATGCGCCGCGCCCGCTCTCCGAGGTCGATCGCGCGCGCGGCGTGATCGAGCACCCGACGAAGGCGCGCTTCACGCTCGCCCTCGCCCCCCGGCTCGACGCGCGAGCTCGACGCGCACGTCGTCTCGATCGCGTTGAGCGTTCCGCAGGCGCTGCGGCAGCGCGGGCTGGCGTTGGGCGCGGTGAGGAGGTGCGCCTCGTCCGAGACCACGTGCACGTCTTCTGGCCGGTAGCGGAGCTCGCACCGCGAGATGCACCCGGCAAACTCAGCCTCGCTCGGCGAGCACGCGCCGTCGGCCGACGCGAGCCGAGGCGAAGCTGCGAGCGCGGCGGTCTCGCCTTCGATCCAGTGAGCGAGCGTGTCGCACGACGACTCTCCCGCCGCGCCCGCCTGACCGACGGTACGGACGCCCGCTGCGACGAGGCCCTCGTGGCACTGCGACTCGAGATCCGCGACCACGTCGTCCGTGGTGCGGCGCAGCGCGTCGCTCGCGAGCAGGTACGTCTCGATCTTCGCGGCCGCGGTGCTCGACCCGAAGTCCCTCGCGCAGTCCTCGCCCGGCGCGAGCACGCGCACGCGCACGCTCGCCGTGGAGGTGCAGCCCGCGAGCGAGGCGCACGCGATCGCGAGCCCACACACGCTCGCCCCGAGGCCGCGACGCGCGCTCATTCGTCCACCCTCCGCAGCCATCGACCCTCGCGCGACTTGTGCACGAGCACCGTCTCTTCGCCGCCCGTCGTTCGCACCATGAAGCACACCGCGCCCTGATCTTCGTGGTCGATCCATCGACCGACCACCGCCGCGAGCTCGTGTCGGTAGCCGCGCTCGGAGAACGCCGTCGGCGCGTAGCCCCACCCCGCCGACGCGCGCACCTCGACCTTGAGCGTCTCGCGGTGCGGCTCCCAGAGCGGCGGCGCGATGCCGCCCTCGAGGCGCAGATCACGCACGGCCGCCTCGACGAGCTGGTTGAGCGCGCCGAGCGGCGCGGGCGGATCGCACACGAGCACGAGCGTGTACTCGTCGCTCACGCGCCGAACGACGATCTCCCGCGCGTCCGCGACCACGTGGTACGCGTGTGGCGCGCCGAGGAAGCGCTTGGCGTGCTCGACGATCGTGTGGGTGAGCACGTGGATCTGCGCGCCCGCGACCTTCGCGTCGTAGAGCCCGATGCGCGCGGAGTAGTCGACGCACTCGCCTTCGTCGTCGACGAACACGGCCACCTGGAGCTCGGGCACGTTCGTGCTGAAGCGCCTCAAGATCGGCGTGAAGCCGGTCTCTTCCATGTCACGAGGCGTCTCCGCCCGGGACACGCGCGAGAGTCGCTCGCCCGCCATCAGGGCGCCTCCGAGCGCGTGCGACGCGACGGATCGCTGCCGAGCGGCATGGTCTGCGCGATCCCGAGCGCGCGATCGTCGACGAGGATCGGCACGCCCTCGGCGAGGCGCGTCGCGAGATCCTCGGTGGCCTGCGCGCGCGCTTCTGCGGCGAGCTGACGACGCAGCGCGGGCACCCACTCTTCGCGGGGGACCTCCCACGGCGGCACGATCTCCGTCAGCGCGATCACGTGCACGCCATACGAGGTGCGCACGACGTCGGGCAGGAGCCCCGGCGCCGTCGCCGTGAAGAGCGCATCGGCGAACGGCGCCTCGAGCGCGTCGCGTCGCATGGGATCGAGGTGCTCGACGACCACGTCGAACGCACCCTGCCGCCCGACGTACCCATCCATCGCGGCGCCCACGTCGCTCGCGGTCGCGAGCTCTCCCTCGATGCGTCGCGCGAGGCGCATCGCCGCGTCGAGGCGCGCGGGATCGGGCGAGGAGTCGAGGCGCACGAGCACGTGCACCGCGCGCCGCGTCTCGGGCGAGGAGAGCGCACCGCCGAGCGAGCTGCGACGCTCCTCGACGACGGCCTCCGGCACGGCCTCGGGCGTGAGCGCCGCCTCGACGTCGCGGTGCAAGAGCTCACGCACCGCGGCGCTGCGCGCGGAGCGCTCGATCTCCGGATCGGCCGCGACCGCGCTGCCCTCGGCGTGATGCGCGAGCGCCATCTCGCCCTCGAGGCGGCGCAGCGCGAGCGTCGGGGTGAGGCCCGACTCGCGGACGACGCGCTCGACGTCGCGCACGTAGATCGGGTCGCCGTCGACCGTCGCGATCACCTCACCACCGACGCGCGCGGTCTCTCGTTCGCTCGCGCTCCTCACCGGATCGGCCACAGGATCGGTGGTCCGGGGCACTTCGCGATCGGCGCTGCCCGCGCAGCCGACGGCGAGACACAGCGAGGCGTAGAGAGCGCGCGACGCGAGCGACGTGTGGGTTCTTCGCGCCACGCGTCACTCGCCCACGGTCGGACGCAGGAGGCCGACGCCCGCGCGCAGGACGAACACGCCGGCCACCAGCAGGAGGCCCGCGGCCACGTAGTCGCGCACGGTCACCTCACGCACGCCGAAGCCGAGGCCGACGAGAGCGAGCACCACGAGCGCGAGACCAACGACGTCTTTCCACATCGCGCGGCGAGCTTACCGCAGGGCCGCGCCCGTCGACGCGGCATGTCGAGCCCGCCGCACCTCGAGTGACGGCGGCTCGCGGCTCACTGCGGCATCTCGCCTGGCTGCGGCTCGCGCAGCACGATCTCGCCGCGGCCCTGGTTCTGGATGGTGATGACGACGCGCGAGTCGTCGACGCTCGCCGCCCACGGAAAGCCGTCGTCGATCTGGGCGGCCTCGAGCGGATAGCGCCCGAGCTCCATCGGCGCCTCGGTGCCGCGCTGGACGAGCCAGCGGTGCTCCTCGACCTCGTCGATGCAGCGACGGCTCTCTTCGCGCACGCGCACGCCGCCAGCCACATCGCGCGTCTCCACGTGCGCGTACGGGCAGCGATCTTCGTCGTGGGCGATCGAGTAGCGGCTGATGAAGTAGAGGATGTAGATCGAGAAGACAGCGGGCGCGGCGCCCAGCACGACGATGATCGGCAGCCACCAGGGCGTCTTCTTCTTCTCGGCGCTGGGGGCGTTCGTCATCGTCGTCATCGCTCCGTGATCACATCGCCGGCGGGGGAGTCGGGCCAGCCTCGGGCGCTTCGTCCTCGACGTGGGCCTGGCCGACGCGCGCGGTCGCGAGCTTGGTCGCGCCGACGCTCTCGAGCCAGGGCGCGAGCGCCGCGAGCGCGCGCTCGGCCAGCACCGCGTAGCGCGCGCGCTTCTGCAGGCGCTTGCCCTGCGTCGCCGTCGCGTCGAGCGGAGGGAACATGCTGAACATCACGTTCGAGGGCTGGTAGCGATCGACCGGCGTGCGCAGGTGCGACCAGAGCGATCCGAGCGCGCTCGGCCGCGGCGGAAGGCTCTCCGCGAAGCTCGCGCCCTCGGTGATCGTGCGACCGATCGCGATGCCGAGCAGCAGGCCACACGCGGCGCTCTCGACGTAGCCCTCCACGCCCGCGACCTGTCCCGCGAGGTGCACTCCGGGTGAGCCGAGGATCGAGAGGTCGTCGCCGAGCACGCGCGGCGCCTCGACGAACGTGTTCCTGTGCACGCTGCCGTAGCGGAGGATCTCGACGTTCTCGAGGCCGGGGATCATCGCGAAGACGCGCTTCTGCTCCGGCCACTTCATGCGCGTCTGGAAGCCGACCATGTTGAACGCCGTGCGATCTTCGTCTTCGGTGCGCAGCTGCACCACGGCGTAGGGCCAGCGTCCGGTGCGCGGATCGGTCAGGCCCACGGGCTTCATCGGCCCGAACGCGAGCGTGCGCTCGCCGCGCTCGGCCATCACCTCGACGGGCAGACAGCCCTCGAAGTACTTCACCTTCTCGAATTCGCGCGGCGCGACCTTCTCGGCCGCGCGCAGCGCCTCGACGAACGCGGTGTACTGCGCCTTGTCGAGCGGGCAGTTCACGTACGCGTCGTCGCCGCCCTTGTCGTAGCGGCTCGCACGGAAGACCTTGCTCTCGTCGATCGACGCGGCGCTGAGGATCGGCGCGATCGCGTCGTAGTACGCGAGGTGATCGGTGCCCACGCGCGCTGCGATCGAGGCCGCGAGCGCGTCGCCCGTGAGCGGTCCGGTCGCGATCACCACGGGCCGCTCGGGCGAGGCGTCGCTCGGGATCTCGAGGACCTCGCGGCCCTCGACGCGGATGCGCGGGTGAGCCCCGATGCGCGCCGTCATCGCGCGGGAGAAGGCCTCGCGATCCACCGCGAACGCGCCGCCCGCGGGCACGCGCACCTCGTCGCCCACCGCCATCACGAGCGAGCCCGCGCGCCGCATCTCTTCTTTGAGGAGGCCGACGGCGTTCGTCAGCGCCGCGCCGCGGAACGAGTTCGAGCACACGAGCTCCGCGAGGCCGTCACCCACCTGCGCGGGCGTGCGCTTCTCGGGCTTCTGCTCGACGAGGCACACGTCCACGCCGCGCTCGGCGAGCTGGAACGCGCACTCGCAGCCCGCGAGGCCCCCGCCGACGATCAGAACCTCGGTCACGACGCGCTCCCTCGCGGCTTCACGGGCAGACCGCCGTTCCCGACGCAGGGCACGCGCCGCCCGCGCAGCGGTTGGCGACGCCCATCGGATCGCACATCGCGCCGGTCGCGAGCACGGGCCTCAGGCGGAGCTCCACCGACACGCTCGTCGTCGCGTCGAACGGCGCGTAGCCGTCGACGAACACGAAGTGCGTCCCCGCGGCCACGTTCTCGACGAGGCCATAGGAGCGGTAGTCGCCGTCGGGCGCGCCCGCGTAGTCGTCGTCGCACACGAGCTCGGTGGTCTCGTTCGCGCACGTGGATCGCACGTAGACGACCGTGTCGAGGTCGGCCGGGTTCGCCGCGAGGTTCGTCGCCGCGATCAGATCGAACGTGCCCGCGGGCACGGTGACCGCGAACACAGCCTCCATCGCGTCCGCCGTGTACTCGCAGCCGGTGCCCGACGCGAGGCCCACGCCCGCGGCGAGCGATGCGCGCTGCGTGCTCACGCTGGGCTCGCTGCCCGCCGGCGCGGTGAGCGTCACCGACGTCGCCGCGCTGCAGAGCGCGAGCGTCTCGGCCGACGCGACGCAGGTGCCGGAGTCGCACACGTTGGGCGCGCGGCAGAGGCTGGTCGCGGTGCACGTGCCGCCGAAGCCCACCTCGGTGACCATGTCGATCACCACGTCGCGCGTCGCGCTGCGCGCGCCGTAGGCGTCGTACGTGAAGAGACGGAGCGTGGTCGCCGCGCCGATGCCGTCGAAGTCTGCGCTGCCGGGTGCCGTCGCGAGCTGCATCGCGAAGGACGCCGTCGTGACCTCGAGATCGAACGGATAGAAGTACGGCCCGAGATCGTCGGCCACGGCAGCGTCGAGCGCGAGCGGCGTGCCGTCCCCCGCGAGCAGCTGGAAGCCGACACCGACCGCGTTGGTGTCCGCGTCCATGCCCGTGGCCGTGACCTCGAGGCGATCGTCGTCCACGCGGCGCGCGGTCGCGGCCGTCAGCGTCGGTGATGCGTTCGGCTCCGCCTCGAGCTGCATCGTGTACGAGCCCGCGGAGATCGTTCCGCCTTCACCGCCCGGGTAGCCGCTCACGACGAGGTACACGGTCGTTCCGCCGGTGGCCGTGAACGCGCCCGCGCTGCGGACCTCGTCTTCGGCGACGTCGTCGAAGCACGACTCGACGCTCGTCGGCGTGGTCTCGCAGGCGGTGCGCACCTCGACGATCGTGTCGAAGGTCGCGGCCGTGCCCGTCGTGAGGTTGAACGCGATGCCCACCTCGCCCGAGCCCGGCACCTCGACGGCGACGACCTCCTGCGGCGGACGCTCCGAGATGTCCGGGTTGGTGCACGCCGCGCCGAGCGCGAGCCCTCCCGCGGCGCCCCCCGCGGTGTTGCCGCTGATCGTCATCGACTCGCCGATCGCGAGCGTCACGCGCCGCGGCGACGCACAGGTCCCGAGGCCGGACGTGGGCGCGTCGGCGGCCGGCCCGCCGTCCTCCGGACCTCGGAACGCGTCGTCGCCGATCGCGGCGTCGGCGGGGGCGTCTCCGCCCCCACATCCGACGGCGATCGAGGACGCGGCGACCGACGAGACGAGCACGGTGACGAAAGAGAGGGATCGAAGCTGAGCCATGGCGGCGCGAGAGCTAGCGCCGGCCTCGCGCGGGTCAACCGACCACCTCCAGGGTCCCTCGACGTCCTTCGACGACCAGCCCGCGGAGCTCCAGATCTGCCACCGCCGCCAGCACGTCCGGGACGGGCCGGCCGAGCCGCTCGACGATCGCCTCGAGGTCCTCGGCCCCCTCTTCGATGGCGGCGAGCACCGCCCGCGGGAGCCCCTCCAGGGACACCATGGTCCTCGGCGGAGACGCATCAGACGCCTTGTGTTTGTTGGCGATCCGCGTCGTCGTCCGCTCACGAGCCGCCCGCGCGAACGGAAGGAGCGGCGTGCCCTCGACCACGCGGAGGACGTCGCGCGCCGCCATGCAAGGCAGCGCTCCGGCGCGGATCAGGTCGTTCGAGCCGAGGGCTTCCTCGCACTCCGGCACCCGCGGCACGGCGAGCACGGGCACGTCGATGGCGCGCGCATGAGCCGCCGTGGAGAGCGCCCCCGATCGCACCGGGGCCTCGACGACGACGACCGCGCGCACGAGCGCGGCGATGATCCGGTTGCGGGCGAGGAAGTGATGCGCGCGCGGCGTGGCCGCGTCGTCCTGCTCGCTGATCTCGCAGCCGCCGCGCTCGACGATGCGCGCGTAGAGCGGGCGATGCTCCGCTGGATACGTCGCCTCGAGCCCGGTGGCGTGCACCACGACGGTGACGCCGTGGGCGTCGAGAGCACCGAGGTGCGCCGCGTGATCCACGCCGAACGCGCCCCCCGAGACGATCACGCAGCCCTCCTGCACGAGCTCCGCGGCGAGGCTGCGCGCGACGTGGAGGCCGCGCTCCGTAGCGCCGCGGGTGCCGACGATCGCGACCGCCCGCGCGAGCGAAGGGAGCACCCCGCGGACGCGGACGATGGGGGGCGGCTCGGCGAGGCGCGCGAGCTCGGCGGGGTAGCCGCGCTGACCGCGGTCGAGGAGGAGAGAAGAGCGGGTCATGGCGCCTCTCATCGTTCGGTCGAGTCACCGGTTGCGCGCCCCCTTCCGCGAAGACGCGAATCGGACTACGAAGCCGCGATGCTCGAGAAGACCGACCTCGTCGTGGGCACCGGCGCAGAAGCCGTGGCCGGCAAGAAGATCAGCGTCCACTACGTGGGCACGCTCACCAACGGCACGAAGTTCGATGCCTCGCGCGACCACGGCGAGCCCTTCGCCTTCACGCTCGGGCGCGGTCAGGTGATCCGCGGCTGGGACGAAGGCGTCGTCGGCATGAAGGTCGGCGGCAAGCGCAAGCTCGTGGTGCCCGCGGACATGGGCTACGGCGCGCGCGGCTTTCCGCCCGTGATCCCCGCCAACTCGGTCCTCGTGTTCGAGGTCGAGCTGCTCGGCGTGGGCTGACGCGCGCGAGCACCGCGGCGAGGTCACGATGAGTTTCTGGCCGACCCTGTTCACCGTGCTCGAGGTGAGCTGGGTCGTCGTGATCGCGATCGGCATCGTGCTCGAGCGTCGCTCTCCCGTGGCCACGCTCGCGTGGATCGGCATCCTCGCCTGGCTGCCGATCTTCGGCATCGTCATCTACTACTTCTTCGGTCCGCGTCGGCTGCGTCGCCGGAAGATGCGGCGACAAGAGGGCTCGCGGCTCCTCCTCCGCGCGATGCGCGAGCTCGATCACGAGCAGAAGGACGAGCGCTGGAACAGCCTCGCCCGCTTGGCCATCGCGGCCGGTGAGTCGCCGCCCCTGCCCGCGACCGACATCACGCTCTACCTCGAGGGCGACGCGCTCTACGACGCGCTCCATGCCGCCATCCGCGCGGCCGAGCACCACGTGCACGTCGAGTACTACATCTTCGACGACGACGACGTGGGCAAGCGCGTGCTCGCGGCGCTGGTCGAGCGCGCCGAGGCGGGCGTCGAGGTGCGCGTCGTGCTCGACGGCATCGGCGCGTACTCCATGTCGAACCGAGCGCTCGAGCCCTTGCGCAAGGCGGGCGGCGACGTGGCCTGGTTCAACCCCGTGTCGGGCTTTCGCCCTCGCCTCGCGAACTTCCGCACGCACCGAAAGATCGTGATCTGCGATGGGGCCATCGCCTTCACGGGCGGGATGAACGTCACGAAGAGCCACTCGATCCTGAGCTCCGGCGGCTCGGCGTGGCGCGACACGCACATGTCGTTTCGCGGGCCGGCGTGTCGCGCGCTCCAGCGCGTGTTCCTCGAGGACTGGTACTTCGCGAGCGGCAAGCAGCCGCCCACGGGCGAGCCGTACTTCATCCCCGTCTCGAACGAGGGCGAGCACGCGCTCATCCAGATCGTGTCGTCGGGCCCCGATCGCGACCTCTACGCGATCCACCAGCTCTTCTTCGCCGCGATCACGCAGGCGCAGAAGCGCGTGTGGCTCACCACGCCGTACTTCGTGCCCGACGAGATCATGCTCGCCGCGCTCGTCGCCGCGGGCCTACGCGGTGTCGACGTCCGCATCCTCGTGCCTCGCTCGAGCGACAACTCGCTCGTCGACTACGCCGCGCGCTCCTACTACCCGGAGCTCGTGCGCGCCCGCGTGCAGATCCACGAGTACACCGAGGCCATGCTCCACGCGAAGACGATGGTCGTCGACGACTCGCTCGCGATCGTCGGCACCGCCAACTTCGACAACCGCAGCTTCCGCCTGAACTTCGAGGTGGTCGCCGCGATCTACGACGTGCACGCCACGAGCGACCTCGCCCGCGCGTTCGAGACCGACCTCGAGAAGGCCGCGGTCGTGAAGGTGCGCGAGATCAAGGAGAAGAGCCTCCTCGAGCGCCTCGGCGAAGGCGGAGCCCGCCTCTTCAGCCCCCTACTCTGACCTCGTACTCTGACCTCATCCGAGCACGGGGCGCCCTGCGGCGGGGGAGCGAAGCTCCCCCTGGAGCAGCGAGGATGGAAGAGCGATGCGACGATGGACGAGCGGGGGGTCACAGGGGGGCCCGGGGGGCCCGGGGGCCCCCCTTCGGAGCGCCGGAGGCGCGGAAAACTAAGCGTCGGTGTCTTTCCGCGCGGGGCAGCTCCAGCCGTCGTACTTGCCGTCGTGCTCTTCGGCGAGGAGGTGGAGGCTCGCGGCGATCTCGTGCACGTGCACCAGCTCTGCCGAGTCGACGCGCGTCGCGCGCACCGACCAGCCGCTGCCGTCGTCCAGCTCGCGCGCCTCGACCTCGAAGCGGAGGCCCGCGCACGCCTCGGCGTAGGTGCGCGCGTGGACCTCGCGCGTGAACGTCGCCGCGTGATCGATCGCGCGCGGCTGATCGAGGCGATCGCCTTGCTTCTTCAGCTGATCGACGATCTTGCGATCAGCCATCCAGCGCTGCTCGATCGCGCCGGGGAAGAGCACGTCGAGGTAGTGGCGCCACTCCTTGTCTTCGCGCACCTGGCTCATCACGCGGCGCGTCGGCGAGGGTCCGAGCGCCTCACCGAGCGCGGCGCTGAGCGTGTCCACGCGCGGCGCGTAGAAGAAGAGATCGCGGGTGCCGTTCCACGTCATGCGGCCGACGAACTGCGCCTCGAGCTGCGTGCGCAGCGAGCGCACGAGCGCCTCTTCGATCTTGCCGAGCTCATCGGCCTCGGCGTTGTCGGTGAGGCCGTCGACGCGCGGTCGCGTGAGCGGGAAGCGCACCGAGACCATCCACGGCTTGGTCTCGATCGGCGCTTCGTTGACGAGACCGAGATCGAGCACCGTCGAGCACGGCTTCCCGTCGACGAGGAAGAAGTAGTAGTCCCAGTGATCGCTCATCGTGCTCGCAGAGGTCGGCCGTGGGGGCCTGGGACAGTACCGCGACGCGCGACGGATCGATCGACGGAGACGATCACCGGCACGAGACGGGCACCTCTCGCTCGGCCTGCTCGAGCGTCCGACGCCAGCCGTCGAGCGCGGCGATGCACGCCTCACCCGATGCCTCACCGAGCTCTTCGAGGTGGTCCATCTGCTCGCACGCGATGCGCGCGCGCTCGGCCTCGATGGGATCGCCGATCGCGTCGACGAACGCAGCACAACACGGACGCGCCCGCGCGCAGGCCGTCGCCGTGTCGAGCGACGACGGCGTCGTGCTCCCGCTCCCCGACGTGGTGGCCGCGGGCTGTGCAGCGGGCTCAGCGCTCGTCCCGGATGCGCCCGACGGCACGGGATCCGTGGGCTCGGCAGCGCTGCTGGGCTCGCCGCTCGCGGGCTCGGTCGTGGTCGAAGGCGCCGTGGGCTCGCCCGATCCACACGCTGCGAGCGAGAGAGACAGCGCGACGAAGCACCAACGCGGAGGCATCTCGCCGGATGTAGCCCGGGCGCTCGACGCACGCGACCGACTGGCCTGATTCTCCGTGCCGCACTCAGGTAGGGGAGTGGCGCGATCCACCCGACGGATCCACGGTCGCCTGGTCGTGCCCTCCCCGCTCTCGCTCATCCCCGACGATCCGACGCCGCAAGACTGGCGCTGGCAGGTGCGCCACGCGGTGACCACGCTCGCGCAGCTCGAAGACCTGCTCGTGCTGTCGGAGTCGGAGCGCGAAGGCGCACGCCGCGCGGAGGCCGCGGGCCTGCCGCTCTCGATCACGCCGTACTACGCGAGCCTCGCGGACCGGAACGATCCGTCGTGCCCCATTCGCTTGCAGTGCGTGCCGCGCGCGGAAGAGGCGCTCGAGGTCGAGGGAGACCTCCGCGATCCGCTCGGCGAGGAGGCGCACACCGTCGCGCCGCACCTCGTGTCCCGCTATCCGGATCGCGCGCTCTTGCTCGTGACCGATCGCTGCAGCGTCTACTGCCGCTTCTGCACGCGCTCGCGCATGGTCGGACAAGACGGCGGCGCGAGGCCGCTCGCGGAGCTCGAGCCCGCGTTCGAGTGGCTCGCGGCGCACCCCGAGATCACCGACGTCGTGATCTCCGGCGGTGACCCGCTGATCATGAACGAGCCGCGCCTCGAGGCGATCCTCAAGCGGCTCGCGTCGATCCCGCACCTCGGCACGGTGCGCATCGCCACGCGCGCGCCCGTCACGCTGCCGCAGCGCATCGACGCCGCGCTCTGTCGCGTGCTGCGCATCTTCCCCGCCACGTGGGTGATGACGCACTTCAACCACCCGAAAGAGCTCACGCCCGAGAGCACGCGCGCGATCGCGATGCTCGTCGATCACGGGCTCCCCGTGATGAACCAGTCGGTGCTCCTGCGCGGCATCAACGACGACGCGGCCGCGCTGACCGCGCTCTTCAAGGGCCTCGTCGCGCGGCGCGCGCGTCCCTACTACCTGCTGCAAGCCGACCCGGTGCGCGGCACGAGCCACCTCCGCACGCCGCTGCGCCGCGGCATCGAGCTGATGACGGAGCTCCAGGGTCGCGTGTCGGGCATCGCGCTGCCGAAGCTGGTCGTCGACACGCCGCACGGCATGGGCAAGGTCGCGATCGGTCCCGAGGCGATCGTGCGCGAAGAGGGCGGCGTGACCACGCTCCGCACGTTCCGCGGCGAGGTCGACTACGTCGATCCGCCGCGGTGAGCGCCACCGCGTACCTGACGGATGTCGAGGGGCGCTGGGACAAGCTCACGACGTTCGTCGAGGGCAACCCGCTCGTCTCGCTGGACGGCGATCGGCTGGCGCTGGCCGACGGCGCGTCGTTCGTGTTCGGCGGCGACGCGATCGATCGGGGCGCAGACGCGCGTCGCATCGTGTCGCTCTTCCTCGACGCGAAGCAGCGCTACGGCGCGCGCGTCGTGCTGCTCGCGGGCAACCGCGACCTCAACAAGCTGCGCCTCGTGCGCGAGCTCGACGGTCACCCGCAGCCGGGAGTCCCCGACGCGCTGAGGCACGGCCCGCGGGGCCCGCTCCTCCGCTGGACGCTCGCCACGACGATGGGCGCGACGCACGCGTTCGATCACCGCGCCGCCGAGCTCGCGCGAGAAGGTCGCGCGCACGACGACGAGGCCGTGGTCGAGAGCTTCCTCGAAGACCTCGCGCCCGGAGGCTCGCTGCGCCGCTACCTCGGCGTGTGTCAGCTCGCGCATCGAGACGAAGAGACGCTCTACCTCCACGGCGCGATCACCGACGAGAGCCACGGCGTGGTGCCCGGCGTGGCCGCGCGCATCGACACGCTCGACGCGTGGGTCGACGCGCTGAACGCCTTGCATTCGTCGGAGATGAGCGCGTTCGAGGCGGGCCGCGAGCCGACGACCTTGATCGCCTACCAAGCGCCGCTGCCGGGCACGCGCGCGAACCAGACGAGCGTGGTCTACGGCCGCCCCGCGGACGCGATCGGCAACCCGCGCCTCCCCGGCAACTCCACGCTCGCGTTCCTCCGCGCGGCCGACGTCCGACGCGTCGTCGTGGGCCACACGCCGAGCGGCGACTGCCCCGCCGTGGTGCGCAGCGACGCCCTCGAGCTCGTCCTCGCCGACAACGCCTACGGCCGCCTCGAGCGAGGCTCGCAGCTCGCGGTCGAGGGCGATCGCCTCCACGTGATCGCGCGAACGCTCCTCGACGACGGCACAGAGCACACGATCCGATCGACCACCTCGCTCGCGGATCCCGGCCCGATCGGTCTACGCGACGCGAGCACCGGCCAGCTCGTGAAGTCGAAGCTCGAAGGCGGCGAGTACCTCTTGTTCCGCGCGCTGCCGAACAACGTCGTAGAGCAGCGCGCCGCGCCGGAGAGCGATGTGAAGACGCGACGCCTCGAGCTCGCGCGTTAGCGTTCCGCCTCGTCGCAGAGAATCGTTGCCGTCGCGCGCGCAGCGACTCCCCGCGGACCTGCCGGACGCTTCGCGGATCCGTCGCCGTCGATCACGCGAGCTCGATGCTCGGTGTCACGGTCTCGGCGATTCGGCAGCGTCGTGCGACGAGCATCTC
>CAZCVE010000034.1:92003-97212 GCA_964502175.1 uncultured Sandaracinaceae bacterium
TGCTCGGTGTCACGGTCTCGGCGATTCGGCAGCGTCGTGCGACGAGCATCTCCCCGCGGACCTGCCGGACGCTTCGCGGATCCGTCGATGTCGATCACCGCCGTCCGATGCTCGGTGTCACGGTCTCGGCGATTCGGCAGCGTCGTGCGACGAGCATCTCCCCACGGGCCTGCCGGACGCTTCGCGGATCCGTCGATATCGATCACGCGAGCTCGATGCTCGGTGTCACGCAACCGGACACGTCGCGTCGCTCACCTCTCACGAGCACACCCACGCCGTGATTCGCGATCACACGACCGCGAAAGCGCCCGGCAGGATCGAGGGGAGAACCCATCGAACACGACCTCGCAGTCCTCGAGTGAGGCACACCTCGGGTCGCCTCGCGTCCCAGCGCGTCGCAGTGATCGTCCCCGTCGCGCGCGCAGCGACTCCCCACGGACCTGCCGGACGCTTCGCGGATCCGTCGATGTCGATCACGCGAGCTCGATGCTCGGTGTCACGCAACCGGACACGTCGCGTCGCTCACCTCTCACGAGCACACCCACGCCGTGATTCGCGATCACACGACCGCGAAAGCGCCCGGCAGGATCGAGGGGAGAACCCATCGAACACGGCCCCGCAGTGGACGAGTTGCCCAGCCCGTTCCGTCAGGGACGGGCTTCGGAGCGGCGTGGCGCCGCGAGATCATTTGCCCCCGGTCTCGACCGGGGGGCGAAGCGGAGCGTTCAGTACCAGTAGGCCCAGAGGAAACACATCTCGTCCTCGAAATCGAGGCCGAAGCCCACGTAGTCGTCGGTGTCGTTGAAGTACGTGCACGTGAGCCGCAGGCCGCGGTCCTCGGGAATCACGATCGGAGGATCGAAACGATCGAGCGGAGGATCGGCCCAGCTGCGCGACTCGTGCAGCCTCGTGCCCGTCGTGTCGGAGCTCGAGCGCGCGTCCTCGATCGACGCGTACGTGCCGAGCGAGTGCGTGTGCGAGGTGATCGCGAAGATCCGCGCGCCCGGATCCGGACGGTGGAAGCTCGTCACCGTCGTCTCCACGCGCGGGGGCAGCGAGAGCGCCATGTCGCCCGTGAAGAGCAGGTGCACCTCGTCGGTCGGTGGCGAGGCCTCCGGATAGAACTCGAACGTCACCGACGCGCTCACGTCGATCGGCATCCCGACATAGTTCACCGCGTGCACCTCGAGCCTGACGCGCTGGCGAGCGTCGAAGGCCAGGCCCACATCGGGCGGGAACACGAGCTCGGCCTCGCGCGTCTCCGCGATGAACATCGCGTCGCCGCTCGACGCGAACGGGATGCACGGCTCGGGGCGCGTCCGAACGCCCTCGGTCGTGCGGTACACGATCATGTGGTGACTGCCCTGCGGCAGCGTCGTGCGGATGGCGCGCACGAAGCGCTCGGTCTCGTTGCCCGCGTCGAGCACGATGCAAACCGTCTGCTCGTCGCCCGGCTCGAGGCGCTCGGGGCCATACGAGAGCGTCGCCATGTCGGCGCTCGGGATGAACGCGTCGGGCGAGGCCGCCGCGTCCGGCGGGTCGGTGAACGCGTCGACGCCCGGAGGCGCCGCTGCGTCGACTGGGCTCCCTGCGTCGTCGGACACCACGGTCGTGTCGCAGCCCGCCAGGGCGAGGACGACGGCGGCCACCCAGCGGGCACTGATCTCGCGCTTCATGAGGCGAGTGTCGCGCGAGCCGGAGGCGAGGCTCAAGTCACGTAACGGAGAGGCTGTCCGGTGCGTGGATCGATCGAAGCCGCGGTCCTCCCGCTTCTCGGGATCGGCCCCCCTCTCACGCTTGGACTATCCGGCGGCGAGGTGTATACCCCGCGCGCTTTCCGCGACCTCGGTCCCACGCCTCCGACGCACTTGCGAACAGAGCGGCGGGACCCACAAACCGCGAGCATCCGCTCGGCACGAGGTACCGCATGGCCACCACCGCCAAAGCGCTCCCCCTGACTCAGACCTCCATCGGCCAGAAGGCGCTCGTCGCCCTCACGGGCGTCGCCCTCTACGGCTTCGCGTTCGTCCACGCGGTCGGCAACCTCCAGGTGTTCCTCGGTCAGGAGCACTTCAACGAGTACGCCGAGATGCTCCAGTCGTTGCCCAAGGTCGTCTGGGCCACGCGCATCGGGCTCCTCGCTGCGCTGCTCACGCACGTCGCGCTCGTGATCTCGATCGCAGGCAAGGCGAGCAAGGCGCGCCCGGGCCGCTACCACGTCGATGCGCCCATCGCGAAGGACCAGTCGATCCTCCAGCGCTACGCGCGGCAGACGATGCTGCTCTCGGGCCTCATCGTCTTCGCGTACCTCGCGTTCCACATCGTCCACCTCACGGCGGGCGTGATGCCCGGCCTCTTCTTCCACCGCGGGATGGCCTTCGAGAACCTCGTGTACGGCATGCGCGTGCCGTGGGTCGCGGGCTTCTACATCTTCGCGAACCTGCTGCTCGGCCTCCACCTCTTCCACGGCTGCACCGCGCTCTTCCAGACGCTCGGCCTCACGCATCCGCAGTGGAACGCGCGCACCAAGCCCGCCGCGTTCGCGCTCGTCGCCGTCATCGTGGGCACCAACGTCGTCATCCCGATCGCGTGCCTCACGCGCATCGCCGGTGGCGAGCTGCCCGACGATCCGGCCGAGCTCGTCATCCCCCTCGACGACGACGACGCGGCAGCCCTCGAGGACTGAGCCCTCGCGCGCACCTCGCCGCGAACCGCGTCCTCGCACTCCGACCTCGATCCTCCACGGAGCAAGCACATGAAGCTCGAGAGCAACGCCCCGACGACCGGCCCCATCGAGAAGCGCTGGGAGAGCCACAAGTTCGGGATGAAGCTGGTGAACCCCGCGAACAAGCGGAAGTTCAAGGTGATCGTGGTGGGCACCGGCCTCGCGGGTGGCGCGGGCGCCGCGTCGCTCGCCGACCTCGGCTACGACGTCGAGGCCTTCTGCTACCAGGACAGCCCGCGTCGCGCGCACTCGATCGCCGCGCAGGGCGGCATCAACGCCGCCAAGAACTACCAAGGCGACGGCGACAGCATCTACCGCCTCTTCTACGACACCGTGAAGGGCGGCGACTTCCGCGCGCGAGAGAGCAACGTCTATCGCCTCGCGCAGATCTCGGTCGACATCATCGATCAGTGCGCCGCGCTCGGCGTGCCCTTCGCGCGCGAGTATGGCGGCCTCCTCGCCAACCGCAGCTTCGGCGGCGCGCAGGTCAGCCGCACCTTCTACGCGCGCGGACAGACCGGTCAGCAGCTCTTGCTCGGCGCGTACTCGCACCTCGCGCGCACGATCTCGACCGGCAAGGTGAAGATGCACAACCGCTGCGAGATGGTCGACGTGATCGTCGTCGAGGGTCGCGCGCGCGGCATCGTCACGCGCGACCTCGTGACCGGAAAGGTCGAGGCGCACCTCGGCGACGCGGTGGTCCTCGCGACCGGCGGCTACGGCAACGTCTTCTACCTCTCGACGAACGCCAAGGGCTGCAACACGAGCGCGATCTGGCGCGCGCACCGTCGCGGCGCGGGCTTCGCGAACCCGTGCTTCACGCAGATCCACCCGACGTGCATCCCGCAGGGCGGCGACTACCAGAGCAAGCTCACGCTGATGAGCGAGTCGCTCCGAAACGACGGACGCATCTGGGTCCCGCGCAAGAAGGAAGACTGCACGAAGGACCCGAGCACGATCGCGGAGAAGGATCGCTTCTACTACCTCGAAGAGAAGTACCCCGCGTTCGGCAACCTGATGCCGCGCGACGTCGCGAGCCGTCAGGCGAAGTTCGTGTGCGACGACGGCCTCGGCGTCGGCCCCGAGATCGCGGGCGTGCGGCGCGGCGTCTACCTGGACTTCGCGCAGGCCATCAAGCGCGACACTGAAGCCGTGGTCCGCGAGAAGTACGGCAATCTGTTCGACATGTACGAGCGCATCACGGGCGAGAACCCGTACAAAGTGCCGATGCGCATCTACCCCGCGACCCACTACACGATGGGTGGCCTCTGGGTGGACTACAACCTCCAGAGCACGATCCCCGGATTGCTCGTCGCGGGTGAGGCGAACTTCTCGGATCACGGCGCGAACCGCCTCGGCGCGAGCGCGCTCATGCAGGGCCTCGCCGACGGCTTCTTCATCCTGCCGTACGTCGTGGGTCACTACCTCGCGGGCGCGGGCAACTCGAAGGGCGTCGACGAGAGCCATCCCGAGGTGAAGGCCGCGATCAAGGGCGTCGAGGAGCGCGTGCAGACGTTCATCGACGTGGGCCAGAAGGGCAAGCGCACGGTCGACGACTTCCACCGCGAGCTCGGCGCGATCATCTGGAACCACTGCGGCATGGCGCGCACCGAGAAGGGCCTCAAGGAAGCGATCGCGAAGATCCCGACGCTCCACGAGGAGTTCAAGAAGGACGTGAAGATCCTCGGCGGCGGCGAGGAGCTCAACCGTGAGCTCGAGAAGGCCATGCGCGTCGACGACTTCTTCCAGCTCGGCGCGCTGATGTGCCGCGACGCGCTCGAGCGCGACGAGAGCGCGGGCTGTCACTTCCGCGAAGAGCACCAGACGGTCGCCGACCCGGCGAACGGCGTCCCCTACGGCGGCGAGTGCAAGCGCGACGATGACAACTTCGCGCACGCGGCCGTGTGGGAGTGGAAGGGCGACGGCCAGGCCGAGACCCGCCACACCGAGAAGCTCGAGTACGAGTTCATCAAGCTCGCAGCCCGTAAATACTGAGGAGCACGACCATGTCGGAAAGCATCGACCTCAAGCTCCACGTCTGGCGTCAGAGCCCTTCTTCCGAGGGTCCGTAGGGACCCTCCCCCGCTCACGCGGGGCCCCCTCCTCTTCCCCTAGCTCGCGAGCTCGTTTCAAGAACTCCGACGAGGTTGCACATGTCCGAATCGATCGACCTCAAGCTCCACGTATGGCGTCAGAACGGCCCCAAGGATCAGGGCCGCTTCGAGGACTACTCGTCGTACGCGAAGAACATCTCGACGCACGCGTCGTTCCTCGAGTGCCTCGACGTCGTGAACGAGCGCCTCGTGCTCGCGGGCAAGGACCCGATCGTCTTCGATCACGACTGCCGCGAGGGCATCTGCGGGATGTGCGGCGTCGTGATCAACGGCGAGCCACACGGGCCGCAGAAGGCCACGACGAGCTGCCAGCTGCACATGCGGAAGTTCACGAACGGCCAAGAGCTGTACGTGGAGCCCTGGCGCGCCA
>CAZCVE010000035.1:0-95372 GCA_964502175.1 uncultured Sandaracinaceae bacterium
GAACGTGACCGAGCCGCGCCCCGCGATCATCCCGGCTTCGCTGAGCGGTCACTTTGCGCTCCGTACGGACGTGCCCTCCTGAGCGGCGAAAGCCTCGAATGTAGCCGCCGTCCCCCCTGCGAACACGTAGACGACGCGCTGCAGATCGATCTTCGCGCCCTCGCGATGGAAGCAGCCGTCGTTCATCGGGGCCAAAAACCATTGGAGCCAGCCCAGCGGCGCACCGCCACGGGGCGTGTCGAACTCGTCGAAGAAGACGACCGGAACCGGTTCCTTCGCGAACCCGGAGGCGATCGCCCCGAGCGCGGCCGCGAGCGCACCTGTCGACGGCATCTGAGTGAGATTGAGGACGACAGGCTCCGAGGCCACGCGAGGCCCTTGCGTCGGCTTCGTCTCCCCCTTGGCGACTTCGGCGACTTCGTGCTCCGCTTGGAGCTTGGCGTTCGCCGCCCCGAGCAACTGCTTCACCGTGAACGACTTCCCGCTGCCCGGAGCGCCGAAGAGCGCCACGTTGAGAGGACTCTCGATGTGCGTCGCCGTGACGTACGCACAGACCAGGTCTCGCACCGCCTCGAGCTGTGACATCTCGCCGTCGCCAAAGAGGTGCAGCGAGCCCATCGACCCCTTGCGGCCCGCGGCGTCTAGTTCGCCGTCCGGCAGCACGGGCTGCTCGACAATCTTGCGCGCGAGCGTCAGGTGATCTCGGTCGTTGTCGGTCATCGCGATCTCATCCCCTCACTTCGCCTTCAATGTAGCCTTGGAAGTAATCCCCCAGCCTCAGCCCGCCGAACTCTTCGCTGGGGTCGTTGTGCCACTGCTTCAGCCACGGCAGGAGCTCGCGGAGGCCTTCGAGCATCGGCCGCAGGCGCTCCTGGGTCCAGCCTTCGCGCTTGCGGTCTTCGTAGAGGGCGGCGAGGGCTTGGGCTTGCTGGAAGTGGTTCCAGCCGGCCCAGCCGTAGAGGGGCTGTTTGTCGTCGTCGCTCTCGCAGCCGGGGTAGCTGATGAAGCGCTCCTTGGGGACGTCGAGCTTGCCGCGGAGGCGGTAGTAGGCAGGGTCCTTGAAGTCCTTGGGGTCGTACTTGGGAGGGATGGGGATCGCGCCGACCTCCACGTCCCCTGGCCCCCAGCGGCCCTCGGCCTTCTTCCGCGCGTTCTCGTCCTCCCCCCGCTGCATCCCGTCCTCGGCCCGGACGAGGCGCTGGAGGATCGGTTGGAAGATCCCAGGCAGCGAGGGGATCTCACTGACCTCGGGAGACTCGTGGTTCGCGGCCATGGGTGTCTGGACTGCTCGGCTCACGCCGGAGGCCCGGTGAGATGCACGCGAGGGTGTCACGACTGCCCGTCCCGCGCTTGGGTGGCGAGGCGTGAGAGGAGCGCCGCTCCGTTCGCTACGATGGCAGTCTGTCGCTGCGCCTCGGCCAGCGCGACCTCGAAGGTCGGGCCGTGCGCGTAGACGAGGCTCTGGACGGTTCCGACCGGCTCGCCGCCTTCGCTCTTCGGTCTCCGCACGTCAAGGACCTCTGCGGCGATGACCCACCGCCCGTGGGGCTCCCGATGCACCGTCCGGCGCACTGCGACGAAGAGGCGCGCGCCGCCTTCCTCGCTGTATCCATACCAGGCCGCGGAGTCGTCCTGACGGCCGCGGATCGGCCGAGGCTCGCACGTCACGCCCAGCACCGAGAGGCTCGTCTGCTCGAGCGGGACCGAGGGCTCTTCGGGCGACTTGGGAGCGCGCCGCGTCATGGAGCCCCCGACTCAGTCGGTCGACGGTTCATCGCCGCTCCTCGTCGGAGCGTGACGCGATGCGGGCACGCGCCGCGGCGATGGCGCGGTGAAGGCGCTCCGCCAACACCTCGCGTGACGGCAGCTCCGTTACGTACTCCGCGACGTGGATCCCACGGGCGTCGAGGTCGAGGTAGTGCGCCGTCTCGGCGTGCTTGCCGGCGCAGAGGATGATGCCGAGGGGCTTGTGCTCGCCGGGCTGCTGGTCGTGGCGCTCGAGCCAGCGGAGGTAGAGCTCGACCTGGCCCGCGTCGGCGGGCTTGAACTCGCCGATCTTCAGCTCGATGACGATGAGCCTGCGCATGCGGCGATGGAAGAAGAGGAGATCGATGTAGTAGTCGTGACCATCGAGGACGATGCGCTTCTGACGCTCCACGACTGCGAACCCGGCGCCGAGCTCGAGCAGGAAGCGCTCGATCTCGCGCAGGATCGCGGACTCGAGATCCTTCTCACTGAAGGTGTCTCTGAGGTCGAGGAAGTCGAGGATGTAGGGGTCCTGGAGGACGAGCGCGGGGCTGACCTGGTCCTTGTCGCGCAGCGCGGTCAGCTCCTTGCGGATGAGCGCCTCCGGTTTCTTCGAGAGCGCGGTGCGCTCGTAGAGCATGCCGTCGATCTTCTCCGCGAGCTGGCGCGTCGACCATCCCTCCACCCGACACATCTCGGCGTAGAAGCCTCGGCGGAGCTCGTCCTTGAGGTAGACGAGCGCCTTGAAATGGCTCCAGCTCAATTGTCTCCGCAGTGCGGAGACAATCTCGGGGTCCGGAAACGCTTCGACGAACCGCACCATGTGGCGCAAGGACTTCTCCCCGAAGCCGCGCCCGTAGCGCGCTTCCAATTGTCTCCCCAGTGCGGAGACAATCTTCTCGCCGTAGCTCCCCCGCGCGTTCCGCAGCACCTCCGTCGCGATGCGCTCTCCGATCCGCCAGTAGAGTGTCGTGAGCGCCGCGTTGACCGCGACCTCAGCCTGCCCTCGCGCCTCCTCGATCCACGCGCCCAGCTCGCGCGCGAGCGGACCCGCCGCGCGGGCTCGCTCGCTGGCGACGGTCGCGGCCCCCTTCGCGAGGCGTGCGCGCGGCTTGGCGGCCTTCGACTCCGCGAGCCTCTTGGTCACGCGGTCCCTCCGAATCGCGCGCGGCACCCAGCTCGCTCGTCGCCCGGCCGCGGGCGCTCGCAAAGCGGTGCCATCGGTACACTCGAAGTCATCCTCGCTCCTCCCCCTCGACATACCCCTCGAAGTAGTCGCCCAGCCTCAGCCCGCCGAACTCTTCGCTGGGCTCGTTGTGCCACTGCTTGAGCCAGGGGAGGAGCTCGCGGAGGCCCTCGAGCATCGGGGCGAGGCGCTCTTTGGTCCAGCCTTCGCGCTTGCGGTCTTCGTAGAGGGCCGCCAGGGCTTGGGCTTGCTGGAGGTGATTCCAGCCGGCCCAGCCGTAGAGGGGCTGCTTGTCGTCGTCGCTCTCGCAGCCGGGGTAGCTGATGCAGCGCTCCTTGGGGACGTCGAGCTTGCCGCGGAGGCGGTAGTAGGCAGGGTCCTTGAAGTCCTTGGGGTCGTACTTGGGAGGGACGGGGATTGCGCCGACCTCCACGTCCCCCGGCCCCCAACGGCCCTCGGCCTTCTTCCGCGCGTTCTCGTCCTCCCGCCGCTGGAGCTCCCACGTCCGCTCCCACGCCGCCCTCTTCTCGAGGCCCTTCTCCGTGTACCTCAGCCTCGCGAGGTAGGGAACGGCGTCGATGTCGAGGATGGAGATCGCCTCTTGGTTGGACACCGCTCGGGTACGCGCCTCGTGGCGGCAGTCCCGCTCGACGCCCTCGACGAGGTCGAGCACGTAGTCGGAGACGGGATCGATGGCGACGAGGTCCTTGAGGATCCAGCGCCGCTTGTGCTCGGGCTGCTCGATGAGCCGGATCGCGGGGATCGTCTCGATCGCGTTGATGGCGGCGAGGGTCCAGCGGCCCAGCGCCGTGGACGGATCTGGAGCGACGGGCTCTGGATAGTGATTGAGCGAGAACCACCGCGTCGCGGGCCGGGTGCGCAGTAGGACGTGCTCAAAGGGACGCGAGCCCATCGGCACCTCCGCGTCGAGGGCATCGAGGAGGTCTATCGCGGGATGGTCGGTCGGGATGAGGCCGAGCTCCGCGTAGAACATCCAGTCGAGCTGCTCCTGCGCGAGCCACTTGCGTTCTTCGTCGGACGACGAAAGGCGCCGAGCGAGCTCGATGAGACGCGACGAGACAGCCAGGGCCGGGAGGCGTCCCACCGCGCTGGCGCTCATCTGGAGAAACTGTTCCCACTCTTCGGACTTGATTCCCTCATTGACACCTTGGGTTCCCTTCGAGTGTGCGACCTGGCGCAGGAGGAAGCCGGCCGTCGAGCTGTTGAGGTACGCGAGGAGCGCGTAGTGGTCGTCCTCGGTGGCGTCGGGCCTCAGCTTGATGATGGGAGCCGTCTGCTTGAAGACCTTGCCGCCGCGGTCGAGGACGAAGTGGTTGTGGGTGGCGACCTCGGCGTAGGTGATCGAGAGCGGCGTCTTGCGCTTCGACTTGTAGAACGAGCGGTATTCGAACCAAGCGAGGCCCGCCTCGAGCGTGTTCTTGCCGAACTGCTGGCGCTCGATGAGGGCGCTTCGATACCGCCAGAGATGGTGCAGCGCCCCTTCGCTCTTTTCCGGTAGGGCAGGCTTGAGCTGCGCGTCATAAGGGAACAGCGCGTGGGTGTCGGAGGCGATGGACCAATCGCGGACACTCTCTCCAGTCACAAGGACCCGCCTGTGCTCATCTGAGAGTCCGAGGCGTCCGAGCCAGCCCACGTCGCCACAGAACAGTTCGTCCTCGCCCATGATTGCATCGAAGCCGATGTCAGTCGCGATCTCGCCTAGTCGCTTCTCGGCGCGCTCCTCAAGCAACTCCTTCAGCTCCGCCGCGCCGCCGCCGCCGAGGCTCCACGGGTGCTTGTCGAGCGTCTTGCGCTCCACGCGGGCGACGCTGACGTAGTCGTTCTCGAAGCCGATCTCGTCGCCGTGATCGCGGATCGACGACCAGACGCGGGCCTCGCTCGGATCGTCGGGCGTGCTGGGCTCGCCGCGCTTGCCTAGCACGGCCCAGACGTCGGTGGCCTGCGGGGCTTCGTGCGTGCCGAAGAGGATCACCGTCGGCGTGCCGTGACCAGGGATGTAGGCGCCGGCGGTGTTCACGATGCCGGTGAGGTCGAAACGGGGCAGCACCTTCTCGATCAGGCTCTTGCCGAACTCGCGCTTCATGAACGAGTTGGCCGTGATCATCCCGACGTAGCCGCGCTTCTTCGCGAGGAGGAAGAACTTCTCCGTGAAGGGCGCAGCGACCGAGTACTTGCCAGAGGCCGAAGACTTGTAGTGCTTGCGGTAGAGCTCGCGGAGCTCGCGGTCCTTCACGGTGATGTACGGCGGATTTCCCACCACGGCGGCGTGGGGGCGATTCAGCACCTCGCGGGCGGCGGCGTCGTCTTCGAGGGAGAAGAGGCGCCCGCGCCAATCGGCGGCGCGCTGGCCCTCGAGGTCGGCGAAGTCTCGCTGCGCGCCCGACGCATCCGGGAGCGGACCGTGCAGGAGCGAGTCGGCGACGGCCAGGTGCAGCTCGACGTGCGGGACATCCTCGAAGCGCTGGAAGCCGCCCTTCTCGATGAACGAGAGTGTCAGTCGGAAGCGCGCGATGGCCACCGCGTAGGGGTTCAGATCGGCGCCGTACACGCGATCGAGCGCCTGTCGCAGGGCCGTGTAGCGATCGTCGGCGGGGTGCGCGCGCTGCCAGTGATCGAAGAGACGATCGAACGCCCCGAGCAGGAAGTGCCCGCTGCCGCAGGTGGGATCGAGCAGTGACGTGTCCTCGAGGCCGAAGCGCTCGATGGCGGGCTCGAGCGTGCGGTCGAGGATGTAGCGCTCGACGAACGCCGGCGTCTGGAGGAGCGCGAAGCGCTCACGCACATCTTCGGAGAGGTCTTGGTAGAGGTCGCCGAGAAAGCGCGTGTCGCTCTCCCCGAAGCGCAGCGAGGGCGCATCGGCGGTGGGTGCGCGGAAGAGCGCGAGCAGCGCGTGGCTCGCCTCGGCGGAGGGCCCGAGGAGCCAGACCGGGTTGTGGCGTGCGTCGAAGAGATCTCGTCCGGCGGCGAAGCCCGCGAGCTCGCGGAAGACCATGCGGAGGTAGTCGCGCGGCGTGAGCGAAGGCGCGAGACCGTAGAAGGCGCGCTCCGAGTCCTCGGCACCGGGGCCGGCGATGCGGGCGGTGGTGAGCAACTGGCGATCTTCGAGGACACGCACGAACACGCACGAGAGGACCCAGGCGGCGGCGATCTGGCGGACGAGGTGACGCGTCCAGGTGTCGAAGTCGTCGGCGCTGCGGTGGGCCGCGGTGTCCTCGGCGTGGCGCTTCGCGAGGGCGGACGAGACGCCGTGGCTCGCGCGGGCGCGCTCGAGGAGATCCTTCTCGAGGAGCGCGAGAACGGGACGCGCGGCGGTGAAGAACCGTGCGGTGTCGAAGGGGGCGCGAGGGTTGGGCTCGGGCGTGCCGAGCACGTCTTTGGCCGGCTTCTTCTTGGGCTTGGCCTTGGTCTGGGGCCGGCCGGCGTCTTCGTTTTGAATCGGGTCGGGATGGGCGCCTTCGAGACTGGCACCTTCGGGATTGGCACCTTCGCCGAAGAGGTCAGGGCCTGTCTCGGCCAACTTTTTCTTCTTGGAGGCCACTCAGCGCGCTCCTTGGTCGGCGTCTCGGGCCATCGGGGGCTTGCTGGCGCTCCGAGGGACGCGCAGGACCTGGGCGGGGAGCAGGCCTGGAATGGGCATGTGTCGGGTGAGGCCGGGGCCCGAGGTCGGGGCCAGGATGGGACCGAGTGTGGGAAGTGCGTTCGTCACGTCGCTCGTGGGCATGGCGAGGAAGGTGGGGGCGGAGTCCTGGCTTCGCGCGCGCTCGAAGAGTGCTGTCGCTGCGTCGAGCAGGCCGTAGCGAGCGAGGAGTCCGGGGCGGGCGAGCAAGAGCGGCTGGTTGGGGTCCTGGGACGAGAAGACCTGATCGACGAGGCCGGCGGCGGCGAGGGCCGCGACGCGCGTGAGGTTGGCCCAATCGGCGGGGCGCTCGGGGCCGATGTTGTCGGCGCGGTGGAGGAGGCCGAGATCGGGGATGCCCTTGTCGCGGGCGACGTCGAACATCGCGCTCACCAAGAGGCGATCGAGCCAGACGACGCGGGCGCCGTAGCGCGTGCGGAAGAGGCGCATGCCGTCGGTCAACGTGTCTTCGCGGAACGCGAGCACGCGGAACGAGCGGAGCTCGAGGGCCAGGCGTACGGCCTCGTCGAAGTCCTGGGCCTGCACATCGGCGGAATCGATGGTGCCTGAGGGTCCGAGCGACAGCGTGGCTCGACCGGTGATGGCACCGAGCGTGACGTCGGAGCGGGCGGCGATGCGAGGATGCAGGCTCGAGCTGTTCTGGGTGCTGAGCGTGGTGTCCGGGGCGTAGCCCTTGCGGACGTAGCTGGACTTGGCCTCGCTCCAGAAGAGACCGTGGCTCTCGAGCAGGCGATCGAGCTCGGGGCGCGGCGGCAGGCTCTTGGCCTCGGGGTAGCGCTGCTTCACGAGCTCCTGCACGGCCTCGGCGGTGTGCTCCCCGCGGAGCATGGCGGCGGAGTGCTCGAGGGCGCGCTCGGGTGCGAGATCTCGGGGGTAGAGCTCGAGGCGCGCGCTCAACGCGGCTGCCTCACTGGCCTGTGCGGCGAGCGTGAGGACACGATCGTCACGAGACTGCGAGAACGGAGGCGCGGGTGGCGGCAGACCTGGCGCGCGCGGGGCCTCGTCCGCCAGACGCTGAAGCGCATCGCGCAAGCGCCGTGTGGCCTCCGCGGGTGTCGGCAGTGGGATGCGCGTGACGAGCTCGTCGGCTGTGTGGCCGAGCACCCGAAGCACCCGCTCGAGAGACGGATCGCTCGCGATCCACGACGTGCGCTCGAGCCGCACGAACGAGAGGGAGGCGTCGACCTCGGCCGCGACGCGCACGAGGGCGCTGGCGAGGAGGACGAGATCATCCTCGGGGCGGGCGGGATCGTGAGGTAGCTCGTCGACGAGAGCGCGGGCGAGCTGCGGCAGAACGACGACGCCACCGAGCGGCTCGAGCAGCGCGCGCACGCGCGCCACGAGCTCGAGGATCCGAGGATGAGCAGCCCACTTCGCGCGGCTCTTCGAGAGCGCGATGTAGATCGCGGCCGGTGTGAGCTCGAGGGCCTGGGACAGCGTCTTGACCGAAGGATCGAGCTGACCACGACACGGCCCCTCGAGCCCGAATAGCGCGCGCGCGTGGTGGTGGTGATCCACGCGCTTTCCCTTGACAGGACGGCCCTTCTTAGGGCGTGGTGCGTCGGTGCTCGGCGATGGGTCCGCTGTGCCGAGCGAGTCGAGGAGCTCGTGTGCCCAGGACTCGATCGAGTCCGGCGCGAAGGTGACCTGACTCGGCGGTGTGATCTCGGGGGTGGCACCGGGAGAAGCTGTCGGTCGCTCGCTCGTGGGTTGCTCGGTCCGGGCGCGTTCCCCCGAAGGAAGCGTGGGTGTCGATGCGAGCACCGCGAGGCCGCGCTCTTGGCGGGCTCCCAGCCAGCGAGCTCGCAGCCCGAGCAGCTCGCCTTGCACGGCGCGGCCGACACCCGGGAGCATCGAGAGCTGTGAGGCGGGGAAGGTGCCGAGCTTCCCGGTGACCTCGATGTTGGCGCGATCGAGCGCGTTCTTGGCGCGGGTGCTGAGCGGAAGCGCGGCGACCGGGGTCTCTGGTTCGACTGCGGCCAACGCTTCGTCGGTAACCGCGGCGCCTGCGGCTTCCGTCGTGGTGAGCGTGCCGCTCGCCGTCGAGGTGCCTGCGGAATGGCCGGAGAGTTGCGCAGCGCGAGGCAGCAGAGACGCGTCGATGGCACCGAGCCATGCCTTGCGCATGCGCTCGGCCGACTCGAAGCGCGCCGCCACATCGCGTGCGAGGGCTCGGGCGAAGAAGGCGATGAGGCCGTCGCGCACAGTCGCGTCGAGGCGCTCGGCGGCGAGGACGATCTGCGCATCGGGATCGACGGCGCTCTTCCCTGCGAAGTGGGGGCGAATGCCGGTGACGAGCTCGTGGAGCGTGATGGCGGCGCTCCATCGATCGGCCGCGTGATCCCAACTGGGCTTCGGCCGCAGGGGCAGATACGGATCGCGGTAGGCGCTCGTGCCGACGTCGAGATCGTCGAGGGGTGCACGGGAGAGGGAGAAGTCGAAGAGCGTGAGCGACTTGCGCTCCTTGCGGACGGCACCGACGCCGAGGTTGGCGGGCTTGATGTCGCGGTGGAGGATGCGCTCCTCTTCGAGGTGCTCGAGGGCGGAGAGCAGCTGTTCTCCGTAGCGCGCGGCGAGATCGAGCGCGGGGACGCCCTCGCTCTCGAGCGATCGCTGCAGCGTCTGCTCGCCGGCGATCGTCATCAGGATCGCGCGTCGCGCTGCGACCGTCAGCTCATCCACGATCCTCACGATGTGCGCGTGATGGAGGTGCCGCAGCTCGGCGGCCTCTTCGCGCAGGCGCTCGTCGAAGCGGGGCTCGAGGGCCACCTTGAGGGCGTAGCGTTCCCCGTCGCGCTCGACGTCGAGCACGCGCGCCGTCGCGCCCTGGCCGAGCACGCCGTGCACGATGAGATCGCCTTCGAGGAAGTCGTCCTTTCGTGCGAGCAGCGGGTCCGTGTAGCCCGTGGTGGTGGAGGCTGCGGGCTTCTTGCGGGCGTGCTCGACGAAGAGCTCCGTCCAGGCGCCCACGTCGTCGTAGCGCTCGACGATGCTCGGTCGCGTGGCATCGAGGACGAGAGAGGCGAGCTGCGGGTCGAGATCGTCGAGGACGACGCGGGGATCGAAGCCCTTGTCGGCGGCGAGGCGCCGAATGGCATCGATGCCAGTCTCGGCGGGAGGCCGGCCCGTGAGCACGAAGTAGGCAGTTGCGCCGAGGCCGAACACGTCGACCGAGGTGTTTCGCTCGGCGCCTTCGCGGAGCTCGGGGGCTTGGTAGATGGACCACTCGTTCCCCGCGAGCTGTGTCCAATGGCGCGTGCCGGACGTGTCCGAGCTCGAGCCGAGATGGAAGTGGACGAGGCGAGTCTCGATGCGGCGTGTGGCCTTGGGATCGGGGTTTCGGCGCACGAGCACCGAGTGCGGGCCAAAGGCGCCGTGCACGATGCTCTTGCGGTGGCAGAACGCGAGCGCGCGACCAATCTGCTCGATGATCTCGACGCGCTCGTCGAACGCCAATCCTCCGGGCCCATGCTCAGGACTGCGGCGGACGAAGGCATCGAGCGGCTCGCCGTTTTCGAAGGCATCGAAGAGGACGGTCGGGCCGATGTCAGCACCGGACGAGTAGTCGGTGGCGCGGAGGATCCCTTCGTGATCGCGCAAGTCCCAGAGGATCTTGGCCTCTCGCTCCGCTGCATGCCGCAGCTGGGTGGCGCGGCTCGCGGTGCTGCCCTCGGGGACGACGTAGACGCGGGCGAGGCGATGGAGGCGCTCGATCTCGGGGTGCTTGGCGATGCGCTCTTGGAAGGTGGCGCCCTCGCGGATGACGTCGCCGAGCTCGTAGCCGAGCACGGTGAGTTTGGACTTGCTCGCGCGGAACGCTGGATCGCTGCGAAGGATCTGAAAGAGGGGGCGCAGCACCTGGCTCTGGATCGCAGGACGCTGCGCGAACGGGGCGTTCGCGAGGCGAGAGCCGGGGAACTCCGCGCGGGTGATCGCGCGCTCGAAGGTGGCGCGCGTGACGACGCCGAGCTCGCCGCCATCGCGGAAGCTCGTCTTGAGGCCGGGCGCGGAGAGAAAGACCAGGGGCTCGACGTAGGGCGCGGGACCCTTCACTCCCGCGGCGGCGAGGCGCTTCTCGAGGATGCCTTTGACGATCTTGGCTTTGTGGTTGTTGAGGCGGAGGGGGTGCTCGCCGAAGTACCGGCGCGAGCCGCCGGCCTCGGGCGTCCAGTACCAGTCGCGCGCGTCACCCTCGATGAGGCCGGGGTGGCCCTTGCACTCGACGAGGTAGAGCTGCGAGTAGCCGACGACGAGGAGATCGATCTCGTAGTAGCGGCTCGTGCCCGGGTCCTGCACTTCGAAGAGCGCGAGGAGGTGATAGGGGTCGTGGTTCGGAAGACAGGACTTCGCGAACTCGATCGCGTCGCGCTCCCAGGGGTGCGGCGTCTTGCCCTCGCGAAGGACGCGTGCGGCGGGCAGCGCCATCAGTGGCCCCGCACGAGCGTGGTCGCGAGCGCGCGCTCGGCGTCGGAGGCATCGCTCGAGGCGAGGAGGACGGCTGGACCGGCGTGGGCTGACGGGTCGCCCTCGGTGCCCGCGAAGCGCGTAGGTGTGCCGCTCGCGAGCACGAGCGGTGCGGCTGCGGCGAGCTGACGCGCGAACGGATCGTGCGAGGCGACGAGGACCTGCGCGCCGAAGTCGAGCTCTCGGCGCCCGTCGAACGCGAGGAGGACGGACGCCACCGCGTTCGCGCCCGTGACCACGAAGCGATCGTTCGGCGCGATGGCCGGGACGTCGATCGCAGCACGCGGGCGACGCGCCGCCACGAACGCGCGGTCGAGCCAGACCTCGACAGTGGAGAGCGGGAGGCCTCCGTGCGCGCGGAACAACTCGCTCGCGAGTGTGGGCGAAATGCCCTCCCAGGTCGGACCGAACGCGTCGTCGTCTGCGACGCCATCGAGCCCGAAGACGCGGCGCGCGCCGATCGCGCCAGGCCACTCCAGATCGGCGTCGCGGACGAGGAGGTCGAGGCGATCACACGCACCGAGGTGGCCAGCGAAGGCTCTCCACCGGGCTTCCGCCTCGGGACCGAATCGCCGTCCCGTCGCGCGTCGGGTCTCGACCAGCGACAACAGGAGCAACGCGCCGGCGTAGTAGGTCGCTCGCGCTTCGTCCGAGAGCGCGTTGTCTTGAGAGCCCCGACGTTCCACGGACGCGAAGCTATCGGAGGGCGCGACCGATCCTCAAGGACATACGCCCGCGACCACGCACCGTCGCGAGAAGACGCCCCACGGGGTGACGAGCCGAATCGCGTCTCGGCACACGCTCGGACACGGCGTGCGAGGCGCCGCCAAGGAGAGCGCATGACCAAATCGTTCCGAGCATCGGGTGCGACCTACAACGTCACCTTCGAGCCGCTCTCGAAGGCGGGAACCAAGCCCGGCCCGAGGAAGGCCGCCGGCGCGAGCAAGACCTCCGGCGGGGCGAAGGGCGCGAGTGGCGAACGCTTGCTGAGGGCGATCCACGCCTCGAAGAAGCTGTCGTCCCGCCTGCAGAGTGGAGAGGAGGTGTCGATCGTTCACGTCAGCCGAGCGAGCGCTGGACCTCGTGGTGTTCAGCACCCACCCGTCAGCGAGCGCGGAGCCAAGACGCTCGCCACGAGCAGCGTGATCCTCGAGGGCTTCCTCCCCGCCGATCTCAAGGCGGCCAAGGACTTCGGCGCGAAGGTGATCGACGAGGGCTCGGAAGGAAAGGTGCTGCTGCGCGCGGACAGCGTTGCGCAGGCCTTCGACCTCGCCGCCGCGCTACACGCGCGCGGCGTCGGCGCCGCATCGCCGAACTTCATGCGCTACGTGACGCGCCCCTCGCCCTCGTCGGCGGCCGTGCGGTGGGCACACGCGGCGATCGGGCTCAAGGCGGCGTGGGGGATCACTCGCGGCAAGTCCAGCATTCGCATCGCAATCCTCGACGAGGGAGTGGATGCGACGCATCCGGCGCTCCAGGCCGCCCTTGTCGCGCAGAGGGACTTCATCGGACCGAACGGTGCGTCCGCTCAACCGAGCGGGGACGACGCGCACGGTACGGCCTGCGCGGGGATCGCCGTGGCGAGAGGCACCAAGGCGCCGGGAGTCGCCCCGCTGTGCTCGCTGGTGGCGGCGCGGATCGGAATGGGCGATGGGGCCGACGGCTGGGTGTACGACGACTTCGCGACCGCCGACGCCATCGACTGGTGCTGGAGAGATCAGCACGCCGACGTGCTCTCCAACTCGTGGGGAGGCGGAGCGCCCAACGACGCTGTGACGCGTGCGATCCGCCGTGCCCAGGGCAACGGCCGTGGATCCAACGGCGCGGTCGTGGTGTTCGCCGCAGGAAACGTGCAGAGCCCGATCGACTATCCGGGGAGCCTGCGGAGCGTCATCACGGTGGGAGCGTCCAACCAGTTCGACGAACGAAAGACCACGACGTCGAGGGACGGCGAGGGATGGGGCTCGAACTACGGACCGTCGCTCGATCTGCTCGCGCCCGGTGTGGCCATCGATTGCACCGACATCGTAGGTGCGAGCGGCTACGAGCCGGGCGACTACACGTCGACGTTCAACGGAACGTCCGCAGCCACGCCGCACGTCGCAGGAGCGGCGGCGCTCATGCTGAGCCTCCGGCCGAACATGACCGCGGTCCGTGTCCGCGACCTGCTGGTGCAGAACGCAAAGCTCATCGATGGACAGACCGGGTGGACGCCGACGCATGGTTGGGGTCGGCTCGACGTGGCGGCAGCGGTTCGCGCTGCGGACGCGGAGCCCTGACCCTCGCCGGGCCCCGCGCTGCGGTCGGCCGTATGCTCAGCACGCATGGCCAACTACTACTACGCGTCGGGTGAGCGCGTGCCTCTCGAGCGAGACGAGCTCCGCGTCGCGATCCTGCCGACCAAGGTTCCGGCGGCGGACCGCAAGGATCTCCTCGAGCATGCGACGCGCGCCGGAGGACGAACACTGCCCGGCAGCGTGGTGGTGGTGCCTCGATCGTCGCTCGGCGGGCCCGAGCTGGCTCGCCTCCGCCATGACGGCGCGCTCCAGTCCGTCTATCGCCGGGGCCAAGAGCTGATGGTGGCGCTCCCCGAGATTCGCGTGGAGTTCGACGAGAAACTCCAGCACGAGAACACCATCAACGTGCTGGCGGGCGCGCCGCACGCCGTCGACATCATCGAAGACTCGGCGGACCGACTCGTGCTCCAGCCGCGCTCGGGCTCGGCAGAGGACGCGCTCGATGTCGCGAACTACCTCCAGGAGAAAGGGGGCCCCGCGGCCGCGACGGTTCGTTTCGTCAGGTTCATCCCGAAGCCGCAGCCGTGAGCGAGTGCCTGATTTCGCGCGTCACCCCTAGGGGTGAAGTCGGAGGCGATTCGCGTACACGAAGGGCGGAAAACAACCGTGTCGAGAGAAGGCTCGACGGCCCGATGACGCGGGCATGGACACGAAGGCCCGGCTTCGGCATCGTGCGGCCCCGTGACACGCTGGGCGGGTCGTTCTTTCCTTCTGCTGGAAGGTCGCGCACGGGCAGGGCGCGCATACGCCCGCGCGCTCGCTGAGAACGGTCGCGTGGTGTTGGTCGCCGACGCGATGCAGGCGCGACGAGCGCTCGAGCGCGCCTCGTTCGATGCCTGGCTGCTCGCGGTCGCCGTCGACGACCGCCTGTCCCTGTCGTTTCTCGAGGAGCAGCGTCGCAGCGGAGACATGACGCCCGCGCTGGTCGTGGTGCATGGCGACGATCCGACGATCGCGAGCTGGTGTCATCGGCTCGACGCGACGTGCGTGTTCGAGCCCGTCTCGTCGCGAACCATCCCGCTCTTCGTCGCGCGCCTCGAGCCGGCGCCGGCGACGCCGCGGGCCGATCTCCACGTCGTCGATCTCCTCGCGATCGAGCGCTCACTCACGATCCGTGAGAGCCAGGTCGCCCGGCTCATCGCGAGCGGCACCGAGCGGGAACAGCTGGCCTCCCGGCTCAAGCTCTCCGAGAACACAATCAAGTGCGCCGTCCGCAACTTGCTGAAGAAGACGGGCCACCCGAGCACGCAAGCGCTCAAGCACTCTCTCGTCCGCCAGAGGATCGAGCGCTCGCCGGTGACTGGCGTGCAGCGGTGTGTCCCCGAGCGCGAAAACGAGGGGCTCGTGGGCGCGGACGCCCTGCGTGACGCGATGGTGGCCGTTCGGGAGCGCAGCCAATGACGGCGCTCGAGCCCACGTTCCTCGTGGTGGAGGACGACGAGCTCGCGGCGCGCGCGTTCGCGCAGCTCCTCAGCGAGACCTGGCGGGCCGAGTGCGCGAGCACGATCGCAGAGGCGCGCGACGCATGCGCTCGGAGGAAGTTCGCGGGGCTGGTGCTCGATGCTGCCTTGCCGGATGGCACGGCGCTCGAGCTGCTCGCCGAGCTTCGGGCGCAAGGAGATCGCACGCGCGCCCTCGTCGTCGCAGGGCGCTTCGACCGTGGCCTGCCCGAGCGATGCCACACGCTCGACGCCGATTGCGTGTTCAAGCCCGATGTCGCCCGCGACGTCGTGGTATTCGCCGAGCGTCACGGCGTGATCGCCGAGCGCGTGGCGCGCAGGACGCGGCAGGTGATCGCCAGCTACCAGGAGCAGATGGGCCTCTCTCCCCGAGAGACCGAGGTGCTCGTCCTCTACCTCACGGGGACTCCGCGGCGCGCGATCCGCGACCGGATCGGCGTCGCGGAGAATTCCGTCAAGACGACGATCCGGCGGCTCCTCAACAAGGTCGACGCGGCGGACCTGGAGGAGCTGGCAGAGCGCGTGCTCGAGGACGTGGCACGAGCCCCCCTCGGGACCCATCCCGCCGAGCGCTGAAGCCGCTGTCACCCCGGGGGGTGGAGTCGCAAGACAGTCCGAACATCAGCGCGGACACCGCGCGTCGGCCTAGCACAGAGTCGCGCCACCAAGGAGGACTCATGCCTGGCACGTCAGATCCGCCGCGTCCGCACCTCAGCAGCGCGGTTCGAAACTACCTCGTGGGCTGCTCGTGGGACGCGGGCCAGAGCCGCGTGGAGGACGGGAGCGGAAACCCCGTGAGCGCGTGGCTCAATCAGTCCGGCGCGTACGCGATCGATGATCCGGTGCGTTGGGAGGTCGGAGCGACCAGCACTGCGGGCGCATCGGTCCAGGCCACCATCCCCAATGGCACGTTCACGATCGTGAAGAACGGCACGTACAACCAGACCACCGGCCTGGTCACCTACTCCGGCAAGTCGTACCGCTTCGTGTTCGCGATGAGCGGCGGCTCGCCCCAGATGCTGTCATCGGAGGTATAGACTCGGCGGCGTGACCGAACGCGAGGCACAGCTGCTCTACGCTCTCGCCCTGGCCCTTGCCGCGGGGCTGGCGTGGGCGCTGGGTGGCACGAAGCGAGAGCACCGCATCGTGGGTGCGCTGCTCTCGTGGCAGCTCGCGGTCGATGTCGCTCGGATGGCCCTCGCGCCATCGCTCGACGAGGCTGGCGCGTGGCCGTACGCCGGCGCCACCCTCGCCTCGTACTTCGTCGATCACGCGCTCGAGCTCTCCGTCCGATTCACGATCCTCGCTGCCGTCGCGCACCACTTCGCACGGGTGTCGGTGCAGCCCGTGGCGCTGGCGATGGCGACCTCGTTCGTCGTGCTCGTGACCTACAAGCTGACGACCGGCGCGACCCTCGTCCCGCTGCACCAGCTGATCGCGGCGCTGAGCGCTCTCGCGTGCGCTGCGATCGTGATCGCGCGCGTGCTGGGCTGGCGCGCTGCGGGCGAGCGCCCCGACGGTGCGCACGCGGCCCTGATGGTCCTCGTGACGACGGACGTCGCGAACAGCATCGCGCACGCATCCGAGCGCCTGGAAGAAGTCTGGGTAGAGCTTCGGTACGCCGACACCGCAGCAGTGTCGGTGGTGGCTGCTGGCTATGGTGTCGCGCTTCTTCGCGACGCAGGAGAGCGATGGCGACGGGCTTCCTGATCGCGTCGCTCGCCGTGGCGCTCGCCGCGTGCGGCTGGGTCGTCTGGCGAGCGCGAGCAGAGCGCGCGCGAGGTCAGGAACTGCGCGCAGCGCTCGATGCTCTCGCGGAGGACGGCACGAACCTGCTGACGGCTACGCTCGTGAGCCTCGAGGCGCATGCGCGGCGGAGCCCCTCGTCGGACCTCGGCGTTGCGACGGACGGTGCGCGCGCGGCGAGCCGCCTACTCGACGCGGCGCACGCGTTCGCCGAGGACCCGGAGCGTCGAGTCGAGCACGCCGAGGGATGCATTCGTGTCGCCATCGCGCTCGCGCGCAGCCGGGGCGCGAGGGTGTTGGTGCGAGGCGCCGGAACCGAGATTGGATCCCACGGAAGCGTGGAGGTGACGTGCCGAACGCTCGCAGCGCTGATCGAGAATGCCTGGCAGAAGCAGAGTGGCGACGCGCGGCGCTTCGTCCAGCTGTCGCTCCGTCCTGACCATCTCGAGCTCGAGGGGCCTTTCGATCCGACTGCCGAGGCACAACGCCTCGAGTCATGCGGCTGGACGCTTCAGCGCATCGAAGGCGACGCATCACGATGGGCTCTCCGAGCGACGGGCGGGACAGACGTCGACGGCGCCCTCCACGCGCCCAGCGCCGTGAGGCAGCCTTCAACGTGATCGTGCGCGGACCTGGTCACCGCGGCTCCAACGAGATCCGCCCAGCTCCGCGGCATCCTCGCGCTCGCGCTAGGAGATCCTCCTACCTCGCCTGGCCGAACACGAGCCGATAGCGTTGGGGCGACCTTCGTGGGTGTTGTTGCCTTCGGATGCGTGCGTTGAGCGGACTGGGCGACCGCAGGGTCCTGCCCCGTGCCAGGGGCACCGTCACCGTCGAAGCGGCCGACCGGCCACGTTGACTACGCACCTCGTCGTGGCCGCTCGGGCACCCTGCCATGCACTGGCCGAGCAGTCGCCTCACGTCATCCCGTCGGACACCAGATCGCGGACCGTTCGTCGCCGAGCGGCTCGAGGCGTCCGTCGAGGTAGCGGATCGCGCCCCACACGCAGACGAGCGCGTCGAGCTGATCCTCGAGGGCCTTGAGCTCGCGAGGCTTCGGTGCGTCCGGGATCGAGAAGCCCACGACGAGGTGTCTCTCGAGGGCTTCGACGACCTTGCGCCATTCGGCCAGTAGATTCGCGCGGCGCTCGCTGGGTGTTGCGCTCTTCCAGTAGCTGCGCGCGCGGCCGACCTTGTAAGGAACGCGATAGTGGGCGTCGAGCAGACTGAGCAGGAGGACGTGCGGATAGACCTCGATGGCGCACGGGCTCGCGACCGAATCGCGGTTCGTCACTGCGAGAGGCAGGCCGTGCTTCGCGAGCGCGTCGCGGAACACGGCCGCGAGCGGGCCGGGGCGCTCCGTCGTCGGTGAGTGCACGGCACAGCCTCTGCCGCCGTACCTCGATGAGACGAGGTCGTCGCTCGCGCGACGCGCGGTGATGTCCACCGTGGCGAGCGGCATGTCGATGGCGGCCACGTCGATGCGATGGCCTGCGCTCTCCTCCGCGAACGTGAGGACAGCGTCCAATGTTGCGAGTGCGCGGTCTTCGGCGCCGATGAAGGTCGCAAAGCTCGGCGTGACACGCGTCACGCGCCAGCCGGCGCCAGCGTCGACCGCGAGCGCGACTGCGCTGTCGTTCTTCGCGGACCAACCGGGATCGACGCCGAGCACGACGCACATACGGCACCCTCTCACGCAGCGAGCAGCGGCAGAAGGGTCGAGATGATGTGTGCTGCGCCTACCAACGCAGCATGACCGGAGACGGGCGCTCCTCCGTGGTCCCGTCACCGACTTCGCCGTTCGCGTTCTGTCCCCAGCACCAGATCGAGTCCCCGGTGCGCGCGCACACGGCGTTCGCGCCGTTGGCCGCGATCTCGAGCACGTCGACTGGAGCACCCAACGACGCGGGCACCAGCCGCAAGTCGGGGGTTCCGTCCCCGATCCATCGTCCCCAGCACGCCAAGCGTCGGTCGGTGCGAATCGCACACCCAGCGGCGCCCATCGCGATGTCAGCGGCTCCAGTGAGAGCTCGCGCCGGAAGCGGCACATAGGCCCCTGTGGGATGGGCTGCGTTCGTTCCCCAGCACCAGACCTCGTCGCCGGACACAGCGCATGACGTCGTCGGACCCGATGCAATTTGGGTCACGCCGGTCAGGTCGGCGACCTGCCCCGGCTCCGGGTGGTCATCATCGCTTCCATCACCCAACGCGCCGTCGCCCCAGCAGAACACACTGCCCGCGTTGGTCAGCGCGCACCCGTGGTAGGCGCCGAGCGCGATGTCGCGGACGTCGGCCAAGCCGTCCAGCCGACGCGCAGGTAGCGCAGTCCCAGTCGCGAGGCCGAGCTCACCGGACGTGCTGCTGCCCCAACACCAGACCCCACCGTCAGCCAACACCGCACAGGAGAAGCCGTAGCCTCCAGAGATCCGCGTCGCGCCCGCGACACCCTCGACCGCGACCGGTCGAGGCACGCCCGTGACGCTCACGTCGCCCGCCCCGAGTTGGCGATCGGTGTTCGAGCCCCAGCAGTACACGACTCCGCTCGATGTCCTGGCACAGCTATGGCGCGCGCCGAGAGCGAGTTCCTCGACCGCGGGGAGATCCAGCACGCGAACAGGCCGAGAGTGCGCGTCCCGCGTGCCGTCTCCGAGTTGGCCCTGGTCGTTGCGTCCCCAGCACCAAGCCGACCCGTCTTCGCGCAAAGCGCAGAAGTGACCGCCTCCAGATGCTGTGGAGGATGCCGCGATCTGCACGATGGGCGAAGCGACGCCCGCGTCGGCCAGAGCACCGACGTCACCCACGCGCGGAGCATCGATCGTGGCGTCGGCAACCGACGCCGAGTCGGGCTCATTCGCCGTGTCGCGGGAGACGAAGGCGTCGATGCTGGTCGCGACGCCGGCGTCGATCTCGATGCCCGGCATGGGCAGCAGGGTCGGATCGACATCGGCAGGACCGCAGGTTCCTGCCCGACACGTTTCTTCCGCACCGCAGGTCACGTCACGGCAGGCATCCTCGAGGACGAGCCGAAGGACGCGCGTCTCGCCAGGGACGAAGCCACTGATCGCGCGGACTGTCGCAACGACGGGCCGGTCCGCGCCTCCAGCGGGCACGGCTCCTTCGGCAGCGACGACGATCTCGTACCGACGCTCCGGATCCCGGTCGAGAGGCGCAACGACGACGGTGAAGGGCCACCGCGGCGGTCGCTGGCGAACGTCGAGCCGCTGGACGCGAGGAGCGCCAGTCGTCTCGCCATCTCCGCCGTTGACGACGACGTGCACCACGTCCAACTGCGCGCGCACTCCAGGCTCCGCGTCGACTTCGACGACGATCTGCGTGGCTGGTCGCGTCGAGCAGGCGCTCAACGTCACGGAGAGAGCGAGCATCGCTGCAGCGCGCCACCTCATGGCGCGCCTTCCAGCGCGAATACCACGCCGCCGATGTCACCTGTTCGGTACGGCTCGTCGCCCACGCGTGTCCCGAGGATCACGCCTAGCGCCACGCCCCCGATGACCACGGCGATGGTGCCCCCCAACACGGGCCAGAACCAGTCCTCCGACGTGACGTCCCGCTCCTGCGCTGGACCTTCACCGATCGACGGAACGACCACGACCTGCACAGGAACCGGCAGCACATCGCTCTCAGGCGGCGCGGCCGCCGAGCGGAGGGCGCCAGCCTCGCGGAGCGCGCGCAGGCGCGCTTCGACATCGGTTCGATTGGGCGCGTCGGGGAAGCGCGCGAGGTAGCCGTCGTAGTGCTCGATCGCCTCGGCATCGCGGCGAAGACGATCCGCGCAAACGCCCATGTTGTAGAGGAGCGCAGGACGCGGCGAGAGCTCGTAGGCCGACCCGAGCAGATCGAGCGCGACCTCGTACTCACCCTGCGCGAACGCTGCTTCGCCCACCTCGTAGAGGCGTCGCGCGCGCGCCTCTGGATCTTCGTCCTGCGCGCGCGCCGCGCCGAACGGAACGAAGACCATAAGGGCCACCGCGCACGCCAGGGGCGCATCGCTCCGAACGAGGCGAAGTGCGACGAGCAAAAGGCTCGCGAGAAGGACCAGGAAGACCGCGACGATCATGGGACCTCCGAGACGAGTGACCCGCACACGTATTCATATATGAAGTGGTGCCACATCGCGAGCGGTGGCCGCCTCTCGGCGTGGTCACTCGCCGGACGCCCGCAAGGACGCACCTCAGCGGATCCGCCGAACTGCAGACCGCGGCTCGACGACTGGGTGCTCGCCTGCGTGCTCTCCGCGAGGCCCGTGAGATGACCCTCGAGGCCGCCGCAGAGGCCAGCGATCTGAACCCGGTCCATGTGTGGAAGGTCGAGAAGGCGCAGCTCAACGTGACCTTGGGAACGCTGGTGAAGCTGGCGACCGCGTACGGCCTCACGATCGAGGATCTCTTCTCGCCGACTCCGCGGCGACGGCCGAAGTAGATCCGAGACGAAGCGCCACCGTTACGGGATTCGGCAGAGCGACGTGCCGTTCTCGGTAAGCTGCCACTTCGCGTAAAGGTCCCCCGTGAGGGTCGGCCCGTGAATGTTCGGGCGGCGATCGCGTCGGACGCGCTCGTGGCGAGCGCGACGATGATCAAGCGAGCGGTAACCTGGACGCGGCAGCGGGCGACGGGCGAGTACGAGCGTCGTACCGGCCGTCCGCTCTTCGACGACGCGCGACTGGGATGGGCGCTCGCGGTTCGGTCTCATGTCCACGAACAAGCCCTGCGTGGGTTTGCGAACGTCGGACGCGCGCGGCCCTTGGTCGTCGTGGAGGAGTGGCCGAGTTGGGTGAGCGAAGGCCTCGAGACGCTGGGCGAGGCGTTCGAGGTGTACGCGCGCATCGATCCGGGATGGAGCCTGCTCGTGCGCTGGCCGACGATCGCGCGCGACCTCGGTGTGCTCGGGCCCGGCGAGCTCGATGCCGACGTCCTCGAAGCGATCGCCACGGCGACGGCACGCGCGCGCGCGGAGGTCGACGTGTCGGTGAGCGCGCGCGCGAAGGATGCGGACGCGCGCGCGTTCTTCACGGGTGTCAGCCTTCGACGCGCGGCGGTCACCCCCGCGGACGTGCAGCTGCTCGCCATCGGCGTGGGTCTCGAGCCGCCCGCCTCGAAGCTCGACCCAGGGCGCAGACGTTGGGCCGAGCGTTCCACGCGGTGGAAGGTCGACCACGACAGCCGCGAGCGCATGGCCGCGCTGTCGGCCGCCGACCTGCTGCTCGATCCACCCGATCTTGCCGCCCGCGACTGGGACGAGATGCTGCGCGGTGTTTCCGCCCGGTCAGATTCTGCGCGAGCACCGGAGCGACCGTGATCTGCACCCTTCGTGGCCACACAACGTCGAGATGTTCTCGAAGCCAACCGCCGCGCTGCTCCCGAAGCAGGAGGCCGCGCGGTTCCTCAACGTGTCCGCGCGCACGTTCGATCGACATGTCGCGCAGCAGGTCGCGCGCGTCCGGATCGGGGGCCGCTGGCTCTACGCTCAGGAGGAGCTGAACCGATGGGTCGCATCGCAAACGGTTACACCCTCGTCCGCCTCGGCGAGGATCCCTTCCGCGTCCGTTTCACGCACGATGGTCGACGCATCGATCGATCGACGGGCTCGAGAAATGCTGACGAAGCTGACCGGATCGGGCAGGCCTTCTACGAGGCGGTGACGGCGGGCGCGCGGCCCGACCTCGCGGCGGCGGACCTCGGGCTCGAGGCGCTGCTCGAGGGTTGGCTCGAGTCGGTCGAGACGCGGGTGTGTCGTGCGACGCAGAAGACCTACGAGATCTACGTCACGCGTCGCTTCCTCCCGTTCTTCGAGACGCTCTCGCAGATCACTCCGGCACGGATCAGCGAGTACGCGCGCACACGTCTCGGCGAGGTGAAGCGCCGCAGCCTCATCAAGGAACTCTCGGCGCTCCGGGGCTTCCTCGCGTGGTGCGTGGAGGTCGGGCACCTCGCGGAGGCCCCGCGCGTGATGTCGCCTCCGACTCGCGCGAAGGGGCACACCGTGCACGACCGACGTGTCGTCGAGCTCGAGCCTGAGGAGGTGCAGGCGATCCTCTCGAACCTCGCGGAGCGCACCCGTCACGGATCGCGGCCTCGCGCCTTCTACGAGCTGATGTGGGAGACAGGCCTCCGAACCGGCACGATCGAGCGCCTGAGCGTCCCCGAGGACTTCGAGGTGGGGCGCCCCGTGCTCGCGATCCGCGACGAGATCGACAAGGCCCGGTTCGGTCGCGAGCTGCCGCTCACCTCGCGCGCGCGCACGGTGCTCGACAGCGTCGCCCCACGTCGCGGTCTCGTCTTCGGCAAGAAGGACCTGCGCGACTCGCTGCGCCGCGCGGCGCGCGCCGCCGGGCTGAGTGCGGAGCGGGCATCACGCGTCAGCAACCACGCGTTCCGACATGCGCGCGCCACGCACCTCGCCTCGAACAGCGACAACCTCGTGGGCGTCGCGTACCTGCTCGGCCACAAGCACCTCACGACGACCGCGATCTATGCGCGGCCCAAGCAGCGAGCTGCTCGCTCCGTGCTCGCCGCAGTCAGCGGCGTTCCGTCAGAAGAAGAGACGGGGAAGGCGACCCCGACCGCCCCACAGAATAGTGGTGAGATAGTGGTGAGAAACGGCCCCTCCGAAACGGACTCGGGGAGCTGCGACTCGCGTCACAGCTCCCCGAGATCTCTCACGTTGCGGAAGGCGGGACTTGAACCCGCACGAGTGTTACCCCGCTGGAACCTGAATCCAGTGCGTCTGCCATTCCGCCACTTCCGCGCGGCAACCCATCTCGAGCACCGTTCTCTCGAACGGCCCCTCTCACGAGGGCGCGTTGGATACGCCGAGGGGCCCGTGACGTCAAGACGTGGAACGCGACGGCACCTGACGAGCGCTCCGACGGTGCGTAGGCCGCGCCTAGACCACGGGGAGCTTCACGCGCACGCGGGTCTCGCCGTTGCGCTTGAAGCGGAAGTCACACGCGCCCGCGCCTTGCGCGATCGTCTCGTTGCGCGTGAGGCCCCAGCCGAAGGCGTGGCTGCCTTGGATGTCCGAGAGGCAGATGTACGGCGCGAATTCCGCCGCGCCGTGCGCCACGGCGAGATCGCGGATCGCGCACTTCCGGTAGGTCACGCCGTAGTCGTGCTCGCCATCGCCCTCGACGAAGTCGAAGACCCAGCCGCCGACCGGCGCGTCTTGGCTCTTCTTCGCGAGCCAGCGTGAGAGCGCCTTCATCGGCCAGCTGAACATGCCGTCGGACGCGAGCCGCTTCTCGAAGCCGGACATGCGCTCGAAGTGGAGCTTCGTCGCGACGTCGAGCACCTGCCACACGCGCGCTGCGTCCCAGCCGCGCGCGTGGAGCGCGAGGTAGTACGCCACGTAGATCGCGCCGCCCGTGGTGAACGCGCGCATCTGCGGGGCGAGCGCGCCGGGATCGGGGATCGTCGGCAGCATGGCTTCGAGGTGCGCACGCGCCTCGGCGTGGACGGCGTCGAACGGCAGCTCGGGGGCCTGCGCCGCGAGGGCATCGCGCACGTCCTTGGCCCAGCCGGCGAGCTCCTTCAGCGCGAAGGCCTTCATCGAGGCTCAGGGCGTAGCGGCGGTCGCGCCGACGATCACGGGCTGTCCCTCGATCGCGATCTGCGACTCGAAGATCTCACCCGCGGCGACGGTGAACGTGTTGTGCCCGACGACCGGCTGCGCGAGGCGCGGGTCCATGTACTCCCAGTGCATCACGGTCTGCTGCGCGGTGACGCCCGGCTCGAAGCGCGTGACGCGCAGCGCACGCCAAGGCGCGCCCGCGAACATCTCGTGGAAGTACGTGTAGACCGCGTCGCGACCTTCGTGACGGTACGGATCGCCCGTGGGCGTCGTCGTGAAGGACTCGAGCAGCGTGCCGACGCTCGAGAAGAGCTCCGCGACGCGCACGGCGTCGCCGCGCGTGTAGTGGGCGACGTAGCGGCGCGCGATGTCTTCGTTGGTGAGGAGCGTCGGGATCGACGGCTCGAAGGTCATCGTCACCTCGAAGCCGTTGCACCAGCGCGAGCGCTGGACGAGCACCTCGAGGACGCGGCCGTTCCTGCGGACCTCACCCGGCCGCGGCGGCTCCGGCTGTCCGAAGCACGCGGGCGTGGACGGCACCGCGACGCGCGCGACCTCTTCCATGCGGAGCTCGCCAGGATCCGGCGGCGGGGAGACGGTCTGGAGCACGGTCTGCACGCAGCCTTCGTTCGCGAACACCTGATCGTGCGTGAGGAGGAGCGACTCGCCGTCCTGATCGATGCGGAGGTTCGAGCTGAAGCCGCGCGCCGCCAGATCGAGCGGGCCCTCGGTGCACGACGCGCCGGTCCAGCGCCACTGCGTTCCGTCGAGGCCGATGGGCATCTCGACCACGCGCGCCGCCATCGTCTGACCGCCGCTCGTCGTCGCGAGATCTGCGGACTCGTCGACGCCGCCGGTGGGCGCTGCCTCGCCGCAGCCCGTCGTCGCGAGGACGGCCGCGCCGAGGAGGCCGAGGAGCGTGGACGGTGAGCGCGCGCCAGAGGTGCGCGCGAGAGAGGCGAAGGGCCGCGTCATGGGGCGCAAAAGAACGCTGATTTGGGGGCCGCGTCAAGGAGGCGGCGCAAGCAGCGGACGTTCGTGGAAACGCGCGGTCCGCGCGGGCCGGTCGGGCTACCATCGGCCGCGTGACGACCGACCGCGAACGCGCACGTTCCGAGGGCGAGGCCCTGTCGCGTGGGGACGACCCGGGCCTCCTCGGCAGGCTGGGGGATCGGTTCATGGATCGCGCCGAGGAGATGCTCGGCGACGAGATCGACCAGCGGCTCGCCCGCATCCCGAAGCACGTCAACGAGGCGGGCGTCGATCCGTTCGGCTTCGATCCTGGCACGGCGCGCTACGCGCTCGCGTCGATGGCGTTCCTCTACCGCTACTACTTCCGCGTGCAGACGTCGGGCATCGAGTCGCTCCCGCGCGGGCGCGCGCTGTTCATCGCGAACCACTCCGGCCAGATCCCGCTCGACGGCGCGATGCTCGGCACGTCGCTGATGCTCGACGCGGAGCCGCCTCGCTTCGCGCGCTCGATGGTCGAGCGGTGGAGCGCCGAGCTGCCGTTCGTGTCGGTGCTCTTCCCGCGCCTCGGGCAGGTCATCGGCACGCCCGAGAACGCGAAGCGCCTGCTCGAGAACGACGAGGTCATCGTCGTGTTCCCCGAGGGCTCGCGCGGGATCTCGAAGACGTTCGACCAGCGCTACCAGCTCGTGGACTTCGGCCTCGGGTTCATGCGCCTCGCGCTCGAGACCCGAACGCCGATCGTGCCCGTCTCGATCCTCGGCGCAGAAGAACAGTATCCGTCGCTCGCGAACGTCCGGCCGCTCGCGAAGCTGCTCGGCATGCCCGCGTTCCCGATCATCCCGCAGGCGTTCGTCGGGATGATGCTCCCGCTGCCGGTGCGCTACCGCATCCACTTCGGCGAACCGCTCTATTTCGAGGGCGATCCTGACGACGACGACGCTGTGATCGAGCAGAAGGTCTGGGTCGTGAAGCAGACGATCCAGTCGATGATCCACCGCGGTCTCCGCGAGCGAAAGAGCGTCTTCTTTTAGGCGTCGCGGGTTCCTCGACGGGAACTTTGCGATCGCGGGGGATCGTTGAATGCTCCGCCCATGCTCGCGTCTCCGATGACCGTGCCGCCGATCCCCGCCCTTCCCTTGCGCGCGCTGCTCCTCGTGAGCGCGGCGCTCGTGCTCGTGCCGCTCGCGAGCGCGGGCTGTCCGCACCAAGGACAGGACCTGCAGGTCGTCGCGCCGCTGTCGACGACCGACGAAGAGGCGGACCGCCTGCTGCGAGAGGCTGATCGCGCGGCGAACGAGGGTCGCGTGGAGGAGGCCATCGCGCGCTACCGCGAGATCGTCGCGCGCCACGGCGAGGACCGCATCGTGCCGCTCGCCTACCTCGGGCTCGGGCGCGTCGCCGTCGGTCTCGGGCGCTACCAAGAGGCGATCGGCGAGCTCGAGCACGCGACGCGCGGCGGCGATCCGGTGGTGAGCGAGCGCGCGGCCCTCTACCGCGGCGTGGCGCTGCACCTCTCGGGACGATCCGAAGAGGCCGTGCCCGTGCTCGCGCCGCTCCTCGGCCACACGACGGATCCGGACGAGACGCGCCTCCTGCTCGACACGCTCGCGACCGCGGCGCTCGCGACGGACGCGCACGTGATGGCGCTCGGCGCGCTCGACGCGCGCTACGACGCGACCGAGGAGCGCGAGCAGCTCGAGGTGCGCGAGCGCATCCGCGAGATCGCGTCGCGTCAGCTCCGCGACGACGAGATCGATCTCGCCTACGACACGCTGCGCCGATCGGGACAAGCGTGGCGTCACGTGGCCGAGCGCGCGCTGAGGCGCGCGCACGACACGGCAGACGTGGAGCGCGTGCGCGCGATCGCAGCGGATCTCTCCGAGCGCGGCATCCCGCTCGAGGGTGCGCTCGCCACGCTCGTGTCGCGCGCGGAGCGCATCGCGCAGGCCGACGTGCGCGTGATCGGCGCGATCCTCCCGCTCTCGGGGCCAGCGCGAGAGCTCGGTCAGCGCGCGCTGCGCGGGCTGATGCTCGCGGCGGGCACGCCCGGCACCGGGCCTCAGCCGACGGACGCGCCGATGCTGGTGTTCCGCGACGACGCGAGCGAGCCCGAGCGCGCAGTGCGTGCCGTGGACGAGCTCGTGTCGGTGCATCGCGCGGTGGCGATCGTGGGCCCGCTCGATCCTGCCTGCGCAGAGGCCGCGGCCGCGCGCGCGACGGAGCTCGGCGTGCCGATCATCTCGCTCGCGGCCAGCGAGCTCACCGGCACCTCGCCGCTGACGTTTCGTTTGCACCCGACGCTCGACGAAGAGATCGCGTCGCTCGTGGCGGACGCCGTCGCGCACGACGCGCGCACGATCGCGATCCTCCATCCGACCTCGCGGTGGGGCGAGCGCGTCGCCGCGATCGTGACGCGCGAGGCACAGGCGCGCGGCGCGACGGTCGTGGCGAACGAGACATACGCCGCCACCGCGACGACGTTCACCGCCGAGGTGGGTCGCGTCGCGGCCGCCAACCCGCAGGCGATCCTGCTCGCAGACGCGGGGCCACGCATCGCGCTCCTCGCGCCTGCGCTCGCGACGGTGGGGCTCTGGGCACCCGGCTCCGTGCCGGCGGGCGCAGCGCCGAGCGGTCGGCGTGGTCGTACCGCGGCAAGGCCGCGCGGCGTGCGTGTGCTCATCCCGTCGGTCGGCCTCGATCCGCGACTCACGGCGAGCGCGGGTCGCTACCTCCAGGGCGCGATCTTCGCTGCCCCGTTCCTCGCCACGCCCGCTCCCGTGACCGCGGGCGCGCTACCGGCGGTGGCAGCGCCGTCGACGCCCGGTCCCATCGCCGCGCCGACCGACCGCGCGACCTTCAGCGCCGCGTACCGACTGCACTACCAAGGCGAGCCCGACGTGTTCGCCGCGTACTCGTTCGACGCGTTCGTGCTCGTGCGTCGCGCGGTGCTCGCGGGCGCAGCGGGACGCGCGGACGTCGCGCGCTGGCTCACGACCTCGTCTGCAGGGTCGCCGACGATGGGCGCGAGCGGCGGCCTCGACGCGCAGCGGCATCCGTTCCGCGCGACCGCCCTCGTGACGATGACCGGCACGACGTTCACGCCGCTCTGATCGCGCCAATTCGGGATCGCAGCGGTTCTTCGCGTGCGCGCGATGGCGTGTGCGGGCAGAGTCGCTCCCCTATGAGTCAGCTGGGACGCGCGGTTGGTACGGCGTGTGCGGTTTGGATCGCGATGGGGGCGAGCGGGTGTGGGCCTGCGAGCGAACCGGCGGACGCGGGGACCGACGCAACCGTGATGGCCGACGCGCCGCGGTGTGTGCCCGACTTGGCGACGTTCGAGAGCGAGATCAGGCCGCGCGTCCAGCGCTACTGCGGCCAGTGCCACGGCGAGACGCCGAACTTCGGCGCACCGACGAGCTTGCTCGAACACGACGCGCTGCTCGCCGAGGACGCGATGGGCATCCGCCTCGTCGATCGGATCGCGCAGCGGCTGCGCGACGGCACGATGCCGCCCGTGGGCATGCCTCGCATCGCGGAGGTCGAGGCGGACGCGATCGCGGGCTGGGCCAGCTGCGGCACCACCGACGTACTTCCCGCCGGAGGGCTCGTGGCGAGCGCGCCGCCGTTCCTCGCGCCCGAAGACGGCCCCACCGATCTGCCGACGCTCGACTTCGTCGCGGACGAGTACGCCGTGGGCCCCGACGTGCGCGACGACTACCACTGCTTCGTCTTCGACGCGGACCTCCCGAGCGATCGCTTCGTGCGCCGCTTCGAGATGGTCTACGACGAGACGCGCGTGCTCCATCACATCGTGCTCCTGCGCGATCCGCAGCGGAACACGGAGCCCGGCGACTTCGACTGCTACGACGGCAGCGGCATGCCGCCCGGCTCGCAGTACCTCTACGCGTGGGCGCCGGGGCAGTCGGCGATGGAGTTTCCCGAAGGCGGGCTCCGCGTCTCGCCGGGAGAACGCTTCATCGTGCAGACGCACTACAACAACGGCGCGTCGATCCCCGACGTGCGCGACAGCTCCGGCGTTCGCCTCTTCCTCGCGCCGGCCGAGGGCACCGAGTACGGCATGATCGCGATCGGACCGACCGACTTCGCGATCCCCGCGCGCACGCGCAGGAGCGCGAGCAGCAACTGCACCGTGCGCGAGGAGTCGACGCTCTTCGTCGGCGCGCCGCACATGCACCTCCTCGGCAGCGCGTTCCATCAGTCGATCGAGCGCGCGGGCACGAGCATGCGCGAGAACATCATCGACCTCGCGGGCTGGCGCTTCGAGACACAGCTCTTCTACGACCTCGGCACGCCGCTCCATCCGGGCGACGTGATCACGACGCGCTGCACGTTCGAGAACACCACGTCGGACACGGTGCAGAGCGGCGAGGACACGACCGACGAGATGTGCTTCGACTTCGCATACGTCACGCCGCCGCCCACCGATCGCTACTGCGACGAGGGCGACGACGACAACCCGACCGACGTCGCGTACCTCCCGAGCGCGTGCCTGCCCACGGGCACCTCGCACGACGTGCCGCTCGTACGCGGACGATGGACCGAGGCGACGATGCCGCCCGCGATGCCCGCGATCGGTGCGGTCGCCGACGGCCGGTACTTGCTCGAGAGCACCGCTGGCTACGTGAGCGGCGTGATGACGGCGATCGGCAACCTCGACACCGAGACCACGTACACGCTCGCGCGCGGCCAGCTCGTCGTGCGCGAGGGCGTGATCACCTACGACGTGTGGCAGGACAGCGTCGTGAAGTCCGAGTCCGGCATCCGCTTCGGCGGGCCTGCGCACTACGACTTCGCGATGCAGTTCGACGCCTCGGCTTCGCCGCTGCGCGCGCCGCTCACGTGCCCGCCGGACGGCAACTTCACGCTCGTGTGGGGCATCGAGGGCGACGCGATCACGGTCGAGTTCGAGACCGACGACGTGCCCGGTCAGACGCTGTGGTCGCGCTTCACGTTCCGACGCGAGGGATGAAACGCGGGAAACGCTGAATGCATCCGCAACGGATCGCGTATGGTGGAGGCCATGCGCCGCCTCCCGTTCGTACTCGTCTCGGTCCTCGCCCTCTCTCTTCTCACCGTCGCCGACGCGCCGATCGTCGCGCAGGACGCGCCTGCGCCGCGGACGATCACGTTCGCCACGCTCGCGCCGCCGGGCTCGATGATCATGCGCGGCCTCGAGGCGTGGAACCGCGAGATCCGTCGCCGCACCGATCGGCAGCTGCAGATCCGCTTCTACGCGGGCGGCGTGCAGGGCGACGAGCCGGAGGTCATCCGCAAGATCCGCTCGGGCCGCCTCGACGGCGCAGGCGTGACGTCGACGGGCCTCGCGCAGATCCATCGCCCGGCCCTGATCTTCCAGCTTCCCGGCACGTTCCGTCGCTACGAGCAGGTGCAGGCCGCGCGCGAGGCGCTCGCGCCCGAGGTCGAGGCCGGCATGATCCAGCAGGGCTTCCACATGCTCGGCTGGGCCGACGTCGGCCAGGCACACCTCTTCTCGCGCCGTGAGGTCCACACGCCCGCGGATCTCGCGAACTGCCGCTTCTGGGTCCGCTCCGACGACATCATCCTCCCCGCCGTCTTCCAGATCGTGCGCTCGCAGACGGTCTCGATGACGGTCCCCGAGGTGCTCGGCGGTCTGCAGACCGGCCGCATCGACACGTTCCTCGCGCCGCCGGTCGTCGCCGTGGCGCTCCAGTGGGGCTCGCACGCGACGCACATGGCCGACACGCCCGTCGCCATCCTCGTCGGTGGCAGCGTGATCTCCGAGCGCACGTTCCAGTCCCTCACGCCCGAGCAGCAGACCATCCTCACCGAGACGGCGACGCAGTTCCACGGCCTCGCGCGCCGCAACGCGGTCCGCGCAGAGCAGGAGTCGATCACCGCGCTCCGCGGCCGCGGCATGACCGTCGTGCCGATGACGCCCGCCGACATCACGGCGTGGCGCACGGTGGGACGTCAGGTGCGCGAGCGCGTGGCGTCGCAGATCGCCGACCCCGCTCTGATCGCTCGTGCCGCCTCGTTCGGCGAGCAGTGATCGTCGCCGACGCGTTGCGCGACGCGCAGCGCCGAGGCGGTCACGCGGCGTTCGTAGGCGCCTCGCGGGAGATCATCGTGACGAGGTGCCAGAGGCGGGCGTGCTCCTCGAGGGCGAGCTGATCCCGGTCCGTGATCAGCCTCCCGCCGCGCTGCGTGTGAGGCTCGAGGAGCTCCTGCATGCGCCGGCGACGCAGAGCACACTCGAGGCGCTGGGATTCTCACGTCCTCGAGCTCGTCACCGACGCGACGACGGGCTCGAGGCGAGCGGATCCGGCGATCGTGCGTCCCGTGCCGCCACCCGCCTACTGACCGCTACGCGTCGTTCGCGGCGACCCGGCGGATCAGGGCCTCGAAGGCGGCGAGCGCGACGGGCGGGATCTGGTGCTGGCCTCGGAACGGCACGAACGTCGTGTCGAGGCCCGCCTCGGCGAGATCCTTCGCGAGACGCTCCGCGAGCGCGAACGGCAGGATCGGATCGTGGGTGCCGTGTGAGGCGACCGTGCGAAGGCCCGCGCGCTTCGGCATGAGCGGCTTCCACGTGTCTTCGGCGAGGTAGGTGCCGCTGAAGAGCACGAGGCCATCGAGCTCGCGATCCGTCTCGAGCGCGATGGACGTCGCGAGCATCGCGCCCTGCGAGAAGCCGCCGATCACGAGCTTGCTCGGCGAGAGCTCCTTCGTGAGCGCGTCGAGCATCTCGCTCGCCATGCCGCGCGCCTCGGGCAGACCCTCGGGGATCGATCGCGTGAGGTTCCGGTGCTGCCCCGTAGCGAGCGCTTCTTCGAGCGCTGCGATGTCGATCTGCCACCACGCGCGCGGTGCGCCCATGCCGAACGCGCTGAAGTCCATGCCCGTCTGGAGCGCGTGCGGCGCGGCGGGGTAGACGAAGCGCGCGCTGCGATCGACGTCGAGCCCACGATGAAGGCCCGCGAGATCGTCACCGGGCGCGCCGTAGCCGTGGAACAGCACCACGACGGGGCCATCGCCACCGCCCTCGCGATCGAGGCCACCTTCGACACGAACGTCCAGAGGTCCGAGCTTCGTGAGCTTCATGCGGCGCCGTTGTAGCTCACGTGATCGAGAGAGCCCCACATCTCGAGGAACGTCTCGCGCTCTTGCTCTTCGCGCGCGAGGAAGGTCGCGACCACGAGGTGTTTGCCCAGCGCGGCGTGCGCGTGAGCGACGTGCGTGGAGGAGCCTGCCTCGTCCTTCTTCAGCTCGAAGCGGACCGCGCCGCGGATCGGACCGCGCTCCATCGCGAGCGTGTCGCCCTCGCCTTCGAGCGGCGGCAGGCCCGCCAGCGTGGCCTCGGTGTCGTGTCCGGAGGGCGCCTCCGCGCTCGTGATCCACACGCTGCGTCGCGGATCGGTACCGACCCACGTGCCGCGCTCGTCCCATCGCTCCGCGAGCTCGCCGGGAACTGCGATCGACCAGCCCCCCGAGAGCGTCACGCGCACCGCGCGACGTCGGTAGCCGGGCCGCTCCTTCGCCCGTTCGGCCGGCTCGTTCGCCTTGAGCTGCGCGCGCATGGAGCGCAGCGACTCTTCACCGAGGAGCGCGAAGCACTCGGCCCACGCGCCCCACGGATACGCGAGGCTCGGATCGAGGCCGTGCGCGCGCTCGAGCGAGGTCACGATCGACTCGAGGAGCGCGCGCTCCTCGTCGTTCATGGGCTTGCGCCATCGCACGTCGAGCCAGAGGCGCGCGAGCGCGGCGCCGCGGTGGAACGCCGCGTCTCGGTCGAGCGACGGCCACGCGAGCACGTCACGGCCGTGCTCCGGATCGTGGGCCACGCGCTCCACCCAGCTGCGATCTCGCGGCCCGAGCGGCGTCGCGACGAGGCCGTCGTGCGCGAACTCGACACCCGCGGGCAGCGCGAGCGCGAAGCCCGAAGCGCCCGTACTCGTGAGCGCGAGGATCTCGGTCGCCGTCGCCGCGAGATCAGCGTCTGCGGCGCGCTCGAGCGCCGCGAAGTCACGGTGCGCGAAGTAGAGCGCGGGGTCGAGCGAGGGCTTCCACGAGATCGACAGCCCCTTCGCGATCGCGTCCGCGACCGTGCACACGAACGCGTGGTAGCCGGGGCCCGCAGAACCCGTCAGCGCTTCGAGCTCCAGCGCTCGGCCGCGGAGCGCGATCTCGATCGGCCCTGCCGCGGGGTGCAGCGTGAGCGCGACCAGTGACGGCTCGGGTCGATCGACCACCACCTCGGGCGCGTGCTCTCGCACGATGGCCTCGAGAGTCTCGAGCGCGTCACCGTTCGCCTGGGCCTCGGAGAGGCGGGCACCGAGAGAGAGAGAGAGCACGCGCCTGCCATGTCAGATGGCCCGCGGAACGTCGAGGCCGCGATGCGCAGCAGACGCACCGACGCGCTCAGGTGGCGGCGTCGGGCTCCTCGAACGCATCCGGCGCCTCGAACGCGTCCGGCGCCTCGAACGCGTCCGGCGCCTCGAACGCGTCGGGCACCACGAACGCGTCAGGCGCGACGAACGCGTCGGGCGCGACGAACGCGTCGGGCGCGACGAACGCGTCGGGCGCCGAGGACACGCCCGCGTCGGACGAAGCGCGCGGATCGATCGCGAGCGCCACGTCGAGGCAGCGCGGCGCGCCACCCTCGAAGGGGCTCGCGCAGACCTCTCCTTCGCCGCAGTCGCCTTGGGAGTCGCACTCTCCGCCCGCCGCGATGCACTCGCGCTGTCCGTCGCCCCAGAGGTCCACGCACGTGCGACCCCCCGCGCAGTCGGCCGTCGTTCGACAGAGACCCGCGGGCAGGCACTCGGCCGCGAGGCGCGACGGCTCGGTGCCGCACGAGCCCTCCGAGGGCGTGCAGTCCGAGAGCGAGTCGCAGGTGCCAGGCGGCACGCACTCGAGCGGACCATCGCCCTCGACGTCGAGACAGCGCGACACGAACGAGCACTGCGCGTCGACCTCGCAGCGCGGCATGGCGCGCGCGCAGAACGGAGCGCCGAGCGTGTTGTTGCAGACGAAGTTGAACGGACACGTCATGTCGAAGTCCGACGCCGTGCAGCCGATGCGTCGATCCACACACTCCGATGCAGTGCACGAGAACCCGAGCGCGCAGTCGCGCGAGCTCGTGCAGCCAACGGCGGATCGCACGCAGATCATGCCGAGCGCGGTGCTGGTGCACGCCGCGCCATCGGGGCAGTCCGCGCTCGTCGCGCACTCGTCGCCCGAGGGCTGACAGTGCATGCCGCAGCCGTCCTCGACGCACGTGAGGCCCGTCGAGCAGCTCGCGATCGAGCAGTCGGCGCCCAGCGTGAGGCAGTCGCAGCGCGAGAGCCCGGCGTCGTCCTCGGTCGCACCACACGGACCGGCGTCGCTCGGAGGGCCGAACGTCGCATCGGGCTCGACGTACACGTCGGGCGCGCGGTACGCATCGAGCGCGGCGTCCACTCCTTCCGGGATGAACGCATCGTCGTCCACGGGCGCATCGATCGGCCCCGAGTCGCGCGGCGCGCGAAACACGTCGGGCATGTCGACCACGGGATCGGTGGGGCAGCCCGCGAGCGCGAGCGACGAGATGAGCAGCGCTCCGAGGAACGGCGTGTGAAGCGAGTGCCGAGACATGCCCGTCACGATACCGCACGGAGCGTGCGATCGCGCGTTCCGAGCGGCCCGATCTGATCAGCCGACGACGGTGTAGTGCAGTCGAAGGAGCTCTCCCCGGCGGAGAATCACCAGCTCGGCAGCAGTGGAATCCCTCGCGATCTCGATGAGCCTGGACGGATCCGAAGAGCCCGCCAGCGACACGCCGTTCACGCTGACGAGCGTGTCGCCGTTGCGAACACCGAGGCGCGCGGGGAGCGTGCCCGGACGAACGCCGAAGACACGCACGCCGATGACCACACCATCGCGCTCGCTCGGGATGAGGCGCGCCGACGTCATCAGCGTGGCCTGATCGCCGAGGATCACCGAGCGCGCGACGAGGAAGTCCGTCGGCGAGAGCTCGACGATGTCGAAGCCCCGCGCGTCACCCTCTCTCTCGCGCGCTCTCCACTCCGAGAGCTCGCGCCGCACCGCGGTGGCGGCGTTCTCGGCGCGCTGATCCACGGTGTCGACGCTCGCCGCGAGGCGGAGCACGTGATCATCGACGCGACCCTCGAACGCGCGCGCGTCGAGCTCGGCCTCGGTGACGCGACGCTCGAGCGACGAGAGCCGCGAGGCCTGCGCGTCGATGCGCGGCGTCGTGAGCGCGGCGACCGAGCCGACGAGCACCGCCCCCGCGATCGCACCGACCGCGAGCGATCCTGCGGGCACCCTCGCGCGCTCACGCCGCGGCTGCTCGCGCGCATCGCGGGCGGCGCACGTCGGACACGGCGCAGCGCGGTACGGACCAGGGACGCCGTGCTCGTGCTCGGAGGCGATCGACGTCGCGCTCTCGGGATTGGACTCGGACACGTTCGAAGGGAACCTCGGCCAGCTGTGCATCGTGCACCTCCGATCTCGTCGCTCAGCACCTCGCGTGCCGAGCACTGGCTCCTTGACCTCGGGTCCCGTTCCTTCAGCCTCGAGCGATGTCGTCGGGACTCGATCGGGTGCTGCTCGAGGCGTCGCGCGCCCGCCCAGGCCTCGCGATTCACACGGAGATCGAGGTTCGCGAGGCGCACGCCGGCGACGAGAGCGGCCTTCTGCCGATCACGCCGGGCGCCGTCGTCGTCGCGCGCGACGCGAAGGACATCAGCGCCGTTCTGTCTCTGGCGAGCGAGGCGCGTGTCAGCGTGACGCCGCGCGGAGGCGCGACGGGCAAGGCGGGCGGTGCCATCCCCGACGCGAGCGGCATCGCACTGGTGCTCACCGGGCTCGATCGCGAGCTCGAGATCGACCCGGGCGATCGCATCGCCGTCGCAGGCGCGGGCGTGGTGCTCGCGAAGATCCGTGACGCCGCGCGCGACGCTCACCTCTTCTACGGGCCCGATCCGTCGAGCCTCGAGACCGCGACGATCGGCGGCAACGTCGCGACGAACGCGTCCGGCCCGAGCTCGCTCAAGCACGGCTCGACGGCGCGCTGGGTGCGTGGCCTCGAGGTGGTCACGGGCGCGGGCGCGCACCTCTCGATGCCCTCGCGCGTGGCCAAGTCCACCGTGGGCCTCGACCTCGCGCAGCTCTTCGTCGGCAGCGAAGGAATGCTCGGCGTGGTCACGCGTGTCTTTCTTCGTCTCGAGCCCGCGCCCGCCCGCTTGGCGCTGGCGAGCGTGTCGCTGTCGTCGCTCGACGCGATCGGCAGTGCGCTCGTCGCGATCGATCGCGCGCACGTCGCGCCGCGCGCGATCGAGCTGCTCGACGACGAGGCGCTCGCCACGCTGCGAGCCTCGCGCACGAATCACGCGCTCGATCCTCGCGCGGTCGCGATCCTCTTCGTCGAGCTCGAGGGCAGCGAGCACGGGGTCGATGACGATCTGTCGCGCTTGGACGACGCGCTCGGCGCGATCGCGATCGACGTGCGCCTCGCGAAGAACGAGCGCGAGCGCGAGGCGCTCTGGCAGATCCGCCGAGACACGAGCCTCGCGCTCAAGCGATCGGCGAAGTTCAAGCTGAGCGAAGACGTCGTCGTGCCGCGCAGCGAGGTCGGCGCGTTGATCGCCGCGTCACGCCGGCTCGGCGCGGCGCACGGCATCCGCATGCCGAGCTACGGACACGCCGGCGACGGCAACCTGCACGTGAACTTCCTCTGGGAGGATCCGTCGCAGCGGCCCGACGTCGATCGCGCGATGGAGGCCCTCTTTCGCGAGGTGATCGTGCTCGGCGGCACGATCTCGGGCGAGCACGGCATCGGCCGCGCGAAGGCGCCGTTCCTCTCACTGGCTCACGATCCAGCACGCATCGCGATGCAGCGCGAGGTGAAGCGGCTCTTCGATCCGGCGGGGATCCTCAACCCCGGCAAGGTGCTCGGCTGAGCCGAGGTCCTCGCGACATCACTCGGCGATCGCGGCCGCGAAGACCTGCGACATGGCGTCGATGAGCTCGTCGTCCGAGTAGAGGAGCGGATCGTTCACGCTCTCGACCATGCCCTTCATCGTGAGGATCCCGATGGCGGACATGTGGGCGAGGAACGCGAGCATCCGCGGCTTCACGTCGATGCGTGGACGCCGCTTCTGGCGATCGGCCTCGAGGCGTCGCGCGGCGCCCGAATACGTGATGTCGTTCAGCGGACGGATGCGCGCGAGCTGCTCGGCCGCGACGCTGATGTTCGCAGGGCCCGCGACCTGCCCGTGGAGGAACGCGATGCGGAAGTCGTCCATCGAAGGCGCGAACACCTTCACCGCCGCTCGGATGACGGCCGCGAGCGCCTCTTGCCCCGTCTCGGTCTGCGCGACCGCAGCGTCGATCGCGTGGGCCTGTGCGGCGACGGTCGACGAGACGAGCTCGAAGAAGAGCGCGTCTTTCGAGGGGAAGTAGTAGTAGATCGCGGCCTTCGTCAGGCCTGCCTCTTCCGCGATCGCATCGAGCGTGGTCGCCGCGAGGCCACGGCGGACGAGCACGCGCCGCGCCGCTTGCACGAGGTCGTCCTTCGATCGCTCGCGTCGCTTCGCGAGGCGGCTCTCGCGCGGCGTGGGCGCCGCTTCGTCCACGGCCGCGGGCTTCTTGCGCACCGCGGCTCCGGACGCGCGACGAGGTCGGGAGGCCGGCGGGGCGGCCGGCGCACGAGACTTCTTGGAGGAGGCCACGAGGCATCCTCGCCCGGATTCGACCCATGGTCCATGAATATGACCGATGAAATATTTTATTGACCAACGGTAGAATTTTGATCCAGAGTCACGGAGTCCCGAAGCCGAGGAGCGTTCATGCAGACCAAGATCGACGAGATCGCCCGAGACGTGTTCCGCCTGTCGACGTGCGTTCCGGACGCCGCACCGGGTGGGTTCACGTTCAACCAGTTCCTCCTGCGCGCGGACGCGCCCCTTCTGTTTCACACGGGGCCGCGCCGCATGTTCCCGCTCGTGTCCGAGGCCGTCGCGAAGCTCGTCCCCCTCGCCTCGCTGCGCTACCTCGCGTTCGGGCACGTCGAGTCCGACGAGTGCGGCGCGATGAACCAGTTCCTCGCGCTCGCGCCGCACGCGGAGGTCGTGCACGGGGCGCTCGGCTGCATGGTCTCGCTCGACGACCTCAGCGACCGCACGCCGCGACGGATGGCGGACGGCGAGGTGCTCGACCTCGGCGGCCTGCGCGTGCGGCACATCGACACGCCGCACGTGCCACACAACTGGGAGGCGCGCGTGCTGTTCGAGGAGTCGTCGCGCACGCTCTTCTGCGGCGACCTCCTCTCCCACACGGGCGACGGACCCGCGCTGAGCGACGACGACCTCGTGCCGCTCGCGCTCGGCACCGAGGACATGTTCGGCTCGACGGCGCTCGCCGAGTCGACCGCTCCTACGATCCGTCGGCTCGCCGATCTCGACCCGAAGACGCTCGCGATCATGCACGGCTCGTCCACGGCGACCCGGTGCGCCGAGACGCTGCGACGCCTCGCGGACGCCTACGCAGAGCGGCTCCGCGGCGTCGCGAGACAGGCGGCCTGACATGCCCTCGATCGAGCTCACCGATCCGGTGTTCCGCGTCTACGCCATCGCAGCCGCGGTGATGATCCTGAAGGTCATGTCGATGTCGTGGCTGACCGTCGTGCGCATGCTCCGCGCGAACGGCGCCTACCGCAGCCCCGAGGACACGAAGCAGACGCTGCTCAACCCGAAGGCCAGCGCCACCCAGACCGATCCCATCGAGGGCGTGGAGCGCGTGCGCCGCATCCACATGAACGACCTCGAGAACGTGCCGTTCTTCCTCGCGGCGGGCTTCCTCTACGTGCTGACGGGTCCCTCGCTCCTCGTCGCGCAGGTGCTGTTCTACGGCTACGTCGTGACGCGCCTCCTGCACTTCGTGGCGTACCTCACGGCGCAGACGCACGACGTGCGCGCGACGCTCTGGACGCCGGGCTCCCTCGTCGTCCTCTACATGGCTGGCCAGGTGCTGTGGTCGGCGTTCGTGGCGTGACGGTCGTGGCTTGACGGTCCGAGCCGGTCGGGGGAACTTCCGCGCGCTTTTCGCGCGTTTTCCTCGTCGACCGCGCCTCTTTCCGGAGCCCATCCCGCATGTCGTCCGCCGCCCCGCACGTGACCATCGTCATCCCCGTCTACAACGAGGAGGCGATCCTCCAGTCGGCGATCATCGACCTGCTCGATCGCCTGCGGAACGTGCCGTGGAGCTACGAGATCGTGATCGCGGAGAACGGCTCGCGCGACGCCACGGTCGAGCTCGCGAAGAAGCTCTCCGAGCGCTTCCCGCAGGTGAAGACGTTCAGCTTCGGCCAGCCCAACTACGGCGGGGCGCTCAAGCGGGGCATCCTCGAGGCGACGGGCACCTTCGTCATCTGTGACGAGATCGATCTCTGCGACGTGGACTTCCACGAGCGCGCGCTCGCCATCCTCGAGAAGGGCGAGGCGGACCTCGTCGTGGGCAGCAAGGCGATGAAGGGCGCGAGCGACGAGCGACCCCTCACGCGACGCATCGCGACGCGCGTCCTCAACGGCCTCCTCCGCGTCTCGCTCGGGTTCACGGGCACCGACACGCACGGCCTCAAGGCGTTTCGTCGCGCCGCGGTGCAGCCGGTCGCGGGCCGCTGCGTCGTCGACAAGGACATCTTCGCGAGCGAGCTCGTGATCCGCGCCGAGCGCGACGGCGTGAACGTGAAGGAGATCCCGGTGCGCGTGCTCGAGAAGCGCGTGCCCTCGATCCACTTGTTCCGCCGCGTCCCCAACGTCTTCAAGAACATCGGCCGCCTGGTCTACGCGATCCGCGTCCAGGGCTGAGCCGCCGTGCTCGAGGTCATCATTCCCGGCACGCCGGTCTCAGCCCAGACCTCCAGCGCGAAGCGTCGGGTCGCGTGGAAGGAACTCGTGGCGGACCGCGCACGCGCGCACATCCGGGAAGAAGACCGCTTCGAGTTCGAAGACGTGAAGGTGACGCTGGTGTGGTTCGCCTTCGATTGGGAGGAAGGCGATCTCGACAACATCGCCAAGCCCATCCTCGACGGGCTGTGCGGTCCCGCGTTCTCGGACGACCAATGGGTCACCGAGTTGACGCTCCGTCGAACCGATCTGGACGATTCGTCGTTTGCGCTGATCGCTCCGTCTCCCACGTTGGCCGCCGCGCTCGACGAAGCGCTCGTCCGCAAGCAAGACTTCGTCTACGCCCGCATCACGGCGGGCGTAGATCATCGGAGGCTCCCGTGAGTGACCCCAATCGACACGACGCCGAAGTCCAACGCATTGCCGACGAGCTCCGACGGCAAGGCTACGACGTCACGCTCGATGGCCGTGTCGGTGGTGTCGAAGTCGACGTCCTCGCCGTGCGCGGCAGCGAGAAGCGGGCTGTCGAGGTGAAGGTGAGCGGGACCAGTCGAGCGGCGCACAAGCGATCCGAAGACATGGCCCGGAGGCTCCGTGATGATGGGTGGGAGTTTCGCCTCGTGGTGGTCGAACCCGAACCCTTCGACGTCGGCACGGTCGACCCATCGTCCATCGAAGCGCGCCTCGAGCGCGCGAGGACGCTGGCGGCCAGCGATCCAGAGGCAGCGCTGCTGCTCGCGTGGTCGATGTTCGAGGCGGCCGCCCGTCGAGCGTTGGTGCTCGAGTCGGCCACGAACGCAGCGGAGTCAGCGCCCGGATTGGCGAAGCAACTCGTACACCACGGGCTCCTCGGAAACGAGGACCTGAGGGAGCTGCTCTCGATCGCGCAGCGTCGCAACGCTCTGGCCCACGGTGCGCTGGCGTCTGGCGCCTCTGCCAACGATGTCGATCATCTCGCGACGTGGGGTCATGAGCTCCTGAAGGTCGCCTGAGCTCCGTGAGACTGGCCGCCGTCAGCGTCGATCTCGACGAGATCCCCTGCTACGCGGCGATCCACGGGCTCGACGTGCCCGCGGGGAGCGAGCACGCGATCTACGCGCGGGCCGTGCCTCGGCTCGCGTCGCTCTTTCGCGATCACGCGGTGCCGGCCACGTTCTTCGCGATCGGTGACGATCTCGCGCACGACGTGGCGGCGAGCGCGGTGCGCGACCTCTCCGAGCGCGGGCACGAGATCGCGAGCCACAGCCAGCGGCACCTCTACGACCTCACGCGGCAGGATCGCGAGACGATCCGGCGCGAGGTCGAGGAGAGCCTCGAAGCGATCGAGCGCGTGGTCGGCACGCGGCCCGTGGGCTTTCGCGCGCCGGGCTACACGATCACGAACGAGGTCTTCGCCGTGCTGCGCGAGCTCGGCCTGCTCTACGACTCGAGCGTGTTCCCGTGCCCCGCGTACTACCTGCCGAAGGCCACGGTGATCAGCGCGCTGTCGGCGAAGGCGGCGCTCGGGCTCGGCAAGGCGAGCCGCTCGATCGTCGACGATCCTCGTGTGCTCGGTGCGCCCGCAGACCCCTACTTTCCGGCCGATCGCGACGGTGCCTACTGGACGCGCGGGCCCGCCGAAGGTCTGGTCGAGCTGCCGATCGGCGTGACGCGCGGCGCGCGACTGCCCTTCATCGGGACGAGCGTCGCGCTCGCAGGCGAGCCCGGCGCGCGCCTCCTCGCGCGGCAGATGGTCGGCCGCGAGGTCGTGGTGCTCGAGCTCCACGGCATCGACCTCTCGGACACGCGCGACGACGACCTCGGCTGGCTCGCGCCGCACCAGCCCGACCTCGCGCGCACCGCGGAGCAGAAGCGACGCGCGATCGGCGCCGCGATCGAGACGCTCCGCGCGCACGGATATCGGTTCGTCACGACCGAAGAGGCAGCGCGCGCCGTGATCGCGCTCGCGTGAGCCGTCGCCAGCGTTGACCCGGGCATCTGGAGCGGCAACGCTCGCGCAATCATGGCGTTCGATCGGATCACCGAGCTCCGCATCGCTGGCCTCCGGGTCATCGACGAGCTGACGCTGCCGCTGTCCGGCTTGATGGTCCTCATCGGCGACAACGGCACCGGGAAGAGCACGATTCTCGAGGCGCTCGAGCTCCTTCGACACACCGCGCTCCCGATCGACTTCGAGAACGATGCCATCACGAAGCGATACGACGGCGGGATGCAGGCGCTCCTTCGTCGCAACGACGACGTCCTCCGCCTCGGCGTCACGGTCGAGGGCGGGACCGACGTCACTCGGTACGACATTCATGTCATCGGGACACGAGGTCATCCCGAGGTGACCCATGAGTCACTCCACACGAGCGTCGACAATGCAGGCGACGGGACGACCTTCGAGCGATGGTACACGCGGAAGGGAACGTCGGTCCTGACCGGACACCGCCAGCGACGCGGGGAGCAGGTGCTGCGCGAACAAGAGTCGCAAGCGTCGAACACGCTCACCTCGCGGCTGATGCTCACCCACGTGCAAGGCACGGGCGACGAGTTGCCCACTCGGATGGTGCGCGCACTCGCCAACATCGAAGTCCACGTGCCATTCGAGACGCGGCCACGGTGGCAACAGCGCGAGCTCGGGATCAACGTCGGCCCGAGGGTGCCGAGTCCGGTGGAGAACACCGAGTCCCTCTCCCGTCATGGCGTCAACCTCCCGAACGCGTTCCAGAGGATTCGCAACACCAGCCGTGATGCGTGGGAGCGCACGGTCGCGCTGGTCAGGCTGGGGCTCGGGGATGACGTCCGAGACATCCTTCTGCCACCGGTGGGTCGCGGCAACATCGAGCTCACACTCGTGTTCGGATCGGCACCCGATCGCCCGCTTCCCGCGGACTATCTCTCCGAAGGTCAGCTCTCGTACTTGGCCTTCGTCGCGATCTCTCAGCTGCATCAGAACCGCAGTGTTCTCGCGTTCGACGAGCCGGAGCTCCACCTCCACCCCGCGCTCTTGAATCGAGTGCTGCATCTCTTCGAGGGCGTCGCGGCGACGACTCCCGTCATCCTGGCCACGCACTCCGATCGATTGCTCGACGCTCTGGCGGATCCCGCCGCATCGGTGCGCGGGTGCAGCACCACGGATGGCCACCTCCGCGTGGAACGCCTCGACCCAGAGCGCCTCGACCGCTGGCTGAAGGAGTACCGGGGGCTGGGCGACGTTCGCGCCGAAGGCTTTCTCTCGCAGGTGATCGCGGAGCGCACGTGACGGTCACCGTGCTGTGGGAGGACGCTCGAGGCGGCGAGCTCAAGGGCTTTGGACCCCACGAACTGCTCCTCGCGTGTATCGCCGACGAGCTCGAGAGCGGTGACTGGTGGGCTCGAAAGCGCGTCGCCCAGCGCAGCGTCGAAGCGCACCCGAAGAAGGGAAATGCGAACGGCGTCAAGGCTCTGAAGGGAGTCGCGCGCGACCTCTTCGCAGGACCCGTCGTAGCCGTGCTCGATGTCGACAGAGCGCACGAGCTCTGGAGCGAGAAGCTGCCGCGCAACTGCAAGACGGCGATCGGAGCGCGCATCCGCAAGGACGCGCCGGGTGGGTACGAGATCGTGTTCTTGATCGAGAACGTGGAGAGCCTGCTGCACGCTGCTTCGGCCGCGCTCGGCGAACCCGCGCTGACCAAGAAGCCCACCCCCGACGATCGCGACGTCCGCTTGGGGAAGGTCGCCGGTGATCCCACCAAGGCGGATGCACGCAACCGGGTGCGGTCCGATCTCCCTAGCTTCGACAGGCTCGTGAAGAAGGTCACCGCCCTCGTTCGGGAAACCTGATGCACCCAGGTCCGAACCGATACGACGCCCTGCTCCTCCTCTCGTTCGGTGGCCCCGAGGGCCCCGACGACGTGATGCCGTTCCTCGAGAACGTGACGCGCGGTCGCGGCGTGCCGCGCGAGCGTCTGCTCGAGGTGGCGGAGCACTACCTCCACTTCGGCGGTGTCTCGCCGATCAACACGCACAACCGCGCGCTGATCGCGGCGATCGAGACCGCGCTCGCGGCGCGCGGGGCGACGCTGCCGATCTACTTCGGCAACCGCAACTGGACGCCGTACCTCGCGGACACCGTCGCGAAGATGAAGGCCGACGGAGTGGCGCGCGCGCTCGTGTTCGCGACGAGCGCGTTCGGGAGCTACTCGGGCTGTCGTCAGTACCAAGACGATCTCGCGGGGGCGCGCGCGGCGGTCGATGGCGCGCCGACGCTCGACAAGATCCGCACGTTCTCGAACCACCCCGGCTTCCTCGAGGCGCAGACCGCTCGCGTGAAGGACGCGCTCGCCACGCTCCCGCAGGAGCTCCGCGATGGCGCGCGCCTCGTCTTCACCGCGCACTCGGTGCCGATCTCGATGTCCTCGACGGGCCCGTACGTGTCGCAGCTCGAAGAGGCCTCGCGCCTCGTCGCGTCCGCGCTCGGTCGCAGCGAGCACGATCTCGTGTGGCAGTCGCGCAGCGGGCCGCCCTCGGTGCCGTGGCTCGAGCCCGACGTGGGTGATCACCTCGATGCGCTCGCCGACCGCGGCACCCGGGCCGTGGTGATCGTGCCGATCGGCTTCCTCAGCGATCACATGGAGGTCGTGTGGGATCTCGATCACGAGGCCCGCGATCGCGCGGAGGCGCGAGGCCTCGTGTTCGCGCGCGCGGGCACGGTGGGTGTGCACCCGCGCTTCGTCGACGCGATCGTCGAGCTGATCGAAGAGCGCACGAAAGACGCGCCGCGGCGATCGCTCGGCGTGCTCGGCGTCTCGCCCGACGTCTGCGCGAGCGACTGCTGCCCCGCGCCCCGGAGAGGACCGCCACGATGACCATCGCTCGCGCGATCGCGATCCTCTCCGTGTGTCTCGCTGTGCTCGTGGTGCGCGAGCCTCCGATCGCCGCGCAGCGCGGAGGGGCCACGACGCTCTCGGGGATGGAGGCGCGCGTGCTGCGCGCACGGCTTCCATCGGGCGCCGTGGTCTCGATGACCGGCGCGCTCGAGATCGAGATCCGCGGCGCGAACGCGAGCGTGCGGCACGTGTCGAGCGGCCTCGTGGGCACGGCGCGCGTGAGCGATGTGGACTTCGCCCTCTCGCGCGAGGTCTCTCTCCACGACGGCGCCATCGTGCTCCTGCCGGGCGCGCCGATCGCGGTGACGCGCATCACTGGCGCGCAGGCGACGATCGACGTCACGGGACTCTCGATGGCGATCCGCGGTCTGCGTGTTCCGCTCGAGGCGCTCGCGATCTCCGCCGCGACGGCGACCGACGAGCCCGAGAGCTTCGTCCGCGCGCGAGAGGCACCGCGACGCGTGCTCGTGTCGCGCGTGCCGCTGCGTCTCACGCCGGAAGGCGGCACGCTCGAGGCCACGATCGACTCGAACGCCGTCGTCGGATTGATCGAGACTCGCGCACGCTTCGCGCGCATCGCGCGGCTCGATCAGCGGAGCCTCGTCATGGCATGGGTGCCGCTCGGAGCGCTGATCGAGCCACCGAGCACGCCCGCAGGGTCGGGCGGCGGGATGGGCGTCGGCGGACGCATCGGCCTCGCGCCGTGCACGGACGGGCAGAGCCAGACCGCGCGCCTCGACGCAGAGCTGTTCACCGACGTGCGCGGCGGCGGCCACCTCGTGACGTACGGCGGTGACGCCACGGTCGGACCGGCCGTGCGACCGGCAAACCTCCGGCCCGTGCTGGGCCTGCCCGGCATCGCGCGCATCGAGCGCTGCGATCGGCCCATCGCGTTCGCGCTCGAGGCCGAGCACCTCGACGCTGCGACGCCTCCGACGCCCTGACGTGATCGTGCGCCGCTTGACGCGCGCCGCGTCGCGCCGCATTGTTGGTCAACCAACCAAACAACGCGAAGACGATGCGACCCTCGAACACCACGGAGCGGAGGCAGGAGATCGCGGACGCGCTCCGTCGCGTGATGGCGACCGAGGGCTACGAGCGCGCGACCATCCAGCGCATCGCGAAGGAAGCGGGCCTCGCGTCGGGGCTCGTCCACTACCACTTCGAGGACAAGGCCGAGATCCTCGCGCTCCTCGTCGAGTCGCTCGTGGCGCGGTTCGAGACACGCATCGCGCGGCGCATCAAGGGTGGCGAGAGCGCGCTCGATCAGCTCGATCGCCTGCTCGAAGGGCTGCTCGCCCGCGGCGACGACGAGGACCTCGAGGCCGTTCGCTGCTGGACGCTCGTGGGCGCGCAGGCCGTGAAGGACGCCGACGTGCGCGTGCTCTACGAGCGACACCTCGCGACGCTGACGGATCGCATCGCCGCGCTCGTCGTCACCGCGTGTCACGACGACGGCCGGAGCGGTGAGGGCGCGCGCGCGATGGCAGGCGCGCTCGTGGCGCTCACCGAGGGCTACTTCGCGCTCGCGGCGGTGAGCCCTGCGCTCGTCGCCACCGGCAGCGCGAGCGCGATGGCCAAGCGCACGCTGCGCGGCCTGCTCGCGGGACAGCCGCGGAGGGAGGAGTCGTGATCGCGCCCTCGCCTCTCGTGCTCGAGTCGGACACCGATCTCGTCGCGCCGCGCACGTTCACGCTCGTGAGCGGACAGCGCGTGGAGCTCCGCGCGCCGGTCGTGCTGTTCGCGCCTCACTACCGCGTGCTCTCATGGCCACGACCGAGGGAGGGTCAGCCGTCGCGCGCCGCGACTGCCGCGGAGATCGACGAGATGTTCGCGCTCGCGCACGGCATCGCGCGTGAGCGTGGCCGCGCGATCTTCGGTGACCCCGAGTGCTTCGCGGTGCTCTTCAACGGTGCGCGCGCGGCGCGCATGCCGTGGCCGCACTTCCATCTGATCCCCGCGCGCTCGCCCTCGGAGCGGCGCTTCGTGCTCCTCTGTCTCTTGCTCAAGCGCGTGTCGCGCCGTGTGCTGCGCGCGCTGCCGCGCCCGCTGCGTCGGAGGCTGCTCCATGCGTGAGACCCGCGAGGACGAGACGAAGACGATCCGCGAGGGCTTCGAGCGTGCGTGTGACGCGCTCTCGCTCGGACGCGAGGGTCGTGCGGCGATCGTCGACGGGCTGCTCGCGCGGTTCGACGAGCCGCGGCGCCACTACCACGACGCGCGACACATGGCGGCGTGCGTGTCGATGGCGGCAGCGCACCGCGCGCACGCCCCGCACCCGAACGAGGTGGTGCTCGCGCTGCTCTTCCACGACGCGATCTACGATCCGCAGGCGCGCGACAACGAAGCGCGCAGCGCGACGCTCGCGGACGACGCGCTCTCCTCGCTCGGCGCGGGCGACGCGATCCGCGCGCGGATCGTGCGCCTGGTGATGGCGACGGCGGGGCACGAGGCCGCGGGCGATGCCGACGCGGAGCTCGTGCTCGCGTGCGATCTGGCGATCCTCGGCGCCGACGAAGCGACGTTCGATGCGTTCGAGCGCGACATCCGCGCGGAGTACGCGTTCGTTCCCGACGACGCGTACCGCGCGGGGCGCTCACGCGTGCTCCTGAGCTTCCTCGAGCGCGCGACGCTGTACGGCGTTCCCGCGATCGCGGCCGAGCGAGAGGACCGAGCGCGAGCGAACCTCCAAGCCGCACTCTCGCGGCTCGCCCCGTAGTAGCCTCCTCGTCATGGACGTCCGCATCCACGACGGGATGCTGTGCGCGCGAACGGACGGGCGGATCCCCAAGGTCTGTCTGCTCTGCGGCGCGACCCGGGACGTCGTCCGCCGCACGCAGGAATACCCTGTCGGCACCAGCTACGGCGCAAGCGCCGGTGCGGGCGGCGGTGTGGTGGGCGCCTTGGTGGCGCAGTCGCTGCGCGGCCTCGATCACATGGTCGCCGCGACGGCGATCGTCGGCCTGGTCGCCGTGGTCGCGGTGGGCGCGTGGCTCGCGCATCGGGCGACGCCGAAGATCACGATCGAGCTGCCGCTCTGCACGGCGTGCGATGGGCGCTGGGCCGAGGCGCAGCAGAGACAGACGTGGTTCATCATCGCGATCGGCGTGTTCTTGGGGCTCGTCGTGACGGGCATCGCGCTCGACGCGATGTGGCTGCTCGGTGCGGCGCTCGCGTGGGTGCTGGCGCTCGTCGCCTTCGCGCTGGTGACCGAGCAGGCCAAGCGCTTCCTCCACGTCGGCTTCGTGACGAAGACCGAGATCGGCTTCCGAGTCTCGAAGGAGATCGGCGAGAAGGTCGTCGAGCGAGCGCGACGGCGCGCGGCGCGTGAGGAACAGCCTGCTGCCACGAGCCCGGGGGGCGAGCCCTCCGAGACCGGCGAACCTGCGACGGAGGGGACATGAGACTCGCACGCCAACGTTCGTGGTTCCGGGCCGGTCTCGCGATGCTCGCGTGTGTCTCGACGCTCGCGTGTGTCTCGTTGCTGGGCGCGTGTGACTCGCCCGTGTCGCGACCCGACGCGGGACGACGCGACGCCAACGCGCCCGGGGTCGACGCGCCGGGGCTCGATGCGCCGGGGCTCGACGCCCCTGGGCTCGACGCACAGGGCAGCGAAGACGACGACGCCGCCGTGCACGCGATGGTCACGCCGGAGATCTGTACGAACGGCATCGACGAAGATCGCAACGGCTCGATCGACGACGGCTGTCCGTGCGCGGTCGGGACGCGACGCGCGTGCTGGCCAGGCGCGCCCGAGCATCGTCGTGTCGGCGCGTGCGTGGACGGCGAGCAGACGTGCGACTCCGACGGAGTCATGTCCGCGTTCTCCGCCTGTGGCGGCGCGACGATGCCCACGCGCGAGGTGCGGGCGAACGCGACCGACGATGACTGCGACGGGACGACCGACGAGCCCGACGCCGTGTGCGAGCCGAGCGAGCAGCGTGAGACGACGTGTGACGACGGGCTCGACTCGGACTGCGACACCGCGACCGACTGCGACGATCCGGACTGCCGCACGGCACGCGACTGCGAGACGCGCTGCGCCGCGGAAGAGGTCGTGTGCTGGGGCGAGGTGGACGACGACTGCGACATGCGGCTCGACTGCGAAGATCCCGACTGCGCCGCGGATCCGTCGTGTCGCCCAGGCAGCGATTGCCCCGACGGACAGGTGCGCACGTACCGTCAGCGCCGGCTCGGCGCGAGCGCGGGCGGCAGCTCGATCGCGTCGGGCGATGGACAGCCGCCGATGAGCAGCGACTGCGAAGACGGCAGCTGCCCCGCAGGTCAGGTGCGCGTGATCACCGGCACGATGAACGTGTGCGTGCCGCCGCCGCCGGAGTGTCCCGAGGGCCGCTTCGCGAACTACACCGGCTACGCGAGCTGGGAGTGCGAGCCGCCGTGCGAGATCATCATCCACTACGGCGGCATCTACGGCGGTCTCAACGTCTGCACCGAGCGCCCTCGCCTCTCGTGTCCGTCGGGCCAGTCGCCGACGTTCGTCTACGAGTCAGAGGAGTGGGTGTGCCGACCCACGTGCGACAACACGCTCTATGACCGCATCGTGCTCGACGGCGCGGTGGTGTGCGTCCCGTGTTGAGCTCTCGCCACGCGCGTCGGCTCGCCGCGGCGCTGATCGTGATCGGCGTGTCGTCGATGGCGCTCGGCTGCGCGCAAGGGCGAGGCACGATGGACAGCGGTGGCGTCGACGCGCGCGGTGGAGGCGTCGACGCGCGCTCGCTCGACGCACCAGTGCCTGACGCGCCCGGTCTCGACGCACCCGGTCTCGATGCGCCGACGCGTGACGCGCCCGGCGCGGTCGGCGATGTTGGCTGCGGCGTGCTCGCGGGCGCGTGCTGCGCGGGCGCGACGCCGTGCACGGGCATCCTGGTGTGTCGCGCGGGGATCTGCAGCGCGTGTGGGCTGTCGGGCGCTCCGTGTTGTGCCGGCGATGGCTGCAACGTAGGCCTCACCTGCGAAGCGGGCACGTGCACGGGCTGCGGCGGGATGGGTCAGGCGTGTTGTCCGGGCACGTCTCCGTGCGCGACGGGATCGCGCTGCGTGTCGGGCACGTGCTCGGCCTGCGAGTGCACGCCAGGCATGCGCGAAGAGACGGCGTGCGAGCGCTGCGGCACGCGCACGCGGACCTGCCTCGACAGCTGCACGTGGGGAACGCTCGGCGCGTGCTCCGACATGGGCGAGTGCGACGCGGGCATGGTGGAGACGGTGCCGTGCGAGCGCTGCGGCAGTCGCACGCGCACGTGCTCGTCGAGCTGTCGCTGGGGCCTCGCGACGGGCTGCACCGGCATGGGCGAGTGCGAGCCCGGCCTCACGTCGAGCTCGGTCGACGGAGTCTCGTGCGGGGTGTGTCAGGCGTTCGAGTGCGACTCGAGCTGTCACTGGTCGGAGGGCTGCAGCGCGTGCTCGTGCAGCGGCGGCGGACCGTCGTGCTCGGCGTGCACGGCCGGCTATCACCCCGAGTCGTTCACGTGCTCGCTCTCGTGCGGATCCTGCGCAGGCGGCGGCGTGAACCAGGTGAACTGTCAGCCCAACTGCGGCACGAGCTTCCGCTCGTGTGCGGCGTGCCCCGCGGGCTACCACCCCGAGTCGATGACCTGCTCGCTCTCGTGCGGATCGTGCGCAGGCGGCGGACAGAACCAGGTCGCGTGCTCGGTGAACGACGCCTCGTTCAACTCGTGCGCCGCGTGCCCTGTCGGCTACCGCACGAGCTCGTCGCGGTGCTCGCTCTCGTGCGGCTCGTGCGCAGGCGGCGGCGTGAACCAAGTCACCTGCGATCGCATGTAGTCAGCCTTCGCTCTTCGTGTGCGAAAGGGCGAGGTCGTCGTTGCTCACGATGCGATCGAGGCTCGGGTCGGCGTGCGCCTCTGCGATGGCGGGGATGCGGGCGCGGAGGGCGTCGCGCTGCTGGCGGAGCGCGTCGAGCTGTCCTCGCATCGCGAGCAGCCGCATCAGCACGCGGAGGCCGTGACGCACGATCGCTTGCTTCTCGAGCACGCGGATCGCCGCGAGGCCCGACGTCGCGAGGAACACGATGACGCCGAGCGCGCGAATCGCGCCGTCGATCGAAGGATCGCTCAGCACGATCGCGAGACCGATCGCGAGGTAGGTCACGAGCACCGTCGCGATGCCGACGCACATGCGGAGCGTCGCCTTCACGTCGTCGCGCTCGATGAACATGTCGCCCGCGCGCGTGACGACCCAGACGAGCGGCGCATGGAGGATCAAGCCCGGCAGCGCGAGCGGCACCTCGAGCACGAGGAGCGAGACGTGCCGGGCCACGCGGAACGCCCAGCTCAGCGTGGACACGGGCTTTCGGAGATCCCAGTCGGAGAGCCCGAGCGCGTCGAGCACCGCGAGCCAGGCCTCGACGTCGGCGTAGAACGCGGCCACCTCGGGCACGTCGCGCTTCGCGTCCCAGTGCGTGACGAGGCGCCGCGTGACCTCGGCCTCGTCGGCGAGCGAGAGATCACGATCCTCGGGCACGTAGAGGCGACGCACGCCGTCGAGGACACGGAGCGTGTCGAAGTCCTTCGCGTTGAGCGTGAGCGCGCGGAGGGCGAGCTCGATGTTCTCCGTGAGCGCGCGCGCGGCATCGCGCGACGTGCCCTCGGCGGCGCTGGCCGCGGGTCGCAGGTGGATGGGGCGACCGAACTGCACGAGCACACGACCGCGGAAGTGCTGCTTGCGCCGGTAGTGGAGGCCCACGGGCACGATGGTCACGTCGATGCCGCGCTCGACGGCGGAGAGGGCGATGCGCGCCGCGCCGGTCTTGAGCGGCTGGAGCTCGGGCTCCGTGTAGCTCACGCCTTCGGGAAAGATCCCGAACGCCTCGCCGGCGGAGAGCACGGCATGGAGCGCGTCGAACGCCTCGCTGTTGTCGAGCTTGCCCGTCGTGTCGGCCTGATCTTGTCGGCGCCGGATCGGCACGGTGCCGAGGGCCCAGAGGACCGGACGGATCGGCGTCGAGAACAGGCCATCGCGCGCGGCGAAGCGCACGCGCCTTCCGCACGTGGTCGTGATCACGATCGGATCGACGAGCGAGTTCGGATGGTTGCCGACGAAGACCACGGCGCCCTCGCGCGGCACGTGATCACGACCGACGACCTCGACCGAGCGGAAGAACACGCGCGTGACGAGACGGAGGAAGAGGACGATGAGGCTGTAGAGGAGACGCTGCACGATGCGTGGTGCGTGCTCAGTAGGCGCGCCAGACATGGCGCGCGTAGCCGTTGGTGTCGTCGCGGTGGAGGATGTGGAGGAGGCCATCGGCGTCGACGACCGAGGTCGTGTGGTGGGCGAGCGCGCCGTTGCGCGCCTCGACGAGCTCGTTCGTCCACGAGGCGCCAGTCGCCGAGAACGCGTGACGCAGGTCGTCGCGTGGCTGCATCGTGGCGGCGTCGATCGTGGCGTCGCGGTAGGCGATGTGGATGCCGCCGCTCGCGTCGAGCGCGATCGACGCGTAGGTACCGACGAGCCCGACGGCGTCGGGCGTGGCCAGCGTCCAGCTGCCGGCGGGTGATCGATGGGCGTACTGGAGGTCGTCGCCGCTGGCGTCGTAGTACGCGACGTGGAGACCACCGGCAGCGTCGAGCGCGAGCGACGTCCACTGGCCCGTCGTGCCCACGGCGTCGACGGTCGAGAGCGTCCAGCCTCCGCTCGCGGGTCGCCGCGCGTGATCGAGGTCGTCGTTCGTCGCGTCGTAGTAGACGACGTGCACCGTGCCGCTCGCGTCGACCGCGATGCTCGTGTACTGCCCCACCGATCCCGTCGCGTCGGCCGTCTCGAGCGTCCAGGTGGCGGTGCCGAACGCGCGCGTCGCGTACCTCAGGTTGGTGTTCGAGATGTCGTAGTAGACGATGTGCACGCGGCGCGCGGCGTCGACGGTGATCGATGTGTAGTGGCCAACCGATCCCGTCGCGTCGACGATGCCACGGCTCCACGTGGAGGTGCCTGCGGCGCGGTAGGCATAGCGGACGTCGTCGTTCGACGCGTCGTAGTAGGCGACGTGCACGCCGAGCATCGCGTCGACGGCGACCGACGCGTACGACCCCATGTCACCGGTCGCGTCGACCGTCTCCACGCGCCACGGCGCCGCGGGCTCCTTGGTGGCGGTGTGCAGGTCGGAGTCGGTGGCGGAGAAGTACGCGAGGAAGAGACCCCCGCCGGGATCGCTCGCGAGGCCCGCGAACTGCCCTGCGCCGTCGTAGGCATCGACGATCGAGAGCGTCCAGCTGCCCGCCGCGCTCCGCTGCGCATAGAGCTGCGCGTTCGCGCCTTCGTCGCGGTAGGCCACGTGCACGAGGCCCGCGTCGTCGACAGCGATCGACGTGTGTGAGCCGACGTTTCCGCCCGGATCCACCAGCGTGCTCGTCCACGCGCCACCCGCAGGCCTGCGCGCGTACCGGAGATCGTTGTTCGTCTCGTCCCGGTAGGCCGCGTGCAACGTGCCCGTTCCGTCGACTCGCAGACTCGCGTAGGTGCCCACGTTGGTCGCGAGTCCGTCGACGACCGTCGGCGCGCCGAAGGTGCCGCCGTACGGCCTCGAGATGTGCTCGAGGTCACCGCCCGACACGTCGTAGTAGAGGACGTGGACGACGCGTGAAGGGTCGACGGCGACCGCCGTGTACTGGCCCACGCTGCCCGCGGTGACTGGTGACGAGAGCGTCCAGGTGCTGCTGCCCGCGACCCGATGCGCGAAGCGCAGGTCGTTGCCCGACGTGTCGTAGTGGGCGATGTACACGTCGCCCATGTCGTCGACGGCGATGCTCGCGAAGTGGCCCACGTTGGTGGTGGTGTCGACGAGCACGGGCGTTCCCCACGCGGCGCCCGCGGCGCGGTAGGCGTACTGGAGCTCGTCGTTGGAAGCGTCGCGGTACGCGACGTGGAGGCCGTCGGCGCGATCGATCGCGAGCGCGGCGTACTGACCGACCGATCCGGTGGAGTCGACGACGCTGAACACCCACGACCCACCACGCGATCGGTAGGCGTGCTTGAGGTTCGCGTTCGTCGCGTCGTAGTAGACGACGTGGGTACCGCCCATGGAGTCGATCGCCGACGATGCGTACTGCCCGACCGTGCCCGCGGTGTCGGTGACCTCGAGATCCCAGTAGCCGCCGCGTGGGTGGTACGCGTAGAGCAGATCGTTGCCGCCGTTGTCGTAGATCGATGCGTGGAGGCCGCCGTCCACGTCGGTGACGACGCGACCCCACATGCCCGTGCCGCCGAGCGCGATCGTCTCCGGCTGCCAGCCCGAGGGCGTGGTGACGACGCAGATCTCGTCGGTCATGCCGTCGCAGTCTTCGTCGCCGGGCGCGCTGCAGGTCTCGACGCTCGTGGCCGTGGCGTCGTCGCACGTGATCGTCGCGGCGACGCAGCGGTTCGTCCCCTCGCGACAGAGATCCCCATCGCTCCCGTCGCACGGGGTGCCGACCCCTGGATCCCCGCTTCCGTCGAGGGTCGACGGGTCGCAGTCGTCGTCCGTCGCGTTGCAGAGGTCACGCGTGTCGCCGGTCGCGTCCGAGCAGCGCACGCCGCCTGATCCATCGCACGCGAACGCGCCCTCGGTGCAGAGGTCGCTGTCGACGCCGTCGCACACAGCACCGATCGAGAAGTCTTCGTCGGTGCTTCCGTCGCAGTCTTCGTCGCGGTCGTCGCAGGTCTCGTCGACGGCGTCGATCGATCCGCTGCACGCGCTCCACATGCCGCCCGTGCACGTGCGGCTGCCCTCGACGCACGCGCCGACGTCGGTGCCGCAGGCCTCGGTCGCGCCCTCGGCGCACGCCACCGCGTCGGGCGGCGCCCACGCGTCGTCAGGCTCGACGAAGGCATCGGGCAGCGTCAGCACGTCCGCGGGCTCGAACGCGTCGGGAGACGACGGCCCAGCGTCGCGCGGACCTGCGTCTGGATCCTGACCGAGCGCGCGGCAGCCGCTCGACGGATCACACCACTCACCGGTCTCGCAGCGCGACGCGTCGCCGATGAGCAGGCACACGCCGTCGGTGCACTCGCCATCGACGCAGTCGATCGACGTCGGACAGTCCACGTCGGTCGTGCACTCGGGCACACCACAGAGCGCGGGGTCCGGCTCGCCCTCGACGCACGATGGATCGACGCAGCGACCTCCGAGGCACGCGTCGAAGCCCGGATTGCCCGACGGAAGCGGGCACGTGACGCCCGCGCAGTCGCGCGTGATCGAGTAGACGACGACGCGATCGGCCGAGACGCTGACGAGGCCGTGTCGCTCGCCGACGAGGACGTCACCGAGGAGCAGCTCGACGCTCACGCGGTGCACGCCGAGCGCGACGTCGCGGAACTCGGCCACGCGCTGGCGGCGCGCGTAGTCGTCGCTGCGGATGACGCGCACGATCGGCGCCGCGTCGTCGTCGAGGCGCGTGCGCACCTGATCGAACTCGAGCGCCGAGACGTAGTCCGTGCGCACGTCGACGTTGACGGTCGGCGCCGCCGACGGACAGCCGATCGACAAGAGCGCGACGATCCAAGCCGTGGAGAGCCCCGCGAGCCTTACGAGTCGAAGCATCGGCGTTCGAGGATACGCCCGTTCGCCCCGACGCCGCTCCTTCGGCGCCGGCTTGTCGCCGGATTGGTCGCTCGCTCGAAGGGCGCCCATCGCATAGATCGGCGCGCATGCAGCGCGACGAGCATCCGTTCTTCTTCACGTGGTCCGCTCAGAAGAAGGCCGCACCCATGGAGATCACCGGCGGAGAGGGCGCGTGGTTCGACACGAAAGACGGCCAGCGATGGCTCGACTTCGGCTCGCTCAGCTACCAGGCGAACCTCGGCCACGGGCAGAAGCGCATCGGCGAGGCGATCAAGAGGCAGGTCGACGAGCTCTTGCTCACGGTGCCGAGCGGCCTCTACCCCGCGAAGACCGCGCTCGCCGACGCCTTGCTCGCGAAGGCGCCGCCCGGGTTCACGAAGGTCTTCTTCACGCTCGGCGGATCCGAGGCCGTGGAGAACGCGCTCAAGATCGCGCGCCTCGCCACGGGACGACACAAGACGCTCTCGCGCTACCGCAGCTACCACGGCGCGACGATGGGCGCGCTCTCGATCACGGGCGACTACCGCAGGCCCGTGCTCGAGCCCGCGATGGTGGGCGCGGTGCACGTGCTCGACTGCTTCGAGTCGCGGCTGCCGGGTGGCGCGATCGTGATCGAAGGCGGCGGATCGGCAGAGTCCGTCGCGCGCACGATGGAGCTCGAAGGGCCCGGCTCGATCGCGGCCGTGTTCGTCGAGCCCGTGCCCGGACAGAACGGCTGCCTCGTGCCGCCCGCGGGATACTGGGACGCGCTGCGATCGGCGTGCGACGCACACGGCACGCTGCTCGTGGCGGACTGCGTGCTCAACGGCTTCGGCCGCCTCGGCACCTACTACGGGTTCGAGTCGCTCGGCAGCGCGGCGCCCGATCTCATCACGGTCAGCAAGGGCATCACGGGCGGCTACGCGCCGCTCGGCGCGGTGCTCGTGCACGAGCGCGTCGCGAAGCACTTCGACGATCACGTGCTCTACGCGGGCCTCACGTTCTACGGGCATCCGCTCGGTGTGGCCGCTGGCGTCGAGGCGCTGCGCATCTACGACCAGGACGATCTGATCACGCGATCACGCACGCTCGGCGAGCGACTCGCGCGCTCGCTCGCGTCGCTCCAAGACCGCCATGGCGACACGCTGCCCAAGACGCGCAGCAAGGGCTTGCTCGCCGCGCTCGAGATCGCGGGCGACGACGCGCGCTTCGCGAAGGTGAGCAAGGCGTTGTCCGACGCGCACCTCTACGTGCACCCGAACAAGCAAGCGCGGACGATCGTGATCGCGCCGCCGCTCGTCTCGACCGAGAGCGACCTCGACGAGGGCTTCGCGCGCATCGAGCGAGTGATCGCGGGGATCTGAAAAAGATCCGCTGTCGTCGAACTGGATCGGAAATCCCGCGCGCCTCCATCGACTCATCCTCGGAGGTGACGTGATGAGCCGCAAGAACATGTCGACGGGTCGCTCGGGCGGGTCTTGGTACACGTGGGGTCTTGTGCTCGCGCTGAGCGCGCCGACCACGATGTTGGTGGGTTGTCCGAGCACGAACGGCCGCCCCGTCGCGCCGATCCTCCCGGGTGAGAGCGCGAGCGCGCTCGTCGGGCCCGAGGGCGCGACGATCGAGGTGGGCTCGATGCAGATCACGATCCCGGCCGGCGCCGTCACGGCCTCGCAGGAGATCCGCGTGATCGTCGAGAGCGCGCCGCCGCCAGGTGTGTTCACGGGCTTCTCGCCGGTCGTTCGCTTCGAGCCCGAGGGCACCACGTTCGCGCGTCCGATCGAGGTCCGCATCCCGTTCGACGGTGACCCGGCGCTCGCGACGATCTTCTGGAGCCAGCGCGACGGCGAGGCGTTCGTTCCCCGCGCGACGCGCGTGATCGACGGCTACGCGGTCGCCGAGACGCAGCACTTCTCGAGCGCCTTCGTCGGCACGGCGTGCAGCGGCAGCGACTGCTGCGACGCCGCGAACGGTGAGCTCGATCTCCTGCTCGTCGTCGACAACTCGAACTCGATGACCGAGGAGCAGGCGCTCCTCCGCGAGCAGCTGCCGCGCATCGCGCAGATCCTCGGCTCGGGTGATCGAGACGGCGATGGGATCCAAGACTTCCCGGCGCTCGAGAGCATCCACATCGGCGTGACGACGACGGACCTCGGCGCCGGCGATCAGACTGGCATCCCGACGTGCGGTCGCGGCTGGGGCGACGACGGCGTGCTCGTCGATCGAGCGCGCGTCGAGGACGGCTCGTGTGGCGGCATCTACGACAGGTACGCGCGCTACGACGAGTCCGATCCGGCCTCGCTCGCGAGCTTCGTCGACCAGATCGGCTGTACGACGCGCGTCGGCATCGGCGGCTGCGGGTTCGAGCAGCAGCTCGAGGCCACGCTGCTCGCGCTGTCGCCCAGCGCCCCGACCGAGTGGACCGCGGCAGGCTGGTCGACGCCCACGTTCCTCGGTGACCGCGCGCCGCACGGCGACGGCGACAACGCTGGGTTCTTGCGCCCGAGCTCGATCCTCGCGGTGCTCGAGGTGACCGACGAGAACGACACGTCGGTGATCGACACGGGCCTCTTCGCGATCGGTGATCCGCGCTTCTCCTCGGTGCCGCTCAACCTGCGCGGTCACGAGTTCTCCGACCCGGCGATGGGCGTGGTGCAGCCGGTCTCGCGCTACGTCGACGGCCTCGCGGGCCTCCGCGCCGAGCCCTCGGATCTCGTGTTCGCGGCGGTCGCGGGCATCCCGAGCGGCGCGATCAGCGACGCGGCGAACGTGGACTACGGCGCGCTCGCCGCCAACGCCGCGATGACGCCGGTGATCGACGCGTCGGGGACGAACCTCGTGCCGTCGTGCACCTCGGACAACGGCGTCGCGTTCCCGCCGACGCGCATCGTCGAGACGGCGCGTCAGCTCGACGAGCGCGGCTCGGGCACGGTGCTCGCGTCGATCTGCGACCCGACGTTCGACGCGCTGATCGACGGCCTCGTCGAGCGCATCGCGCGACGCGCCGCGGGCTCGTGCGAGTGACACCCTGGGCGAACGAGAGCGGCCTCGCGTAGCGAGGGTCCCCGAAGCGAGGCGTCTCTCGATGGAGAGGCGCCTCGCTGCGTTCCGTCGAGACGTTGCGCGGGCGGCGAGCGTCGGGTGTACCCTCGCGCCTCGCATCGAGCGCGCTCCCGCGCCGATCGAGACATGGCTCGAAGAGGAGACAGGCACGATGAATCATGATCTGAAGAAGGGACTCTTCCTCGCTGCGGCGACGGCGCTGGGTCTCTCGGCGACGGCGTGTGGTGGTGGCGGCGCGCAGGCGACGGAGTCGACGACAACGGAGACGAGCGGCGGCCAGGCGTCGTGCAGCGCGGGTCACGAGCACTCGGAGGGTCAGGCCTCTTGCTCGGCCAGCGGGACGACCGAGACCGGCACCACCACCGAGGGTGGCCAGGCGTCGTGCAGCGCGGGCGGCGGCGGACAGGCGTCGTGCAGCGCAGGCGGCGGCGCGACGGGCGGGTCCGGCACCAGCGGGACCTGAACGTCCTTGGAGTGAACGCGCGTTCGTGCGCGTACGGCGAGGCCATCGCGACGGAACGTTCGAGCGGACCACGAGGAGACGATCCTCGAACACGGTCCTCTTGATATCGTCGCGGTGGCCTCGTGCTCTTCCTCCTCGTCTCGGCTGCGCTGCTCACGACGGGCCTCCTCGCGTCGGCCGCACTCTTCCCCGGTCGCTCGTCGTTGGAGCGCGCGGTCGTCGCCATCTTGTTGGCGAACGCGAGCGCGATCGGGATCGTCGAGGGCCTCTCGATGCTCGAGGCGATCGGGACCGCAGGGCTCGTCGCCGCGGCCGTGGTCGTCGCCGCGCTCGTGCTGCTCGGCGCGGGCGCCAGCGCCATGTCGCGCGCACGTGAGGATCTCGCGCGCCTCTCTGCCCTCGGCAGCACCGCGACGACGAGCCCCACGCTCGCTGCCGCGTCGCTCGTGGCGATCGCGATGCTCGCGCTCGCGGTGTGCGCCGCGTGGCTGCTCGCGCCGTGGGCGTGGGAGTCGCTCGCGTACCACCTGCCGATCTCGAGCGACGCGATCTCGTCGCACACGCTGCGCCCGGTGCCGACGCACGTCGTGTACGCCACCGCGTACCCGCACCTCGGCGCCGTCTTCCTCACGGCGTTCCGGCTCGCGCTCGGACACGACGCCCTCGCGGAGCTCTCGCAGGTGCCGTTCGTCGTGCTGGCGGTCCTCGCGATCGCGCTCGCGGCGCGTCGAGAAGGCGTGCCCACGCGGCGCGCGTTGGCGCTCGCGCTCGGCTTCGTCGCCGTGCCTGCCGTAGGCCTCGAGCTCGCGAGCTGCGAGGTCGACGTGATGTTCGCAGCGCTCGCGCTCGCGGCGATGGTGCTCGCGACGGGTCCCCTCGATGCGCCGACGATCGGCGTCGCGGCGCTCGCGCTCGGCCTCGCGCTGGGCACCGAGCCGACCTCGCCGCTCGTGGTGCTCGCGGGCTTCGCGGTGCTCGCCGCCCGCGGCGCGCGCGCAGGACGCCTGGGCGAGGTGTTCTTCGCCGCGGGTGTGGTGGCGAGCGTGGGCGGCTGGACGTACCTCGAGAACCTCGCGCTCTTCGGCAACCCACTCTGGCCGGTCGCGGTGGAGGTGGGGCCCGTGTCGCTCGACGGGCTCACCACGTGGGGCGAGCTCGCCAGCCGCGGCACGAGCGAGCCCTTCGCGTCGGCGAGCTGGTTCGAGCGGCTGACCGACGCTTGGCTCGCGCCGTTCGAGGCGAGGCCTTCGTACGACATGCGCCGTGGTGGCCTCGGACCCCTGTTCACGCTGGGCCTCCTGCCGATCGTGTTCGCCGCCTGCGTCGCGGCGCTCCGCGACGATGCGTTCCGCGCGCGCATGGGCCGAGTCACGCTCTTCGCTGCGCCTCTGGCGCTCGCGACGCTCGCCGCGCCCCATGCGTTCTGGGGTCGCTACACCGTCGCCCTCGTGGGCGCTGCGATCGCCGTCGCGGCCGTGGCCACGGTCGACCTCTCGCGACGCTGGCGACGCGCGATCGACGTCACGCTCGTGGTGCTCGCGATGGTCTCGGTCTGGCAGTCGCGGCTGGGCTTCACCGTGGACGGACCCGAGCTCTCCGCGATCGCGGCGCGACCCGAGGACGAGCGCGAGCGTGAATACGGCATCGATCTCGACGAGGGGCCGTGGGCCGAAGCGCGCGCTGCGATCGGGCACGGCGAGTCCTTCGCGTACGACCCGAGCTTCAACCTCCCGGGGCGCCTCTTCGCCGCGCACCAGCACGGGCACGTCGTCTACATCGCCGAGCCCGAGCCCGACGTCGACGCGCTCCTCGAGCTCGTCGTCCGAGAGCACACGCGGCGCATCGTGCTCGGTGAAGGCCCGCACTTCACGGGCGCGGATGCCGCGCGCAGCCGGCCCGATCGCTTCCGCGAGCTCGCTTCGTGCTCACCGTCGCTCGGAGACCCGTGCGTGCTCTTCGAGGTCCTCGACGCGCCCTGAGCGCGTGATCACTCGGCGGCGACGAGCTCGTCGCCACGCGCGCTGGGCGCCACGACATCGAAGACGATCTGGTCGCCGCGCCCGCGCACGCGCACCTTCTCGCCGCGCGCGAGCTCCCCCGCGAGCAGGCGAGACGCGAGCGGAGACTCGACGAGACGACCCACGGTGCGACGCATCGGACGCGCGCCGAGCGAGGCCTCGAAGCCGCCGGCGCGAGCGAGCGCCTGACACGCGCTCGCGTCGATCTCGAGCACCACGCCGCGCTCGATCTCGAGGGTCCGCGCGAGCGCGCGCAGCATGCGCGACGCGATCTCGACGACGTCGTCTTCTTCGAGCGGCGCGAAGTAGAGCGGCTCGTCGATGCGGTTCCACAGCTCGGGCGGGAGCGACTTGCGCGCAGCCTCGAGCACGCGGCTCGCGCGCTGCTCCCGCTCGTTCTCCGCGACCACCACGGGATCGGGGGCGTCGAACCCGATCGCCCGCGCGACGCGCTGCGCGGCCGCGGCGGCGCCGAGGTTCGAGGTCATCACGACGACGGTGTTGGTGAAGTCGACCGTGCGGCCGCGACCGTCCGTGAGCCGCCCTTCATCGAGCAACGGCAAGAGCGCGAGCAGCACGTCGGGGTGCGCCTTCTCGATCTCGTCGAGCAAGACGAGCTGGTAGGGCCGACGTCGCACGGCCTCGGTGAGCTGACCGCCCGCCTCGTGACCGACGTAGCCCGGCGGTGCGCCCAGGAGACGGGCCACCGCGTGGCTCTCGCTCATCTCGCTCATGTCGAAGCGCGTCATCGCGCCGGGCGCGAAGAGCACGTCCGCGATCGCCTTCGCGGTCTCCGTCTTGCCCACGCCGGTCGTGCCGAGGAGGAGGAACGTGGCGAGGGGACGGCGCCCACGAAAGCCCGCGGCGCCCTTGCGGAGGGCGTCCGAGATCTTCGTCAGCGCCTGCTTCTGCCCGACCACGCGATCTCCGAGGTGCGCCTCGAGCGCGAGGAGTCGCTCACCATCGCGGAGGAGGAGTCGCTCCACCGGCACGTGGGCCTCGTCGGCGATCACACGCGCGACATCGGCCGCCGTGACCTCGGTCGCGCCCAGGCGACGCGCGCGCGCACCGGCCAGATCGAGCACGCCGATCGCCTTGTCGGGCAGACAGCGCTCCGGAAGAAAACGAACCGAGAGCTCGACGGCGGCGCGCACCGCAGCGGCCTCGTAGCGCGTCGCGTGGTGCGCCTCGTAGCGCGGCAGGAGGCCCGCGAGGATGCGCTCGGTGGCCTCCGCGCTCGGCTCGCCGACGCTGACGACGCTGAAGCGACGCGCGAACGCCGGATCGCGATCGAAGTGCTTCCGCATCTCCGCGTCGGTGCTCGCGCCGATGCACGAGAGCTCGCCTCGCGCGAGCGCGCCCTTGAGCTCGCTCGCGAGATCGTCCGCACCCGCGGGCTCACCCACCATCGCGTGGATCTCGTCGAAGAAGATCAGCACGCGGCCGTCGGCCTTGGCGACCTCGTCCTTGAGCTTCTTGAGCTTGTCGGCGAGCGCGCCGCGCACGCCGGTGCCGCTCGCGAACGAACCCGCGGTCACCTCGATGATGATTCGATCGGCGAGCGACCCGAGCGCGAGGTCCGAGCGACCGCGATGCGCCTCGACGATCGCCAGCGCGAGCCCCTCGACGATCGCCGTCTTGCCGACGCCGGGCGGGCCGACGAGCACGGGGTTGTTGCCCCGACGACGCGAGAGCACGTCGAGGAGCTGCTCGAGCTCCTTCTCGCGACCGAGCACGGGATCGATCGCGCCACGATCGGCGAGCGCCGACAGGTTGCGACCGAGGCCCGAGAGCAGCGGAAAGCGCTCGCGATCGAGCTCCCACGGCGAGCTCGGCGTGACGCTCGCGCGTGCCTCGGTGGGCGGCTCGCTCGCGCGCGTCTCGGCCTTGATCGGCATGGCCTCGTTCGCGGGCGGCGCCACCGACGCGGGCGCGTCACGACCGATCCGACGGTTGCGCGCGGGCGCGACGATGCGCGTCGGCGGGCGGACCTCGAGGCGCGGATCGCGCGGCGGAAGAAACGTGCGCTGGAGACGCGGCGGAGGCGGCTCGCTCGCGCGCGCCACGACCTCGCTCGGCGAGATGCGCAGCATCAGCTCCTGCTGCACGCGCAGGATCGAGATGCCGAGGCGCTCGAGACACTGCGCCGCGGCGGAGCGAGGCTCCGCGCAGATCGCATAGAGAAGATGCACGGGTCGCACGACGGGCGCGCCGCTCGTGTCGTGACGCTGCGCGATCTGGAGGGCGCGCTCGCTCGCCCGCTCGAGCACGAGCTCCGGCTCGTCGCCCGCCATCTTGAGCGCGCCCACGAGACCGACCTCTTGCACGCCCGCCGACCGCAGCGCGGTGCCCGCGTCGAGATCGCTCTGCAGCATCTCGAGCGCGCAGTGCGCCGTCGTCGGCCGCTGGCCGCGCCGTTGCGCCTGCTTGCGCGAGGCGGCGAGCAAGCCCTGGAGCGCAGCGTTCGGCGAGCCCTTCGTCATGCCCCGGGAGTAAGGGAGACGGCGACGCTGGACAACTTTTCAGCTGGGTTTGAATCGCTCGGCCTGGGAAGGCGTCGACGGTCGCTGCGAACGCCGGTACCATCGCGCGCTCGCCCCGGAGGCTTCGATGTCGTCTCGCTCGCGCAGTTCCCTCCTCGCCCTCGTGATGGGCTTCGCGGTGGTCGCCTCGGCCGCCGTACCCATGGCGCCCTCGGCCGACGCGCAGCGAGGTCTTCGCGCGACGGTGTACGTCACGCAGGCCGCGATCCCGCGCAACCTCAGCGAGCGCGCGCTGCTCGGCTTCGCGCGTGGGCACCAGGCGCGTCAGATGCGCGAGACGACCGACACGCCGCTCCCGGGTCGCCGCTGGCTCGGGAACCTCGTGATCCAGTTCTCGGCGCCGATCGACGACCTCGAGTACCACGCGCTCTATTACGACGTGACGGACGGCGCGCGGAACTTCATCGACGACATGTCGATCAACGTGCACGACCGCACGCAGCGCACGTTCGTCCAGCGCATCACCCTGCCCCGCCCGCGGTTCCGCCCGAACAAGCAGATCGAGATGGTCGTGACCGTGCGACGCGCCGAGGTCGGCCGCGTTCGGTTCAACATCCTCGGCGAAGAAGAGCAGCGCAGCGGCGTCGTGACGTTCTCGGACGAAGACACGCACGCGCGCGACTGACGCGTGACCGACGAGCTCGACATCCAGACCTTCCTCGGCGAGGCCCGCCAAGGAAAGTGGCGCCCCGTGAACGTGCTCGTCGGCGCCGAGACGCTGCTCATCGAGCGCGCCGCGCGGTACCTGAAGAAGGCCGTCGTCGGTGCCGACGGCGTGCGCGGGTTCAACGACGACCTCTTCCAAGGTCAGGGCCTCGTGGGCGCCAAGGTCGTCGCCGCGGCGCGCACGCTGCCGATGATGGCCAAGAGTCGCTACGTGCTCGTCCGCGATCTCGAGGCGGTGGCGGCGAGCGAGCTCGACGCGCTGGCGGAGTACCTCGCCAAGCCCTCGCCGAGCACGTGCCTCGTGCTGACGGGCGACAAGCTCCTCGGCACCACCAAGCTCGCGAAGGCGGCGAAGGCGCTGGCGAGCAAGGACCAGGCGGCCTTCCTCGCGGTGGAGCCGCTCAAGGGCGCGCTGCTCGAGCGCTTCGTCGCCGGCGAAGCGAAGCGGCGCAAGTGCGCGCTCGATCAAGACGCGCAGGCGATGCTCGTCGACGCGATCGGCAACGACCTCGCCGCGATGGAGGACGCGATCGAGCGCCTCTCGCTCTACGTGAGCGGCGGCGACGCGCCCAGTCGCATCACGCGACAGGCCGTCGAGGCGATCGTGTCGCGCGTGCGCGTCGAGACGATCTGGAAGCTCGTCGACTCGATCGCGATGAAGCGACAGAAGGTCGCGATGGAGGCGGTGGGCTCGCTCCTCGCCGATCGCGAGCAGCCGCTCGGCATCCTCGGACAGATCTCGCGTCAGCTCCGCATCATCGCGCGCATGAAGGACGCGCTCGACGAGGGCCTTCGGCCGGAAGAGGCCGTGAAGCGCGCGGGCGCGCCTCCCTTCAAGGCGCGTGATCTGTCGGAGTCCGCGAAGAAGTTCACGCACGGCGATCTGCGTCGCGCGTTCCGCGTGCTCGCCGAGACCGACCAGGCGCTCAAGGGCAGCAAGCGCGATGCGGAGATCGTGCTCGAAGAGAGCGTGCACGCGCTGACGCGCTGAGCGACGACCGCTGAGCCGCCGAGCTAGCGGAGCTCGAGCCACGCCCACGCGAGCGTGAAGGCCAGCGCGAGCACGACCCAGCCGAGGGGCCCATAGCGCGAGGGCACACGGTCGACGCTGCTCCGCGCGCGGAGCGAGGGGGCGACCATGACGCCGAGCGTGATCACGCCGCACGCGAGGCCGAGGACGCCCGCCAAGAGGGCCGCGGTCTCTGCGCCGTCGATGCCGAAGCGCGCGAGCCGCGTCGCATGGCCGCTGAGGAGCGGGGCGACGGCGACGAGCGCGATGGCCGCCAGCGCCGCGGTGCCGACGAGGAGCGCGCGGATCCATCGGGGCCACCGAGGCTCGACGATGCGGGCCGAGGGCGGCAGCGACTGCGGCGCCGCCTGACGCTGCATCGCATGGGTGGTCGAGAGGTGCGCGACGGCCGCGAGGTAGGTGGCGGCCGCCCCTGTGAGGAGGGCGGCGTGCAGCGGCCCGAGCACCTCGCGCGACACCAGCTCGGCGCGCGACGCGAGCGCTGCCACGAGCACCAGCGGCGCGAGCCCGAACAGCGCCGCCTCGGCGACGCGCCGCAGGAACGCGGTTTTCCTTGGGAACGCGGCTTGATCGAGCCCGAGGCCGAGCGCGATCACGATCGGGAAACCGAGCGCGACGAGAGCGCCGCCCCAGCCTCCGACGCCGAGCTCGATCATCGGCAGCACCACGGCGAGCAGCCAGATCCACAGCGCGGTGCCCAGCACCACGACGTGCGCGCGACGCCTACGCGCCGGCGTGGCGCGAGCGGCGACGACCTCGACCTCGGGCTGCACGGGCCGAGGGTACATGGGGCCGACCGGGCACGTCGTGGGTGCGTCCGACCTCGCACCTCCAGTATCCTTCGGCCGTGCTCCAGTGCCCGCACTGCGGAACCAACGTCAACGAGCGTGATCGCTTCTGTGCGGCGTGCGGCATGACCCTCGAGCGGGAGGACCCGTCGAGCCCCGGCGACCCGCTGCTCGGGCGCACCATCGGCGGCACCTACGTGATCCAAGAGCTCGTGGGTGTGGGCGGCATGGGTCGCGTCTACCGCGGCGTACAGACGACGCTCGGTCGCACGGTCGCGGTGAAGGTCATCCACCCGAACCTGCTCTCGGACGAGCAGACGGTCGCGCGCTTCTACAACGAGGCGAAGGCCGCGAGCCGCCTCAACCACCCCGACTCGGTGGGCGTGATCGACTTCGGCCGCAGCGAAGACGGAATCCTCTATCTCGTGATGGAGTTCCTCTCGGGCAAGGACCTCGCGACGGTCAACGCCGACGAAGGACCGCTGCCGTTCAAGCGCATCGTCCGCGTGCTGCGTCGCGTGGCGAGCGCGCTCGGTGAAGCGCACGCGCTCGGCGTCGTGCACCGCGACCTCAAGCCCGAGAACGTGATCGTTCAGCGCTCGCGTCGCGGCGACGACGCGATCAAGGTCGTCGACTTCGGCCTCGCGACGATCACGGGCCCGCAGAAGACGTCGATCACCACGCCCGGTCTCGTGTGCGGCACGCCCGACTACATGAGCCCCGAGCAAGGCCGCGGCGATCCGCTCGATGGCCGCACCGACCTCTACTCGATGGGCGTCCTGCTCTTCGAGCTGCTCACCGATCGGCTGCCGTACATCGACGACACGCCGACGAAGGTCGTGCTGCGTCACATCAACGATCCCATCCCCGACCCGCGCCTCGTCGCGCCCGCGCGTGGTGTGCCGGACGTGCTCGCCGAGATCGCGATCAAGGCGCTCTCGAAGGACGCCAAGGATCGCTACCAGACCGCAGACGAGCTCGACGAGTCGCTCAAGCAAGCCGAGATGCTGCTCGAGGCCGCCGAGGCGGCGTCGGTGCGGTGCCCCGCGTGCAACGCCGCGAACACGCGCAACTCGCGCTTCTGCAACGCGTGCGGCGCCAAGATCGATGCGTCCGGCCCCGCGCGCGCGACCGGCGGCGCGACCGCGTCGCGAGGTGGATCGCTCGCGCCTCAGCCCCGCACCACCACGGCGCCGCCGCTCAGCCGCACGCCGCTCATCGGACGTGAGGCGGAGATCGATCGCTTGCTCGAGGCGAGGACGGCCGCCGCGTCACGCCCGACGTGGGTGCGCCTCGTGGGAGAGCCGGGCGTGGGCAAGTCGCGCTTGCTCTCGGAGCTCGCCGCGCGGGCCGACGCCGCGGCGGACTTCGTGGTCTCGGTCGGTCCTCACCCGAGCCTCGCGCCCGTGCCGTACGACGCGATCCGCAAGCTCGTCACGTCGCTCCTCGACACGCCGCTCGCGCGGCTGTCGGAGCTCGTGCAGCTCGGCGTGATCGAGTCTCCGATGGCGCGCGCGGGCGTCGCAGAGCTGCTCGATCCGCACGGCGTGCCGGGCCTGCCGGGGCGCTCGCGCGCAGGCGCGGTCGGCGCGCTGCTCGGCGTCGCGGTGCGCGTGGCTGCGCAGCGGAGCGCGAGCGGGACGATCGTGCTGCTCGTCGACGACACGCACCGCTGCTGCGCGCTCACGAAGGTGGCGCTGCGCGAGATGATCGCGGACCCCGAGCTGTCGAACGTGCTGCTCGTCACCGCGACCGTGCCGGGCGCGAAGCCGCAGACGATCGGCAACCCGGTGACGATGCACCTGCGCGGCCTGAGCCCCGAAGAGGGCAAGGCGATGATGAGCGGCGGTCCTGCGCCGCCATCGCCCGGTGTGTCGCGCGACGCGGCGACGCCGGCCTCGATGCGCCTCTACCTGCCGCTCTACCTCGAGCAGCTCACCGCGCTCGGCTACCAGAGCCTCGAAGAGAGCGCGTCGATGCCCGAGCGTCTCGCCGATGCTGTGGTGGCGCGCATCTCACGCCTCGAGCTCGGCGCGCGACGCGTGCTCCAGACGCTGACCGTCCTCGGCGAGCGCGCGTCGTTCGAGACGCTGCGCGGCCTCGTGCCCGCGTCCGATCTGGGGCCGCTCGAGGCGCTGATGAAGATGGGCCTCGTGAAGATGATCGACGGCGAGATCACCGTGGGGCATCCGTTCCTTCGTGAGCTCGTCGAGGCCTCGATCCCGGCCGAGGCCCGCAAGGAGCTGCACGGTCGTGCGCTCGCGGTCGCGGCCGCTGCGCCGCTCGAGGTGAGGGCGGAGCACGCCTACCGCGCGGGCGAGCCGATGAGCGCGATCCTGATCCTCGAGCGCATGGGCGATCAGGCGCTCGAGCGCGGCGACCCGTCGACGGCCACGCTCGCCTACCGACGCGGGCTCGAGGTCGCGCGGCGCGAGAGCATCCTCGCGGGCGACACCTCGCTCGACCCGGCCGTCGTCACGCTGTCGCGCAAGCTCGGCGAGGCGCTCGATCGCGCGGGCGATCACGCGGGCGCCGACGGCGTGCTGCGCGAGTCGATGGAGCTCGTCGGCCCGAGCAGCAAGGAGCGCGGACGCATGCTGCTCCAGCTCGCGCGCGTGGCGATGCACCGCGATCGCGGTCGCGAGGCAGCGCGCCTGCTCGGTCAGTCGATCGAGGTGCTGCAGCGCACCAAGGACACGCGCTACGAGGCCGAGGCGCAGCTCGAGCTCGGCCGCCTGCGGCGCGAGACCCGCGAGCTCGACGCTGCCGTGGCTCCGCTCGAGCGCGCGCTCGACCTCTTCGAGAAGCTCGACGACGGCGCCGACGCGGTGCTCGCGCAGACCGCGCTCGAGGCCGCGGACACCGCCGTGCAGCGCGGTGACCTCGAGGCCGCGGGCGATCACCTCCTCGTCGCGCTCGGACGGGCGCGGTCGATCGGATCGGGCGCGCTGCTCGCCCGCGTGTCCGCCGCGCGAGGACGCCTCCAGCGCAGCTCGGGCAACCGCGACGCCGCGGACAAGCTCTTCGGCGAGGCGCGCGCGCTCGCGGCGGAAGCCGGCGACACCGATCCGCGCCTCGAAGCGAGCGAGTGATCAGGCTTTGGAGAGCCAGCCGGCGGGGGCGAAGCCGACTCGAGCGCCGGAGGCGCGAGAAACAATGGTTGCGGGCGCAACCGCTCGTGAGCGTCCTCACGGATCGTGCGGGGGATGACAGTGGTCCGGAGCGCGCGTCGTCAGGGCGCTGACGTCGCCGACGAGGGCAGAAACGAAGTGAAACGCGGGACGGCGGGATCATGCCTCCCAAGCGGCGTTTCCTCGCGGTACCTTGCGGCCGAGGTCCACGGTGCGCGTGGGCCTTCTGTGCACCGAACTTGCAGACGGCGCGGCCACCGTGAATCTCACGGCGCAGTGGGTCGGCCACGTGCCTCGGGAGTGCTCTTCGTCATGAACCAATCGTCTCGTCCGTTCGCGTCCTCCGGTCTGGCCACCGGAGGCGCGAGAGGCTTCGCCTTCCTCTTCCTTCTCGCGCTCGCCGCTTGCGCGGCCGAGCCGCTCGGCGTGTCCGAGCAGCCGATCGTCGGGGGCACCCGCGGCGGCAATCCGTCCGTGCTCTGGCTCTACGACACCAGCGCGGGCGGAGCGTGCACCGCATCGCTGATCGCACCCCGCGTGGTGCTGACCGCCAAGCACTGCGTGCAGGGCTCCGGTGCCAGCGCTCCGACCGCCGCGCGCTCCCTCATCGTCGGGACGGGCGACAACGTCGGGCGCGGTACCACCTACCGCGTGCTCAGCGTGTACACGACGCCGGGCGTCTGGACCGAAGGCGGACGCACTGGCTTGAGCGGCGCGCTCGTCGGCGTGGACGTCGCCGTGCTGGTGCTCGCCTCGGAGGCGACCGGCATCACCCCGATCCCGCTCATGCGCGAGAGCCCCCGCTCGCTCCGCGGAGAGCGATTCACCGCCGTGGGCTACGGTCAGATCCCGAGCGGGAGCGCCGGCACCAAGTACACCGTCGAAGGCACCGTCGACAGCACCGACTCGAACCTGATCTACGTCGGCGCGGTCACGTGCCAGGGCGACTCCGGCGGACCGATGATCACGGCCGCGGGCGAGATCGCCGGCGTCGTCTCGTTCGGCACGGGCTCGTGCGGCTCGGGCTACGGCGCCTACAACCAGATCTTTCCGTTCTTCGACCTGATCGACATGGCGCTCGAAGAAGGCGGCACCTGCGTCGCGAGCGGCGCCGAGGTCTGCGACGGACGCGACAACGACTGCAACGACGCGGTCGACGAGACGTGCACGCCGCTCGGCGAGCCGTGCTCGGCAGACGACGAGTGCGTCGGCAACCAGTGCCGCGACACCCTCGACGGCCGCCTCTGCTCGGCGTCGTGCGACGCGCGCAACCCGAGCGTCGGCTGCGAAGAAGGCTTCTACTGCGCGGGCCTGCCCGGCGAGTGCGAGGGCTCGTGTGTGCCCCTCACCACGACGGGCAGCCTGGCGGTCGGCGCCGACTGCACGAGCAACCTCGAGTGCGCGACGCTCTTCTGCACCAACCCCGGCGACGGCCGCACCCGCTGCCTCCAGCCGTGCGAGGCCGACACCGGCGCGTGTCTCGCGGGCGAGGTCTGCGCGAACCTCCACGGCGCGTGCGGCGCCTGCGTCGATCAGGCGATCGTCTCGGGCTCGCACAACCTCGGTGAGCCTTGCGCCGATGGCGCGCAGTGCTCCACGGGCATGTGCTTCGCCGACGTGTTCCCCGGCCAGCCGTCGCGCTCGTACTGCACGCACGCGTGCGAGAGCGACGAAGACTGCGGCGACCGCTTCCACTGCCGCACCACGCCCATGGGCGAGCTCTGCGTGGCGGGCGACCGCGGCGGCCTCGGCGATCCGTGCGTCGAGAACACCGACTGCATCGACGGAAGCTTCTGCGCGGCGCGCGGCGAGACACGCTGGTGCGCCGACTTCTGCGACGACAGCGACCCGTGTCAGGACGGCTTCGTGTGCGTCGAGGCGAGCGCGGACGTCTTCATCTGCGCGCCGGACGGCGGCATCGTGGGCGACGACTGCATGGGCGGCGGCGACTGCATCTCCGGCCTCTGCGCCGGCGGTGCGAGCGCCGACGCGGCTGGCGCGTGCACGCGCGAGTGTGGTCCCGACGCTCCGTGTCCGACGGGCCTCGAGTGCCGCCGCGCTTCGGACGGCATCACGGGCGTGTGCGTGTGGCCGACGCCCACGGTGACTCCGCCGTCGACCGACGGCGGCTGCAGCGCCGGTCACAGCGCGCACGGCTCGAGCGGCATGAGCGCGTTCGCGATGTTCAGCCTCGCGCTGTTCGCCGGCGGCGCGGCGCGCCGTCGCGCGCGCCGGGGCGTGAAGTGAGCTTCGCTCGCGCGGCATCGATGGCAGCGCTGGGGTTGGCGATCGGAGTGAGCGGCTGTGCCGCCGGTCCTGTCGACGTCGCGACGGAGTCGATCGTCGGCGGCGCGAGAGAGACCGGCTTTCCAGCCGTCTACTTCTTGTACCGGCTCGATGGTGCGGCGTGTACGGCTGCGCTCATCTCGCCGCGCGTCGTGCTCACCGCGCGTCACTGCGTGGTGAACTCGTCGGGGTCGGCCGCGGCGTCGCCGAGCCTCTTCCGCCTCTACGTCGGCACCGACGATCGAACGTTCTCTGCCGAGTACCGGGTCTCGCGCGTCGAGATCATCCCTGGCTCGACCGACGACATCGGCGACGGTCGCGCGACCGACCTCGGCCTCCTCGTGCTCGCCGCGCCCGCGCGCGAGACGCCCTACGACATCGCGCGCGAGAGCAGCGGTGGATCCATCGCCAGGATGGACAGCACCGCGGTCGGCTTCGGCGAGCGCCCGACGGGCGCGTCGGGCACCAAGTACCGCGTGACCACGCAGGTCACCGCGGTCGGCCGCGGCCTCCTCTTCGTCGATCCGACCGTGTGCTCCGGTGACTCGGGCGGACCGCTGATCGGACCGGACGGGCTCATCTACGGCGTCGCGTCGTTCATCACGAGCGCCGACGGCATGAGCGAGCCTCGCTGCGGCACCGCACCCGGCGCGTACAACGAGGTCTACCGTCACGTCGAGTGGATCAACGGCGTCATCCAGTCCGTGGGCGACGGCTGCTTCCCACGCCCCGAGACCTGCGACGGCCTCGACAACGACTGCAACGAGATGGTCGACGAGACCTGCCTCGCCCTCGGCGAGCCGTGCAGCGTGGGCACCGAGTGCGTCGGCGGCTTGTGCGCGGGCACGCCGGCCGGCTCGGTCTGCTCACAGACGTGCGATCCGATGCGCCCCACGTTCGGCTGCCCGCCGAGCTTCTACTGCGCGTCCGAGCCCGGCTTCTGCGACGGCTTCTGCGTGCCCGGCACCGTCGGCACCGCGCCGCTCGAGACCACGTGCGCCGCGGACACCGAGTGCGGGAGCGGCCTCTGCCGCGATCCCGGAGACGGACGTCGTCGGTGCCTCGATCCGTGTCGCGGCGATCGCGGCGACTGCCTCGACGGCGACGTGTGCGTGGCCTCGGACGGCGCGTGCTCCGTGTGCATCGAAGCGGGCGCGTTCGGCAGCCCGCGCGGCCTCGGCGAGGTCTGCATGGACGACACGCAGTGCCGCTCGGGTCTCTGCGTCGTGCGCGACGGAGTCGGCGAGTGCGCCGAGCCCTGCGCGGGCGGCACGCGCTGCGACGCAGGCTTCGCTTGCGTGGATGGCACGTGTCTCCTCGCGCGTGAACAGCCCGTCGGTGGTCCGTGCGTGACGAGCGCCGACTGCGCCCTCGGTGCAGTCTGCGCCGCGCAGGGCGAGCGACGCTGGTGCACGGCGACGTGCTCGGCCGAGGCGCCGTGCCCGATCGGCTTCCAGTGCGTGGACGTGGGCACGATGATCTGCGCGCCCGTCGGTGGCCTCCTCGGCGAGCCCTGCTCGAACGACGCGGAGTGCTCCACGGCCATGTGCCGCGACGGATCCTGCACGCTGCCCTGCAGCTCGGAGACGCGCTGTGGCCCAGGCTTCCTCTGCGAGGCCCTGGCAGACGGCTCGCGCGCCTGCTTCTCCCCCGAACCGCCCCCGCCGCCGCCCGGCACCGGTGGCTGCGTCGTCGCCCCGCGCGACGCACGAACCCCGAACGCTCTCGGCTGGGCCCTCGCAGCGCTCGCCCTCGGCCTCGTCATCGCCCGCCGCCGCTCGCGCTCACACTGAGGCCCGAAAACGCGGCGCCGCCGCTACTCGGCCTGCCTTCCGTATGGCTCGACCTATCCGAGAGGCCTCACGAGCTGCCTTTGGGTTGCTCGACCTATCCGAGACGCCTCACGGGCTGCCTTGGATTGCTCGACCTATCCGAGAGGCCTCACGGGCTGCATGACACGATCTCCGACCATGAGGAGAAGCCTCAGCGTCTGACTCGCAGCGCGCTTCGCGTCCGCGACGCTACGACGCCCTCCGTCGCCGCATCTACTCCGACTACGGCCGCGACGTGCGCGACGCCGTGGGCCGCACGCTCTCGGAGACCGACCCCTTGGGTCACACGACCTCGCGCACGTACGATGTCCGAGGCGCGATGCTGACGATGACGAACGCGGTGAGCCAGACGTGGACGTACTCGACGACGCCGTCGGAGTCCGTGTCGGGTTGCGAGCGCGACTTCTCGTACGACAGCTACGGCGGGCTCGACTCGGTGACCGACCTCGCGGGCGCGGCGTGGGACTACGACTACACGACCATCGTCGCGTCGGACGTGGAGGTCTCCGTCGAGGGTGGCTCGGTCTCCCTCGTCGCGAGCGAAGGCGAGAGCGACGTCTACCGCTTCGGCGGCGGCCCCTCGGCCGCGGGTGAAGGCGCACGCGTGCCCACGGAAGACCTCGACGCCTGGCAAGAAGCGCTCTCGTCCGTGGAGAGCCCTGAAGGCTCGACCACCACCTACCACTACGACTCCGGCGGTCACCGCGACCTCATCACGCTCCCGAACGGTAGCGAGGAGTCGCGCACCTGGACGAGCGGCCACCTCGATCTCGTCGAGCTCCCCTTCGGAGTCACCCTCGACTACACCCGAGACGCCGCCTTCCGCATGACCTCGCGCACAGGCACCGACGGCAGCGAGCTCGAGTTCACGTACGGCCCGATGGACCGCATCGAGACCGCGACGGACGAGACCGGCACCGTCACCCACGAGTACGACTCGGTCGGTAGGCAGACTGGCATCCTCCACCCGACGCAGGCGCGCGTGGGTCGCGGGTACAACGCGATCGATCAGACCACACACATCACCGTCCGAGGCACCGGCCTCGGCACCGTGCACGACACCGAGTACGTCTACGACGACGCCAACCGCCTGAGCGAAGTCCACGACCCGCTCGGCGGCGTGACGACCTACACCTACGACGACGACTCCCGTCTCACCGGCCGCGAGCTCCCGAACGGCGTGACCACGACGTGGACCTACAACGCCCGAGGTTGGGTGATGGCGGTCACCCACCGTCGCGCCGACACGAGCGTCATCGCGAGCCGCACGTACCTCCGCAGCCCCAGCGGAGAGCCGACGCGCATCACGAACCAAGACGGCAGCTACGTCCTCATCACCTACGACGACGCCCTCCGCGTCGAGTCCGAGGCGTACCGCGACGTGAGCGACGCGGTGCTCGACAACATCACCTACACCTACGACCTCGACGGCAACCGCACGACCCGCCGCCGCGGCCCGACCATCGGTACGAGCGTCCTCGAAGAGTACGAGTACGAAGCGGGCGACGAGCTCGTCGAGGTCTCGGTCAGCGGGACCCCCACGCAAACCTGGGAGCACGACGACGGCGGCCGCACCACGCGCATCGCGCGCGACGGTCACGACCAAGCGATCGCCTACGACGCCGACGACCACATCACGTCGATCGAAGACGGCAGCGCAGAGACAAGGTGGGAGTTCGACGCCGAAGGCAGGCGCACCCGCCGCGAAGACCTGAGCGGCGGCATCACCGACGTCGCCCACCGCTACGTCGTCGGCCCGACGACCGACGCGTCCCTCGAGTCGCCGCACATGGTGACGACGGACGCCGGCGGCGAAGAGCTCGCGTACGTCTTCGCCCCCATCCCCGGCGGCTCCGAGCACCCGCTCTTCCGCTACGACCCGGTCACGGAGGAGGCGGTCTACTACCTCCAAGACTCGATGGGCTCCGTCATCGGCCTCGTCGACGAAGCGACGACCGGCACGGCGACGTTCGAGTACGACGGCTTCGGTGGAGAGCGGAGCGCGACTGGCACGCTGGCGTCGCTGCCTGTGGCGAGCCGAGGAGACTTCCGCTTCCACGGCATGTGGCTCGATTCGAGCGTCGGGCTCTACTACGTGCGAGCGCGTGTGTACGACTCGGACGTGGGTCGGTTCTTGAGCAATGATCCCGCAGAGGGGCGGCGCGGGAGTCCGGAGACATTTGCTTGCACGCGGTTCGCAAGCGGCGATCCCTTCTCCACGCGCGATCCCAGTGGTCGCATGGACATGGCAGAACTCGGGGCGATTCTCGTCAGCGCGGTCTCGCTCGCCACGCGTGCGGTGGCCGTGGTGTCAGTGATCGTGGGGTTTGGCGCTTCGCTGCAGTCTGACGACAGCAACGTCAGCACGTTGGATGTACTTGGCGCCATGCTTTCCCTGGTCGGACTTCGGGGCACCGTTGGAGGCAGTTCCGGGGCTATTCGCGCTGCGCTCGTCGACGAAGCGGTTGCGGGCGCGAGCGGTAGCCTGCGCGGAGCCGTCGCTGCGATCAATCGACTCGGTCTAACACAGGCGGAAGCAGTCGAAGCCGTGCTTCGCGTAGTCGCCGAGTCGGGTCGCGCGGCGGGCCCAGTGACTCGGGTGGGTGGAGCCCAGATCGTTCCGGGCGTTGTCCCAGGCGTTTCCCAGCCGATCATTCACATCGCAGCGGATGGTACGGCGCGAATCGGGACGGCAAGCGTTCGCCTCGGGGTTAATGCGAGCCGAGAGGCTGTTGCAACAATCACCAATATTGCCTTGGACTGACATGAATACTCGGGAACTCATCAGCCAGGGAATCGACCGCTTCATTGACTCGCCGCCCGCAGCGCTGCGGTGGCTGACGCCGTCAATCAAGGAGCATCGATACTTGCCGTTGTATGTCGGCTGGATCGCTGTGATTGGCCTTCGAGCCGACGGGTCCTTCGTCAGGGTGAATGCTGACGGGCGCGATCCCAGTCCGCCAATCGATGAGCGGGATCCGTTCTGGACACGAATGGCGTTGTTCCGTTTTGTCCGAGATCAACCGCAGTTCGCCGCTCTCGTCCCAGTGCGACCGAACAACGCGGTGGACTGCGACCAGTGCGGCGCCACCGGAGTTCTCGGCACCGGCGCCGTTGTGTGCTCGTGCGGCGGGTCGGGATGGTTGGTTCCGGGCGAGTTTCCCGGCGCGAGTCCTGGGTAGCGATGACGAACGCGGTGAGCCAGACGTGGACGTACTCGACGACACCGTCGGAGTCCGTGTCGGGTCGCGAGCGTGGCTTCTCGTACGACAGCTACGGCGGGCTCGACTCGGTGAGCGACCTGTCGCGGTGACCTGCGTTCAGGTCGGCGCGAGCGCGACGCGCCACACGAACGCGCCGTGGCGCGAGCAGCGGAGGCGCACGGTGAGCTCGTCGACGCGCCTCAGGACGACGGGCACGCGCACCACGGGGAAAGGCACGTCGGGCGACAGATCGCAGACGAAGAGGCGGTCTGCGCCGTAGCGCACCTCGAGCCATTGGATGTGGTGATCGCGACGCTGCTCGTGCATCGGCTCGCCCACCCGCACCACGAGATCGAACGCCCGCAAGAGCCGCGGACGGGCCGGCAGCGACACGAGCGGCAGGTGCATGCGGTCGGCGCCGCTCACGTCGTTCGTGATCTCCCGCGGGCTCTCGCCCTCACCGGGACGACACGCTTCTTGTGCCTCCGCGGTCGAGGTCGCGGCCCCCACGATCGCACCGACGCCCAGCCCACCCATCGTGAGCCCACCGAGCGCACCGAAGAAGCGACGTCGCTCCATCGGATCGCTCATCGCGCTGCGCTCACGACCGGCACTTCCAGCCCCCGCCGCGCTGTCGCTCGCGGTGCTCCTCGCGCAGCTCGCTGCGGGCGTCGCTCACGAGCAGCTCACACGGATCGAAGTGGTGGTGCGTGCGCGCGAACGCGAGCACCTCGGGGATCGGCGCGTCGAACTCGGCGTTGTCCGGGCAGCGCCAGCGCCAGAGGCCGATCGGGTCGGCGAGCTCGCGCGTCGAGACGACCTCCTTCACGCCGCCGTTGCAGTTGGTGCTCACCACGAGCCACTCGGACGGCAGCGCGCGCGCTTGCTTCACGCGGATCACGACGTCGTGGTGGAACTCGCCCTGCGCGTGGTGCTGCACGAGCTCGTAGCCGCCGAAGCCCGCGCGCAGCACGTCGAGGAGATCCCCGAGGCTGTGCGACGCCGCGAGGTGATCGAGCACGGTCGGCTGCGCGTCGCTCACAGACCGCGCCCCGACCACGGGATGACGAGCGTCTCGCACGGACCGCGCGCGACCTGCATGCCGTCTTCTTCGCCGGCCGGCACGCGCTCGCTCACGCGGCTCTCGAAGGCCACGGGGCCCTCGACGAAGCCGAGCATCTCGCACATCTCCTGATCGCCGATGCCGTAGCCCACGTTCTCCGAGCGGGGGTTCTCGAACTCGCAGCCGAAGCGCAGCGTCTCGACGTCCGAGAGATCGATCGGCGGATCGTAGAGCACGCCGCGGGCCTCGCCGTTGTAGCCGCGGACGTCGACGAGCGACTCACCGTCGTGCGCGCCGCCGACGGCCTCGAGGAACACGCGCGTGCCGAGCGAGTGCGTGTGCGGCAGCGAGTAGTGGAGGCGCAGCGTGTACGGCTCGCCGCCGAGCTGCGTGTCGATCTCGCTGCCGATCGGACACTCGGCCACGTAGCGGACGCGGCCGCGCGCGGGGATGTCGAGCGGGTGGTACTCGATGTGGAACGGCGTGAGCGCCGCCGTCACCTCGCTGCGAGGCACCGTGTAGAGCGTGAGCGAGAGGTGACCGCGCGCGGCCTCGGCCGTGGTGTTGAGCACGTGGATGTCGCTGATGATGCGGCTGTGCGGCGGGATGCGGATCGCAGCGCCCGCGGTGAACGCCTGCACCTCGCGCGTGGCCTGCGTGGACTGCGCGTAGAGCACGCCGCCTGCGATCGCACCGGAGAGCTGGTCGTAGCCGCGCTCGTCGCAGTCCCACACGCCGTCGGGGCCGTCGAAGCGGTCGTCGGGCGCGAAGATCCAGTTCGAGTGGTGCGACAGCTCGTCCTGCTCGAGCTCGACGGCCGAGACCCAGAGCTCTTCGTCGTTGTTCAGCGTCCAGCTGCGGCAGCGGCCCGAGATCTCCTGGCCCGGCGCGGTCGCGTTCTCGGGGAAGTCGTGCCGCATCGGCGTGCCCGGCAGGGGCTCGCAGGTGCCGGTCGACGGGTCCACGCGCGTGCCCGAACCACAGCGCACGCAGCTCGGCGCGCCCGCCGTCAGGGCACACGCCTGCTGGGTGACGACGCAGTCCGCGATGGCCGAGGGCGCGCAGACGGGCGCGGGGGTCGGTGCGCACGAGAGGCCCAGGACCGGGCCGATCACGAGGAGCGAGGACCGAACGAGACGCGCGAGCATGGGCCTCCGGAAGAACCCGGAACGGAGCTCCGGGCAGGAGCCCCGACGGTAGCCGTCCCTCCGGCCCCGGTCGACGGGCCCGCACGAGGGAAGCTCGGACCGCCAGACGCGTAGGCTCCTTGGCGTTCGACGATCGGTCGAAGATTCTCCGGAACTTCTCCCGAACGTTGCTGTCCAAGACCGACGGCCCACCGCGGCTCTCATGTCCTGCTCCCCTCGGGAGCCCTCTCGGAGGTACCTGGCGATGGAGATCAAGCTGAACCTCGGGATCCTGTGCTTGCTCGGCGCCGTGTGGGCGTCGCTCACGATCACCGAGGAATCGGCTGCTCTCGACCCCGCGCTGGACTCCACCCGCGAGCTGACCGCCCTCGAGGATCGCTTCGCCACGCACCGCGACGACCCGGCGCTGGCCGAGGCCCTGGCCGACGCCTACCTCCGCCTCGACCGCCCCGAGCTGGCGGTGAGCGCGCTGATGTCGGCCGACGAGGCCGTGCTCGCGGATCCTGCCGTCGCCCACCGCCTCGCGCGCGGCTACGAGCGCACCGGCCGCGTCGAGGACGCGCTCTCGACGGCCCGCCTCGCCCTCGCGCGCTGCGGTCGCGCCCTTGGCGCCGGCGACGCGTCTGCCGCGACCCCGGTCCCCGAGCACGGCTGCTCCGAGCGCACCTACGCCGCGCTCGACGTGCACCAGACCGCCCTCGCCCGCATGCACGCGTGGGGCGTGACCGACCCGCGCACCGACAGCCGCGCCGACCGCGCCTACGGCATGGCCGTTCGCGCTGCGCGTCTCGTCAGCGCGTCGGCGGAGTAGCCGCAGCGAGGCGCAGGGCAGTCCGGACGGCGGTGGTGGTGAGCCGAGCACGCTGTGTGTGCCCACGGCCTGAAGGCCGGGGCATTGGCAATCCCAGCGAAGGCCTTCGGCCTCCCGGCCGTGACCGAGTCTCTTCAGCGCGACGACGGAGTGGCGCTCGACGGAGCAGAGGCGCGGGCCACTGCGTCCGTTCGGACGACGAGGGTCACGCCGATCGCGACGAGCACGCCTGCGATCGCGAGGCGTGTCGAAGGCACCTCGTCGAGCACGAGCCACGCGAGACCTGCGGCGACGATGGGCTGGACGAAGATGTATGTCGCCACGATCGAGGGCTCCGCGTGCCGCAGCGCCCACGCGTTCGCGAGGTACGTGAACACGGTGCACACGAGCACGACGTAGAGGACGAGCACCCAGCTCTCCGACCTGAGAGTCGGCGCGTCCTCGAGGAGCGCGGGGCCGCCGAGCGGCAGGCAGAAGAGCGCGCCGCACGTGAAGCCCCACGCCACCACCGGCAGGCTGCCGTGCTTGGTCGCGTAACGGCGGATGAGCACCAGGTAGATCGCGTAGAGCAGCGAGTTCGTCGTGACGAGGAGATCCCCGAGCCACGCGTCCGCGCCCGTCTGCGCGTCTGGGGAGAGCGCGTCGGGCAGCACGAGCGTGACCACGCCGATCACCGCCACCGTGATGCCCGCCAGCACGCCGCCGCGCACCGGCTCGCCCACACCCGCGCGTGGGAAGAGGGCGAACACGATCATGCCGACGAGCGCGGTGAAGATCGGGATCGTCGCGACGAGCAGCGTCGCGTGGGTCGCCGTCGTGTAGCGGAGGCCGGTGAGGAAGAGCGCTTGGTTGCCGAAGATGCCGAGCGCCGCACAACCCGCGACGGCGAGGCGATCACGCCACGTCATCGGCGCAGCGTCGGAGGGCCTCAGCCGATCGAGCGCGACGAGCACGGCGCCGGCGCCCGCGAGGCGACACAGCGCGAGCGCGAGCGGATCGAGATCGCGCACGAGGATGCGGCCCGCGACCGACAGCGACGCGAACGCGAGCTGCACGCCGAGGAGCGCACCGTGCACCCGCGCTGGCGATACAGCCCGTGCTGGGGACGGAGCTGGCGCGCTCACGCGCCGACCGCGCGGGAGCGAGCGAGGCGCACGATCTGTCGCGGCGCGCCCTTGAACGGCAGCGTGTAGCGCACGCTCGCCTCGACCTCGCGGCCTTCGGGCACGTCGTCTTGCGCGAGCAGCACGAGCGTCGCCGGCGCGAGCGCGAGGCCGACCTCCGCCCACACGATCGGCTCGAACGTCGCGCGCGCGCACGACACGTCGATGCGCGCCACGCTCGCCGCGATCGTCGGCGGCAGGGCCGGCTTCTTGGGCTCGACGCGGCCTTCGTGCGCGCGCACGCGCGGCGCGAGATCGAGCGCGCCGATCACCGTGCGGAGGAACGCCACGCGCTTGCCCTTGGGCTCGAGCAGCGAGACGGTCAGATCCTCACGCAAGATCGCGAGCGCGAGCGCGGGCCCACCGGCGCCGGTGCCCACGTCGAGCAGCGACTCGCCCTGCTTCACGAGCTCGGGGCGCGCGAGCACGAGCGCATCGGCGACGAGGATCTCGGCGATCTCCTGCGCGCCCGCCGCGGCGGTGAGATCGAGGTGCTCGTTCCACTCCGACGCGAGCCGCGTGAAGCGCGCGACGCGCTCTCGCAGCCTCGCCCAGGCGGCGTCGTCCGACACGGGACGCCCGAGCTTGCCCGCCAGTCTCTCGATCGCGGCCTCGAAGGGGTCAGCGGTGCTCACGGCGCGCGGACTCTGACCGCGACCTCGCCGACGCACAAACGCATCGCACACGGATCTCACAGTCCGCTGCGTTCGAGGGAGAGCGCGCCTCGCGCCGCCGTACGACTGCCCCATGCGAGCCCGAGGCACCGACGCTCGATGCGGCCACGCTCGACACCGGTTCGATGGACGCGCCGACGATCGACGCCGCGCTCGATCCCGACGCGACCCTCGATCCCGACGCGGCGTCCGATCCCGATGCGGCCCTCGACCCCGATGCGGGCTGCCCCGAGTGTCGCGGCCTCTACCCGGTCGGCGCGCCGCTGACTATGCGCGGGCCTCTCCACGGATCCGACCGTGTTCCCCACGTGCGTGCCCGCGACCACCGCGTCCGCCGCGGACGACACGCGGTGGCGCGTCGATCTCACTCACCACGCGACGCGGACGACGCGCGGCCAGTACGCGTGCGGATCGCGCGCGCGTCGCTCGGCTCCGTCGCTCGCGGTGGTGCCGATCGCGTAGCTCACGACGATCTCGCTCGGACGTGTCGGATCGAAGAGCTCGAGGTGCACGATCGGCCCCGCGCAGTACGCGTTCGCGTCGTCCGCGGGGAGCTCGCAGCGCACGAGCTGACTCGGCGCGGCCCAGGGTCCCTCGGGTCGCGACGCGCGCGTGATCTCGATCGTGCTGCCGAAGCCGATCGCGTAGACGTGCACGAGACCGCCGCGCGGATCGACCCCCCGCGGATCGACGACGACCGGCCCGCGGTGCGGCCCCGAGCCGAACACGATCGCAGGCTCGCCCTCGCCCCAGCCGCCGTCTCCGAAGATCTCCCACGCACCCGGATCGCGCTCGCGACCGATCGGCGCGCGACCGACGTGGCAGTCCTCGACCAAGAAGCGCGGCGCGCCCGGACAGCCATACGCGTACACGTGATCGCCCCACACCACGGCGGCGTCACCGAGGTCGACGTCGCTGTCGAAGAGCCACGGCAGCGGCGATCCCAGCGTGTCCCCTCGCACCGACGAGAGGCCGACACCGAGCCCACGCACGCCGAACGGCGCCGTCGCGTCGAACTGCCACCCACGCACCAGCACGACGGGCCCGCTCGCGAGCTCGAGCGAGCCCGCAAGCGCGAGGTAGTCGTAGCCATCGGCCACCTCGACCTCGAGCGGCGCCGCATCGCCGAGCTCCGCGCACGACGGCGCGACGTCGACGAACGCGAGCGAGAGCCCGTCGTCTCCCGGCACGACCCACGCGCAGCGATCGCCGATCGGCACGGGCACGGGCGCCTCGTGCACGCCGTCGATCAGACCTCCGACCCGACCCTCGAGCGGCAAGCACCGATCGTCGGCCCACGGACGCGCGTAGATCTCGGCGCCGATCGGGCACTGCCACGTCTCGCCCACGCACTCCGCGCTCACGATCGCGAGCGGATCGCAGGGACCCTCGCGCGTCACGCATGTCGGCGCCGCGAGGCCACACGGCGGCGGCGGCAGCCCGCGCTCGTGCGCGTCGTAGCAGCCCGTCATCGCGACGAGGACGAGCGGCGTGAGGGCTGCGATCGATCGGGACGCGCGGTGCATGAGCGCGCCCATGAGCACACCTCGCGCCAACGAAGATCGCAAGACAGCACGCAGGAGACGAACGAACCGTGAGCGTGCGGCACGGGCCGTGTGGTCTTGGTGCTACACCTCCGCCGCCGTGAGCCAGACGAACGATGAACGCGAGCGAGAGAGCCCTTCGAGCTCGTCGACGTACACGGGCCTCGACGTCGCGGACCTGGCGACGATCGACCTCGAGGAGCGCGGCGATGCGCGCGTCGCGAGCACGCTGCGCCTGATCGAGGAGGCCTCGCGCCCACGCCCTCTGCCCGAGGTGCTCGCGGCGATCTGCGCCGAGATCTCTTCGATCCTCCGCGCCGAGGTCGTGAGCCTCTACCTCCGCGAGCGCGGCCACGACGGCGAGGCGCTGCGCATGGCGGCCAACGTCGGCTTCCCCGCGGGCGCCGTGAACCGCGTGCGTCTTCGTGTGGGCGAAGGCATCACCGGCTTCGTCGCCGAGTCGCTGCGCCCCGCATCCGTGGTGCTCGCGCCCGAGCACAACCGCTACAAGCACTTCCCCGAGCTGCGCGAGGAGCGCTTCCCGATCTTCCTCGCCGTGCCGCTGCTCGTCGGTCACCGCGCCGAGGGCGTCGTCGTGCTCCAGCGCGCGAGCGAGCCGTTCGGCGACGACGAGATCCTGCTCGCGACCGCGCTCACCACGCCGTTCGCCCTCGCGATCGAGCGCGCCGAGGCCAAGCGCACGGACGTGACTCCGTCCGACGAGCCGCAGACCGCGCGCCTCGAGGGCATCGCGCTCGCGCACGGTCGCGCGATGGGCCGCGTGGAGACGCTGCCCACGTTCGAGGGCCTCGCGGCGATCGAGCGCGCGAACGAAGGCGACCTCGCCGACGAGTCGAGCCCCGAGCTCGCCCTTCGACGCAGAGAGCGCATCGCCGCCGCGCTCGACGCGCTCGTGAAGGACCTCGCCTCCGTGCGGAGGCGCCTCGCGACCAACCTCGGCGACGACGGCGCGCGCGCCCTCGAGACGCTCGCGCTGCTCGAGTCGGACTCGCGCCTCCACGAGGCGCTCGTCGAGGAGGGCAGCAAGCAGAACATCGTGCTCGGGGTGCGGAAGGTCGCGCGCGACTACGTGCAGGCCGTCTACAAGGCCAAGCGCGGCGCCATCCCCGGCCTGGGCGCGGTCCACACGGCCGAGACGCGCGCGTGGCTCGTCGAGCGCAGCGCCGAGATCGAAGAGCTCTGCCTGATCCTCGCTGCACGCCTCGTCGGCGATCGCGCGCCGACCGGTGGCTCGGTGCTGCTCGTGCCCGAGCGCCTCACCGCGATGATGGCGCTCGCGGCCGCAGGCCAGCGCACGGCCGCGATCGCGATCTGCAACGCGATCGATCCGCTCCACGCGGGCCTCGGCATCGAGGTCGCGCGCGCCGCCGGCATCCCGACGATCGGCGACGTCGGAGGGCTCTTCGCGTGGGCACGCCGCGGCGACATCGTGCTCGTCGACGGCGACCTCGGCGTGGTGCGCGTGCATCCCTCGGCCGGCCAGATCGCAGAGCTGCGCGCGAGCGTCCCGGATCGAAAGGGCTCGCGCGAGACATGACGAGCTACCTCGTCGTCATCGCGCTCTCGGCGGGTCTGTTCCTCGTCCTCGCCATCGCGCACTACGCGTTCTGGACGCGTCGCTTCGCGATCGCGATGGACTACGCGGAGCACCATCGCATCGAGACACCCGATGGCTCGGCGATCGAGCTCTATCGCCTGCCGCCGCTGGGGATCGACATCACGACGCACCGCCACGCGACGCCCGTGCTCTGCGTGCACGGCATCGCCATCGATCACCGCAACAACGACATGGTCCCGCAGGTCTCGATCGCGCGGCACCTGCGCGAGGCAGGCCACGACGTGTGGCTACTGCGCCTCCGGAGCGGCGGCACCACGCGCAAGCTCGGGCACGGCCGCAAGATCCGCTTCCGCGCGATGGCCGCGCACGACGTGCCGCTCGGCATCGCGGGCGTGCTCGAGAAGACGGGCCAGTCGCAGCTCGACTACGTCGGCTTCTCGATGGGCGGCATGCTGCTCTACGCCGGCCTCTCGACGCGCGCGATCGATCCGAAGCAGCTGCGCAAGGTCGTGATCCTCGGCTCACCCGCGCGCGTGGGACAGCACGTGCCGCTCAAGGGCCTGCTCACGCGCATCCCTGCGCCGCTCGTGCCGCCGCTGCCGCTTCGCCTCGGCTCGCGCATGGCCGCGTTCGCGGCGGAGTGGTTCGGCACGCCGATCCACGACCTCGTCTACAACGCCAAGAACGTCGACCGCGGCGTCGCCGGCCCCGCGATGATGACGATCGAGGACATCCCTGGTCCGCTCAACGTCGACTTCTTGAGCTTCATCCGCCGCGGCATCGTGCACGTCGACGGCAAGGACGTGGCCGAGGGCCTGCGCGAGATCCGCGTGCCCGTGATGTTCTTCGCCGGCGCGCGCGATCGCCTCGCGCCGCCGGAGGCCGTGCGCGTCGCGTTCGAGAGCTGGGGCGCGCTCTACGAGGGCGAGGCGATCGACAAGAAGTTCGTGCTGCTCGCGAAGGACGCAGGCTCCGCCGACGACTACGGCCACGGCGACCTCGCGATCGGACGCAGCGCGAAGAAGGACATCTTCGAGCCCGTCGAGCACTTCCTCGCGAGCGATCGCGCGTGACAGCCGCGTGAGAGGTCCGCGCGATCGTGCGTGCTCGAAGCCGCGCATGTTCGCCGCCGTCGCTGCTCGCGCACGTGGCTCGGCATGATCTTCGTGCTCGTCGCGCCCGCGGGCGTGCTCGTCCAGCTGATCGCGTTCGCGTTCCCCCCGACGACCTCCTCGCGGTGAGCTCGTTCTTTCGGCCGATGGGCAGCGCGCCATCCTTCGCTACGCTCGGGGCATGTGGCGAGCGCTCCGCGATCTCCTCCACGAGCCGCCTCCCCCGCGTCGTCCTCGCGACGCGCCGCGCTTCGATCTCGTGCTCGCCGCGATCGGTGCGCTGCTCGCGATCGTCGAGGGCGCGCTGCGCAGCGACCTCCCGCTCGCGCCGGTGCAGATCGCGTTCGCGATCGGCATGGCCGCGACGCAGGCGTGGCGCACGACGCGCCCCTTCCTCGGGCTCGCCCTCGCCCTCGCGCTCGCCAACACGCTCACCGTCGTCGCGCTCACGCGCGATCTGACCGATCTCGGCCTCTTCACGTGCACGCTCCTCCTCCTCCATCCGTACACGCTCGTGCGTCACGGCTCCGGGAAGGAGATCGCGACGGGCCTCGGCCTGGTGCTCGCGACCTACCTCTTCTCCGCGATCGCGGGCGAACTCCACGACGCCGAGGAGGCGATCGGCGCGCTCGTCGTGCTGCTGCTCCCCGCCGCGATCGGCGCGACGGTGCGCCTCCGTGATCAGGCGCACCGGCGCGACGTCGAGCACACGCAGCTGCGCGAGCGACAGATGCTCGCGCGCGAGCTGCACGACACGGTCGCGCATCACCTCGCGGCGATCGCGATTCAGTCGCAGGCCGCGCGCGCCGTGATCGCCAAGAAGCCGGAGGCCGCCGAGCGCGCGCTCGGCGCGATCGAGTCCGAGGCGCAGCGCGCGCTCGCCGAGCTACGCGGCCTCGTGGGCGCGCTGCGTGACGACGCGCCTGCGGAGCTCGCGCCCACGGCCGGACTCGACGCGATCGAGGCGCTCGTGCGCGAGGCGGGCGAGCACGCGCACTTCGAGCGTCGAGGCGAGCTCGCGTCGGTCGCGCCGGCCGTCGAGCTCGCGCTCCACCGCATCGCGCGCGAGTCGCTCCACAACGCGAGCGTGCATGCGCGCCACGCGAGCCGCATCGACGTGACGCTGAGCGCCGAGGTCGACGACGTGCGACTCACCGTGCGCGACGACGGCGAGGGCTCGCGCGCGACGCGCGGCTCGGGCTTCGGCGTGGTGGGCATGAAGGAGCGCGCGAGCATGCTCGGCGGAACACTCGAGGCGGGCCCGCTGCCCACGCGCGGCTGGCAGGTGGAGGCCGTGCTCCCGCGTCGCGGACGCGAAGGAGCACGCGCATGACGTCCCTCCCAGCCGATGGCCTGCGCGTGCTGGTCGCCGACGATCAGGATCTCGTGCGCACCGGCCTGCGCATGATCCTCGAGGCCGAGGGCTTCGACGTGATCGCCGAGGCCGAGAACGGTCGCCGCGCGGTCGAGCTCGCGCGCACGCTGCGACCCGACGTGTGCCTCCTCGACATCCGCATGCCCGTCATGGACGGCATCGAGGCCACGCGTCGCATCGCGGGCCCGGACGTCGTCGATCCGATCCCCGTGGTGGTGATCACCACGTTCGACCTCGACGAGCTCGTGCACGGCGCGCTCAAGGCCGGTGCGCGAGGCTTCCTGCTCAAGGACGCGGGGCCCGCGCTCCTGACGGCCTCCATCCGAGCTGCCGCGAGCGGCGAGGCGCTCATCGCGCCGAAGATCACGGCGCGCCTGCTGTCGCGCTTCGCCGATCTCGGGCCACCCCCTCGCACGCCGAGCGAGCCGCTCACCGATCGCGAAGAAGAGGTGCTGCTCACGCTCGCGGGCGGCGCGACCAACCAAGAGATCGCGACGGAGCTGCACATCAGCCTCAGCACCGTGAAGACGCACGTCGCGAGCCTCATGAGCAAGCTCGACGCGCGCAACCGCGTGGAGATCGCGCTCTGGGCCTACGAGACCAAACGGATCGCGCGCTGACTCGTACTTTCGGCTGATGCGAAAGCGTCCTTCGGGCCGATGGTGGAGAGCACGCGCGATCGACACGTTGTGCCCATGCACGACGACACGCTCACCGCACCCGCGCTGCCTCGCGCCCCGCGTCTCTTCGACGGCGTATGGATCCCTCTCGGCCTGATGACCCTCGGCGCGATCCCCGCGCTCGCAGGTGTCGCGCGCCTCGCGAGCTTCGCGGGCGCGACCCGTCTGCCCGACGACGCGCGCTTCGCCGACCACCCGATCGCGCTCGCGACACACGTCGCCTCCGCCCTCGCCTTCTCGATGCTCGGCGCCCTCCAGCTGTGGCCGGGTCTCCGCGCGCACGCGCCGCGTGTGCACCGCGTGCTCGGACGCGCGCTCGTGCCCGCGGGCGCGATCGCCGCGCTGAGCGGCCTCGCGACGATGATCGTCCATGCGCCCGCGCCCACGGCCGGCCCCGTGATCCACACGCTGCGCATCGCGTCGGCGCTCGCGCTGCTGACGTTCCTCGCGCTCGGCGTGGGCGCGATCGTGCGCCGCGACGTCGACACGCACCGCGCGTGGATGACGCGCGCCTACGCGCTCGGCATCGCCCCCGGCGCACAGGCGCTCGCGCTCGTACCGATCACCTTTGGCCTCGGCATCGACACCGAAGCCAGCTTCACGATCGGCATGGCGATCGGCTGGGCGGTGAGCCTCGCTGTCGCCGAGCGATCGATCGCGCGCGCGGCGACGATCGCCCCGACGAGCGCCGACGCGCCGAGCGCCCATGCGACCCGCTCCATGCACGCGATCGTCTACGACCGCTACGGCGGCCCCGAGGAGCTCCACCTCGAGAAGCTGCCCCTCCCCGAGCCCGGTCCCGGCCAGGTGCGCGTCCGCGTCGAGGCCAGCGCGTTGAACGCGCTCGATCGACGCATGCTGCGCGCCGACCCATTCCTCGCGCGCTTCGCGAGCGGCCTCGTTCGACCGCGCATGCGTGTGCTCGGCGCCGACGTCGCGGGCGTCATCGACGCGGTCGGTCCGGGCGTCACGGATCGATCGGTGGGCGAGCACGTCTTCGGAGACACGTCGGACGACGGCCTCGGTGGCTTCGCTGAGCACGTGGTGTTGCCGTCTCGCGCGGTCGCGCTGCGCCCCGAGGGCCTCGACGCGATCCACGCGGCCGCACTCCCACTCGCGAACCGCACGGCGCTCCAGGCGGTGCGTGATCGCGCGAAGGTGAAGGCCGGGATGCGTGTTCTCGTGTGGGGCGCGGGCGGTGGCGTGGGGACGAGCGTCGTCCAGATCGCCAAGGCGTACGGCGCGCACGTCACTGCGGTCGCGGGCCCGACGAGCCTCGCGCTCGTCAGCTCGCTCGACGCCGACGTCGTGATCGATCGCACCGCTGATGTCGCGCTCCCGCACGCGTCGTTCGACGTCGTCTTCGCGGTGAACGGCGATCGTCCGCTCGTGCGCTCGCTCGAGCTGGTCGTGCCCGGCGGCCTCTACGTGATGATCGGCGGCGAAACACGACAGCTCTTCGAGGCGCTGATCTTCGGCGCGCTCCACGCGTGGCGCACCGGCAAGCGCGTCGAGGCGCTCACGCTCGATCGGTCGCGCATCGCCGACGACCTCGAGGAGATCCGCGCGCTCGTCACGCGCGGCGCGCTGCGTCCGATCGTCGATCGCGTGATGCCGATGCGCGAGGCCGCCGACGCGATCCGCCTGATGGAGCGAGGCGGCCTACGCGGCAAGCTCGTGCTCGACGCGAGCGAGCTCTCCCGCAGCTCGTGAGTCCTCGAGCGCGTCAGTCGGGCGACAGCACACGCAGCGTTCCACCGACGGCCATGGCGAACGTGCCATCGGGCAACGCGACGACGTTGCTCTGGAGGCCCGCCTGGTCAGACGGCCATGCACGCACGAACCGACCGTCGCGCGTCACAGCCACGAGGACGTAGGGATGCCGACTCGTCGCCTCGACGCGGCTCCCGTCCGTCTCGAACCGCGCCCCGGACCCGAAGCTCAGCAGGACGCCCATGTGGCGGTGCGTGAGCGTGACGCTGACGACACGAGCGCCGCGACCGAAGACGGCGTCCTCACTCGTCCCCGAAACGAACGCGTGGTGTTGCTCATCGAAGCGGGTGAAGTCGGACGCGATCGCGACGAGAGTGCCCTCGTCGTCGACAGCGATCGCCCCGAGCAACGTCGGCACGCGGCTCGAGACCACGCTGGACGTCACCGCGAGCGATGGGTCGAGTCGAAGGACGAACGCTCGCTGCTCGAACGTAGGCGGTAGGCGCCACTCGGACGGCGGATGGAGGTAGTGGCCGCCGACCGCGAAGCCTCCGGTTCCATCGGAAACGATCAGATAGGTGCCGAGATCTCTGGGTACCTCGTGCAGCTCCACGATGCGCGGTGTCCCCACGAGATCGTCGACCACCGCGACGGAGTACGGCGGCAGCTCCACACCGTTCCATCGCGCGCTCTCCGCCTCCGTCCTGAGGATGCCGACGGCACGGTCGCCCGACTGAGCCATCGACCGAATCATCGGCCACCCCTGCCCGCAACGCGCCTGCAGCTGCGGGACCGTGGTTCCCACGTCTCGCAGCAGGCACCAGCCCCCTTCCACATGTTCGGTGGCGACCTCGAAGCGGTCGCCGAACACGATGGCAGTCACTCGATCGTTTGCGTCGAGCGCCTGGGCTGCGCCCGAAACCCGACCGGAGGCGAGTCGAACGATCTCACGGAACACACCGTCGTCGTCGAAGCAGCCGTAGCGAAGGAAGCCTTCGAGATCCACGGGAGGGACGCCATCGACATCGAAGTGACGGAGCGTCGCACACAGACGTCCGTGCGAGTCCACGAGGAGACCCATGGCGAGCACGTCGTCGAACACCCAGCGGGACACCTCACCCGCCCACGATGCACCCGCATCGCGCCCTGCGTCGCTCGGTGCGCTCGGGTGCGCTTCCGCGCAGCCGAGGACGAGACCGCCCGCGCCGAGCAGCATCCCGATCCACGAGACCGTCCCTCGCATGCGTGACGTGTACGCGACGCATGGATGCGCGTCACGCGATCTGCTCCTCGACGCGAGCGAGCTCGGCTAGAGGAGGTTCAGCGACGTGCCCACGGTGAGCGTCGCCCACACGCGCTGCGCGGCGTTCGGGTTGCCCACGCGGAGGCCGATGTCGTTGCCCTCGGTGACGAGACCGCCCGCGTCGATCTGCACGTACGCGTCCGCGTCGTCACCGAGCTCGAGCCAGAGCGCCGCATGCCCTCGGATCGCGGGGATCAGCTGGTAGGCCCAGTCGTCGTCGAAGGGCTCTCGCACGAACGCATCGAAGCTCGTGTAGCCCGACGACGTCGCGAGGCCGACGCCCACGCCGAGCTCGACCCGCAGCCGATCGACGGGCACGACGAACGCGAACGACGGGATCAGCCACCAGCGATCCTCGAGGCTGCGCGAGCCGCCCATCACGCCGTAGCCGATGTCGAAGCGCACCGCGCTGTAGCGACCGAGCGCGAGCCGCGTCCCGAGCGAGAACGCGAGCCCCACCTCCCCCGGCGCCTCGAGCAACGCGACGCCACCCACGAGATCGAGCTCCGCCACGAGCGCGTCGTCGACCTCGTCGGCCCTCGTGACCGAGGGGCTCATCACGCCCATCCACGCACACACCGAGAGCACACCGCACATCCAGATCCGAGTCGTCATCAGCAGGATCTAGCGGCGCGCCGCATCGCTCGCGGAGCGCGCGCGACCGCCGACGGATCGGGAGAGACGAGCGGCGCCCCACGAGCGACGAGCGGCGGTCGCGCTCAGCCGTAGACGCCGGCGGAGACGCGATCGAGCTGGGCGTCGAGCGCGTCGTACAGCGTCCCGTTGCCGTTCTGCACGAAGCCCTCGAGCGCGCGGGCGCAGGCGGGGACCTTCTCGATGAACGAGAAGATCTCGCGCGGATCCGCGAGCGACTCGGCGTACTGGCCGTAGCCGAGCTTCTCGAGGTAGCGGCCGTTCAGCACCTGCTCGAACTGTCCGCGCACCGGCACGCTGAGCATCGGCTTGTGGAGGTACACGGCCTCGCCCATCAGCGTGAAGCCGCCGCCGGCGATCACGGCCTTCGAGGTCGCGAGGTCGTCGATGAACGTCGTCTCGCTGAAGGGCCGGTAGCGCAGGTTGCCCTCGACCTCCTCGGTCTTGATCGATCGACGCATGCCGTAGATGCGGCACTCGAGGCCCGTCTGCGCGAGCGTCTTGGCGAGCTCGTCGTTGCCCTCGGCCGTCTGGTAGACGAGCAGGTGTCCGCCCTCCGCGCGCTTCGCCGCGAGGATCTCCGGCCGCAGGATCGGCTGCACCAGCGTGGTCTTCTCCTTGCGGATCTCGGGGAAGAAGAAGGTCGTGACGATGTAGTGCTCGGCGAAGGGCAGCTTGCTCTTCACGAGGGCCTTCGAGATCTCGAAGTCTGCGCGGTGTCCCTCCACGACCTCGTCGGGGATCGTGCAGCGGTTGAGGATCTGCATGTTGTCGATCGAGAGGATCGGCAGCCGGTGCGCCTGGCCGTAGAAGTACGTCCAGCTCTCGAAGTCGCTGATGACGAGCTCGGGCCGGAAGTCCGAGATGAGCTCGAAGTACTTCGCGATCTGCGCGGGGATCGCGAGGCTCCCGCCGAGCACGTTCTCGAAGAGCGTGCGCGCGCGCTGCACCTCGTTGTCCTCGTACACGATGTGGAGGCCGCGGATGCGGTTCACGGCGCTCTTGGCGCCGAAGCGCTTCTCGAGGAAGTCCACCGCGCGTCCCGACGCGATGATCTCCACCTCGTGGCCCAGCTCGAACAGACGCTCGAGCACGACGCGCGAGCGCATCGCGTGTCCCATGCCTTCACCGACCACGCCGTAGAGGATCCTCATCCGGCGGATGGTACCGGAGCCCGCGCCCTTGGCGGTCCACGCGAATCGCCCCAGATCTCGGGCGTGCTCGACGCGCTCCTCGATCGCTCGATCCTCTTCTCGTTCGACCGCACCGGCTTTCGTCGCCACGCGCGGCGCTTCGTGCCGGGCGAGCTCGAGGTGCGCGGCGAAGGCCGCACGGCGATCGTCACGGGCGCGAGCTCGGGGCTCGGCCTGGCGATCACCGAGGGCCTGCTCGCGCGAGGTCTCGACGTGATCCTCGCCGTGCGCGACGTCGACAAGGGCGAGCGCGTGCGCGCGTCGTTCGGTGCGCTCGCGGCGCGCGCGCGCGTGATGCACCTCGACGTCGGTGAGCTCGCGTCGGTGCGCGCGTTCGCCGCGGCGCTCGACGGATCGCGCCTCGACGTGCTCGTGCACAACGCAGGCGCGCTGCTCGATCACCGCGCGAAGACGAGCGAAGGCCTCGAGACCACCACGGCCGTCCACCTCGTGGGCCCGACGCTGCTCTCGCACCTGCTCTGGCCTGCGCTCGGGCGCTCGGATGACGCGCGCATCGTGCACGTGTCGTCCGGCGGCATGTACGGCGCGAAGCTCGACGTGACCGCGCTCTTCGACGAGCCGGACGACGCCCCCTTCGACGGCGTGCATCGCTACGCGCTCGCCAAGCGCGCGCAGATCGTCGTCACCGAAGAGATCGCGAAGCGCAGCGCATCGAGCAGCGCCTCCATCACGACGAGCGCGATGCACCCGGGCTGGGCCGACACACCTGGCGTGCGCACGTCGCTGCCGCGCTTCTTCGCGTTCACGCGCGCGATCCTCCGCACCCCCGAAGAGGGCGCCGACACCGCGCTCTTCCTCGCGCTCTCCGCGCGGGCGCGAGACGCGAACGGCGGCTTCTACTTCGATCGCGCGCGCGCGCCGACGCACCTCCGCGACGCGACGCGAGAGAGCGCCGAGGAGCGAGCCCGCCTGTGGGGTCGGCTCACGCGCGTGGCCTCGCTGCCGAGCGATGCGTTCTCGCGGTGACTCACGCGAGTCGAGTCAGGGTGCGGCCATCTCGAGCACGCCGACGCGCACCTGCGCGATGCCGCTGTCGTCGACGTAGTGGCCCGCGAGCATGACGACCGAAGCGCCGCCGCGTGACGCGCCGTTCGCCGCCACGTGCTCGAGCGCGTAGTCCGTGAGCGCGTTCACGCGGTACGAGACCGGGAGCACCGCTTCGTAGCGGACCGTCGTCGCGGACGACGTCGCCTGATCCGACACGAGCCGCACGTGCACGCCTGCACCGTCACGGCTGACGATCGCCACACCGCCCGGCAGCGTCTCGAGCTCGACGGCGCTCGGCGCCTCCGCCTCGTCGATCGTCAGCTGCGTGCTCACGATGCACTCGAGCAGCGCCCGGCTGTCACCCGTCGGGCAGACGATCCTTCGCACCGTGACGCGGGCGCCCTCGCACGTCGCGAGGGCGTAGGTGCCCTCGGCGATCACGTCGCGGTCGGTGATGCCCGGCGCGCACGTGGAGGTGCCCATCGCGAATGACGCGCCCATGAGGTCCTCGGTGCCCGCGAGCCGGAGGAACGTGACCTCACCGCCGCGCGTCCGGAGCGCGATCGCGCGGGAGGTCCCCGCGGTCTCGAGACGTCCCGAGTCACCCTCGATGGGCATGCGGAAGGCCAGGTCCCCGCCTGCGCCGGGTCCCGTGATCTGGATCTCGGACCTCGCGCCATCGACGACGCGGATCCCATAGGCTGGCCCGTCGAACGCCATCCCGAAGCCTCGCGCGATGAACGCACGCCCCGGCATCCGCTGCGCGAAATTGCCCCCGTTGTTCATCGGCTGGGTGCCATCCGTGCCGCGCATGAAGAACGCCATCTGACCCGGGCGGTCGTCGGACGTCTCGGCGTCAGGCGTCTCGAGGAGCCAGAGGTAGGCAGGACGCCCATCGGGCATCGGCTCCGCCGCGACCGTCGTGGCATCGCTTCCGTCGAACGTCGCGATCGCGGTGCGGAGCGGCATCACGCCGTCCACGTCGACGTCGAGGATCGTGGGCTTGCCGCGCTCGGTCGCGGTGCGCTGCATCGTCGCGACGTGGATCGCCCACTGGCCCATCGAGGACGCGTCCTCGACGATGACGCCCACGTCCGCGAACCCGTCGTCGTGCTCGAGGGTGAGCGGCTCACCGCCGCCATCGGGATCGGCGATCACGAACGAGCCGACGCTCACGTCCGTCGCCCCGGGCGCGCCGAGCGCGACGCGTCCGACCTCGGACTGATCGACCAACGCACGCTCCACGCATCCCCCGAGCACGCAGTCACCACCCGCACACTCGGCGTCTTCGGAGCACGCCGTCTGGCAGCTTCCGTTCACGCACCGGGAGAACGCCGGATCCACGCAGTCCTCCACGCGCACGCACGAGTCGTCGGGCGCCGTCGAGCACACGCTCACCCCCGAGGCCCCGCGCAGGCATCGACGCCCCTCTCCGCACTGGGTGGCGGACGTACACGTCGAGCGACATCGACCCACGCTGCAGGTGAGCTCGACCGGACAGTCCGCCCCGGTCGAGCACTGCGTGCCGAGCGACACGCGCGACTCGCACCCGAGCACGACCACACCGAGGACCAGCGCCGCGACGACCGATGTACGCATCGCGCTGTCCTACCACGCGCCCGCCGACCGCCCCGTCGACCCACCCGAGTCGCAGAGGCACCCGTCCCACGAGCGGGAGGCCGGAGGTGGTGAGCGCTCTCCCAACAGGTCACGCCGACACGCGACCTCACACGAAGAGAGGCACCCCTCCCGCCCGCGGGAGGGGCGGGGGTGGGTCAGCGGTGCTCCACCACGTCGCACCAACAAGCCGCGAACGGCCCCCTCCACCCACCAAGCCAACCACCCTGCCGCGGCGCCAAAATCTCCCTCTCCCGCCCGCGGGAGAGGGCCGGGGGTGAGGGC